>CAVRDD010000001.1:0-11698 GCA_963719715.1 uncultured beta proteobacterium
GCGCGGTCTACCCGAGGGATGCGCTGGCGCTCCAGGCGGGACACCAGGTCGACTTCTTCACCGGCGATTCACTGCGGTTGCGCGACCGTACCGCGCGCGTGCTCCCGGCCTGGGGACGCGGTGTCCCCGGCTATCACGCCGTGCTCGGGATGCACGCCTTCGGGCTCGAGGAAACCGGCGACTACGCGGGGGCCGAGCGGCAAGGGCGGGCGAGCGTCGAACTGGAGCGGCGCGACGGCTGGGGCTGGCATGCGGTGGCGCATGTGATGGAAATGACCCAACGGCCGCGGGACGGCATCGCCTGGCTGCGCGGGGAGGGGGCCGCGTGGGCGCAGGAGAGTTTCCTGGCGGTCCACAACTGGTGGCATCTCGCGCTCTACTACTTGGAACTGGACGAGGTCGATGAGGTGCTGCGCCTGTTCGACGGACCCCTCTATGGCCACCGCTCTGGCATCGTGCTCGACATGATTGATGCCTCGGCGCTGCTCTGGCGCTTGCACCTTCGCGGCGTGAACGTGGCTTCCCGCTGGGAGGCGCTCGCCGCCAACTGGGCACCGATTGCCACCGCAGGCAACTACGCGTTCAACGACATGCACGCGATGATGGCTTTCGTGGGTGCGGACCGGCCTCATGACCAGGCGGTGCTGCTCGAAGCGCAGCGGGAGGCGATGACTGGCGCGGGCGACAACGCGGCGTTCACCGCCGAGGTCGGTCATGCGGCGGCGCGGGCGATCCACGCGTTCGGCGCCGGTGACTATGCGCAAACGGTGCGGCTGCTGCGCCCGATCCGTGGCATCGCCCATCGCTTCGGTGGCAGCCATGCACAGCGCGACGTCATCGACCTCACCCTGATCGAGGCTGCGGTGCGGTCCGGCGAGCGCGAGCTGGCAGACGCGCTGGCGGTGGAGCGCGTCGTGGGCCGGGCACGCAGTCCGCGCGTCCTGCACGATCGCGAGCGGCGCGCTGCAGTGGCAGGGGTGTAGCCATCGTTAAGCGGAGGTTCCCTGGCGGCGGTGGGCGCGCAATGAAGTAGCGTCACGGACCGGCGGGCGTGCGGCGCGGACATATAATCCTCACGTCCAGCCGAAATCCATACATCGACACCATGCTCGCCACCCTTGAGCAGCACCCAACGCCGATCTCCGACGCAGCACTCGCCAAGTCTTCCCACGTGTTTGTGCTGCTGCCCAAGCTTGCGTCGGTGCGCGAGGTCAAGGCGCTGCCGGTGGGCGACGTGCTCGCCGGTGTGCTCGAACGGCGGCGGCTGAAGCCGGTCGACCTCGCCGACAAACCGGTCGCCGCCACCCTTCGCAAGGGCGCGCTCGCCTGTTGGCTGAGCCTCGACACGGAGAAGACGGTTTTCGAGCAGCAGACGCTGGTGCGCCGGGCCATGCAGCCCCTGCTCGATGAAGGGCCGGAGACACTCGTGATCGCCGTGCTCGGCAGCGAGGAGGCGCGGCACATGGCTGCGCTGCGCGCGGTGCAGTGCGCGTGGCTGAACGGTCCTGCGCTGCCCTCGCGAAAGAAGAAGGCAGCGGTCACCGGGCTGGCGAAGATTGCGCTGCACGGGGCAGTGCTCGAAGCGGAATTGCAGCGTCTGGCGGCGGCCGCGGAAGGCAACCTGCTGTGCCGTGAACTGACCCTGCTGCCGCCCAACGAGCTGACGCCGGCCCTGTATCGTCAGCGTATCCGCAAGCTCGCGCGTACACACGGCTGGGAGGTCGAGGAGTTCGACCTGAAGCAACTGCGGCGGATGGGGGCGGGCGCGTTCGTGGCGGTGGCGCAGGGCAGCGCCGAAGAGGACGCGGCGATCGTGCATCTACGGCGCCGGGCAGGCCGCCGGCGGCCGCGCGTCGCACTGGTGGGGAAGGGCATCTGCTTCGATACCGGCGGGCACAATCTCAAGTCTGCGCAGTACATGCACGGCATGCACAAGGACATGAACGGCTCCGCCGTGGCGCTCGGCCTGCTGTTGGCGGCGACGAAAGCGGGTTTGGCGGACGGCGTCGAGGCGTGGCTCGCGCTCGCCCAGAACCATATCGGCCCGCGCGCCTACAAGCAGAACGACGTCGTCACCGCGCTCGACGGCACCACCATCGAGATCATGCACACCGACGCGGAGGGGCGCATGGTGCTGGCGGACACACTGGCGCTGGCCGCGCGCAGCAAGCCCGAGACGATCATGGACTTTGCAACACTCACGGGCAGCATGAAGGCGGCGCTCGGCAATCGCTACTGCGGCATCTTCAGCAATCGCGATGCGCTGATCGAGGCAGCGGTGGCCGCCGGCCGCGCGACCGGCGAGCGCGTGCACCCGTTTCCCATGGACGCCGACTACGATCCGTCGCTGGACAGCGCGATCGCGGACGTGAAGCAATGTTCGTTGGAGGGGCAGGCGGACCATATTCTCGCCGCGCGCTTCCTGCAGCGCTTCGCCAAGGGCGTGCAGTGGCTGCACATGGATTTGTCCGCGAGCACCTGCGTGGGGGGCCTGGGCGCGTGCGCGTCGGACGTCACCGGCTTCGGTGTCGCGTGGGGCGTTGAAATGCTGGAGCGGCTGGCGACCGCCGCAAGCTCAGCCGCTGCCGGCTAGGCGATTTTCATCCGCGCCCGCGGTTCTTGTCCCAGACGAAGCGCACGAAGCGTTGCCAACGGTTTTCCCTCGACGCCGCCGCATTGCGTGCCTTCGCGCTCTGGTCCCAGGCGATGCTCTTCTTCGTCTGCTCGTGAATCTGGCGCAGGGTGAGTCCGCCCGGGCCTTTCAGCTTGTCGGGATCGGGGCGGTCTGTCATCGGAGAGGTCTCGCGCAGCGCTGCAGGAGGGGAAGTTCGCTTCGACCCCTATGCTAAACTTGCGCCGCCCCAAAGACCATGCCCCCGGGCGCTCCTTCCTCGCGATTCCATGTCCGGCAACACTCTCGGCAAGCTCTTCTGCGTGACCTCGTTCGGTGAGTCGCACGGCCCCGCCATCGGCTGTGTCGTCGACGGCTGCCCGCCGGGGCTGGAACTCGCCGAGGCCGACATCCAGCGCGAGCTCGATCGCCGCAAACCGGGCACGTCGCGCCACGTCACACAGCGGCGCGAATCGGACACGGTGGAGATTCTGTCCGGCGTCTTCGAGGGCCGGACCACGGGCACGCCGATCGCGCTGCTCATCCGCAACGAGGATCAGCGCAGCAAGGACTACGCGAAGATCGCGGACACCTTCCGCCCCGGCCACGCGGACTACACCTACTGGCAGAAGTACGGCGTTCGCGATTACCGCGGCGGGGGAAGGCAGTCGGCACGGGAGACCGCAGTGCGGGTCGCGGCCGGTGCGATTGCCAGGAAGTGGCTGCGCGAGCGCCATGGCATCGTCGTGCGCGGCTTTCTGAACCAGCTTGGCCCGGTCGAAATCCCCTTCAGCAACTGGGATGTGGTCGACGCGAATCCCTTCTTCGTCGCCGACGAGACCTTCGTCCCGCAACTCGAGGCGTTCATGGACGCGCTGCGCAAGTCCGGTGACTCCGCGGGTGCGATGATCACGACGGTCGCCGAGGGGGTGCCGGTGGGCTGGGGTGAGCCGGTCTACGACAAGCTCGACGCCGACATTGCCTACGCCATGATGAGCATCAACGCCGTGAAGGGGGTGGAAATCGGCGCCGGCTTTGCGAGCGCGCAGCAGCGTGGCAGCGAGCACAGCGACGAGATGACCCCTGAAGGCTACCTCTCGAACAACGCCGGAGGCATTCTCGGCGGCATCTCGACCGGTCAGGACATCGTCGTGCGCATCGCGGTGAAGCCCACTTCGAGCATCCGCCTGCCGCGCCGGTCGATCGACAGGCAGGGCAATCCGGTCGTCGTCGAGACGCACGGGCGCCACGACCCATGCGTGGGGATCCGCGCCACACCCATCGCCGAGGCCATGCTCGCCATCGTGCTCATGGATCACGCGCTGCGGCACCGCGCCCAGAATGCCGACGTGGTCTGCATCACGCCGCGCATCGCCTCGCGCACCCCCGGTCACCCGGCCGCCTTCGACGGCACGCCGGCGGCGGAGAACCCCGACCCCGACGAGGCGTAAGCGACCCCGGCGGCGGCCGACCGCAGTCGACATCTCCATGACCGACCGCACCGCGTACCGGCGTCTGTCCAGGTACTACTTCTTCTACTTCGCCTTCATCGGCATCTTCTCGCCGTACTGGACGCTTTACCTGCAACTGCTGGGCTTCGACGCGCGCCAGATCGCGCTCCTCATGTCGTTGCTGATGGTCATGCGGATGTTCGCCCCGACGGTGTGGGGGTGGCTCGCCGATCGGTCGGGGCGGCGCCGCTGGATCGTGCGGCTGTCGGCGGATCTGAGTCTGATCGCTTTGGCGGGCGTCCTCTTCGGATCGAGCTTCCCGTGGCTCTTTGCGGTGATGGCGGTGATGAGCCTCTTCTGGAGTGCATCGCTGCCTCTCGTGGAAGCCACCACGTTCAGCGTCCTCAAGGAACGCACAGGCGATTACGGCGTGATTCGCGTCTGGGGTTCGGTCGGTTTCGTGCTGGCGGTGGTCGGCGTGGGCTACTTCCTGGACTGGGCGGGGGTCGCGACCCTTGTCTGGCTCGCACTGGCCGCGAAACTCGGCATCGCCATCTGCGCCCGCGGCGTGCCCGAGACCGGCGCCGTGCCGCACGCGGCCGATGCGGGTCCGGTGTGGCGGGTGCTCTTTCGCGGGCAGATCTTGGCGTTCTTCGCAGCCTGCTTCTTGATGGCCGCGGCGCACGGCGCGTACTACACGTTCTACTCCATCTACCTGGTCGAACACGGCTACGACAAGGCCGACGTCGGCTGGCTGTGGGCGCTTGGCGTCGTCTTCGAGATCGTCGTCTTCATGCAGTTGCCGCGGCTCATGCGCCGGTTCACGATCCGCCAGATCCTGATCTTCAGCCTAGCCTGCGCGGTGGTGCGCTTTACCGTGATCGGGTGGGCGGTCGACCACGTCTGGCTCATCGTGCTGGCGCAGGTGCTGCACGCCGCGACCTTCGGTTCCTACCATTCGGCGGCGGTGGCAGCGGTACACCACTATTTCCGAGGCCGTCACCAGGCCCAGGGACAGGCGCTCTACAACAGTCTCTCGTTTGGCGCCGGCGGTGCGTTCGGTGCGGTGGCGAGCGGCTACGCTTGGGGGGCGCTCGGCCCGGCGCTGACCTTCAGCGCCGGCTCCGCTGCTGCTCTGGCCGGCCTCGTTCTGGTCCTTTGGCGCGTGCGCCCGGCACCGAAAACCGGCGCTGAGACGAGGCCCGCGGATGCTGTGAACCGATCGATTGTGGGATAATCGAAGACTTGTTTCCTCAGACCTTTTCCGCTGCTCTCAGCCTTCAGTTCGTGAACGCGCAAACCCTCTACGACAAGATCTGGGCGAGCCACGTCGTGCGTGAGAATCGCGAACGGCGAGGCACTGCTCTACATCGATCGCCATCTGGTGCACGAGGTGACGAGCCCGCAGGCATTCGACGGTCTGCGGCTTGCACAGCGCAAGCCGTGGCGGATCAAATCGGTCGTCGCGACAGCCGACCACAACACGCCGACGCGTGACTGGGATCGCGGGATACAGGATCCAGTATCGCGACTGCAGGTCGAGACGCTCGATCGCAACATCCGTGAGTTCGGCGCACAAGGCCTACTTCCCGTTCGGTGACAGCCGCCAGGGCATCGTCCACGTCATCGGCCCCGAGTCGGGTGCCACGCTGCCCGGGCATGACGGTCGTGTGCGGCGATTCGCACACCAGTACCCACGGCGCGTTTGCCGCGCTTGCCTTCGGCATCGGCACCTCCGAGGTCGAGCATGTGCTCGCTACGCAGTGCCTGATTGCGCGGAAGACGAAGTCGATGCGCATCGAGGTGGAAGGCTCGCTCGGTTTCGGGGTGACGGCAAAGGACGTCGTCTTGGCGATCATCGGGCGCATCGGGACTGCGGGCGGCACCGGCTACACGCTCGAATACGCCGGGAGTGCGATCCGCAGTCTGTCGATGGAAGGGCGGATGACCATCTGCAACATGTCGATCGAGGCCGGGGCCCGTGCGGGGATGGTCGCCGTCGGACGAAGTCACGATCGAGTATCTTCGCGGTCGCCCGCTTCGCGCCGCAGGGGAACCTCTGGGAGCCTGCGGTGGCGTACTGGCGCACGCTCACGAGTGACGAAGGCGCGCGGTTCGATGCCAACGTCCAGTTTGCCGCAGCTGACATCGAACCGCAGGTGACGTGGGGTACGTCCCCCGGCATGGTGACAAACGTCGGCGGGCGGGTGCCAGATCCGGCAGAGGAAACCGATGCCACGAAGCGCACGGGGATCGCGCGGGCGCTCGAATACATGGGACTCAAGCCGGGTACGCCGATCGCGGACATTCCGCTGGACAAGGTCTTCATCGGTTCCTGTACCAACTCGCGCATCGAGGACCTGCGCGCGGCGGCGGAGGTCGTGCGCGGCAAGCGTGTTGCCGATAACGTCACGCCTTGCGATGGTGGTGCCTGGGTCCGGGCTGGTGAAGCGCCAGGCCGAGGCGGAGGGACTCGATCGCGTCTTCGGGGAAGCGGGATTCGACTGGCGAGAGCCGGGTTGCTCGATGTGTCTGGCGATGAACGATGACCGCCTCGAGCCGGGCGAACGCTGTGCGTCCACCTCGAATCGGAATTTCGAGGGTCGGCAAGGCACCGGCGGCCGGACCCACCTCGTGAGTCCGCCGATGGCTGCGGCTGCGGCCATTGCCGGACATTTCGTCGACGTGCGTCAGTGGCGCTGATACGGGGGTTGGTACATGATTGCAGCGTGCGATGGTGGTTGCAACACCTCCAGGGCATGGGAAGGACATCGAGAGGTGGCGACGCGGTGCAGGATGCCGTCCAGAGCGTCAAGAAGAAGATGTGAGGGTGAGGCATGGAGCGATTCACTGTTCTCGACGGCCTGGTTGCACCCATCGACCGGGCGAACGTCGACACCGACGCGATCATCCCGAAGCAGTACCTGAAGGCGATCGGCCGCACCGGGTTCGGCGTGACACTGTTCGACGAGTGGCGTTATCACGAGCCGGGCGAGCCGGGCATGGACCACTCGAAGCGGCGCCCGCGGATCGACTTCGTGCTCAACCAGCCGCGCTACGCCGGCGCGCAGGTGCTGCTGGCACGCGAGAACTTCGGTTGCGGATCGAGCCGCGAGCATGCGCCCTGGGCGCTGCACGAGTTCGGCTTCCGCGCCCTCATCGCGCCGTCGTTCGCCGATATTTTTTTCAACAATTGCTTCAAGAACGGTCTGCTGCCCATCGTGCTGCCGGCGGATGTCGTCGATGCGCTGTTTCGCGAGGTCGAGGCGACACCGGGCTATCGCTTGCATGTCGATCTGCCTGAGCAGCGCATCACCACGCGCGATGGGCTCGACCTGCCTTTCGCCGTCGACGCGTCGCGCAAACATTCTCTGGTCCACGGACTCGACGAGATCGGACAGACCCTCGAGCAACGCGAATCGATCCGGGCGTTCGAGGCGTGCCATCGCGAGCGTTTTCCCTGGCTGTACGCGTAAGTGCCTCCCCCTGAGCTGTAGCTGGAGGAGGTGGGGACAGCCCCACCCATCAATCTCCTACTTGAGTGAATGATGAAGATTGCGGTCTTGCCGGGCGATGGCATTGGTCCCGAAATCGTTGCCCAAGCGGTTAAGGTCCTGGACGCTCTGGCCCGCGATGGGCTGAAAATCGATCTGGAGCAAGCCCCGATTGGCGGGGCAGGATACGATGCGGCGGGCGATCCGCTGCCGAAAGCGACACTCGATCTTGCACAGGCCGCCGACGCGGTGCTGCTCGGCGCCGTGGGGGGCTACCAGTACGACGGTCTCCCGCGGGACAAGCGTCCTGAACAGGGACTGCTGCGCATCCGCAAGTCGCTCGGTCTCTTCGCCAATCTGCGACCGGCGGTGCTCTATCCGGAACTCGCCGAGGCATCCACCCTGAAGCCGGAGGTCGTGACGGGCCTCGATCTCATGATCGTGCGCGAGCTCACCGGCGACATCTATTTCGGTCAGCCAAAGGGCATACGCCAGCTTTCTGCAGACGAGAGGCAAGGCTACGACACGATGCTGTACTCGGAGTCCGAGGTGAGGCGCATCGCTCACGTTGCGTTCGGCATCGCGGCGAAGCGACGGCGCAAGGTCTGCTCCGTGGACAAGGCGAACGTGCTCGAAACAAGCGTGCTCTGGCGCGAAGTCGTCACCGATGTCGCACGGCAGTACCCGGAGGTCGAACTCACGCACATGTACGTCGACAATGCCGCGATGCAACTCGTGCGCGCGCCAAAGAGCCTCGACGTTCTGCTCACCGGCAATATGTTCGGTGACATCCTGTCGGACGAGGCGGCAATGCTCACAGGCTCGATCGGCATGCTCTCGTCCGCGTCGCTCGACGCCAGCGGCAAGGGTCTGTACGAGCCGGCGCACGGCTCCGCGCCTGACATTGCGGGGCAAGACATCGCCAATCCGCTGGCTACGATTCTCTCCGTGGCGATGATGCTGCGTTACACCTTCGGCGAGAAAGACGCGGCGGAGCGCGTCGAGCGCGCGGTGGGCAAGGTGCTGGAACAAGGCTTCCGCACCCGTGATATCGCGGCATCGTGTGCGGTGGTCGTCGGCACTGCGGCAATGGGTGACGCTGTGGTGAGGGCGCTCTAGCGCAGCGCTTTGCCGGCAGCGTTCGTCGGAATGACGCGCCGATCGTCCGGTATGTATATTGCTTTTTGGCTTCCTGCGCACAGCGTTAAGGTCTTTGCCAGCAGGTTGCCGTTCTCTTTACCGTTTGAATTCTAGGGTGAATCGGAATGAGCAAGAGCTACGATGTCTGCGTGCTGGGCGCGACGGGTGCGGTCGGCGAAGTCATGCTGTCGATTTTGGAAGAAAGGAATTTTCCGGTACGAAATGTGTATGCATTGGCATCGAGCCGTTCGGCGGGAAATACGGTCCGGTTCAGGGGGCGGTCGTTGACCGTCGAGAACGTCGCTGAGTTTGACTTTGCCAAGTGTGAGATCGGTCTTTTTTCTGCCGGAGCCAGTGTGTCAGCAGAGTTCGCGCCGAAGGCGGCCGCTGCAGGTTGTGTCGTGATCGATAACACCTCACAGTTCCGCCAGGACGAAGACATACCGCTGGTGGTGCCCGAGGTCAACGCGCATGCGATCGGGAATTACAAGGTGCGCGGGATCATAGCGAACCCGAACTGCTCGACCATACAGATGGTAGTTGCGCTGAAACCGATCCATGACGCAGTGGGCATAGACCGCATCAACGTCGCGACCTATCAGTCGGTGTCGGGCACCGGCAAGGAAGCGATCGAGGAACTGAACGAACAGACCAAGGCGCTGATCAATCAGCGCGAAGTTAAGGTGGACGTCTATCCGAAGCAGATTGCCTTCAACGTGCTGCCGCACATCGATGTCTTCATGGACAACGGCTACACGAAAGAAGAGATGAAAATGGTCTGGGAAACACAGAAGATCATGGAAGATGCATCGATTCGGGTGAACCCCACGCGGTCCGAGTTCCAGTCTTTTACGGCCACTCCGAAGCGGTACACATCGAGACGCGGCGCAAGATCTCGGCAGAGCAAGCGCGTGCTCTCCTGGAGCGAGCGCCAGGGGTAGTGGTCATGGACGAGCGGCGCGCCGGAGGCTATCCGACGGCAGCAACCGATTCGGCCGGGCGTGATCCGGTGTATGTCGGCCGAATTCGCGAGGATCTCTCGCACCCGCTTGGTCTGGACTTTTGGGTAGTGAGCGACAACATCCGGAAGGGTGCCGCACTCAACAGCATCCAGATTGCCGAGATCCTTATCGAGAAGTATCTGAATTAGGAAAGTATGAGGGGATGCAGAGCGAGACTTAAGTCGAGCTTGAGATCATAACCCTCTGATGCTAGATTCTTTATTAACTAGGGAACGGGGTAACCGACCCATGAAGCCGAAACTCCTTACAAGACTCCTCGCGGGGGCTTTCCTCGTCGCATCCACGGCGGTAAGCGCTGCTGGTATGGGGCGGCTAACCGTGTTGTCCGGTATCGGGCAGCCACTGCGCGCGGAGATCGACTTGGTGTCCGTTCAGAAGGATGAAGTCGGCACGCTGTCGGCGCGGGTCGCTTCGCCGGACGCCTATCAGCAGGCCGGCATCGAGTACAGCCCGGCACTGCCGTCAGTGAAACTGATGATCGACAAGCGTCCGGGCGGTCAACCGTTTATTCTCATTACCTCGACGCAACCGGTGAGCGAACCGTATCTCGACTTGTTGGTCGAGCTCAATTCGAGCGCAGGCAAGCTGTCCCGCGAATACGCGGTCCTGATGGATCCGGTCGGAGCACCGACCTCCGCGCCGACGACAGTTGCGCAGAGCAAGCAGAAGCCTCAGGAGCCTGCCAGGCCAGTGGAGAAGATGGCGCCGCGCCAGAGCGTTGCGGTGGCCCCGACAACGGCGAGTACATCCGGCGAGTCCTATGGCCCGGTGAAGGCGGGTGACACCCTTTCCGGAATCGCCCGCGTCAACAAAGCGGGCGACGTCAATCTCGACCAGATGCTGGTGGCGCTGTTCAAGAGCAATCCGCAGGCGTTTGCCGGCAAGAACATGAATCGGCTCAAGACCGGGACGATTCTGCGCATGCCCGATGCTAGCGAACTCGCAGCGACGAGCACTGCAGACGCTTCCAAGGAAGTCAAACTGCAAGCTGCGAACTGGAATGCCTATCGTCAGCAGCTTGCTGCTTCCGCACCCGCTGCGCCCGACGAGTCACCGAAGCAGGACGTCTCCGGCAGGATCTCGGCGTCCGTCGAGGATCAAGGTGGCCGGGAGGCCCGCGGATGACGTGCTACGGCTTTCGAAGGCCGATAGCAGGAGGTACCATCAAGACAGCGACTGGCGGCGGCGGAAAGGTCACGAACGCTGCACTGGATCGCGTGAAGGCGATGGAGGAAGAACTGACAGCGCGAGACAGGGCGCTGCAGGAAGCAAACGAACGCGTGCAGATGCTCGAGAAGTCTGTGAGCGACATGCAGCGCCTGCTGGCGATCAAGAGCGCCGGTGGCGCACAGGTGCAGAATCAGTCTGCTGCCAAGGCGCAGACGACCGCCGCGCCAGCACCGGCAGAGCCATCGGCAGAAACACCCGCACCAGCTGTGGCCAAGGCGCCGGAGTCTCCCGCCGTGGTGCCGTCGGCGAGCGAAACTGCAAAGCCCGAACCGCAGGCTGCACCTGCTCCCAGGCACAAGGTAGTGGTTGCACCTCCCGTAAGCGAGCCGAGCCTGCTGGAGTCAGTTACCAGCGAGCCTCTCTACCTTGCCGGCGGCGCAGGCGGATTGGCGCTGCTTGGGGCCTTGGCCTTCGTCAGGATGCGTCGACGTCCCAAGGAAGAACTTACGCCCGAGCCAGAAGACATCACTGTGCATGATGCGTCACCGGCCGAACCTGCCCCGATTGCCGCGGTCGCCCCAGTAAGCACGGCGGCGAGCGATGAAATGGGCACTCTCGAAGAAGCAACGAAGTATCTGGCGCTAGGCCGTGATGCCCAAGCAGAGGAAGTCCTCAAAGAGGCATTGAAATCGCAGCCCGGTCAACCTGCGTTGCTGCTCAAGTTGCTGGAAGTATTTGCGGGCCGCAAGGATAGGCGTGCGTTCCAATCGACCGCTCAGGAACTCTTCGCGGTCACCGGCGGCAGCGGCG
>CAVRDD010000002.1:0-103074 GCA_963719715.1 uncultured beta proteobacterium
CTTGTCGAACGCTCCGCCGCGACCGCCAAGGCGGGTGGCTGCGATCACGGAGCGCGGCAGGCGGAAATCCTGCGCGGGTGCTGCTGAGAAGGTGCGCTGCGAAGGGATGCCGCGAACAGCTGGGGACTCGTAACCGCCCCAAGCGAGTGGCCCCGTTGACCCCAGTCTGCCGCAGGGCGGGTACCTGTCCCCGGCGTACATACCGGACGCGGAGCTTGCGCCGAACCGCAATTGCTTACACGATCGGCAAACCACCATGCGAAACCTCCGAACCCTCCAATTCGCCCGCCGGCTCGCCGCTGTCCTCTTCATCCTGTCGGCTGCCGGCGCCCGCGCCGGCGCCCCGTCCTTCCCTCCCCTCCGACACCCCGCAGGAGTTGGCGGTGCCGCCGGGGGGCGACATCCCGGCGAAGTTCCAGGTCGCGGACGAGAGCTTCGACCACCACCGGCGCGAGGTCGAGATCGCCATGCGCGACGGCGTGAAGCTCCACACGGTGATCCTGGTCCCGAAGGACCCGGGCGCCGCCGGCAAGATGCCGATCCTGCTCACCCGCACGCCCTACGACGCCGACAAGGCCACCACCCGCGCGGCGAGCCCCCGTCTGCAGGCGGTGGTCTCTTCGGCGGACGACGTCGTCGCGCTCGCGGGCTACATCCGGGTCTTCCAGGACGTCCGCGGCAAACACGGCTCGGAGGGCGACTACGTGATGAACCGCCCGCTGCGCGGGCCGCTGAATCCGACCGCCGTCGACCACGCGACCGACACCTGGGACACGATCGACTGGCTGGTGAAGAACGTGCCGGAGACGAACGGCCGGGTCGGCATGATCGGCACCTCCTACCCGGGGTTCCTGGTCCTCATGGGTCTCTTCGATCCCCATCCGGCGTTGAAGGTCGCCGTGCCGGTCAACCCGATCGTCGACTGCTGGATCGGCGACGACTGGTTCCACAACGGAGCGTTCCGCCAGGCGATGGCGCTCTATGTCTACGAGCAGACGGCGGGGAAGAAGAACGACTTCGGTTGGTGGACCGGTTCCTACGACGACTACACCCGCTTCTTGACCGCGGGCTCGGCGGGCGCGCTCGGTCGCGAGATGGGCATGGAGCAGTTGCCGTTCTGGCGCCGCCTCACGCAGCACCCGGCCTACGACAGCTACTGGCAGGAGCAGGCGGTCGACCGGCTGCTCCGCCGCCAGCCCCTCACCGTGCCGACCCTGCACGTCGGTGGCCTCTGGGACCAGGAGGATATCTACGGCGCTCCCGCAAGTTATGCCGCGCTCGAAGCCAAGGACACCGCCAACGATCGCAACTTCCTGGTGCTCGGTCCCTGGCGCCACGGCGGCTCGAACGGCGACGGTCGCTCCCTCGGAGCGATCCGCTTCGACGGCGACACCGCCCTCGCCTTCCGCCGCGACGTCCTGCAGCCGTTCCTCGACCGGTACCTGAAAGAGAGCCCGAAGCCGGGCGCAGCCCAGCCGCCGGTGCTCGCCTACCAGACCGGCGCCAACCGCTGGCAGCGCTACGATCGCTGGCCGCAGAGTTGCACCGCCGACTGTCCGAACGTTTCCCGCAAGCTCTATCTCGAGCCCGGCTTCGGCCTCGGGTGGAGCGCCCCTGCGGCGACCTCAACGAGCTCGCCGGTCTCGACGCCGGCCGCCGACGCCTACGTCTCCGACCCGGCGAAACCGGTGCCGTATCGCCAGCGCCCGGCCCGCCCCATGTGGGCCGAGGACTCGACCTGGGGCGAGTGGCTGGTCGACGACCAGCGCGTTCGCCTCGGACCGCACGGACGTCCTGGTCTACGTCTCCGATGTTCTCACCGCGCCGCTCGCGGTCGCGGGCACCCCGGTCGCGAACCTCTTCGCGTCCACCACCGGCAGCGACGCCGACTGGGTGGTGAAGCTCATCGACCTTTACCCCGACGAGGTCCCCACCCAGCCCGAGCTCGGTGGCTACCAGTTGGCCGTGTCGATGGACATCCTGCGCGGCCGCTATCGCGAGAGCTTCGAGAAGCCTTCGCCGATCCCCGCCGACAGCATCGAGCGCTACCGCTGGACCCTGCCGGCCGTCCACCACGTCTTCGCCCCGGGCCACCGCGTCATGGTGCAGATCCAGTCCACCTGGTTCCCGCTCTACGACCGCAACCCGCAGACCTGGGTCGACAACATTTTCTTCGCCCAACCCGCCGACTACCGCCCCGCCACCCACCGCGTCTTCCACAGCGGCGCGACCGCGAGCTTCGTCGAGCTGCCGGTCGTCGAGGTGGAGTAGGCCGACTCAAACGCCGGGCCCGGCTCTTCTCCCGAATCTTGATCCAGTAAGGCTCTCGTAATCGAGGTAGATTTCGGCTCGTTCACTGGGCTCCGGAGGGAGCCGGGAGGACGGGCAGATGAGGAAGAGCCGCTTCACGGAGGAGCAGATCGCGATGGCGCTTCGGCAGGCCGAAGCGGGCACGACCGTCGAGGAGATCTGCCGCAAGCTGGGTGTGAGGAGTGGCGGTCGGGAGAGAGGTACAGCGGGAGTGCACCATCGCGGGCGGCGCCCGGAGCTCTGTTCCTTACGGCGCCGTTTCCGACCAGCCGTCCGGCCACCACTCTCGAATCCGCTCGCGAAGAGGATGGTGCCGTAGCTCGGTGATGGCGCCGTAATCGCCCACCGCCAGGACGTAACTCCCGCTGGCACCCCACACGGCCTCGAGGGAGCGGCTCGCGCCGCTGCTCATCGCCGACCAGCTGAGACCGTCGTAGTGCAGGATCGTCCCCCCGTGCCCTACCGCGAAGACGTTGTTCCCGCTGCTGCCCCACACGCCCAGGAGCCACTTCGGCGTGCCGCTGGTCATCGCCGACCAGGCGCTGCCGTCGTAGTGCAGGATCGTCCCCTCGTGGCCGACCGCGAAGACGTCGGTAGCGCTGCTGCCCACACACCCTCGAGGTGGTTGCCCGTGCCACTGTTCATGCCCGACCAGCTCTGACCGTCGAAATGCAGGATCGTCCCACCGAGACCCACCGCGAAGACGTTGCTCCCGCTGCTCCCCCACACGCCCACGAGCCAGTTCGACGTGCCGCTGGTCATCGACGACCAGCTCAGTCCGTCGTAGTGCACGATCGCCCCGGCTCCACCCACCGCGAAGACGTTGCTGCCGCTGCTGCCCCACACGCCGTAGAGGTGGTCCGGGAACACCGCTGCTCATCTCCGACCAGCTGAGGCCGTCATCGTGCAGGATCGTCGTTCCCACCGCGAAGACGTCGCCGTCCCGCTGCTGCCCCACACGTCCCAAAGCAAGTTGAACGAGCCGCTGTCCATCTCCTCCCAGCTGTCGCCGTCGGAATGCAGGATCGTCCCGACGCTGCCCACCGCGAAAACGTTGCTGCCGCTGCTGCCCCATACGCCGAGAGCGGGTCCGTCGGGCCACTGCTCATCGCCTTGGCCAGCTGATGCACCGGTAGTGCAGGATCGTCCCCCCGTATCCCACCGCGAAGGCGTCACTGCCGCTGCTGCACCACACACCGTAGAGGGTGGCGACCGCCATCGTGATCACCGCGCCAGCTGTAGCCGTCGTAGCGCCAGGATCTCGCCCAGAAGATATCCACCGCGAAGACATTGCTCGCACTGCTGCCCCAGACGCCATAGAGATCAGTTGGGCGGCGGCCGAGTGATCATCGGCGACCAGCTGAGGCCGTCGTAGTGCAGGATCGCCCCGGATTCGCCCACGGCAAAGACGTTGCTCCCGCTGCTGCCCCACACGCCACGAAAAAACTTGCTCGAGCCGGTCGTCATCTCCGACCAGCTGACACCGTCGTAGTGCAGGATCACACCGCTGCCCACCGCGAAAACGTCGCTTCCGCTGCTGCCCCAGACGCCGTAGAGGTTCAGGCTGGTGCCGCTGCCATCGCCGCCCAGCCGAGACCGTCGTAACGCAGAATCGTTCCGCCCTCACCCACCGCGAAGACGTTGCTCCCGCCAGTGCCCCACACGCCCCACAGGTGCTCGCTCGTGCCGCTGCTCATCGTCGACCAAGCGAGGCCGTCCGAATGCAGGATCGTCCCCAAGGCACCCACCGAGAAGGACGTCGCTGCCGCTGCTGCCCCACACGCCCAGGAGGGAATTCGTCGTGCCGCTGCTCATCGCCGACCAGCTGACGCCGTCGTAGTGAAGAATCGCTCCGGAATCGCCCACCGCAAAGACGTTGCTCCCGCTGCTGCCCCACACGTCGAGGAGGGTATTCCCCTGGGGCAGCGGGTTCTGCCATGTCCAGTCGGCCGCCCGGGCAGCCGCGCTTGCGAACCCGAAGAGAAGCAGGAACAGGACAGGAGCCGCAGCCAGGCGAGAGCGAAAAGGGAAGCTCATGGAAACCTCCACCCCCGTCCGGAGGGGCTGAAAGGCGGCAGTGGGAGGCGACTGGTGAGCTTCCAGGCAGACCCATGCCACCTAGCAGACATGCGACCGGCGGCAAGCACCCAATCCCGACGATGCCTGACCGGGCACCAGCTCTCTGCCCAGCCATTGTGCCCGAAAAGCCGGATCCGAAGCGAACGGCGGCGTACACGGCGTCAGGCTGGATGGCGGCGCCACCGCCCTCCGGCCGCCGCCGCCGATGTTGGCGCCGAGAGTCAGGTCAGCCCAGGAAGGTAACAGCCGACGCCCAGTCTGCGGTAAAGGTACCGGAACAGGTGCCGAACAGGTGCCAATCGAACAGGTGCCAACCGATTTCCCGGATCGCTTCGAGCCGGGCCTTCCGCCAACACCTTCTCTCCCATGGCGCGATCGCGCCGGGCCGCAAGTCGAGCTGAAACTCCGACCACTTTACTTTCTGGCATTTGCCGCTGTCGCGGTGGGCGCGCTCAGGACCTGCCGCTCCGCGTCAGGCCGCGCGCGGATCGATCTCGCGCCGGATCTTCGCCGCCGTCGACCGATGCGGAAACGCTGGAAGTCGCCTGTCCGCTGTCGTCGATCAGCTTGAGATCCATCACGCACCCCCCTTCACTGCGGGACGCACGATAACGCTGCCGCCGGCCGCACCAGGGATGGCACCACGCACGAGCAGCAGTTGCCGCGCGACGTCGACGCGGATCACTTCGAGGTTGGAGACCGTGCACTGCACGTCGCCCAGATGGCCGGCCATGCGCTTGCCCGGAAACACACGTCCCGGATCCTGATTCTGGCCGATCGAGCCGGGCTTGTTGTGCGACACCGAGTTGCCGTGGCTCGCCCGGTTGGAGGAGAAGTTATGACGTTTGATGACGCCCGCAAAACCCTTGCCCTTCGAGGTGCCCGTGACGTCCACCTTCTGCCCGACCTTGAAGATTTCCACCGATACCGCCGCGCCCGGCTGGAAGCTGCCGAGATCAGCGCCGTCGATGTGGAATTCCTTCAGGCGCAGACCGGCTTCCGTGCGCGGCCTTGGCGAAGTGCCCCTGTGCCGGCTTGTTCACGCGATTCGCGCGACGCTTGCCGAAGGTGACCTGCACCGCGGCGTAGCCGTCATTTTCCGGGGTCTTGACCTGCGTGATGCGATTGTCGGACACGTCGAGCACGGTCACCGGGACGGAATCACCGTCGTCGGTAAAGATGCGCGTCATGCCGACCTTGCGGCCGAGCAGACCTAAACTCATGTTCTTACCCTCGTCAAAGGGGCCGGCTGCAATTGGCCGGCGGATTAAATACAGTGATGGGTGGCGGCGGAGCGAGCGGGTGATCCCCGCGAATTCACTCCTGCACGTCAAGCCCTCACGTCTTAAGTGGTCCTACAGCTTGATCTCGACATCGACGCCCGCGGGCAGGTCGAGTTTCATCAGCGCATCCACCGTCTTGTCCGTGGGATCGATGATGTCCATCAGGCGCAGATGCGTGCGGATCTCGAACTGGTCACGCGAAGTCTTG
Organism: uncultured beta proteobacterium; assembly: GCA_963719715.1. GTDB lineage: Bacteria > Pseudomonadota > Gammaproteobacteria > Burkholderiales > JAEUMW01 > JAEUMW01. The sequence goes on from CAVRDD010000002.1 coordinate 5,881, forward strand.
TTCACGTGCGGCGAGCGCAGCACGTCGAAGCGCTCTATGCGCGTCGGCAGCGGCACCGGACCCTTGACGACGGCGCCGGTGCGCTTCGCGGTCTCCACGATCTCGAGCGCCGACTGGTCGATCAGTCGGTAGTCGAAGGCTTTCAGGCGAATGCGGATCTTCTGTTTCTGTGGCGTGGCCATTTGCTTACTCTATGACTTTGGCGACGACGCCGGCGCCGACGGTGCGGCCGCCCTCGCGGATGGCAAAGCGCAATCCCTCTTCCATCGCGATCGGTGCGATCAGACTCACCGTGATCGATACGTTGTCCCCAGGCATCACCATCTCGGTCCCCGCCGGCAACTCGATCGATCCCGTCACGTCCGTCGTCCGAAAATAAAACTGCGGCCGATATCCATTGAAAAACGGCGTGTGCCGACCACCTTCGTCCTTCGACAGCACGTAGATCTCCGCCGTGAACTTGGTGTGCGGCGTGATCGACGCCCGGCTTCGCCAGCACCTGACCGCGCTCGACTTCCTCGCGCTTCGTCCCGCGCAAGCAGCACCCCAACGTTGTCGCCCGCCTGCCCCTGATCCAGCAGCTTCCGGAACATCTCCACCCCGGTGCACACCGTCTTCACCGTCGGCCTCAGCCCAACGATCTCGATTTCCTCGCCCACCTTGACCACCCCGCGCTCCACACGCCCGGTGACCACCGTGCCCCGGCCCGAGATCGAGAACACGTCTTCCACCGGCATCAGAAACGGCCCGTCGATCGCACGCTTCGGCTCCGGTATGTAGCTGTCCAGCGCATCGGCCAGCTTCAGGATCGATCCCACACCCTGGTCGCTGTCGTCGCCTTCCAGCGCCTTCAGCGCGCTGCCGATGACGATCGGCGTGTCATCGCCCGGAAACTCGTACTTCGACAGAAGCTCGCGCACTTCCATCTCGACCAGCTCCAGCAGCTCCGCGTCGTCGACCATGTCCGCCTTGTTCATGTACACGACGATGTACGGCACCCCAACCTGGCGCGCCAGCAGTATGTGCTCGCGTGTCTGCGGCATCGGACCGTCGGCAGCGCTCACCACCAGGATCGCCCCGTCCATCTGCGCCGCACCCGTGATCATGTTCTTGATGTAGTCCGCGTGACCCGGGCAGTCCACGTGCGCATAGTGACGCTTCGCCGTCTCGTACTCCACGTGCGCCGTGTTGATCGTGATCCCCCGTGCCTTCTCTTCCGGCGCCGCGTCAATCTGATCGTACGCCTTCGCCTCGCCTCCAAGCTGCTTCGACAGCACCGTCGTGATCGCCGCCGTCAGCGTCGTCTTCCCATGGTCCACGTGGCCGATCGTCCCCACGTTCACGTGCGGCTTCGTCCGCTCAAATTTGCCCTTCGCCATGTCCAGCCCCTTGAGTTGAGGAAACCTGCTACTTCTTGTTGATGATCGCTTCGGCGACGTTCTTCGGCGCCTCCGAGTAGTGCTTGAACTCCATCGTGTACGTCGCGCGACCCTGTGTCGCGGAGCGCAGCGCGGTGGAATAGCCGAACATCTCGGCCAGCGGCACCTCGGCCTTGATCACCTTGAGCCCGCCACGTCCTCCATACCCTGGATCATTCCGCGCCGCGAGGACAGATCGCCCACGACGTTGCCCATGAAGTCCGGGGGCGTCTCGACCTCCACCGCCATCATCGGCTCGAGCAGGACCGGGCTGGCCTTGCGCATGCCGTCCTTGAAGCCGATCGACGCGGCCATCTTGAACGCGTTCTCGGACGAGTCGACCTCGTGGTAGCTGCCGTCGAACAACGTCACTTTCACGTCCACTACCGGGAAGCCGGCGAGCACGCCATTCGGCAATGTGTCGACGAGACCCTTCTGCACCGCCGGAATGTATTCGCGCGGCACCGATCCGCCCTTGATCGCATCGACAAACTCGAAGCCCTTGCCGGCCTCGTTCGGCTCCATCTTGAGCCACACGTGACCGTACTGACCCTTGCCGCCGGACTGCTTGATGAACTTGCCCTCGATCTCGACCCTTCTTGCGAATCGCCTCGCGGTACGCCACCTGCGGCGCGCCCGACGTTCGCGTCGACGCCGAATTCGCGCTTCATGCGATCGACGATGATCTCGAGGTGCAGTTCGCCCATGCCGGAGATGATGGTCTGGCCCGATTCCTCGTCGGTGCGCACGCGGAAGGATGGATCCTCCTGCGCCAACCGGTTGAGCGCGACGCCCATTTTCTCCTGGTCGGCCTTGGTCTTCGGCTCGACCGCGACGTGGATCACCGGCTCCGGAAACACCATCTTCTCAAGCACGATGATGTGATGCGGGTCGCAGATGGTGTCGCCGGTAGTCGCCTCCTTGAGGCCGACCGCCGCAGCGATGTCGCCGGCGCGCACTTCCTTGATTTCCTCGCGCGAATTGGCGTGCATCTGGAGCAGGCGACCGATGCGCTCCTTGCGCCCCTTCACCGGGTTGTAGATGGTGTCACCCGAACTCACGACGCCGGAATAGACGCGGAAGAAGATGAGCTGCCCGACGTAGGGGTCGGTCATGATCTTGAACGCGAGTCCGGAGAACGACGCCTCGTCGCTCGCCTCGCGCGTGGCAGCCTCGCCGTTTTCGAGACGCCCCTTCACGGGCGGGATGTCGACCGGCGACGGCATGTAGTCGATCACGGCGTCGAGCATGGCCTGAACGCCTTTGTTCTTGAAGGCGGACCCGCACAGCATCGGCACGATCTCGTTGGCGATCGTGCGCAGGCGCAAACCCAATTTCACATCCTCGACCGGGAGATCGCCCTCGTCGAGGTACTTGTGCATGAGCTCCTCGGTCGCCTCGGCGGCCGTCTCGAGCATCTTCTCGCGCCACTTTGCGGCTTCGTCGGCAAGGTGCGGCGGGATGTCGCGCAGCTCGAACTTCGTGCCCTGAGAGCTATCGTCCCAGTAGATGGCCTTCATCCGCACCAGGTCAATCACGCCCTCGAATTTGTCCTCGGCGCCGATCGGCAACTGGATGGGGACCGGATGCGCCTTCAGGCGGGTTTGCACCTGCTCGAACACGCGCAGGAAATTTGCGCCGGCGCGGTCCATCTTGTTGACGAAGCAAATACGCGGAACGCCATACTTGTTGGCCTGCCGCCAGACCGTCTCGGTCTGCGGCTGCACGCCACCCACGGCGCACAGCACGGTGCAGGCGCCGTCGAGCACGCGCAGGCTGCGCTCGACTTCGATGGTGAAGTCGACGTGCCCGGGAGTGTCGATGATATTGACGCGATGCTCGGGCAGCGCCCCGTCCATTCCCTTCCAGAAGCACGTGGTCGCGGCCGAGGTGATGGTGATGCCGCGCTCCTGCTCCTGCTCCATCCAGTCCATGATCGCAGTGCCGTCATGCACCTCGCCGAGCTTGTGCGACACCCCGGTGTAAAACAGGATGCGCTCGGTGGTCGTGGTCTTGCCGGCATCAATGTGAGCCATGATGCCGATGTTCCGGTATCGCTGAATGGGTGTCTTGCGTGCCACGGACTGTCAACTCTTCGCTGATCGCGATGACGCTTCTGGCGCCACCTTCGGATGGCTGCAGCAGCCCGGGTGCGGGCCGCCCCAGCCTCTGCTCTTTAGAAGCGGTAGTGGGAGAAGGCCTTGTTGGCCTCTGCCATCTTGTGCACTTCCTCTCGTTTTTTCATCGCACCGCCGCGGCCCTCGGCCGCTTCAGCGAGTTCCCCCGCCAGGCGTTGCCCCATCGATTTCTCACTGCGCTTGCGTGCCGCCTCGCGCAGCCAGCGCATGGCGAGCGCGGTGCGGCGCACCTGGCGAACCTCGACCGGCACCTGGTAATTCGCACCGCCGACGCGCCGACTCTTCACCTCCACCGCGGGCCGCACGTTCTGCAGGGCCTGATTGAACACTTCGAGCGGATTCTTGCCGCTGCGCTTCTGGATCTGGTCGAGCGCCCCGTACATGATGCGTTCGGCCACGGACTTCTTGCCGCGGGTCATCAGGACGTTGATGAACTTGGCCACTTCCTGGCTGGAAAACTTGGGATCCGGAAGGATCTCCCGCTTGGGCACTTCTCTGCGTCGAGGCATGGTGAAAACTGGTCCCGTGTCGTTGATACCGCTGTCAGCCCGCCTTCGGGCGCTTGGCGCCGTACTTCGAGCGACTCTGCTTGCGATCCTTCACGCCTGCGGTATCGAGACTGCCGCGTACCGTGTGGTAACGCACGCCCGGCAAATCCTTCACGCGGCCGCCGCGTATCAGCACCACCGAGTGCTCCTGCAGGTTGTGGCCTTCGCCACCAATGTAACTGATCACCTCGAACCCGTTCGTGAGCCGCACCTTCGCGACCTTGCGCAGCGCCGAGTTCGGCTTCTTCGGCGTGGTCGTGTAGACGCGGATGCACACGCCGCGCTTTTGCGGTGAATTCTGCAGCGCCGGCACCTTGCTCTTGGTGACCTGACGCGTGCGCGACTTGCGCACGAGCTGGTTGACGGTTGGCATCGCTTACCCTGTCATCGATGGGCCGCGCTCTAGCGTCGGCCCGGGTCGGTCAACCCCGGAAATCTCTCCGCTCCCGTATTCGAAACGGATAAAGTGCCAGGGCAGCACGACGTTTTGTCCCGCGCAAAAAGCCGGGACGGCGTCTCCGCCGTCCCCGAGGCTTCCGCGTCTTGGCGCCCGAGCCCGCTTGCGGCGCGGCTGGGGCGGTAAAAAAGACTGTGGATTTTAAGTGGTTAGTATATGCGTGTCAAGCAACCTGCTCCTCTCCAGGCGCCTGTGCATCGCCCGAACCGCCCTCGACGTCTTCCGCCAGTTGGGCGAGCCCCATATCGACACCCAACTGCTGATTCTTGCGGGTGTTGTGATAGGCCAACCCGGTTCCGGCCGGAATCAGGCGACCGACAATGACGTTCTCCTTGAGGCCGCGCAGATCGTCCTTCTTGCCCATGATCGCGGCCTCGGTCAGCACCCGCGTCGTCTCCTGGAACGAAGCCGCCGAGATGAACGAGTCGGTGGACAGCGATGCCTTGGTGATGCCGAGCAGCATGAACTCGTAGGTCGCGGGATTCTTGCCGTCGGCCTCCATCTTCTCGTTCTCCTCCAGCACGTCCGCACGCTCCACCTGCTCGCCCGTGATGAAGCGGGTATCGCCCGCATCGGAGATCGTCACCCGGCGCAACATCTGCCGCACGATCACCTCGATGTGCTTGTCGTTGATCTTCACGCCCTGCAGCCGGTAGACGTCCTGCACCTCGTCGATGATGTAGCGTGCGAGTTCCTCCACGCCCTGCAGGCGCCAGAATATCGTGCGGGTCCTTCGGGCCGTCGACGATCATCTCGCCCTTGTTCACCACCTGGCCGTCGTGCGCCATCACGTGCTTGTCCTTCGGGATCAGGAACTCGTGCGGCACGCCGTCGAGGTCGGTGATGACGAGGCGCTGCTTGCCCTTGGTGTCCTTGCCGAACGAAACGGTGCCGGTGATCTGCGCAAGCAGGCCGGCATCCTTCGGCGAGCGCGCCTCGAACAGCTCCGCCACGCGCGGCAGACCGCCGGTGATGTCGCGCGTCTTCGAGGTTTCCTGCGGCACCCGCGCGAGCACGTCGCCGATGTTGATCGGCTGGCCGTCCTTCACGTTGATGATGGAATGGATCTGGAACGTGTAGGTGACCGGCGTCTCGCTGCCGGCGAGCTTCACTTCGTGACCGGTCTCGTCGAGCAGCTTGACCTGCGGCCGCAGACCCTTGGCGGTGGACACGCCGCGCCGCTTCGGGTCGATCACGACCAGCGTCGACAGGCCGGTGACGTCGTCGATCTGCTTCGCGACCGTCACGCCCTCCTCCACGTTCTCGAGCTTGATGGTGCCGGCATACTCGGTGATGATCGGGCGGGTGTGCGGATCCCAGCTCGCCAGCATCTGCCCGGCCTTCACCGTGGCGGCATCCTTCACGAGCAGGGTCGCACCGTAGGGCACCTTGTGGCGCTCGCGCTCGCGCCCGTTCTCGTCCTGGATCGCCACCTCTCCGCTGCGCGAGATCACCACCTGCTCGCCGCGCGCGTTGGTGACGTAGCGCATGGTGGCCGTGAATGCGACCACGCCGTTCGACTTGCTGTCCACCTGGCTCGCCACCGCGGTACGCGAGGCGGCACCGCCGATGTGGAACGTGCGCATGGTGAGCTGGGTGCCCGGCTCGCCGATCGACTGCGCGGCGATCACGCCGACCGCCTCGCCCACGTTGACGAGCGTACCGCGGCCGAGATCGCGCCCGTAGCACTTGGCGCACAGGCCGTAGCGGGTATCGCACGACAGCGGCGTGCGCACGCGGACCTCGTCGATGCCGAGCGATTCGATGCGTTCCACCGCGTGCTTCGTCGAGCAGGGTGGCAGCCTCGATCAGGGTCTCGCCCGATTCGGGGTTGACCACGTCGCTGGCGGACACGCGGCCGAGAATGCGATCGCGCAGCGGCTCGACCACCTCGCCGCCTTCGACCAGCGCCCGCATCGTCACGCCGTTGCTGGTGCCGCAGTCATCCTCGGTGACGACGAGGTCCTGCGTCACGTCGACCAGGCGGCGCGTGAGGTAACCGGAGTTCGCGGTCTTCAGCGCGGTGTCGGCCAGGCCCTTGCGCGCGCCGTGGGTCGAGATGAAGTACTGCAGCACGTTCAGCCCCTCGCGGAAGTTCGCGGTGATCGGCGTCTCGATGATGGAGCCGTCGGGCTTCGCCATCAGGCCGCGCATGCCGGCGAGCTGCCGGATCTGCGCCGCCGATCCGCGCGCGCCGGAGTCGGCCATCATGTAGATGGAATTGAACGACTCCTGCGACGTCGGCTTGCCCTTGTCGTTCGTGAGCGGCACCCAACCGCCGGCCTTGCGTCCCAGACCTTCACCGGCTCGGTGCCGAGCTGCTCCATCATGGCCTTCGCCACCATGTCGCCGGCGCGGCCCCAGATGTCCACCACCTTGTTGTAGCGCTCGCCCTGGGTGACGAGACCCGAGGTGTACTGCTGCTCGATCTCCTGCACTTCCTTCTCGGCCGCCGAAATGAGGTCGTCCTTCTGCATCGGCACCAGCATGTCGTCGACGCGATCGAGATGCCCGCGCGGGTCGCGTAGGAGAAACCGGTGTACATCAGCTTGTCGGCGAAGATCACCGTCTCGCGCAGACCGACGCGACGGAAGCAGCCGTTGATGAGCCGCGAGATCTCCTTCTTCTTGAGCGGCTTGTTGATGACTTCGAACGGCAGGCCGGCGGGCAGGATCTCAGACAGCAGCGCGCGGCCGACAGTGGTCTCGTAGCGGGTCAGCTTCTCGCGCCGCTCGCCCTGGGCATCGAACTCCTGTTCGCGAATGCGCACCACGACCCGCGCCTGCAGGTCGACCTGTCCCGGACTCGTAGGCACGCGCCACTTCGGACGTTGATGAAGCAGATGCCTTCGCCGCGCGCGCCGACCTTCTCGCGCGTCATGTAGTACAGGCCGAGCACGATGTCCTGCGACGGCACGATGATCGGCTCGCCGTTGGCAGGCGACAGGATGTTGTTGGAGGACAGCATCAGGGTGCGCGCTTCCATCTGCGCTTCCAGCGACAGCGGCACGTGCACCGCCATCTGGTCGCCGTCGAAGTCGGCGTTGAACGCCGCGCACACCAGCGGATGCAGCTGGATCGCCTTGCCCTCGATCAGCACCGGCTCGAACGCCTGTATGCCGAGGCGGTGCAGCGTCGGCGCGCGGTTCAGCATCACCGGATGTTCGCGGATCACCTCTTCGAGGATGTCCCACACCACCGGCACTTCGGCCTCGACCATGCGCTTGGCGGCCTTGATGGTGGTGGCCAGGCCGAGCACTTCCAGCTTGTGGAAGATGAACGGCTTGAACAGCTCGAGCGCCATCTTCTTCGGCAGACCGCACTGGTGCAATTTGAGCTGCGGACCGACCACGATCACGGAGCGGCCCGAATAGTCGACGCGCTTGCCGAGCAGGTTCTGGCGGAAACGGCCGCCCTTGCCCTTGATCATGTCGGCGAGCGACTTGAGCGGGCGCTTGTTGGCGCCGGTCATCGCCTTGCCGCGGCGGCCGTTGTCGAGCAGCGAGTCGACCGATTCCTGCAGCATGCGCTTCTCGTTGCGCACGATGATCTCGGGCGCCTTGAGCTCGAGCAGGCGCTTCAGGCGGTTGTTGCGGTTGATGACGCGACGGTACAGATCGTTCAGGTCGGAGGTCGCAAAGCGGCCGCCATCCAGCGGCACCAGCGGGCGCAATTCGGGCGGCAGCACCGGCAGCACTTCGAGGATCATCCAGTCCGGCTTGATGCCGGACTTCTGGAACGCCTCGAGCACCTTCAGTCGCTTGGCGATCTTCTTGATCTTGGTGTCGGAGGAAGTCGCTTCCAGTTCCTTGCGCAGGCGGTCGATCTCGCGCCTTCAGGTCGAGGTGGCGCAGCAGCGCGCGCACGCCTTCCGCGCCCATCAGGGCGGCGAAGTCGTCGCCGTACTCCTCGACCTTGGCGAGATAGTCGTCCTCGGTCAGCAGCTGGCCGCGGTTGAGCGGCGTCATGCCCGGGTCGATCACGACATAGGCCTCGAAGTACAGCACGCGCTCGATGTCGCGCAGCGTCATGTCGAGCACCATGCCCAGCCGCGACGGCAGCGACTTCAGGAACCAGATGTGCGCGACCGGGCTCGCCAGCTCGATGTGGCCCATGCGCTCGCGGCGCACCTTGGACAGCGTCACTTCGACGCCGCACTTCTCGCAGATCACGCCGCGGTGCTTGAGCCGCTTGTACTTGCCGCACAGGCACTCGTAGTCCTTCACCGGGCCGAAGATCTTGGCGCAGAACAGGCCGTCGCGCTCCGGCTTGAAGGTCCGGTAGTTGATGGTCTCCGGCTTCTTCACTTCGCCGTAGGACCACGACCGGATCTTCTCCGGCGAGGCGAGACCGATCTTGATCGCGTCGAACTCTTCTTCCTGCGTGACCTGTTTGAACAAATCGAGCAGTGCTTTCATTACGAAACCTCCGGTTCCGGGTGAAGCAGTGAAGGCGAAAGACTCAAGGGACGCATGCGCGTCCAATCGCGCGCCGCACCTTCACTTCGTCACGCATACACCATTTCACGACTTCTCTAATACCGTTCCAGATCGATGTCGATCGCCAGCGAACGGATTTCCTTCACCAGCACGTTGAAGGATTCCGGCATGCCGGCGTCGATCTTGTGCTCGCCCTTGACGATGTTCTCGTACACCTTGGTGCGACCGGTCACGTCGTCCGACTTGACGGTGAGCATCTCCTGCAGCGTGTAGGAGGCGCCGTACGCCTCGAGCGCCCACACCTCCATCTCGCCGAAGCGCTGACCGCCGAACTGCGCCTTGCCGCCCAGCGGCTGCTGGGTGACGAGGCTGTACGGTCCGGTGGAGCGCGCGTGCATCTTGTCGTCCACCAGGTGGTGCAGCTTCAGCATGTGCATGTAACCCACGGTGACCGAGCGGTCGAACGCATCGCCGGTGCGGCCGTCGTGCAGATGGATCTGTCCCGAGCGCGGCAGGCCGGCGAGCTCGAGCATGTTCTTGATCTCGTCCTCGGTCGCACCGTCGAACACCGGCGTGGCGAACGGGACGCCCTTCTCCAGGTGCTGGCAGAGGTCGAGCACTTCCGCGTCGTTCAGGGAGTCGATGTCCTCCGGCTTGCCGCTCGAGTTGTAGATCAGCCTCGAGCGCCTTGCGCAGGTCGGCGATCTTGCGCCTGCGCCTTCAGCATCTGGCCGATTTTCTCGCCCAGCCCCTTGGCCGCCCAGCCCAGGTGCGTCTCCAGGATCTGGCCGACGTTCATCCGCGACGGCACGCCCAGCGGATTGAGCACGACGTCCATCGGCGTGCCGTCCGCCATGTACGGCATGTCCTCGATCGGCACGATCTTGGAGATGACGCCCTTGTTGCCGTGGCGGCCGGCCATCTTGTCGCCGGGCTGCAGGCGACGCTTGACCGCGAGATAGACCTTGACCATCTTCTGCACGCCGGGCGGCAGCTCGTCGCCCTGGTGAGCTTCTTCTTCTTAGCTTCGAAGGCGATGTCGAATTCGACGCGCTTCTGGCTCAGGCTTTCCTTCAACTGCTCGAGCTGACGCGCCGCCTCCTCGCTCGACAGGCGGATGTCGAACCAGCTGATGACGCTCGACCTCCGCGAGGTAGTCCTTGGTGATTGCGGTGCCCTTGGCGAGCTTCTTCGGACCGCCGTTGGCGATCTTGTCCAACAGCAGGCGTTCGATGCGCGCGAAGGTGTCGTCTTCGACGATGCGCATCTGGTCGGCCAGGTCCTTCTTGTAGCGCTTCAGCTCGTCGTCGATGATCTGCTGGCGCGCGCTTGTCGCGTTCGATGCCCTTCGCGCGTGAACACCTGCACGTCGATCACCGTGCCGGACATGCCGGAGGGCACGCGCAGCGACGTGTCCTTCACGTCGGAGGCCTTCTCGCCGAAGATCGCGCGCAGCAGCTTCTCTTCCGGCGTGAGCTGGGTCTCGCCCTTGGGCGTGACCTTGCCGACCAGCACGTCGCCGGCTTCGACTTCGGCGCCGATGTAGACGATGCCGGACTCGTCCAGCCGCGCCAGCTGCGCTTCCGACAGGTTGGAGATGTCGCGGGTGATCTCTTCCGGCCCGAGCTTGGTGTCGCGCGCCACCACCGACAGCTCCTCGATGTGGATCGAGGTGAAGCGGTCTTCGGCCACGACGCGCTCGGAGATCAGGATCGAGTCCTCGAAGTTGTAGCCGTTCCACGGCATGAACGCGACCAGCAGGTTCTGCCCCAGCGCGAGTTCGCCCATGTCGGTGGAGGCGCCGTCGGCGATCACGTCGCCTTGCGCGATGACGTCACCCACCTTGACCAGCGGACGCTGGTTGATGTTGGTGTTCTGGTTGGAGCGCGTGTACTTGACCAGGTTGTAGATGTCGACGCCGACTTCGCCCGCCACCGTTTCCTCGTCGTGCACGCGCACCACGATGCGCCCGGCGTCGACGTAGTCGACGACGCCGCCGCGGCGTGCCTGCACCGCGGTGCCGGAGTCCACCGCCACGGTGCGCTCGATGCCGGTGCCGACCAGCGGCTTCTCCGGCGCGCAGGCAGGGCACCGCCTGGCGCTGCATGTTCGAGCCCATCAGCGCGCGGTTCGCATCGTCGTGCTCGAGGAACGGGATCAGCGAAGCGGCCACCGACACGATCTGCGACGGCGCCACGTCCATGTACTGGACCCGGTCCGGGCGCAGACAGCGTGAACTCGTTGTGGTGACGGCAGGAAACCATCTCGTCGACGAACGCGCCGTTCTTGTCGAGTGCAGCGTTTGCCTGCGCGATGACGTACTTGCCTTCCTCGATCGCCGAGAGGAACTCGATCTCGTCGGTGACCGCCCCATCGCTGCACCTTCCGGTATGGCGTCTCGAGGAAGCCGTACTCGTTGGTGCGCGCATAGAGCGCGAGCGAGTTGATGAGGCCGATGTTCGGACCTTCCGGCGTCTCGATCGGGCACACGCGGCCATAGTGCGTCGGGTGCACGTCGCGCACCTCGAAGCCGGCGCGCTCGCGCGTCAGGCCGCCCGGTCCCAGCGCCGAGACGCGGCGCTTGTGGGTGATCTCGGACAGCGGGTTGGTCTGGTCCATGAACTGCGACAGCTGGGAGGAGCCGAAGAACTCCTTGATCGCCGCCGACACCGGCTTGGCGTTGATCAGGTCGTGCGGCATCAGGTTGTCGGACTCGGCCTGCGACAGGCGCTCCTGCACCGCGCGCTCGACGCGCACCAGACCGGCGCGGAACTGGTTTTCCGCCAGTTCGCCCACCGAACGCACGCGGCGGTTGCCGAGGTGGTCGATGTCGTCGATCTCGCCGCGCCCGTTGCGCAGATCAACCAGGATCCTGATCACCGCGACGATGTCTTCTTTCGACAGCGTGGCGGCACCGGTCAGCTCCTCGCGACCGACGCGGCGGTTGAATTTCATCCGGCCGACCGCGGACAGGTCGTAGCGCTCCTCGGCGAAGAACAGCCCCTGGAAGAGCTGCTTCACCGACTCTTCGGTGGGCGGCTCGCCTGGCCGCATCATGCGGTAGATCGCGACCTGCGCCGCCATCTGGTCGGCGGTTTCGTCGATGCGCAGCGTCTGCGACATGAACGGTCCCTGGTCGAGATCGTTGGTGTACAGGGTCTGGATCTCGGGCACCCCGGACTCTCTCAGCTTCTTCAGCAGATCGTCGGTGATCTCGTCGTTGGCGTGGGCGATGATCTCGCCGCTCTCCTTGTCGACGACGTGGCGCGCCAGCACGCGCCCGAGCACGAAATCCGACGACACGGCGACGCGCTTGAGGCCCGCCTTCTCCATCTCGCGGATGTGCTTGACCGTGATGCGCTTGTCCTTGGGCACGATCACCTGGCCATTGGCGACGATGTCGAAGCGCGCGATGTCACCGCGCAGGCGCTCCGGCACCAGTCTCGAACTCCATCTCGCCACGCGCGAAATGGAAGGTGTCGAACACGAAGAACTCCTTGAGGATCTCCTCCGGCGTATAGCCGATCGCCTTGAGCAGGGTCGTCACCGGCATCTTGCGGCGGCGGTCGACGCGGAAATAGAGGTAGTCCTTGGGATCGAACTCGAAGTCGAGCCAGGAGCCGCGGTACGGAATGATGCGCGCCGAGAACAGCAGCTTGCCTGAGCTGTGGGTCTTGCCGCGGTCATGCTCGAAGAACACGCCGGGTGAGCGGTGCAGCTGCGAGACGATGACGCGCTCGGTGCCGTTGATGATGAACGAGCCGGTGCTCGGTCATGAGCGGGATCTCGCCCATGTAGACTTCCTGCTCCTTCACCTCCTTCACCGTCGGCTTGGACGCCTCGCGGTCCATGATGGTCAGCCGCACGCGCGCGCGCAGCGGCGAGGCGAAGGTGAGGCCGCGCTGCTGGCACTCCTTGACGTCGAACGGCGGCGTGCCGAGGGCAGTAGCTCACGAAGTCGAGACGCGCGTTCCCGGAGTGGCTCGAGATCGGGAAGATCGACGTGAACGCCGCCTGCAGCCCGGCGTTCTTGCGCGCGTCCGGCGGCGACTCGGCCTGCAGGAAAGCGCTGAAGGAGTCGATCTGGGTCGCCAGCAGGAACGGCACCGGCAGGACGCTGGCACGTTTGGCGAAGCTCTTGCGGATGCGCTTTCTCTCGGTGAACGAGTACGTCATGGGGTTACTCCACAGCACTGGCACGAAGGGCAAAACCCGGAGACAGGCTATCGCAGTCGTCACACCCTGAGAGGGTGGCGACGCGCCAAAGATTCCACGCCGCGGGAACGACATGGCAGGCTTGGGCACTAGACATCCGGGCTCTGGAGAACAAGGTCTCCCTACAAGCAGAAAAGGGCTGGCGGTCGCCCGCCAGCCCGCAACAAAGCCATGCGGCTTACTTGATTTCGCAAGTGGCGCCGGCTTCCGTGAGCTGTTTGGCGACGGCGTCGGCGTCGGCCTTCGACACGCCTTCCTTCACGGGCTTGGGCGCGCCGTCCACGAGGTCCTTGGCTTCCTTGAGACCAAGACCGGTGATGGCGCGCACCACCTTGATGGTGTTCACCTTGTTCTCACCGACACCGGTGAGCATGACCGTGAACTCGGTCTGCTCCTCGGCGGCCGGCGCCGCGGCAGCGGCCGCCGGGGCAGCGACAGCGACCGCGGCCGCAGCGGCGGAGACACCGAATTTCTCTTCCATCTCCTTGATGAGCGCCGGACAGTTCGAGCACGGTCATGTTGGCGATGGCATCCAGAATGTCAGCTTTGGCAACAGCCATTTTCTCTACTCCTGATTCGAAAGTCGTAACGTAGTCGGTAAGGAAACGGGCAGGACGACGCGGCTACGACTGCTGCCCTTGGCATCGCGCACGGCGGCGAGCGTCCGCACGAGACGCGACGGCACCTCGTTCAGCGTCCGCACGAACTGCGCGACGGGCGCCTGCATGGTGCCGAGCAGCCTGGCGAGCAGTTCTTCGCGGCTCGGCAGCGTGGCAAGACTCGCCACGTCCTTCGGGGACATGACGTAGTTCGCCATCGCGCCGCCCTTGATCGCGAGCTTCTCGTTGCCCTTCGCGAATTCGTGCAGGACCTTCGCCAGCGCCACGGGATCGCTCGACATGCCATAGGCGAGCGGACCGACCATCTGGTCGGCCAGCTCGGCAAACGGCGTGTCGGCGACCGCGCGGCGTGCAAGCGTGTTCTTCACGACGCGGAAGTAGACTCCCGCGCCTCGTGCACGCTTGCGCAGCTCGGTCATCTGACCCACTTCCAGACCGCGGTTCTCGGCGAGAACGATCGCCTGGGCGCGCGCCACTTCGGCGCTTACCTCGGCGACCACCGCCTTCTTGTCTTCAAGATTGAGACCCAAGGTCAACCCTCCAGTTAACGGGACGCACATTCGATCGCACCCACAGGTGCAATCATCGGCGTGCCCGGTTCAACCAACACAGCGACCTCGAAGCCAGGAGTGATATCCAACATACCTGTACCGGGACGCCGTCTGCGTCGGGTGCCCGTTGCCGGACGTTCGGCAAGAAAACCCTGCCCCACGTCAACCGGACGGTCGAGTTCAGCATCGTCCAGCGCTTCACGCTGCTCGCCAGACCCCAACGGTCTTTGACAACCCCGACCCCGTGCGGGCGGTCGGGCCCAAAGTTCCAAAATGCCGCTCACGCGTCTCGCGTGAGCGCCCTCAATTTCCTTATGCAGCGAGCGTCGCCTGATCCACGCGCACCCCCGCGCCCATCGTGCTCGCCACCGCGATCTTGCGCAGTAAACACCCTTCGAACTCGCCGGTTTCGCCTTGTTCAGGGCATCGACGAGGGCGACCAGATTTTCCTGCAGCGACTCGACCGGAAACGAGGCGCGACCGATGCTGCAATGTATGATGCCGCCCTTGTCCGTCCGATACTGGACCTGACCCGCCTTGGCGTTCTTCACAGCCTGCACGACGTCCTGCGCCACCGTGCCCACCTTCGGATTCGGCATCAGGCCGCGTGGACCCAAGATCTGCCCGAGACCACCGACCACACGCATCGCGTCCGGCGAAGCAATGACCACGTCAAAATCCATGAAGCCGCCCTTGATTTTCTCGGCGAGGTCCTCGAAGCCGACGACCTCGGCGCCTGCGGCGATTGCGTCTTTGGCCTTGTCACCCTGCGCAAACACGGCCACGCGCTTGCTCTTGCCGGTGCCCTTCGGCAGCACTACGGAGCCGCGCACCTGCTGGTCGGATTTCTTGGCATCCACACCCAGATTCACGGCCACGTCGATCGACTCGTCGAACTTGGCGGTGGCGTTGCGCTTGACGAGTTCGAGCGCCTCGGCGATGGGATAGGACTTCGCGCGATCGACCGTGTCGTGCACGCCCCGGTAACGCTTGGAATGGTGCGCCATGTCACACGCCCTCCACTTCGACGCCCATGCTGCGGGCGCTGCCGGCGATCGTGCGCACGGCGGCGTCGAGATCAGCGGCTGTCAGGTCCGGCGTCTTGGTGCGGGCAATCTCTTCGAGTTGCGCACGCGTGAGCTTACCCACCTTGTCGAGGTGCGGCTTCGGGCTGCCCTTGTCGATTTTGGCCGCCTTCCTGATGAGCACCGATGCGGGCGGCGTCTTCATCACGAAGGTAAAGCTCTTGTCCTGGTAGGCCGTGATCACCACCGGCACCGGCAGGCCGACTTCCATGCCCTGGGTCTGCGCATTGAAAGCCTTGCAGAACTCCATGATGTTGAGACCACGCTGACCCAGCGCGGGACCGATCGGTGGGCTCGGGTTCGCCTTGCCCGCCGGCACCTGAAGCTTGATCAGGCCGACAATTTTCTTTGCCACGCTCTATGCTCCTTCAGCGGGTGCAAGCGGATGCACTCAAACATCCTCCCCGTCTTCGCTTCATTCGCAGCGTCACCGCTGCATCGCTCCGGTCAGGCCTTCTCGACCTGCCCAAAATCCAACTCGACCGGGGTCGAGCGCCCGAAGATCGTCACCGATACCCGGATCTTGCTCTTGTCATAGTTCACGTCCTCGACCGACCCATGGAAGTCGGTGAACGGACCTTCCTTCACCCGCACCATCTCGCCCACCTCGAACAACACCTTGGGCTTGGGCTTCTCCACTCCCTCCTGAATCTGGTTCAGGATGTTCTGCACTTCCTTCGCGGAGATCGGCGTCGGCTTGGTCGCGGTGCCGCCGACGAACCCGGTCACCTTGGGCGTGTTCTTGACCAGATGCCAGCTGTCATCGGTCATTTCCATCTCGACCAGCACGTAGCCCGGAAAGAACTTGCGCTCGCTGATCGCCTTCTGGCCGCCCTTCATCTCGACCACCTCTTCCACCGGAACGAGGATCTGGCCGAACTGCTCCTGCATCCCGGCACGCTGGATGCGATCGAGCAGGGTTCGCTGCACGCTCTTCTCGAAGCCCGAATAGGCATGCACCACGTACCATCGCTTGGTCATCAGTCGCGCCCCATGATCAGTTGCACCAGCCACAGAAGCGTCGCATCCACCAGCCATAAAAACAGCGCCATCAGGAGGATAAACACGAACACGAGTCCCGTCGTCTGCAGCGTTTCCTTCCGCGTCGGCCAGACGACTTTCTTGGTCTCGGCGACAGACTCCTGCGCGAACGCAAAAAGCTGCTTGCCCGGAGCCGACGTCCAGGCGACTCCGGACGCCGCGATCAGCCCGACGAAGACCGACCCGGCGCGTACGATGGTGGCGCTGTCCTTCAGATAGTAGTAACCGACCAACCCGGCCACCACCAGCAGCGCAGCGCTTGCAAGCTTGATCTTGTCAACCATGAGTGGTGTAAGGGGCAGGCCAAGAGGGTCTCGAACCCCCAACCTTCGGTTTTGGAGACCGACGCTCTACCAATTGAGCTATTGGCCTGTTGACTATGGGAAGACGCCGAAATCCAGACGGCAAGGGGGCGAAACCCGCCCCCTTGCGCGCATCGATACGGAGCCGCCCTCGCGTTTTCTCGTTATTCTATGACTTTGGCGACGACGCCGGCGCCTACGGTGCGGCCACCCTCACGGATGGCAAAGCGCAATCCCTCTTCCATCGCGATCGGTGCGATCAGACTCACCGTGATCGATACGTTGTCCCCTGGCATCACCATCTCGGTCCCCGCCGGCAACTCGATCGATCCCGTCACGTCCGTCGTCCGAAAATAAAACTGCGGCCGATATCCATTGAAAAACGGCGTGTGCCGACCACCTTCGTCCTTCGACAGCACGTAGATCTCCGCCGTGAACTTGGTGTGCGGCGTGATCGACGCGGGCTTCGCCAGCACCTGACCGCGCTCGACTTCCTCGCGCTTCGTCCCCCGCAGCAACACACCAACGTTGTCGCCGGCCTGCCCCTGATCCAGCAGCTTCCGGAACATCTCCACCCCGGTGCACACGGTCTTCACCGTCGGCCTCAGTCCAACAATCTCGATTTCCTCGCCAACCTTGACCACCCCGCGCTCCACACGCCCGGTGACCACGGTGCCCCGGCCCGAGATCGAGAACACGTCTTCCACAGGCATCAGAAACGGCCCGTCGATCGCACGCTTCGGCTCCGGTATGTAGCTGTCCAGCGCCTCGGCCAGCTTCAGGATCGATCCCACACCCTGGTCGCTGTCGTCGCCTTCCAGCGCCTTCAGCGCGCTGCCGATGACGATCGGCGTGTCATCGCCCGGAAACTCGTACTTCGACAGAAGTTCGCGCACTTCCATCTCGACCAGTTCCAGCAGCTCCGCATCGTCGACCATGTCGGCCTTGTTCATGTACACGACGATGTACGGCACCCCAACCTGGCGCGCCAGCAATATGTGCTCGCGTGTCTGCGGCATCGGACCATCGGCAGCGCTCACCACCAGGATCGCCCCGTCCATCTGCGCCGCACCCGTGATCATGTTCTTGATGTAGTCCGCGTGACCCGGGCAGTCCACGTGCGCATAGTGACGCTTAGCCGTCTCGTACTCCACGTGCGCCGTGTTGATCGTAATCCCCCGTGCCTTCTCTTCCGGCGCCGCATCAATCTGATCGTACGCCTTCGCCTCGCCTCCGAAGCGCTTCGACAGCACCGTCGTGATCGCCGCCGTCAGCGTCGTCTTCCCGTGGTCCACATGCCCTATCGTCCCCACGTTCACGTGCGGCTTCGTCCGCTCAAATTTGCCCTTCGCCATGCTGCTACCTCGTGCCGATATATAACGACTTCAAAGTGTTTATGGTGCCCATGGCCCGGATTGAACGGGCGACCTCTCCCTTACCAAGGGAGTGCTCTGCCACTGAGCTACATGGGCAAGCGCCCGCGCTATGCAGGACCAACTATCTGCAGGATCCCGAAAGACGAAGGTGTCGACCGAACTTTCTCGCAACGCGACCATCTTCCGAATCAACCTGGAGCGGGTGAAGGGAATCGAACCCTCGTCATAAGCTTGGAAGGCTTCTGCTCTACCATTGAGCTACACCCGCAGCGAAGTGCAATCGAGAGGACACTGCTTGCTGCCATCGTCCTCCTGATCACCTCTTCCACTACGGCCATCCTTGGTGGAGGGGGAAGGATTCGAACCTTCGAAGGCAGAGCCGGCAGATTTACAGTCTGCTCCCTTTGACCGCTCGGGAACCCCTCCAAACGAAACCGGCGATTATCTTGAAAGCCGGCTATCGTGTCAACGGCGGTTAAAGGGGAGTGGTGGGTCTGGCTGGACTCGAACCAGCGACCAAGGGATTATGAGTCCCCTGCTCTAACCGACTGAGCTACAGACCCATCCAACACTTACGATCGGATTTCCGCTTCTCCAGGGCGCTTCCAGAACGGAGAGCGGTTCTCGCGGACTCAGGAGAGCCGAGGAACAGGTAAACGTGCGCGCCCTCATCGCCGCGCAGAATACCAGACCTCGGGACTGTCGCGTTACTGCCTCCATGATCGCCTGGAACACCGTAGAAGCGCCCTCGTCTGATGCCGACTTCGGAGCGAAAGGTTGTGTTTTCACGGTGGCATCGTGCGACCGCGATTTTAGATTTCCACCATTGCCTTTATCCGGCACACCCTCCTTCGCTATCTGCATGAGGAGTTTCCCTGCGCGGCGCGGTGCCCCCCGCGGCCCGCAACGTTGCTCGTGCGCCGCTTGAGGCCCCGCCGTTCGTCGCACCCCGCGAGAACTGGTACCCGCGCTATCGGAGACTGCCGTGATCCGTGGGGTTGTCTAAGGTGAGGAGATTAGCAATGAGCACCGTGCTTTCGGGTGTGAGAACCTGCGCCCGTGCGATGGTTTGGGCAAGCGTGTACTTTGCGGCGCTCGCCCTTTTCACGATCCTCGGCGGATTCACCGACAAGGACAGCGAGAAATGACCGCGCCGCAGCTCATGCGCTTGTGCGGTCTGGCCACCGCCTCCTGAGCACCGTTGGCGGTTGCATCTGCCAGCGCCGAGAGCATTTCCGGGCGCGGGGTCGGCGTTGCCGACGGCGATGCGATCACCATCTCGAACACGTTTAGCCATCAGCACCGTCCAGTTCGATGGGATCGACGCGCCTGAATCTCTTCGAGAGGGTAACGGGCCTGTCAGCGCATGCAGCTGACAGGCGTCAAAGACCGCCGCCACAGCAGAACTGCCAAAGCAATCCCGATCAGGTCGTACTGTTATCGGCGCGCGCCGATACCCCCTTGCTGTCGCGGCCTGGAACTCCAGCTGCTGACGATCTTGCGGGCGCAGAGAATCCCTCAAAATGCCAAGGGACGGGCCTGCGTGATGACCTCGAGAACATCAGACCTCGGCGAATAGTCGATTCGCCGAGTCTCCGCGCCGCGGCCGCGCACTCGAACCCGGAGCAGCTCGCGTTCCCGGGCTGCTCTAACCGACGACGTAGCTACAGACCGGGCAACTGGGACGTGATGGGGCGTCCCTCACCGGAGGGTCACGCGCAAATCCGCTACTTCTACACCCCGCAGCCGGATTTCACGCCTCGTTATCCAGGAAGCTTCGCAGCCGCTCGGAACGCGACGGGTGCCGCAACTTCCTCAGCGCCTTCGCCTCTATCTGGCGGATGCGCTCGCGCGTCACGTCGAATTGCTTGCCAACCTCTTCGAGGGTGTGATCGGTATTCATCTCGATGCCGAAGCGCATGCGCAGGACCTTCGCCTCGCGCGGCGTCAGCGTGTCGAGGACATCTTTGGTCACGTCGCGCAGGCTCGCGTACACCGCCGCATCGGACGGAGCCATGGTGGACGCATCCTCGATGAAGTCACCGAGATGGGAGTCGTCGTCGTCGCCGATCGGCGTTTCCATCGAGATCGGCTCTTTCGATATCTTGAGGATCTTGCGGATTTTCTCTTCCGGCATCTCCATCTTCTGCGCGAGCAGCGCGGGATCCGGTTCCTGTCCGGTCTCCTGCAGGATCTGGCGCGAGATCCGATTCATCTTGTTGATGGTCTCGATCATGTGCACCGGAATGCGGATGGTGCGCGCCTGATCGGCAATCGAGCGCGTGATTGCCTGGCGGATCCACCACGTCGCATAGGTCGAAAACTTGTACCCGCGCCGGTACTCGAACTTGTCGACGGCTTTCATGAGACCGATGTTCCCTTCCTGGATCAGATCCAGGAACTGCAGCCCGCGGTTGGTGTATTTCTTCGCGATCGAGATCACGAGTCGCAGGTTGGCCTCCGTCATCTCGCGCTTCGCGCGACGCGCCTTGGCCTCACCCGTGGACATCTGGCGATTGATCTCCTTGAGGTCCCGCAGCGGGATCATCACCCGATGCTGGACATCGAGCAGGCGCTCCTGCAGTTCGATGATCGCCGGCGCAAATCGCGAAAGCGTGTCACTGTAGGGACGACGCGCCGCAACTTCCCGCGCCACCCAGTCGAGGTCCTCTTCGTTGCCCGGAAAATTCTTGATGAAATGCGATCGCGGCATGCTTGCCTTGTGCACGCTGAGATCCATGATCTCGCGCTCATAGGTGCGCACTTCGTCGACCAGTCGCCGCAGTCCGTCGCACAGTGCCTCTACCTGGCGCGCCGAAAACCGAATCCCCATCAACTCCGCGGAGATCTGTTCCTGAATCTTCTGGTAGGTCTTGCTCTTCGAACCCTGCTTGGCGAGCATCTTCACCATCTTGTTGTAATGCCCGCGAATGATCTCGAAGCGCTCGAGCGCCTGGTTCTTGAGTTGAAGGAGACTCGCCCGCGCCATCGCGCCGTCGTCGTCCTCTTCCTCCTCGGAGGCCGCCAACTCTGCCTCCATGGCCTCTTCCGGCACCTCGTCAGGAATCTCCTCGGCGTTCGGATCAAGCAGCCCGTCGACCAGCTCGTCGACACGCATCTCATCGCGCTCGATGCGATCCGCGAACTCGAGGATGTCCCGGATTGTGGTCGGGCACGCCGAGATCGCCTGAATCATGTGCTTGAGCCCGTCCTCAATGCGCTTCGCGATCTCGATTTCGCCTTCGCGCGTGAGTAGTTCCACCGAACCCATCTCGCGCATGTACATCCGCACGGGATCGGTGGTGCGACCGAACTCCGCGTCCACGGTGGAAAGCGCGGCCTCGGCTTCTTCGGCGACATCTTCGTCTGCGACTGTCGGCGTCGCATCGGACATGAGCAGGGATTCGGCATCGGGTGCCTCGTCGTAGACCTGAATCCCCATGTCGTTGATCATGCTGATGATGTTCTCGATTTGCTCGGCATCCAGCATGTCATCGGGAAGATGATCGTTGATCTCGGCGTAGGTCAGATAACCCCTTTCCTTGCCGAGCACGATCAAATTCTTGAGCCGCATCCGACGTGCTTCCGCGTCATCAGGAAGCTGCGCAGCAGACTTGAGGAGTTCGCGATCCCTGTCCTTGTCTTTGGCCATATGTTTCGTCCGAAGATGCGAAGAAAAGCCCATTAGTCTATCACAGGCTTGGAAGTAAGCGTTTGACCGCCAGTTGCCGCAGAGCGTTCTGCCGGGCGGTTTCGGAGTTCTGACCGCTCGTCCGGAGTCAGAACCGCCAAACCCTTGGCGGCCAGTTCCTTGAGGCGGTTCGTACGGCGCGATTTCCTCAGCTGCTGCAGTAGAGCATCGAATTCAGCCTTCGCGCCCGATCCGTCGATCCCCAGTTCCATGATCTCCGCCGACGCCTCGTTCAGCACGGGTTCGTGGGACGATCCACGGAAGAATTCACTCATGGTCGCAAGCAGAACCCGCTCCGTTACCTGCGGGTTGGCGGCAAGAAAATCAAGCAGCGCAAGTAGCGCCTGCGTATCGGGATCGCGAGCATCAATCACCTCACGGTCGATTTCTGCAGCCAGGTGCGGAGCAATCAGCAGACAGCGCAGCAGCTGCCGCTTCTGCGAAACCGGTGCTGGGTGCGTAACCCGCCGCGGCGGGCGCGACCCTAGCGCACTTTTGACTCCGAGCAACGCGTCGCTCTCGACCTGTGCGAGCCCGGCCAGCTCCGCCAAGCGCTGGCGCAGCATGGTGGCGAGTGCTGGCGCCGTGATCCGGGCTATAAGCGGTTTCGCAGACTGCAGCAGGTGTGCGCGCCCTTCCGCGCTGGCGAGATCCAACGGACGGGTGAGCTCGCGCAAGAGGAAACCCGACAGAGGAAGAGCATCACGGATCAGCGCCTCGAATCTTTCACACCCCGCCTTCCGCACGTAGCTGTCGGGATCTTCACCCTCGGACAGGAAGGCGAAGGCCACCTCCTTGCCGTCGACGAGTTGTCCGAGGCAATTCTCGAGCGCCCGCCACGCCGCGCGCCGGCCCGCCTCATCGCCGTCAAAGCAGAACACGACGCGCCCTGCCTGCCTGAGCAGCTTCTGTACGTGAAACGGCGTGGTCGCGGTACCCAGTGTTGCGACCGCGTCGTCGATACCCTGCTGCGCGAGGGCGACCACGTCCATATAGCCTTCGACCACGATCACCCGCCCGGAGGCGCGTATGGCTGTACGCGCCTGGTACAAACCGTAGACCTCCCGCCCTTTCTCGAAGACCGATGTCTCCGGCGAATTCAGATACTTGGGTTCTCCCTTGCCGAGCACACGCCCACCGAAGCCGATGACGTCGCCACGGGTACTCACGATCGGGAACATGATGCGATCCCGGAAACGGTCATAGCGCTTGCCATCGTCGCCCTCGACCACGAGACCCGCGTCAACCAGCGTCTGGGCGCGGTAGTCGGGAAAGGCGCCCGCCAAGCTCTGCCAGCCTGGTGGTGCAAAACCGAGCCCGAAGCGCGCGGCAATCTCTCCGGTCAGCCCGCGCCCCTTGAGATACTCGACCGCTGCGTCAGAACGTTTGAGTTCGCCCTTGTAGAAAATCGTGGCTGTCCGCAGCGTCCCCACGATGCTCTGGATAGGCACCGCCGACGAGGACGCAGCCGCACTTTCCGGCCTCACATCCTGTACGGTCATGCCTGCCCTCCCGGCCAGTTCCTTGACCGCCTCGACAAAGCCCAGCCCCGAATACTCCATCACGAAACCGACGGCGTTGCCGTGTGCGCCGCACCCAAAGCAGTGATAGAACTGCTTCGCCGGGCTGACCGTGAAGGAAGGGCTCTTTTCGCTGTGGAAGGGGCAGCAGGCGACCAGATTGGCGCCCGCCCGCTTGAGGGGCATGTACGATTCGACCACGTCGACGATATCGAGGCGGTTCAGCAGATCCTGGAGGAAGGATTCGGGAATCATGACGTCGACGAACAACCTAAGCATTATAGGCCGCACGCCCATGTCGCCCCGGAACTGCGACGGAAGGGTCTGGGCTGGCGCCAGCGCGGCCGGCGTGCCGTGCACCAGGCAAACGCCCAGCCTTCAGCCCGCCAATCGGGACTTGACGAGCACCGAGACCTTCCCCATGTCGGCGCGGCCGGCGAGCTTGGCCTTGAGCGCCGCCATGACTTTTCCCATGCCTTGTGGACCGACCGCGCCCGTCTCGGCGATGGCAATCGCGACGGCTTCCTCGACTTCCGACTGGGACAACTGCGCCGGCAGGTAGCCTTGCAGCAGCGCGACCTCATACGCCTCGCCGGCGGCGAGATCCTGCCGCCCGCCGGCCTCGAACTGGGCAATGGCGTCACGGCGCTGCTTGATCATCTTATCGATGGTCGCGACGACATCTGCGTCGGGCAGTTCGCGTCGCTCGTCCACCTCGCGCTGCTTGACCGCGGCGAGCAACAGGCGGACCGCGCCCAGCCGCTGCGTATCCTTCGCGCGCAGCGCGGACTTCATGTCGTCGGTGATACGGACCTTGAGGGTCATGCGGACACCTCGTCAAACCGGAGCGGGAACGGGCGCGCCGCCCGCAACTCGCAGTGTGAAAAGCCGATCAGTACAGGCGCTGGGGGAGCATCTGGCCGCGCAGACGCTTGTAGTGACGCTTCACGGCTGCGGCAAGCTTGCGCTTGCGCTCCGAAGTGGGCTTCTCGTAGAACTCGCGGGCGCGAAGCTCCGTGAGAAGGCCGGTTTTTTCGATGGTGCGCTTGAAGCGCCGCAAGGCAACTTCGAACGGTTCGTTCTCTTTGACGCGTACAGTGGGCATTGAACTGTTGGCCTGAGGGTTAATCGGCGGAAAGCCGGGTAATATATCAGGCTTTCCGCGAGATTTGGAAGCCCTTCGTGCCTACAGATTCTTCCCCGGCTGACGCCACACTGCACCGGCAGTCCGAGCGCACCGGACTCGTTCTCGGCATAGAGACATCGTGTGACGAGACGGGCGTGGCGCTCTTCGATCTGGAACATGGACTCGTTGCGCACACCCTGTTCTCTCAAGTCGACCTGCACGGCGCGTATGGGGGCGTCGTGCCCGAGCTTGCGTCGCGCGACCATGTCCGCCGGCTGCTGCCGTTGATTAGCGACCTCCTGCGCCAGACGCAGACCTCGCCGGACGCGCTGAAAGCAATCGCATACACGCAAGGCCCCGGTCTGGCCGGCGCTCTCCTCGTGGGTGCCGGCAACCGCCACGGCGCTCGCCTACGCCCTGCGCATACCAGCTGTTCCAGTCCACCACCTGGAAGGCCATCTGCTCTCCCCATTGCTCGGCGACCCGGCGCCTGCCTTTCCCTTCGTCTGTCTGCTCGCCTCCGGCGGGCACACCCAGTTGATGGAAGTGCGCGGGGTCGGTCGCTATCAGCTCTTGGGCGAAACGCTCGACGACGCCGCCGGAGAAGCGTTCGACAAGACTGCGCAACTCCTCGGTCTCGGCTATCCCGGAGGTCCCGCCTTGGCACTTCTCGCTGCCGAAGGTCGCGCGGACCGGTTCGCACTACCACGGCCGATGTTGACGAGCCGAGACCTCGATTTCAGCTTCAGCGGGCTCAAGACTGCAGTGGCGCTGCTCATACGCCGCATCCAGCCCGATGCAGCAACGCGCGCCGACGTCGCCGCAAGTTTTCAGGCCGCAATCGTCGACGTGCTGGTGGCCAAGGCAGTCGCGGCCCTCGACTTGACCGGGTTGCACCGGCTCGTCGTGGCCGGTGGGGTCGGCGCCAATCAGGCGTTGCGTGAGCGTCTCGCCACAGCTGCTCGCGCGCATGGCGCCCAGTTGTTCTACCCCCGTCTCAAGTTCTGCACCGACAACGGCGCCATGATTGCGCTGGCCGGTGCCCTGCGCCTGAATTCGGCGGTTGGCGGCACGCTCGGCTTCGCGGTCCGACCGCGCTGGGACCTCGCGAGTCTGCCGCCGGCCGCTGAGGCGGCCGCTCAATGACTCAGACGGCTCGACCTTCCCTGCCCTGGCGAAGCTTGCGGATGTTGCTGCGATGACGCCAGATGAGCAGCGCCGTCATCGCCAGGATGACCACCAGATAGCCTCCGGCGCCGAGGAAGTACCATCCGGCGATCGGTGCTGCGATCGCTGCCGCCAGCGCACCCATCGAAGATACGCGTGTCAGCGAGAACACAACGCCCCATACCGACAGCACCGCAAGACCGACCGGTACGCTGAACGCGAACAGGATGCCCGCCGCAGTCGCGACCCCTTTGCCCCCGCGAAAGCGAAAGAAGATCGGATAAAGGTGGCCGAGGAAGGCGGCGAGGCCTGATAGCGGTACCACCTCGGGCGCTGCACCGACTGCGGGGCCGACGCTTCTCGCGAGCCAGACAGCGACGGCTCCCTTCAGTACGTCACCCGCCAGGGTGAGTGCAGCAGCGGTCTTCTTCCCCGAGCGCAGGACGTTGGTTGCACCCGGATTGCCCGAGCCATAGCTGCGCGGATCGGGCAGCCTGAAAACGGCGCTCACGATGACGGCAAAAGATACCGAGCCGATCAGATAGGCGAGCACCACGAGAACCGCACTGGCCAAGGCTGCTGCTCCCCCGAACGCGGCACCTGGTGGGGAATGCGCCCACCGGTCCGCTCTTGATTACAATCGTGCTTTGATTCTACGACACGGCGCCATGGACATCATCTTCATCGAGGACTTCCGCGTGGAAACCCTGATCGGCATCTACGAGTGGGAGCGCCGTGTCCCGCAGACCATTCAGATCGATCTCCAAATCGCTAACCCCGGCAGTCGCGCGGCAGCCACCGACGACATCGGCGACACTATCGACTACGGCGCGGTCGTCACCCGCATCGAGGAAATCCTGAAGGTGCAGCACTTCCTGCTGCTCGAACGGCTCGCGGAACACATCGCCGACATCGTTCGCGGCGAGTTCAAATCGCCCTGGGTGAAGGTGAGCGTCGCGAAGCTGCAGCTCTTGCGTGGCGTGAAGCGGCTCGGCGTCACCATTGAACGCGGCGCGCGCGCCTGACCGATCCCTTCAGCCGCGCGGATGATGCTTCGCGTGCAGCTGCTTCAGCCGCTCGCGCGCGACGTGGGTATAGATCTGCGTGGTCGATATGTCTGCATGTCCGAGCAGCAGTTGCACCACGCGCAGATCGGCACCGTGATTGAGCAGGTGCGTCGCGAAGGCATGGCGCAGGGTGTGCGGAGAGATCGCCGCGCGCGATCCCCGCCTGCACGGCGTAGTCGCTTGATCAGGCGCCAGAACATCTGGCGCGTCATGCCGCAGCCGCGCGCCGTGACGAACAGGTCCTCGCTGGCGCGCCCGTCGAGCAGCGCCGGTCGCGCCTCGCGCAGGTAGCGGCGGATCCACGCGAGCGCCTCTTCGCCCAGCGGCACCAGGCGCTCCTTGGCGCCCTTGCCCATCACGCGCACCACGCCCATGTCGTGGCTCACCTGGGGCAGCTTGCAGCCCGACCAGCTCGGACACGCGCAGGCCGCTCGCATATAGCATCTCCAGCATGGCGCGGTCGCGCAGGCCCAGGGCGGTATCCGGAGTCTGGCGCCTGCCAGCAGGCGCTCGACGTCGTCTTCGCGTGAGGATCTTGGGCAGGCTGCGCGGCAGCTTCGGCGCCTCGATGCTGCAGCGTCGGGTCGGCCTCGAATCCGCCCCTGTCGCAGCAGGTAGCCATAGAAGCGCTTGAGGCTCGACAGCAGCCGGCTGGTGGTGCGCGGCTTCGCCTTCTGCGCGAACTTGTGCGCGAGATAGTCGAGGAGATCAGCGCGCTGCGCGTCCGGCAGAGCCGCGCCCGCTGCGCCTGCTCGAGCCAGTCGGCGAACTGGCGCAGGTCGGTGCGATAGCTCTGCAGCGTGCTGCGGGAGAGACCGTCCTCCAGCCACAGCGCATCACAGAAAAGATCAAGAAGATCCTCACCCGCGCTCATGCTGAAGCAACCAGCGCTTGACGTCGAGCACGACGCCGTCGTTCGCGTTCATGAATCCACCGATGCCGTGGCTGCCGACAACGCGATGGCAAGGAATCACCAGCGGCACCCGGTTGGCGCCGCAGGCGTTGCCGACCGCACGCGCGCCGGAGCCCGTGCGCGCTGCGACCTCGGCATAGGTACGCGTTTCGCCGCAGTGGATGCGCGCAATGTCGCTCCAGACACGTCGCTGAAAGACAGTGCCGCCGACTGCGATCGGCAGCTCGAAAGGCTGCCGCGGATCCTCGAGATACGCCTGCAGCTGTCGGCACACCTCAATCGTGAAGGGATCTGTCGGCGCCACTGATGACGTGTCGAGCGGCAGGAAATCGATGCCGATCAGCACATCGCTTTCAGTGCGCACACCGAGCACGGCGAACGGCGCTGGCAGCCTTGCCTGATACTCCATCGCGTAACACCTCCCGTCAGCGTGCGTCCAGCGGTCCCGGCAAACGGGATAGGGGGGCCAGATTACCTGACCCACCCCTCCCACACCACCCGGCATGCGGGTCCGCACCGGGCGGTTCGAGTAGTTGAGATCATGAGAGACGCGGCACGCCGAGCCGGTCGAAGTAAGCGATGGGCATGATTCGATTCAGTTCCAAGCGGCTGTTTTGCCACCAGCGACAGGCATTGGCCGCCACCCGCTCCGCTTGATCTGAACTCGCACCCAACGCCCGCAATTCCCGATATATCGTCGGTCCCCGTCGCCAGTGCTTGAGCTGCAAAGCACGCAGGCGGTGTCGCAGCCATTCGTCCAGTCTGCGGAATATTCCCGGTGTCTGCGCCAGACGGAAATACGCTTTCCAGCCCGGTATATAACACCGCAGTTCTTCCGCAACTTCACTCAGGTTGCGTCCGCACGTCCGGCGAGTCATCCGCCGGATGCGCTGTCTGAAGGTGGCGATGGCCTTGGCCGCGACCGCTCGCTTGACTTCACCCCCCGGCGGTTCGCCACAGGGCATAGCCGAGAAACTTGCGGCCGGTCGCACGAGCTACAGCGGTCTTGGTCTCATTCACCTTCAGGTGAAGTCGCTCGTAGAGTTTCCGCAGTCCGCCCAGCACTCGTTCGCCCGCTTTCCGACTACGCACATAAACATTGCAGTCGTCGGCGTAGCGCACGAACCGGTGTCCGCGTCGCTCCAGTTCCCGATCCACTTCATCCAGCAGGATGTTGGACAAGAGCGGCGAGATCACGCCCTGAACGCAAAAGGTAACTTCCGGTTTGAGCGCCGTATCGGAGGGTGGCGGGGTGGTTCGGTGCTTGATCTGCGTCACAAAAGGTAATATCTAAATGGCACATGACACGGTCCACTTATGCCGAGAAGGCCCGGCGGCTGAATGCGGCCCTCGGCTTACTCGGCGAGGCGCAACAGCATGGCGAGGCAGCGGCGGTGCTGTCGCGCGAGTTTGGGCTCTCACGGCGCCAGGCTTATCGCTACCTCCAAGACGCCGAGGCGATCGGGCATCCGGTGGCGGTGAGCCGAGGCCTCGGTGCCGATTACGCTCAAAGTCCCGGAAAGTGTGGTGCGCGAGCTGCGCACGTACGCTGCGACCAGCGGCATCACTCTCGGCGAGATCGTGGCGCGCGCCGTCAAGACGTATCTGGCTGCTGCGCGCGAGCATGGCTGAGCGGCGAGCGAAAGACAGCCGAGATGTTCACCTGGATTATGTCTTTGACCGTTTGCTCGCCGCGAAGCTGCAGCAGGTCTACGAAATCCTCGTGCCTGATCGCGTCCGCCTCGCCAACGATCGACCTGCAGTGACAGGAGAGGGCAATGATCGCCGCGATTTACGCCAGGGTATCCTCGGACCAACAGAAGGAGGACAACACGATCGGGAGCCAGACGGCGGCACTGATCGCGTTCGCCGAGAGCCAGGGCTACAGCGTATCGGCGGACCTGATCTTCGAAGACGACGGCTATAGCGGGGCGAGCCTGGTCCGCCCTGGCCTCGAGCGGATCCGCGATCTGGCGGCCGAAGGCCAGCTGCATGCCGTTTTGGTGTACGCCCCCGATCGGCTGAGCCGGAAGTACGCGTATCAGGTCCTGCTGATCGAGGAGTTGGCCCGGCACGGCGTCGAGACGGTCTTCATCAAAGCGCCGCCGATGGTGACGCCGGAGGATCAGCTGCTGCTCCAGTTCCAGGGCATGATCGCGGAATACGAGAGGGCGCAGATCATCGAGCGATCACGCCGCGGCAAGCGCCATCGTGCCCGACAAGGCCAGATCAGCGTGCTGAGCGGCGCTCCGTTCGGCTATTGCTACGCTCGCAAGACCGACCAGGCCGCGGCGTACCTCGACGAGATCATCGAGGCCGAGGCGGACGTCGTTCGTCTGGTCTACGAACGCTACACCGTGCACCACATGAGCATCGGCGCCATCACCCGGCTGCTCAACGAGCGCGCGCTGCCGACGCGCAAGCGCTGCTCGCGCTGGGAGCGCTCGACCGTCTGGGCGATGCTCCGAAATCCGGCCTACAAGGGGACCGCCTGCTTCGGCAAGACCCGCCTCGCCCCGCGCCAACGGATCACGCGGCCGCTGCGTTTGCGCGGCGGCATCGCTGCGCGCAACAACGCAAGCCATGAGAGGCCGCGAGAGGAGTGGATCGAGATCCCGGTGCCGGCGATCGTCAGCGACGAGATCTTCGCATTGGCTCAGGAACTCCTCGAACGCAACAAGGTCCTCGCGCCCCGGCGAACGATCACGCCGAGCGTGGTCCAAGGCTTGGTCGTGTGCAACAAGTGCGGCTACGCCCTCTACCGCACATCGACCCGGTCGAGCGCCCGCACGATTCACTACTATCGATGCCTCGGCTCGGATGCGTGGCGCCACCGGGGCGGCCCGGTCTGCGACAACCGGCCCGTTGCGCCAGGACCTGCTCGACCAGGTCGTTTGGGCCGAAATGATCAAACTGCTCGAGGATCCCGGTCTGATCCAAGGCGAGCTTGACCGGCGGTTGGCGGCAGCGCGCACCTCCGATCCGACACAACGGCGGGAGAAAGCCCTGCAGCGCGATCTGGCGCGGCTCCGCAAGAGCATGGACCGCTTGCTGAGCGCCTACCAGGAAGACCTGATCTCGCTGGATGAGCTGCGCCGCAGAATGCCGGCGTTGCGGCAGCAAGAGCAGGCAACACTCGCCGAGCTGCTCTCGATCGAGGACCAGACCGGCGAGCGCGCCGCCTATCTCCGCCTAGCCGAAACGCTTGCCGGGTTCCTCACCCGGCTCGATCGCAGGCGGCGACACCCGACGTCGAGGAGCGCCAGCGCATCGTCCGGCTTCTGGTCAAGGAGGTCCTGGTCGGCGACGACACCATCGTCATTCGCCACGGCGAGAGCGGCCCACCTTGCGGTGTGCCCTCAAAACGCTCCGTGACCACGCCGCCACCCATGATCCCAGCCGTAAGATATCGCCGGATCAGCCGTAGCACGGCTTTGTCGTCGATACGCTTGGCAAGGCGATGCCATCAGAACGTCGTGATTGACCCGGTCAAAGAATTTCTCCAAGTCGATATCAACCACCACCTGCCAGCCTTCTTGCACATGGCGCTGTGCTTGTAGCACCGCGTCCTGGGCGCGTCGGCCCGGCCGGAAGCCGTAACTGTGTTCGCAGAACGTCGGATCGATCAGCGGTTGCAGAACTTGCAGCAGGGCTTGCTGAATCAGCCGGTCGCTCACCGTGGGTATCCCCAGTTCCCGCATGCCGCCCCCAGACTTGGGTATCTGCACCCGACGTACCGGTTGGGGCCGGTAGCGTCCCGTTTGCAGCTTTTCCCGTATCCGGGGCCATTGGGTCTTGAGATACTCGACGGTGGCATCGATCGTCAATCCATCCACCCCAGCACTGCCGCGATTGGCCTTGACACGTTTCCACGCCAAGACCATGTTCTCTCTCGCGAGTGCCTGCGTAAGCAGGTCGGCTCGCCCCAAGCCTTCGGGTTCAGGTCGCGCCAACCGTGCTTCATCGCGTCCAATACCCAGCAAGGCTTCACCTTGCCCTATCTAGGCTCGCCCCGGTTGCCCAGGCTTCTGATGCTCTGCACGTCCAAGCGACATGATCGTCGGCTTTCCTTCTCGTTCGGCCCTTCGCCCCTTGCAGGCAGCTACTACGGCCTCTGCTGACTCCTCGCTCCGCGTTTCCGCGTCGGCCTTTCAGCCGTGAGGCGAGGTCTCCCCAGGTAAGAACGCGATCCTTCCCCGCACAACCGCCGCATTTACACCGCCTGAGCCTTGACCACAACAGCTTCGCGGAACGTTGCCCGCTCGCCCTGCTCGCCAGCGCCTCATATCCGGTTCTTGTCCATCGGCTCGCGGTTTCGCTCCACGCTTCCTCCCCACACTCGGTCGCCCTCATGCAGTTGCGCTTCGCTTCGTTCGCTGTGGCCAACTCACGGGAGGACTTCCACCTCCAAGATCGCGCCCATGCTGGGCGCACAACAGAAAAAGCGGAGCACAGGCTCCGCTTTTTTTCGGTGCGGTATGGCGCTGTCGGGAGGCTATCCCGGAAGTTTCAGACCGGCTGCGCTTCAACAAGAGCACCAGCGCCCAAATGAATGATCCTAAAAACCTCAATTAGGCGATTCCGTTTGCATGGTTGTCGAGAAGACGATGCGCGGGAGGCGGTCCGACCCCGGCGAGGAGGCCTTTGAGATGCTCGCACACGAGATGCCAAACGGTGGACGGATCCAACGGCTTGGCAGCACGAACCACCCAGCCCTGAAGCATGGCAGACACACGCATCAGCGCTGCCCGCGCCTTCTCGAAATGAGCGTGCAAACCGGTCAGCGTGATTGTCGTTTGCCCGGCGTGCTCCGTGCGCTGCCCCACCGACGACATCAACCACGGCCGGCGGGTGATGGCCTCGCGGCGGGCTTGCGGATGGGCCAGGCGAACGAACAGGCTCCACCAGTTGTAGATGAGCGCGACGGCGCGGGCCGAGAGTTGGCAGCGATGCAGGTCGTGGGTGGTGAATCCGCCCCAGCCCCACTGGTTCTTCAACTCATCAAAGGCGTTCTCGGCGTCGGCCCGATCCCGATAGAGCTGGCCCAGCGCAAGGATTTCGTGGTCGAGATTGGTGACCAGCACGGCGTACTCATAGCCGGTCACGCGCTTGCCGCCCTTGCGGTGGGCCTCGACGAAACCGAGCAGCCCCTGAGCGTTGTCTTGCGCTGCCAGCAACACCTCGCCCGTGAGCGCACGGCGCAAGACGGGCGGCCCGGCTTCTTCGGGTTGTAGGAAACGACCGCACCCTCCTGCTTGCCATAGAGCGGCTTGACGGTGGTGTCCACGTCGAGAATCCACGGCGCATCGAGCACAAGCGCCACGCTCTGGTCCAGGTGAGCGTCCAGCCAGGCCACGCCCTCGGCTTCGGGGGTGGCACTCAGCGCCCGACGCAGCGCGTCCTCGCTGATCACTTTACTCATCCCCAACAGTCCCGGATTGATCCCATCGCAGCGGATCCCGGTCACATGCGAATAGCGCTTGTGGCCCGAGAGAATCGACCGCATCCAGGTGCCCAGAATCTCCGCCTTGCTCGGGGCGTTCGGGCTGGCATAGGCCAGCGGGTAGCCGTCCTGCCAACGCGACCACAAGCCGGTCAACGTCAGAAATTCCATGAAGTACGCCAGCTGCCCCATCGGCGTGGCCGCGCTCTCGCTCTCCCAGCGCACTTGCACTCGGCCGCCGGCCCTCTGCAAGCCACCGCCCGGATTCAGCCTCGCCAGCACCTGCATTCGCTTCAATTTCGACTCACCCATCGGCTGACCCCCGCCAGAGTCTCGAAAACCACAGCCTGCCTCATTCTCCGGTCGATTGCATTCGATCAAATGCGGCTTTTAGGTTTAATAGTCGGCGGATTCAAGGCTGAAGTGCAACGGTGTTATGACGGGAGTGTAGCTGCTTCATGAAGACCTCGTGAGGGGTGTTGAAGGCGAGGCATTTTCTGGGGCGGTGGTTGAGACGATGCATGGCGAATTCGATGTCCTGGCGGGTGATGGATTCGAAGCGCATCTTCTTTGGGAAGAACTGGCGGATAGCCGTTCATGTTCTCGTTGGCGCCGCGTTCCCAAGAGGCATAGGGATGGGCGAAGAAGAACTGTGCGTCGAGCGTCCCGGCGATGCGCTCATGCTGGGCGAACTCCTTGCCGTTGTCGGTGGTGAGCGAGTGAACGCAGACGGTAAAGGGCGTGAGCAGAGAGATCACGGTATCGGAGACTGCCGGTGCGCTCTTGGATGGCACATGGGCGATCAGGCAGTAACGGGACTTGCGTTCGTTGAGCGTGACGAGCGCCTGTTGCTGACCGGCGCCGATGATCAGATCGCCCTCCCAGTCGCCGAAGCGTCTGCGGCTGTTGACGATGGCCGGACGCTGCTCGATCGAGACCTGGTTGGGGATGGTGCCGCGTCGCTCGCGCCCGCCGTAGCGCTTCCTGCGTACCTTCTGACAGCGCAGGGCGCGGTGCAGGGTGCCGCCGTTTCGTTTATCGGCGTAGATGCGTTGGTAGATGGCCTCGTGGCTCGCCGCGGGCAGACCGCGCGCCTTGAGTCGGCCGCAGATCTGCTCCGGGCTCCAGAGTTCGCGGAGCCGCTCATCGACGAAGGCACAGTCTCGGCAGCAATGCGCGGAGCGTTCTCGCAGGCACGCATGCGTGCCTGTGAGAACTCATGCGCCTGCTTCGCACGATAGCCGCGTCGACCCCGGTTGCGGCGCAACTCGCGGCTGATGGTCGATGGATGTCGGTTCATCACTCGGGCGATCTCGGTTTGGTGATGTCCGGCTTTGTTGAGGATGGCAATTTGGTATCGTTCGGCTTGGGTGAGGTGTGTGTAGTTCATTCCAGGCAACTTTGACTTGGCGGTCGAGGGGCTCGGATGCTATCGCATCTCGCCCTCCCAACTGTTAATCACAGTTGCACTTCGAATTTGAACTCGCGGTCGATTGCATTCGATCAAATGCGGCTTTTAGGTTCATACCGATGTTGCAGACCTAGCAGTTTGTTGAAATTCGTCTTGTAAAAGCGTGATTCTTGTCTATCGTTCTGATGGGGGTTTTCATAGGCAATCCTTCGAGGTCAGAGCGATGCGCGGCCCAGATGTGATGCAGGACACGCTGTTCGCGGTGCGGAGTCTGGAGAGCTACGTGCCGGCGGCTCATCCGTTGCGTGCCGGTGCGCGACATCTTGAATGAGGCGCTCAGGCGCATGGATCCGCTGTTTGCCATGATGTACGCGCCGGCCGGCCGCGACTCGATCGCGCCGGAGAAGCTGCTGCGCGCGTTGATGCTGCAGGTGCTCTACGGCGTGCGCAGCGAACGCATGCTGATCGAGCAGTTGGGCTACAACCTGCTGTTTCGCTGGTTTGTCGGGGTGTCGATGCAGGACGATCCGTGGGATCACTCGACCTTTTCCAAGAACCGCGATCGACTGATCGCACATGACACCTGCGCGGTGTTGTTCGAGGAAGTGCTGGCGCAGGCACGCGCAAAAGGACTGTTGAGCGCCGAACATTTTTCGGTGGACGGCACGCTGGTTCGCGCCTGGGCCTCGCAGAAGAGCTTCGTGCCCAAGGACGGGCCACCGCCGCCGGCGAGCGGTTCGAAGAGCAACCCTGAAGTCAACTTCCGCGGCCAGCAGCGCACCAACGATACGCATGAGAGCCGAACTGACCCCGACTCGCGGCTCTATCGCAAGAGCAAGAATGCCGAGGCGCTGCCGTATTACATGGGCCATGCGCTGATGGAGAACCGCAACGGGCTGGTGGTCGACCAACGACTGACCCACGCGACGCGGCAAGGCCGAACGCGAGGCCGCCATCGAGATGCTGGCGGCGCAACCCGGCGCAAACGCGCAAGACGGTAGGTGCCGACAAAGGCTATGACACTGCTGACTTCGTCGCTGACTGCCGCGCCATCGGGGTGACGCCACATGTCGCCCAGAACACCAAGAACCGCGCCAGCGCGATCGATGAGCGCACGACTCGCCATCCCGGCTATGCGGTCAGTCAAATCATTCGCAAGCTGATCGAAACCATCTTCGGCGACGGCAAGCAGCACGGCACGCTTCGGCAACTGAAGCTGCGCGGCCTCGAACGCGCCGAGTGGGTATTCGCCATGACCATGACGGCGGTCAACTTGCGCCGGCTGCCGAAACTTTTCGCGGAAAGCGGGTAATCGACAGGAGAGGTGCGTCCGCTGTGCGCCAAACCGACCCGAAACGACCTCCAAAGCAGGTCGAACCGGGTGGCGAATAGGCGAAACCCCGCGCCCTATCACTCGAACAAGTCATTTTCACGATGCGCTGGTGTTCAAGTTGATGCCGCTTTTCAACGAACTGCTAGTGCAGTGTTTCGTTCTGTTTGGAACTTAAGCGGGCGTTGGCGCGAATGACCTTGTGCAGGATGTCGCGTGCGCTTTTGGTCCAGATGAACGGCTTGGGGTCGGTGTTGTGATGGGCGACATATTGGTCGATGGCGGCGACGAGTTCGGGCACGCTGGTGAACACGCCCCGACGCAGTCGCTCGGTGGTCAGATCGCGGAAGAAGCGCTCGACCATGTTCAGCCAGGACGCCGAGGTCGGCGTGAAGTGCATGTTGAACCGCGGGTGCTTGGCCAGCCAGGCTTGAACGGCCGGGTGTTTGTGCGTCGCGTAGTTGTCGGCGATCAGATGCAAGGTCTTGTCCTTGGGCGTTTCGCGCTCGATCTTGCGCAGAAACCTCAGCCACTCGGCATGGGTGTGGCGCTGCTGACACTGACCAATGACCTGGCCGTCGAGCATGTTCAGTGCCGCGAACAGCGTGGTCGTGCCGTGGCGCTTGTAGTCGTGCGTCATCGTCTGTGCGCGTCCCTTCTTCAGCGGCAAGCCCGGCTGTGTGCGATCCAACGCCTGTACCTGGCTCTTCTCGTCGCAGCACAGCACCAGGGCGTGCTCGGGCGGGGACAGGTACAGGCCCACGATGTCTTCGAGCTTCTCGACGAACTTCGGGTCACGCGAGACCTTGAAGCCGCGCACGAGGTGCGGCTTCAGGCCATTGGCCTGCCAGTGGCGCATCACCGTGCTGGCACTGACGCCCAACTCGGCGGCCATCTTGCGCGTGCTCCAGTGCGTGGCCGCTGGCGGCTTGCTCTGCGTGGTCAGTTCGACCAGCTGCTGCACGTCCACCTTCACCGGCGGTGCCCCGCGCGGCAGGTCGCGCTCGATCCCTGGGAGCCCGAGTTCGACATAGCGCTCGCGCCAGCGCGAAACCTGCACCCGTCCCACCCCCAGTTGCTCGGCGATGTCCTTGTTCATCATGCCCTGCGCGGCCAGCAACACAATCCGCGCCCGCTGCCACAGCCTCACGCTGGTCCGCTTGGAACGCACGAGCCTGGTCAACTCGGCCTCCTGCTCCTCACTGAGTACGACTACAGGGGCAACTCGCAATCGCTCGCTCCAATGCAAATCAAAGTAAAGCATTGGAGTGACGTAGTTCATTTACCTTCCATCAAGAATCAAACACTGCACTAGAGGAGCGGCACATCCTCGAGCGCGACGAAACGGGGACGGTGAGCGCGCCGTACGACGAGATCGTGATACGCGCAACTCTGCGGAAAGCTGCGTAACCGCTCAACTCATCCGCAGCGCTGGGGCTGGTTCAACCTGAAGTTGCCGGTCGTAGTAATGCGGACCCGGGGGAACAACTCAGCGAGGTGGGCCCCTGGCCACGCCGGGGGGTCACTGAGGTCGTCTCGCCATCGGCGCGGTGCCCGTCTCGATCCGCAGCCGCAGGGACTCGATCAGGCAGCGGTTCTTACTTTAGCTGCGAGGCCAGTGTGCCGAATTTGTGCCACAGCTATCCTGTCTGGCATTGGTTGTGGATCGTGTGACATCGGGTTTGGCAAGCGTCGTAAGTAACTGTTTTATAGACTACCCCAAGTTCCCTCTTCGGCCTGAAAATCCTTGTGTCGGTGGTTCGATTCCGCCCTTGGCCACCATATAACTCAACTAGTTAATGCCAAACGTAGACTTGCCTATTTTCTTGATCTCAAAGCTCGGTAGCCGTCCGTTCAAAGGTAAGCGTCATGCGGAGGCCGTCTTCACGGGATTCGCGTGATGAGCCAGAGTGGTGTCCACCAAATAAGTGGTGGGGGCTACATTGGCGACAGCAGGGGTGCGCCGGCCGACCCGGAAGGGTTGCCCGAATCGGGCGGTCGAATTCAAGCGTGGGCTCGCGGCGGCGGCCTGCCAGCCTGGGGTTTCGGTAGCGAAGCTGGCGCTGGAGCACGGCATCAACACGAACCTTTGTTCACTTGGCGGCGGGCGTATCGGGCGGGGAAATTCGGTGCCCCTGATCCGGTACATTTGGCGCTGCCGATCGCTCCGGCCATCCCGGTGGCGGTGACGAACCCCGAGCCCGCGGTGACGTTGTTACCAGTACATGCTTCGCCCGCGGAGGTTGTTCCAGCGGCGACGCCACCGTGTATTGAAGTGGTATTTGCCCGCGCCACGGTGCGGATCTTCGGCGTACCCGCGATGGCTCCGCTGCGGCTGGTGCTGGACTGCCTGGCGCGGCGCGCATGATTGGTTTGCCCATTGGCACTCGCATCTGGCTCGCTGCGGGAGTGACCGACATGCGGCAGGGTATGAACGGATTGGCGGCGCTGGTGCAGACCGCGCTGGCCGAGAGCGTCTTCGCGGGTCATCTGTTCATCTTTCGCGGGCGGCGTGGTGATCTGGTGAAATTACTGTGGTGGAGCGGCGATGGCATGAACCTGTACGCGAAGCGGCTGGAGCGCGGTCGGTTCGTGTGGCCGCAAGTGACGACGGGAGCGGTTCATCTGACCAGTGCGCAACTGTCGATGTTGCTCGAAGGCATCGATTGGCGCCGCCCGGAACGAACGTGGCAACCGGAACGCGCGGCGTGAGCGCGAGGCGAACTGACCAAGACCTTGATCACGCAAATTCTCCTCGCATAATCGCCGTTCGCATCCTATATTTACAGGCGTGACCAACACGCCCACTCCGCTGCCGAGCGACATCGAAACACTGCAGCAGTTGCTCGCCAGTCGCGATGCGTTGATTGCCAAGTTGTTGGCCGAGATTGCGCGGCTCAAGCGCTGGCAATTCGGGCGCTCGTCGGAACGAATCGATGAGACGCTGGCGCAATTGCAACTCGCCCTTGGTGATTTACAAAGCGCGCCGCAGACGATTGCGGCACCGCCGGAGCCGACGCTGCCGGCAAAGGACTCGACGCAGGCACCGCCGGACAAGAAGGTGCTGCCGTTCCGGCGCGCACCGCGCGCGTTTCCGGCCCACCTGCCGCGCGAGACCGTCGTGCACGCACCGGCGAGCTGCGATTGCCCGGATTGCGGTAGCGCGATGCGCCCACTCGGCGAGGATGTGTCGGAGATGCTGGACCTGGTACCGGCTACTTCAAGGTCATCCGCCATGTGCGACCCAAGCTCTCCTGCGGCCACTGTTCGCGGGTGGTCCAGCAGCCGGCGCCGGTGCGGCCCATCGACCGCGGCATGGCGGCCCCCGGCCTGCTGGCGCAAGTGATCGTGGCCAAGTACGCCGACCATTGCCCGCTGTATCGGCAGCAGGGTATCTATCGACGCTCCGGTGTGGAGCTCGATCGCCCCACGCTGGCGGCGTGGGTTGGCGGTGCGGCGCGCTTGCTCGAACCCTTGGTCGAGGTGCTCGGCCGCTATGTGCATGGGGCAGAGAAAGTGCACGCGGACGATACGCCGGTGCCGGTGCTCGACCCCGGACGCGGCAAGACCAAGACCGGACGGTTATGGACTTACGTCCGCGATGATCGTCCGGCCGGGAGTCGCGATCCACCGGCGGTGTGGTACCGCTATTCGCCCAACCGCAAGGGCGAGCATCCACAATCGCACCTGCGTCATTTCCACGGCATTCTGCAGGCCGACGCCTATAGCGGCTTCGCCCCGCTGTACGCGAGTGGGCAGATCGTCGAGGCGGCCTGCTGGGCGCACGCCCGGCGCAAGTTCTACGACCTCTATGTCGTGGATCGCTCACCGCTGGCGACCGCGGCGCTGCAACATATTGCTGCGCTGTATGCGATCGAGCGGGACATCCGCGGCACCCAGCCGGCCCAGCGGGCCCGGGTACGGCAGGAACGGGCGGGGCCGCTGCTCGAAGAATTGCACCAATGGCTGTCGGCGACGCTGCAAATAGTGTCGGCGAAGTCGGAACTGGCAGGAGCGATCAAGTATGCGCTGGCCCGCTGGACGGCGCTGACCCGCTATCGCGACGATGGTCGCATCGAAATCGATAACAACAGCGCCGAACGCTCGATTCGTCCGGTGGTCCTCGGGCGACGCAACTACCTCTTCGCCGGCGCCGACAGCGGCGGCGAGCGGGCGGCCAACATCTATAGCTTGATCGGTACCGCTTTGCTCAACGGCCGGGACCCGTACCTGTACCTGCGGCATGTGCTCGGACGCATCGCCGAGCATCCGAGCAACCGCATCGAACAGCTGCTCCCCTGGAATGTCGCGCCGGCGATGCCCGCGCGGCAGTCCGCATGACCATGGTGGTCGCGCCCAAGGCGCCGCTGCGCGCCGCGAAAGTCTCGCCTCAGGTCTACCAACTGCGGA
Source organism: uncultured beta proteobacterium (assembly GCA_963719715.1). Lineage (GTDB taxonomy): Bacteria > Pseudomonadota > Gammaproteobacteria > Burkholderiales > JAEUMW01 > JAEUMW01. Next base: position 46,148 of record CAVRDD010000002.1, read on the forward strand.
TCGAGCTGCTTTACGTCGCGCCGGCCATCTGGCGACGCCTTCTGGTGCCGGCCGCGATCAAATTGCACCGCCTCCATGGTGTGCTGCTGTGGACGATGGGCTGGGCCGGCGGCCACTTGCACGAGTTCGTGATCGGTCACGACCACTACGGTGTGCCTGACCCGGACTACGACACGCCGCCGCAGGTGCAGCGGGAGGATCGGGTCACGCTGGCCGCCGCACTCGGCGCGCGCAAATCCTTCATCTATCTCTACGACTTCGGCGACGGCTGGGAACACCGGGTGACCGTCGAGAAGATCTTGCCGCCCGAGCCCGGACTGAAGTTGCCGCTCTGTTTGGCCGGTGCCAATGCCTGCCCGCCCGAAGACGTGGGCGGTCCGCCAGGCTACGCGGACTTCCTCGCGGCGATCAATGATCCCGCGCACGAAGAGCACGCATCGATGCTCGAATGGTGCGCCGGCTCGTTCGACCCGACTGCCTTCCGAACCGACGACATCAACACCGCTCTGCGCCAGCTCAAACTCTGAACGTCAATGCGGCCTCGGGCTGACGCTTACCGTTTGGCATCTCGTGTGCGAGCATCTCAAAGGCCTCCTCGCCGGGGTCGGACCGCCTCCCGCGCATCGTCTTCTCGACAACCATGCAAACGGAATCGCCTAACTGCGGTTTTTTAGGTCCAATGATCTGCGGCACGACGTGCGGATGGCCCCGATCATCCTCGCTGGGTGCGTGTCTTCCACCAGCGTGTGCGCAGCCACTCCCAGACCCACGCACCGGAGGCCTCCTGACCTGTGACCACATAGTCGGCTGCATTGCGGTTCGATAGCACCAGCGCCTGCAGCGAAGCCGCCTGCGGGGTACCGGCAAAAAGGATGCGGTCGCGCGCCTCGATACGTATCGTCGGCTCCGGCAGCAGGATCTCCCCGCCCAGGCGCACCAGCAGCAGGGGACGGCAATCGAGCCATTCCTCGCGGTTGCCGGGGTGCCGCAGCAGGCGCGCCAGCGACAGTTCGCGGTGGCGCAGATGCCATTCGATTGCGGGTGCCGCCCGCGCGTTGAGCTCCACCGTCCACGTCGCCGGCACACGCGTGCCCGCACACTGCTGCAGTCGTTCGACGACGTCGTCCGCCCAGGCGTCGTCCTGCTGCTTGACGATCGCTAGGAAGCGGGAGAGCAATGGTGTCGTCAGTACGGCAAGGCATTCGTGCGCAACGATCTCGCTCGGCACCATCTCCAGGTCCGCGCCGAAGGCCTCGAACAGCGCGCGGTTCGATTCTCGGTTGCGGCGGATCACGACGAAGAGCGTGGGATTCACCTCCTTCGCAGTGACGGCGATCGACAGGTTGTTCACGTCGTTGTCCGATGCCGCGACAACGCCGACCGCATGCTCGATGCCGGCCTCGCGCAAGGTCACCGGCCTCGGTGCCCAACCCCGCAACGCAGCGGTGCGCCGTCACCTGCCCGGCGTCGGTAGCGATGACCGTAAGATCCATGCCATGATCGGCAAGACAGCCCGCCACCTCTGATCCGAGCCGACCGAACCCGGCCACCACCCAGTGTCCCCGGGGGGGCACGGCCTCTGGCCGAAGCTCGGAACCTGGAACACCTGTCAGCCATTCCAGCAGCTGATAGCTCCCTGGCGAACGCACCGCGAGCGATAGGTACTCCGCGAATTTCTCGAAGGGGTTGATGATGTAGTCGGTGCCGAAAGACGCCATGTTGGCTGCGATGTCCTTGCTCTGGACGCGGCACATGACCGGTATGGGATCGTTCAGCAGGCGCACGCTCATCGCCACAGCCAGATTGGTGGTGTCATCGTCGGTGATGGCGATGACACCGCGGCAACAAGGATGCCGCAGCCCCCCCAGCAGCAGCACCTCCGGGTTGCTGGCGTCCGCTGTGAGCGCCGGCACGTCACGCTGGAAATCCTGCAGCGTCGTATCGTCGATGCGATCCGCGCTCTCGTCGATGACCACGAAGGGGATGCGCAGATGATCGAGCGCGTGGCATATCAACCTTCCGGTCTCGCCAAAACCGGCAACCAGGAAAAACGGGTCCGCCATGCGCCGCACCCGACGCTCGAAGGACTGCATGGCGCGCGCGTACTGGAACGCTTCCTCGCGCAGCAGGTTCAGAACCGTCACGATGCTGTAGGTCCAGCCGACCACACTCAGGTAGATGCACACCACGACCCACATGCGCTGGCCATAACTGAAGACCGTGGGAATCTCTCCGAAGCCGATCGTCGTGGCGGTATAGCTCACGAAATAGAAGGCATCGAAGAAGCCGAGCGGCGGAGTCGGGCGACCTTCGGCGTCGATACCCGGAATCAGCGTAAGGCCGGCGATGGAGACGGCATAGATCGCGACGATGGCGATCAGCGGCGCGCGCATCCGGCGCAGCACGATGAAGAAGGTGCTGGTCGTCGCTGCCGCGCGTTCCATATGCCTTCGCCGCCGATCCGGTCTCGGCTTGAGACGCTAGCGCCGCAACATGACGGTTTCGACGATCAGGATGATGACGGAGACGACGTTCGCGAACACCGCGCCGCCGGAGAGCGAAACCACGCTGGCGACGTGCCGCGGCGAATACCCCTCCGGCCAGACGTGGACGGCCAGCGCCCATACCACCGCTGCGGCGATCAGCTGCAGATCCGCCACCAGGCTCGTGGCGAGTTGCACGGCGCCGATCTGGGTGCGGTCGCCGAACTTGAGGACGGTCGCGATCAGGTTGACGACGACCGCCACGAAAAGCTCGAACTCATTGTGCAGCAGGGGGTTCTGGATGTCGCCGACGAAGAAGCCGAAATTCAGCGTTGCCGCCAGCACGATGAAAAAGCCGAAGATCACCTTTTCCAGATTCATGGCGCTGCGTTTCCTCTTCGTGACCTGCTGGTGGATCCGGTAGGCGGATTGCATGCGTTCCGGATGACCGCGATTCTACACGCGCTCCCCAAGACTCGGCGGCAGCCAGCAACGCCCTGGTGGAAACCGCACGCCGCGAATTCTTGCTACGATCTTGGCAAATTCGAGCTGTCGCGCAGCCTCCCCAACGCCGCCGGAGAAAGCACCATGAATGCACTCGCACCCTGGCTTCGCCTTCTCGTTCTCGCGTTCCTTGTCTCCGGGTGTGCGACCTTGAGCGGTCTCGACGCGCCGCGTGTGAGCATCTCGAACATCACGCCACAGGACATGACGCTGTTCGAGCAGAAGTTCATCGTCACGCTCCGCATCCAGAATCCGAACGATGTTCCCCTCGGAGTGAAGGGCATGAGCTTCAACCTCGACGTCAACGGAAAATCCTTCGCCTCCGGTCTTTCCAGCCAGCAGGTGACTGTCCCGCGCTTCGGCAGCGAGCAAATCGACGTCGAAGTTTTCAGCGGTCTCGGCGGGATTCTCAAACAGCTTCAAGGCTTCGTCGCAGGGAGTTCACCGCAGCTCACCTACCGGGTGCGCGGCAAGGCATATCTGGATCAGCCTGCTTCCATAACATTGCCGTTCGACGAGCAGGGCGAGATCGCGCTCCCGGCACCGGCGCGACAGTGACCATCTGCGGCAGCCCCGTCGCCGACAAGCGACAACCGCCCGCCACACACGCCCGGTTCCCTTGAAGAACGCCCCCCAATTCTGTCGCTTACCGGCGACAGTCGCGAGTGTGCGAAGATGGCATAACCTAATGATGTAAATACGGTTTCTCCCCTTTGGCACAAGTGTTGATGCAGTCGGCAACACAAGCTGTCAAAAAAAACGGTCTGTGACTTTCACCGGCCCGAAGAGAAAGTCCCCGATGGGGAGGAGAGAGTTAGAATGAAATATCGAATCGCCGTACTGGCTTTTGCTGTCCTTTATTTCGGGTTTCCACCGGCCCACGTGGCTGAGAAGGGGACCCGTCAGGCCGCGCCGGAACATCCTCCCGCGATTGCTCAACACTCCCCGCTGCAAACCATCTAGCTAAGGCCCTTCGGCGCGCAAATTTGCTTGCGCGTTTTCCCTATCGCTCGCCGGCAGGGTCTTGTCGTCGTCCCCACGCCCGGCGAAACGTCGTTCGCCGGTGCTTCGTTACGCCTTCCTGAACCGCTCAGCCCCCCCGCGCGGCAGCTTATTTTGTGCTGCACCGCACCAGCGCGCTTCGTTTCATGTATAATTTACCTATATAAATCAAATAATTGATAAAATACAATTTCGTGGCGATCGCAGCATCGCATACCTTCAGTCGACCTCTTCCCGCGCCCATTGCCCCTCGTGTAGTGCGTGAAGCGCTGCCCGCGCTTCCGCTTCGTTTTCAAGTATAAAAAGCTGTCCGCTCAGGGAGCTTAGGGCGGAACGTTGCGTTCCGCCCTTTTTCTTTCCGGGTGCTTTTGAACCCGTATTGCGCTCGGCACGACCTGCCTTCCGTCGCCAGGAATTTCCTGATCGAGTTCCGGGTAGTGCCGCCAGATATCCGCCGCGCTGAAGGGCACGCGGCGCGCGGAGGCAAGGTAAGCGGAGATATTCGGTCGCTCCGTAACTCGCGCATGCAGCACGTCCAGTCTCGGATACGTGATTCTCGACACGGCATGCGGGAATGCGTAGCGAAGTCCTGCCATCACCTGGAAGAGCGACAGATCGACGTAGCTCATGCGGCCGCCAACGGTCCATCCGCCGCGCCGTGGGTTACCCTCGAGCACGCGCTCGAAGTAGCCAAGGTACTTGTCCAGGCGCGATTGCAGGAAATCTGCTGCGCGGCGCATCGCTTCCGCCTTCTGCTCTTCGTAGTAGAGGCTGACTGCGACGGGGTGATGCGTATCGTGAATCTCCGCGACGAGATCGCTGACCGTGAGTTGAAGCTGATGCAGCCAAGCGCGGTCGACTTCGCTGCGCGGTGCCATACCCAGCCGCGGTCCGAGAAAGTGCAGGATGTTCGCGGTCTGGCCGACGACTTGTTGCCCGACTTTGAGGAACGGCGGTGCAAGGGGTGGACGCACGTCTCCGCGGTCGTCGAAAAAGCGCAGCGGCGCCGGGGTGCCCATACCGCGGCCCGGCATTCGCGCGACGTCCAGATAGTCGGCTGCTGCGTCCTCCAGGGCGAGACGCACGAATTCGCCGCGCCCCTGAATATCGGGCCAGTAGTAGAACTCGTAGCGCATGATCGAGCGTCTGGGTGGCGCCCTCCTAGCCCGCCGTGAATCCGATCCCCTTGTGGGAGCCATCGCAGAACGGCTTGTTCTTCGATGCGCCACAGCGACAGAGGAACGCCTCGGTGCCGTGCCAGCGGGTGACGCCGCTGCCTGCCTGCATCGAGAGATTGCCCCTGAGGTGTAACGGCCCGTTCTTGATGCCGCGGATGGCGAGCGGGCCGCCACCGGCGGTTTCCCCGGTACCGATTTCCCCGACCGCACCCGAGTCGTCGAACCCTGCGGCGACGTGGCTGTTGTCACAGAACGGCTTGATCCTAGACTGTCCGCAGCGACAGAAGGCCGCGCGAAAGCGAGTACCCGCCATGTCGGAGGGTGCGCCCTCGATCGCAAGATCTCCCCGCACAAAGAGCGGGCCGCGATAGGCCACGTGAACGGTGTTACAGGACGCGGGTCGCTCGGCGTTGGCCCCGTCCTTCACCTCGTAGACCAGCGCCCCGCTCGGACAGCGCTCGCACACTTCGGCGACCTCGCCGACGTTCGTCACGTCCGGCTGGCACCACGGGTCCCTGTCGCCGACAAAGAGATCGCCCTTCGCACCCCCGCATTCGCCGATATGGATGCACAGACGTTGGTCCCAGGTGACGTCGACGGACTGGCCGGCATAGCGATGGATTTCGGAGGAGCTGCTCATGGTTCGGTCTCCAGTGGAATCGACATGAAGGAAACGGGCACGGCCCGGCAGAGTGCCCTCAGCCCGGCGACGCCCCGTCTTCGCGCCAGACGAAGGTGTCGCTGTTGAGGTCGTTCAGCGCTTGCAGTATCTCCGACCGCGAGTTCATCACGAAGGGTCCGTAGCGCGCGATGGGCTCGCGTGTCGGTGCGCCGCTCACCAGCAGCAGGCGCACCCCAGCGGCGCCGGCCCTGACCTGGAAGGTATCGCCGTCGCTCAGGATGGCGAGCGCCGGGGCGCCGATCCGCGGCGCATCTCCGGAACGGTCGATACCGAGTCGACCGCCACCACGGTAGACATAGGCGAACGCCGCGTGCCCGCGCTGCACCGGCTGCTCAAAGCACGCTTTGGCTGCAAGGTGTACGTCGAGATAGGTCGGCTGCATGGCGATCTCCTGCACCGGGCCGCGCACGCCGTCGACTTCGCCCGCGATGATTCTGATGACGGTACCGTCGTCACGCCGAAGCTCCGGAATCTCATCGGCCCCGAATTCGCGGTAGCGCGGCTGCGACATCTTGAGTTTCGACGGCAGGTTCACCCACAACTGAAAACCTTCGAGGCGCCCCGCGACACCGGGGCGCGGCATTTCCTCGTGCAGGAGGCCGCCGCCCGCCGTCATCCATTGCACCCCGCCAGAGCGCAGCGTCCCGCAACTGCCGGTGGTGTCGCGATGCTCGATCTCGCCCTCGAGAAGATAGGTGACGGTCTCGATGCCGCGGTGTGGATGCATCGGGAAACCCTTCACGAACTCCTGCGGATCGTCGGAGCCGAAGTGGTCGAGCAGCAGGAACGGATCGAACCAGTCCAGCTGTCGACCGGCGATCAGACGTCGCACGTGCACGCCTGCACCCTCCACCATGGGCTCTGGAACGATCTCGCGGACGACGGTGCGTTGTTTGGTCATGGGGCCCCGTTACTGCCGAAGGCGCGATTTTCGATGGTGCCCGAGCGCTTCGGCGGGCGCCAGTATCTCTCACCGTTTCACGCCACCGTATCAGACTTTAGGCCTGTATTGTCCAATTTGGCAATAAGTGGCCGCTTTGGCTATAATGGCTACTTATTTTGGGGAGAATCCATGTCCAAGCTCAGCTTCCGCAACAGCCAGGGTGCGCTGGTCGACATTCCGACAGTGGCGGCGACGCGCTTCAAGAATGAGTTCGGCGCAATCTTCGAACAGGCGCAGGTCGGCGGCGCTGTCGCCATCACCAAGCACGCCAAACCGAAGGCGGTCCTGCTTTCCTTCACCGAGTTCGAATCGCTGCTGAAACCGCGGGCGCCCTCTTTGGACGAACTCGCCGGGCAGTTCGACGGGCTTCTGGAGCGCATGCAGGCGCCGCAGGCAATAGAGGGCATGGCCGCTGCGTTCGCGGCATCGCCTGAGGAACTGGGCCGCGCTGCTGTCAAGGTGGCTGCGCGCAAGCGTTAGGTGGTCTAACTGACCCGTAACGGCTCCGTGCCGTGTCGCGGATCTACGTGTTGGCCGGCGTAAACGGTGCCGGCAAGAGCAGCATCGGCGGTGCTGCATTTCGCGCTTTCGGTGCCGACTACTACAACCCCGACGAAGCCTCCCGCGCGCTGCGCCGCGCCGACGCAGCGCTCGTCCAGACCGAAGCCAATGCGGCCGCCTGGCAGCAGGGCCGTCGCTTGCTCGAACGCGCGATTGGCGAACGTCTCGATTTCGCTTTCGAGACCACCCTCGGCGCCAGAACGATTCCGCGCCTGCTCACTGAGGCAGCAGGAACGGGGATCGAGATCCATGTGTGGTATGTGGGACTCGCCGGCGCGGAGCTGCACATCGCACGAGTGAAGGCGCGGGTAAATCAGGGCGGACACGACATCGCTGAAGCCGACATCCGCCGCCGCTACGAATCCAGCCGCCTGAATCTCATCCGCCTGCTGCCGCAACTGACGGCGCTGAGGCTGTTCGACAATAGCGCCGAGGGTGATCCGGCCTTGGGCGAGGCCCCCGCCCCCACCATCGTGCTCGAGATGCAACACGGGATCATCGTCGGGCCCGCCGACCTGTCGCACACGCCGGACTGGGCGAAGCCCATCGTGGCGGCCGCACTGAAGCTGCAGCCGGACCTTGGCTGAGGTTTAGCCGAACGGCGCGACGCCGATCAGCCAGGCGTGCAGCCAGAACGCGAAGGCAGCCCACACGGCGGTCCCGGCAATTACGGTCATCAGGTTGCGCGCAGGACCACCACCAGGATGAACCGTACCATCCCGTTTGTCGCGTCGGCGTGCCGCCGCAAAATCCACAATCGACCAAGCCAGGAAGGCACCGAAGAGAAGCACATCCGCCAGCGTGCCGTTGGCAAGCAGGTGCGCGAATGCCCACAGCTTTACCCCGAGCACCATCGGGTGCCCCACTGCGGCCTTGAGGAAGTTGCCTCCGGTATTGGCCGCGGCGAGAAGGATGAAGGCAGGCAGAGTGATGAACGCTGCCAAGTGGCGCGTCCACCCGGGCGGCATCCAGATGACCACTGGATCCGTACGCGCGAGCCCGTATCCCCAGACGATCAGCAGGAATCCCAGCAAAGCGACGATGGAGTAGACGTTCTTGTATGTGCGCGGGCCGACTCTTGCGACCTGTCGGGTTCGCCAGTCATCGGCCAGGATGCGTATCGAGTGCACACCCAGAAATACGGCGATACCAAGGATGAGGACGGTCATGAGCGAATCCCGGTGGGAAGAAGAGAACGCCGACGCATCAGTCACCAACCCTGACGCGCGCAAATCTGCGCTTGCCCACCTGCAGCACGGCGGTCCTTCCCGGTGCGAGGGTCAGCGCCCGATCGGTGACACGCTCGCCGTCGATGCGCACGCCGCCCTGCTCAATCAGGCGTATGGCCACCGACGTGCTAGCCGACAGCTCAGCCTGCTTCAGCGCCTGCACCAACGGCACCGGCGAGGACGCCGGCAGCAAGAACAGCGGCATGTCCTCGGGCATCGCGCCCTGCCGGAATCGCGCCTCGAAGTCCGCGAGTGCTCGCTCCGCAGCCACCCGATCGTGAAAGCGCTCGACCATTTCCTGGGCGAAGGCGACCTTGATGTCTCGGGGATTGCGCCCTGCCGCGACTTCGTCCTTCCAGCGCCTGACACCGTCGACAGGCTGCGACGACAGCAGGTCGATGTACCGCCACATGAGTTCGTCCGAGATCGACATCAGTTTTCCGAAGATCTCACCGGGGCTCTCGGTGATCCCCACATAGTTGCCGAGCGATTTCGACATCTTGTTGATGCCGTCCAGTCCCTCGAGCAACGGCATCGTGAGGATGCACTGGGGAGTTTGTCCGAAGTGCTTCTGCAACTCGCGCCCCATCAACAGGTTGAACTTCTGATCGGTGCCGCCGAGTTCCAGGTCCGCCTGCATGGCCACGGAGTCGTAACCCTGCACCAACGGGTAGAGGAACTCGTGGATCGCGATCGGCTGGTTGGTGCGATAGCGCTTGCCGAAATCGTCCCGTTCCAGCATGCGCGCCACCGTGTGCGTCGCGGCGAGGCGGATGAGGTCCGCCGCAGAGAGCTTGTCCATCCACGTCGAGTTGAACATAATCCGCGTGCGCGCAGGATCGAGAATCTTGAACACCTGATCGGTGTACGACGTCGCGTTCCGCGCGACGTCCTCGCGCGAGAGCGGCGGACGTGTCGCGTTCTTCCCGGTCGGATCGCCGATCATGCCGGTGAAATCGCCAATGAGAAAGAGCGCCTCGTGCCCCAGATCCTGCAGCTGCCGCATCTTGTTGAGCAGTACCGTGTGCCCAAGGTGCAGATCAGGTGCAGTCGGGTCGAATCCCGCCTTCACGCGCAGCGGCGCTCCTGCCTTCAGCTTGTCGACGAATTCATCTTCGACGAGTAGTTCCTCGCAACCGCGTTTTATTGTCTCCAGAGCCTTTAGCACGTGAGTCATGGATCCTCGCATTCATTGGGATGTTGTGGATTCCCGAGGCAAGTCATGGGTTTTTCATGGGCACATTGTCTGCTAAGCTTCCGCCGGATAACCATATAACAAGCTCGCGATGGCACCCCTAACATCTTGGATTTTAGCGCGAATCTCACCACGACCCGGGTCGCCCGTGCGTCGTCGCTGGGTGATCGTAGGCGCCACGGCTCCTTTTTTCGGCGTCCTGGCAGCATTTGGCACTGCCCCCAATACCGTCACGCAACCAGTCACGCTGGAACACGTGATCGAGCCGCTGTCACCGCCTGAGGTGGCCGCAGTACCGGCGGGTGAACCTCACTTCTGGCGCGAGGAAGCGATTCGTCGCGGTGATACCCTGGCGGGCGTGCTTGCGCGACTTCAGGTCAGCGAGTCCTCGCTGCACACCTACCTGCGCCAGTCGAAGGACGCGAAGCCGCTGTTCCAGCTGTCGCCGGGCCGCAGCATGCAGGCGCTCACGACGGAATCAGGCTCTCTCATCGCGCTTCGCTATCGTACCGGCCCGACCAAGGAACTGCTTGTCACGCACGGCGAGAACGCACCGTATACGGCCAAGAACGAGGCGCTGAACCCGGAGCAGCAGTTCGTCATGAAATCGGCGACGGTATCCGGATCACTGTTCGCCGCGATGGACGATTCGGATGTTCCCGATGCGGTTGCTGACCAGCTCCTCAAGATCTTCTCGGGCGACATCGATTTTCGCAAGGACACGCGTAGAGGCGACCGCTTCTCGCTGGTCTATGAAGGCTATTTTGCGAATGGTGTGCTGGTCCGAACCGGGCGTCTTCTAGCAGCCGAGTTTGTCAGCCGGGGAAAGAGTTATCAGGCGGTCTGGTTTGAAGGAGAGCCCGGCAAGGGCACGTACTACACCCCTGAAGGCAAGACAGTTCGCAAGACGTACCTACGCTCACCGCTGGAATTCTCGCGCATAAGCTCGGGCTTCAGCGAAGCGCGCTTCCATCCCATTTTGCAGAACGTGCGAGCGCACCGTGGCATCGACTTCGCCGCGCCGCTCGGTACCCGCGTGCTTGCGGCGGCAGACGGCGTGATCGAATACGTCGGACAACAGTCGGGTTATGGCAACGTGGTCGTCATCGAGCATCGGGACGGCATCAGCACCCTCTACGCACACCTCTCCGGATTTCCGGGCGATATGTACAAGGGCAAGCGCATCGAACAAGGTGAGCTCATCGGCTTCGTCGGTGTCACCGGCCTCACTACGGGGCCGCACCTGCATTACGAATTTCGCGTGAACGGCGAGCATCAGGATCCGCTTGAGGGGATGGGCATGGCTTCCCTGGCGCTTCCGATTACCGCGGAATTGCGGGCTGCCTTTGACGACGAGGCCGGCCCCCTCGTGCAGCGCCTGACGCTGCTGCGGGGGACCAATCTCGCTCGATTCGAGTAGTAGGGGGTCGCGCGGCGCTCAGCGCAAGTCTGAGCTACCCCGCCGCCTTCAGGCCGAGAACGATGAGCCGCAGCCACACGTCGAGGTGGCGTTCGGGTTCTTGATAACGAACTGGGCGCCTTCCAACGATTCTTGATAGTCGATCTCGGCGCCGACCAGATATTGAAAGCTCATCGGGTCGATAAGAAGGGTCACACCTTCCTTGACCATCGCGGTGTCGTCCTCGTTGGCCGTCTCGTCGAAAGAGAAGCCATACTGAAATCCGGAACAACCGCCCCCTGAGACGAACACCCTCAGCTTGAGTTCGGGATTTCCTTCCTCGTCGATCAGATCGCGGACCTTGCGGGCTGCCGCATCAGTGAAGAGCAGCGGTACTTTCATTGCGGTAGGTGCATTCATGATTGGACTCCAAATCTAGGATCACCAAGGATTATCTTCTGCGCACGCGAGGGGGTCAATGCATGCCCGCCACCCCTGCGGCCGAAGTTCATGGCAGCAGCGGCAGACCCTCGATGCCGGAATCCTCGGCAAACCCGAACATGAGATTCATGTTCTGCACCGCCTGCCCGGCTGCCCCCTTGACGAGGTTGTCGATTACCGACAGCACGACGACCGTGTCGCCGCCCTGCGGCCGATGCACAGCAATCCTGCACTGATTCGCACCACGGACGCTGCGCGTGTCGGGATGCGCTCCCGGCCGCATGATGTCGACGAACCGCTCCGCGGCGTATCGGCGTTCGAACAGGGTTTGCACATCAACGTCCGCCACCAGGCGCGCGTACAGCGTGGCGTGTATCCCGCGGATGATCGGCGTCAGATGGGGAACGAAGGTCAGGCCCACCGGCTTGCTGGCCATGGCGCTGAGGCCCTGCCGGATCTCCGGCAGATGACGGTGACCTGGCACACCATACGCCTTGAAGTTGTCCGACGCCTCGGAGAAGAGCGTGTGGACCTCAGCCTTGCGGCCGGCGCCGCTCACGCCCGATTTGGCATCCGCGATAAGGTGTTCCGTGTCGACCACCCCCGCCTCGACGAGCGGAAGAAAGCCGAGCTGCACCGCAGTCGGATAACAGCCTGGGTTGGCCACAAGCCGGGCTGAGCGAATCGCCTCGCGGTTCACTTCAGGCAGACCATATATGGCCTCTCCGATGAGCGCGGGCGCCGCGTGGGCCATGCCGTACCACTTCTCCCACTCTGCCTGATCTTTCAGGCGGAAATCTGCAGCAAGGTCGATCACCCGGACCCCTTGGTCAAGTAGACCCCGCGCCTGCTCCATGCAGATGCCGTTCGGTGTGGCGAAGAAGACGATATTGCAGTGCTCTAACCGGGCATCGCGAGGATCGCAGAACGCCAGGTTGGTGGCGCCGCGTAGGCTTGGGAACATCTCGCTGACCGCCATCCCCGCCTCTTTGCGCGAGGTGATCGTGGTGATCTCCACCTCTGGGTGACGCGCCAGCAACCGAAGCAACTCGATACCGGTGTAGCCGGTACCGCCGACAATGCCTACCTTGATCATGTTGGTCTCCGTTCGCTATCCAGATCCAGAGTCCGACAAAAAAGCCGCCCGCAGGCGGCTTTTTTGGGGCAATCGTACCGTACCTATCGCTTGGAGAACTGCTTGCGTCGCCGCGCCTTCCGCAAGCCCACCTTCTTGCGCTCGACCTCCCGCGCATCACGGGTAACGAGGCCCGCCTGCTTCAATGCCGGTTTGAGCGAGGCGTCATATTGAATGAGCGCACGCGTGATGCCATGACGCACGGCACCTGCCTGCCCTGATTCGCCCCCGCCATCGACATTGATCTTGATGTCGAAAGTGTTGAGATGATCGGTCAGGACAAGCGGCTGGCGAACAATCATCCGCCCCGTCTCGCGCGAAAAGAAGATGTCGACCGGCTTGTCGTTGACGACGATCTTGCCCATTCCGGGGCGAAGAAACACGCGCGCCACCGCCGTTTTGCGGCGACCCGTACCGTAATGATCTTGGGCAGGCATTTCGAATGATCCTAAAGCTTAACGGCCGTCAGCTGCTGCGCCGCATGCGGATGGCGGTCACCAGCGTAGACCTTCAGTTTGCGAAACATCGCTGCGCCCAATGGGCCTTTCGGCAGCATGCCTTTGACCGCATGCTCTAGGACGCGCTCCGGATGGGCTGCGTGAAGTTTGGCGAACGTCGTCGAGTACAGCCCGCCTGGATATCCGCTGTGGCGATAGTACGTCTTCTGCTCAGCCTTGTTGCCCGTCACCCGCAGTCGATCGACATTCACGACGACGATGTAGTCACCGGTGTCGACGTGTGGCGTGAATATCGCCTTATGCTTGCCCCGGAGGCGGCTGGCAATCTGTGATGCGAGACGACCCAGCACCTGGTCCGCCGCATCCACCAACAACCACTCCCGCTTCGTCTCATGGGCCTTGGCGGAGAAAGTCTTCATTTTCTTCTACCTCAACGTTCCCGAATGCGAACGCGAAAAGGCGAGAAGTATAGGGGCGCACCCGGCCTGCTGTCAAACAAAGGGCGTCTGAGGCAGCATAAGCCCATTGGTTCAGCAAAAAAAAAGCGCAACCGGAGGGGCTGCGCTTAATTCCACCAAAGGAGGAAGATGGAGGAGACAACACGTAACCACTCAGGCAGAGCAATTACGCGAGTGAATTATCGCACTGCAGCAGAAAGAGGGCAAGTATTTCTTGTGCGCCGCAGCGAGGCTTTCTGCCCTCAGGTAAATGTTCTTGTATAGTCATACATAACAACACATTAGACGACACACATAGAGTGAGGGAGCGCTCCTGATGTGCTCTCATCGCATCCTTCAGTGCAAAATCGGTTGCACTGCAACGGAAAACGGGACGTGCCGTCCCGACGCTGAGTGTGTGGATCGCTTCGAGTAAAATCCGAATCCCAACGAATCGCGGGGAACGCAATGAAGGTGCGCATAAAGTGGGTTGAGCAGTCTGCTTTTCTCGGCGAGTCGGAGAGCGGTCATAGTCTGCTCATGGATGGCCCTCCGGACAGTGGCGGGCGCAATATCGGCCCGCGCCCGATGGAGACCGTGCTGATGGGTACAGGTGGGTGCACCGCCTACGACGTGGTGCACATCCTCCGCAAAGCACGTCAACCCATTGCCGATTGCGTAGTGGAGATAGACGCTGACCGCGCATCCGAGGATCCCAAGGTGTTCACCCATATCCACTTCCACTTTGTCGTCAGTGGCCACGGCCTCAACCCCAAGCACGTCGAGCGCGCGATCGAGCTTTCTGCCGGAAAGTACTGCTCGGCGTCGATCATGCTGGGCGAGACCGCGAAGATCACCCACGATTTCGAAATTGTCGAGAGGATTCAACCACCCTCTGCGTGAAGTGACCCGGCGAGCAGCCGATTCAGAAAGCAGAACCAGGCCGCTGCAGGAATTCGAGTTCTCCCACGCTGCTTTCTCGTCTCAGCCTGGCGTTGCGGTATGAGAAACGGCCGAAGCGAGCTATGACATCGCGGTGGCCCGGGCGGCGTCGTGATGGCGGACGAGTTCTGGTTCGTCCCGCCATTGCCCGAACAGCCGCATGCACTCATCCTGGTCGTGCAAGGCTTCCCTGTGTTCGAAGGGAAGGTAGAAGAATGCCCGCCCAAGCGGTGGGACATCCTGATCGAAGCGCTGTGCAATGGCGCTGCGCGCTGCCTCCAATGCCAGCGAATCCGACGCAAATGCCTCGGCGGAGCCACGAAACATGTTCCGCGGAAACTGATCGAGCAGGATTACGTAGGCAAGGCAGCGCAGCGGACGTGGCGCCAGTCTGCGAGAGCACCGGCGACAGCTTCCCGGTAAACGCCAACAAAGCGCGCGAGAATCTCTGCGTCGAAGGCGGGGTTTTCGCAAACCAACGCTTTTGAACCACCTTCGGCACGTTAACGAGGTCCGCGCCAAACCAGAATCGCAGGATCTCGCTCGCGCGCGGATCGTCTCCATGGATGAAGCGAGCGTACTACACGCAGCAGCGCCTATTCGGTGCTAAGGTCCCTGCTCACGCTCACCCTTCGCTGCGATTGCGTCGTGTCGTGCCGGCAATTTACGACTTCTTGGGCGGGGCCCCGGCCGCCGCGGAATTGCGTACTGCCTGGGCCGAAGTTCTCACCGCCTCAGCGGAAGCGCTGATAGCCTGCAAGCCAGACCTCTGCATCTCAAGCGTTTGAATCGTCACCTGGAGCATCTTCAGGTTCATCGAAAGCCAGCCTTCGACGGCTTTCAATTCTGTGATCTTGCGCTCGATTTCCGCAGGATCCACGGTTGGGGTCAGCAGGCTCGGTAGCGGAACGTTGAGCGGGTTCCACATTTTCTGGATCAGATCGAACATCTCGCTCATTTTGGACTCAGTGGACACGATCACGTGCTCCTTGGTAGAGGCAATCAAAGAAACTCAAACCATTTATGGGAATCGCTGGCGGCTGCCTTTTCGCCTCCGCGGGACACCCCGTAAAGCACTGGGGGCTCAGATCGCAAACTGCCTGGACTCCAGGAGGTGACAGCCGCTGATCCGCCAGCTGCGATTGGGCTGCCGTTCCATGGAGAAGACGGCGATATTGACCGCGCCGTCGAGTGCGATCACCTCAATCGCCTGGACCGGCTCGCCCGCGAGCATTGACGGCTTGAGAAACCGATAAGAACGTGGATGGTAGACGGCGCTGTATTCCGAACGCACCATCTCCATGAAGCTGTCGGCGGATTCGAAAACCCGCTTGATTTTCGGCGAAGCCAAAGAAAAGGCTACATCTCCATTGTTCAGCCGGAACGCGTCCATTTGCTTCGCGATGACGACTTGTATCGCGCGCCAATCACTCGGGTTGAGTCGAGTTGTTTTCGCGAACGCCTCCGCCCCGCCCCCCACAGCCAGTAAAGCCGCAGCGACGGCGATCACTGCCAGCCGGGAGATTATGGCCAACGAAAGAACAGGACGCATGCGTCCGATGGTAAATCATTCCCGGCCACCCGGAAACCAGGGGAGCCGCGTGGCTCAATTCGCAGCGCGGAAGCGACGAGTCAGTACCTGCCGCAGGCGTTCCTTTTCAGCGATGACTTTGCTCGCATACTGGGCGGTGCTGTCCCACGGCGAGCCGTTGTACATCTGAAGCCCGGTCTGCAGATCGCCGCCGCTGCGGCCGATGTAGTCCTTCAGAACCTTTGCCCCAACCCGTACGTTGACAGCGGGGTTGAGAAACGACGAGTCAGACTGCGAGTCCGGCAACTTGTCCGTGTGGTACTTGGGAATGACCTGCATCAGGCCCTGAGCACCTGAATTGCTCTCGGCTATAGGGTTGAAGCGCGATTCCACCGCCATTACCGCAAGGATCAGCAGCGGATCGATATTGACCTCGTGACCCACTGCGAACGCCATTTCGACCAGACGCTGTATCGCTTCCGTTGAGACAAAGTAGCGCTTTCCCAAGTAATCCGACATGGCGCGCATCTTTCGGTCCTCCGGCGCCGGGGCACTGGCCTCCATCACTGGCGTCGCCGTAGCCACGACGGCAACGGGATCCGCGACGATCGGCTCCTCAAGCGCGCGCTCCTGGATTTCCTGGGCGACTGGCTGAAACACCACCGTCTGCCTGCTCTGCAGGCTGACAACCAAGGCAACCATGCTCAGCGTGAGCGCCGCCAAGCTGGCAACGGACGGAGCCTGAAAATTCCCGAACGGCATCTGCGACCACGAAAAATCGCTGAACTCCTTCGCCATTGGTACGACCTCCTTTCTGCGTTCGAGGGTCGCGTATGAGCCGGATGGTCCGTGGGGGTTGGACCGAAAGGCTCAGGAGAGCGCGAACCCTGTGCGACGGCAGTTACGACACCTTGCCGCCGCCTCCGGAGCGCGATCTGCGTTGACCTTGCAGAACTGGCTCCAGCCTCAGGAAAGCGCCTGCTGACGCAGGCGGGCGGGAAACTTATTTTGATACAAGAAGGTATACATTATCGATGCTATTGCAGAACCCTGTCAACCCTTGCGGGCGACCGTGGAGCGGATGGCGGCGGCGCCGGGCCGGTTGCGGCGACGCCTTTTGCCGGGCAGGAGGCACGTCCCCGTTCCAGGATCAGCGCTCACGGAGAATCAGAATTACGGCGCTTCCTTGCTTGATTCCCCCAAGGGTGATTTCTATACTCGGCTCACACCAACGGGAGGAGAACAGAACACATGCCAAAGTTCGGCACCGAGTCCATTCGCGCGATCGCCTTCGTCGGCCACGGCGGCGCCGGCAAGACCACCCTGACGGAAGCGCTCCTCGCAAAGACGGGCGAGATTCAGAACGCGGGGACCGTCGAGCGAGGAAATACCGTCTGCGACTTCGATCCGCTGGAAAAGAAGCGCCTGCACTCGCTCTACTCTGCTCTCGCGCACTTCACCCATCGTGATTCGCATGTGTACGTGGTGGACACTCCCGGCTACCCGGATTTCCTTGGCCACGCGATTGGAGCGTTGTCGGCCGTGGATACCGCAGCGATCGTGGTGAATGCCCAGAATGGCATCGAGATGACGACGAGCCGGATGATGCAGTGGTCGGCGAAGCGCGATCTCTGTCGGCTCCTCATCGTGAACAAGATCGATGCCGAGAACGTGGACCTGCCGGCTTTGCTCTCGAACCTGCAGGAAGCGTTCGGCAAGGAGTGTCTGCCCATCAACCTGCCTGCGGAACGCGGCACCAAAGTGGTGGACTGCTTCTTCAACCCGTCGGGCGATGCCGATTTCTCCTCGGTGGAAGAGGCGCACCGTGCACTCGTCGATCAGGTGGTCGAGGTGGACGAGGACTTGATGGCCCTCTATCTCGAGCAAGGGGAGATCAACCCCGAGCAGTTGCACGCCCCGTTCGAGCGCGCTTTGCGTGAGGGCCACTTGATCCCCGTATGTTTCGTATCGGCTCGCAATGGTGCCGGCGTTGCCGAGCTTCTCGAGATCTTCGCCCGACTCGATGCCGAATCCGACCGAGGGCAATCCACCGCTATTCCTGAGGGGCGAGGGTCCGCAAGTGGAGGAAGTCCTGGCTGTTCCAGATCCCAAGAGGCACGTCCTCGCCCATGTATTCAAGGTGGTGGTCGATCCCTTCGTTGGCCGGCTCGGCGTTTTTCGAGTCCATCAGGGCACGATCACGCGCGACACACAGCTGTTCATCGGCAACGGTCGAAAATCCTTCAAGGTGGGTCACATGTTCCTGCTGCAGGGCAAGGAGCATGTGGAGACGGATCTGCTGGTGCCGGGGGACATCGGTGCAGTCGCCAAGGTCGACGAGATCGAGTTCGACGCGGTCCTGCATGATTCGCACGACGAGGACCACTATCACTTGCGTCCACTCGAGTTTCCGCAACCCATGTACGGACTCGCGATCGAGCCCAAGCGCCGCGGTGACGAGCAACGTATCTCGGACGTCCTCCACAAGCTGACCGCCGAGGACCCCTGCTTCAAGGTCGAGCACAGCAGTTCGACCCACGAAACCGTGATTCACGGGCTTGGGCGAATTGCACGTGCGCTGCGTGCTGGAACGCATGGCCGAGCAGTACAAGGTGGAAGTCATCACGCACCCGCCGCGCATCCCATACCGCGAGACGGTCACGGCGAAGGCGGAAGGTCACCACCGCCACAAGAAGCAGACGGGCGGAGCAGGACAGTTCGGCGAGGTTTTCCTGCGCGTCGAACCCCTGCCACGGGGTGCAGGATTCGAGTTCGTCGACGACGTTTACGGTGGTGCCATACCCTCGCAGTTCATTCCCGCCGTCGAGAAGGGTGTGCGGCAAGTGCTCGACGCTGGTCCACTGGCGGGCTTCCCAGTGCAGGACGTACGCGTCACCGTGTATGACGGCAAGTCGCATCCGGTGGACTCGAAGGAGGTGGCCTTCGTGTCAGCAGGCAAGAAGGCATTTCTGGACGCGATTCAGAAAGCGCGCCCGATCGCCCTGGAACCGATTGTCGACATCGAGATCTTCGCGCCTGATGCCAACATGGGTGATCTCGCCGGCGATCTTTCGAGCAAGCGTGGACAGGTGACGGGCACGCAGAACCTGCGCGCCGGCATGGTCACGATCAAGGGGCTCGTACCGCTGGCGGAACTCAACAGCTACCATTCGCGGCTGAAGTCCATGACTGGCGGTCAGGGCTCTTACTCGATCGAACTCAGTCACTACGAAGCGGTGCCGCCGACCGTGCAGCAACAGCTCGTCGCGCAGAAGAAAGTGGTGCATGAGGAAGAGTAGGCGGAAGACTTGCCGGCCTACCGCAGGCGCCTGGCTGTGTACTCGTCTTCGATGTGATCCCGAAAGTAGCTCACGATCGACGGCGCAGCCATCAGGCGCCGGTGCACCTCGGAGGTCACGCGCGAATACTGACTGATCCTGCCGTCGGTGAACTCGATCTCGAGCACCTGATCGACCGCGTCGTAGCCGACGCTGCGAATCTTGTCGGAACTCACTTTCTTGCGTTCCATCTCCGCCCCCTGCTTGGCGGGTGTGCCTTCGACAGAGGCTCCGGATACATCCGCTCCTAAGGAGAAATGCCTGCGGGCTCAGGCACACCGCGGGCCGGCGACCACACCATGTTGGCGTAGCCAACCGGCCGCGGGGGGCGAGGGGCTCAACCTGGACGCGCCCCCTGCCGACCCGCAGACAGGTTCAAGCTCAGTTAGGCTTTCCCGAGATCGGAAAAGGCCATGCCCCGGGCACCGAGACGGACTTGGAGGCGTCCGTGCTTTCCGACGGGGCGAGTGGCGGCCGGCTTGGCGGGCTTCCTGGCCGCGGGCTTCTTGGCGGCCGCTGCTTCACGGCTGGTGCCGTCGACTTCTTCGCCACGGCCTTCTTCGGGCCGCCGCCTTCTTCGGTGCGCCGCCTTCTTCGGCGCCGCCTTCTTCGCACGGCCTTCTTCGCCGCTGCCTTCTTGACGCCCCTGCCGCCTTCTTCGCTGCCGCCTTCTTGGCGACCTTCTTCTGCGACGGCCTTCTTGGCGGCGCCTGCGCTTTCTTCGCGACTGCTTTCTTGACGACCTTTCTTCGCGACGGCCTTCTTGGCGGCACCTGCTGCCTTCTTCGGCGACGGCTTTCTTCACGACCTTTCTTCGCGACGCCTTCTTGGCGGCGCCTATCGTCGTCTTCTTGGCGGCTGGCTTCTTCACCGACCGCCTTCTTCGCCACGGCCTTCTTGGCCGCAGTTCTTGGCCACAGCCTTCTTGGCCGCACTGGCAGCCTTCTTCGCAGCAGGTTTCCTGGCTGCGGGTTTCTTCGCTTTGGTTGCCACTAGAACCTCCATATAGAGTGGTAAGGCATTGCACTTCAAAGCACGACACCCCGAAGGGTGCCTTCACCACTGCCAGCACCCGAAGCCGCGTGGCGCACAAGGCACCCGCGGCTGCCGGGCAACTCAGCAGCTTTGTCGAGGCGCGAGTCCGGTGGTCCGTACCCGCCGGTAGCCGCGCCTGCAATCCTTTACCGCCGCGCCGCGCGCGTGCTCGTCGTGTCAGTCCCAGCTGAGCGCACCACCCGTCTGGTACTCGATGACACGTGTCTCGAAGAAATTGCGCTCCTTCTTGAGATCGATCATCTCGCTCATCCAGGGGAACGGGTTGTTCGCGCCCGGGAAGAGGGGTTCGAGGCCGATCTGCACGCAGCGCCGGTTGGCAATGAAGCGAAGATATTCCTTGAACATGGGCGCATTGAGTCCGAGCACGCCGCGCGGCATGGTGTCCTCCGCGTAGCGGTACTCGAGCTCGACACCCCTTTGCATGAGGGTCCTGATGTCTTCACGGAACTCGGGCGTCCACAGATGCGGATTCTCGAGCTTGATCTGGTTGATGACGTCGATGCCGAAATTGCAGTGCATCGACTCGTCTCGAAGGATGTACTGGTACTGCTCGGCCGCGCCGGTCATCTTGTTCTGGCGCCCGAGGGAAAGAATCTGGGTGAACCCGACGTAGAAGAACATCCCCTCCATGATGCAGGCGAAGACGATCAGACTCTTCAGGAGCCGCTGGTCCGTCTCGGCAGTGCCGGTCCGGAAGGACGGATCGGTCAGGGTATCGATGAAGGGGATCAGGAACTCGTCCTTCTCGCGGATGCTGGAGATCTCGTGGTACGCGTTGAACACCTCACCCTCGTCGAGCCCCAGGCTCTCCACGATGTACTGGTAGGCATGGGTGTGAATGGCCTCTTCGAACGCCTGTCGCAGCAGGTACTGCCGGCATTCCGGGGCGGTGATGTGGCGATAGGTGCCGAGCACGATGTTGTTCGCTGCCAGCGAGTCCGCCGTCACGAAGAATCCCAGGTTGCGCTTGACGATGCGACGCTCGTCCTCGGTCAGACCGTTCGGGTTCTTCCAGGTCGCGATGTCGCGGCTCATGTTGATTTCCTGCGGCATCCAGTGATTCGCGCACGCGGCGAGGTACTTCTCCCACGCCCACTTGTACTTGAAGGGGACGAGCTGATTGACGTCGGTCTTGCCATTGATGATGCGCTTGTCTTCGACGCGGATACGAGCGAACTGCCCGACCTCTGCGGCCGGTTCCTGCGATCTGGCCCGTCCGGGAACGCCAATGCGCACAGAACGCTCGGCGCGTGTTGCGATCTCTTCGTCGAATTGCAGCATGATCAGGTCTCCTCAAGAGTTTCTTATTGGTGCTCGCGTGGATCGCGACGATGGCTTGCCTGACCATTGCGGATGCGCTGCCGAAAGCAAGCAGCATGCCGCTCCTGCCCGTCATATCAGCCCGGAAATCTGGTGCCCTCGCGGCTTCCTGCTGGCGCCGGAATGCGATCCGACGCCGCGCCGCGCTGATGGCCGCTGCGATGTCACTGGCAGGCCTCGCACTCCGGGTTGTCGATCGCGCAGAACTTCGCCTCCTGCGCGTCCATGACGCCTTGCCGCTATCGCTCGGCACCGCGTTCAGCGTGCCGCCGCGCACCGTGGACTTCTCCGCGTGCGTGGCGCCGAGGGTCCGCAGGTAGTAGGTGGTCTTCAGCCCGCGCAGCCACGCGAGCTTGTACGTCTCGTCCAGCTTGCGGCCCGACGCGCCCGCCATGTAGAGATTGAGCGACTGGGCCTGATCGATCCACTTCTGGCGCCGGGCCGCTGCCTCGACCAGCCACGCCGGCTCGATCTCGAACGCGGTGGCGTAGAGGCTGCGGATCTCCGCGGGCACGCGGTCGATGCGCGCGAGGCTGCCGTCGAAGTACTTGAGGTCGGCGATCATGACCTCGTCCCACATGTTGAGCTGCTTCAGGTCGGCGACCAGATAATCGTTCGCCACCGTGAACTCGCCCGACAGATTGGACTTCACGTAAAGATTCTGGAAGTTCGGCTCGATGCTCGCCGACACGCCGACGATGTTCGCGATGGTCGCGGTGGGAGCGATCGCAAGGCAGTTGGAGTTGCGCATGCCAACGCGCAGGATCCGCTCGCGCAGCGCGCTCCAGTCCATGGCGGCGGAAAGGTCCACGTCCACGTAGCCACCACGCTCGAGTGACAGCAGCTTGAGCGTGTCCGGCGGCAGAATGCCCTTCGACCACAGCGATCCATCGAAGGTCGCGTACGGACCCGCGCTCCTCGGCGAGATCGGTCGACGCCCAGTAGGCGTAGTAGGCGACCGCCTCCATGGACTGGTCCGCGAACTCGACGGCCGCCTCGGACGCGTACGGGATGCGCAGTACGTGCAGGCAATCCTGGAACCCCATGATGCCGAGCCCCACCGGGCCGGTGCTTCAGGTTGGCGTTGCGTGCCTTGCCGACCGCGTAGTAATTGATGTCGATCACGTTATCGAGCATGCGCATCGCCGTGCGGACAGTCTTGCGCAGTTTGCTGTGATCGACACGGCCGTCCACGAGGTGGTTGAGCAGGTTGACCGATCCGAGATTGCACACTGCGATCTCGCTGTCGGAAGTATTGAGGGTGATCTCCGTGCAAAGGTTCGAACTGTGCACGACGCCGACGTGCTGCTGCGGTGAGCGCACGTTGCAGGGATCCTTGAAGGCGATCCACGGATGCCCGGTTTCGAAGAGCATGGAGAGCATCTTTCGCCAGAGCTGCTGCGCCTGCATCTTCTTGAAGAGCTTGATCTCGCCACGCGCCACCTTGCGCCTCGTAGCGCACATAGGCTGCTTCGAAGTCCTTGCCGTAGCGGTCGTGAAGGTCGGGCACGTCGGAGGGCGAGAACAGCGTCCACTCTCCGCCTTCGGTCACCCGCTTCATGAACAGGTCTGGAATCCAGTTTGCCGTGTTCATGTCGTGGGTGCGACGACGGTCGTCGCCGGTGTTCTTGCGCAGTTCCAGAAACTCCTCGATGTCGAGGTGCCACGTCTCCAGGTAGGAACACACGGCACCCTTGCGCTTGCCGCCCTGATTCACGGCGACCGCGGTGTCGTTCACCACTTTCAGGAACGGCACCACGCCCTGCGACTTGCCGTTGGTGCCCTTGATGTGCGACCCGAGGGCACGTACCTGGGTCCAATCGTTGCCGAGCCCGCCTGCGTATTTCGACAGCAGCGCGTTCTCCTTGATGGCCTCGTAGATGCCGTCGAGGTCGTCTGACACCGTCGTCAGGTAGCAACTCGACAACTGTGAGCGCCTCGTCCCGGAGTTGAACAGGGTCGGCGTCGAGCTCATGAAGTCGAAGGACGACAGTGCATCGTAGAACTCGATCGCCCGCGCCTCGCGCTCCGCCTCATTCAGCGCAAGCCCCATGGCAACGCGCATGAAGAACGCCTGCGGCAACTCGATGCGCTGATCGCCGATGTGGAGGAAGTAGCGGTCGTACAGCGTCTGCAGCCCGAGGTAACCGAACTTGAGGTCACGCCGCGCGTCGAGCGCGGCCCCCAGGCACTTGAGGTCATACTGCGCGAGACGCGGGTCGATGAGTTCGGCTTCCATGCCGCGTGCAATGAACTCCGGGAAATACTCCGCGTAGCGCAATGCCATGCCTTCCTGACGCACCTCTTCGCCCAGCACCTCATGGCGAACGGTGTGCAGGAGCAGGCGCGCGGTGACGTAGCTGTAGGCCGGGTCTTTTTCGATCAGCGAGCGTGCAGCGAGGATCGCGCACTTGCGCACCTCCTCCATCGGCACCCCGTCGTACAGGTCCTTGACGACGCCCTGCATGATAGGCGCCGCATCGACCGCTTCACCCAGCCCCTGGCAGGCCTCTTCGATGAGCGACTGGATGGCGGCGAGGTCAAGCGGCCGCGCCACCCCGTCCTCGACCACGTTGATGATCTGCGCAGATGCCGCTGCCGCCGCCTCCTTGCTGCGCGCACGCTCGCGCGCACGCTCTTCGCGGTAGAGGACATAGCGACGCGCCACCTCGTGCTCGCCCGAGCGCATGAGGGCAAGCTCGACCTGATCCTGGATATCCTCGATGTGCAGGGTGCCGCCGTGCGGCTGGCGCCGCATGAGCGCGTTCACGACACTCGCCGTGAGGTCGGAAACGAGTTCACGGACCCGCGCCGACGCCGCACCCTGACCGCCGTTCACCGCGAGAAAGGCCTTGGTCATCGCGATCGTGATCTTCGACGGCTCAAAGCCCACCACCGCGCCATTGCGGCGGATCACCTTGTATTCTGCCAGCCGCGTAGCGGCCAGACCTTCGCCCTCGATCGGGAACATCGGGGCGACGACGTTTGCCGGATTTTCGATTACGACCTGCATGAGCGCCTGTCTCCTACATCGTATTGGTTGGGGTCACCGTCTTGCGTCCGGCGCCTTCCTCGTTTGTATTAGATCACAACATGTTGTGCTCGACTTACGGTCCAGCCATCAACCGGTTGACCATCATTACAACATCTTGTGATCTTCAAGCCACGGTTGCACCAATTCTAGTAACAGCGATGGGCCGGTGCAAGACTTTTCTTGAGTGCCCCGAGAAACCGCGACGTGCGGACCGGTGCTGCCGACGAGTGGAGGGACCGTCAATCCCGATGCTTAGGGGGAAGCAGCCGTCAGCTGCCAAAGGCGGCAGCGGTCTCGACGGTGGCGAAGTGGATGTCGACGGTATTTTCGATGCGGCGCGCGTATCCGCCAGCCATCGTCACCGCGGCAGGAATGCCCCAGTGGGCGAGCGTCTCGAGCACGAGCTGGTCGCGCTCGCGCAGTCCATCCTTGCTCAGATGCAGGCGGCCGAGGCGGTCGTCTGCCATACGGGCCGGCGCCGGCGAGAATCGACGCAGTGCCGTTGCCCTGATGGACGTCGCAGTCGACGACGACGACACGGCGGGCGCGCCGCTGCGCCTGCATCGCCGGCGGCCAAAGAAAGGCGATGCGCTTGACTTCGGCAGGCGACAGCGTGCCGGCGATGACCCGCGCCAGACAGCGCGCGTCATGCGCGAGCAGGATCGGATCTCCGCATCCGTCGCCGCGGGCGGCTCGACCAACTGAGCGCCGAGGCGGGACGCGGCCACACGCTGGCGGAGCAGGGCGTATTTTTCCATCGGGAACCGATGCCCCTCGGGCAGCGGGAGAACGTAGTGAGCGCAGTAAAAAATCTTCAGCGTTCGCCCAGCGCTTGAGCGAAGTCCGCCAGCGACGCGCGATAGTGCGCCCAGTCGAAGTTGGGTCCAGGATCTGTCTTGCGACCCGGCGCGATATCGCAGTGGCCGACGATATCGCGGATCGGATAGGCGGCCGTCAGCGCACGCGTGAGGCGGGCGAGCTGCCGATACTGCGGGACAGTGAACACCCTGTCATCGCAACCTTCGAGCTCGATGCCGACCGAGAAGTCGTTGCAGCGCTCGCGACCTTTCCAGATCGAGGCACCGGCATGCCACGCCCGTTTGGAGACGGGAACGAACTGGATCAGTTCGCCCCTGCGGCGGATGAAGAAATGCGCCGACACCTTGAGCCCTGCCAACCCGGCGAAATAGGGATGGGCAGCAGGATCAAGGCGGTTTCCGAACAGATCTGCAACGGCCTCGCCGCTGAAGCGACCCGGCGGCAGGCTGATGCTGTGGACAACCAGGAGCGAGACTCGCTCGCCCGGCGGACGCTCGTCGAAGTTTGGCGAGGCAATGAAGTTCGCGGTAGGCAGCGTTCCGCGATCATCGAAGTTCCAGTCTCGCGCGGCACGATGACTCATGCGGCGTCAGGCGCTGGCAGCGGTATCGACGACACCGCTGCGAGGGCGATCAGTTGATGCCAAGCCGCTCCATGCGGTAGCGCAGCGCACGGAAGGTGATCCCGAGAACCTTTGCCGCGGCGGTCCGGTTGTAGCGCGTCTTCTCCAGCGCTTCCAGGATCGCGGCCTTTTCCAGTTCGTCGAGATACTCCTGCAGCGGCACCTTGCCGCCGGGGGGCGCCGTCGCCGCGCCGGGACCGCCGTTGTTCGCCGGCTCATCCGCCTTCATCACCTCGCTCGGCGGCGTGAGCTGCAGGTCGTCGAGCCGGATGATGTTGTCGGAGCACAGTGCGAGCGCACGCTCCAGAATGTTCTCGAGTTCACGCACGTTGCCGGGAAAGTCGTAGCGCGTGAGCGCCGCCATCGCGTCCTTGTCGATCTGCACGTCGTTGCGCCCCTGGCCGCGCGCGAGCTTCTGCAGCACGGCGTTCGTCAGCAGCGGGATGTCGTCGAGCATCTCGCGCAGCGGCGGCATCTTGAGCTCGATCACCGCCAGCCGGTAATAGAGATCGTGACGAAACTTGCCGCCCTCCACCAGATCGGAGAGTGATTTGTGTGTCGCACTGATGATGCGCACGTCCGCGGGGTCCTCCTGCGTCGAGCCCACCTTGCGCACCTTCTTCTCCTGGATGGCGCGCAGCAGCTTGACCTGCATCAGCAGCGGCAGATCGGCCACTTCGTCGAGAAACAGAGTGCCACCCGAAGCCGCCTGGAAGAAGCCGTCCCGGTCCTGGTCGGCGCCGGTGAACGCGCCGCGCCGGTAGCCGAAGAACTCGCTCTCCATCAACGTTTCGGGAATCGCGCCGCAGTTGACCGGGATGAAGCGCTTCTCACGCCGCGCGCTCTTCTCGTGGATCAAGCGGGCGGCGAGTTCCTTGCCGCTGCCCGACTCTCCCGAGATGTACACCGGTGCCTCGCTGCGACCGAGTTTCTCCACCAGCGTGCGCACCTGCTGGATCGCATGCGAGTCGCCGAGCAGCGAACTCCCGCCCTCCGCGGATTTCGCGGCCGGTCCCTGCGGCAGGCTCAGGGCCGACTTGACCAACGTGCGCAACTGCTCGAGCGACACCGGCTTCGCGACGTAGTCGAAAGCGCCCGCCTTCAGCGCGGCGACAGCATTCTCGGTGTTGCCGTGAGCCGTGATCACTGCCACCGGCAGGTCCGTACAGTGCTGGCTGATGTGCTTCACGACGTCTATGCCTGTGCCGTCGGGCAAGCGCATGTCGGTGAGGCACAGATCGTACGCATGCGCCTGGAGGCGCTCGATCGCCTCCTTCACGTTCGACGCGCGCTCCACCTCGAGCCCCATGCGCAAGAGCGTGAGCTCGAGGAGTTCGAGAATATCTGCCTCGTCGTCAACTATCAGTACGGTGCGTGACACGACACCATCCATTCGCCCCTTGCGTCTCAAGTGTTCGCCCTCTTGCAGAGAATCGTGAACTGCGCGCCGCCGGCCGGCGCGTCCGAATAGTACAGGCTCGCGCCGTTAGCCTGGCAGACCTCACGCGCGATGTAGAGGCCGAGCCCGGTGCCGCTCACGGCAGTGGTGAAAAAAGGCTCGAAGAGCTGGCTGACCAGCCCCTTCGGCACGCCCATGCCATCGTCGATCACGTCGAATTTCAGAATACTGGGGTTGTGCCCCAGTCCGACCACCACGCGAATGCTTCCATCCCTGCGCTGGCAGTGGCGCAGCGCATTGCGCGACAGGTTCCACATCACCTGGTTGAGATGCGAGCGGTCGAACGCGACCACGTAGCGATCGGCGAGCTCGATGGAAAACATCGCGGGATTGATCTTCTCGATTGCGCTGAACTGGTCGAGGAAGGTGTCGAGGTAGGCGCCGACGTCGAAATTTTCCTTGAGCGCGCGATCGCGGCGGTTGAGCTTGAGCACATCCTGCACCATGCGGTCCAGCCGCTGGGCATTGTCGTGGATGATCTGCAGGAGCCGCGCCTGTGTCGGCGACAGCACGGGTTCCTCCTGCAGCAACTCGGTCGCGTGGTTGATCGCCGACAGCGGGTTACGGATCTCGTGCGCGATGTTCGCGGTGAGTCGGCCCAGTGAAGCGAGCTTGAGCTGCTGCGCCTGCCCCTGCACACGCCCGAGGTCCTCGAGAAATATCACCGCCCCGAGATAGTCCTCCCGCCCCACGCGCACGAAGCGCACGCTCGCCTGCGTCTGCGGATCGACGGCCGGGATCGGCTCGACCGTGTAGGCAGAATCCACGCGCCAGCGCGCAAGCTGTTGCCCGAGCGCCGGTGCGTAATCGGACAGGTGCACGTCGCGGCGGCTTCGCGGCATCGGGCCGAGCAGTTCCTCGGCCTGGCCGTTGAACTGGCGTATGACGCCGTGCGCATCCACCACCAGCACACCGTCCTGCATGTCCTGGATGACGAGCTGATTCACCTGCGCCAGGTTCGCCAGATCGAACCCGCGCTGCGCCGCGAGCTGTTCACTCTCCGCCGTCCAGCGCGCCAGCGTGTGGGCAAGCCACGCGGTAGCGAAATAGCCGATGCTCAGGAGGCCGGCCTGGACCAGTTGCGCGAGCGGCGCATCGCGCGTCGCCACCGTGAAGGCCTGTGCGCCGAGAACGGCGATGCTTGCCAGCGCTGCATGAAACAGGGTGAGGCGCCCGCGCCCGATGAGGCCGCCGGCGGCGAGCGAAGCCAGCAGCAACAGGCCGAGACCGCTCGAGATACCGCCGCTCGCGAGCATGAGCAGGATGATGAAAGCGATGTCGCCCGTGACCTGCAGCAGGAGTTGCACGCCGAAGCTCGGAACGCGCATGCGCACCATGACGAAGCAGGCGGCCGAGAAAAGTACGTAGAGGACGGAGACGTACTGATAGAGCTCGGAATCGGCGGAGCCGAACGGCAACTCGTGCGCGACCAAGGCCGGTATCGCCGCCAGAACCACGGCGAGGGCGCAGCGGTAGACGTTGAAGTAAAGCAGCGATCGCCAGTAGTGCTCGGGGCGCTCGACCACTTGTGAGCTCAGTGCAACCGGCGCGGAGAGGGAACTCATGGGAACTTAAGCGCCGTGCGTACGGCGATGCTCGGCCGAACAGTAGAAGTGGCCCGCGCTCTCGATGCTTTCGCTGCGCGGCAGATGCATGCCGCAGTGGGCGCAGCGCACCATGTCCTCGATCTCGGCCCGCTGTGACTTGGAACCGTCGTCGAGACTGCGCCGATAGCGCCTGATCAGCCAGATCACCAGCGCGACGATCGCCAATAGAAGTAAAAGCCTGGGCAAGTCCGGGCCTACTGCGCTTTGCGGAGAACCTGTGGAGGATACAGAAATTTCCCTGCCGGGTCACGGCGCACGTCCCGCACCGTGATCATGCGGAGCCGATCGCCGCGCCGATGCGGTTCCGATGCCGAGACTGTAATATCGCCGTCTGTGACCGTCGCCTGGCTGCCTCATCATCCGTCGCTCCTGAGCATCCTGTTGGTTGCGCTGGCCAGTGCGGCCGGCTATGTCGATGCCGTCGGCTATATCGTCTTCGAGCACGTCTTCGTCGCAAACATGACCGGCAACAGCGTTCTTCTCGGCATCGCCATGGTGGAAGGTCACACCGATGCGACCCTGCGCAGCGTGCTCGCGCTGCTGGGCTTCCTCGTCGGTGCGGCGGTCGGCACCACCTTGACCGACGCGCACCAGACCGCGGGCCCCTGGCCCGCGATCGTCACCGTCGCGCTCACTATCGAGGGTGCCGTACTCGTCGCCGCCGCCGTCGCCTGGTTCCTGTTGCCGCACACCAGCGAAGCGGCGCTCGGCGCCTTTGTCGCCGGCACCGCGCTCGCCATGGGCTTGCAGAGCGCGGCAGCGCGCAAGCTCGCCGTGCCAGGCGTGTCCACGGTGGTGCTGACCAGCACGCTGACTTCGCTCGTCGCCCGCGCAGTGGCGCACGTCCGCCATCGCCAATGGAACGATCCGGCGCCGAAGGATCCCACCCGCGGTTCAGCCATCCTGTTCGGCGTCTGGGGCGCCTACGTGACCGGCGCCGGACTCGGGACCTGGGTCACCCACGTCGGCCTTTCGTTCGTCATCGCGCCGCCAGCGGCGCTGGTATCGCTCGTCGCGCTGGCGGCGCTGCGGGCATTCCACCGCAGTGAGGAGAGTGCACATGCCGGCCGCACCTGACACGTCGATGTCCTATCCCGTGACGGTGCGCGCCGCCGCTGCGGCGTTCGCCTATCTCATCGCCCTGTTGCTGTCCTATTACTTCGGGGGAGGCTTCGATCAGGAAGCGAACATCTGGCTCGCGAGCGGTGTAGCCATTGGCGTACTTACGCTCGCCGAGCCTGCGCGCTGGCCAGCCTATCTCGTCGCCATCGGGCTCGCCGCGGCGCTCGGTAACCTGCTCGCCGGCGCCTCCTGGGTCGCATCGATCGTCTACGGTCTCGAGGAACTCGTCGTCTCCGCACCCATAGCGTGGTTGCTGCGGCGGCTGCTCGGACCGGCGCCGCGGCTCGATGACGTCGGCAAGGTGTGGCTCTTCGCCGGAGTCGGCGCCCTGGGTAGCGCCGTGCTGAGCTGGGCGGTCGCGCTGCTGGTCTACGCCGCCCTGGGGCTGCCGAGCCCCGCCGGGCAGTGGCGTCTGTGGATCGTATCCGGCACCGTTGGCACGCTGGTGATTACACCTCTCTTCTTCGCCTGGGCCGGCTTCCGTGCGAAGCGCTCGGGCGGTCCGACGATGTCCGACTTCGCGCTCGGCGGCACGTTTCTGCTGCTCATGGTGACCGCCGCACTCTTCATCTTCCGCGGCGATCCGGCAGTACGCTTTTCCGGCAGCGTGGGATTCGCCCTCACCTATCTGCCGATGATTTTTCTCGTCCTCGGGGCGCTTGTCTGGGGCCCGCGCGGTGCGACACTCGCGGCCTTCGTGCTGGCGGCGATCTCGGTGATCCACACCGAGCGCGGCGAAGGACCGTTCGGCGGGATGGAGGGATTTCTCGGCGAGGGCCCGCTGGAGGTGCAGGGGTACGTCGCCGCAGCGGCACTCCTCACACTCATGGTCAGCGCGCTCGAAGGCAGCCGTCAGCGGGCGCTGCACCAGGCGGCGGCATGGCGGGCGCGCTACGAAGCCGTGATGTCCGCCAACGATCAACTGCTGTTCGAGCTCGACCCCGTCTCCGGGCGCATCGACTGGGCCGGCGACACGCAGCGCCTGCTCGGCGTCGCGTCGGCGCATATCGACACGCTGGCTGCGTATCTCGATCGCGTGCACGCGGACGACCGCGCAGCGCTGCACGAGGTCTTCGCCACGCTCGGTCGCGGCGGCGAGGCACACCTGCCGGCCGGGCACCGGTTCACGACGCCCGCCGGGGTCGAGAAGCCGCTCACCGGCGAGGCGACCACGATCCTCGATTTTGACGACACCGTGCATCGCGTCGTCGGCTTCCTGCAGCCGCGCCGCGACCGCGGCGACACCCCTGCCCCCAGCGCACGATGAGCGAGCCCGACACTCTCGAAGCAGCCGCGGACGGCCGCGCCGGGGTCTTCCTGATTCACGGCCTGGGCGGCACGGAGTACGACCTGGGCTCGATGCACAAGCGCCTCAAGATGTCGGGGTTCATCACGCACTCGCTCACGCTGCCTGGACACGGCACCCGCCCCGAGGACCTGCTGCGGGTGACGGTCGAGGACTGGCTCGACGCCTGCCGCGCGCGCTATCGCGAGCTGGCTGCCCAGTTCGAGACCCTGCACGTCATGGGCATGTGCATGGGATCGCTGCTGGCAGTCGAGGTGGCGAAGCAGGAGCAGCACCGCAAGGGCCGGCTCGTCGTGCTGGCGCCGCCGATCTACCTGGACGGGTGGGCGACGCCGTGGTATCGCGATCTGCGCCATCTCCTGTACAGCCTGCCGCCCGTGCGTCGCCGCATGCGCGTCGAGGAGGAAGACCCGTACGGCATCAAGAACGAGCAGTTGCGCGGCATCGTCAAGGCGAAGTTCGAGCGCAACGACGGCTTCCATTACCGCTGGGTGCCGCTCGCCTGCGTGCGTGAGGTCGACCGCCTGCGCAAGCAGGTTACGACCGAACTTCACCGCGTGCCGTGCCAGACCCTGGTGGTGCACGCCCGCGAAGACGAGCTTACAAGCCTGCGTTCGGCCAACTTCATCGTGCGCGGCATCGGCGGCGATCGCGCGCGGATGGTGGTGCTGGAGAACAGCTACCACATGATCTGCATCGACAACGACCGTGAGCTCGTCGCCCGCCACGTGCTCGAATTCTTCGGCGTGCCACCGATCGAGGTCGGCCAGCTGAGCGACGATCCGAAGATGTCCCCCGCCGCCCTGTGTCAGCTCGCCGCGAAGGTGTGCGCAGTGCTCGAAGCGGGGGCCTGGCGCGATCTGCCGCCGCTAGGCATCCCGGACATGCGCTGGTATCAGCCGGGCCGCAATCGCCTCTCCGGCATCCACCGTGGCGGCAAGCCGCTACGGCAGTTTCTCGCCGAGATCCAGTCGAACGCGGAGTCCGCACGTTTCACCGCGTTTGGAACGGTGGTGCTGAATCGCGGTGTAGCGCTTGTGCCGGCGTCATGGGTTGCACGCCGCGGTGAGACCGCGCTCGCGTCCCAGGGCGCTCTCATGATTGCGATGCACGCCGACCGCGTCTACGAGTTGCGCTGGTTTCCCGACGACCCGTCAGTCGAGGACGAGTTCTGGGGGACGGCCCCGCTGCCGCAAGCCCCTGCAGCCAGCAGCGCTGTCCCGGTGGACTCGTGAAAAGCCGTCGCGGCGTAGTGGCACGCTCATCGCGGCGGCGGCACTTCGTCGTCGCGGATCACCTCGCCTTCGATCACGTGACCTCCCGGTGGGCGCTCTCGCATCTGCCGACGCAGCGCCCGCGTCTTCCACCAGAGATAGCCGCCGAGCACCAGCGCCGCGCCGAGCGCGATTGCGAACACCACCGCCGAAAGCATGAGGGCGGCGGCGAGCAGCATGGCGCCGATGGCGAAAGCGGCAAGCCTGCCGAGCAAGCCCGGTGCGCGTGGCGCGCGTCCAGTAAGCCTTCTTGGGTCTGTGTCCATACGAGACGCAGTCTACCCGCCGCGACGGGCGCGATGAAGCCGATCGAAACGCAGATGCGAGGCCGGTTACCGTGAAGCAGCCTGCTGTGGAGTTGGCGCACATCACCACACGCACCATCGGGCACTACGACCAGCACGCGCAGCAATTCTGGGAAGGCACGCGCGACCACGACGTGCGTCAGAACATCGACGCGCTCCTGCGCCACATCGCGGTCGAACCACCATTCACGATTCTGGATCTCGGCTGCGGGCCGGGCCGCGACCTCGCCGCCTTCACCCGCCTCGGACACGTCGTCATCGGACTGGAGGGCTCGTCACGCCTCGCGGCCATGGCACGCGCCCACAGCGGATGCGAGGTGTGGGAGCAGGATCTGCTCGCGCTCGACCTGCCGCCCGATCGATTCGATGGCGTATTCGCGAACGCCGTGCTCTTCCACGTGCCGGGCCAGGAACTGCCTCGCGTGCTGCAGGAGCTTCGTGCGGCGCTCAAACCTGGGGGCGTGCTCTTCAGTTCGAACCCGCGCGGCGACAACCAGGAAGGATGGTCGGGCGAGCGTTACGGCGCCTATCACGATCTGGACACGTGGCGACGCCATCTCTGTGCAGCGGGCTTCGCCGAACTCGAGCACTACTACCGTCCACCCGGACTGCCGTGCTCGCAGCAGCCATGGCTCGCTACGGTCTGGCGGCGCATCGATCGTTCGTCCTAGTCGTTGCGGCGGATTGCGGGTCAGGGGCGCCCCGTCGCCCAATAGGTCTCGCGTCACCGTGCTTCGAACCTCGCCCTGCGTTCGAGGCAAACGCCATCCCAACAACAGCGAGAGGAAGCGACCATGGACCACACCGAGCTTTCGTCACGAATCTTCGCGCGCGCAATCGCGGTTCTCGTGCTCGTCTTCTTCGTCAAATCGGTATGGGCGGACCCGGTCATGTTCGCCACCACGCGAACGACGACGACCACGATCAACAACGCCGCCAGCGTGGCGCTCCCCCTCAACAACGCGGGCTCGACCGTGCTGTCGTCTTTCGGCGATACCTCATTCAGTTCCACGCCGAGCGTTCGGTGAAGGCGAACGACGACAGCACGGCACTCACCATTGCCATCGTCGTCGATCAGGGCGAGCCCGATCAGCAGATCGTGGCACCGACAGGACTCGGCACCTTCGAACTGGAAACGAGCGTCAAGCCGGGTTGCGGCGCGCCCCAGCATCACCGGCAGAGCGTCGGCACGAGCGTTCTGGTCAACGTCACCGGCCACGAATATCACGTGTCCTAAATGGTATTCGATCAAACAGGCCCATCGGGTTTGGCGCACCGACCGCGAAACATCCACTGATCACACTTCATCTGCGGTCGTCCGGAAGATACAAGGCCGCACTTGACTTGGCCAAAGGTTCGGTTCGGAACAAGCGTGTGCTGAGTTTCCCGTAGGCGATGGCTTGCAGGAGCTTGGACGCCTGGATCTCCGCCTCAAGGAGTAGCGCAAGCTCAGTCTTGGAAGCGGCTGGTTCGGCGCTACCCGCGGCTTCGATCCCATTCCGCCAGTTCCACGGTGATGCCCTCTGGTCCGGAAAGGAAGACCAGCTTTCGATTATGGAATTCCATGATCTCGTTCCGGAGTTGGACGCCCTTGGCTTTCAGCCTTGCCACCTCGGCCTCCAGGTCGTCGACGGCGAAGCAGACATGGTTGAACCCTAGTTTGGTGAGGTTACGAATAGCCGGGTCGGGAAAGGGTTCCGGGTGGCGGTACTTCAGTAACTGCACTTCCGTTCGCGGCGAGACGTTGGCGAGGACGAGCGTGACATGTTCGGCTTCGATGCTGTCCACGCCCATGTAGGCCGAGAACTGTGGGCCCGCGATAACGACAGACTTGTCTTCGTTGAACCCCAGTAGACCGAAAAACTGCTTGGCCGCCCCGACATCTCTTACCACGATTGTGACGTGGTCGAAGTGTTTGATCATGGCCTTTGCTCCTTTCGCCGGTCGGCACTCAGGCTGTCATCGCTCAAGCAAACGCTCACCAAAGCACCGGAGAGCAGCTCGCGCTACCACGAGGGTCTGCCACTCCCCCTGTGCCACGGGCCGCCGAACGCCCCGCTTGACCGGCCCCAAACAGCGAGGCACAGCCCCGCTGTTTGGGGTCCGTGTCGAAGCGGAGGTTGGACGAAGCCGCTACGCGGAGGAAACCCCGGTGCTGTGGATGTGTTGAAGTAAGATGCGGCCTCGCCCCTCATCCGAGGGATATTCAGGACATGCGCGAGGCTACCGCAAGATGGAAGACGTGTCCGCAGTTGCTGCTACGACTTTCGACAAGAGCTACCAGTTGCATCTGAAGCACCCGAAGCTCAAGGGTTTGCAGCCACGACGATTGAGGCGTACTCCCGCGCCATCCGCCGGGTCGGAGATTACTTTACGATCATCAGATCGACCATCTGACCAAGGCCGACCTGCCATGGCATTATTTCACCGACCTGCGCTGAGACGCACTCGGCTGGATGTTCGGTCAAGCGCGATCTCTACGGCAGCTCGAAGCCTTGAGGTCACGGCGACGTCCTGAAGCAAGCCCTCGGTGGCTCCGGTCTGATCAAGGCACCTACGACCACAGCTCACCGGCGCGACCATCAGGAGCGTCCTGGTGTGGAGCGCTCGGTTGGGCCGTTTAGGAAGCACGTAGCGCCCGAAACCAAAACGCAACTACAAGCTCGCCGACCGCAAACAAAATGGCAACCACCGAGACTACGAAGGCTGATCTCATAGCCGTGAGATAATCTTGTTTGCCCGGGCTCAACCTATCTGCGCTTCTTCAGCATCACGTGTCGCCGACGCCTGAGCTTTCACCTGGCAAAGTTTGCACTGATGCTTCCAATAGGCTGCTAACAATGCCACCGACTGAGCTTGACAGCCATTGCGCTCGCAGCGATCAAGCACTGTCGCAGTTTCCGGCAAGCTCGATGTGCAGTGCCTATGACTGAGCGAGAGCAGCCACAAGTGCATCCACCCGACACGGCTTGCAGCATTCCAATAGCGAACGCCTCATTCGAGAACAGGATGTCCCTATCAGGGTATGTCTCGTCGAGGCAGGCGGTGATGGACCGTGGCGTCGCTGATCCGCCGGTCCCGTCATCGACAAGGATCGGGTGGCTCGCACACCTCGAGCCCGTCCAAGACTGCTGTCGGCTTTGCAGCTGAGGCCGCACTCATAGTCTCCCGTCCGGACCGAACTGACGTGGCGAGAGGTTCTTGCGCAGCAGCGCGGCACTCCTCAAGACCTTGTAGGTGCCGAGTGCCCAGCGCTGCCTGAGGTCATGCTTGTTCGGATATGACGAAGCCCTGGCACTCCTCGTTGAAGCGCCGGATAGGGCAGTGCTGCAACACGCCAATCCTGCGAACATTCGGCATCGCAGCCCAACGTGTTTTATCAAGATACATTTTCAATTTAACCGGAGTCAGCCTGCAATGAACGTCCGCTTCGGAGCAAATCAGGAGACCGGGTCAGGCGGCTGAACTTGGCCGTTTTCTACGCTAGCGCCAACATGATCTGACGCTGCCCGCCAGATCAAGTCCTGGCCTTTGCATATCACGAGATTCGCGTGTTGCGTCAGTTGACCGGTTACAACGCGGGGGAAGAAGCACTGATCGACGAAATGTCGCTTGCGGTCATCGCGCAATAAGCCGGCACAGGCGACGTGAGCCAGCAGGGCGACGGCCGATACCGCCGCCCTGTTCGTGCGGGTCGCCGGTCGGCCCGACGCGACCGGCGCTCACTCCGGATGCGCGACGGCGGGGATACCCGGTCCCGCGGTCATTGCGTCCCGACCCTGACCGGGACTTGCACGCACCCGGCCCAACTCGATGGCGATGCTCGCCTTGGCGAGCAGCGTAAAGACGAGAAAGCCGAACGACCAGATGCCGATGGCGATGTAGAACTCCGTCGCGGTCGGCACGTACTCGAAGATCTCGCCGAGCGGCGTTGGAATGAAGCCGGGGATCACGAGACCCATGCCCTTTTCCAGCCAGATGCCGAGGAACCCGCAGACGCATGCGATGTTGAGGGTGAGCATGCGCCTGCGCAGCGGGTGAATCGACAGGATCGTCACCGCCACCAAGTTGAGGGCGACGGCGAGCCAGATCCACAGCGCGCAGCCCGGAGAACCCTTCGAAGCCGAGGAACAGATAGTGCATCGAGGTGGCGTGGTTAGTCTCGCTGTAGAAGTCGGTGAAGAGCTCGGCGCCGACGAAGAAGAGGCTGATCTGCATCGCCACCGCCATGATCAGCGCCAGGGTGTCGATCACGCTCTGGCTCACCGGGTAATCGGTGACCCGGCGAATCACCTGCAGCGTCAGGATGATGAGCGCAGGACCCGACGCGAAGGCCGACGCGATGAAGCGGGGCCCGAGGAGCGCGACGTTCCAGAACGGCCGCGATGCGTTCGACGAGAACAGGAAAGCCGTGACCGTGTGGATCGAGATGGCCCAGAACATGGCCACGACGACCACCGGGAAGTAAAGCGTCAGATTCGGCTCGCGGCCCCGGTAGTGACAGTAATGCACGTACGTCGGGATCAGCAGGTTGAGCGCGAGATATCCGTTCAGCACCACGATGTCCCAGGCGAGGAGCGAGCTCGGGAAGTTGAAGCGGCCGATGAAGGGGATCACATGCCACGCGCGATCCGGCCGGCCAATGTCCACCAGCACGAAAAGCATCGCCATGATGACGGCCGCCACCGCCATGCCTTCGCCGAGCAGCACCACCGCTTTCACGTCCTTGCGATGGAAGATGTAGGCGGGGATCACGAGCAGGACGGCGGCCGCGGCGATCC
This sequence comes from uncultured beta proteobacterium, assembly GCA_963719715.1. GTDB lineage: Bacteria > Pseudomonadota > Gammaproteobacteria > Burkholderiales > JAEUMW01 > JAEUMW01. The sequence continues at coordinate 84,311 of CAVRDD010000002.1, forward strand.
CCACCAGGAAGGCGAAGTTGGCGATGTAGAAGCCCCAGGACACCTGGTCGCTCATGCCGGTGACCACCAGGCCGTCGCGCAACTGGCCGATGTAGTTCAGGGCGCCGAACGCGAAGAGCGCGGCCAGGATGCCGAGCCAGGTCCAATAGGCGCGGCCGCCGCGCAGCATTTCGCGCACCCCGTCGCGGAGAAAATGGAGGAAAGTCATTTGGCGGCCGTCACGCGTCGGTGTAGTACCAGAACTTGGGCTCCGTGCCGAGCTCTTCCTTGAGCCGGAACACGGTCTTGTGCTCGAGGATGTAGCGGATCTCGCTATTGGGATCGAGCAGATTCCCGAACACCCGCGCGCCGGTTGGACAGGCCTCCATGCAGGCCGGTTGGCGGCCCTTGCGGGTGCGCTGGGTGCAGAAGTGGCATTTCTCGACCACCCCTTTCGGCCGCGGCCGGTTGCCGAGGTAGTTCGTAACCGGATTGAGTTCCTCCGCGGGGATCTGCGGCTCGGTCCAGTTGAAATGGCGCGCCCAGTAGGGACACGCAGCCATGCAGTACCGGCAACCGATGCACCAGTTGTAGTCGATGACCACGATGCCGTCGGAGTCCTTCCAGGTCGCCCCTACTGGACAGGCCTTCACGCACGGCGGGTTGTCGCACTGCATGCACTGCACCGGCAGATAGAACTTCCCCTCCACCGGCACCGACTCGGGATCGTAGTAGTGCTCCGATTTCTCCAGATTCATGCTGCCCTTGTCCATCTGCAGCACGCGGATGTACTGCACCTGCGAATCGCGCCCCTGGTTGTTTTCCTTGATGCAGCCGTACACGCAATCGCGGTAGCCCTTGCACTTCGAGATGTTGAGGGCGTAGCCGAAGACGACACCGGGAATCGGCGGAGTGTCCACGCAGGTGATGTCCACACCGAACTTCCGCTTCGCCTTGCGCTCGATCCGGGCCAGCGCGTCCTTCATTTCCTCGGGCGTCATGCGCTGGTAGTGCTGCTGGAAAAAGTCGCCCACGGCGTCCTGGAACGTGCTTCCGCCCCAGGCAGCCCGTGCCGGGCCCGCACCAGCTGCAGCGACGCCGCCCGCGACACCCACCATACCGAGCCCCTTCAGGAACTTGCGGCGGTAATGGCTGAAGTTGCCCTGCTCGTCGGGACGTTCGTGTTCATCGCTCATTGGTCGTCTCCGACGGTTGCACAGCGTGGCGCTCCCAGACCCTCTGCGTCTCGCGATCGGGGGGCGGCATCCGCTGCAGCCCGGCCCGCACGGGCGGCACCTTGCTCGGTTCGCGCGGCTTGACCGCGGGGTCATGCGGATCGTGGCAGTGCGTGCACGAATAGATCATGCGCTCGCCTTGCCAGTTGTAGACGCGCTTGCCGTGACCGCCGAGGTACCAGTCCTTCTGGCGATTGAAGTGGCACTGCCCGCAGAGGAGATACGACTCGTCGAAGTCCACCTTCTGACCCTTCAACGTGTGCAGAAAGTCACGGTCGTCGATTAAATGGCAGTTCAAACACCATATCCGCCCCCCTCCATGTTGCAGTGCGGCCGGGTGCGGTGCCGCTTCGAGCTTGCGCGGCTGCGGATTCGGCGTCATGAACTTGTGGCACTGCGTGCACGGGTAAAAGGTGAGCTTGTCCTTCTGCGGCACGACCTTGAACGGCGGTGCCTGCGTGTAGCCGGTGAACGTCGCGGGCTCGGTGGGTTCAGGCGGGGTATCGGGCACGACGTTCAGCCGCAACTGCCTGTGGGACGGCGGTTTGGCGGGTTCGGCAGGTGCCACCGTTGTGTCAGAGGCCACGGGAGAATCCGCGGCCATCGCGGAGGCCGCCAGAGCCAGCGCGCACACGAGAGCAACCGTGTGCTTGCTTATCTGCATTCCGATACAAAGCCGGCGCGAAAACGTTCCCATGTCCTTGTCCGTCTCGCAGTTGCCACTACGCAGCACCCCGCTCTCGAAGTGCACGAGGGCTTGATGATGGGACGACAAAACGCCAAGCGTTTTGATGTAGGTCAAACGTCCGGCGAGTTGACGGCAGATTTCCGGACGGGGAAAACCCGTCCGGGGAACCGAGGAGTGCGCTGTGCCGGTCCTCTTACTTCGAGAGGATCCACTCCAGGACTGCCTTGAGATCGGCATCGCTGATCTTTTCTGGCGGGGACGGCGGCATCGGGATCTGGCCCCAGTTGCCGGAGCCGCCTTTGCGCACCTTCTCGGTCAGAGTGGCGACCGCTTTCGGATCGCCCTTGTACTTCTTGGCGATGTCCTGATAGGACGGTCCGACCATTTTCTTGTCCACGGCGTGGCAGGCCCGGCAGCCAGCCTTGCTCAAGGCCGCGGTCGCCGCGGCGTCGTCCATGACAGCGAAAGCCGGGCCTGACAAAAGCAGCGCGGCGGCGGTGGCAATACAGGTCGATGGTCTCGTCATGACTGATTCCTCCCTATGGTTCAGGTGACGAAATGCTGGGAACTTCCTGTGGCGGGTCCGGCCGGCGTGATCAGCGTTACCGCCATCAAGCCTCGCGCTTGCGCGTCTTGCCACGACCACCATGCTCGTGAGCGAAGGTTAGTGTACCCCTTGTCGCGGTCATACCAGGAGAAAATCGGTCGCGAAAGTGCGCGGTCGACCACCCACAGGCTTCCGCGGCGCCTGGAAATCACAGGGCGCGCCGCAGCCTGCCGCTCGACACGGACGCTATTCGGCCTCGATGCGGATCGAGTAACCGAGTGTCGAGCCTGCGACGCCCCCGAAATACGCGCCCGAGACCGGCATGGTGTGCATCTGCTGCGCTGAAGCTGCGACCGCGACGTGCCGGTCGGCCACCGCGACTCCCTCGACGGGATCCCATCCGCGCCAGCCGCCTCCGGGAATGTAGGCCTCAGCCCAAGCGTGAAGATGACGGTCCGGCCGCGTCAGATCACCGCACCGGTATCCGCTCACAAAGCGCGCCGCGAAACCCATGCAACGAGCCGCCTCCATGAAGAGCACGGTGGCGTCACGGCAGGCACCACGGCCGAGCGCCAGGGTCTCGGCCGCGCTTTGTGCCGGACGTCCGTCGTCGCGAATGGCGAGCCGCGTGCGCGTGTGGATCGTGCGGTTCAGCGCGTCGAGAAACGCAACCGGCGCGTCCCAGGCTTCGGCGCGGACCTGCTCCGCGAAGTCGCGCACACTGGCTGCCATGTCCCACTCCAGGCACGGCCGCAGGACGCGAGTGACTTCGACCGGATAACGCACAGGAACGGCCGCGAAGTTCTCGTCGGTGAAATAGTCGAACGGATTGTGGCGCAGCGTTTCCACCTCGAAGACGCTAGTGATCGTCAGCGCGTCCGTCGTTGCGGCGAACCATGCGTGCGTGACGACGTTGCCCTCGGCATCGCCCGCGCTGCTCACCTTTGTCGGCAGCGGGTCGATGGCCAGCGCGTAATGGACGAGGCGCTGCACGGCGTCCTCGCGCGGGCGCAGACGCACGACATGCGAGCCGAGCGTGACGGGCACAGGGTAGTGATAGCGGGTCTCGTGATGGACGCGAAAACGCATTGATGGTCCTCCGGGCAGCGGTCATTGTAACGAGGACGCGCCCGTGATCCGTTTGGCGCCCGCGTGCTATCATCGCAGCCATGCGTAAGGTGCTGCTTTTTCTTGCCTTCTTGCTTGTCACCAGCGCGGCTTGGGCGGAGCGCCCGCTGCCGGAGGACGGCGTGCGCGCGACCCTCACGGGTTCGCAGCCGTATCCGCAGGTCCAGCTCGGCAGCAAGGTATATCGTATGGCACCGGGCGGCATCATCCGCGACGAAGAGAACCGCAAGATCGTGCATGGCGGACTGCCGCCGCGCGCCCAGGTCCTCTTCCTGTCGGATGCCAACGGCGAGATCTCGCGGATCTGGATCCTGACGCCGGAAGAGCAGACGATGCTCGCCCGCGCCGGCAAGAAGTAACGCCTTCCCCCGCTGCGCACTGCCATGGCCGGCAAGGTCTACATCAAGACGTTCGGCTGCCAGATGAACGAGTACGACTCGGACAAGATGGCGGACGTCCTGCGCGCGGCGCAAGGCATGGAGACGACCGACGATCCGACTTCTGCCGACGTCATTCTGTTCAACACCTGCTCGGTGCGCGAGAAGGCCGAGGACAAGGTGTTCCACGATCTCGGTCGGGTCCGTGCGCTGAAGGCGTCGCGACCGGGCCTGCTGATCGGCGTCGGTGGTTGTGTGGCAAGCCAGGAGGGCGCCGCGATCGTCGAGCGCGCCCCGTATGTCGATATCGTGTTCGGCCCGCAGACCTTGCATCGCCTGCCGGCGCTGATCGAGACGCGGCGGCGCACCGGTCGCCCGCAAGTGGACATTTCCTTTCCGGAGATCGAGAAGTTCGACGCACTGCCGCCACCACGCGTGACGGGGGCAAGCGCCTTCGTGTCGATCATGGAAGGCTGTAGCAAGTACTGCTCGTTCTGTGTGGTGCCCTACACCCGCGGCGAAGAAATATCGCGGCCGCTCGACAGCGTGCTGGAAGAGGTCGCCGGGCTCGCCCTCGGCGGTGTGAAGGAGGTCACGCTGCTGGGGCAGAACGTGAACGCGTATCGCGGCACGATAGTGGGCAGCGAGATCGCGGACTTCGCATTGCTGCTCGAATACGTCGCCGCCATCCCCGGCATCCAGCGCATTCGCTACACCACCTCGCACCCGCGCGAGTTCACGCAACGCCTGATCGATGCCTATGCGCGCATCCCGCAGCTCGTGTCGCACGTGCACCTGCCAGTGCAGTCGGGGTCGGACCGCATCCTCGTTGCGATGAAACGCGGTTACACTTCCCTCGAATACAAGTCGATCGTGCGCCGCCTGCGTGCGGTGCGGCCGGACCTGAGCCTTTCCTCCGATTTCATCGTCGGTTTCCCCGGTGAGACGGATGCCGACTTCGAAGCAACGCTGCGACTTGCCGAAGAACTTGCCTTCGACGCTGCCTTCTCGTTCGTCTACAGCCCGCGGCCAGGCACGCCGGCCGCCGACCTGCCGCATCAGGTCGACCGCGAAGTGAGCCTCGCGCGACTGTCTCGCCTGCAGGCGAGAATCGAGGCACAGGGTCAGGCGGTGAGCCTCGCGATGGTCGGCACGGTGCAGCGCGCACTCGTCGAGGGCCCGTCGCGCAAGCGCGCATCCGAGCTTGCCGCGCGCACCGACAACAATCGCGTGGTGAATTTCGTCGGACCTGCAATGCTGGTTGACGAGTTCGTCGACGTCACCATCACCGAAGCGCTGCCGCATTCGCTGCGCGGCGAGTTGCCTTGCGCTGCCGGCACCTGACCTGAACACGCCACTCTTTCGCCGCGCGCCCGTCGATCGCGTAGAATTGGGTCATTCGCGCCCACCCCAGTACCGCCGAGTGGATTCCAGGCCCCTCGACATCGACTTCAAGCCCCTCGACAACCGCCGCCTCGCAAATTTGTGCGGGGTGCTCGACGAGAACATCCGCCAGATCGAGACCGCGTTCGACGTTGCCATCACCCGGCGCACGGAGCGCTTCGTGGTGGCCGGCGATGCGGCACAGAGCCGGCTAGCCGTGAGCGCGCTCGAGCATTTCTATCGGCGCTCCGCCGCGCCGCTTTCGGTGGAGGACGTGCAACTCGGCCTCGTCGAGGTTGCGCGGCGCAGCGGCAACAAACTGCCCGGGCAGGAAGGCCCCGGCCTGCTGACGCGCCGAGCCGACCTGCACGGCCGCACGCCGGGGCAGATCGAATATCTCGAGAAGATCCAGGACCACGACATTACCTTCGGCATTGGCCCGGCCGGCACCGGCAAGACCTATCTCGCCGTCGCGAGCGCCGTCGATGCGCTCGAACGCGAGCAGGTGAAGCGCATCGTGCTCACGCGACCCGCCGTCGAAGCCGGTGAGCGCCTCGGATTTTTGCCGGGCGATCTGGCACAGAAGGTCGATCCGTATCTGCGCCCGCTCTACGACGCGCTCTATGACCTGATGGGCTACGACAAAGTCGGCAAGCAGAACGAGCGGGGTACGATCGAGATCGCGCCGCTCGCCTACATGCGCGGGCGCACGCTGAACCACTCCTTCGTCATTCTCGACGAGGCGCAGAACACGACGCCGGAGCAGATGAAGATGTTCTTGACCCGCATCGGCTTCGGCACGAAAGCGGTGGTGACCGGCGATGTGACCCAGATCGACCTCGCACGCGGGCAGAAGAGCGGGCTCGTCGCCGCGCACGACATCCTCGCGAGCGTCCGCGGCATCGCTTTCACGCACTTCACGGCGGACGACGTGGTGCGCAACCCCATCGTGCAGAGAATCGTCAACGCGTATGAGCAGTACGAACGCAACCAGGAAGCAGGCTGATTCCGAGGTGACCATTCAATACGGCGTGCCGCGCAAGGGCCTGCCGTCGGCGACGCGTTTTCGCGAATGGGCGAAGGTCGCGCTGGTACGGCGCGCGACCGTCACGCTGCGCATCGTCGACGAGGACGAGGGCCGCGCGCTTCATCGCAACTACCGTGACCGGGACTATGCGACCAACGTGCTCACTTTCGTCTACTCGAAGCGTGAGCCGCTCGCCGGCGACATCGCGCTGTGCGCGCCGGTGATTGCGCGCGAGGCGCGGGCACAGGAGATCGCGCTCGACGCCCACTATGCGCATCTCGTCGTGCACGGCTTGCTGCACCTGCAGGGTTTCGATCACACCGACGACCGCGGCGCCGCCGACATGGAGGCGCGCGAGTCACGGATCATGAAGGCGCTCGGATTTGCCGATCCGTACGGGGAGGCAGACAAATGATGGAAGACACACCGAAACTCTCATGGCTGGAACGGCTGGGCTCGCTGCTCATGCGCGAGCCCGAAGACCGCGAGCAACTGATCCAGCTTCTGCACTCGGCGTACGACCGCGACCTGCTAGACGCCGATGCGCTCGCGATGATCGAAGGCGTCATGCAGGTCTCGGAGATGCAGGCGCGCGACATCATGATTCCGCGCTCGCAGATGGACGTCATCGACATCGGCGATGCGCCTGACAAGTTCGTGCCACTGTTGATCGAGACCGGCCACTCGCGCTTCCCGATGATCGGCGAGAACAAGGACGACGTGATCGGCATCCTGCTCGCGAAGGATCTGCTGCGCTATTACGCCGGCGAAGAGGAATTCAACGTGCGCGACATGTTGCGGCCGGCGGTGTTCATCCCCGGATCGAAGCGGCTCAACGTGCTGCTCAAGGACTTCCGCTCGAACCGCAATCACATGGCGATCGTGGTCGACGAATACGGCGGCGTGGCGGGGTTGTTGACGATCGAGGACGTGCTCGAACAGATCGTGGGCGAAATCGAGGACGAGTACGACTACGACGAACCGGGCGACAACATCGTGCCGGAAAAGGGCGGCGGCTTCCGCGTGAAGGCGATCACCGAGATCTCCGACTTCAACGATGCCTTCGGCACGGACTACAGCGACGAGGACTTCGACACCGTCGGCGGGCTCGTCATCAGCCGCTTCGGCCACGTGCCCAAGCGCAGCGAACAGATCGTGATCGAGGACTTGAGCTTCCGCGTGCTGCGCTCCGACAGCCGTCGCCTGCACGTGCTGCGGGTCGAGCGCATCCGGGAACCGACTTAGTGCCGGTCGGCGCTGACGGCTCTTGAACTCGCGCAGCGAACGCCTGAGCCGGGATACCCGCGTGTCGGCTGCGTCGTCGGTCAGCTCACGCGAGCGTCCTGTGCGCGCTCTCGCCGCCGCCTTCGGCGCCGGTGCACTCACCGCAGCCGGCTTCGCGCCGCTCTACCTCTTCCCCCTGCCGGTCCTGACGCTGGCGCTGCTGCTTGGGCTGTGCGAACAGGCATCGACACACCGCCAGCGGTTTCTGCTCGGCCTCGCCTGGGGACTCGGCTGCTTCCTGAGCGGAGTGTCCTGGGTTTACGTGAGCCTGCACACCTTCGGCGCAATGCCGGCGCCGCTCGCCGCGCTCGCCACCGTGCTCTTTTGCCTCGTGCTCGCGCTCTGTCCCGCCCTTGCGTGCGCCTGCACGGGCGTCATCGGACGGACCTCCCCGACCCGGGCGCTACTCGCCTTCCCCGCCGCCTGGACGCTTGGCGAGTGGATCCGCGGCTGGTACTTCACCGGCTTTCCCTGGATCGCCATCGGCTACTCGCAAGCGCCTGCAAGCCCGCTGGCGGGTTTCGCGCCACTCCTCGGCGTCTACGGCGTGACGCTCGCGACTGCGCTGTCGGCAGGCTTGCTCTATCTTGCGTGGCGCATGCGCAGCCGCCGCCGTGCACTCGCTGCGATCGCCGCACTGGCTGCACTCTGGGGCGGCGGCGCGCTCCTCAGCATGCACACGTGGACGCAGCCGGCCGGTGATCCAATCGGCGTGAGCCTCATCCAGGGCAACATCCCGCAGGAGATGAAATGGCGCGAGGACCAGGTGCGCTCGACGCTCGACACGTATCTGCGCCTTATCGCGTCGTCCACGGGACGCCTCATCGTGCTGCCGGAAACAGCGCTGCCGCTCTACCTGCAGGACATCCCGCCGGAATACCTCGCGCGCGTGCAGGCGCACGCTGCCGCGGCAGGTGCCGACGTGCTGATCGGCCTGCCGGAGTACGGCACGGGCCGCGGCGAATACTTCAACAGCGTCGTCTCCTTCGGCGTCTCGCCGCAGCAGGTGTATCGCAAGCACCATCTCGTGCCGTTCGGTGAATTCGTGCCGCTGAAGTCGCTGTTCGGCTGGTTCGTCGAAGCGGTGGCGATCCCGCTCCTCGACTTCTCGCGCGGCGTGCTCGGCCAGACGCCCCTCGCCGTGGCCGGCCAGAAGATCGGCGTGAACATCTGCTACGAGGATCTCTTCGGCGAGGAGATCATCCGCCAGTTGCCAGAGGCGACGATGCTCGTGAACGTAAGCAACGTCGCCTGGTTCGGCGATTCGCTCGCGCCCGCCCAGCACCTGCAGATCAGCCAGATGCGAGCGATCGAGAGCGGGCGTCCGATGCTGCGCGCCACCAACACGGGCATGACGGCGGTGATCGACCCGCGCGGCCGTGTCCAGGCCATCGCCAAGCCCTTCACCGAAGCGGTGCTCCACGCACAGGTGCAGGGCTACGCGGGCGCGACACCGTTCGTGAGATGGGGAAATGCCGCGGTGCTGGCGCTGTGCGGTGTTCTCGCGGCGGCATCGCTGGTATTGCGCAGGCGTCAGAACTAGGGCCTGTTCACACCACATTCGTACGATCTCCTGCGTCGCAAACACGATCGCTACGCTGTTTTAGCGGTGGCTATCTTTGCTCCGCCCGCGCCGGCGCCGGTAGAATCGCGCCTTTATCAGAAGCGTTGCCATCGATGCTCACCTTTCAGCAGATCATTCTGCGCCTGCAGGAATTCTGGGATCACCAGGGCTGCGCACTGCTGCAGCCTTACGACATGGAAATGGGCGCAGGCACCTTCCACACCGCCACTTTCCTGCGCGCGATCGGTCCCGAGCCGTGGAAAGCCGCCTACGTGCAGCCCTCGCGCCGCCCCAAGGACGGCCGCTACGGCGAGAACCCGAACCGTCTGCAGCACTACTACCAGTATCAGGTGGTGCTCAAGCCCTCGCCGCCGGACATTCAGGATCTGTATCTGCAGTCGCTCGAGGTGCTCGGCGTCGACCCGCGCAAGAACGACATCCGCTTCGTCGAGGACGACTGGGAGTCGCCGACGCTCGGTGCGTGGGGACTCGGCTGGGAAGTGTGGCTGAACGGTATGGAAGTCACCCAGTTCACCTATTTCCAGGAGGTCGGCAGCCTGTCGTGCCGGCCCGTGCTGGGCGAAATCACTTACGGGCTGGAGCGGCTCGCGATGTACCTGCAGGGCGTGCAGAACGTGTTCGATCTGGTGTGGACGGCAGGGCTCACTTACCGCGACGTCTATCACCAGAACGAAGTGGAGCAATCCACCTACAACTTCGAGAAGAGCAACGTGCCGCTGCTCTTCAGACAGTTCAACGAGTACGAAGCGGAAGCGACGCGGCTGATCGAAGACGGATTGCCGCTGCCCGGCTATGAGATGGTCGTGAAGTGCTCGCACACGTTCAACCTGCTCGATGCGCGCGGTGCGATCTCGGTGACCGAGCGCGCCGCCTACATCGGTCGCGTGCGTGCCATGGCGAGGCTGGTCGCACAGTCGTACTACGATTCACGCGAGCAGCTCGGCTTTCCGATGTGCGCGCCGGTGGCGGCTGCCGCCTGAAGACGATGACCCAGACACTGTTGATCGAGCTCCTCACCGAGGAGCTACCGCCGAAGTCGCTGCTCAAGGTGGCCTCTGCCTTCTCTCACAACCTCAAGGAGCGCCTCTTCGAGGCCGCGTTTCGCGAGGCTGGCGGAAACGTCACAACGTTCGCGACGCCGCGGCGCCTCGCCGTCCTTATGGCTGGGGTCCGCGACGTGCAGCCGGAGCGCACTGTGGAGCGCAAGGGACCGGCCGTGAGTGCCGGGCTCGACGCCGAAGGTAAACCGACGCAGGCACTCCTCGGCTTCGCGCGTTCCTGCGGCACCTCGCCCGAAGCGCTCGAACGCCATTCCGACGGGAAGACGGAGTACTTCGTCTTTCGCTCGCGCAAGCCCGGCGAGCCGCTCGATCGCCATCTGCAGCAGATCGTCGTCGACAGCCTGAAGGCGCTGCCGATTCCGAAGCTCATGCGCTGGGGAAACTCCGACCATGAGTTCGCGCGGCCGGTGCATGGTCTCATGATGCTGCACGGCGGCCGTGTGATCCCCGGAATGGTGCTCGGACAGGAAAGCGGCAATCGCACCCTGGGTCATCGTTTCATGGGACGGCGCGAACTCATCGTCCACGATGCAGCGGAATACGAAGAACTGCTGGAAGAGGAAGGCAAGGTGATTGCCGCCTTCGAGAAGCGTCGGCAGGAGATCGAGCAACAGCTGGTAAGCCGTGCCGACAAGCTCGGCGCGCAGTTGGGTCTGGACGCGCGCCGCTCGCTGCTGGACGAGGTCACGGCGCTGGTCGAATACCCCGCTGTCTACGTCGGCCAGTTCGAAGAGGAATTCCTCACTGTGCCGCAGGAATGCCTCATCCTCACCATGCAGCAGAACCAGAAGTACTTCCCGCTCTTCGACGACGCGGGACGGTTGCTGCCGAAATTCCTGATCGTGAGCAACATGGAGGTCGAGCATCCGGCCGCAATCGTTGATGGCAACGAACGCGTGGTGCGGCCACGGCTTGCCGACGCCCGCTTCTTCTTCGACCAGGATCGCAAACAGAAGCTCGAAGCGCGCGTGCTGCAGCTCGCCAACATCGTCTACCACAACAAGCTCGGCAGTCAGCTCGACCGCGTACAGCGGATCACCAAGACGGCTGCCTTCATCGCTGTGCGCCTCGGTGCCGACGCTGCCCATGCAGAGCGCGCCGCGCAACTCGCCAAGGCCGATCTCGTCACCGGGATGGTCGGTGAGTTTCCCGAGTTGCAGGGAATCATGGGCATGCACTACGCCCGTCACGACGGCGAAGCGGAGCCGGTCGCGCGCGCGATCGAGGCGCATTACCATCCGCGCTTCGCCAACGACAGCCTGCCCGATGACAATGTCGCGGCAGCCGTCGCGCTCGCCGACAAGCTCGACACCCTCGTCGGCATCTTCGGTATCGGCCTCGCGCCCACCGGCGACAAGGATCCGTTCGCGCTGCGCCGCCATGCGCTGGGCGTGCTGCGCATCCTGTTCGAGAAATCGCTGCCGCTCGATCTTATGGAATTGCTGGCGCTGGCGAGAAGCCAGTACGCACCCGAGGTGCTGGCCACCAGCGTCGCCGTCGACGTGCACCAGTTCATGCTGGAGCGGCTGCGCAACTATCTGCGCGAGCGCGGCTTCGAAGCCCCCGAGATCGACGCGGTGGCAAGCCAGCAGCCGACCCGCATCGACCTCGTGCAGCCGCGCCTGGAGGCGGTGCAGAGCTTCCGCCGACTGCCGGAATCGGCAAGCCTCGCGGTGGCGAACAAGCGCATCCGCAACATTCTCAGGAAGACTGCAGCCCCGGAGAGCCGCGCCGTGTTCGCACTGCTCGTGGAGCCCGCCGAGAGGACCTTGTTCGACACCCTGACAGGGCTGGAGCCGCGGGTCGCGAGCCTGATCGACAACGAGGATTACCAGCAGGCGCTGCAGTTGCTGGCGACCGCCCGCGGGCCCGTCGACGACTTCTTCGACAAGGTGCTGGTGATGTGCGACGACTCGCCGCTGCGTGCGAACCGGCTCGCCCTGCTGCGCCAGCTCGGCGAGCTCATGAACCAGGTGGCCGACATCTCCAAGCTCGCGGGGTGATCGTCCCCGGAGGTGAAGCGGGCGTGCAGACAGGTACAATCGGGGTTGCCGCACAGACCGCCTGCCGACCACGGCTCCTTACCCCGACATGAAGCTCGTCATCCTCGACCGCGACGGCGTCATCAATCTCGATAGCGCCCAGTTCATCAAGTCGCCTGCGGAGTGGAAGCCCATTCCCGGCAGCCTCGAAGCGATCGCCCGCCTCAATCAGGCCGGCTTCCGGGTGGTGGTGGCATCGAACCAGTCCGGCGTCAGCCGTGGATTGCTCGACATGAGCACGCTCAACGAGATCAACGGCAAGATGCACAAGGCGCTCGCGCTCGTCGGCGGGCGTATCGACGCAGTGTTTTACTGTCCGCACGCGAGCGACGCCGACTGTGAGTGTCGGAAACCGAAGCCCGGCATGTTCCAGGAGATCGCAAGACGCTTCAACGTCGACTTGGCGGGCGTGCCCGCCGTCGGCGACTCCCTGCGCGACCTCGAGGCCTCGGTCGCCATGGGCGCGCTGCCGTATCTCGTCCTCACCGGCAAGGGTGCCAAGACCGCGGAGGCGGGAGGGCTGCCGGAAGGGACGATCGTGGTGGAGGATCTCGCCCAGGCGGTGGATCACATCCTCGCGGCATGAGGCAGGTCGCCGCAGTTCTGCGCTCGAGCCTTTTCCTGCTGCTGCAGGTGATCATCACCCCGCCCTACGCGCTCGTCGTGCTCGCAACCTTCGTGTTGCCGCCGCTCGCCCGCTATCGAGTCATCAGTTACTGGGCGAAGACCATGGTCTGGCTCGCGCGGGTCGTGCTCGGCATCCGCTTCGACGTCGCCGGACGCGAGAACATTCCCCGCGTGCCCTCGATCATCATGGCGAAGCACCAGTCCGCCTGGGAGACGATGGCGCTGCAGGTGCTGTTTCCGCCGCACGTCTACGTGGTCAAGCGCGAGCTGCTGTGGATTCCGTTCTTCGGCTGGGGGCTCGCCCTCATGTCTCCCATCGCGATCGATCGCACCGCCGGCATGCGCAGCATCAAGCAGACCCTGCGGCAGGGACGCGAGCGCCTCGCCCAGGGCTTTTCTGTGGTCATTTTTCCCGAGGGCACGCGCGTCATGCCGGGGACACGCGGCAAGTATCAGGCGGGCGCCGCCTGGCTCGCCTGCAAGACCGGCGCGCCGGTGGTGCCGGTGGCCCACAATGCCGGCGAGCTCTGGGGTCGCAACGCGCTCATTCGATATCCCGGCCTCATCACGCTCGTCATTGGCGCGCCGATCGACGCGAGCCGACTCCGACCGGAGGAGCTGACGCGTCACGTCGAGACGTGGATCGAAGGCGAGATGGATCGCATCAGCGGCAAGCCAGCGCAGACAGCATGAAGGCAGCCGAGCGCACCGAGGAAAGCCGGACCGTCCGCCTGGGCGATGCCGAGGTGAACTTTCGCCTGCGGCGCAGCGCGAGACGGCGCAGCGTCAGCCTGCACATCGACGAGCGCGGTCTCACGGTGAGCGTGCCCTGGCGCTGCTCGGAGCACAGGCTGCTCTCCGCCCTGCGCGAATCCGAGCAGTGGGTGCTGAAGCGCCTCGCGGCGTGGGTTCATCAACGCCCCGCTCCAATCACCTGGCGCACGGGAGACGAGCTGCAGTATCTCGGACGTCCGCTCAGCCTCGAAGTGGCAACGGGCAGCGGACGATCGCGCGCGACGCGGCTGCACGACCGACTGCTGGTCCTCGTCGCGGATCCCGCGGATACGGCAAGCGTCCAGAAGGTTGCCGTGAAATGGCTGCGCGCTGCTGCCCTGGAGCTATTTGTCGAACATGCCGTGCGTATCGCGCCGCTGATGCGCGTTCCGGTGCCGAGGGTCTTTCTTTCTTGCGCCCGCACGCGTTGGGGCAGTTGCAACAGCGTTGGTGCGATCCGCGTCAACTGGCGCTTGGTGCAGACCCACGAACGACTGCATCGAGTACGTGATCGTGCACGAGCTCGCGCATTTCCACGAGATGAATCACAGCTCGCGTTTCTGGGCGCATGTGCAGCGTCAATGCCCCGACCACCGCGAGCGGCGCGCTGAGCTGAACGAGATCGGTCGCCGCCTGCTCCTCATGCCGGTGCCCTGAGGCGATCGCCGAGGTGTCCGGACAGCCACGTATAATGCCGCCATGCACCGTCGCGCCCTCCTGATAGCTCTCCTGCTCTGCGTCCAGGCCTGCGGCATCAAGGGGCCGCTGTACATCGAAACGGCGGAGCAGAAGAAGAAGGCGGACGAACGCCGCGAGCGGATGGAGGCGGCGAAGCATCGGGACAAACAGACCGGCGCCGCTCCGAAGGCGAAGGGCGCGCCTGGATCCACCGCATCGACCTTGGCACCGTCAGCATCCACGGCGCCGGATACTGAATCTGCCCCCGCTGCTCCGGCAGACGTCGAGGTCACGGACGAAACATTCGGACCGTCGGCACCGCCGCACTGAAAGCCGCGCCAGTGGATCCCTTCGACTATAGCGACGGCGTGCTCTGCGCCGAATCGGTCTCGCTCACGACCATCGCCAACGCGGTCGGCACGCCGTGCTTCGTGTATTCGCGCGTCGCGTTGACCGCCGCCTGGTGCGCCTACGCGGAGGCCTTCGCCGGGACCGATGCGCTGATCTGCTACGCGGCGAAGGCGAACAGCAATCTCGCGATACTCGATCTGTTCGCGCGGCTCGGCAGCGGCTTCGACATCGTCTCCGGCGGCGAGCTTGCGCGCGTGCTCGCTGCCGGCGGTTCGCCGGAGCGGGTCGTCTTTTCCGGTGTCGGCAAGAGCGAAGCGGAGATGCGCTTCGCGCTGGCGCACGACATCCTGTGCTTCAACGTCGAATCGGCTTCCGAGCTCGAGCGCCTCAACCGGGTCGCGGCGGCGATGGGCAAGGTCGCGCCCGTATCCTTTCGCGTCAACCCCGATGTCGATCCCGGCACGCACCCGTACATCTCCACCGGGCTCAAGGACAACAAGTTCGGCGTCCCGCATGGTGATGCGCTCGCGCTCTACCTGCACGCGCAACGACCTCGCGCAGCGTTCGCATCGTCGGCATCGACTGCCACATCGGATCGCAGATCACCGAGATTGCGCCCTATCGTGGATGCCCTCGATCGCATCCTCGATCTCATCCGCGGTCTGACAGTCGGCGGGGATAGCTCTACATCACATCGATCTGGGCGGCGGCATCGGCATCCGCTACCACGACGAACAGCCGCTCGCGCTGGCAGACTATGCGCGCGCCATTCGCGAACGACTGGCGGGGCGCCCGGAGCGCCTGATTCTCGAGCCCGGCCGCTCTCTCGTCGGCAATGGCGGATTGCTGCTCACGCGCGTCGAGTATCTCAAGCACGGCGAAGCGCAGACACTTCGCCGTCGTCGACGCCGCGATGAACGACCTGATGCGACCGGCGCTTTACGACGCGTATCACTCGGTGCTGCCGGTATCGCAGCGCGCCTCTGCTGCTGCCGATGTCTACGACGTCGTCGGTCCGGTGTGCGAAAGCGGCGACTTCCTGGCGCGCGAGCGCCAGCTCGCGATGCGCCGAAGGCGACCTGATCGCGATCATGTCTGCCGGGGCCTACGGCATGAGCATGAGTTCCAACTACAACACGCGTGCCGCGCGCTGCCGAAGTGATGGTGGACGGCACTGTCTGGCACGTGATCCGCGACCGCGAGACGATTCCCGATCTCTTCGCACGCGAACATCTGCTGCCTTGAAGGGTGGAACGGGATTCCACCGAACGCACCGTCGTTGCGTCTGCCGCGATCCGCCTGTCGCAAGTCGCTGAAGAATCGCTTGCAATTTATTGTGCCGACGTTACATACGTGCCTACAATCCGGGTAGCGCGGTATGTCGTCGCGTTTTCGATGATATGTGCATGCGCCTGGGGCTGCCTGAGAGCTTGCGTGGGTGGCAATGATAAGTGGGTTCCTTGGAGTACCAGACCAAATGGAGACATTGATGGCAGAGCCAGGAGCGAAGAAGACAGCGGCGCGAAAGCCTGCGAAGAAAGCGACGACGCGCAAGACGGCGGCAAAGAAGACCGCAAGCGCTGTGCGTAAGCCCGCAGCGAAAAAGGTTCTGAAGAAGGTCGCCAGGAAGACCGGCACCAAACAGGCTGCACCGGTCAAACGGGTCGTTGCCAAGAATCCGGCGCTCAAGACGGCCGCGAAGAAAGCGACCGCTACGGCAAGAAAAGCGGTGGCGAAGAAAGCGGCACCCGCCAGGAAAACGCCGCGAAGAAAGCGACCGCTACAGCAAGGAAAACGGTAGCGAAGAAGGTGGCACCCGCCGTCAGGAAGACTGCCGCGAAGAAGCCGGCACGCACCGCCACAGCGAAGAAATCCGTCTCCGCGAGAGGCACGGCTGCGAAGAAGGTGGCAAGCAAGGCAGCGCCGCGCAGCACCGCGGCGAAGAAGCCCGCGGCAAAGACGGCGCGCCGCCCGCGCGTCGCCGCAGCAGCCTGACGGTCAGGCTTCGCTCACCCCCCGAGGCGTCGTGCGCCCCGGGGGGTTTTGTTTTTCCCATGAGCCGAATGCACCTGCGTTCGCAATCGTGGCATGCGGCCTGCGCCCCGCCTGTCCTGTGTCCGCTTCCACCCACTCTCCTCACGACGCAACCGAAACGCTTGACACTGTCGTTTGCTTCTCCTGACCCCGACGAACAAGACAGTTCCACCGAAAGGATCGAGAAAGGTTTCGCCTGCAGACTTGCCATGAAGATGTACCGGTGACCGCAAGCGCGACAGCGCCGTCGACCCGGTCGGCACGATGCCTTGTATGGCGGCTGCGTTTCCTCGGCGCGACGGCGTGCTACATGCAAAGCGGCGAGGCGAAGACGGCACAATTCTGCGGAACGATTGGCCAAAATCTTGCTCACAGCCGCAGGCACCTGGTGGTCATTTGCGAGCGGGTGATGCGATGGATTTCGGCGAGGTCGTCTGGGAATGTCTGCGGTTTCTGTTCACGGCGGCGCTCATTGTCGCCATCTGCTACTTGCCGATCTTCGTGCTCTTGCGCCGGCACCTCGCGCGCCTCGACGATCCCGCAAACTTCCTCCTCTACGGCGTCATCCTGCGCCGCTGGGAAGCGCTCGACAGTGTCGCCGAGATCATCGGCCGTTATCGCGGATCGGACATCTACCGCTACGTAACCTTCAAGGGCATGCGCTACGACTTCGAGCGCGTCGTGCCTGCCCCGCGCCTATTCGAGATCGGACCAAAACAACTCTTTCTCGAACCCGGCATCGTCTACGTCTTCCACACCTGACACGCATGGCTCTCAGCGCCGGCGTGCCAACGCGTGCCGGAGGAACTTGAGCGATGGCGTGTGCCCGCTTTCGAAGCTGCACAGATGATAGCGGGAAGGCTGAAACAGCCGGACCGGTTCGTACAGGGTGAAGCGGCCGACAAAATCGTCAGCCACGAAGAATGCGTTGACGCCGGCGATGTTGCAGGTCACCAGTGTGTAGCCGAGCGGCGCCAGTGCCGACACCAGCGCCGCCAGTGAAACGCCGTGATAATCGTCACCGCTCCATACGAGAGCGGGATCATATTCAACGGCGACCTCCAGCGGCGGCGGAAATTTGGCGTTGTATTCGACGCAGATCACCCGTGGCCTGAACACGCCAAGCGCTGCCAGCAGCACGTGCACGTCGTTGCCATCGATGTCGACCGAGAAAAAATCGATGTCCTGCATGCCGAGGCGCCGCAGCCAGTCCGCAGCCAGGGTCGTGACATCGACCGAGTGACGAATGCCTGT
This sequence comes from uncultured beta proteobacterium, assembly GCA_963719715.1. GTDB lineage: Bacteria > Pseudomonadota > Gammaproteobacteria > Burkholderiales > JAEUMW01 > JAEUMW01. Next base: position 102,365 of record CAVRDD010000002.1, read on the forward strand.
TCGGCCAGCAGATCAGGTGTGGGTCCGACCTCGGAGCGCACGAAGGCGATGCGGTCGGCTCTGCCGTCGACCCAGACGCCACGCCAGCCCCGCAGCAGCAGTGCGTGAGTGTTGTTCTCCGTGCCGTTGCCGGAACCGATTTCGATGAAGGTGCGCCCGCCGCCGATACGCTCGAAGATGGCCTCGATGATGCCGTCCTCGTCCGTCTGCGAATAGATCTTGTAGCCCTTGAGCAGCAGGTTGTCCGGCATGTCGCGCCGGATCTCGCCGCGCACGCGGGCGATCTCCTGGGACAGCGCTGCCTGCTGCAGCATGGGATCGGTGATGTGCTTCGGAAACAGGCGGCGAAAGACCTTGGCCATGGCTGCGCGTTGAGTGTCAAAGAAGCAGGGAACGGAAAGGCAAGCATTCTAGTGTAGTGTTGCGTTCTGTTTGGAACTTAAGCGGGCGTTGGCGCGAATGACCTTGTGCAGGATGTCGCGTGCGCTTTTGGTCCAGATGAACGGCTTGGGGTCGGTGTTGTGATGGGCGACATATTGGTCGATGGCGGCGACGAGTTCGGGCACGCTGGTGAACACGCCCCGACGCAGTCGCTCGGTGGTCAGATCGCGGAAGAAGCGCTCGACCATGTTCAGCCAGGACGCCGAGGTCGGCGTGAAGTGCATGTTGAACCGCGGGTGCTTGGCCAGCCAGGCTTGAACGGCCGGGTG
>CAVRDD010000003.1:0-15683 GCA_963719715.1 uncultured beta proteobacterium
GGTGACCGTGTCAGGGTCAGCAATGTCGATCTGAAGCTTCTGCGGCGCGGTCAGTCATCGGCGTACTTGGTGCGACGTGCCGCGCGGGCTTGGGCGGGTGCATCGCGGCGATACGTCTCCAGCGTTTCGAGAGGCTTACGGATGAGCATTGGTGGTTGGTTCTCGATTGCCGTCGCGGCACTTGCCTGCTTGCCGGTGGCAGGCGCACAAACGACGACACCCGCCGCGGAGCCGGGAACGGCGCAGGCATTCACCAACCGCTCCGCGAACGTCCGAGCCGGCCCCGACCGCAACTTCCCGAGTGTCACCTTTGTATTGGGAAACAAGCCGGTAGCCGTGTTCGGATGCGTGGCGAGCTTTCGCTGGTGCGACGTCGTCGTGGGCCGCCATCGCGGCTGGATCTACGCCCGCTATCTCACGCTTTCCTCCGATGGCGGCAAGGCGACGATCCTGGACCGCGGCCCGCGAACCGGCCTGCCGGAACTCGAGTTCTCGGTCGTTCCCTATTGGGAAGCGCATTATCGGGAAGCGATCTGGTTCGGGAACATCGCCTATTGGCAGTCGCGCTTGGAGCGGCGCCCCCCTGCGCCCGAATGGCGTCCGCCGAGAAGCGAGGAGCGCCCGGCGCAGTAAGCGCCTCGCGCGAGCTCAGGGTGAAAAGGGGTTAGTCACGATATCCGAGAACGTCGCGATGTGCTGGGCGCAGGCTTCGGGATGCTCGTGGTGCGGCCCATCATGGCCGGCCTACGCAAAGGTGAGGAACTGCACGGTCGGCAGTTGCTGATTCAGCGCGTACCAGTTCTCGACTGGGAAGATGATGTCGTGATCGCCACCGATATGGCGCATCGGGGTGCGCGTGTTCCTGAGCGCTTCGAGTATCGGGTCGGCTGGAAGATGGGACCCTCGGGCGGGTTCGTGCCGAGTATCGAGGCCGCCCATTCGACCGGGACAGGAACGCTGCGCTCAACCACCTGCCGATTGTTGCCCCGCTGGATGATGTGTTACGGCTGGCCGAGGAGAGCGTAGCGCGGAAGGCGAGCCATGGCGGGCAATCGATCCGAAGGGGCGTGCAGTGTCTGACCCCTTTGCCACCTCGAGCTGCATGCCTTGAAAGGCAATCTCGAGGGACGGTGGGCGATATCGGTAAGTGGGAACTGGCGCTTGACGTTTGAGTTTCGAGATAGCGACGCCCATCTGCTCGACTACGAGGACTATCACTGATGAGCATGCACAACCCGCCGCACCCGGGCGAGTTCATTCGGGATATGTACCTTGCGCCCTACGGGCTGAGCGTCCGGAGCTTGGCGGAAAGCCTCAACGTGTCCGCGTCTACGCTCGCGCGCATCGTCAATGGACAGAGCGGCATCAGCCCCGAGATGGCTTTGCGGCTCTCCAAAGCGATCGGCCGCTCTCCTGAGAGCTGGCTTGCAATGCAGCACAACCACGACCTCTGGCAAGCCAGGCAGTCGACGGACCTCACTGGTGTTACTCCGATTGAGTTTGCCGCATAACCGGCACATCGAGGCGACTATAGGCGGGCGGGCGTAGGAGAAAAGGCAAGGAGAAAAGGGTCAGACCCCATAAGCGCAGACATAGGCGTGGACCGCCAAACGGTGCTTGAGTGCCGCGACGGCCATAGCATCGCGGAAGAACTGGTACTCCGCAGCCGTGGCAAAGATCACCTGCCGATTGTTGCCCTGCTGGATGATGTGTTACCGCTGGCCGGGGAGAGCGTAGCGCGGAAGCCGAGTCATGGCGGGCGATCGATCCGAAGGTACGTGCGAAGAACAGTACAAATAATCGTGTCTGCCCCCTTTTGCAAAACCCCTTTGCAAAGACGTGCGCGGACGTGCTTGCGGCGCCACCGGGATTCCCTTGGGGTTGCAACGGGCTTCGAGGTAGCCGACGATGCCCGGGACGATCGCTGTTCTGTCTCCAACTGCAACGCCGCCGTGCGCTATGCGCGGGAAGGCTGGGAGCGCCAAATGATTGAGGATCAGGTTGGGGACGAGTGTTTTTTTGCCCACAGCGGCCCGCATCCACTGGCAGCGATCGCACTTGCCGCGGGCGGTTCGGCGCCCGCCGTCGAGAAGCTGTTCTTTGGAATCGCTCCCCTTCAATCGGCAGGCCCGGATCAGGTCAGCTTTCTCGACAATCGGCGCTATGCGGGGGCGCTGGAACAGACCATGGCGGGTGCCGTCGTCATCCATCCGGAAATGGTCGAGCGAGTCCCCGCTGCGACCATTGCGATCACAACCATCGCTGTTTACGAGGGATGGGCACATGTCGCCGCGCTGTTTCACCCGACGCCGCCTCTTCACGCAGGGATTCACCGTTCCGCCATTGTCGAGGAGGGAGCGCGCGTCGACGCGTCCGCGGAAGTCGGCCCTTGCGCGGTGATCGAGGCGGACGCACACCTTGGCCCTGGCTGCCGTATCGGCCCCCATGTCTACATCGGAAGAGGTGTGAGAATCGGCCAGGATTCCCGGATCGGCGCCCACGCCAGCGTTAACCACGCTCTGCTCGGCGCGCGCGTCTACATCTATCCGGGCGCCCGGATCGGACAGGAAGGGTTCAGCTTCGCGTCGACCAAGACAGGATTTCTGAGCATTCCTCAGCTCGGTCGCGTGATCATAGAAGACGATGTAGAAATTGGAGCCAATACCACCATCGACCGGGGATCCATACGCGACACGGTTATCGGCGCGGGAACGCGCCTCGACAACCTGGTCCAGATCGGACACAACGTCCGATTGGGGCGCTGCTGTGTCATCGTGGCGCAGGTTGGCATTGCCGGTTCAACGACCCTTGACGATTTCGTTCAGGTCGGCGGCCAAGCAGCGATAGCGGGTCACGCGCATATCGGCCAAGGCGTGCAGATCGGTGCCCAGGCCGGCGTCATTTCCGATGCACCTGCCGGTTCGGTACTGCTCGGCAGCCCCGCTCAGCCGAGGAGGGAGTTCTTTCGGCAGATCGCAACGCTCAAGCGGCTGTCACGAAAGCAGAAGTAGCGTGGTCAGCCTCGTTCGTTGGATGAGCTAGGGTCTGCGGCGCTTGATCGTTTCTTGCAGCAGGGCCACGGCCGTATCTTCCTTCGCGTTCTTGCCGGAGACGGAAACCGCGATCCCGACTTCGCCGTCCACAGCACCCGCTGCCCAGCCGCCCATCTCGTAAAAAGGTAACAAGGGGAATAACAAGGGGTCAGACACGATATCCATGCGCGTCCCTTCGGATCGATCGCCCGCCATGGCTCGCCTTCCGCGCTACGCTCTCCCCGGCCAGCCGCAACACATCATTCAGCGGGGCAACAATCGGCAGGTGATCTTTGCCGCGGATGCGGACTACCAGTTCTTCCGCGATGCCATGGTCGCCGCGGCAATCGAGCACCGTTTGGCGGTCCACGCCTATGTCTGGATGACCAACCACGTCCATCTGCTCGCGACGCCTGAGCTCGACGACAGCATCAGCAAAGTATTCCAATCCGTGGGCCGGCGTTACGTGCAGTATTTTAACGTCACTTACGGGCGCAGCGGCACCCTCTGGGAAGGCCGCTACCGGGCGACGGTCGTGGATAGCGAGCGGTATCTGTTGACGCTGATGCGATACATCGAGCTCAACCCGGCGCGCGCAGGCTTGGTCGCGCACCCAAGGGATTACGTCTGGTCGAGCTACCGCTACAACGCGTTGGGCGAGTCGGGATCGAGCGCGGACTGGATCACGCCGCACCGCGAGTATCTGCGCTTGGGGCGAAACCCGGCGGACCGGCAAAGCGCTTACCGGCAACTGTTCCGGGCAGCCGTCTCAGGTGCCGACCTCGCGCAGATCCGCGATTGCACGCACAAGGGCTGGGCGCTGGGTGGAGAGCGGTTCAGGGAACAGGTCGAAGCGCTGGGACAGCGGCGTGCCGCGTCAAAGGGTGTAGGCAGGCCGAGGAAGGAACACGATCGGGCGTGAACCGCTTTTCTCTTCGTCGCACTTTGCGCGACAGGAGATCGTCGAATTTCTGCTCACCTGCAGCAATGCTCATTTGATCCGGAGAATCGACTGATCCCGGAATGCGAGCGCAAATGGAATACGGCTTCAGGCATCTTTCTGATCTCGGCGCTTTTTCGGGTCGAGACCGCGGTGCTTGAACACCATCCGAACCCCGCCACACCCTTCGTAGTCAGCGGTCTGGCGACAAAGGACGAGGCGGACCGCGTGGTGGGCCCGGAACTTGGGGCCGAAGATCGTCATCACCAACGGCGAGTTCAATCTGCTGGTCGCGCCTCTCGCGTCGATCGGCGCCCCGAAGAGGAGGTCCGCGACATGGGCGTGCAACTGAACCACACGATCGTCTGGTGCCGCGACAAGCAAAGGTCGGCGTCATTCCTCACCGAAATCCTCGGCCTGCCCGGTGCAACGCCGTTCGGACCGATGCTGGTCGTCGATCTGGACAACAGCGTCTCGCTGGACTTCTACGAGAACGACGGCAAGATCGCGCTACAGCACTATGCTTTCCTGATCGGCGAAGAGGATTTCGACCGAGGCTTCGCGCGCATCCGCGACACGGGGATCGAGTACTGGGCCGATCCCGCCAAGAAACGGCCCGGCGAAGTTGACCGGGACGACGGTGGCCGCAGGGTGTACTTCCACGACCCGGACGGTCACTTCCTGGAGATCATGACCCGGCCGTATGACATTAGCCGGTAGATTTCGAAGACACGATCTTCCGTACCATCGCGGCGCTGGCAAACCGAAGACCCTCCGCCTCGCCCAGCGATAGCCGAAGGCCGCGCGATCCCCGCGCGGAATCTATTTCAGCGGTTTCGCGCGACCCGCGGGCGCATACCGTGCAGGTACATCAGGCGAGCGGTTTCAAATCCCCGAGCAGCGTCGGTATCAGCTCGGTGACCGTCGGATGTATGTGCATGGCGCGCTGGATCGTAGTGTAGGGGCTCTTCGTGTACATCACGTCGAGCAGTGAATGCACGATCTCGTCGCCGTTGAGACCGAGCAGCGATGCCCCCAGCAGCTCCTTCGAGTCCGCGTCCACCACGACCTTCATGAACCCCTGCGTCTCGCCTGCCTCGCGCGCGCGACCGACGCGCGACATCGGCAGCTTGGCCGCGAGCACGTGCCGGCCGCTGGCGCGCGCCCCTTTTTCGGTCATGCCGGCTCGCCCGAGCGGCGGATCGATGAAAAGTGCATAAGCCTCGATACGGTCCGAGATCCGTCGGCGGGCGCCGTCGAAGAGGTTTGCGGCGACGATCTCGTAATCGTTGTAGGAAGTGTGCGTGAACCCACCGCGGCCGTTCGCGTCGCCGAGCGCCCAGATGCCGGGGACGCTGGTGCGGCATTCGTCGTCCACCTTGATGTAGCCGTGCGCGTCGGTCTCGATGCCCGCCTGGTCGAGGCCCAGATCGTGAGTATTCGGCACCCGTCCGACGGCGAGCAGCACGTGGCTGCCAATCGCGACCGGCACACCGCTCTCGCATTCGAGCGTGACGGCGACCCGATCACCGTTTCTGGACAAGGCCATGCACTCGGCGCCGGTGCGGATCTCGACGCCTTCGCGCTCGAGGATGGCGCGGATTTCGTCGGAGACATCGTCGTCCTCGCGCGCGATCAAACGCGGCGCCCGGTCGACTACCGTCACGTTTGCCCCGAAGCGGCGGTACATCTGCGCGAATTCCAGACCGATGTAGCTCCCGCCGACAATCACGAGGTGCTCGGGCAGGAAGTCCACCGCCATCATCGTCGTACTGGTGAGGAAGGGGACATCTTTCAGACCCGGGATGTCGGGCACGAATGGCCTGGCGCCGACGTTGACGAAGATTCGATCCGCCTCGAGCGTGCGGCCGTCCACCGCCACCGTGCGCGGACCGGCAAAGCGGGCGTGCCCCCGCACGAGGGTCACGTTCTTCATCCCGGCAATCCAGCCCGTGACGCCCTCCGACGACTGCCGGACGAGCGCATCCTTGCGGGCTTTGATCGCACGCATGTCGACCCGGATGTCGCCGACCGTGAAGCCGTACTCGGAGCCACGCCGCGCTGTGTGCGCTGCACGCGCGCTCGCCACAAGCGTCTTCGTCGGGATGCAGCCGACGTTGACGCAAGTGCCGCCCACGAGCTTCCTTTCGACCACAGCCGTCCGCAGGCCTTCCCGATCCATTCTTGCGCACAGGGCCGGACCTGCCTGGCCCGTGCCGATCACGATTGCGTCGAAGCGTTCAGACATGGTGCTCATCCCGCGCGGCGAGTGCCCAACATACTCCCTGGATTTTTGTAGCGCGGCAACCCTCAGTAGGCGTCGACGTCGACTGACGGCTTGGGCAAAGGCTTGCGGGGCTTCCTGCGGCAGATTGTGCCCGATGCCGCCCTCGATGAGCCGGTGCGCATACTTGCCCGAGAATTTCTTCGCATAGGAACTGGGGTCCGGGTGCGGTGCACCGTTCGCATCGCCTTCAAGGGTGATCGTGGGCACGGTGATTACCGGAGACATCGCAAGACGCTTTTCCAGCTCGTCGTATTTTGGCTCGCCTGGAACCAGTCCGAGCCGCCAGCGGTAATTGTGGATCACGATGGCGACATGATCCGGGTTGTCGAAGGCTGCCGCGCTGCGATCGAACGTGGCATCATCGAAGTCCCACTTCGGCGATGCGAGGTGCCAAATTAGCTTCGAAAAGTCGTGCCGGTATTTGTCGTAGCCGGCCCGGCCGCGTTCGGTCGCAAAATAATACTGGTACCACCACTCGAACTCGGCCTTTGGCGGCAACGGCATCTTGCCGGCTTCCTGGCTGCCGATCAGATAACCGCTTACGGACACCGTGGCCTTGCACCGTTCCGGCCAGAGCGCTGCGATGATGTTCACCGTCCGCGCTCCCCAATCGAAGCCGGCGAGGATCGCCTTCTCGATCTTGAGCGCATCCATCAAGGCGATCACATCGGCGGCGATCGCCGACGGCTGGCCGTTCCGGAACGTATCGCTCGAAAGAAAGCGCGTTGTGCCATAGCCGCGCAGATACGGCACGATCACCTGGTAGCCCGCCGATGCCAACAACGGGGCAACATCGACAAAGCTGTAAATGTCGTACGGCCAACCGTGCAGAAGAATGACAGGAGGACCGTTGGTTGGGCCAGCTTCGGCGTAGCCAATATTCAGGAGACCGGCATCGATCTGCTTCAGTGAAGCGAACGACGTGTTGGTCCCGGGCTTGATCGTGGGCAGCTGTACGGGTTCTGCCTTGCTGGATTGGGCTCTCGCCAAACCGAGCACGCCGAGTTTGGTGGCAGCAATAGTCATGGCCGCAGCGCCAAGAAGGCGGCGGCGATCGTGATTGATTCCGTCGCACATTCTGCGTTCCCTCCTACTCAAATCGGCGTTGCGGCATTGCTCACGAAGGCAGCTCCGCACCGGACTGCTCGCGCACCATGTAGTCGGCGTACCAGTCGGGCCAGTTCGCGTCTGCCGCGCCGATGCGCTTCTCGTGCTCGCCGTGGGCGGCCGCGGCACGTCGAAGCGCGCTCGCCAGATCGTTCGCCGAAGCGAAGGTCGTTGTCGCGGGGTCGATGCGACCGGGCAGCCGCGTCGTGACCTCCTGGAACAGCCAGCCGTTGCCGTCCGGATCGCGGAACGAGGCGAACGAGCGGTAGCTGCGATGCTCGGGATCCGGACCGCTGACCCGGAGCCGCCCGAACAGGTAGGGCTCATCCGTGCCGGCGTGCACGTCGCCGGCGTCGTGGAACACCTCGCTGATCTCGACGCCGCGAGCGAGCAGCTCTTTGCGGGCGGCCTCGATGTCGGAGACGATCAGGTACAGGCCCTGGGCGGAGCCGGGCGCCGCCGCGGTGACGTTCTTGCCGAAGATGACCGAGCACCCGGAGCCAGGCGGCGTGAACTGGATCACGCGGAAGTCGTTACCGCTGGCGAAGTCGGCGTCGAGCCGCCACCCGAGCCTCCCGTAGAACTCCTTCGCGCGGTCGACATCCGAGACGGGGATGACGACGATCTCGAACTTCATGTCGGCGTTGTTGACGCTCGCGATCCCGCTTGCTTCGTTGCTGCGGTCCTTCGTCGTGCTCATGGCGCCTCCTTCGGGCTGTGTCAGCGCATCAAAGATGGGGAATTAACCTGACATCCTCAAGTTCTCTTCTATCGTTAGCATTTCTATCCCTCCAACTTCTACGCTTGGGCAATCGTGGTTCACAGATCCTCCGCTTCCTGCTCAGCGCCCGGCTTGGGGTGCGTTGCGCGTTCGTGCACGTGCGCGGTGGGCGTGCGGTCAATGAGGAGACTCAGCATTTCCGGCCGGCTGTAGTGGCCGCAAGAGTCCATCATCTGTTTGCGCTTGTCGATCAGCGTGAAGTCGAGGTCGGCGATGACCGCGCCTTCGCCCGAGCGGATGGGCTCGCCCAGCAACGTTCCATCGGGTGCCACGATCGCGGTGAAGCAACCGCCGGAGATCGGGCCGATGTTGCAGCCGGTGTCCTTCGTGATTTGCCCCTGCTGATCGGCATCCAGCCAGGCCGTGGCGTTGACGACGAAGCACGCGGACTCCAGTGCATGCTGCCGGATGTTGACTTCCGTCTGCTGGGCAAACAGGTCGCCGAAGATGGAGCCCGGATACATCGCAGAGTGGATCTGCTCGCCGTCGGCCATCATGGCGTACCGCGCCAGAGGGTTGTAGTGCTCCCAGCATGCGAGCTGACCAATGCGGCCGATCTTGCTGTCAACGGCGCGCAGGCCCGAGCCGTCGCCCTGGCCCCAGATCATGCGCTCGTGATAGGTGGGCGAGATCTTGCGGCGCCGCTGGATCAAGGTGCCATCAGCGTCGAAGAGCAGCTGGGTGTTATACAGGGTTCCGCCGTCACGCTCGTTGACGCCGATGGACACGACAACTCCCGCCTGCTTGGCGGCTTCGCTGATGGCGTTGGTGGCAGGAGACGGTACTGTCACCGCCTGGTCGAGCAGCTTCAGGTGCTCACGTCCGGCAACGATCTGGTAGGGGGGCTGGACGAAAGAAAAGTACGGGTAGTAAGGCACCACGGTCTCCGGGAACGTGGCGAACTGCACCCCCCGTTGGCCAAGCTCGTGGATCTTCCGCACGACCTTTTCGACCGTTCCCTCGCGGCTGTACAGGACGGGACTCAGTTGGACCGCGGCAGCTTTGACGACTCTCATTGCAATCTCCTTGAGCGGCGGTAATGACACCAGGCGCAGACCGTCGAGTCGATCGGACGATGGCTGGCCATCGCACTGGCCCGAATCCACCACTACCGCAGCGGACGGAACGCCGCCCGAATCTCGGTCGCGAAGAGCTCCGGTTCTTCCCACGCCGCGAAGTGTCCACCCCTGTCGACCTCGTGGAAGTAGATCAAGTTGCGGTAGGCGCGCCGGGCCCACGTCTCCGGGGCTCGATAGACGTCATCCGGAAATACCGTGATGGCAACCGGCATCGAGATCTCGGCAGTCTTCTGCGCGGCCGCAACAATGACGCTGCCTCGGCTGCCGTTTTCCCAGTACAGCCGTGCTGACGAGGTCGCGCTGTTCGTCAGCCAGTACAGCGTGATGTCGTCCAGCACCTCGTCTTTCGTCGGGGACTGCTGGGGATCGCTGCCGTACGTCCACTGCGCGAAACCCGGATGCACGAGCAGGAACGCCGCGAGGCCGGCCGGGGAGTCGGCCAGGGCATAACCGATGGCCTGCGGCCGCGCGGTCATCATCACGAAGTATGCGGCGTTCCCCTTCTTCCCGTACGTCATGAGCGATTCGAACACCGCGTGTTCCTTGTCGGAGAGTCCCGCCGGCGCCGGCCCGCCGGCGAGCGCGGCGGCCACCTCGGGCGGTACCGTCGCCGGCAAGTTGAGGTGGATGCCGAGCAATCCTGCCGGCGCCTGGCGCGCCATCGCGCTGCAGACGGGGGCACCCCAGTCGCCGCCCTGGGCGACATAGCGGGTGTATCCGAGGCGCTTCATCAGCTCCGCCCAGGCTCGCGCGATGTGGTCGGGGTCCCAACCGGTGCCGGTTGGCTTGCCGGAGAAGCCGTAGCCCGGCAAGGATGGGATGACGACGTCGAAAGCGTCCTCGGCGCTGCCTCCGTACGCGGTTGGGTCCGTGAGCGGCCCGACGATTTTGATGAGCTCGAACACAGAGCCCGGCCAACCGTGCGTGATGATCACCGGCAGCGCATTCTTGTGACGGGAACGGACGTGGATGAAGTGAATGTCCAGCCCATCGATGTTCGTCGTGAATTGCGGCAGGGCATTCAGCTTCGCTTCCGCCTTAGGCCAGTCGTAGCTGCTGCCCCAGTACCGAACCAGCTCCTGCAGCTTCGCCAACTGCGCACCCTGCGACTGATCGGCGACGGTTTCCTTATCAGGCCATCGCGTGGCAGCAATGCGCCGGCGCAGGTCATCCAGCGCCGCTTGCGATACCTGTACTTTGAAGGGGCGGATCGAGCGATCTTCGGCTGCCTGGCCCGTGGCCGGCGCCTGCGCGACAACGACAGCGTCGGAGGTTTTCGTGGTCTGCGCGTAATCAGGAGAGGCGAACACGAACAGGCTGACAGAAAGCACGACCAGCGAGCCGGCAACAAAGCTGCGCCGAATCGGCAACGCGGACGGATATCTCTCGATCGTTCGACTCCGCGCAAGGACAAGCTTGTCCGTTCTCAGCGCGTACCGCAGTTCCTCGATAGTCATGGACGGCTCCTTGTTTGGAAGATAGGTCCGTCGCCCGTGCGATTCGAGTCCATCCTACTTCTGACCGGGTGGGTCCACGAATGTCGCGATTGGCCGGCCCGCCTCGACGATATCAGTTGACAGCATCGGCCCGGTTTCCGGGACAAGGGCGCGCGCGTTATGAGGGGTCCACGGTACTCGCCGACGGCAAGGCGACGTCGCGGTGCAGAGGGTGGCCTCGGAAACAAGCGAAGCAAATGCGCGCATCGGTTGCTCACCTCTCGCCCCGTCAGGCGCGGGCGCGTGAGAGAAGGGGATCGGTTCAGCGGATGACGATCACGTCGCGGTCGCTCACGAAGGCAGCTCCGCACCGGACTGCTCGCGCACCATGTATTCGGCGTACCAGTCGGGCCACATCGCGTCTGCCCCGCCGATGCGCTTCTCGTGCTCGCCGTGGGCGGCCGCGGCACGCCGAAGCGCACTCGCGAGATCGTCCGTCGACGCGAAGCACGTCGCCGACGCGTCGATCCGGCCGGGACGGCGCGTGGTCACTTCCTGGAACAGCCAGCCGTTGCCGTCCGGATCACTGAACGAGGCGAAGGAGCCGTAGCTGGTGCGATCGGGTGCGGGCCCACCGACCCGACCATCCGAGTCCCGAAACCTGCAGGCAAACCCTGTTGAACAGTGGAAAACCTCGCTGACCTCGACACCGCGTTTGAGCAGCTCGTCGCGCGCGGCCTCGATATCGGAGACGATCAAGTACAGGCTCCGGGCCGAACCGGGCGGGGCCGACGTGATGTTCGCGCCGAATTGGACCGAGCACCCGGAGCCCGACGGCGTGAACTGGATCAAGCGAGCGTCGCCAATAATGACGTCCGCGTCGAGCCGCCACCCGAGGTTCCGGTAGAACGCCTTCGCGCGGTCGACATCTGAGACCGGGATGACGACTACCTCGAGCTTCATATCGGCGTTCTTGACACTCGCCTGCGTCGTGCCCATAGCGGCCTCCTCGAGCTGCGTCAGCGCATCACAAAGACAGGAACTTCACCCTACCCCGACTCGGCTTCGACAATCGCCGAGGCTATCCCAGATGTGCTGAGAAGAACGCCGCAGTGCGATCATCGGCGCGTTGCGCAGCTTGTTCGTCGCGGCGGTTGCCGCTTGTCACCGCAAAGCCGTGGCGCAGTCCCGGATAGTCGTAAATCGTGACCTTCGGGTGATCGTCCAGTCCCTGATGCATTGCCTTCTGCGTGGCGGCGCTGACGAACTGATCGTCAGTCGGCACATGCAGCAGGAGAGGGTGCGTGATGGCCTGCTTCTCGCCGAGCAGGCCGTCGATGCCGACCCCGTAATAGCCAACGGAGGCATCGACGTCGGTGCGTGCCGCGGTCATGAAGGCGAGCCGGCCGCCGAGGCAGTACCCCACGCAGCCGACTTTTCCGCCCGCTGTCTTGCTGCGGATGGCGCGTATCGTGACGTCGATGTCCGCGACGCCCTGATCCTGATCGAACCTGCCGAACAGGTCCAGTCCTTCCTGGAATTGATCCGGCATGTCGGGATCGAGTTCGATGCCAGGACGGAACCGCCAGAAGAGGTCCGGGGCGACGGCCAAATAGCCGGCCTCCGCCCACTTGTCGCACTTGGAGCGGAGGCCGGCGTTCAAACCGAAGATTTCCTGGATGACGATGATCGCCGCTCGCGGCGCCCGAGCGGGTTCGGCACAGTAGGCTGGGAACTCGCTGCCTTGCTCTGGCAGCGGGACGCTGATCAGATGTCCCATGGGTCGTCCTCGCTTATGTCATCAGCGTCTGATGAACGCGAGCAGGTCCTCGTTGACTTCGTCCTTCTGCGTGGTGCACATGCCGTGCGGAGCGCCCTTGTAGACCTTGAGCGTGGCGTTCTTGACGATCTTGCTCGAGAGCATCGCGGAGTCGCCGATCGGCACGATCTGGTCGTCGTCGCCGTGCAGGATCAGCGTCGGCACGTCGATCTTCTTCAGGTCCTCGGTGAGGTCGGTCTCGGAGAAGGCCTTGATGCAGAAGTACGAAGCCGGAAAGCCCGCCATCATGCCCTGCAGCCAGAACGATTCGCGCACGCCCTCCGAGACCTTCGCGCCGGGCCGGTTGTAACCGTAGAACGGCAGCGTGAGATCCTTCCAGAACTGCGAGCGATCGGCCAGGACGCCGGCGCGGATCTCGTCGAACACCTCGATCGGCAGGCCGCCGGGATTGGCCGCGGTCTTCAGCATCAGCGGCGGGATGGCGCCGATCAGCACCGCTTTCGCCACACGCTTGGTGCCGTGGCGGCCGATGTAGCGCGCGACTTCGCCGCCGCCGGTGGAATGGCCGACATGGATCGCGTCGTTGAGGTCGAGCGCCTCGACCAGCGCCGCCAGGTCGTCGGCGTAGGTGTCGAGGTCGTTGCCGTTCCAGGGCTGGCTCGAGCGGCCGTGGCCGCGGCGGTCGTGGGCGATGCAGCGATAGCCGCGGGAGGCGAGGAAGAACATCTGGTCCTCGAAGGCGTCGGCGGAGAGCGGCCAGCCGTGACTGAACACGACGGGCTGTCCGCTGCCCCAGTCGTTGTAGTAGATCTGCGTGCCGTCCTTGGTCGTGATGGTGCTCATGGTCTGCTCTCCTCAGGGGTGGAAGACGAGCGTGTGTGGGAAGACGTGAGGCACTTGCCGTCGGCTCAAGCCGAACGCAGTTGCTCGCCGACCGGGCAGCTTGCGTATGCGCTTGCCGGTCGCCGCATAGACCGCATTGGTCAGCGCCGGCATCACGCAGGATGTTCCGGGCTCGCCGATGCCGCCGGGCGCCTCCGCGCTCTTGATGAGATGCACCTCGATCATGCGGCGCTTCGCTGATGCGCAGCACGCGATAGTCGCCGAAGTTGGTCTGCTCGACGCGGCCGTCCTTGAGCGTGATCTCACCGTACAGCACCGCCGACAGACCGAAGATGATGCCGCTTTCCATCTGTGCGCGAACCGTGTCGGGATTGACCACGAGACCGCAGTCGACGACGCAGACCACGCGCGTGGGGTTGACGGTGCCGTCCTTGTCCACGCTCACCTCGACCACCTGCGCGATGAAGCTGCCGAAGCCGGTGCACAACGCGATGCCGCGGCCCTGTCCCGCGGGCAGCGGTTTGCCCCAGCCGGCCTTGTCGGCGGCGAGTTGGAGCACGGCTTTCGACCGCGGGCTCTTTTCGAGCAGCGCCAGCCGGTAGGCGAGCGGATCCTGCTTCGCGTTCGCTGCCAGTTCGTCGATGAAGCTTTCGAGCACGAAGGTGCCGCGCGTCGCACCCGACGCCGCGCCAGAATGCGGTCGGGATGCCCGGCGGCTCCTGTGCGATCCACTCGACGTGGATGTCGCCCACGGCGTAGGCGGGATTGACGGCGACTGTCGACGGCGTCGGGATCGACGCCATTCTTCAGAGCAGCCGGAAAGAAGCGCGCCATGATCGACGAGCCGGCAATGCGGTGCGACCAGCCGATCGGCTTGCCCTGCGCATCGAGCCCGGCGCTGATGCGATCGTAGTAGTACGGCCGATACATGTCGTGCTGGATGTCCTCTTCGCGCGTCCAGATCACCTGCACCGGCCCCTCGACCTGCTGCGCGATCTGCACCGCGCGCAGCGACCCATCGAATTCGAGGCGGCGGCCGAAGCCGCCGCCCAGCAGGTGATTGTGGATGCGCACCTGTTCCGGTTTGAGACCGGTCACCTTGGCCACCACGGCTTGCGTGACGCCAGGAATCTGCGTGCCGACCCAGACGTCGCAGCCGTCCTTCTGCACGTGGACGGTGCAGTTCATCGGCTCCAGGGCCGCATGCGCCAGGAACGGCTGCTCGTAGACGGCTTCGATCTTCTGGGCGGCCTTGGCGAGGTGGCGGCGGCGTCGCCTTCATGGTGCGCGACCGCGCCGGGTTTCTCCATGGCGGCCGCGAGTTGCTTCACGACATCGGCGGTCGAGAGCTTGGCGTTCGGTCCCGCGTCCCACTGCGGATTGGCAGCGGCGAGCCCTTGCTTGGCCGCCCAGGTGTGGATCGCGACGACGGCGACCGCGTCGTCGAGACGCACGACCTGCGTGACACCGGGGACCGCCTTCGCCTTCGCTTCGTCGACGCGACCAGCTTGCCGCCGAAGGTCGGTGAGATCGCGACGACGGCGAACTTCATGCCGGGCAGCCTCGCGTCGATGCCGAACTTCGCGCTGCCGTTGACCTTGCCGGCGATGTCGAGGCGCCGGTGCGGCGTGCCGATCAGCTTGAATTCGGCCGGCGACTTGAGCGCGACTTTCTCGGGTACCGGCAGCTTGGCTGCCGCGTCGACGAGCTTGCCGTAGGCGAGCTGGCGACCGGTGGGCGCATGCATCGACCACGCCGTTCTGCGGCGCGGCAGGTGTCGGGATCGACCTTCCAGTGCTGGGCCGCCGCGCTCACGAGCATGACCCGCGCGGTCGCGCCGGCGCGGCGCATCGGCTCCCAGGCTGCGCGGATCGACGGTCGAGCCACCCGTGATCTGAATGCCGATCAGAGGATTCGCGTAGACCTTGTTGTCCGCCGGCGAATGCTCGATCACGACCTTGTCGACGTCGACCTCGAGCTCCTCGGCGATCAGCATCGGGATCGAGGTGTAGGTGCCCTGTCCCATCTCGATGTACGGGCATCACGAACGTGACCTTGCCGCTGCGATCGATGCGCAGGAACGCGTTGGGCGCGAACGGCGCGCCGGTGGTGACGCTCGTCGCTGATCACGGCGCGTGCCGGCAGACCGAAGCCGAGCAGCAGGCCGCCGCCGAGCGCGGCGGTCGACCGTCAACTTGAGAAAATCGCGCCGCGAGATGAGAGCCGGCTGCGCGTTTTCTATGATCGAGGTTTTCATCTCAGACCTCCGTCGCGATGGGTGCACTGGCAGTCTTGGTCGCCAACTCACCCGCCGCGCGCTTGATGCCTGCGCGAATGCGCGGATAGGTGCCGCAGCGACAGATGTTGCCCGCCATCGCGTTGTCGATATCGGCGTCGC
>CAVRDD010000004.1:0-216811 GCA_963719715.1 uncultured beta proteobacterium
CATCATAAACTTTGTTTTTGGATTGTTTTTCATCAAATTTCTTGTTTTAGGTTATCATAGCACTCTTTTAACTCATTTTCATTGAAATCTTTAATTAAAAACTGGCATTCTAAAAATTGGTGTATTTGCTTTTTCAATTGTGACTTCTATCGCTTTTAATTGAATCTTTAGGGTTTGCATTAAATTGGGAATATCTAGTGAAATATCAATAATAATTGAGATGATATAAACCATATCTTCAACATTTTTAAAATTCGGGGATAATATCTGTTAAAAGGCATTTCAGTACATCATTTGAAAAGTGATATTTTAACCGTAAATATATGTCATAAATCACTTCTTAGGGTATTGATTATTTCAGAATCTGATTTTTTATTAATTAAAACATGGAAGAGATTAATTACAAGGGTATCAATTGGTTGAGAGGTCTAGCAATTATTTGATTTATATAGTGTCGATTTATTAAAATTATCTGCAATTCTTCCGCAATTTCAGAGGTTCTACCTTTATTTGTCAAAGAGTGCGGCCGCCGGAGTCGGTCCGGGCCTGCGGCGTCGCGCCGTGGTCCCGCAGGGTCGACGGCGACGAACTGGCCGCCGCCGTCGCCGAGTTCGTGCGCGACGAGGCAGGCCGGGAGGGCACCAGCGTGGTGATCGGCCCGCCGGGCGTGCCGGGCGCGGTGACGCCGTCGGAGACCAAGGGCCTCGAGTTCGACGCGGTCCTGGTGGTCGAACCGGAGCGGATCCTCGCCGACGGTCCCCGCGGCGCCGCGGAGCTGTACGTCGCCCTCACCCGCGCCACCCAACGGCTCGGCGTCCTGCACCGGGAACCGTTGCCGCGGGCCCTGACCGGGCTCCACCCCGACGGGGACGCCAGTAGGTCTAGAGCGCTGACTGTCCGGGAAGTCGGCGCTGCGGGCGTGGGCGGGGCCGCGCGTTCACGATGGCCGTCGCGGTGGCCGCGACCGTCCGGTCCTCGTCGTGGGCCAGCCGTTCGAGGGCGACCCGCGCCGCGGCACCGGGGATCTCGGCGAGGGCCTGGGTGATCCGTGACCGGGTACCCGCGTCGGCGACGGTGTCGAGCCGGTCCTGCAGTGCCCGGACGATGTCGTCGGCCATGGGTGCGACCTCGGCCAGCCGGCCCAGCGCCTCGGCGGCCTCGACGTCGCGCCGGCCCTCGGCGACCATCGCGAGCAGGGTCGGGGACCGGGTCGGTGTTCGACCGGGCGGCGAGGGCCAGCGCCGCCCGGTCGCGGACCTCGGCGTCCGGGTCGTCGAGGGCCCGCCGCAGGAGCACCGTCGCCTCGGTGGTGCGCACCGCCGCGATCGCCTCGGTGGCGCGCCGCCGGACGCCCGCCTCCGCCGAGCCCAGGCCGACGGCCAGGTCCGCCAGACCCCGGCCGTCGGCTCTCGCCAACGACCACCGCAGTGCGCCGGCGACGTAGGGGTCGTCCTCCGACAGCGCCGCCGCGGCCAGCGCCCCGACGGGCAGCGTCGCGTGCTCGTCCTGGGACAGGATCGCCTGCTGGCGGCGGGCGGCGGACTCCGACTCGAGCGCGCGCAGCGCGGTGACGACGCTCAGCACGCCGTCCCACACCGCCGGGGCGGCGGAGTCGACGTGCTCGAGCTTCGCGAGCAGCTCCTGCTCGGCGGCAATCCGTTCCCGGGTGTGCCGGATGAGCTCACCCACCAGCTCGGCCGGCGCGAAGCCGGGCTCGTCCAGCGCGCGCCCGGTCTCGCTCAGCGACAGACCGAGGGTCCGCAGGCTCTCGACGTGGAAGAGCCGGCGGATGTCGTCGGCGGAGTACTCGCGGTAGCCGCCGGACGTGCGGCCGGTGGGCCGCACCAGGCCCAGTGCGTCGTAGTGGCGCAGCATCCGGGCACTGACGCCGGATCGCCGCGAGACCTCACCGATCAACATCCCCGTCTCCTCCGTTACGCGTCCGGGCCGGTGACCGCGACGCGCTTCGCCGTCTCGAGCGAGAGCGCGAACCCGCTCTCGGGATCGTGCCAGAGCTGCCTGGTGGCCTCCGCGTGCGCCCGAACGCGTGGGTCGGGACCGGTCCCGGCCGCATCGAGCAGCGGCAGGACGGCCTCCCCGAGCCCCGCCAGCGCGCGGCTCAGGCTCAGGTGTCGGTCGCGGTCGCCCCGCCCGAGCTCGGTCACCAGCGCGCCCGCGAGCGCGGCCTCGTCGTCGGGCGCCACCAGTGCCACCGCGGCCCGCCACGCACTGCGCGCGACCTCGTCGTCCCGGTCGTGCAGCAGCGCCGACACCGCGGGCCAGGCATCCCGGTCGCCGATCTTGGACAGCGAGTGCAGCGCCTGGCTGCGGGCCTGCGGGTTGGCGGACCCGAGCTCGTGGACCAGCCGCGGCACCGTGACCTCGGCGGGCAGTCGGCACAGTGCCCAGGTCAGCATGTCCCGGACGAAGAAGTCCGGTTCGACGGCACACCGCTCGACGAGGATCTCCGTCTGCCGGGGATCGGGGTCCGTGCCGGCGGCGAGGGCCGCCCGCAGCCGAACCGACGGGTCCGTGGCGGCCAGGGCGTCGACGAGGCGGGCGTTCGGCCCGCCGTGATGGGTTGTGTTCACGACAACCACCTCCTTCATCGACCATTCGAGTCCTTGTCACAGTGTCAGGGTCAAGCCTCGGTGTCAGGGGGACCCGGCGGCGGGCCGGGGCGTTCGCACGCTGGCAGTGATCAGGAATGTGATTTACCATGTGATCAGGAGGTGGATTCACATGACTGCAGCGCATCCCCGACCGGACCTCGCGGCCTACAACGCCGCCGCCCGCATGTCCCAGGCCGAGCTGGTCACCGAGCTGCGTGAGCTGCTCGGCGCCAAGCTGGTCGCCTACCTGGGGAAGGTGAAGGAGACCAGGGCCGTCCGGCAGTGGGCCGACGGCACCCGCACCATCGGCAACGACGTCGACGTCGAGCGCCTCCGCATCGCCTACCGCGCCGCCCGGCTGGTCACCGAACGCGACACCCCGCAGGTGGCGCAGGCGTGGTTCCAGGGCCTGAACCCGATCCTCGACGACCTGGCCCCGGCGCTGCTGCTCCGCGAGGGCGACCTCGCCGACGTCGGACCGCTGGTCCTCGCGGCCGCCCGCCAGTTCGCGGCGGTCGGGTGAGCGGACGTCACGTCCTGACCGACACCGAGCTGGGCCGGGTGTGTTGCGTGCGCGTCGACGGCGCGGCCGCCCACCGCGTCGGGTACCCGCCGACCGCGTGGGAGTGGACACCCTGGGAGTACGCCACCGACGGGCGTTTCGGCGGCCGCTGGGACGATCCGGCGGGAGTCTGGCGCACCCTCTACGTCGGAGCCAGCCGACTGGCCTGCTACCTCGAGGTGCTCGCGTTCGCGCGGCCGAGCATCGACGTGGACCTGGACATGGACGACATCGTCGTCGACGAGGAGGACCAGGCCGAGTTCCCGACGCTGGCACCGGGACTGCTGCCGCGCTCGTGGCCGGCGTCGCGGGTGTCCGCGAGCGGGGTGATCGGTGGGTGGTTCGTCGTCCCGGGCGATTCGGAGACCATCGCGACCCTGCGAACCGGGTTCCGCGGCGCCGCGATACGGCACGGGCTGGCCGATCTCGACGGGGCCGCGATCCGCGACGGCCGCCCGCGGGAACTGACCCAGGGCATCTCGCAGTGGATCAACACCCTCGTCGATCCCGCAGGCGCGCCCGTGGCGGGGATCCAGTTCGACTCCCGCCACGGTGACGGCGACCCTGTGGGCGGTGTACAAGCGCCCCGAGGACCACGCTGTCTCCGGGCGCATCACCCCGCTGGAGGACGGTCCGATCGAGGCGGACGATCCCGACCTCGTCGAGGCGATGCGGCTGCTCGGGCTGGTCTGGGCGGAGGACTGACTCGGCGGGCGTCGGGTCGGTAAGGAACGGCGACCGTCCGGACACTTCTTCGTATGAGCGAGGAACAGCCGGGATCACCGGCACCGGGGGACAGTGTGCGGTTCACCGCGCTGTGGGACGACTACGCCGGGCGGGTGTTCGCGTACGCCTGCCGCCACGTCGACCACCACACCGCCCAGGAGGTGGTGTCTGAGGCGTTCCTGGTGGCGTGGCGGCGGCTGCCGGAGGTCCCCGACCAGGCACTCCCGTGGCTGCTGGTCGTCGCCCGCAACACCCTCGCCAACCACCGTCGCGCCGACCGCCGCCGTGATGCGTTGACGGACAAGATCTCCCGCATCGAGCGGGTCGCGGGATCGGCCCCCGGCGCCGACGTCGCCGTCACCGACCGCGCCGAGGTGCTCGCGTCGCTGGCGACACTGACCGCCGTCGACGGGAGGCGCTGCTGCTGACCGCGTGGGACGGGCTGACCGCGACCGAGGCGGCCCGTGTCGTGGGGTGTTCCGTGCCGGCCATGCACGTCCGGCTGTTCCGCGCCCGACGGCGCCTGCAGGCCGGTCCCGCCGTCGAACCCACCGTCGTGGCCCCGCAGCGGGCCGTCGCCGTACCGAGGAGCATCCGATGACCAGGGACCCGTTGCGAACCCTCGAGGCGATGAGGCCGGACGCCGGAGCCGGCGAGCTGTGGCCCCAGCACCTGCGGGACGCGGCCCGCGCCCGGATCCTGTCCGCCCCAACGGAACCGGGTGCCGCCACGCGGCCTCGTCGCCGGGTGGGCGCCGTGTGCCTGGCCGCGGCACTGCTCACCGCGGGCGGCTCGGCGTCGCCGCGGCCGCCGGGATGATGCCGGCGGCGTTCACCGAGCACTACTCGTACTGGCGCAGTCCTCCGACGCCGGGTGAATCCGGGGTGGACCCGGCCGCCGCCACGAGGATCGGCTCCGTGCCAGGGCCGGACGGCACGGTTTTCAGCGTCCTGGTCGCGCAGGGCACCGGCGGTATGCGGTGTGTGGCATCGGTGTTCGAGACCGTCACCAGTGCGGCCCTGCCCGGACCGTCCGAGTTCATCGACCTGGGCAACCGGTGCCGACAGGGTCCGGAGGACTGGGGCGCGCTCGGTGACGGTGCCGGCACCTTCGTTGTCGGCGCATATGGCGAAAGTGTCGGAGGTGTAACGCTTTCGCGCGGGTGGACCTACGACGCCGCGGCCGGAACTGCGGTGCGTGCCGAGATCCGCACGAACACAGGTCAGGTGCTGCCGACCGTCCTCGCGGACGGCAGCGTCTTCGGTTGGTTCCCGATGCCGACGGCCGGCGGCCGCCGGGCGGTCCTCACCGGCTACGCCGCGGACGGCACGATCGTCGACAGCTTCGAGATCGGGGCGCCGACCCAGCCGCCGCGGTAAGGACCGGCAGGGCGCCGGGGGACCCGCCCGCTAGACGTTCTGGTGGGCGATCTGGATCAGGTTGCCGCAGGTGTCGTCGAGCACCGCGGTGGTCACCGGGCCCATCTCCGTCGGCTCCTGGGTGAAGCGCACGCCGAGGCCGCGCAGCCGCTCGTACTCCGCCTGGACGTCGTCGACGGCGAATGAGGTGAACGGGATGCCGTCGGCGACCAGCGCCTCCTTGAACGGCTTGGCCGCCGGGTGTTCGTCGGGTTCGAGGACGAACTCGGTGCCGTCCGGGTCCTCGCGGGGACACCACGGTGATCCACCGGTGCTCGCCCATCGGGACGTCGTGCTTCTGCGCGAAGCCGAGGACCTCGGTGTAGAACCGCAGCGCCTTGTCCTGGTCGTCGACGAGCACGCTGGTCAGATTGATTCTCATGTCGGTGCCCGCTTTCGTCTGTGACCGGCTCGAGTGAGGTTGTCTGGTGCCGAGGTGAATGCTTCCATGCCGAGCGGGATCAACGCCTTCTCCGGCGTGTCCGGCTCGGCGGGTTCCCACCCACATGGTCGCAAACACGAGTGCGTGGGCCGTTCGTCCAAGCCCTGTGCACTCGGCACAGTCAGACGGGCAGAGCGTCAGCCCCGTCCGAACGCGAGGCTGACGTTGTGTCCTCCGAAACCGATGGAGTTGCTCAGTGCGTAGTCGATCCGTTGCTGCCGTGGTGCTCCGGACACGATGTCGAGTTCGATTGCCGGGTCTTCGTTGTCGAGGTTGAGGGTGGGCGGCACCACCTGGTTCTCGAGGGTCAGGATGGTCAGGATCGCCTCGAGTGCACCGACCGCGCCGATCGAGTGGCCGAGGGCTGACTTCGGGGCGTGGACTACCGTTCGCGTCCCCAGCGACCGCAGCGATCGCCGTCGCCTCGGACGCGTCGCCGACGGGAGTCGCCGTGGCGTGCGCGTTGACGTGCGCGATGTCCGATGCCGACAGTCCGGCGGTACGGATCGCCGCGCGCATCGCGCGAGCGGCGCCTTCACCGTCCGGTGCGGGCGCCACGATGTGGTGCGCATCGGAGGTGATGCCCGCACCCAGTACTCGCCCGCGGACCTCGGCGCCGCGTGCTCCTCGGCGTACTCCTCCGACTCGAGCAGCAGCAGCGCACCGGCCTCGCCGAAGACGAACCCGTCCCGGTCCCGGTCGAACGGGCGCGAGGCCCGCGCCGGCTCGTCGTTGCGTTGACTCATGGCCCGCATCATCGAGAAGCTCGCGATGGGCACGGCGCCGATCCGCCCCTCGACACCGCCCGCGACCACCATGTCGGCCTCCACCCGTGGCGATCATCCGCCAGCCGTGGGCGATGGCCTCGGATCCGGAGGCACACGCGGAGACCGGGGTGAAGATGCCGGCCTTCGCGCCGATCTCGAGTCCGACGGTCGCCGCCGGGCCGTTCGGCATGATCATCGGCACGGACATCGGCGACACCTTGCGGTAGCCGCCCGACCGCATCGTGTCGACGGCGTCCACCAGGGCGTCACCCCCACCGAGTCCGGTCCCGATGGCGACCGCGAGCCGCTCCCGGTCCACGTCTGGTAGTCCCGCGGACCGCCACAGTCGACGTCCGAGAATGATGCCGACCTGCTCGACGAATGACATCCGGCGCAGTTCCACGCGGGTCAGCTCGTCGCTCGGACGCAGGCAGAGCTTGCCGCCGATGCGCACCGGCAGGTCGTGGTCGGTGACGAACTGGTCGTCGAGCAGTCCGATACCGCTCTCGCCGTCGAGCAGTCCCGCCCAGGTGCGGTCGACGTCGTCCGCCAGTGAGGTCGTCGCGGCCATCGCGGTGACGACGACCGGCCTGGCGACAGTTAGTGAAGCAGTCGTTACGTTCATGGGGAAATGAATACATGGAGCGACCGCTACAGTCAACACATGGCTCGACCACCAGATCACCACAAACGCGCCGCGCTGCTCGCCGGCGTCGTCGCGTACATCGGCGAGAACGGACTCGCCGACCTGTCACTGCGGCCACTCGCAGCGGCGCTCGGCACCACCTCGCGGATGCTCATCCACTATTTCGGGACCAAGGAAGAACTGCTCGTGCAGGCGCTGGCGACCCAGCGGCCCGACTTCGACGCGTTCTTCGCGGACGTGTCGGACGCCGAAGGACTCGAAGCGCGGCTGCGTGAGTCGTGGGCGGAGATGACGGTCGGCGACGACGCGGTCAGTACCCGAATCCTGCTGCAGGTCATCGCCATCGGACCCACCCAGCCCGGACCCTTTGCGGACTTCGCCGAGAAGGCGCTCGACACGGTCATCGGGGCGCTGGCGGCCGCGATGGTGCGCTCGGGGTGCTCACCCGCCACCGCGACGGCGGACGCGACGATGATCTCGGCGGGATTCCGGGGGCTGCTGTCCGATCGCTTGATCACCGGCGACATCGAGCGCACCGAACTCGCGGCCGAAAGGCTCATCGGAGTCGTACTGGGCGGGATGCGCTGAGCACGAGCAGTGCCCGAGCGCGCCAGCCTCAGCGGGTTGAGGCGGTTGGTCGGGGAGGATCGCACGATGGCGCTCATGGATACGCGGGACACGGGATCACGTACGGGGTTGCTCACCGCTGCCTTCTGGATCGTGACGGCCGCGTTTGCCTACGTGCTCCTCGGGCTGCTCTTCCCGTGGGCATGGCTGCTGTACCTCGGCTCGGGACTTGGGCTCACCTACCTCTGGTGGGAGCGGCGTCACCGCGGTCGGTACTCGGTCCTGTTCGGTGCGACCTGCGCTTTCTTCGCACTGATGGCCGTCGCGGTGAGCGGGGCGGCACTCCTGGTGACCGTCTCCCTCCCGGTCGACAGCGTCGGTCCACGGCGCGTCGACTGTGGATCCGTCGTCTACCCGGTGCCGGCCGACGAACTGAAGGTCACGAGCGGTGGCTCCAACGAGCCTGTGGTGCACGCTCGTCCGATCCCGCAGAGTTCGCTGGAGCAGAAGTGCTCGACATGGCTCGACGGTCGCGGTGGTCGAGCAGCGGGGCTGGCCCTGATCGGCCTGTTCGTTGGCGCCCGCGCCGCCGGGCACTTCGTCCGTTCGGACACCGTTCGAACGGATGGTGTTCCTGCAAGTTCAGTGTGAAAGCCGGATCGCAAACCCTCGATGGTGATAGTCGATCGTTCGCCAAGTTCGGGGCGCGAGTTCCTGGAACAAGTGCTCTGTACGACATTCGGACGACTCCAGTCCGAATGGTGCGATTGGGCACTGGTGTACGCCTATGGTCGGTGCTGGCATTTTGCCCGGTTTGTGTTGGTTTCGGTTTGAGGGTGGGGTTGATGACGTTTCCGATGTTGTCCAAGGGACAGAACATGTCCCTGCCGGACGATGTGTTTCAGGTCGACGTGGTGATCGGGTGGGCAGAGTCGGAGATTGACGTAGACGCGTCCGCCTTGCTCCTCGATGCCGACGGGAAGGTTGCGCTCGGACGCGGACTTCGTGTTCTACAACCAGCCGGAGTCGTCGGACGGTTCGATCCGGTTTCTGGGCGCGAGTGCGACGGAGGAGGGCGCGCAGGCGCGGATCGCGGTCGACCTGTCGACGGTGCCCGCGGACGTCCACGCCGTGGCCCTGGCGGGAAGCGTGGGGCCGAGCAGCTCGGCGACCTGGTGGCGAGGGGGCGACGCAGTGTGGAGCTGTACTGCTGTGGCCTGGCCGCGATCACGTGTCGAGTTCGGCAGCGAGCTCCCGGGCTCGCATCAGTTCAGCGGCAGCGCGCTGGGCAATCTCCTCGGCCGCGCGGCGCGTGGAGTCGGCGAACCGGCGCTCCTGCTCCGCCCGCGTCAGTTCGTCCCGGAGCTCCTCGATCCTGCGTCGGGCTTCCCCCGCCCGCTCGGTTGCCTCGTGGAGGTCGGACGCGGTCTTGCGCGCAGCGCGTTCCGCCTCGTCGACCGCCGCCTGCGCCCTGCGCAACGCCTCGTCGTGCGCTCTCTGCTGGGCGTCGTCGTCGGTCTCGTCGTGTGCCTGGTGCTCGTCGTCTGGCGACTTCTCCGCCGGAGCGGGGGGGCATGGGCACCGACACCAGCGCAGCGGGCCCGAATCCGCTGTAGGACACCGCACCGAGCATTCGGCCGCGCCGCAGGTCGGCGCCGATCTCGGGGTCGGCGAGTGCCGCCGACAGCGACTGACTCACCTCCCGCAGCACCGCCTCGGACAGCTCGTGGTCGCGTTCCCGGACCGCGGCGGCCGCCCGCTCGGTCAGCGCCGAAAGTATCGCGGCGCGTCGGGTGGCCAGGGACCGCAGCTCGTCACCGCGTAAGGCCTGCTGCGCCGAGCGGAGTGCAGCCCCGAGGTCGAGCAGCTGATCGACACCCGCCGGCTCGGCCCGGACGAGCACGTTCAGCGCCCGTCCCGTGGTCGTCGGCTTCCGCAGGGCGCCCCAGCTCCTTCGCCAGCGTCTTGTCGCCCGCGTCCTTGGCGCTCGCCACCGCGGTGCGTCGGGCGGCGACGAAGTCGGACGGGGCGACCACGTAGAGCTCGTCGGCGACGCTGTCGAAGTCCACCAACTGATTGTGGCACCGCATACCCTCGCGACGCGGCCTGCCGGGCCAGCCGCAGCGGGATGTCCATTGTTGGTCTCAACAGCTCGGGCGGATGCCAATTGAGTGCGGTCCGGTGGGGCTGGAATAGTCGCGACGCATGGAATTCGTTGTGACGCTGTCGGTTGAGGATGCGGGTGAGCTGCTGACGTTGCAGAGGGCTGCGTATGTGACGGAGGCGCAGGCCCACGACGATGTGAACCTGCCCCCGTTGATGCAGTCCTTGACGAGTTGGTGAGCGAGCTGACTTCAGCCGACGTCGCCCTGGTTGCGCGATGGCTCCGGCGTTTCTCGTGGCCGCCCGTGCGCTTGCATCTCTCTCCGGCGGACCCACATACCGCCGAGTTGGGACGGCTGGTCGTGGCCCCGGACATGCAGGGCAGGGGCGGGGAAGCCGACGCTCGAGCTGGTGGAAGAGCGACTACCCGAGCAGGTCACCGATCTGCAGTTGTTCACGGGTGAGCGCAGCCTCGGCAATCTGAGGCTCTACTCTCGATTCGGGTACCGGGCGAGCCGTGCGCACTCCGACTCCCCGGGTGGCTACTCGCTGGTCCACCTGGAGAAGCGAGTGCATTGACGACGGGCCGGTGTGGTCATGTCGGACTTTCCCGCGGCGGGGGAGGGGAGTGCTTCTCCGTCAGCGGTCCTGTCGTGACCTGCGTCGGAAGTCGTGGTGATCGGGGAGTGCGCGGTGCGATGCGTAGCCCACTCGCCGGCGCTCTGCATCCCCATAACCTGCATGTTTACCTCGTGTGGTCGCATGGTCGGACTCGTTGAACGCGACGATAATGTCATAATCTCACTTATCGGCGTTATGGGGAGATCGGTGGTCGGCGCCCAGTATTCACCTCACTCACCGCGGTACTCCCGTTCCCACCGCAACTGACCGGGGAGGGGCTCGGCGGCGCCCTTGGGCAAACGGTACCGGCGGAGGATGATTCAAGGTGGCCGGATCGGCCGCGACCGTCGGCATTCGGGCCCTCGGAGGGCAGGACAATGCACGCAGTACCCGGTGACTGGATGGTGATCAAGGGGACCATTCTGGACGAGCCCGACCAGGTGGGGTTGATCCGCGAGGTGCACTCGGAGGACGGTGGTCCGCCGTATCTCGTCAAGTGGATGCATGACGACCACGAGACGCTGGTCTTCCCGGGCCCGGACGCCTACGTGGTGCCCGAGGCGTCGAAGACGTCCTCCGACGAGCACGAGCGCCGGCGGTACGTCGAGCTGCAGGAAGTGGTCGCCGAGCGGCAGGCCCACGCGCACACCCATCCATCCGGCTAGGGCGTTCGTCCTCGGCAGCGGGGGAGGGCTCCTGCTGCAGGGTCGGCGTACTCGCGCAACTGCGCCTTTCCGGATCGGCTGCCGCGCAGCGAATTCGGCAGGTTTGGCCCGTGCCAGGCGTCGCTGGGGTGTTGTGCGTGTCCTGCGTCGGTCCTAGGGTTGGGGTTCGCCGAGCGCAAAGCGGACACGTGATGCACGAAATGGCGATCACGCAGAGTGTCGTCGATGCGGTGTGCGAGCACGCCGCCGGTCGCCGCGTGCACAGCGTCAAGCTCGAGGTCGGCGCGCTGTGCGCCGTGGTCCCCGACTGCGATGCAGTTCTGCTTCGAGCTGGCCACCGAGGGCACCGTGGCCGACGGCGCCCGCCTGGACATCGACATGCGCGCCGGGCGCGGCGCACTGCCGCACCTGCGGCGCCGACTTCGAGCTGACCGACCTGATCCTGTTGTGCCCCTGCGGAAGTGCCGATGTCGAAGTGCTGGCCGGCCGGGACCTGCGGATCCTCTCGATGGAAGTGAGCTGACCATGTGCGCAACCTGCGGCTGCGGCGACGACGGCGCGACGATCACGCGTCGCCGGGCCACGCACGACACACCCACACGACCATCCACACGACCACGCACGACCACGACCACGACCATCCGCACCCGCACACCGAGACCATCACGCTCGAGCAGAAGGTCCTCGCGAAGAACGACCAGCTCGCCGAGCAGCAACCGCGAGTGGCTCGCCGAGCGCGGCATCCTCGCGTTCAACCTGACCAGCTCGCCCGGGCGCGGGCAAGACGACCCTGCTCGAGCGCACCATCCGCGAGCTCGGCGCCCAGCGCCCGTCGTCGGTCATCGAGGGCGACCAGGAGACGCTGCTCGACGCCGAACGGATCACGCGCCGCCGGCGCCCGCGCGGTGCAGGTCAACACCGGCGCGGGCTGCCACCTCGACGCCGACGATGGTCGACCGCGCGCTGACACGCCTCGACCCGGCACCCGGCTCGCTGCTGTTCATCGAGAACGTCGGCAACCTGGTCTGCCCGGCGCTGTTCGACCTCGGCGAGCACAGCAAGGTCGTGGTCATCTCGGTGACCGAGGGCACCGACAAGCCGCTGAAGTACCCGCACATGTTCGCCGCGGCCGGACTGGTGCTCGTCAACAAGATCGACCTGCTGCCGTACGTCGACTTCGACCTCGACGTGCTGCGCGCGCTATGCCCGCTCGGTCAACCCGGGCGTCGAGATCCTGCCCGTCTCGGCGACCACGGGCGACGGCATGGACGACTGGTACCAGTGGATCGACGCGCAGCAAGCGAACGCCGTGACGATGCCAGTGTGACCGTTGACAAGACAATTCTGCCGGAGTAGACCGAGAATTAGCGTCGCGCAAGTGGGCCGATGGTCGACTCCGGCGACGCAGGGACCCCAGCCCGGTCCCGGAAAGCTGTGCACGCATGCCAACAGAAGCAGCAGTCAAAGCGGAAGAGACTCTGATCCACGTTCTGTGGATCAACGCCGGCCTGAGCTGTGACGGCGACTCGGTGGCGCTGACCGCCGCCACCCAGCCCAGCATCGAGGAGATCGCGCTCGGCGCACTGCCGGGTCTGCCGAAGATCGCCGTGCACTGGCCGCTGATCGACTTCGAGTGCGGCCCGACCGGCGGCGCCGACGACTTCCTCGAGTGGTTCTTCAAGGCCGACCGCGGCGAGCTGGAGCCGTTCGTGCTGGTCGTCGAGGGCTCGATCCCCAACGAGACAGATCAACGACGAGGGCTACTGGTGCGGGTTCGGCAACGACCCGGCGACCGGCCAGCCGATCACCACCAGCGAGTGGCTCGACCGGCTGGCGCCGAAGGCGACCGCGATCGTCGCCGTCGGCACCTGCGCGACCTACGGCGGCATCCACGCGATGGCGGGCAACCCGACCGGCGCGATGGGCGTGCCCGACTACCTCGGCTGGGACTGGAAGTCCAAGGCCGGCATCCCGATCGTCTGCGTGCCCGGCTGCCCGATCCACCCGGACAACCTGTCCGAGACGCTGACTCTACCTGCTCTACCAGGCCACCGGCCAGGCGCCGATGATCCCGCTCGACGACGCGCTGCGGCCGACAGTGGCTGTTCGGCGCGACCGTGCACGAGGGCTGCGACCGCGCCGGCTACTACGAGCAGGGCGACTTCGCCACCGAGTACGGCTCGCCGAAGTGCATCGTGAAGCTCGGCTGCTGGGGCCCGGTCGTCAAGTGCAACGTGCCCAAGCGCGGCTGGATCAACGGCATCGGCGGCTGCCCGAACGTCGGCGGCATCTGCATCGGCTGCACGATGCCCGGCTTCCCGGACAAGTTCATGCCGTTCATGGACGAGCCGCCCGGCGGCAAGCTCTCGACGCACCGCAGTCGGGCCTGTACGGCTCGGTGATCCGCAGCCTGCGCAACATCACCGGACGCACCGTCGACAAGGAGCCGAAGTGGCGGCACCCGGGCACGGAGCTCGACCACCGGCTAGCCACCCGCACCTGGTAGACGCGACCTCGCACGAGAAAGGCAGCGACTCGATGACAACGATCGTTCCCGAGACCGCAGCACGACCAAGAAGCGACCCGGGCAGCTCGTCGAGATGGCGTGGGACCCGATCACCCGGATCGTCGGCAGCCTCGGCATCTACACCAAGATCGACTTCGAGAACCGCGAGGTCGTCGAGTGCCACAGCACGTCGTCGATCTTCCGCGGCTACTCGCATCTTCATGAAGGGCAAGGACCCGCGCGACGCGCACTTCATCACCAGCCGCATCTGCGGCATCTGCGGCGACAACCACGCCACCTGCTCGTGTCTACGCGCAGAACATGGCCTACGGCGTCAAGCCGCCGCACCTCGGCGAGTGGATCGTCAACCTCGGCGAGGCCGCCGAGTACATGTTCGACCACAACATCTTCCAGGAGAACCTGGTCGGCGTCGACTACTGCGAGAAGATGGTCACGGAGACCAACCCGGGCGTGCTGGCCAAGGCCGAGAACACCGCCGGCGCCGCACGCCGACGATCCACGGCTACCGGACGATCGCCGACATCATGCGCGCGCTCAACCCGTTCACCGGCGAGTTCTACCGCGAGGCGCTGCAGGTCAGCCGCTAGACGCGCGAGATGTTCTGCCTGATGGAGGGCCGGCACGTGCACCCGTCGACGCTCTACCCCGGCGGCGTCGGCACCGTCGCCACCGATCCAGCTGATCACCGACTACCTGACGCCGGCTGATGCGCTACGTCGAGTTCATGAAGAAGGTCGTGCCGATGCACGACGACCTGTTCGACTTCTTCTACGAGGCGCTGCCCGGCTACGAGCAGGTCGGGCTGCGGCGCACCCTGCTCGGCTGCTGGGGCTCGTTCCAGGACCCCGAGTACTGCAACTTCGCCTACAAGGACATGGACCGACTGGGGCACGCAAGATGTTCGTCACCCCGGGCGTCGTGGTCGACGGCAAGCTGGTCACCACCGACCTGGTCGAGATCAACCTCGGCATCCGGATCCTGCTTGGGCAGCTCGTACTACGACGACTGGGACGACCAGGAGATGTTCGTCAACACACGACCCGCTGGGCAACCCGGTCGACCGGCGGCACCCGTGGAACCAGCACACCAACCCGCAAGCCGCAGAAGCGCGACTTCGACGACAAGTACAGCTGGGTGATGTCGCCGCGCTGGTTCGACGGCACGGACCACCTCGCGCTGCGACACCGGCGGCGGCCCGCTCGCCCGGCTGTGGTCGACGGCGCTGGCCGGCCTGGTCGACATCGGCTACGTCAAGGCGACCGGCCACAGCGTGCAGATCAACCTGCCGAAGACCGCGCTCAAGGGCCCGGTCGAGTTCGAGTGGAAGATCCCGCAGTACGGCAGCAACACGATCGAGCGCAACCGCGCCCGCACCTACTTCCAGGCCTACGCGGCGGCGTGCGCGCTGCACTTCGCCGAGAAGGCGCTGGCCGAGATCCGCGCCGGCCGCACCAAGACCTGGGAGAAGTTCAAGGTGCCCGACGAGGCCATCGGCTGCGGCTTCACCGAGGCGGTGCGCGGCGTGCTCTCGCACCACATGGTGATCCGCGACGGCAAGATCGCGAACTACCACCCGTACCCGCCGACGCCGTGGAACGCCAGCCCGCGCGACAGCTACGGCACGCCCGGGCCCGTACGAGGACGCGGTGCAGAACACGCCGATCTTCGAGGAGAACGGCCGGGAGAACTTCAAGGGCATCGACATCATGCGCACGGTGCGCAGCTTCGACCCGTGCCTGCCGTGCGGCGTGCACATGTACCTCGGCGACGGGCAAGACGCTGGAGAAGCTGCACTCCCCGACCCAGTCCGTCACCGGGGAGTGACGCATGGCCCGACTGGATCGGCGACCCGGACGGATCCGACGACGACGCGCAGTGGCGCACGCGCGGGCGATCGGATCCAGACGCTGCTCGACGCCAGCGCGGCCGGCGGCGCGGTCGCGCGCGAGCGCGCCGAGCAGCTGGTCGCGCGAGGTGACCGACCTCTACGGCGCCGGCGCTGGAGCGGATCGCTCGGTCGATCGCGGTCGAGGCGGCGCCCGAGCTGGTCGACGCGCTCGTCGCCGACGACCTGGTCGCCAGCCTGCTGCTGGTGCACGGCCTGCACCCGCACGACGTCGAGACGCCGGATCGCGCGACGCGCTCGACAGCGTGCGGCCCTACCTCGGGTTCGCACGGCGGCGACGTCGAGCTGCTCGAGCGTCGACGGCCGGACGGGGTGGTCCGGCTGCAGTTCGCGGGCAGCTGCAAGAGCTGCCCGTCGTCGGCGGTGACGCTCGAGCTGGCCGTCGAGGACGCGGTGCGCGCGGCCGCGCCGGAGATCGTCGATCGATCGAAGTCGTTGCCGCGCGAGCCGGAATCGGCGACCGCGGCTGATCCCGGCGGACTCGCTGCTGAGCCGCGTGCACGCCAGCGTCGGCACGCCGGCACCTGGCATCCGGTGCCCGACGTCGGCCGAGCTCGGCGCCCGGTGAGGTCGGCGGCTTCCTGGTCGCAGGCGTGCCGATGCTGGCCTGCCGGGTCGGCGACGACCTGTTCGCCTACCGCGACCGCTGCGCCGGCTGCGGCGAATCGCTGGCCGGCGCGGTGCTGCACCGCCGGATGGGCGCCCCATCGGGCGACGCGGTGCTGCGCTGCCCGCGCTGCCACGCCCACTTCGACGTCGTGCACGCCGGGCGTCGCGACTCGACGGCGAGCCGTCGCGCATCTCGACCCGATCCCGCTGCTGCGTGCGCGACGGCGTGCTGTCGATGGCGGTGCCCGGCCGATCGGCCGAGGGTGTGGCCTGATGAGCGCCGAGCGCCGTACGACGTGCTGGCCCGGATCCGGCGCCAACCGGCCCGCGCCGCAGCCGGCCGGCGAAGCGCTGCGAGATGTGCGCCGAGCCGATCGCCGACGAGCACCAGCACGTGGTCAACGTCGAAGGCCGCCAACTGATGTGCATCTGCCGCGGCTGCTACCTGCTGTTCACCGATCCAGCACGCCAAGCTGCGCTACCGCGCGGTCCCGGACCGCTACCTCGCGTTCCCGGACTTCGCGCTGGACCGCCGCCGGTGGGAGGCACTGCAGATCCCGGTCGGGCTGGCGTTCTTCTTCCGCAACTCCGACGCTCGGACCGCACGGTCGCGTTCTACCCGGGCCCGGCCGGGCGCCACCGAGTCCGAACTGGACCTGGAGGCCTGGAGCGACGCTGTCGCGCCGCCGACCCGCGGGCTGGACATGCTCGCCGACGACGTCGAGGCGCTGCTGGTGCGGGTGCCCGACGGACGGACCCGGCGACGCCGCGACGTGCTATCTGGTGCCCGATCGACGCCTGCTACGAGTTCGTCGGCCGGCTGCGGATGCTGTGGCGCGGCTTCGACGGCGGCCAGGAGGCCCGCCGCGTTCATCGACGACTTCTTCGCAGACGTCGCCGACGCGCAGCAAGGTGGCGGTCGCGGCATGACCGAGGTGACGTTCACGGTGCTGCGACGTGGCGCCCGAGCCGTACGCGGTGACCCCGATACTGACCGCGCGGGTCGGCATCGCCGCGATCGGCGACGACCCGTCCACGCGATCGCGCTGCGCTGCCAGGTCCGGATCGAACCGCTGCGCCGCAACTACTCCGACGACGAGGCCGACGGGCCTGACTCGACCTGTTCGGACCCGGGAACGCTGGGCCACCACCCAGCGCACGTTCCTGTGGCAGCACACGCACCGCCATGGTGCAGGGGTTCACCGGCACCACCGAGGTCGACCTGCCGCTGGAGTGCACCTACGACTTCGAGGTGGCGGCCGTCGAAGTACCTGCACGCCCTGCGCGACGGCACCGTGCCGCTGCAGTTCCTGTTCAGCGGAACGGTTTTCGTCACAGGGCACCAGCGGGTTCTCCGTGCAGCAGGTGCCGTGGGACCGCGAGGACCGCTACGACATGCCGGTGTCGGTGTGGCGCGACCTGATCCGAGCAGCACTTCCCGAACACCGGCTGGCTGCGACTGGACCGCGACACCGTCGACGCGCTCGCCGGCTACAAGTCCGCGCACGGGCTGCTGTCGACTCGACGACGCCGTCACCGTCGCTGCTCGCGCACGGCGCCAGCGAGGAGGTCCGATGACGCCGCGACTGGGACCGGGCCCGCGCCGTCGCCGACGCGGTGCTCTACGAGGGCTATCTGCTCTACCCGTACCGCGCGACGTCGCGCAAGAACCAGTCCCGCTGGCAGTTCGGCGTGCTGGGCCCGCCGGGCGCCGAGCCGTGCCGGCATCGGCGAGGACGACACGCTGTCGGCTGCAGTCCTGGTCGACCGGAGCGCGACGACGCTGTCGCGTCGTGGTGCGCTTCCTGCAGCTGCAGCACCGGGCGGTCGAACGCGCCACCGGCGACGGTCGGTCTCGAACCGGTCGACGAACTGGTCGCCGGCGATCGAGTCGTGGCTGACGCTGGGACGAGGCCGTCGAACGCGAGGTCCCGTTCGGCCCGTTCCGCCTCGCCGAACTGGCGGGCACGGTGCGACTTCCGCTGGTGGCGCCCGCGGGCGACGGAGGTCGAGACGGTCGACGGCGGTCGGCTGCGTGCGCACCCGGCGCGAACTGCCGCGCCGAGGTGACGCTGACCGCCGAGCAGGATCGACGGATTGATCCGGGTCAGCGTCGCGGTGCGCAACATCGCCGCGCCGCCCGCCGACAAGGACGACGCGATCGCCACGTCGCTGATCGGCACCCACGTCGTCGCCGAAGTAGCCGGCGGCGCAGTTCGTCTCGCTGCTCGAGCCGCCGCCCGAGGCCGCCGGCGCCGTGGCCCGGTGCCGGCGGCACCGCTGCTTCCCGGTGCTGGCCGGGCCCGCCGGGCGCACGCGACCTGATGCTGATCTCGCCGATCATCCTGTACGACCACCCGAGATCGCCGAGCAGAGCGACGGCGCGCTGTACGACTCCCGCGAGATCGACGAGATCCTCACGCTGCGGGTCATGACGATGACCGACGAGGAGAAGGCGCAGGCCCGTGCCACCGATCCGCTGGCCGCGCGGATCATCGACCGGTGCGACACGATGTCGCCGGAGGCGATGCTCAATCTGCACGGCGTCCTGCGTGATCCGCACGCTGCCGCCGATCCGGGGCTCGATTCCCGAAGATCCCCGAGGGCGTCGACTGGTGGGATCCGATGGCGGACAACGCCGTGCAATCCCGACGTCGACGCGGTGCTGGTGAACGGGGTTCGCGTGAGTCGCGGGCAGCCGCGTGCGGCTGCGGCCCGTCCCGGCGCGCCGACGCCCAGGACCTGTTCTTCGCCGGACAAGGTCGCGCGGGTCACCTCGGTGCACGAGACCGTCGACGGCGAGACAGCACGTCGGGGTGGTGATCGAGGACGACCCGGCCGCCGACCTGCACGACTGGTACGGCCGTTACCTGTACTTCGCGCCTGACGAGGTCGAACCTCTCGAGACTCAGAATCTCAGCCCAGAAAGGAGTTCGAGATGGACAGTAGTCGGCTGGATCGCGACGGCGGTCGGTGGCGGTCGTCGTCGTCGCGGCGGTGATGGTCGGTGTCCGGTCGATACCGGACGCCAAGCGATACCTGAAGATGCGCCGGATGTAGCAGCGAGGGCAGGCATCACGTCCACCACGTCTGGTCGCCGGCATCGGCAACATCTTCCTCGGCGACGACGGCTTCGGACCCGAGGTGTTGCGCTGCTGTCGCGCCGCGGACGTCAGCGACCCGGCGAGTCCGCGCGATCGGATTACGGGATCCGGGGCATGCACCTGGCCTACGACCTGCTCGACGGGTGCGACGCGCTGGTGCTCGTCGACGCGCTGCCCGACCGCGGTGCGCCCGGCACCCTGCACGTCTTCGAGGCCGATCATCGAACCTCTCCGCGGCCAGCGGCGGTCTCGATGCGCACGCGCATGGATCCGGCGGCGGTGTTCGCGAGCCTGCAAGGCTCTCGGCGGCACCGCCGCCGTACACCGTCGTGGTCGGCTGCGAGGTCGCACGTGTCGAGGACGGCATCGGGCTGTCCGACGCGGTCGCGGCCGCCGTGCCCGGCGCGGTGCGCGCCGTCGAGGACGTGGTCGGCCGGGCTGCGCTGCTCGCACCGCGGCGCGGGAGGGCTGAGCGATGTGTCTGGGGATTCCCGGCCAGGTGGTGCGGATGCTCGACGGCTACGGCGACCAACTGGCGCTCGTCGACGTCGCCGGCGAGGCACCGCAAGGTCAACATCGGCATGCTGCCCGAGGAGACGTTCGAGCCGGGTGACTGGGTGATCATCCACATGGGATTCGTCGGTCGAGAAGACCGACAAGGCCGGGGCCGACGCCGCGATGGCCGGTCTGAAGCTGATGGGCCGGCCCCGGGAGGAAACCACTCCGGACCACTGAAGGCCCACGTCAGCGGCGCGCGCCGACCCATCTCGTCACGAGCTGGTGAGCCGCGCGTTGGTGCGCTCGAGCTGCCACCGCGTCCAGTGCTCCAGGCGCTCCGCCTCGTCGGTACCCAGCCGGTCGCACACGAAGTCCCAGTGCACCCCCACCCGGTCGCCGACACGCAGGTCCGGCACGAACGCCCCGGAGCCCACGCGGTAGCGCGCCGGCCGGACCTGCTCGGGTCCGAGCCGCAGGGCGCCGTCGTAGGTGAGCGGCCGCGCGCGAACCAGTACGTCGTCCTCGCGCACCTCGGTCACCGTCCCGTTGGTGATCCGACAGGAGTCGAGCACCTGGAGGGGCTGCGGCATACCGGATCCCAGCAGCCGCGACCACGGGTACACGGCCAGCACGTGGAAGGTGTGCGTCGGCGCGACCTCGGGGAGCAGCTCGTCGGTCAGGTGCTTCCAGTAGTGGCCGGCGCGGGAGGCGAAGCGGGCGAGCAACTCCCGGCCGAAGCGGTCGCGGTCGAT
Source organism: uncultured beta proteobacterium (assembly GCA_963719715.1). Classification (GTDB taxonomy): domain Bacteria; phylum Pseudomonadota; class Gammaproteobacteria; order Burkholderiales; family JAEUMW01; genus JAEUMW01. Next base: position 20,526 of record CAVRDD010000004.1, read on the forward strand.
CCCGTCGGTCAGCTCGTTGCCGGTCCAGTAGGCGCGCACCACCCGCTCGTCCAGCGGGTCCGCCATTCCGGACAGTTCGGCGATCAGCTGTTGGTAGGGCCACGCGCCGCTGAACCGGCGTGCCAGTGCCGTCATGTCGACGCCCACCCCGTCCCCGCATGCGGCCAGCTCCAGCGCCCGCGCGTCCGCCGGCCCGCAGTAGCCGAGGGCGTTGGGCGCGTGGGCGTACCGGGCGAAGAGGCGATGGCCGGGGCGCTCGGCCACTCAGCGCCTCCGACCCGCGGCCCACCAGCAGCGCGGTCTCGCGGTGCAGCCGACCGAAGTTGTAGTAGGCCGCGCAGGCGCCCTCCGGGGACACCATGCAGGTGCCGATCGGGGTCTCCGGGGTGCAGGCGGTGCCGAACACCTTGCACTCCCACGGCTTGAGCACGCCCTTGAGCACCTCGCCGCACTGGCACGCCTTCGGGTCGGCGACCCGCACGCCGGGCATCGCGAACCGCAGCTCGGCGTCGAACTCGGCGTAGTCGTCGTGCACCTTCAGCGCGCTCTGCGAGATGAACCCCAGCCCGCGCCACTCGAAGTGCGGCCGCAGCGCGAACGATCTCGGCCATCAGCTTCAGCGCGGCCGGGTTGCCCTCCTCGGCGCACCACGCGCGTGTACTGGTTCTCGACCTCGCAGCGGCCCTCGCGGATCTGGCTGCAGCAGCATCGTGCACCGACGCCAGGATGTCCAGCGGCTCGAACCCGGCCACCACCATCGGCTTGCCGTACACCTCGGGCACGAACCGGTACGGCCGGTTGCCCACCACGGTCGACACGTGGCCCGGGCCGAGGAAGCCGTCGACAGCCGCAGGTCCGGGCGATTCCAGGATCGCCTTGATCGGCGGCACGATCGTGACGTGGTTGCAGAAGACGCTGAAGTTCGTCAGGCCGAGCGTCGCGGGCCCGCACCAGCGTCACCGCCGTGGACGGCGCGGTGGTCTCGAAGCCGATGGCGAAGAACACCACGTGCTTGTCGGGGTTGTCGACGGCGATCTTCAGCGCGTCGAGCGGCGAGTAGACGAACCGGACGTCGGCGCCGCGCGCCTTGGCGTCGAGCAGGCTGCCCGTGCGAGCCGGGCACCCGCATCATGTCGCCGAACGAGGTGAAGATCACGTCGGGCTGCTCGGCCAGCCACATCGCGTCGTCGACCCGGCCCATCGGGATCACGCAGACCGGGCAGCCGGGGCCGTGCACCAGCTCGACGACGTCGGGCAGCAGGTGCTCGATGCCGTGCCGGTAGATGGTGTGCGTGTGCCCGCCGCACACCTCCATGAACTTGAAGTGGTCGGCCCGGCTCGCCAGCTCGGTCGATCGACGGCCGAGCAGCGCGTGCGCCGCGGCCGGGTCGCGGAATTCGTCGACGAACTTCATCAGCTGGCTCCCTCTCAGACGATTGCGGACGAGTCGAACGCTTCGATCTCGTCGGCGTAGGCCGTCGCCGAGCTTCTTGACAGCTGGCCAGGGTCAGCAGCGCCTCGGTCTCGTCGATCTTGGCCATGGCGAACCCGACGTGGACCAGCACCCAGTCGCCGGGCTCGAGGCAGCTCGTCGGCCAGCAGCCGCACGCTGATGGTCCGCCGCACACCGCTGACGTCGACCTTCGCCAGGTAGTTCGGCGGGTCGATGATCTCGACGACCGACCCGGAATTCCAAGACACATGCTCGCTCCTCCCTTCCGTGCCGTCAGCAGATTCGCGGCAGCGGGTCGCCGACCAGCATGTCGACGATCCGGGTGCCGCCGAACGCGGTGCGCAGCACCACGATGCCCGCCGGGTTCGGCGACGATCTCGCCGATCATCGGCCGCGTCGGCGCCCAGCGGATGCGCCGCGCAGCGCGGCGACCGCGGCGTCGGCCTCCTCCGGCGGCGACGACGGCGACGAACTTGCCCTCGTTCGCGACGTAGAGCGGGTCGATGCCGAGCAGCTCGCACGCGCCGAGCACCTGCGGCTGCACCGGGAGGGCGCTGCTCGTCGAGCACCACGCCGAGCGCCGGCGGCCTGGGCGAGCTCGTTGCAGACCGTGCCGACACCGCCGCGGGTCGCGTCGCGCATCCACCGGGTGCGACGGCGCGGCCGCCAGCAGCGCCTCCACCAGTCCGTGCACCGGCGCGGTGTCCGACGCGATGTCGGCCTCGATGGCGAGGTCGCCGCGGGCCAGCATCACCGCCATCCCGTGGTCGCCGATCGGTGCCCGAGACGCAGCACCCGGTCACCGGGCCGCACCAGTCGCGGCCAGCACGCCGCCCGGCCGGGATCACGCCGACGCCCGCGGTGGAGATGAACACCCCGTCGGCCGCGCCCTTGCGGCACCACCTTGGTGTCGCCGGTGACGATCTGCACGCCCGCGCGGCCGCGGCCGCGTCGCCATGTCCGCGACGATCGTCGCGCAGCTCGGCGATCGGGAAGCCCTCCTCGAGCACGAACGCGGCCGAGAGCCACTGCGGCACGCGCGCCCGACACCGCGAGGTCGTTGACGGTGCCGTGCACGGCGAGGTGGCCGATCGAGCCGCCGGGGAACCGCAGCGGCTGCACCACGAACGAGTCGGTGGAGAACGCCAGCCGCTCGCCCGAGGGCGTGTGAGCACGGCGCCGTCGCCGAGCTGCTCGAGCTCGGGTTGCGGAACGCCTCGACGAACACCGCGTCGACGAGCGCGGCCGACGACTTGCCGCCCGCGCCGTGCGCCAGCGTGACGATCGTCGTCGATGCAGCCGGGGCGACGCCTGCGGAACGCGTCGATGCGGTCGATGACCTCGGCTCCTCGGCGAAGCTCGGATCCGGCGTCGACCGGTACGTCAGGTGCCGCTCACTTGCGTCGTCGGCCTGCCATGTGCTGACGGCGGCCCACAGCCGTACCCGACGCAGGGCCTGCGCCTCCTGGATGCGGTGGACGCTCTGCGAGCGGACGGTGAAGCAGACGTCGACGTCGGCGCGACGTCGCGAACTCGCCGCCGTCGTAGCCCGGCGAACCCGACGGTGAACATGCCGCGCTTGCGGGCCTCGCGCGAACGCGGCCATCAGGTCGTCGGAGTTGCCGCTGGTGGACATGCGCGACGGCGATGTCGCCCGGCCCGCGCGCGGGCGATGAGCTGGCGGGCGAAGACCAGCTCGAAGCCGACGTCGTTGCCCAGCGCGGTGAGGATCGGCCTGGTCGGCGGCCAGCGACCACGCCGGCAGCGGATCGGCCGACCGGCGGGCGCGCGAACAGCGCGGCCAGGGTGGCGGCGTCGGTGGAGCTGCCGCCGTTGCCGAACGTGAACAGCCGCCCGCCCGCGGCGAACCGGCGCGCCATCTGCGGCTCGCCGCCGCGATCACGCGGTCGCCGTACGCGTCCAGCGTGACGACGCGCAGCGCGCGCACTCTCGGCGGCCTTGGCCCGCGGCCGACGCGGCGAGGTCGGCGCAGCAGCGCGTCCTGGCGTCGCGCTCCTCGGCGTCGAGGAACGGATACAGGAAGTTGGTGCTCTCCTTCGCGGTCACGCACGCTCCTCGCCGTCCACCCGGCTGATCGCCGTGCCCGCGTGGACCAGCACCAGGTCGCCCGGGCGCGACGTCGCCGACGCAGCGTCACGTCGACGTCCTCGACGCCTGCGCGGTGCGGACGAGCGCGGGCCATCGCCGTCGCCGGCGGCAGCACGACCTCGCCGAGCCGGCCCTCGTCGCTGCAGGTGACGCAGACCTCGTCGGTGCACTCCGCGGGTCCGGTGTCAGCAGGCCCGGGTGCTCGAAGCAGACGTGGGTGAGCTCCCACAGCAGGTGGTAGAGCAGCACGAACCGCCCGGTGGCGGGGACCATCGGGTCGGCGGTCGTCGAGCCACAGCACGTGGTCGGCGCGCGCCCGCCGGTCGGGCGCGGTCCCGGAGCCGATCCAGATCGTCGTCGGCGCCCCACGCCGGGCGCGCGCCGCATCACTCGCAGCACCTGCGGGCTCGGTCCGCCGACGCGACCGCGATGACGACGTCGCCGGGCCGGATGGACACCCGGGCGGTGCGCGACGAGGTCGGGCCCGGTCAGCGCGACGGCGGGCAGCGCCCGCTTGCCCACGATCACCGGGTGCACGAACTCGACCGCGACGTGCTGCGCGTGCGGCTCCCACTGCGGCGAGACCACCACAGCGTGGCGCCGGCGTGGAACCGGCGGGCCAGGGCGAGGGCGGCCGTCGCCAGGTCCTGCGAGAGGTCCTCGTCGATCAGGGGGGTCTGCGCCGGTGCCTCGGTCATCGCATCGCTCCGATCCGTCGGTCTCGGTCCGCCGCCTGGGCTGCGCGCGGCACGGGCGAGAAGCGCGGTACCGAGCACCGCCTGGCCGAGGGCGAGGCCGCCGTCGTTCGGCGGCACCGGTCGTGGGTCAGCACCTCGAAACCCCGCGCCGCAGGGCGGTCCGCAGGAGCCGCAGCAGGAGCACGTTCTGGAACACGCCGCCGGTGAGCCCGACGGGCCACACCGGCCGCCCGCCGTGCGCGCGACCAGCTCGGCGACGCGTCGGCCAGCGCCGTGGAAGCCCAGCGCCAGCGGCGCGACGTCAACCCCGGCGCGGCCCGTCGACCAGGCCCGCCAGCAGCGCCCGGAGGAGCTGCCCGTCGGCGATCGGCACCGTCATCGGCGCCGCCCACGTCGCCGAGCGCGCGCGGGCCTCCAGCTCCATCGCCGCCTCCGCCTCGTAGCGGACTCGGTGGCGGACGCCCAGCAGGGACGCGACGGCGTCGAAGAGGCGGCCCATGCTCGTGGTCGGGACGGCCGCCGCCCCCGAGCTGGGAGCACCAGGCGTCGTTCCGCGGCGTCCGGGCCGCGGCGCACGGCAGGTCGGCGTCCCACGCGATCCCGGCGGCGTGCAGCGCCAGCGCCATCCGGCCGGGGTTGCGCACGGCCGCGTCGCCGCCGGGCAGCCACACCGGCGGCAGGTGCCCGGCCCGCGCGAGCGGTGGCCGTCCGGGCCGAGCAGCAGGATCTCGCCGCCCAGACGCCGTGCCGTCGCGGCCGTAGCCGGTGCCGTCGAACGCGACGCCCAGCACCCGGGCGCCCAGCCGCCCGTGCTCGGCCAGCAGCGAGACGACGTGCGCGTGGTGGTGCTGCACGGTGCGCAGCTCGCACCCGTCGCGTCGCTGTAGCGCGCGGCCACGGCCGGGTGAGTAGCCGGGATGGTCGGCGGCCAGCCGGACCGGGGGCGACGCGGTGCAGGGCGGTGAGCTGGCCGACGGATCGCTCGAACGCCCGCGGCTCTCCAGGGTGCCCATGTCGCCGACGTGCGCCGAGAAGATGCGGAGCCCTGCCGGTCAGGCAGAAGGTGTTCTTCAGCTCGGCGCCCACCGACGGCGAGCACGGGCGCCGCGGCGCGCCGAGGTCGACCGGCAGCGGCGCGTACCCCCGGGAGCGGCGGATCGGCAGCTCCCGGCCCGTCCGACCACGCGGACCACGGAGTCGTCGCACGGCACGTGGATCGGCGCGGTCGTGGGTGAGCACGGCGTCGGCCAGCGCGAGGCAGCCGTTCCGCCGCGTCGTCGGCGGTGAAGCAGATCGGCTCGTCGAGCGGTTGGCGCTGGTCATCACGAGCGGGTCGGCACGGTGTCGTCTGGCCGGCCGGGCGCCGCGGTGAAGAGCAGGTGGTGCAGCGGGGTGTACGGCAGCATCACCCCGAGGTCGCCGACACCGGGGGCCAACTCCGCCGACGCGGCGTCCGAGTCCCGCTTGCGCAGCAGCACGATCGGCCGGGACGGGAGGCCCAGAAGCCGCGCCCGCGCCGCGTCGACCTCGGCGACCTCGCCGGCCCGGCGGAGGTCCGGAGCCATCACCGCAAACGGCTTGGCCGGTCGGTGTTTACGTTCGCGCAGGCGGCGTACGGCGGTCGCGTACGTCGCGTCGCACACCAGGTGAAAACCCCCGAGCCCCTTGACCGCGACGATCTGTCCCTCGGACAGCGCCCGGTGCACCCGGCCGAGCACCTCGTCGTCCCCCTCCGTCCGGATGCCGTTGCGTTCGAGGAAGATCCGCGGCCCGCAGTCGTGGCAGCAGATGGGTTGGGCGTGGAACCGCCGGTCCTGCGGTGCCTCGTACTCCTGCCGGCAGCACGGACACAACGGGAACGGGGCCAGCGTGGTGTTCGGGCGGTCGTAGGGCAGGTCCGTCACCACGGTCAGCCGCGGGCCGCAGTTGGTGCAGTTGACGAACGGGTGCCGGTACCGGCGGTTCGCGGGGTCCCGGAGGTCGCGCAGGCAGTCCTCGCAGGTGGCGACGTCCGGCGAGACCAGCGTGCGGGCCCCGTCGACGTGGCGGCTCGGGGCGATCCGGAACGTGCGGTCGCCCTGCGGCGGCACCGTTTCCGAGGCGAGCTCGACGATGACGGACATCGGCGGCGCGTCCGCCCGGATCCGGCGGGCGAACTCCGCCAGTTGCGCGGTGGGGCCTTCGGCTTCGACGAAGACGCTGGCGTCGTCGTTGCCGCAGTGGCCCCCGAGCCTCAGTTCGGTGGCCAGTCGGGCGACGAAGGGCCGGAATCCGACGCCCTGCACGATCCCTCGGACGGTGATCCGTCGTCGTTCTACGGTGAAGTCCGCGCTGTGATCTGGCTGTAAGTGGGTGTCCATACCCGACTCCACATCGCAGTTCGGTTGGCCCCGCTTCTCTGGGGCGTGGGCGACGACCGGCCTTCATCGGATCATGCTCCGCGTGGCCGCGGCCCGCAAGGGCGCCCCGCCCCGCCGGCCGTGCGTGGACGGCGCGCGGCGCCACTGGGGGGCGGGTGTCAGAGCCCGCAGAGGGCCGCCACCTGGCCGAGGCTCAGCAGGCCGGACCCGCCCTCGGCGCGCGAGAACCGGCCGTCGGGGCGTACGTGGACGGCGACCGGCGGCTCGAGTCGGGCGGAGTCGCCCGCGCGGTCGAGGTGGTACTCGTCGAAGCCGTCGGGCGTCTGCGTCACCAGGCGCACCGCATTGCGGGCGAGGGCGTTCTCGATCAGGACGTCGATCACTGGCTGGGCTCCTCGCTCGGGGACTGACACACGAGAGAGGAGATTAGGTGAGGCTAAGCTGACTGTCAATGGGTCACTCGAGCGCCCACGGATCGTCCCGGCGCCGTAGTGGGGCGGCCAGTGCGTCCGCTCTCCACTGCTCCGAGTGCCCCCTGCATGATGGATCTGCATGGGCAAGTCCGACCAGCTCCAGTTGGGATGGAACTTCTCCACGTAGTGACGATCGGCGCGGTCGACCGGCTCGTTCCACCAGCTGGCATGGGGTGACGCCAGGGCGCCAACGATCTCCGGGCGGGCGATCATCAGGTCTTCCTCGGCCGGCGGCTGCCAGTGGCGCGCGAAGTCCGTCGCGAGGGCCAGCGCATCGAGCAGGGGAGCCCGCCTCGGTGTGTGTCGATCGCGGGGGTGGGGGAGCGGGTCGCCGGCGCCGGGATTTCGACCCCGGATCGTCGTGGACGCGCCGTCGCTGGGCGAGAGAATCCAGTGAATGCGGTGGCCAGAAACGCTCTTGCCGAGATCGCCGGGGTCCGGCAACGGCAGATTACGGCGTCCCGTACAGTGACAGTAATGTCATAAGGCGCCTTATCGGCGGTTTCCGCACCGGGCGGTCACCCACCAATTCAACTCACCTACAACAGTTCTCCCGTTACGAACTACCTCGAACGGAGGGGAGTCGGTGGGCCCCGAGCCCTGCTGAACTCCCGAGGCGGGGCAGATGGCCCTAGGGCGGCTCCCTGCCGTGTCGATCGAGAGGCGGAAGTTGCTCCGTGCGTGGGGGACCCGGAGACGAGGGCGGGGGTCGGGCCTACAGGGAGTGGGGGATGGCGAGCACGGTGATCCCGGACGTCTCGCGCAGCTGCTCGAACAGGTCGCCGCGGTCGGCGAGCTTGTCGGTGCGGGTGACGAGGTAGTCGCCGGTCCCGCTGCTGGTCCGGTCGCCGGCGTCGTCGAACAGTGCGATGCACGCGTGGGTGTGGGAGAGGTCGTGGCGCGCCCAGTACCGGACGCCGGCGTGTCCGGCCTCGCGCAGCGCGGCCGCCCACGTCTGCGTCGCCCCGTAGTCCACCGTCGTGAAGATCTCCGCGGTCACCCCGAACTGCACCGCCAGGTTCGAGGTCAGGTCCGCGACCCTCACATCGGCGGCGAGCTCGAGCTGCGAGATCGTCCGGCCGGTGAGTTCGGTGCTGGGAATGACGCGGATGCCGCCCCAGGTCTCGAGTAGGGTGACGTCCTCGGACTCGGCCGTGTAGCAGGTGCCGTACGGGTCGGTGAGGTCGAAACGGCCGTAGCCTCGGCTGCCGAACCACCACGGGCTGTACGCGGCCCCGTGGGTGCGGTGCAGCCGGGTGCCGGCCGCGAGCGTGGTGGCCGGGGAAGCGGTCGCGCAGCAGGTCCGGGGAGGCGGGGTGGACAGGTGGGACGTGGCGCGGGGTGCGCTCACGCGGCCAGCCGCTCGCCGGCCTGTCGGGCGAGCGCGACCACGGTGGTCGCGTCGCCGCCGAGCAGCGCCGCCCGCGGCGTCCGACCGTCCAGCTCGGGCTGTTCGGTCATCAGCCACGACGCGACGGTCCAGCCCTGGGGGTCGGCGTGCGACCAGGCGCGCAGCACGTCCTTATCCTGGGGATCGGCTTGGCCGGGATGGCCTCGTCGAACCCGGTGACCGAGTAGCCGGCGGTCCCGTCCTCGGCCTCGAGGCGCAGCACCCGCTTGTCGCGCACGGCCTGGCTCAGGGCCTGCTTCGTCCAGCCCGTCAGCTCGAGGGTCTGCTTGTGGGTGAGGATCGGGCCGATGTGGTTCTCCCAGACGCGCCGGGCCTTGAGTCCGGAGAGCACGTCGCGGATCCGGTGCTCGACGTACTGGACGTCGGCCGGGTTCAGCTCGGTCTCGTCGATACCGCTGGCGGCGATCTCCGCTGCCATGACGTCTGTCAGTGGGCTGCTCATGCGTCCATGGTCCACGGTCAACCAGGTCAAGTCAAGCGGGTCAACCGCGCCGGGCTGGTCCCGCGGGGCGCCGGGCGGGGGATCGGACGCCGAGGCGTCGGTCGTTGTCGGGGTGCGGCGCTATGGTTCCGACCACTCGAGATCAACGGAGGTACGCACGATGGGCTCCACCAAGTACTCGACGCCGTCGGGATCGGTCACCGAGCAGTGGGAACGAATCGCGCGGTGGCTGCGGGCAAACCTCGACTCGCCGTCGATCACGGGCGCCGACGTATCCGCGATCGACAGTGCGCGGCAGGCGACCGGGGTGACCTGGCCGGCGGAGCGGCCGCGCTCTTCGCGCAGCTCAACGGGTTCCCGCCGGCCGCGCACGTCGAGCTGCTTCCGATGAACGAGATGTTCAGCCTGGAGCGCGCGGTCGAGGAGCGCGCCATGGAGCTGGAGGTCTGGGGCGAGTTCGACGAGGAGATGGGCGCCCCGGATCCCGATACCTCCGCGGGCGAGATCGCCGGGACGTACCTTCCCGAGTTTGTCCCGTTCGCCGGTCTCGACGGCTACCTGCTGGTCGTGGATGCCCGGCCCGGGCCGCTGCACGGCTGCGTCACCGCGTTCGGGAAGGTCGACTGCGACGACGAGGGCCCCAGCTGGGTCTCGGTCAGCGCAATGCTCACGGATCTGGCGGACAGCCTCGAGACCGGCGCCGAGTTCGACACGAGGTGGACGCCTGCCGTGGTCGACGGGAGACTCGAATGGCGGCTCGGGGCCTGAACGGCCCGTCCCAGGGGCCGGCCAGGGGAGTGCGGGGCGTTCGGCCGAAGCTGGTGGGGCTCAGGGGGGATCGCGACATGCCCGGTGGCAGGGCGAGGGAGTGGTGCGCTGAGCCGAGCCGGAGGGCGAAGCCGAGCGGGCGGGGCAGCGGGTGGGTCCGGCGGCGAGGCGGCAGGGGTGCATCGTGTCGGCCGGTGAGTGCGCCGGTGCGATGTCACGTAAACTATTGGCCTGCAACATGTTTCATGGATAACAGTGATTATCCATGAAACATGGTCGGGGCGGGCTCCGGCCCTCGGTCGAGGAGTGCTCCGCGGCCCAATCCGTCATGGGTCGAAAACTGCTCCGCCGGTCATGCAATCGAACGTCGGCTGTCGCATCCGATGTCTCGCATCCGATGTCTCGCATCCGACGGTTCGCATCCATTCGCGTCGGCACGTCCGGATACGTGATCGCGTCCGGCACGCGGCCGGTCCTGCGCCGGGAGATGGGGCCGGCTCCGAGGCGTGTCGATGCCCGGGCGTTGGCACGCGCCCGTCGCCGCCCGGCCCATCCAGGTCCGGACCTCCAATTACGTTCCCGTGCAGTCCCTTCGGGGGCGGGTCCGTGAAGGCAAAATGACATAATGTACATTATCGGATTGCCGCATTCGCAGTGGTCGGATAATCGACTTCCTGTAGCCGGCCGGAACTTGCCTCGACGGCATTCGATCTCGGCGCTCGCGTGCCGGCGTCGTCGCAGCCGTCGCCGTTCCTCGTCGGCTTCGTGCGCCGCATTCTCGTTTCCGTTCGGCATTCTCGTTTCAACCCGCCGGTCGGCCGGTCCACCGATTCGCCGACATCTTCGGATTCGGGCCAACTTCGCCGACCCTTCCGGCGCCTGATTTCGTCGCGACCCACTCCCGTTGCCGCAGCCCACCCATCCCGCCGCACCACTCGAATTTGTCACTGTGACGTAATGAACCGTTGTCCGCCGCTCACTCCGTGCCGACCGGATCCTTGACCAGCCGGGACTCCCAGCGCTCCTCGATCCGGCCGAACCGCCACACGACCACCGCGACGACCCAGGTGACGACGAACAGCCCGACGATCACGAAGCCCATCGAACCGAGGTCGAGGCCGGCGATCCGGCCGAGCGGCCCGGTGGTGATGTCGCTTGCGGTCGGTGAGGATCGAGATCAGCTCGATGCCCGCCGATCACGAGCGCGACGACCACCGACAGCGCCGGTGACGGTGAGGTTGTAGTAGACCTTGCGGACCGGCTGGGGGAACGCCCAGCCGTAGGCGAAGTTCATGAACGAGCCGTCGATCGCGTCGAACAGGCTCATCCCGGCGGCGAACAGGACCGGCAGCACCAGGATCGCGTACCAGGGCAGCGTCGGCGGCCGCCGCCGCCGGCCAGCACCAGCAGCGCGACCTCGGTCGCGGTGTCGAAGCCGAGGCCGAACAGCAGGCCGACCGGGTACATGTGCCACGGCTTGCGCGACCGCCCGCGACCAGCCGCCCGAGCAGCCGGTTCATGAAGCCCGCGGTTGTCGAGCTGCTCGCTCGAGTTCGGCCTCGTCGTAGTGCCCGTGCGCATCTCGCGGAACACCCGCGATGCCGACCAGCGACACCAGGTTGATCAGCGCCGATCAGGATCAGGAAGACCCCGGACACCGCGGTGCCGATCAGGCCCGTCGACCTGCTGCAGGGCGGACGTCGTCGTCCTGACCGGCTCGACGCGAGCGCCTGACGCCGAACGCCAGCAGGAGCGCCAGCACGAACACGACGCGTGGAGTGGCCGAGCGAGAACCAGAAGCCGACGGAGAGCGGCCGCTTGCCCTCCGCCACCAGCTTGCGGGTGGTGTTGTCGATGGCCGCGATGTGGTCGGCGTCGAAGGCGTGCCGCACGCCGAGCAGGTAGGCGGTCACGCCGAGCCCGACGCCGAACACCCCGCCGTTGAACTCGTACTGCGCCGGGACCACCAGCAGCAGCAGCGCCCCCCAGCCGACGATGTTGAGCGCCGCCACCGTCACGACCATGCCGAGCACGCTCTTCGAAGTCGTGGACATCCGATTCCTCACAGACGAGTGGGCCACGCTGCGAATCAGCGTAGGCCGGATCCGGTGACCGGGCACGTCGACTCGACTCCCCCGGACCTGCCCGGCGCCGTCGGTTCCGCACCTTTGCCCAAGTGTGCTCGGCGTGTCCGGGACTGTTGTAGCGTTCAGCCAGCGGTCGGCGCGACGGGAGTGAAACGTCACATGCGTCTCACCCGTAACACGCCGCGGTCCCATTCCCTCACAGTCACGGAGCACAAGAGAACGATGTTGTCGTCGGTCATGTCCACTGTCTCTACCTCCCCCCGGCGTGGTCGTCGCGTCGCCGCCCTTGCCCTCGGCGCCCTCGCGGTTGTCGCCGTCGCGTCGGGCTGCTCCTCCTCCGAGGATTCCTCGTCGGACGCCACCGCCGATCAGACCGCGGTGGTGGACACGCTCAGCTCCTACTACTCCGCCTTCGGGGCCGACGACGGGCCCAAGGCCTGCAGCTACCTCGATCCGGAGCTCGCCGCCAAGCTGGCGACGACCGGGCCCGACGGCACCGGCGAGTCCGCGGTGAACGCCGGCCAAAGAACGCCGGCCCCGAGGCGCTGACCAAGCTGAGCGAGCTGAAGTACGACGCGACGAAGGTGGTCGTCGACGGCGACACCGCGAAGCTGAGCACCAAGGACGTCGCCGAGCTGAACGGCAAGACCACCGACTTGACCGCGCAGATCGTCCTGACCCGGGACGGGGACAACTGGAAGATCGTCGACCTGGGCTGATCGGGCCAGATCGTCTCCTCGCCTCGACCCGCTGCCCGGTCCGGATCGCCATCCGGACCGGGCAGCGTTCCTCTCCGTCGCACTTCGATGATCAGAGTTTCGTGATCGTAGGGGCGGCACGCGAGCCTCCGTGAGACGATGGAGGCGCTCGGGGAACGAAGTGCACGCGTGAGGACGAACTCGTACGGCGTGGGTCGGCCGGCGTGCTGGTGCAGACTTTGCAAGGGGTGCCGCACATGGAGAACTCTATCCGACCCGCCGACACCGGCCGCACCACCCGGCCGTTCGAGGCGTCCCAGCCTCTCGAGAACCAGGATCCGCAGCAGCAGCTGGAGCAGCTGCGCGCCGAGCTGGACGAGATCGACAGCGACCTGCTCGAGATCGTGCGCCGCCGGATCGAGGTGTGCTGCCGGATCGCCGACTCAAAGGCGGAATTCGATCCCGATGTTGCAGCCGCGCGGATGGGCTCGTCCACGACCACGCGCGGACCTACGCGGTGAGCCACAGCTGTCACCGGACTTCTTCGTCGCTCTACGAGCTGCTGATCCGTGAGACCTGTCGGGTCGAGGACCTGATCATCGACGCGGACGGATCCGGCACCGGCGGCGTCAGCGGGCCTCTGAACGTGGGGGATGCGCCCATGACGCCGACGCGGACGCTGCTCATCGACAACTACGACTCCTTCACCTACAACCTGTTACAGCCTGCTGGCTGAGGTGAACGGCGGTACCGCGTGGCCGTGACGTCGAACGACGTCGGACTGGGACGTCGGTGCGGCTGGCCGACTACGACAACATCGTCGTCTCGCCCGGGCCGGGTCGGCCGGAACGCGATCGGGACTTCGGCATCAGCGCCGACGTGATCACCGCGAGCGGTCTGCCGGTGCTCGGCGTCTGCCTCGGGCACCAGGGGCTGTGCCACCTGTTCGGCGGCGCGGTTCGGCTTGCTCCGGAGCCGATGCACGGCCGGATCAGCGAGATCCTTCACGACGGCAGACGACCTGTTCGCGGGGATCCCCTCGCCGTTCCGGGCGGTCCGGTACCACTCGCTGGCCGTCGAGGCTGCCCGACGTAGCTCGAGGCGCTGGCCCGGTCGGGCGACGGGGTGTTGATGGCGGTGCGCCACCGCGACCTGCCGCTGTGGGGCGTGCAGTTCCACCCGGAGTCGATCTGCACCGAGCACGGGCGCGCGCTGCTCGCCAACTTCCGGGACCTGACCCCGGTCGGGCGCCGTCCCGCCGGACGCCGCACCCAGCGCCGGGCCCGCGCCGCCGACCGAACCCCGCTACCGCGTGCGACAGCGTCCGCGTCGACCGGGACCTCGATCCCAACGTGTCTTCCGAGACGCTGTTCGCGGACGGGCCGAACAGCTTCTGGCTCGACGGCAGTGCCGCGGACCGAGTCGACGCACGTTTCTCGGTCATGGGCGATTGCTCCGGGTCCGCTGGCCGAGTACGTCACCTACCGGGTGGCCGAGACCACGGTGCGGGTGCACCGGCATGGACGAGCTCGGAGCGGGAGGTCCACACCACCTTCTTCGACTACCTCGAGACGCCTTCGCGCGCGCACGGTCGCCGTCGCACCCGGACGTGCCGTTCGATTTCTGCCTCGGCTACGTCGGGTATCTCGGCTACGAGCTCAAGGCGGACACCTGCGGGCAGCTGGTACACACCTCGCCCGACGCCGGACGCCGCGTCGTCTTCGCGGACCGGGCCCTGGTGCTCGACCACGAGGCGGACTGCTGCTACCTGCTCGCGCTCGACGACGGCTGCGGCGACCCGCCGGAGGGCGCCGCGCTGGCTCGACGGCAGATGACCGACCGCGCTGATCGGAGTCGTCGAGGTGGTGGCGCCCACGGCCACCGCCCCACCGCCGCTGGTGCATCGGCGGCCGCCGACGTCGAGGCCACGGTTCCGGCACGAGCCGGGACACCTACCTCGCTCTGATCGAGCAGTGCGCTGGCCGAGATCCGGGCCGGCGAGTCGTACGAGGTGTGCCTGACCAACGTCGGGACGGTCGACGGGCGGCATCGACCCGCTGGATCGGGCTACGCGTGCCTGCGGGAGATCAGCCCGACCCCGTACAACGCGCTCCTGCAGTTCCCGGGGATCTGGCGGTGCTGCAGCGCCTCGCCCGGAGCGGTTCCTGCGGATCGGCGCGGAACCGCGGGTCGAGTCCAAGCCGATCAAGGGCACCCGACCGCGGTCGCCCGCGCGCGGACGACCGACGCGGCCCTGCGCACGCGACCTGCTCGACAGCCGAGAAGGACCGCGCCGAGAACCTGATGATCGTCGACCTGGTCCGCAACGACCTGTCCCGGGTCTGCGTCCCGGACGTCGGTGCACGTCCCGGCCTGTTCGACGTCGAGACGTACGCGCACCGTGCACCAACTCGTCTCGACGATCGCGCGGCACCCTCCGCCGGACGTGTCGGCGGTCGACTGCATGCGCGCGGCCTTCCCCGGCGGATCGATGACCGGCGCGCCCGAAGGTGCGCACCCTGGAGATCCTCGACAAGCTCGAGGACGGCCCGCGCGGGGTGTACTCCGGTGCGATCGGGTACTTCTCGCTCGACCGGCACCGCTGACTTCTCCATCGTGATCCGGACCCTGGTCGCCACCGCCGACGAGGTGACCTTCGGCGCGGGCGGCGCGATCGTGGCGCTGTCGGACCCGGAGGAGGAGTACGAGGAGACGATGGTCAAGGCCGTCACCATGCAACGCTGCCTGTCCATGACCGGCGACCGGACGCCGCGGTCGGGCCCGGGATCGTGACCGCACGGCATGCCGCGGCCGTCGCCGGCGGCTGCGGCGCGGTCGGCGGGATGCTGGTCGAGCTGCTGCGTGGGTCCGGGGCCGAGGTGCGTGTCCTCGACCCCCGGGACCCGGACCGGCCGACCGACGTCACCGGAGCGGCACCCTGAGCTCGTGGACGCTCTGGCCGAGGCCGCGACGGTCGTGCTCGCGGTACCGGAACCGGTGGCCCTCGACGCGGCGCGGACCCTGCCGCCCCTCCTGCGGCCCGGCGCGTTGCTGGTCGACACCCTGTCGGTGAAGTCCCGCTACGCCCAGGCCCTGCGGAAGCACGCCCCCGCGGTGCAGGCGGTGGGAATCAACCCGATGTTCGCGCCGTCGCTGGGGATGGCGGGCCGCGTGGTGGCGGTGGTGGTCCACAACGACGGTGCCGACGTACGCGGCTTCCTGGGGCTGCTGGAGGGCGGGGGCGCCAGGCTGGTGCGGCTGACCGCAGACGAGCACGACCGGCTGTGCGCGGCCACCCAGGCGGTGACGCACGCGGCGGTGCTGGCGTTCGGGCTGGCGCTGGCGGACCTCGGGGTGCCGGGCGGTCGAGTTGGCCGCGGTGTCTCCGCCGCCGCACACCGTGATGCTGTCGCTGCTGGCGCGGATCGGGCTGGGGCGGCCTGGAGGCGTACTGGGACGTGCAGGCCTGGGACCCGGCGGCGCCGGCGGCGCGGGCGGCGCTGGCCGACGGACTGGCCAGGCTCACCCGGGTGTGCGAGCACGGCACCCAGGCGGAGTTCGAGGAGCTGCTGGTGACGGCGTTGACGCCGCTGGGCGAGGACGCCGAGCGGTACGGGGAGCTGTGCGCCCGGGTCTTCGGGGGGCTGGTCCGGTGACCGGGGACGTGGACCCGTCGTCCGAGTTCCTGCTGCGGATCCCGGCGCTGCCGGACTTCGACCCGTCGGACGTGGTGGACAGCGCGGTGGTCCGGGGCTGGTACGCAGCTGGCCGCGTCGGGCCACGGTGCGGCGCAGCGAGCCGGACCTCGACGCGCTGTTCGAGCCGGGCGAGGGCGGACTTCCCCGAGTCGATGCTGCCGTTCGGTGAGGACCCCCGCTACCGGGAACTCGACGAGGGCACCCGCAAGCGGATCCGCGCGTGGGCGTGGATCGCCTACAACAAGACCGTCGTCGACATCGAGCAGTTCGTCGTCAATCCCGGCTTCGGCCTGCTCTTCCGCGACGGGCTTGGCATCGGTCTCGGCGATACGCATCGGATCGGCGACGGTGCAGGCGATGGTCGACGAGGAGTTACCACACGCCCGACGCACCTGAACGCGAGCGTGCTGACCCGCACGCACCGCGGCCGTCAGATTGCCCGAAACTCGGCGCTGCCGTACGGTCGTGACGGTGCGTGAACAGCGGGAGGTGGGTCGCGCAGGCGGACGACCCACGCCCGCCGCGTGACTCCGCTCGCTTCTGCGACGGTCGCCGAGACGTCGATCGGCGCTTACCTGGCCTGTCTGCCGACGACGCCGACCGTGCAGCCGGTGAATCGGTCGACCGTCACCCTGCACCGGCGGGACGAGCGGGCGCACGCGTCGGTGGCGACGGAGCTGACCGGCGCGGTGTACGAGCGCCTCGGCGCCGACGACCGGCGAACGCTGATCCGTGCCCTGGTGACCGGCGTGGAGGCCTTCACCGGCACCGACTACTCGACCTGGGCGGCGATCCTGGCGGCCGAACGGGTCCCGTACGCCGACGCGATGCTGGCCGACGCCGCGGCCCGCCCTGGCGACCACCGCCTGGTGCAGGACTGCAGCGCGATCCGGCACCTGATGGAGTCGCTCGGCGCGGCCGAGGACGTCCCCGACACCTGGTGACGCGTCGCCGGGCAACCGGCGGCGCGAGGTGGCACGATCTCGGGGGTGACGAGCAGCAACAGCGCGGAGCAGCGCCTGCGGACCTCGCCCGGCTGCGCCGCGTACGCGACCGGATGGACCGGGAGTACGCACAGCCGCTGGACGTCGAGGCGCTCGCGCGCGGGGCGAACATGTCGGCCGGGCACCTGAGCCGCCAGTTCAAGCTCGCCTACGGCGAGTCGCCGTACTCCTACCTGATGACGCGGCGGATCGAGCGCGCGATGGCGCTGCTGCGTCGCGGCGACCTCAGCGTCACCGACGTCTGCTTCGCGGTCGGCTGCTCGTCGCTGGGCACCTTCAGCACCCGCTTCACCGAGTTGGTCGGGGTGCCGCCCAGCGTCTACCGGGACCAGGTCGCCGCGCCGACGCGGAGTTGCCGCCGTGCGTGGACGAAGCAGGTCACCAGACCGATCAGGAATCGAGAAGCGTCAGTCCCGCACCGCACGCCTAGCGTTGTCGTCATGGACATCACACTTCACTCCGCATTCCTCCCCCACGACCGACCACGAAGCCTCCCTGGCCTTCTACCGCGACCTCCTCGGCTTCGAGGTCCGCAAGGAGGTCGGCTACAACGGGATGTACTGGATCACCGTCGGCCACCCGGACCAGCCGGGCATGTCCCTGGTCCTGCACCCGCCGGCCGCGGACCCCGGCGTGACCGACGAGGAGCGCCGGACGATCACCGAGATGATGGCCAAGGGGACGTACGCGATCCTCACCATGGCCACCCCCGACCTCGACAAGACCTTCGCCCAGCTCGAGTCCGGCGGCGCGGACATCGTCCAGGAACCGATCGAGCAGCCGTACGGCATCCGCGACTGCGCGGTACGGGACCCCGCTGGAAATCTGATCCGGATCAACGAGGTGAACTGACATGACCGCAACCACGTCACGGACCACCGTCAAGACCGTCATCCTCGAGGTTCCCGACCCGGCGGCCGCCGAGGCCTTCTACGCGGCCTTCGGCGTCGGCGACCACGTGGTCGTCCGCGCCTGCGAGGCGCCGACGACCGGCTTCCGCGGCTACACCCTCTCGCTCGTCGTCTCCCAGCCGAACATCGTCGACGCCTTCGTCGGCGCCGCCCTCGAGGCCGGCGCCACGTCGCTGAAGCCGGTCAAGAAGGGGTTCTGGGGGTACGGCGGCGTCGTGCAGGCCCCGGACGGCGCGATCTGGAAGGTCGCGACGTCGTCGAAGAAGAACAACGGCCCGGCCACCCGGCAGATCGACGACATCGTGCTGCTGCTCGGCGTCGACGACGTCAAGGCGACCAAGCAGTTCTACGTCGACCACGGGCTGGAGGTGGCGAAGAGCTTCGGCCGCAAGTACGTCGAGTTCGCCACCGACGAGACGGGCGTCAAGCTGGCGCTCTACGGTCGCCGCGCGCTCGCCAAGGACGCAGGCGTCCCGCCGGAGGGCACCGGGTCGCACCGGATCGCGCTCGGGAGCGCGGCCGGGGCGTTCATCGACCCGGACGGGTTCGCCTGGGAGCCGGTGTCCGACTGAGTCGCTCGGTGCTCGGCGGTACCCGGTTCCCAACAGCACCCAGCGGCCGCCTACCCCATCTTCGGGGGTGGGCGGCCACCGCTCGCGGGCTGACTGCCCGGGGAGGGTTCCGACATCGCGGTCAGCTGACGACGGCGTAGGTCGGTCTACTCAGCTTGAAGTAGATTGCAAAGAGCAGGATTGGGACGCAGACACCGACGGCACCCAGACGGTGGGCTGAGGACAGCTCCCGCCGGTTCCTGTAGACCACGAACAGGCCTAGCGACGACACGGCGACCGCGACGTACTGCATCGGCATACCGATCCAGACGAACGCCAGCTGAGCCAGTACCGGAAGTGCAAGCGTCCACGTACCAATCGGGATCTGCTGCCAACCGAATGCACGCTTCCTCCGCTTCATTTCTGATGGACGTGGCCGTTGGCTTCCCATCCGAGTCATGTTCCCCTCCGCTCGCCTGGTAGATCCATCATGCTCCGGACAAGCACGACTCGGGGCCGGAGTCATGGCCTCCTGACCGCCAAGAACCGAGCGATCCCGACAGTCAGTCCAATGCCGAAGATCGCGACACCAACGATGACTGCCAGACCGACGATGTATGCCGTCCAGGACGTGAAGAAGCTTGTCGCCCCCAGAATGGCAACCGCTGCGCCGCCACTGAGTGCGGCACCAATCGGCAGGAGCACAGCAAGCCATCGCACGGTCGACTGAGCGCGGGGATCGCCGAGGTTGTGAAAGACCCGCGACACGAACAACAGTGCGCCCAGATATCCGAGAACCCCGGACGAGATGTGGAGCAGGCGTTCGTACTGTCCCACGTTGATCGTCGACAGAGGTGACAGCACGGCGAGGAGAACAAGCAGTGGGGTAGCCAGACCAGTCACGAGGCCGAAAACGGCAGCCGGAACAGCCAGTTCCAACCGCAGAGCGCGGCCGCACATACCGCCCTCGCTCGCCGCATCCAGGACCAGCGGCAGGTCGTGGCCGTCTCGGTTCTCGCCGCGGAGTTCGGTCTCGAGTTCCGCCAGCAGCACTCTCCGATCGGCCCCACGGACTCCGGCACGCCGCCAGAGACTGTTCGCCTGACGGATGATCTCGGCACGTTCGGCGTTGCGAGCGCGTGCGATGGTGTTCATGGGACGTCCGTCTCACTGTAGATTTCTGCCCTGGTTGGGCGTCGGTCGCGTCGCACGGCGAATCGCCGCAACTACCTCCAGACGGTCACGTGGTCGAGCCACGACGTCATGAGGCTTCCCCCTGCGCTCGATACCTGAACCTGCCGAGGATCAACACCGTTCGGCAGCGGAAACGACCACATGATCGTCCCGTCGCTCGCCCGGATCGAATGCGTGCCGGTGTAGTCGCCGAACACGAAGTACTCGCCGTCGGTCGCTCCGCCGCGTACCCAGTACGCGTCCTCCCACGGCGTTTGCCAGATCTGCTCGCCTGTCGCGATGTCAAGGCCCGTGATGGTTTTCGAGTCCGGCGAGGTGACCAGTGCGGTGGTTCCGATGAGTGCGGCCAGGGCGCTGGTCCTGCCGGACCATCCGTCCTGCACCAGCGCTGGGTTCCGCCACAGTTCGTCGCCTGTCACGGGGTCGTAGGCGCCGTCACCCAAGAACATCGGCGCCGGCGCCGAGGTCTTGCTGGGGTACATCTGGGCGCCGGACGCGGGAATGGGGATCGCTCGGACGGGTGAGCCGTCGGCCGCGAGGAGGTCCTGCGTGCCGACTGACCCCGACCGGGAGCCGCGACTGACGAGAAACAGGCCATTCCCGGCCGGTTGGAGGGAATCACCCTCGAACGTGAACCGCTCGGCCCCGGAGTCGAGATCGTAAACAGTGAAGTAGTACTGAGGATCACCCGGTCCCTGGACCTGGCCGACGATCGTGTTGGTGTCCGGCACCGCGTAGATCAAGGAGGAGTCGCCGAGGGTGTCGAAGGTGCGCCGGAAGTTCGCCGTGAGGTCGGTGACGGTCCCACTGGTGAGCACCGATGTCGTGGATCCGCCGTCCGTCGTCGAACCCGACAGGTACACTGTGTCGCCGCTGAACCGTGCGCCGTTGAGGTCGAAGTCGGTACCCAGTTCGGCCAACAGGGTCCCGGATGCGGTGTCCACGAAAGCGATTCGGCGGGCCTCCCAGCAGGCGATGACCGGACCCTCCACAGTCGGGCTGCACTGAGTGACATGGCCGACTCGCCGTTTCCATTTCGGGGACCCGTCCTCCGGGCGGACGCCGACGAGCGTGACGGCACCGAGAGGCCTGCCGGACTCCCCCGCGACTTCGGGGAGGGGCAAGGCGGTGGCCGCGATCACGAGGTCGCCTCCGTCGAGCACTCCGCCGTAGCCGTAGTAGGCGCCGAGCTGATAGGGCATCGCCAGCAGGACCTCGCCGGCGTTGTCGGTGAGTCGTCCGACGTCGAGCGTCCACGCGAGCTGCGGTGCGGTGTCGAGTGGGGTGGTG
Source organism: uncultured beta proteobacterium (assembly GCA_963719715.1). Classification (GTDB taxonomy): domain Bacteria; phylum Pseudomonadota; class Gammaproteobacteria; order Burkholderiales; family JAEUMW01; genus JAEUMW01. Next base: position 41,673 of record CAVRDD010000004.1, read on the forward strand.
ACGACGGATCGTTCGGCGGCGGCCGGTTCCCCGACGCTCGGGGAACGGTCCGTGCGAAGGAGGGTCACGAGCGCCCCTACCACGACCACCAACACCAACCCGAGTACGACGACGAGTTTCCAGCGGTCCCCCACACGTGCGCGCATCGCCACACGCTAGTCGACCTGGCCGGCCGAGTTCGCAAGAGAGACAATCGTCCTCGTCATCGTGCAATGCCGAACAATATTCGACCTAGCTGACCGGGGCGCTGCTCGCGGCGGCAACGTCGGTGTTCCCCTCGTCCTTCAGCGCTGGTCCGTCCAACTCCGGTTGCGGCACCACAGGATCAGGGAAGACGAACCTGCGCATTGCCCACCAGCGGAACGCCGTCGCGAGGAGGGTGCCGACGACGAGGGCGCTGACGAAATCGGCCAGGTTCTCCACGACAAGCGACACGTGTGGTGCCTGGAGGGCGAACACGTACCGCGACACCACCAGCGGCAGCTGGTTGATCGCCAGACCGACACCGGCGACCACGAAGAACAGGGCTGCCTCGTGCCGACGCTCTCGGCCGCCGCGGGCGGTGAATGCCCACTCTCGGTTGAGCACGTAGGACACCACGGTGGCGACCAGCGCCGCCACGACATTGGCGGTTACCGGCTTGCCGTCCAGGACCGTCCATTTCAGGCCGAAGAACAGCACTGACGTGACGGCGAACGCGATCGATCCGACTGTCAAGAACTTCAACAGCTCCGCGTTGCGCACGAACGCCGCCAACAGCCGATTCGGTATCCGTGCGGTGACAAACCGAGTGAGGAACACCGAGACAGGCTACAGAGGGCACCGCCAAAGGCACGATCATGCGACAGGCGTGTTTGTGCCACACGACGGGTCGCGGCCTGCACGGAGGGGGCCGGCCGATGTGACTGGCCCCCTCAGACCAGTTCGCGGTTTCAGCTGACCCGGAAAGTCGATTCGGCGACGATGAGCTGCGCGAGGTCGTCGGGGCGGCTCCACATGGGCCAGTGGCCGGTCGGGAGATCGACCAGGTCAAGGTGCTCGAGCTTCACGACCTCGGCGAACATTGGATGACCGGCGTTGGCCAGCTCCATCAGCTGTGCGCTCGGGATCGAGCAGCACACCACAGTGGTCGGGACCTTCAGACGTGCATCGTTGGTGAGTTCCACTGGCTGGCGAAGCACGGGACCGGGCTCCGGGACGGCTCGTGCCCGGAAGCGCTCGAGAACGTGACTGCTCAAGCCTTCGAGGCTGGCCTGCTCCTCGAGCGCGTCGAAGGGTGGCAGGGGCAGCTCGTCGAGTTCGTCCGGCAGGTCTGGAGCGAAGACGCCTCCGGGCGCTACCGGCCCGCTGTCAACCCAGACCACACGGCGGACGAGCTCGGGGCGCTGATCGAGCACAAGGCTTACCGGGGCGTTGGCTCCACTGTGGGCCACGATGACCACCGGCTGTTCTTCGGCAGCGGCGGCCTGTTCGATCGCCGCTGCCTGGTCGTCGAGTGTCCTCACCGCTCGTTCGCGGTCGCCCTCATCCAGGCCGGGGAGGGTCATCGGGACGGCTCGGCGGCCGGCAGCGGTGAGGTGTTCGACCACCTCGTCCCACGCCCACGCCCCCAGCCAGTGGCCGGCGATCAGGATGATGGTTGGTTTGCTCGTGCTGGTCGTCATACTGCGATGCTCACATGCCCCCAGGACAACGGTGTGTCACCATTTCTGACATGATTTTCGTTGGGGTGCAGAAGTGAAGCGGGCGGAGCGGCTCCACGCACTGTCCGAGATGCTGCGCCGCGCCGGTTCCCGTGGATGCACTGCTGAGCGACTGGCGGCCGAGTTCTGCGTGTCGGTGCGGACAGTCAAGCGAGATCTCGCCGCCCTCGAGAACAGCGGTGTGCCGATCTGGTCGCGCCCGGGGCCTGGGGGCGGCTACGGTCTGGCCGCTCGGGCGAGCCTCCCGCCGGTCAGCCTGACCCCCGCGCAGGCGGTGGCGCTGCTCGCCGCTGTCTCGGCTGCCTCTGATGCCCCTTATGCGGACCTGGCCTCAGCTGGCGTTCAGAAGATCCTGGACGTCCTCGACCCCCGGACCCGAACGAAAGCCGACGAGCTCGCGAGTCGCATTTGGGTGGACACACCATCGTCTTCCGTTCGCGCGGTCAGATCGGCACTCGAAGAAGCGATGGCCGAGCAACGCGTCGTGCGTATCCGTTACATCTCGGGTGACGCCAGCAAGACGAGCCGCGACGTCGAGCCGGTCATGTTCGCATCCAGGAACGGCCGTTGGTACCTGATCGGCTGGTGCCGGTTACGCCGCGATATCCGGTGGTTCCTCGTGCCGCGAATCGAGCACGCCAGCGTGACCAGGATTCCCTGTGGCAGCCACAGTATCCATGAGGTTGGCACTCCACCGCCGACGGCAAGGTCCGTGCAGAGCCGAGGTGAGTGAGGCTGACCGTCAACGACTGGTAGTCAGTGGGCGGCGAGGTAGTCGTCGAGCACCGGACCGACCACGGCCAGCGACGACGGCTCGATCATCTGGTTGTGCTCGCAGTCGACCGGGCACTCGCGATGGCGCCGGTGACAGGCGCCGCCACTCGTCGCCGGTGTGCCGTCCCCGGTGACCGGCCGGCGGGAACAACAGGATGTCGCCGTCGAAGACGTCCGGCTCGAACGCTGCACGACCGGTCGGAGTGGGCGTATCCGTCGTTGATCCGCTCGAGGTGCGACGGCGGTAGACCGGTCTCCTGCCGAGGGACTCGTCCAGCAGCCCACCGCGCGTCCGTAGGTCAGTCCCGCTGCTCTCGGGGTCGTCCGACGTCCAGGCCGAGACCGCGCAGCAGTTCCGCGACCGAGCCGGGCCCGGGGCGGGGTCGCGCTCGTCGTCCGGGTAGCTGTCCATGACGGCGAGGGTCGCGACGGACTCGCCTGCCCGGCTGCAGCTCGACGGCCATCGCGTGCGCGATGACGCCGCCCAGCGACCAGCCGAGCAGGTGGTACGGCCCGTGGGCCTGCACCGCGCGCATCTCGTCGACGTACCGGTGCGCGAGCTCCTCGATCGAGGTCGAAGGTCCGGCCCGCCGCTGATCACGGGCAGCTGCAGGCCGTACACCGGGCGGTCGCCGGAGAGGTGCCGCGACCAGTCCGGCGTACCCCCACGACAACCCGATTCCGGGGTGCACGCAGAACAGCGGCGGCCGCTTCCCGGTGCGCGCGCAGCGGGATCACCACGCGCAGCGCGTCGTCGACGGGCCGCCGGCGCTCCGGCGCGACCGATCGCGGCCGGCGATCCCGGCCGGCGTCGGCTCCAGGAACATCGCTGCAGCGGGACCTCCGCCCGAGGCGACTCGTGGAGCTCGGTCACCACCCGGGTGGCGATCAGCGAGTTGCCGCCGAGGTCGAAGAAGTCGTCGTCGACGCCGACCCGCTCGACGCCGAGCACCTCGGCGAAGAGCCGCCGCGACGGCGCGCTCGACGTCGGCGGCCGGCGCGCGGAACTCGGTCGCGCCGGACCGAACTCCGGCGCCGGCAGCGCCTTCCGGTCCAGCTTGCCCGACCGGGGTCAGCGGGACCTCGTCGAGCACGCACGACCGCGGCGGGCACCATGTGCGCGGGCAGTCGGTCGGCCGCGTGCGGCCCGGAGCTCGGTCGGCTCGACGGTGGCGCCCTCGGCCGCGGCAGCACGTACGACGACCAGCACGGCGTCGCCCGCGGGCCCGGGCGTGGCCGATCGGTGACCGCGAACGCCGACGCCGGGTGGCGCGAGCAGCGCGGCCTCGATCTCGCCGAGTTCGATGCGGAACCCGCGGATCTTGACCTGGAAGTCGCTGCGGCCGACGTACTCGAGCGTCGCCGTCGCGGCCGGTCCAGCGGACCAGGTCGCCGGTGCGGTACATCCGGTCCCGGCGTCCGCCGAACGGGATCGGCGACGAACCGGTCCGCGGTCAGCGCCGGCCCGGTCGTGGTAGCCGCGGGCCAGCGCCGGCCCGGCCAGGTACAGCTCCCCCGGCGACGCCGCACCGGCACCGGCTGCAGCCGCGCGTCGAGCACCAGCGCGCCGACAGCCGCGCGATCGGCCCGCCGATGGTGACCGGCTCGCCCGGCGGTCATCGGACCGCTGATGCTCGCCGACGACCGTGGTCTCGGTCGGGCCGTAGCGCGTTGAACATCCGCCGGCCCGGCGCCCACCGCGCGACCAGCTCCGGCGGGCACGCCTCGCCGCCGACGACCACGACCGCGAGGTCGTCGAGGCCCGTCGGGATCGCACCGTCGCCAGCGCGGCGGGCGTGACGAATCGCGTGGGTGACCCGCTCGTCGCGCAGCAGCTCGGCCAGCTCGTCGCCGCCGTAGACGTCCGGCGGCGACGACCACCATGCGTCGCGCCCGCGCCGAACGGCCAGCAGCAGCTCGAACACCGACGCGTCGAAGCTCGGCGACGCGAAGTGCAGGGTCCGCGACGCCGCGGTGACGCCCGAACCGGTCGCGCTGTCCTCGGCGGCGAGGTTCGCCAGGCCGCGATGGGTGACCACGACGCCCTTCGGGCACGCCGGTCGACCCGGAGGTGTAGATCAGGTAGGCGGGGTGGTCGAGCGCGCAGCGGCGCCGGCCGGTCGGCGTCGGTGACCGGCGTCGGCAGACCGCCGGCCACGCCGGCCGGTGTCGGCGTCGTCGAGCACCAGCCACGGCACGACGTCGGCAGGCAGTCGACCCGGCGCTCGGCGACGGTCAGCCCCAGCGCCGCGCCGGAGTCCGTCGAGCATGTGCTCGATCCGCTCGGCCGGGTAGCGCGGGTCGACCGGCACGAACGCCGCACCGGTCTTGGCGACCGCCCACACCGCGAGCACCGACTCGAGCGACCGCGGCAGCGCCAGCGCGACGCAACGATCTCCGGGCCCGACGCCCCGGCCGATCAGCACCCGGGCCAGCCGGTTCGACCGCTCGTCGAGCTCGCGGTAGCGACACTCGCGGTCCGTCGAGCACGACGCGCGACCGCGTCCGGGTCGCACGCGACGGCGCCGCGGCGAGCAGCTCCGGCAGCAGCGTCCGGCGGCTCGGCCGCGGCCGCCCGTGCGCCGGGCGCGAGCTCGGCGCCGCTCGCCGTCGTCGAGGATCGTCGATGTCGCCGACCGGCACGGCCGGGTCGGCGGCGACCGCGCGTCGAGCACCCGCACGAACCGGTCGGCGAACGCCGCGCACGGTGGCTCGTCGAACAGGTCGGTGGCGTAAGTCGAACGCGCCGCGTCATGCCGGCCGGTGCGCCGCGTCGTCGAACTCCTCGGCGAGGGTGAGCTGCAGGTCGAACTTCGCGACCGCCGGTGTCCGAGGTCGAGGCCCTCGACGGTCAGGCCCGGCAGCTCGAGCGCGGGCCGCTCGGTGTTCTGGAACGCGAGCACCACCTGGAACAGCGGCGAGTGCGCGGTGCGACCGGGCCGGGTCGAGCACCTCGACCAGCCGCTCGAACGGCACGTCGGCGTGCGCCGAACGCCGCCAGGTCGGCCGTCGCGGACGTCCGGTCGAGCAGCTCGGCGAACGACGCGGCCGGGTCGACCGCGGTGCGCAGCACCAGGGTGTTGACGAACATGCCGACCAGGTCGTCGAGCGCCGCCTCGCCGCGACCGGCGATCGGGGTGCCGATCGCGATGTCGTCGGTGCCGCTCAGCCGGGCCAGCAGCACCGCGAGCGCGGCGTGCACCACCATGAACAGCGTCGCGTTGCGTGCCGCGGCGCAGTCGCGACCAGCCGCGCGGTGCAGCTCCGGCGTCGACGCGCGAACTCGACCGCGCCGCCGCGGCAGCGACTGCTGCGGCGGCCGCGGCCGGTCGGTCGGCAGCTCCAGCACGTCCGGCAGCGCCGGCCAGCGCGTCGCGCCAGTAGTCGAGCTGCCGCGCGAGTCAGCGACGTCCGGGTCGTCCTCGGCGCCGAGCACCTCGCCGCTGCCACAGCGCGTAGTCGGCGTACTGCACCGGCAGCGGCGCCCACTCGGGGCCGGCCCGGCGGCGCGCGCCGCGTAGGCCGCCATCACGTCGCGGGCCAGCGGCGCCATCGAGAAGCCGTCGGCGCAGATGTGGTGCACCACGAGGACCAGCACGTGCTCGTCGGCGCCGACCCGCGAACAGGCGCGCCCGCAGCGGGACTCCGCGCGTGACGTCGAAGCCCGCGCGGGCCGACCTCGGTCGATCGCGGCCGGCCAGCTCGTCCGTCGGTCACCGTCGACCGTCGTCAGGTCCGGCGCCGCCTCGGCGGCGCGGCGACCACCTGCTGGGCCGGTCCGCCGCCGCGCAGCGGGAAGACGCGTGCGCAGCGACTCGTGCCGGTCGAGCACGTCGGCGACGCGCCGCTCGCAGCGCGTCGGCGTCGAGGTCGCCGCGTCAGCCGCACCGCGAGCGGGATGTTGTAGGCCGGCGGAGGCGGTGTCGAACTGGTTGAGGAACCACATCCGCTGCTGCGCGAGCGACAGCGGGATCCGCTCCGGCCGGTCGGCCGGCGACCAGCGGCGGCCGGCGTCGCCGCGCGCCGGCGTGCCGCTCGACCGCGCGCGGCCAGCGCGGCCGACGGTCGGCGCCTCGAACAGCGTCCCGGACGCCGACGTCGGCGCCGAGCGCCGCGCCGAGCCGGGCGACGACCCGGGTCGCGATCAGCGAGTTGCCGCCGAGGTCGAAGAAGTCGTCGTCGACGCCGACCCGGTCGACGCCGAGCACCTCGGCGAACACCTCGGCGACGATCTGCCTCGATCGGCGTCGGTCGGCGGCGCGGAACTCGCGCCGCGGCGGCCGAACTCCGGGGTCGGGCAGCGCCTGCGCGGTCGAGCTTGCCGATCGGCGGTCAGCGGGACCTCGTCGAGCACCACGATCGCGGCGGGCACCATGTAGCGCGGGCAGCGCTCGCGGCGACGCGTCGCGTCAGCGTCGGCGACGTCGAGCCGTCGGCCCCGGCGCGGCACCACGTAGGCCGACCAGCACGGTGTCGCCGCGCGGTCCCGCGGCACCGCGACCGTGGCCGCGAAGCCGACCGCCGGGTGCGCCAGCGAGCGCCGACGTCGATCTCGCCGAGCTCGATCCGGAAGCCGCGGATCTTGACCTGGAAGTCGGTGCGGCCCAGGTACTCGAGCGTCGCCGTCCGGCGGTCCAGCGCACCGAGGTCGCCGGTGCGGTACATCCGCTCGCCGGGCTCGCCGAACGGGTTCGGCGACGAACCGCTCGGCGGTCAGCGCCGCCGCGGCCGTGGTAGCCGCGGGCCAGGCCGGGCCCGGCGAGGTACAGCTCGCCCGGGCACGCCGACCGGCACCGGCCGCAGGCCGCGCGTCGAGGACCAGCCGGTCGACGCCGCGGATCGGGCCGCCGATGGTGATCGGCTCGCCCGGCCGTCATCGGGTCGCTGATGTTGGACATGATCGTGGTCTCGGTCGGGCCGTAGCCGTTGTAGCAGCCGCCGGCCCGGCGCCCAGCGCGCGACCAGTCCGGCGGGCACGCCTCGCCGCCGACGACCACGCGTCGCAAGTCGTCCAGCCCGGTCGGGTCGACGGAGGCCAGCGCGGCGGGGGTGATGAAGGCGTGGGTGACGCGCTCGTCGTCGGACCAGTCGGGCGAGTTCGTCGCCGCCGTAGACGGTCCGGCGGCGCGATCACCATGGTCGCGCCCGCGCCGAAGCGCCAGCAGGTACTCGAGGACCGACGCGTCGAAGCTCGGCGAGGAGAAGTGCAGGGTCCGCGACGCCGGCGGTCGACCCGTACCGGTCGCGCTGCTCGTCGGGCGAAGTTGTCCAGGCCCGCGTGGGTGACCACGACGCCCTTGGGCAGGCCGGTGGAGCCGGAGGTGTAGATCACGTAGGCGGCGTTGTCGAGGCGCATCGGCGCCGTGCGGTCGGCGTCGGTCGACCGGCGTCGGCGGATCGCGCGGCGCACGTCCGCCGCGAATCCCGGGTCGTCGAGCGCCAGCCAGTCGGCGTGTCGCCGGCAGTCGCTCGCGGTGCTCGGCGACGGTGCAGCCCGACGGCGGCACCGGAGTCGGCGAGCATGTGCGCGATCCGCTCGGCGCGGGTAGTTCGGGTCCACCGGCACGAACGCGGCGCCGGTCTTGGCGACCGCCCACATCGCGAGCGACCGACTCGACCGACCGCGGAGATCGCCCAGCGCGACGAACGTCTCCGGCCCGACACCGTGCTCGATCAGGACCGCGCGCCAGCCGGTTCGACCGCTCGTCGAGTTCGCGGTAGGTCACCTCGCGCGCCGCTCGGAACGCGAGCGCGACGCGCGTCGGGGTCGCGGCCGGCGGCGTCGGCGAGGATCTCCGGCAGGGTGCGCACGGACCGCCCCGGACGGCCGCGGACCGGCGCCAGCAGCCGCCGCGCTCGGCCGTCGGACAGCAGGTCGCAGCTGCGGCCAGACGGAGCTCCGGGCGTCGGTCGGCGCACGGCGTCGAGCAGCGCGACCGGTGCGGCGATCCGTCGACTCGCCGCGGTCGTCGAACAGGTCCGGCGAGGTACTTCGAGCTTCAGCGTGCAGCGGTCGTCGCGGAGGCGACCAGCGCTCAGCGGGTAGTGCGCGGCGTCGCGGCCGTCGACGCCGCGCCACCCGCATGCCCGGCGATGTCGGTCTCCTCGGTCAGCCCGCCGCGGTCGACCGGGTAGGACTCGAACACGGTCAGCGTGTCGAAGCCGGCGCCGGGCCCGCCGCGCGCTGGATCTCGGCCAGCCCGACGTAGTGGTGGTCGAGCAGGTCCGCCTGCTCGCGCCTGGACCGGATCGAGCAGCTGCGCCGAGCGGTCTCGGCCGGGTCGAGCGTGACCCGCACCGGGAGCGGTGTTGATGAACAGGCCGATCATCGACTCGACGCCGGGCAGCTGCGGCGGCCGACCCGAGACCGTGGCGCCGAACACGACGTCGTCGCGACCGGTCAGCGCGGCCGAGCACGATCGCCCACGCCGCCTGGACGACGGTGTTGAGCGGTGCAGCCCGCGCGCGCGGCGCGAGCGCGCCGCAGTCGCTCGGTCCGCTCGCGCCGAGCGTCGACCGTGTCTCCGCGGACACGCGCGGACGGCGCGCGTGCCGGGTCCGGCGGGCGCAGCAGGGTCGGCTCGTCGACGCCCGGCCAGCGCCGGCCGCCACGCCGCACGCCGAGGCGCGTGTCCTGCGCGCGCGAGCCACGCGAGGTAGTCGCGGTAGGGGCGCACCGCGCGGCAGCACGCGCCGCGTCGCCGTCGGTCGCGTACAGGCGTCAGCAGGTCCTCGCACCAGCAGCGGCGTCGACCAGCCGTCGAGCAGGATGTGGTGGTTGGTCAGCGATCAGCCGGTACGGTCCGCGGCCAGTCCGGACCAGCGGAATCGCAGCAGCGGCGGCGGCGCCATGTCGAAGCGGCGTCGCGCGGTCGGCGGCCACGAACTCGTCGAACTCGCGTCCGACGCTCGTCCGCCGGCGGATCGCTGAGGTCGATGCTCGGTCCAGGGCAGCTCGACCCGGTCCAGGACGATCTGGACCGCCGTCGCCGTCGCGGTCGCGTGACGAACGCGGTCCGCAGGTTCGGGTGCCGGTCGAGCAGCGCCTGCCGGCCCGGCGCATCCGCGTCGGCGTCGACCGTCGCCGCGCGAGTTCGAGCGTCAGCTGCACCGTGTAGACGTCGACGGACGTCGTCGGCCAGCATCGCGTGGAACAGCAGGCCGGACTGCAGCGGCGACAGCGGCCACACGTCGACGAGGTCGGGGAGCGTCCTCGAGCTCGTCGATCTCCGTCTGGTCCAGGTCGAGCAGGGCCAGGTCGGCGCGCAGGCCGAGTCCGTCTACCGGCAGATCGTCATTCCGTTCGCCATGCCTCTGCTGGTCGGGCCCGGCGTGATCGCGAACCTGATTCTGTATTCGGTGGAAGCGCAGAAGCTCAAGAGTGCATCGCTCTCGCTGGGCCTGATCGGCATCACCGTTGCCCTTGCGCTGGTGACGCTGGTGATTTTGCTCTCCGGCAGATTTCTGCGCCGCTTACTCGGTGAGGTCGGACTGGGTCTGCTCACGCGCGTGCTGGGCCTGCTGGTCGCGGCGATCGGCATGCAGTTCCTGATCACCGGCAGCACGGAGGTGATCGTCGAGACGATAGCACCGAAGTTGATGCGGCTTGCGCACTGACTTATGCGCGAAGATCGCAGAAATCGGCCAACGTTCTTACGGTCTGATCCGTCGCCAACCTCGTCGCATGGAGTCCTGAGCAATGAAGAAGAAGTTGATCGCCCTTGCCACTGCAGTCACCCTCGGTTTCTCCGGCGCCTTGTTTGCGCAGCCGGGTACCGGGAAAGTCCTCGAGGCCGGAGGAGGGGGCGAACTGGTCAGTGTTTCCGCCACCGTTCAAGCCGTCGACCAGGCGAACCGTATCGTCACGCTGAAGGGACCCGAGGGTGAAGTGTTCGACCTCAAGGTAGGTCCGGAGGTAAAGAATCTCCCGCAGGTGAAGGTCGGCGATGTGGTCGTCGCGAAGTATTTCGAGGCGGTCGCGATCGAGGTCAGGAAGGGAGGTCTGGGGATCCGCAGTGCCGAGTCGCAGACGGCCGTGTCGCGTGCCGAGCCGGGTCAGCGGCCGGCCGGTGCGATAGCGACCACCACCACCGTCGTGGCCAACGTCCTCAAGGTCGATGCGGCCAAGCACATCGTCACGCGTCCAGGGACCGAACGGCAAGAGTGTCAAGGTCAAAGTGAAGGATCCCGCGGTGCTGCAGCAGGTGAAGGCGGGCGAGCAGGTCGAGATGGTGATCACCGAGGCATTCGCCATCGCCGTCGAGGCGCCGAAGAAGTAGCGGGCTTCAGCGGTTGCCACCCGCTTGCCGTAGCAGTTGCTCCGTTCCGGCGCGGCCAGATAGCTTGCGGGGGGGTATCTGTCCGCCGCGACCGGGAGGTTGACGAGACCCTGTCATGAGGCAGCAGCGAAGCAGCGTTTCGATGTATCCTCCGCGCGGAAGTGACCAGCGTGCAGGCCTTCGATCTCATGCAGTCACTGCGATCAACCATGAAGGGAGAAATCATGCGAGCAAGAATCAGTATGGCGTTGTGTGCTGCGGTATTGGTGGCGGGCTGCGTGTCCGAGCAGAAGTACGACAAGGAAGTGGGTTTGGAGCAGACCTACCAGCAACTCAGCGACAAGCTGTCGGCCGAAGTGAACGCCGATCAGGCCCAGATCCAGCAGCTTCAGAATCAGCTCAAGGTGACGCTGGTCGATCAGATCCTGTTCTCGGAAGGCGGCTACCAACTCGGCCGCAAGGGCGAAGAAACCCTGGCGAAGATCGCTCCGACCCTGAGCACGCTGAAGGGTCAGCAGATCGTGGTCGAAGGCTTCACGGACAACGTGCCGATCGGACCGGAACTGCGTCAGCGCTTCCCGTCCAACTGGGAACTCTCCTCGGCGCGTGCGAGCGACGTCGTCCGTTTCCTTGCCGCGAAGGGGGTTCCGCCGAACATCATGTCCGCGCAGGGCTTCGGAGATTCGCGACCGGTTGCGAGCAACGACACGCCGCAGGGCCGGGCAAAGAACCGCCGTGTGGAAATCGTCATCACTTCGGCGAATCGGCCGTAGTGCGGGAACCCACCGCAGGCGGATGGTCAATTGAATTCGTCCCACGGCGATGATGACGATTTGGCAGATGTTTAGCTAAGGCGAGGGCGTGCAAAGCATGAGGTATCCGTTGGTCACTAAAGCATCCATCAGGCGACGGCGAAGGACTTTTCGAAGAGTCGTGATTTTGCGAATAACGAGGGAGAAAGACATGCAAGCGATTGCGAAGTCTGCAGTTCAATGTTCGTGGGCTAAAGCAGCGGGCGCGAGCAGGGCGGCGGTGCGGCGAGATTGGTTTTCTTCGCTCCGTCTCCTGACTTCCGTGGTCGCGATCGCGATTACGCTCGGGCTTGCGCCGGCCCCGGTCGCGGCCCAGAGCTACGGGCTCGAAGGCAACGCCAGGTATGCTCTGAGCAACCTTACCGCGACGGTTCCCTTGGCGGGGATTCTCGAGCGGAGGGCCTACGCAATCCTCGTGTTTCCGGATGTCACCAAGGCCGGGTTCATGATCGGCGGCGAGTATGGCAACGGTGTGCTTTTCCGGCGTGGCGGAGTCGCCGGGTACTACAACACGGCTGGGGTTTCCTACGGATTTCAGGCGGGCGCGGAGACGTTTGGCTACGCGATGTTCTTCATGAACGAGGCTGCGTTCCAGGCTCTGAACGCGACAGGGGGATTCCAGATTGGCGCCGGCCCGAGTGTCGTCGTGCTGGACCAGGGAATGGCGAAGACAGTCACGTCATCATCCCTGACCAGCGACGTCTATGCCTTCGTCTTCGGCCAGCAGGGACTGATGGGGGGTGTCGGCCTGCAGGGTACCAAGATCACCAAGCTCAACTGGTAGCGACTGGAATTGTCGGTACCGAAGGCAGGCCGACGAGGCATATCCGCGCGCCTGCCTGGATCTGTGACTGGGCGAGGGATAACGATATGGTTCGAATATCGGAGATCAGACGGCGCTTCTTAGCTTTGCTCCTCGGGGGGATCGCGACTGCGTCGATGCTGCCAGCCGGGGCTGCAGACGATATGTTCGACGGCAACTGGCATTTTGGCGTCACGCCCTACCTGTGGCTGCCGTACGTCGACGGAACGGCAACTTACCGCCCAAGGTTGCCCGGAAACGGGAGCGTTTCCGCCCAGGTCGACCCCGGCAGCTATCTGCAAAGCCTCGACTTTGCAGGCATGGTAACCGGCGAAGCGCGCAAGGGGGACTGGTCCGCATTCACCGATTACATCTTTCTGCACTTGAACAGCCATAGGTCGCCCGTGCGATCCGTCACCGACCCGACGGGAACAGTGGAAGTTCCGATCAGCATCAGCGGCTCCGCAAGCCTGGTCTCGAACGTATGGACGCTCGCCGGCAGCTACACGGTCTGGCGCGGGGAGGCCGCATTCGTCGACGTATTCGCCGGAACTCGCTTCCTCAGCTTCGACTCCACAATCGGCTGGAACCTCGCGACGCCGCTCCGCACCCTGCCGCCCGGGGGCAGCGATTCGCTGACGATCAATAAATGGGATGCGATCGCAGGTTTCAAGGGGCAGGTGCGCTTCGGCGACACCAACTGGTCCATGCCCTATTACTTTGACATCGGTACCGGTTCGAACAACTGGACCTGGCAGGCGCTGCTCGGTGTGGGCTATCGCTTCGGCTGGGGCGAGCTGTCGCTGGTGGTGCGCAGCCTCAACTACTACTTCGACGACGACAAGCTCGACCTGCACTTGACCGGACCCGCGCTGGGTGCGACTTTCCAGTTCTGAGCGCCCCTACGGACATGAAGTGTGACGCGCGCGCGGATGTGGCACGTGCGTCGTCGTGCTCCTCTGACTTTCGCGTGTGCAGAGATGAGCGCCTGTGGAAGATGCAGTTGCCGGCGTACTACAATGTCGCGCGATCTGATGGCGAAGCGCTGTGGCAGTTGCGCTTTCAGGTCCAGGCCCTCTTACCGAGATAATCCGACGATCGAGACCCTCATGCCGAAACGTATCCGGTTTCTTCTTCTCGCGCTGGCTGCACTCAGCGCGGCGGGTTGCCAGACCCAGACCCAGATTCTCCAGGACGAAGCAGCTACGGCGATGCAGGTGGCCGTCAACCGCGGCCGCTTCGAGATGAACTGCCCGCAGGCGACGGGGACGGTTCTCTCCAGCAACCTGCTGCAGCCCGTGGTGTGGGGCGGACTCGAGCGTGCCGAGTACACCGTCGGCATCGAGGGGTGCGGGCAGCGCAGAACCTATATCGTCGTCTGCCAGCTTGGCTCGGTCAGTTGCTTCGCCGCTGCCGGTCAACCGTACTGATCCTGTGCTCCGCCGGGAGCCGCTGCGCCACTTCGCCTGACACCTTGGTGCCGATGTCGTAGCGCGAGCCGAAGGGATGCTGGTCGAATATCATTTGCGTGAGGTGGATCACAAGCCGGTCCTCGCATTCGGGGCGGCACGGACGCTGACCTCTGCCGGACAATGGACCCTTCGTCCACTGTGCACGGCCGTCTGGTGAACCGGAGCGCTGGGTTCACGCGCCCGCGAGTATTGCCGTATTACAATGGCAGCCTCTTGAAATCTGCCCAAGAACGATGACGTCCAGACGAAGCCTCCTGCTCGGTGGAGTGCTGCTTACCCTGTCAGTGCCTGGCATCGGGCGCACCCAGGAGGTTCAGGCACCGGCGGAGGCGCAGGTCCCGGCCGCAGTCCCGGCAGAGAGGCCCGCAAAGAAGCCGGTTTTCATTTTCGTACAGAGCGCCAAGGCCGTGACCTTCGAGAACGGCAGGCTCACGCTCCGCGGCGTGAGTGCGACGACGGTCTTCTTCGCCGATCGGCCGGAGCGGGTAACCGGCCACATGTCGACCCGGGCGTTCGTCCCGTTCTGGCAGGACGGCAAGGACACGTTCCTCGCCGATGCACCGCATGCGACGCTGTCCCTGCTTGGGCAGGGCGCCGAGTCCGACGTCGTCCTCGAACTGCGCGATCCCGTGCTGAAGGGCGAAGACCTCACCTACAGCGCCACGGTTCTGCAGGGTGACCTGACCACGAAGGCCGGGACGGCGTCGCTTTTCATCGACCTCGTCGGTGTTCCGAGCGCAGCCGTGGCGAGCGGGCTGGAACGCCGCACCTGGCTCCGGCGCGGAGCCTACTGAACGAGCGGGAGGAGGAAACCGCGAAAATGACACCACGACGACTCAAGCAGGCCGGCGCAATGTTTGCCATCCCGGTCGCCCTCTTGCTCTGCGGCATCCCGGGATGCGCGAACCGGCAGGGCGCGACACCGCCGCCCGGCCTGGAGCCGCTGCCGGCGCCGTCGATCCCACAGCCTCCCCTTGACGGCGCGACGGCTCCGGCCGCGCCTGCGGCGCCGGTGGTGCCGGCGCAGCCTTCGCCAGACCCGTGGCCGCGGCCGCTCACCTTGAGCAACGCCAACGTGCTCGTCTATCAGCCGCAGGTGACGAGCTGGGACGGCAACGTGATCAAGTTCCGCTCCGCCGTTGCCCTTAAGGCGACGGGCGCAAAGGCAGAGACCTTCGGTGTGATCTGGGCGACGGCGCGCACCCAGGTCGACCGCGTCGACCGCATGGTGGTGTTCGAGGACCTGAAGATCACCAGGAACAGTTTCCCGACACTCGCGTTCAAGGGCGCGCAGTACGGTCGGGAACTGCAGCAGCAGTTGGCCGAGCAGGTGCGCACCATTTCCCTCGATCGCGTCGAAGCCTCGCTTGCGCTCTCGGGCATCACGCCGCCGACCCTGAATGTGAACAACGACCCGCCGCAGGTCATCATCAGCTACACCCCGTCCGTCCTCGTGTCGATCGACGGAGTACCGGTGGTGAAGCCAATTCCCAACACGCAGTACGAGCGCATCATCAATACGCGGCTGCTGGTGATGCGCGCCGGCGCCGACGGTCCGTGGCTGCTGCACGTGCATGACGGATGGGTCACGGCGAAAACGCTCGAAGGTCCGTGGACCCAGCTCTTCAACGCGCCCCCGGCGCTGACCAACATCGCCCGTGACCTGGCGAAGACCGGCGCGGTCGATCTGCTCGACAGCCCGCCTGATGCGAAGATAAAGCTCACGCTCGCGAAAGGGGTCCCGGCGATTTACGTGACCCAGGCCCCGGCCGAACTCATCGTCTTCGATGGCCAGCCCGACTTCCAGCCGATCACAGGGACCGGTTTGCTGCGGGCGAGCAACACGGCGGCGGACGTCTTCGTCGACACGGCGAACAACAACTACTACATCCTCCTCGCCGGACGTTGGTTCCGCGGGCCCGAGCTCGACGGGCCGTGGAGCTATCTGGCGGCCAGCGCCCTGCCGGCAGACTTCAGCAAGATCCCGAAGGACTCTCCGGCAGCGGTGGTCCTTGCCTCCGTGGCAGGTACGCCGCAGGCGCAGGAGGCTCTGATCGAGAATTCCATTCCGCAGACGGCGACGGTCAAACGCGCTGGTGGCCCGAGCTTCGCGGCGGCGTTCGATGGCGCGCCCGTACTCAAGGCAATCCCCAGCACATCGCTTAATTACGTCGTCAATTCGCCGGCGCCGATCATCCAGGTGGGCGACGAGAGTTACTTCGCGCTGCAGGCTGGCGTGTGGTTCACGTCGACCACGGTGAACGGACCCTGGATCGTCGCCACCACGGTGCCGCCGGCCATCTACACCATTCCGGTGTCCTCTCCGCTGCACTACGTCACCTATGCACGCGTCTACAGCTCGACACCGGAAGTGGTGTACGTTGGCTACACGCCGGGCTATTTGGGCACCGTCGTGTCGAGCGATGGCGTTGTCGTCTACGGTACCGGTTACTACTACACACCCTGGATCGGCGACTACTGGTATCAGCCGCCGGTGACCTGGGGCATCGGCGCGGCGCCGATCTACAACCCGTACGCCGGTGCCGCCTTCGGCTTCGCCATGGGCGCGGCGATTGGCGCGGCCGCGTGGGCGCCTTACTACGGGCCGGTCTACTACCATCCGGGCTATTGGGGCTATCCCTGCTGCGGAGCGACCACGGCGAACGTCTATCGCGCCTGGGGCACGGCAGCGAGCTACGGCACCCGCAGCTGGTACGCCAACGGCGATCAGGTCGGCACCAAGGCATACGGGGGCTACGAGAACTACCGCACCGGCACCACCGGCACGTATGCCGGGGCGCGCAGCTACAACGCCGACACCGGCTGGGCGAAGGAGGGTTACGGGCGCACCTTCAACACGCCCGGCGGTGTCAGCGGGAACGTCGATCGCGGCGCTGCCTACAACACGTCCACCGGCCAGCGCTACTACTCGTCGTCAGGATCGGCCACCGGTGCAGGCGGCAGCTCCGTCTCACACGACGCCAATGCGACCGTGGGGCCGGAAGGCGTAGCGCGTTCCTCCAGCACCACGGCGTACGACGCGAAGACCGGTGAAACCAGGACCTGGAGCGACGGGCACCCCGCCAACGACACGTTTGCCGGAGCTGATGGCAACGCCTATCGCAGCGGCGCGAGCGGTTGGCAGCAGCACACGGCGAGCGGCTGGCAATCGTCGCTCGGCGACAGCTCCTGGGCGGACAAGGAACAGCAGGCGCGCAGCAGCGGCGAAGACCGCTTCAACAGCGGCGGCTGGGGAGATCGCTCCGCCGGCGGGGCCTGGGGTGGTGATCGTTTCGGCGGCGGCAGTTTCGGCGATCGCTTCGGTGGAGGGGCCGGGGGTTTCAGGGGTGGCGGTTTCCGCCGCTGAGCACGTCGATTCGATGTTCGCTCCCGCCGCCGCATGACCGTCGATTTCCCGAGGGAGTGACCGCCATGCTGCATCTGCTCCGTGCCGGAACGATCGGGGTCGTCTCACTGCTCGCGATGTTGGGGTCGCCGCTGGCGACGGCAGGGATGACTCAGTCTGCGGACGATCCGTGGCCGCGTTCGATCGATCTGGGCGGCGGCACCACGGCGACGCTGTATCAGCCACAGGTCGAGAGCTGGGTGGGCAATCGCCTGAGCTTTCGGAGCGCGGTCGTGGTGTCGGAACCAAGGCGCACGGGGGAGGATTCAGGCGCCGTCTGGGCAACCGCAGTCACCCGCGTGGATCGCGTCTCCCGGCTCGTCGTTCTCGACGAGCTGAACTTCGCGCGGGCGGCGTTGCCGAGCCTCTCCGAGCGCGGCACGGCGTATCTCAACGCATTGCAGGCGCAGCTTCAGGCAGTGCCGCAGACCATCGCGCTCGATCGCCTGCAGGCTTCGCTCGGCGCTGCGCACACGTTCAAACATGCGGGATTGGCAGTGCAGAACACGCCACCGCGCATTCTGGTGAGCGATGCGCCGGCGCGGATGGTCACGATTGCGGGCGCGCCCGTCCTGCAACCGGTGGCCGGCACGTCGTTCGAGCGCGTGATCAATACCCGCGCGCTGATCCTGCGCGATGCGCGAAGCTACTACCTGCTGGTGGGCGATGGCTGGATGACGGCGGAGACACTCGACGGCAGATGGTACCCGGCCGAGCGCGTGCCGCCGGCGCTCGATCGTATCGCTGTAACCCTCGGGCCGAGGGTGGACCCGCTCGTCTCAGGCGTCGCACGGGCTGCGCATGATGGCATGCCCAAGGTATTCGTCACGCAGACGCCAGCAGCGCTCGTCGTCTTCGACGGCGAGCCTGTGCTCGAACCGATTGCCGGCACGACACTATTGCGCGCTGCCAATACGACGTCGAATGTGATCGTCGACATCGTGAGCGGCCATCATTACCTGTTGCTGTCGGGGCGCTGGTTTCGCGCGCCGGGTCTGAACGGGCCGTGGACCTATGTGTCGTCGCGCGCGCTGCCGCGCGATTTCGCGGCGATTCCGGCCGACGAGCCCGCCGCCGTCGTGCTCGCCTCGGTGGCCGGCACGCAGCAGGCGCAGCAGGCCTTGATCGACGACGCGACGCCGCAGACGGCGACCGTCCCGCGCGTGAACGGCGCGAGTTTCACGGCGGAGTTCGACGGCCATCCGCAGTATCGTCCGATCGCAGGTACGGCCTTGTCTTACGTCGCCAACTCGCCAACCCCCATCATCCGCGTGGAAGGCAGGCGTTACTTCGCGCTCAAGGCCGGCGTCTGGTTCGAGGCGCCCTCGGTGTTCGGTGCCTGGGCGGTGGCCGCGTCAGTGCCTGACGTGATCTATACGGTTCCCACGAGTTCTCCACTGCATCACGTGACCTACGTGCGCGTCTACAGCGCAAGCTCGCAGGTCGTCGAGGTCGGTTACACCCAGGGCTATGTGGGCAGTGTGGTAACGCCGGAAGGTGTGGTCGTGCATGGTAGCGGATACGTTTATCCATCCTGGATCGGCAACACCTACTTCCCGGCGCCGATGACCTATGGTGCTGCTGCGCGGTGGCGCGACGACCTCGCTCCCAACATCTATGCGCAATGGGGCGGCGCGGTCTATACCGGTCTGCGTGGGTACCGCTATCTCGCGAGCAGTGCGCCGCGTGCAACCCTGATCGAGTCCTATGCCGCCGCCGTTGCCGACAACGACCACTATGCGGACGTCAATGGCACGGTGTGGCGCAGCCGCGGCGGCAGCTGCGAGAAGCAGGGCGGCCGCGGCTGGGAGCACGCCGCGCCCGAGCAGTGTGCCTGGGCGAGCAGCGAGCGCGAGGCGCGCGCTTCCGGGGCGCAGCGTTTCGAGCGCCATCGCGCGCGAGACGGAGTCGATGGCTTCGCCGAGGGCCGCCCCGCTGCCGATGCCATGTCCGCCGGCAATAGTCAGGTCGGCGCCCTGCGCGGTCGGAGCACTGCGCCGTGAGCGGATTGAGCGAACTCCGCGTCGGCCTGCAGTGGAGACTGTCGCCTGCCCGGATTGCGATCTGCTGCAGCATATTCCGGCACTCGATCCGGGTGACAAGGCGCGCTGTCCGCGCTGCGGCTGCGAGCTTGCGCGGCGTCCTGCCGATCCGCTCGATCGCCCGCTGGCGCTGACTGTTGCCGCGCTGATCGCGTTCGTCGTAGCCAACACGATGCCGATCATGGGCTTGTCGGCGGTCGGTCGCCGCGCGAGCACGACGATCCTCGGCGGCGCCTATGAGATGTGGACGACGGGGGAGCCGATCACCGCCGCCGTCGTCGCCTTCTGCGTGGTGCTCGCGCCCGCGCTCTACCTGTGTTTCATGCTGGCGGTGCTGATCGCGGTGCGGCGTCCACCCGCACCTTACTGGGTCGGCGAGGTGCTCCGCTGGGGGGTGCACATGCAGCCGTGGTCGATGTACGAGGTGATGCTGCTCGGCGTGCTCGTTGCGCTGATCAAGATTGCGGAGCTCGCCCAGGTCGATATCGGTGTCGGCATGTACGCACTCGGTGCGCTGGTCGTGCTGTTTCCCGCGATCATGCTGAGCTTCGATCCGCGCGAGGTGTGGAACCGGGTCGAGTGGGTGGACGACGCCGCGCCACAGCGGTCGGGCAGCGCGCTCACGCAGGCGGATGCATGAGCGGAGGCGCTCTCACGGGTGCCGCCGCCGGGCTCGTCTCCTGCGATGTCTGCGGTCTGCTCTCGCATCCGCATCACGCGGATCACCCGGGACACTGCCCGCGCTGTGGCGGCGAGGTCGAGTTTCGTCGCCACCATTCTCTCCAGTACACGTGGGCGCTCGTCATTGCCGCGGCGATCTGCTACGTGCCGGCCAACCTGCTGCCGGTGCTGACGACGACCACATTCGGCTCGGTCGAGTCCGACACCATCATGGGCGGTGTGGTCTTCCTGTACACTTCAGGGTCATGGCCGCTCGCACTGATCGTCCTGATTGCGAGCGTCATGGTGCCGCTCGGCAAGCTGGTGGCACTCACGTATCTTCTGATCACTGTCCAGCGCGGCGTGCGCGGCGGCGCCCGTGAGCGTACGCGGCTCTATCGGATGGTCGAATTCATAGGACGCTGGTCGATGCTTGACGTCTTCGTCGATACCTTCACCGTGGCGCTCATCCAGTTGCAACCGCTGATGTCAGTCGAGCCGGGTCCCGGCGTGCTGTTCTTCGCCGCGGTGGTGGTGCTGACGATGCTTGCGGCGGAGACGTTCGATCCGCGCCTTATCTGGGATTCGCAGCGGGAAGGGGGCGATCATGGCTGAGGGTCGCGAACTGCCGCAGGCCACGGTGGAGGCCAAGCGTCGTGGGCGGATATCGGTGGTGTGGTTGATCCCGATATTGGCGGCGGTGGTGGCGGTGGGCATCGCGATCCAGCAGGTGTTGAGCGAGGGGCCGACCATCACCATGGTGTTCAAGTCCGCCGAAGGCATCGAGGCCGGCAAGACCTTCGTCAGGTACAAGGACGTGAACATCGGCCAGGTGACGGCGGTGCAGCTTACCGAGGATTTCTCCAGGGTCACGGTTACGGCGAAGATCGCCAAGAGCGCGGCCGGCCTGATGGTCGAGGACGCAAGGTTCTGGATTGTCCAGCCGCAAATCAGCCTGAGCGGGATTTCGGGCTTGGGCACCCTGCTCTCGGGCAATTACATCGGCTTCCAGGCCGGTGCGTCGGACAGGAAGCAACGTGCCTTCACCGGGCTCGACGTGCCGCCCATCATCACCGGCCAGCCGGGCCGCGAGTTCGTCGTACACGCCGACACGCTCGGTTCGCTGGGGATCGGCTCGCCGATCTATTTCCGCCGCCTGCAGGTGGGCCAGGTCGTCGCCTACGATCTCGCAGCCGATGGCACGGCAGTCGACATCAAGGTGTTCGTCAACGCGCCCTACGACAAGTTTGTCACGCGCGGAGACGCGCTTCTGGAACGCGAGCGGAATCGACGTTTCGGTCGGCGCGGGCGGCGTGGACGTGCGCACGGAGTCCTTGGTCGCGTTGCTCGCGGGCGGTCTCGCATTCGACACGCCCTCCTTTTCTGCAGGAGTCCGAGCCCGCCGCGGCGGACACGGCGTTCACGCTCTACAGCGACCGAACCACCGCCATGAAGGCGCCGGATGTCGATCTCGAGGCGTTATGTGCTCTATTTCAATGAGTCGGTGCGCGGACTGTCAGTTGGGGCACCGGTCACCTTGCTCGGCATCCCCGCCGGCGAGGTCACGGACGTCGGCCTTACGTTCAACCCCGAGACGCTGGAACTTCGCCCGCGGGTGGAGCTTGACGTTCTTCCCCGAACGCATCGTCGCGCGGTTGCCCTCGGCGCAACAGTCCGCCGGCCACGGCCTTGGCGGAGCAGGGGTCACGCGACAAGGCGCGCCTGAACTTCGTGCGCGGCCTGGTCGAGGAGCGGGGGTTGCGCGCGCAGTTCAGGAGCGGGAACCTGCTGACCGGGCAGCTCTATGTCGCTTTCGATTACTTCCCGAAAGCGCCGAAGGTGAAGCTCGACTTGAGCCATGAACCGGCTGAGCTGCCGGTGGTCCCGAGCACTGTCCCGGAGCTCGAGGCGAAGATCACCAGCATCCTCGCGAAGATCGACAAGATGCAGCTCGATGCGATCGGCGCCGACGCCAGGAAGATGATCGGAACGCTCAATCAGACGCTGAAAGACGCGAATAAAGCAGTGAACCACCTTGACTCGGACGTTACGCCAGAGCTGAGGAAGACCCTCGAGGAAGTTCGCCGTGCGACAGCCTCCGCCGATCGGTGCTGCAAGAACACGGACGCGACGCTCGTCGGCAAGGATGCGCCCGGCCAGCAGGAGCTGCGCGACACGCTGCAGGAGTTGGCACGGGCGGCGCGCTCGCTACGCGTGCTCACCGACTATCTGGAGCAGCACCCTGAGGCGCTGATCCGCGGCAAGGAGAAACCGTGATGCACCACGCGGCCGCGCCTGCTCGTCTGCCTGCTGCTGCTCATGGCAGGCTGCGCCTCGCCGTCGGCGCGCTTCTACACGCTGAGCGCGGCGGCTACCGCCGGCCGCTGCAGCGCCGACGAGCGGTGTCGGTGGCGGTGGGGCCGGTGTCGATTCCGGCCATCGTCGACCGCCCGCAGTTCGTCGTCAGCACCGGGCCGAACGAGGTGCGGGTGGACGAATTCAATCGCTGGGCGGCGCCGCTCGCCGATGACATCAGCCGGGTCGTGGCGGAGGACCTGGTGGTGCTACTGGGCACGCCGCGGGTGACGCTCTATCCGCAGCAGGCGGCCGACGCGCAGTATCGGGTGAGCATCGGGGTGCAGCGCTTCGAGTCCACGGTGAACGAGGCGGCGTTGCTGGATGCGCAGTGGAGCGTGCGGCGCACGCACGACGGGTTGAGTCAGAGCGGGCGCACGACGCTCACCGAAGCGGCCACGGCAAGCGGCTACGACGCCCTCGCCGCTGCACACTCCCGCGCACTCTCCCGCCTCAGCTACGACATCGCACAGGCAGTGCGCGCGTTGGAGGCTGTTCCCGCGGCGAAATAGACGCGCTTCGACCCGCTCCGGGGAGACCCAGCAGAAAAACGTGGGTCTGCGGCGATGGCTGAAAACGACACCGCCGCCGCAGAGTTCGCGGCGGCAGGTGGTTCGGAGACTGCGGGGTGCTTACTTGCTCTGGCTGAGCTTTGCCGGCCGCGCCGGCTGCGGCGTCTCAGCGGGGTCTTTCTCGGCCGCCGCCGGCGTCGGTGTCAGCGGCGAGGTCACGACATCCCGGTAGACGAGTATTTCGACGCGACGGTTCTTTGCCCTGCCGTTTGCCGTGCTGTTGGTGGACAGCGGAGCGCTTTCACCGTACGACACCGGTATCACCTGCAGCGGGTCCGTCGACGCCTTCGCGGTGACATACTGCGCCACGGCCTTCGCCCGCTGCTGCCCGAGATCGTAGTTGTAATCGGGGCTGCCGGCGTTGTCGGTATGGCCAGCCACCACGATGGTCGTTGCATCAAATCCGCCGGACTGCGCCTTGAGATCGCCGAGAACGGCGTCGATTTCCTTCTTCGCTTTCTTCGGCAGACTGGACGAACCGGGGCCGAAGGTTGCGCCTTCCTTGAGGTCGATCACGACGCGGCGCTCGACCTTGAGATTGGCAAGCGCGTTCAACGCCTGTTCACTCTTGCCGTCGACGACGCGCAGCGTGCCTTCGACGCCGGTCAGACGCCCGCTCATGTTGCTGATCTTGCCTTCGGCCTGGGTGAGGCGCTCGTCATACGTCGACACCTGCTGGGTGACCGGCTGCATCTGGGTTTGCACCCAGTCGCGCGTGGCGATGCAGCCCTGCGTCGTCAGCACCACAGCCGAACCCGCCGCGGCGAGCAGCACTCTCGAAGCAAAGCGAACCTGAGTTTCTTTCATCAACGTTCTCCCGATTCCGGAAAGGATGACCGAATGCGACAGCTCCTGTGAACTCGGCACCGCCTCGCGGCGTCTGACAGGAGGTGTGACCCGTGTGGTCAGGCCTTTTGTTGTTGGCTCGGCGTCTGGTCGAGCAGCGTTCTGGAGGGCACGTGTTCCACCACAATTGCCCGCATTGTGAGGGCGACGAACTTACAGATTACTTACATATTCGTGTCCGGACAGGCCGCAAGGCCCGGAATCAGGCCGATGTGGGCGCTGTCCAAGCTTGCCAAAGGAGGTCGTATGGAGGCGCATCGTGTATTGACGTCGCATGAGGCCGAGGCGGTGGTGGAGGAGCGCATCGAGGGCTTCGGGCTGGGATCACTGCCTCACGTTGCCGTCGAATCGCTGGCCGACGGCACATGGCGGATAAGATGGGACCACCGTGAGCGCATCGCGGCACCCATGGCAGAAGACGCCTGGCGCGCGTGGCTCGAGGAGAACGTCGGCTCGCTCGACGCCGCCGACCTGGAGACGACGGAAAGCTGAGGTGATCAGAGGCCGGCGCCCCAGCGGTACGTTGGGATGGGTGCGCGGCTCGATCTCCTGTGCTCGCGCAGGTGACGCACCGATCGCTTGGGTGAGGGCGCCCTGCGATCATCGGCCATGCAGGTAACAGGCGCCGTGCTTCCGATCCGCATCGCACAGTAAGCGGCGGTGAGCCTATTTCGCCGACGCGTGCGCCTCGTCGGCCTGATGCCGCGCCTGCTCTTCCATGACGAGCGCGGTCAGTTCACGCTTGAGCGAGTTGAACTCCTGGCTGGCGGTGTCGCGCGGCCGCGGCAGCGTCACCTCCACGATGCGCTTGATCGTACCGGGGCGGTAGGTCATCACCACCACGCGGTCGGCAAGGTAGATGGACTCCTCGATGCCGTGCGTGACGAAAAGTACCGTCTTGCGGTTCTCGGCCCAGATGCGCAGCAGTTCGTCCTGCAGTGACTGGCGCGTGAGTGCGTCGAGGGCGCCGAAGGGCTCGTCCATCAACAGCAGCGGCGGGTCGATGGCGAGCACGCGGGCGATGGCCACACGCTGCCGCATGCCGCCGGAGAGGTCCTTCGGGAAGCGGTCGCGAAAGTCGGAAAGGGCGAGCTTCGCAAGCAGCCGGTCGACGACGGCGCGGATGCGTTCAGGCGGGTCCTGCCTCACTTCCAGGCCGAACGCGATGTTGCGCTCGACCGTCATCCAGGGAAAAAGCGCGTACTCCTGAAAGACCATTGCCCGTTCCGGGCCCGGTGCGGTGACGCGCTGGCCGAGCGCGGTGAGCTTGCCGGATGTGGGCTGCTCGAAGCCGGCGACGGCGTTGAGCAATGTCGATTTGCCGCAGCCGGACGGTCCGAGCAGGCAGACGAACTCACCCGCCACCACGTCGAGGTCGATATCGCGCAAGGCGATGACCTCGCGTCCGCCGGTGCGGAAGACCTTGCCCACGCCGCGGCAACGGATGGTGACTTCGCTTGTTTCGGCCGGCACCATCGAGTGCGCACTGGCACTCACTGCGCTCATCCGTCCACCCCGCGATGCCAGCGCAGCAGCCGGTGGTTGAGGCGGCTCATGCCGATGTCGATCGCCAGACCGCAGAGCCCGATGGTGATCATGCCGGCGATCACCTTGTCCGACCAGAAGTATTCGCGCGCCTCCAGGATGCGGTAGCCGAGGCCAGAGTTCACCGCGATCATCTCTGCCACGATGACGACGATGAAGGCGACGCCGATGCCCACGCGCACGCCGGTAAGAATGTACGGCATGGCGGCCGGCACCATGACGCGCCAGAAGAGCGTCCACTCGCCCGCGCCGAGGTTGCGCGCCGCGCGCAGATAGATGCTGTCCACAGCACGAACGCCGGCGATGGTATTCATCAGCACGGGAAAGAACGCGCCCAGCGAGATCAGGAAGTAGGCGGGGGGGTTGCCCAAGCCGAACCAGAGAATGGCAAGCGGGATGTAGGCGATCGGTGGGATCGGCCGCAGCACCTGCAGGAGCGGGTTGAAGAGCTCGTAGATCGTGGGGCGCGCGCCCATGAGCAAGCCGAGCGGCAGCGCCAGCCCACCACCTATCCCGAAGCCCACCGCGATGCGCGTGAGCGAGGCAACCACGTCGTGCGGCAGCTCGCCCGAAATCGCCCACGCGAGCCAGCTACCGGTGGCTGGATCGAACGGTGTTGTCGGCGTCAGATAGGCCCACCAGCGCAGCGCTACCGCAGACGGCGAAGGCAGTATGAGCGGCGTCACCCAACCGAAGAGCGATACCGCCTCCCACGCGATGAGAATGACGGCGGGGACCGCCACCAACCTCGCCAGGCTGGCCACGCGCCCCGCGATGGTCACTACTTGATGCCCTGTTTGGCTTTGGCCTGCTGCAGCAGATCGAGCCTCACCCAGTCAGTGGCCTTGGGTGGATCGGACATCTTGCCAACGCCATACTTCACCATGAGGTCGGTCGTGGTCTGGATGTGGTCCGCTGTCACGTCGTACGTGTAGGGCGAGTTCGCGATCGCGTCCTGGAAGTCCTGATTGGTGATCTGCCCCTTGAACATCTGCTCCACCACGTACTTCTCCGCGGCCTTGGGATGCTTGATGAAGTGGTTCGTCGCGTCGACGAAGCATTCCAGGATCTTCTTCGCCACCGCCGGCTTTTCGTTGTAGAGCTTCTCCGTCATGACCAGTACGCGCACCGGCTCGCCCAGCGGCGTGTCGTAGGGCTTCAGCATTTCCACACCGTAGCCCTTATTGATCGCCTGCGACGACTGCGGCTCGGACTGGCACATGGCGTCGATCTGCTTCTGCAGCAGCGCCTGGTTGAGATCCGCGAAGGCCATGTAGACGATCTGGACGTCCTTGCCCTCCTTGTCCGACCAAGTGAGGCCGGCCTTGGAGAACTCCGCGAGCAGCAGGAGTTCCTGCGCGCCGCCACGGGCGACGCCGACTTTCTTGCCCTTGAGGTCGGCCACCGTCTTGAGCGGCGTATCGGCACGCGAGACCAGGCGTGCACCGCCCTTGGCGAAGCCGGCGACCACGAACACCTGCCCACCGCCGGCACGGTTCGCGATGGCGGCATCCGCGGCCGATGCGGCGATGTCCACTTCACCCTTCACGATCGCCGGAAAGATGTCGATGCCCTTGGGGAAGACGGTTTCCTGCACGTCGAGCCCGAACTTCTTGCAGTGCTCCTTCATGAACGAGACCGCACCGTAGTGGGCGAACTTGAGATTGCCCAGGCGCACCACCTCGTTGGCATAGGCGGCCCCGGCAAACAGGGTGAACGCGAGCGCGAAGGTGAAAACGAGAGGCAAGGCGAAGACGAGTCGATGAACCATGCGCGAGCTTCCTGGTTAGAAACAGAGGGTGATAAAGGAGACCGACCGGGTTCGGTCAGTGGACGTTCGCCGATAGTAACCTCAGGTTTCGGTGAGCGGCAATACGCCTGCCGCCAGCGCTGCCGTCCGTTTCCGGCTCAACGACCCGCTGGGCGCCGGCTCGACCGTCAGTCGCACAGCCCGAGTATCCGTTCCTCTGGCGCGCAGGTCGTCTTTCTCGGCTTTACCGGCGCCTTGGCTTTCTGGGCGGCGATGCACGAGCGGATCTCGCGCGTGGTGGGCGGATAGTAAATCCAGCCCGCCGCGAGGTCCGGCAAGGACAGATCGACCTCGCGCCACTTCGGATGCCCCTGCGCCTGCAATTCGGAGAAGTTCTGGCAGAGCGAGCGTGCGAAGCGAACCATGTTCCCCATCGTGCCCTGCATGTTGTAGTCGTACGTCACGAGAAACGCGCCGACGGCGATTGTCGTGAAGTCTTCAGTAAGCAGATTGGGGTAGCTCGCTTTCTTGATTGTGGCGAAGGTGTACGTGGTCAGTGGCAGCTTGCTCGAGGGATGATTCGGGTCGAACTTGAGGAACTTGATGAATTTCTGTGCCTCGGGCTTCATGTTGGCGACTATGGGGGCGGGTTGGCCAGAAGCCACCACCACGACGTCGACCGACTTGTCCGTGATGAGCTTGGTGAGCGCCTCCTCGTTCGAAAGATAGCTGGCGCTGGCCTCCGGAATCGGCTTGTCGAACATCATGCGGTAGAGGGTGTGCGTGATGTAGGCGGCGCCGCTGCCGACCAGCCCGCCGTTGATCTTGGCGTCCTTGATGTCGTGCAGATAGTTCATCGGCGAGTCGGCGCGGACGATGTAGTGAATCTCCGTGTTGTAGAGCGGCAGGATGACGCGCAGCGGCCGGATCATGCGTGCTGCATCGGAGTTGCCGGTGCCGGCCTTGTCGATGAACGCCTGATACACATCCGCCTGCACGACCGCGAACTTCACGCCCGCCTCGTAGCGAAGCAGCTTCACGTTCTCGGCCGATCCCGATGTCGGCAGCACTTCGAGATCGATCTTCGCGTCGGGCGCGACGAACTTCGCCAGATCCTTGCCGATGGCGAAATAGGTGCCCTTTTCCGATGCGGTGGCGATCTTGTATTGAATCCTGTAGTCGGCCCCCGCAGCCGGCGCAGCACGGCCTTCTCCCTTGCGCTGCACGGCAGCGCGGTCGTATTCCGTTTCTGCCGCTGCCCATGTCACATGGATGCAGAGCAGAGCAGTGGCGAGCAGGATGAACGACTTGCGTGTCATTATGGTTTTCTCCCTTGAGTATTTTCCGGTTTGCACAGCCCGAGGGCGGACAGCGCGTCGGCGCAGGCCGCCGGGCTCGTTGCCGTGCTGCCTCGGTCACCGGATGCCGGTCGGCGGACCTCGCCCTGTGTGCCTGCGGCGGCGGCCTTGCGGGTGTCCGGCGGCGGCGAAGGTGCTTTTTCGGGTTGTTCCGGCTTGGCGATGAAGATATCGGTCGGCTTGGGCGGAGTGGGCTCAGTGCGGACGGGCTCGACGCTGCGGCCGCCCTTTCCACCCGCCCCTTCGCGCGCGGCTGCGGGCGCAGTCCCGCCGCTTGCGCTGGCGGGCGGCAGTGTCGTGTTCGGCTTGTCAGGCGCCGGCGCCAGTATGTCCTTCGCAGCACTACTCGCGGCGGTGCTCGGCGCGGCATCGCTGGGGTCGAAGCGCTGGAAGTGGCGGTAGCCGAAGTAGACGGCAATGCCGAGTGCGGTGAGCAATACGAGCGTCTTCAGATTACGCCCACTGCCGCGTGCAGGTGCGTCGGTCATCGGCGCGATGGTCGCTGCGGCCGGCGCAGGTGCAGGTTGCGGTTCCGGTTCCTCGGCAGCGGCAACGGTGGGCGCGACGTCAGCAACTTCCGGTGCGGATTGCGCGCTCGATGCAGCGCTCACTTCCTCGATGGCCGCCATCCGGTCCTCCGCCTCCGCTGGCCGGGCGGCTAGCGGCTGGCTGACTACGGCTTCGACGCGCCGGTGGACCGCGGCGGGGGGGGTCTGCGCGGGCTCGTCCAGAAGCACGAAATCCTCGGTCGAGGCTGGATCGGGTGCCAGCGCGGCGGTTACGGCGGGCGAGCCGGTCCACCCGGGCTGAGGTGTCTCGGGCGGCAACGGCAAAAAGAAATCGCTTGGCCCGCTGTCGGACAGCGGTGCCTCACATTCCTCGCAGGTGGCCGCAGTCGCGTCATTGGCCGTGCCGCATTGCGGACAGGGCTGCACGCGAAGCGGCGCACCGCAGGCGTTGCAGTACCTGGAATCGGCAGGATTGACGTGAGCGCAAAAACCGCACTCGAGGGGGTTCAGGGACGCGTGTTCCATTCCGCTCTCCGGCGATTTGACTCCCCAGACGCTATCTTAGCCCAGGCACACCGAAACGTCTGTGCTTTGCAGCAAGCCGGAAATCAGGGTGCGAACGGGGCGACGGCGGCTTGCCGCGACCATCGACTTACTCGGAGACGACGTTTCGCCCTTTTTCCTTGGCCCGATACAGCGCTTCGTCCGCGCCGTGAAGGAGTTCCTGGAGCGTTGTCGCCGGCGGGCTGCTGGCGATGCCACACGAGATCGTCGCACATACGGTCAACTGCAGACGGCCATCGGGGGACTTCGGTTTCGACGGCGCTGCGCAGACGCTCAGCCACGGTGAGCGCGTCGGTGCGCGCGGTATCGGGGAGCAGCACGCAGAACTCGTCGCCGCCGAAGCGCGCGAGCAGATCGCCCGGGCGCAGGTGTCTCGCCAGGACGTCGGCGACGATGCAGATCAGCATGTCTCCAGCGAGGTGGCCGGCCGCGTCGTTGAAGGCTTTGAGACCGTCGAGGTCGATCAGCACGAGACTCACCGGGACGTCGTCGCGCTCGCAGCGCTCGAGCTGCCGCCGGAATGCCTCGTTCATCCAGCGCCGATTGTGCAGACCGGTCAGACCGTCGGTGCTCGCGGCGTGCTCGAGTTCACGCTGGCGGTCGAGCCCGTTCACGATGACGGCGTTGTCGTGTCGCATGCGTCGCGACAGCACGTACAGCAGATTGCGTGCGACCGCGTGCGACGTGTTCACCAGCGACCAGACGACGGGTTCGGGAATGGCGAGCAGCCGCGTATGCTCCAGCGCCACCACCGTCGCGGATATCGGTTCGCCGTCGACCGCGGACATCTCGCCGACGCATTCACCGGCGTCGATGACGGCGTGCAAAGGGGCGCCGGCGTCGGCGAGGTGGACGCTGACGCGACCGCGCAGGACCACGAAGATCTCCTGGCTGGGCGCGTCCCCTTGCGTGAGCAGCGTTTCCTTCTCGCGCAGGTCGCGTACCGCGCAGGTGTTCAACAGGTGTTCCACCAGCTCGATATCGACGGCGCGAAACAGGCGGGACGCCGCCAATGCCTGCCAGTCGGCTTCGGTGAGGGCGTTGGTCATGGGCGGGAGGGTGGAAGCTGCTGGCGCTCCTGCTGGCAGCGTCGGGCGGGCGAGACGATGGGTACTACGGCGGAATATAGCTTGAAACCCCGCCGCGCGATAGCTTCACGCTACCCTGGCGGCGCGCGCCACGAGTCCCCGAGACTCAGGAGACCGGCGCCGGCTCGACGTGTACGGGAAACGCCTTCTGAAACCGAAGCTCGTGCGAGTCTTCCACTTCTACATCGATCTCGCCGCTGCGTGTGGGGATGAAATTGAAGCGCAGGTAGGGATCCTCGGAGATGCTGAAGTCCATGTCGGCGGACAGCAGGATCGTCCCGGCGTAAGTGACCTTCACCTTCGACACGAAATGTGACGGGATGTACATCACCGTGATCTGGTTGAGCTCGAAGCCGGTGTTGTTCGGATGACTGATCTGGAGCTGCACCGGGCTCATGTGGTTCGCGACAAGATTGTCCGCGACGCGCAGGCGGATCTTGCCGAGGTCGGCCGCCTGTTGCGCCTGATCCTTGTTCGGCGCCTGGGTGCAGCCGCCGGAGATCTTGGCATAGCGCGAAGCCATGTGAAGCTGCCCGTCAGACAGCTCGGCGATGACGCGGACATGGCCGTACTCCTGCACGCGGATACGCGTTTCGAGCTCTGCCATACCGACTTCAGGTGAGAATTCCCAAGTCGCGCCGACGGGCGAAGGATTCTTGTCGACGACCAGGTAGAGCCGCTTGATGTAGAGCTCAGGTCGCTGCTGCATGTTCGGGCGGATGGCGATCGGGACCGTCGCGCCGAACGCCTGGCGGCGCGGCATTTCCAGGCTGATCACCGAACCGGCGTCGAAGATGGGCCGATCCTGGAAGAGCACCTTGCGGACCTTGAGCCACTCTTCCGAGGGTGCGTTGTCCGCGGCATCGAGCGGCAGCCCGCCAGGGGCCGCCCGACTCGGTGCGACCACAGCGCACAAAACGACGATCGCCAGCCCGATCGCGCGCGCCAGAGCCCGTACGGCTGCAGCCATTTCCCCTCCTTTCCCTGCAAGACTCGATCGCCCAGTCGCATCGCGGACATGGACAGGTTCGGCGAAACTGTACGAACATATGCGCCGCGCACCGATTCGGATGCAGCGCTGCCGCTCGCAGCCAAGAGCTGGTGGATGACGCCGCGCCGCCTGCTTCGTGCGCCATGCACTCGCGGCGGCGGACCATTCACGGCCGCGCGCGTCGATAACAAGACTCTATCACCATGCGCCGCCGGATAACCGACCGCTCATTCCTGCATCGCGCGCTTTCGCTCTCGCTCTGCCTCGCGCTCGCGGCATGCGCGACCAGCGAGGCGCCGCGCGGTCCACTCGGGGGTACCGCGACACCGGCTCTGCCCGCGCCGGTGCCACTGCCCGCCGCGGAGCCCGACAGCAGCGAGCGCGCCACCGAAGAGCCGCTCCCAGACATTAACCAACGCGACAACGTCTACTTCGCGCAGGGTTCGAGCGTGATCGACGCAGCGGGCAGGGAGGCCATCCGACAGCATGGCGAGAGACTCAAGGGAAATCGCCGGTTGGTTGTCACCCTGGTTGGCTACAGCAGCTCGGATGGCGGCAGCACGGAGTACAAGGTCGCGCTTGGCCAAAAGCGGCTCGACGCCGTGGCAGGCGAGCTGAAGGCAGCAGGGGCGGCGCTCGGCCAGATCCGCAAGCAGAGCTCACCGTCCGGCAAGTCGACTGCCCAGCGCTGTGCGAGCGAAGCGTGTCATCAGCTGGACCGCCGCGTCGAGCTGCGCTACATCGACCTCAAGACCCCCCCCAGCCGCCGCGTTCCCTGATCCCTGTCGCTGTCCGGCGACATCTGTCGTCGGACTTCGCGTCGGGCGTATGATCCTCGCGCCGTTGTCTGCGACGGCGTGTTTCCCCAACTATCATCGAACAAGGGAGAAGGATATGGTCAAGAAATTGGTTCTGGGCACGATCGCCGCCGCGCTTGCGGCGGGCACGGCGTGGGCTGCGGATTACGGCACTGCCGCCGAAGCGAAGGCCATGCTGGAAAAGGCGGCGGCGGCCGTGAAGGCCGACAAGCCGGGCGCGCTGGCGAAGTTTCAGAAGGGAGAGGGCGGCTTCAAGGATCGCGACCTGTATCCCTACTGCGGCGGAGCGGACGGCAACTTCACTGCTCACCCGACGCTCACCGGCAAGAGTCTGAAGGATCTGAAAGACAAGGAAGGCAAGCCGATTGGCGAGGACATCTACAAGAACGCGCAGGAAGGGAAGATCAGTGAAGTCAGCTACATGTGGCCGCGTCCGGGCACCACGGAGCCGCTGGTCCAGAAGGTGACCTACTACACGAAGATAGGCGACCAGGTCTGCGCAGTCGGTTACTACAAATAAAGTGATTCCCCTTCCCATGGCGAGGTCCGGCTGACCAGGGGCAGCAAGCCCGCAGGGAACCTAAGACCGCAGACGAGAGTCTGCGGTCTTTTCGTTTACAGGCGAGCGGGAGGGCGGTGTGGTCGAACGCGCCTTGCAGCGGGCTGCGTCCGGCCCCTCAAAATCGCTCGGGTAAAATGAACAACTTCGCATACTTGAGGAAAGTGGGATGAGCAAGCGCCGCGACCGGGAACTCGGGATGGACCGGCAGATTTCACGCCGCGACTTCCTGAGCGGAGTTGCCATCGGTGCCGCCGGGCTGATCGCGGGGCCGCGCTGGTTGCGCGCGGCTGAACCCGCTGCTGGCGCTGCGCCGCTCGCCCACGATTACTACCCGCCTGCACTTACCGGTCTGCGCGGCAGCCATGTCGGTTCCTATGAAGTCGCCCACGCACTTCGCAGCGGTGAACTTCGGCTGGATGCGCAGGCCGCATCGGATACCGGCGAGCAGTACGACCTCATCGTGGTTGGAGGCGGCATCAGCGGGCTCGCGGCCGCGCACTACTTCCGCCAGGCGGCGGGTGCCAATGCGCGCATTCTGATCCTCGACAACCATGACGACTTCGGCGGGCACGCCAAGCGCAACGAGTTCAGCGTCGGCGATCGCACGCTCATCTCTTTTGGTGGCACATGGTCGATCGAGAGCCCGGGACCTTACAGCCCGATCGCCAAGGAACTGATAGAAGAGCTTGGCGTCGACGTGACGGGATTCGCGAAGGTGGTCGACCGCCGCCTCTACCGCTCACTGGGACTGGGTCCGAGCGTTTTCTTCGATCGCGAAACCTTCGGTGTCGATCGCCTGGTGCCGCGTCCCAACAACAGCGGGTGGCTGGGCAGGGCAGCGGATGCCGTCGCCATGAAGCGGTTCCTCGCTGCCACGCCGCTGTCGGCTGCTGCGCAGTCGGACCTGCTGCGGCTGCAACAGGAAAGCGTCGACTATCTACCGGGTTTGAGCTCGGATCAGAAGAAGGCGCGCCTCGCGCGCATGAGCTACCGCGACTATCTCCTCCAGGTGGCCAAATGCGATCCCGGCGTGCTGCCGTTCCTGCAGGCGCTGCCGCACGGGCTCTATGGCGTCGGCATCGACGCCGTGCCCGCCCAGGATGCATGGGGTCTCGACTACCCGGGCTTTGGCGGGCTCAATCTCGAGCGCACGCCCGGACCGGGCATGAACCACGACGCCCTGCATGGCATCACCGGGGGCGGCGGATCCTACTTCTATCATTTCCCCGACGGCAACGCGACGATCGCACGACTGCTCGTGCGCGAGTTCATCCCGCAGGCAATTCCAGGTGACAGCGCCGAGGACATCATCACCAGCCGGGCCGATTACGGGCGTCTCGACAATCCGGGCCAAGCCGTGCGCGTGCGCCTGAGCAGCACCGCAGTGCGCGTTGCGCATGTCGGCGATCCCGCTTCTGCCGGCGAGGTCGAGGTGTCCTACGTGAAGGACGGCAAGCTCGAACGCGTGCGTGGCGGCCGCGTGGTGCTCGCCTGCTGGAACGGAATGATTCCGTACATCTGCCCGGAGTTGCCTGCAGCCCAGCGCGAGGCGCTCGCCTACGGCGCCAAGGTGCCACTCGTCTACACGAACGTCGTGCTGCGCAACTGGAACTCCTTCCTCAAGCTAAAGGTTTCGCAAGTCGAGGGGCCGGGAAGCCATTACTCGGGGATGACTCTCGACATGCCGGTCAGCATCGGGGCATATCACTGCACGCGCTCGCACGATGAACCGATCGTCGTATGTCTGTCCCGCACACCCTGTTGCCCGGGGTTGTCAGCGCGCGATCAGCATCGCGTCGGCCGCCAGGAACTGCTCACCACATCTTTCGCGGACATGGAGCGGAAGACGCGCGATCAGCTCACGCGCGTGTTGGGTGCCGGTGGCTTCGACCCCGCGAGCGACATCCTCTCACTCACCGTCAACCGTTGGCCGCACGGCTACGCCTATCAGTACAACTCCCTGTGGGATTCGTTCTGGCTGGACGGTGGCGAAGCGCCGAACGTCGTCGGCCGCAAGCGCTTCGGCAGCATCGCCATCGCCAACGCCGACGCTGCCGCCTACGCTTACACCGACGGCGCCATCGACATGGCGCAGCGCGCTGTGCAGGACCTCTTGGCCGTCAAGTCCTGACCGCCGCGCACGCGCGGTTCCGGTCGCGTTGAGTCCTGCGGCCGGGCTTTGGCCGTGCACTAGACGTGGGCGCACGATACGCATCGTGCGACCCTACGGTGCATGACATAGAGATATATCGGCAGCCGGTTCTCCTCATCTTGCGACGCAGCAACTGCCGGATGCCTTGTCCCGTGCGGCCCTCGGGTTCGCGGCTACCCGCGCCAGCCTTGCGTGCCCCCATGTGCACGGATCTTGCCGAAGGCACGCGTTCATCTGCGTATTGCGAAAAGCCAATAAGGAAGAGCATGGATCAGCGTTTTAGCACCCCCGCTGCCGAGCGTTCGCCCGGCGAAACACCGGTTCTCACACGCGAGGCGGTCGAGCGCGACTTTCTCGATCATCTTTTCTACATGCAGGGCAAGTTCCCGGCGCTTGCGACAAAGCGCGACTACTACATGGCGCTCGCTTACGTTGTGCGCGATCATCTGCTGCACCGCTGGGTGAGCACCGCCGCCGCCTACACCAAGCAGCGCTCGCGTACCGTCGCCTACCTCTCGGCCGAGTTCCTGATGGGACCGCACCTCGGCAACAACCTGGTCAACCTCGGCATCCACGACGTGGTGAAGAGTGCCGTCGCCGGACTCGGCCTCGATCTGGACGAGTTGTTGCAACAGGAGCAGGAGCCCGGTCTAGGCAACGGCGGTCTGGGTCGACTCGCTGCCTGCTTCCTCGATTCGCTCGCCACGCTCGAGATCCCGTCTCTCGGCTACGGCATCCGCTACGAGTTCGGCATCTTCGATCAGGACATTGTCGATGGCTGGCAGGTCGAGAAGACTGACAAATGGCTGCGCTTCGGCAATCCCTGGGAACTCGTGCGGCCGGAATGGGGGCAGGAAGTACGGCTGGGCGGCCACACCGAGCACTTTACCGACGAGCGCGGCAAGATCCGTGTGCGCTGGGTACCCGACCGGGTCGTGCTCGGCGTTCCGTATGACACTCCAATTCTCGGCTATCACAACAACACCGCCAACACGCTGCGGCTATGGCGTGCCGAGGCGCCAGAATCGTTCGACTTCGCGGTGTTCAACCGTGGCGACTACTACGGCGCCGTGAACCGAAAAGTCGTTTCGGAAAACCTGACCAAGGTGCTCTACCCAAACGACGAGGCCCTAGCGGGGAAGGAGCTCAGGCTGGAGCAGCAGTATTTCTTCGTGTCGTGCTCTCTGCAGGACATGCTGCGGATCATGCGCGGGCAAGGGTTGCCCCTCGAGCAGTTCCCGGACAAGTTTGCGGTGCAGCTCAACGATACGCATCCGGCCATCGGTGTGGCCGAGCTGATGCGCCTGCTGATCGACGAGAACGACATGCCGTGGGACAGCGCCTGGGAGGTCACGCGCCGTACCTTCGCCTATACCAATCACACGCTGCTTCCTGAAGCGCTCGAGCGCTGGCCGCTCGGCATGTTCGGCAAAGTGCTGCCGCGCCACCTCGAGATCATCTTTGAGATCAACGCACGCTTTCTCGACGAGGCGCGCATCCGCTTCCTGGGCGACGCGGCTTGCATCGGGCGGCTTTCGCTCATCGACGAGAGCGGGGAGCGGTACGTGCGCATGGCGCATCTCGCTTGCGTCGGCAGCCATACCATCAACGGTGTCGCCGAGCTGCACTCGGAACTGCTCAAGGAAGACGTGCTGCACGACTTCCACGCGCTCTGGCCGGACCGGTTCGACAACAAGACCAACGGTGTCACGCCGCGTCGCTGGCTCGCGCTCAGCAACCCGCAGCTGGCCGGGCTGATCACCGAGGCGATCGGTGATGGATGGGTGAAGGACCTCGATCAGCTCAGCGGGCTCGACCCGTTCGCGGCCGACCCGGCGTTCCGTGAGCGGTGGCGGGCGGTAAAGCGCGCCAACAAGCTGCAGCTGGCGGAGCTCGTCGGCCCCCGTGTAGACATCGCGATCGACCCGGATTCGATGTTCGACGTCCAGGTCAAGCGCATCCACGAGTACAAGCGCCAGCATCTCAACATCCTGCACGTGATCGCGCTTTATTTGCGCCTGAAGGAGAACCCGAACATCGATCTGCCGCCACGCACTTTCATATTCGGTGGCAAGGCAGCGCCCGGCTATCACATGGCCAAGCTCATCATCAAGCTGATCACTTCGGTGGGCGATATAGTCAACCGCGATCCCGCGATCCGCGATCGCCTGCGTGTCGTCTTCGTCCCCAACTTCAATGTCAGCATCGGGTCAGCGCATTTACCCCGCAGCAGACCTTTCCGAGCAGATCTCGACGGCCGGCAAGGAAGCCTCGGGGACCGGCAACATGAAATTCTCGATGAATGGCGCGCTCACGATCGGCACGCTGGACGGCGCGAACGTCGAGATCCGCGAGGAGGTGGGTGAGGAGAATTTCTTCCTCTTCGGTCTCACGACGCCGGAGGTGGCGGAGCTCAAGGCATGCGGCTACCGCCCGCGGGATTACTACGAAGCCGATCCGCAGCTGCGCGCGGTGATCGATCTCGTGCGCGACGGGTTTCTTCGCACGCGGCGATCGCGATCTGTTCCGGCCGCTGGTGGACGGCCTGCTCTATTCGGATCCCTACTTCCTGCTGGCCGACTTCGAGTCGTACTCGCATTGTCAGGAGCAGGTCAGCGCCGCGTACGTGGATCGAGAAGACTGGGCACGGCAGGCGATACTGAACTGCGCCCGCTCTGGAAAGTTTTCTTCGGACCGCACCATCCGCGAATATTGCAATGACATTTGGCGCGTGAAACCCGTGCCGGTGCGCCTTCTTTCACAGGACGAGGTCAAGGCCGGGTTTCTGCAGTAAGAGGAAAGTTTGCACCGCGACGGCGGTGATCCGTTGCGGTGCACTGGCACCAAACGAGGGCGAGGAAACGTGCCTGGAGACGGGGTCCGGAGGACACGTAGTAATTCCCCGGAAGCACCGTGGCGCGGGGCGTTCGAGCGTCCCGCGCGGCACGGCAACAGCGGCTCGCGCGCTCGGCACGGATCCTGCGGCCAAATCGGGTGGGCCCTCTTTCCACGATCCGTGTCCCAATGACCAAAAGACTGCGCGCTATCGACGTCGAGGAGGTCACAATTCACGAGATTTCGCAGGCGATTCAGGCGACCTCGGAGCTCGACAAGACCTTGGGTAGTGTCGTCGGTGTCCTCTCGAAGCGGTTCGGGGTGGCACATGCGATGATCACACTCGTCAATCAGTCAGGTGAGCTCGAACTGCTGGCATCGTCCACCGGCCTCGACGGCGATCAGGCGCATGGCGCCCGAGCGGGCGGAGCGTCGGCGCTGCCGATGTCGCTCGTGGGTGTTCCCATCAAAGCCTACGGGCGCGATTTCGGGATGTTGAGTTGTGCGCGCCGACGCGGTGAGTCGTCCGGCAGCTTCCAGCAGGATGTGCGGCTGCTTTCGTTCGTTGCGCAGATGATCGGTGAGGCGGTCAAGCTCTCGGAGACGGCGGCCACCACTCGCGACCTGTCGTCACCCAAGGCTCAGCGCGTTCACTGAGCATCCACCGGTCTCGTTCTTCTCGTCCCTTCACCGTCGAACCTGCGCCGCGCGCCGCGGTTCTCATGTAATCCTGCCGGGCGGGTCTTTTCCCGCAATCCGGCCTTCGAAGTAGATCGAGCAAGCCCGCGGCGAGCAGAGTGTGGTTTCCGGATACACTTGCGGCACGCCCGCCATGGAACGCACCGAACGCTTCTACCGCATTCAGCAACTGTTACACGATCGCCGCGTCGTGCCGTTCTCGGTGTTTCTGGAGACGCTGGAAGTGTCGCGTGCGACCGTGAAGCGCGACCTGGAATATCTGCGCAATCGCATGAATGCGCCGATTGCGTGGGATCGCGAGGTGGGAGGCTATCGCTTCACGGCGCCAGAGCCCGGTGGCGGGCAGTACGAGTTGCCAGGCCTCTGGTTCAACGCCTCTGAGATTCATGCGCTCCTCACCATGCAGCATCTGCTGGCGCATCTCGAACCGGGCATTCTCGCGCCGCAACTTTCGCCGATCGCCACGCGGCTGCGCGCATTGCTTGGCAGCGCCGATCATTCTGCCGAGGAGGTCCAAAGACGCGTGCGAATCCTCGGCATGGCGGCGCGGCGATTTGGCCGTGCCGACTTCGCCGTGGTGGGTTCTGCACTGTTGCGTCGCAAGCGGCTCAGCCTGCGCTACTACGTGCGCGCGCGGGACGAACTCACCGAACGGGAGGTGTCACCGCAGCGACTCGTGCATTACCGGGACAACTGGTATCTCGATGCGTGGTGTCATCGGCGCGACGATCTGCGAAGCTTCGCGGTGGACGCCATTCAGCGCGCGGAGATACTCGACCACAAGGCGCGCGACATCCCGGAAAGCACGCTCAATCGTGTGCTCGGTTCGGGCTATGGAATCTTTTCAGGCCACCGCGTGCGGTGGGGGCGGCTGCGCTTCACGCCAGAGCGCGCACGCTGGGTCGCCAACGAAGAGTGGCATCCGCGCCAG
This sequence comes from uncultured beta proteobacterium, assembly GCA_963719715.1. Classification (GTDB taxonomy): domain Bacteria; phylum Pseudomonadota; class Gammaproteobacteria; order Burkholderiales; family JAEUMW01; genus JAEUMW01. The sequence continues at coordinate 81,198 of CAVRDD010000004.1, forward strand.
CGCGGTCTCTTTGAAGACGATGGGTCATATCTGCTCGAAGTCCCCTACAGCGACGATCGCGAACTCGTGATGGACATCCTGCGCCACGGACCGGAAGTGGAAGTGCTCGGGCCAGCGCCGTTGCGGCGGGTCGTACGCGAGCGTCTTGCAGCGGCACTCGGGCGCTATGCACCGCGGGACGGACGGCGCAACCGAATGTCGAGCGAGATGCGGGAAGCGTGATGGCGAACACCGGACAATGCATGGGGAATTTTCGACCGATGCGCACCGCAGTGGTGCGCGCCCGGGTTTTCGGTGAATTCCGCAACCAATTGTTTGTATGGTATTACCTGTCAATAAGTCGGTAGGGCGCGGCGCTCGTGCAAGTGGTACGTCGATTGCAATACAAGGTCTGCGATCGGCGAGGAGGATCGCGGGATGTCGCAGGGGTAAGATCACGCTTCGCACTGGCTGGAGCGACATTTCGTCGGCGCCTCGCCGGTCCACCAGATTCTCCGTGTCCTTCCAAACCGGCTCCGTCCTGTGAGCCGGTTTTTTTTGCGTGCAGGAGACAGGACTCGACATTTCCAATGTCATTCGGGTGCGCGGGTTTCATTTTCCAGGCGGGCAACCGCGCTATCGTGTGCGGTCTGCGGAACGCACTCTCGCAAACCCTCAACATCAAGGCTTGAACGGACGATGCAAATAGCACAGCTACGCACATTCACCGCGCTAGCGGCCCTGCTGGTGATTGCCGGTGCCCAGGCGGCCTCCGAGCCACCGCTTCAGGCGACCACCGATGACGGACGCAAGGTAATTCTCCATGCCGACGGACGCTGGGAGTTCGGGGCCGGGGAGAGTGCACAGGCGCCGGCCGCGAAACAGCCAGGCGCGACCGCCTCTTCTGCACCCGCGACGGCGAGCGGGGCCTCGCGAGCGGACGAGCGTTATTGCCAAGGCGGGTATCTTCGGCGTCGGCCGCCGCATCTGTCCGGGACGATCCGGATTACAACCGCGGCTCGCTCAATCCCGAAGCTGCGTTGAGGGAACGCAGCAGCGCCGCGCAGCCAGCGCCGGTCGCTCCCCGGTCCAGTCGAGACCGTGACCGACAGGTCTGAGCCGGGCCGTACTCAGGCGGCGGGGCTCAGGTTCTCGGCAGCGCGCGCTGCGCGCTTGCGCTCGTGTTCCTGCAGGTGCCGCTTGCGCACGCGGATCGATTTCGGCGTGACCTCGACCAGTTCGTCGTCGGCGATGAATTCGATGGCCGATTCCAGCGTGAGCTGGATCGGCGGCGTCAGCCGCACGGCCTCGTCGGTCCCCGAGGCGCGGACATTGGTGAGCTGCTTGCCCTTGATCGGGTTGACGACGAGGTCGTTGTCGCGCGAGTGGATGCCGATGACCATGCCTTCGTACAGCGGCTCGCCAGGGCTCACGAACATGCGTCCGCGCTCCTGCAGTTTCCACAGCGCATAGGCGACCGCATCGCCCTGTTCGGCGGAGACGAGCACGCCGTTGCGGCGCTCGCCGATCTCGCCGGCCAGCGGACCGTAGTCATCGAACACGTGGCTCGCGACGCCGGTGCCGCGGGTAAGCGTGAGGAACTCGCCCTGGAATCCGATCAGGCCGCGCGCCGGAATGCGGTAGTCGAGTCGAACGCGGCCCTTGCCGTCAGGCTGCATGTCCTGCAGCTCGCCTCGGCGGCGGCCGAGCTCTTCCATGACGGCGCCCTGATTGCGCTTCCTCGACGTCGACGGTCAAGCAACTCGTACGGCTCGCGCTTCTCGCCGTCGATCTCGCGGATCACCACGCGCGGTCGCGACACCGCCATCTCGTAGCCTTCGCGGCGCATGTTCTCGAGCAGGATCGTGAGATGCAGTTCACCGCGACCTGACACGAGGAAGACGTCGGCATCGACGGTGTCCTGCACGCGCAGCGCCACGTTGCTCATGAGTTCGCGCTGCAGGCGCTCGCGCAGATTGCGGCTGGTGACGTACTTGCCTTCGCGGCCGGCGAAGGGCGATGTATTGACCTGGAAGTTCATGGTGAGCGTGGGCTCGTCAACGGCAATCGGCGGCAGCGGTACCGTCGTGGCTGCATCGCACAGGGTGACGCCGATGCCGATCGCGTCGATGCCGGTCACGAGGACGATATCGCCGGCTTCCGCTTCAGTGGTGACCACACGCTGGAGCCCCTCGAACACCATCAACTGGCCGACCTTGGCCTTGCCGCGCGCTTCCTCGCCGTACATGACGGCGACTTCCTGTCCGCTCTCGCACGCGCCCGCGGGTGATGCGGCCGATGCCGATGCGGCCGAGGTAGCTCGAATAGTCGAGGGAGCAGATCTGCAATTGCAGCGGTTCCGTGGCGTCGACTTTCGGTTCCGGCACATGCGCGAGAATCGCCTCGAAGAGCGGGCGCATGTTCTGCCCGGGCTGGGTGGCGTCGAGCATCGCGTAACCTTGCAGCGCGGACGCATAGACCACCGGGAAATCGAGCTGTTCCTCGGTCGCGCCGAGCTTGTCGAAGAGATCGAACGTGTGGTTGACCACCCAATCCGGGCGCGCGCCCGGGCGGTCGATCTTGTTGACGACGACGATCGGCTTCAGGCCGAGCGCCAGCGCCTTGCGCGTGACGAAGCGCGTCTGCGGCATGGGGCCTTCGACCGCGTCGACCAGCAGCAGTACGCCATCGACCATCGACAGCACCCGCTCCACCTCGCCACCGAAGTCGGCGTGGCCCGGCGTGTCGACGATGTTGATGTGCGTGCCTTCGATACTGGATCGCGCAGTTCTTCGCGAGAATGGTGATGCCACGTTCCCGCTCGAGATCGTTCGAGTCCATGACGCGGTCGGCGATGTGCTCGTGCGCTGCGAAGGTGCCGGACTGGCGCAGCAGTTGATCGACGAGGGTGGTCTTGCCGTGGTCGACGTGGGCGATGATCGCGATATTGCGGAGGGCGCGGGACATGGCGAAGCTGCCGGATCGTGAAAAGCCGCAGAAATTATAACAGGATCTTGCGGATGGTTCTGAACTACGGCGCAGCTTCAGTGCTTTACGCAGACGCGCTCGACTTTGCTGCGCCGGTCCGGCAGTTCCGGCATGGCTTCCTCGAGGCGTACGACCTCGCCAACCTGCGGCGTGGAGTAACCGGGAAGCTCGGCCACCATGCGACGGAAGCGATCGCTCTTGAGATGTTCCAGCAGAGCGACCACATCCGGCCTCTCGGTCGCCGCCAGGCCGCAGATGAAAACGTAGCGCTCCCGCGACAGCGGGATAAAGTCGAGGCGGAACTGTCGGGCCGCCGGTTCCACTCCGAATCCGGCATCTGCGGCACCGCTCGCGACGTAGGCAGCGACAGCCGAGTGGGTGAATTCCTCCGTGCGGTATCCGCCGGATGCTGCGGGTGTCCACGTTTGCCGCGGTCAGCACTTGATCGAAAAGGAGTCGCGTGCCGGAGTTCTTCTGGCGGTTGATGAAAACGACATCGGCGCGCGTGAGCTCCTGCACGCCCTGAATGCCCTTCGGGTTGCCGCTGGCCACGAACAGCCCCAGCGTCCGGGTGACGAGGTGAATGACGCGCTGCTTGCGCGGCCGCAGCCAGCGAGCGTACTTCGCGAGGGCGGGGCGGGCGAACTCGCCTTCAGGCACGTGCAGGCCGGCAAGGTCGCAGCCGCCCTTCTCCAGAGAGAGCAGCGCTTCAACGCTCCCGACGTAGCGCAGGTCGACCTGTATGCAGTCCTGCTCCTTGAGCAGTTCGCGGAATGCGCGCGACGGCGAAGCCAAAAGCGGCATGGATGCGGATGGTGGTCGCGGCGGTGGCGAGCAGCCGGTTGATCTCGAGGTTGAGTTCCGAGGCAACCGAATCGAGGTGCGGACCGAGGCGGGCGCTCACGCGCTGTTCCGCCCACAGCAGTCTTTCTCCCAGAGGCGTCAGGCGAGCGCCCTTGCCACGCTCGAAGAGTACCAGGGGTGCACCGAAGAAGGCATGCCAGCCTTCGACGAGGTTCCGAAGCGTGCCGGTACGAAACCCCGACCCGCTCGATTGCGCCGGACAACTTTCCCGCCTCGTGGATTGCCTTCAGCAGGGCAAACAGCTCCGGCCCCGAATCGCTGACCGTCTTCGCTTTCAACGACCCAGGTCGACTTGATGCTAAGACGCTTCATAGGCACTTTTCCGCATATTGAATCCTGTCTGCCAAATTGCTAACTTCCTTGTCCAACAGGGAATAGACAATATTATATGTACAGATGAGCATATGACTGTTGCGGTCTGAAGCTTATCGATAACGACCCAAAAGGGGTCGCAGGAGGAGGAGGGTGTATGGATTCAGTTGTGTCGCGTAGCGTCGACGACGCGGTGGCGCGGTTCAAGGACGTCCCGGGCGGGCTCCTGCCGATTCTTCATGCGATCCAGGACGATGTCGGCCATGTCCCGCAAGCGGCCATTCCGAAGATCGCCAGCGCGCTGAATCTCTCCCGCGCGGAGGTCCACGGCGTCGTCACGTTCTACCATCACTTTCGCTCGCAGCCGGCGGGGCGTCACGTGCTGCAGATGTGTCGCGCGGAAGCCTGTCAGAGCATGGGCGGCGAAGCGCTCACATCTCACGCACGTGAACGCCTGGGCATCGACTTCCACGAGACGACCGCAAACGGCAACCTCACCCTCGAGCCGGTTTACTGTCTCGGACATTGCGCCTGTTCGCCCGCCGTAATGCTCGACGGCGTGCCGCAGGGTCGCATGACGGCCGAACGGCTCGAGACGCTGCTGGCGTCGCTGGAGGGAGCGCAATGAGCGTGAAGGTATTCGTTCCCTGTGACTCCAGCGCACTTGCCGTGGGCGCGGACGCAGTCGCCCTCACCATTGCCGCCGAAGCGAAGCGGCGCGGTGAAGACGTGGTCGTGATTCGCAACGGGTCGCGCGGCATGATGTGGCTCGAACCGCTGGTGGAGGTCGATACCCCGGCAGGGCGCATGGGCTACGGACCGGTCGTGCCCGCCGACGTTTCCTCCCTCTTCGACAACGGCTTCCTGTCAGGCAAGGCCCATCCGCGCGCCATCGGAAAGGTCGAGGAGTACCCGTTCATGGCGCACCAGGAGCGTCTGTGCTTCGCGCGCATCGGCGTCATCGATCCCCTTTCGCCCGCCGACTACGAGGCGGGTGGCGGCTGGCGCGGGCTGCGCAACGTCCTTGCCATGGCGCCGGGCGACGCGGTGGCAGCCGTACTCGAGTCCGGACTGCGGGGTCGCGGAGGTGCTGCGTTTCCGACGGGCATCAAGTGGAGGACCGTGCTCGAGACGGAGGCCGAGCAGAAATACGTCGTCTGCAACGCCGACGAGGGTGACTCGGGCACCTTCTCCGATCGCATGACGATGGAAGGCGATCCGTTCCTGCTGATCGAGGGCATGGCGATCGCGGGGATCGCCATCGGTGCCACACAGGGGTATATCTACCTGCGCTCCGAATACCCCCATGCGGAGCGCGCAATGGTCTCCGCCATTGCCATTGCCTATGAACTGGGCGTGCTCGGAGCGGACGTCCTGGGATCCGGTCGTCGCTTCGATCTGGAAGTGCGCCGCGGTGCCGGCGCCTACATCTGCGGCGAAGAGACGTCTCTCCTCGAGAGTCTCGAAGGCAAGCGCGGCGTCGTTCGCTTCAAGCCGCCGATCCCGGCGATCTCCGGCCTCTTCGGCAAGCCGACCCTCGTCAACAACGTGATCACCTTCACGTCGCTGCCGATCATCTTCGAGCGGGGCGGCAAGTTCTATCGCGACTTCGGCGAAGGCCATTCGCGCGGCACGCTGCCAATTCAGCTGGCCGGCAACATCAAGCGCGGCGGGCTGGTCGAGAAGGCCTTCGGCGTCACGCTGCGCGAACTGCTCTACGACTTCGGCGGCGGCTCGGCGTCCGGGCGGCCGATTCGCGCCGTGCAGGTGGGCGGACCGCTCGGGGCGTACCTGCCCGAATCCCAGTTCGACGTGGCGCTGGACTACGAAGCCTTCTCGTCCATTGGCGCGATGCTCGGCCACGGCGGGATCGTCGTGTTCGACGACACGGTCGACATGGCGAAGATGGCGCGCTATGCGATGGAGTTCTGCGCAATCGAGTCCTGCGGCAAGTGCACGCCGTGCCGCATCGGCTCAACGCGCGGCGTCGAGACCATAGACAAGATCATTGCCGGGCGTAACCGCGGCGCGAGCGTCGCCCTGCTCGAAAGTCTGTGCGACACGATGCTGCATGGTTCGCTGTGTGCGCTCGGCGGGATGACGCCATTTCCCGTTCTCAGCGCGCTCAAGCACTTTCCCGAAGACTTCGGCCTGGCTCGCGCGGAACTTGCGGCCGCTGCGGCCGCCTGATCCCTCATAGCAGAGGACAAACAGATGACCATTGCAACCATCCAACCCGATGACCTCGGCACGCCGGCACGCATTTCGGAGCTTATGGTGGACCTGGAAGTGGACGGCATCCCGGTGCGCGTCCCGGAGGGAACGTCGGTGATGCGCGCCGCCGCCGAGGCGGGCTTGTCGATTCCGAAGCTCTGCGCCACCGACAGCCTGGAGGCCTTCGGCTCCTGCCGCATGTGCCTGGTCGAGATCGACGGCCGCAAGGGCTATCCGGCATCGTGCACGACGGCGGCAGGCAATGGCATGGTGGTGCGAACGCAGACGGAGAAGCTGGCGCAGATCAGGCGTGGCGTCATGGAGCTCTACATCTCCGATCATCCGCTCGATTGCCTGACATGCTCGGCGAACGGCAACTGCGAACTGCAGGACACGGCGGGGGCCGTGGGGCTGCGCGAGGTGCGCTACGGCTACGAGGGCAGGAATCATCTCGACGCAGAGGCCGACGCGTCGAACCCTTACTTCACTTTCGATGCGGCGAAGTGCATCGTGTGCTCGCGCTGCGTGCGCGCGTGCGAGGAAACGCAGGGGACCTTCGCGCTGACGATCCAGGGCCGGGGTTTCGAATCGACCGTATCTGCCGGGATGAACGAGACCTTCATGGGCTCGGAGTGCGTGAGTTGCGGCGCGTGCGTGCAGGCGTGTCCGACGGCGACCCTGATGGAGAAATCCGTGATCGAGCTCGGGCAGCCGGCGCGCAGCCTGGTCACGACCTGCGCGTACTGCGGCGTCGGCTGTTCGTTCCGCGCCGAGATGAGAGGGTCGGAACTGATCCGCATGGTGCCCAACAAGGATGGACATGCGAATCATGGTCATTCCTGCGTCAAGGGGCGCTTCGCCTTCGGCTATGCGACGCATCCGGATCGCATTACCACGCCGATGATCCGCGAGAAGATCAGCGATCCGTGGCAAAAGGTTTCCTGGGAAGAAGCCGCCGCCCACGCCGCGCGCGAGTTCAAGCGCATTCAGGCGAAGCACGGCCGCGGGGCGGTAGGTGGCATCACCTCGTCCCGCTGCACGAACGAGGAGACCTACCTCGTCCAGAAGCTGGTGCGCGCTGCATTCGGCAACAACAACGTCGACACCTGCGCGCGCGTCTGCCATTCGCCGACCGGCTATGGCTTGAAGGCAACGCTCGGTGAATCCGCCGGCACGCAGGACTTCGACTCGGTCATGAAGGCGGACGTGGTGCTCGTCATCGGGGCCAACCCTACCGATGGCCATCCCGTGTTCGCATCGCTTCTGAAGAGGCGGCTGCGCGCGGGAGCGAAGCTCATCGTCGTCGATCCGCGCACCATCGACCTCGTGCGCTCGCCGCACGTGGCTGCGGCACACCATCTCAAGCTCAGGCCCGGCACGAACGTCGCCGTGGTCAACGCGCTCGCGCATACCATCGTCACCGAGGGCCTGGCGAACGAGCGCTTCGTCGCCGAGCGCTGCGAGCCGCAGGCCTACGCCAAGTGGAAGACGTTCATCGCCGCGCAGCGTAACTCACCGGAAGCGCTGGAAAGCGAGACCGGGGTGCCTGCGGCGGACGTCCGTGCTGCCGCGCGCGCGTATGCCACCGGCGGCAATGCCGCGATCTATTATGGCCTCGGCGTCACGGAACACAGTCAGGGGTCCACCATGGTGATCGGTATCGCCAACCTCGCGATGCTGACCGGCAACATTGGCCGCGAGGGTGTCGGCGTGAACCCGCTGCGCGGGCAGAACAACGTCCAGGGCGCGTGCGACATGGGCTCGTTCCCGCACGAATTGCCGGGCTACCGGCATGTGTCGGACACGGCGGTACGGGAGCTCTTCGAAGCATCCTGGGGTGTGCGCCTCGATCCGGAGCCGGGGCTGCGCATTCCGAACATGCTGGACGCGGCCATCGACGGCAGCTTCCGCGGCATCTATATCGAAGGGGAAGACATCGCACAGTCGGATCCGGACACGCAGCACGTCACCGCTGCGCTGGAGGCGATGGAATGCGTCGTGGTGCAGGACCTCTTCCTCAACGAAACGGCGAAGTACGCGCATGTATTCCTGCCCGGCTCTTCGTTCCTCGAGAAGAACGGCACGTTCACCAACGCCGAGCGCAGGATCTCGCCGGTGCGCAAAGTCACTGCGCCGCTTGCGGGAAAGGAGGACTGGGAGATCACCGTCCTGCTGGCGGAGGCGTTGGGGTATCCGATGCCTTACCGTCATCCGTCCGAAATCATGGACGAGATCGCGCGCCTGACGCCCACCTTCACCGGCGTGAGCTACGCCAAGATCGACCAGCTCGGCAGCATCCAGTGGCCCTGCAACGAGATGCATCCGACGGGGACGCCGACCATGCATATCGATGAGTTCGTCCGCGGCAAGGGCCGCTTCCTCGTCACGGAGTATGTCGCGACCGAGGAGCGCACCACTCGCAAGTACCCGCTGATCCTCACCACGGGCCGGATTCTCAGCCAGTACAACGTCGGCGCGCAGACGCGGCGCACGCCGAATTCAAGGTGGCACGACGAGGACCGCCTCGAGATCCACCCGAGCGACGCCGAATTGCGTGGCGTCCACGAAGGCGATTGGGTCGGCATCCGCAGCCGCTCCGGTGAAACGGTGCTGCGGGCGCGTGTGACCGAGCGTGTGCAGCCGGGCGTGGTTTACACGACCTTCCACTTCCCCGAGTCCGGCGCCAACGTCATCACCACCGACAACTCGGACTGGGCGACGAACTGCCCGGAGTACAAGGTGACGGCCGTGCAGGTGGAGGCGGTCACCCAGCCTTCCGAGTGGCAGAAGCGTTTCCGCAGCTTCAGCGAGCACCAGCGCGAACTGCTCGACAGCGCGCAGGTGGCGTCCTAAGCCGTGAGCGACTGTGGCTTGATGAGTCTGGGATCGGCCCACCTGACGGTCGAGGCGGAACGGCTGAGCGCGGACAGCCGCAGGTGCGTGCGCGAGGAGGTGGCAGAGGAGGTACCCGTTGCCTTCGTCTACAACGGTCACCCTTTCGCGGTCATGCTGGCATCTCCGCTCGACCTCGAGGATTTCGCTTTCGGCTTCAGCCTGAGCGAGGGCGTGGTCGCGGCGCCTGACGAGATCGGCGGCGTCGAAGTCGTACCAGAGCAGCAGGGTTATTCCGTGTACGTGAGCGTGCCCAAATCCCGCTCGGACGCGCTCGCCGCGCGGCAGAAGAATCTCGCGGGAGGCACCGGTTGCGGACTTTGCGGCGAGCAGTTGCTGGAAAACGCGCTGCGTCCGGTGCCGAGTGTCGACAGTGCTGTGCAGTTCCGGGCAGAGGCGGTACAGCGGGCCATCGCAGCCCTCGGCCGTGAACACGAGCTCAACCGGATCACGGGTGCCGTGCACGCAGCAGCCTGGGCGGATGCGGATGGCAAGCTGCGGTGGCTGCGTGAGGATGTCGGTCGACACAATGCGCTCGACAAGGTGATCGGTGCACTCGCCCGCGGCAGGACCGACGCGCCCTCGGGATTCATCGTCGTCACCAGCCGTGCCAGCTACGAGATGGTGCACAAGACGGCGACGGCGCGAATCCCGCTGCTCGCCGCGATCTCGGCCCCGACCGCTTTTGCCATCCGGCAGGCCCATGTCGCCGGGCTGACCTTGGTCGGCTTTGCGCGTGAGGGCCGGCAGACGGCATACACGCATGCGGCACGACTTAGAACCTGAGAGGGAGAGCATGGATCCTGAGCGTCTCGTCAAGATGGTCAACAGCATCGCGGGCTTCTTCCAGGCGGAGCCCGATCATGAAGAAGCAGTCAAGGGGGTGACGGAACATCTCACGCACTTCTGGGATCCGCGAATGCGGGAGCGGCTCGCCGCACACGCCATCGCGGGCGGTGAGGGGCTGGCTCCCCTGGCGCTGGAGGCGGCAAGGCGTCTGCACACGCCGAAATGAAGGAATTCGCCTGAACCTGGAAGCGTTCTGCCTTTCTGATAGGCAGTGACGCGCGTGGCTGCGGCTACGCGCGGAATCGGGTTTTCCACACAGCGCAGCGATGATGCTGGCGCAAATTGCAGGAAAACCACAGCGCTGGGGGCAGAGTAATGTTCATGTTCAACACCAAGACCACGCTTCCCAAACCCGAGCACGCGCTCAAGGGGCGGAGCACACCGATCGCCGCGCCCGATCGCCATTTCGTCAACGGTCATCCGATCAAGCCGCCGTTCCCTACGGGTCTGGAGCAGGCGGTGTTTGGGCTCGGCTGCTTCTGGGGAGCGGAGCGGAAGTTCTGGAAGGTGCCGGGCGTGTATACGACGGCGGTGGGGTACGCCGGGGGTCTTACGCCGAATCCTATCTACGATGAAGTTTGCAGCGGTCGCACCGGTCACACCGAGGCCGTGCTCGTCGTCTACGACCCGGCGGTCGTCAGCTTCGACGCGCTGCTAAAGGTGTTCTGGGAGTTGCACGATCCGACGCAGGGCATGCGACAAGGCAACGATGTCGGGACGCAATACCGCTCGGCGATCTTTGCGTCCAACCCGGAGCAACTGAAGGCGGCGCAGTCCTCGTGCGATGCTTACAGTCAACTGCTGGCGCGGCGTGGGTATGGGGCGATTACCACCGAGATCCGGTCCGCCCCGGAGTTCTACTATGCGGAAAGCCATCACCAGCAGTATCTCGCAAAGAATCCCAGTGGCTACTGCGGTCTCGGTGGCACGGGCGTCACCTGCCCGTTGGGTCTGACCAGCGATGCGGCGGAATAGGCGCACCTTTACCGCGGCTGCGCACTGTGGCAGCTTGTGCGCATGCGAGCCGACCTTCGATTGATCCTGCTGCTCGGCGTGGCGGCCCTGATGGCGGGCTGCAGCCAGCCCGCCGAGAAGCCTGCGGCTGCCGCGCCGCCACCGGCCCAGGCCACACCGCCCCCGGCCCAGACCGCGCCTTCCGCCGAAGCGGGGCGGATCGGCACCGTGGGCCTCGTGCGGGAGCTCAAGGAACGTGGCATGTCGTCCAGCAACTGGACCGGTGTCATCGGCTCCATCTTCAGCAACGACACAGAACAGGACGTGATCCGCATCCGCTACGAGGTGACCATCTTCTACAAGGACGGGACTCAGGGTGTCGTGGTCGTCGACCAGCGCCCCACTGCGCAGACCGGAGAACGGGTGCGCGTGACGGGCAATCGCATCGAGCCACTGACAAGGTAAACGGGTTTCTGCGCCGGCGGCGTTCGCTCAGCCGCTCAGGCAGCTGCTCATGAATTTCTTGCGGTCGTCGCCCTTCAGGTTCTGCTTGCCGGCCTCCGCGTTGCAGTTCTTCATCTTGTCCTGTTGACTCGAACTGGCAGCAGGCGCGGCGGCGTCCTTCCCGCTCAGGCAGCTGCTCATGAACTGCTTGCGCTCATCGCCTTTCAGGGCTTTCTCACCGGCCGTCTTGTTGCAGTCGCTCATGCGCTGCTGTTGCGGCGTTGCCGTCTTTTCGCCCTCGGCACTGTAGGCGGCGCTCGCGCACACGAGAGCTGCAAGTCCCGTGGCGATCGCCCGTTTGATCTCCTTCTTCATATCACTCCTCCGGCCGTCTTTGTTGGAGCGTGCATTCTATGCACGGGGCATCGGAGAAGGCAAACGAAGGCTGTGCGCGCGAACAAGCGCCGTGTCGCCGAAAGGAGACAGCAATAAGTTATACATAAGTTTAAGAGTATTATACAAGTTATTGATATACATATATAACTATGAAGTGGCTTATTGGTTGCTAAGCCAAAGTTGCGGCGAACTTTCGAAACACGTCGTTATTATTAGATTTCGTTCGATTTTGTTGTCTTGTGGCGACACTCGCACTAAGCTTATGTATGAACGACGAGTAACAGCGAGCCGAACCGTTTCACCATCGATCGAAAAGCGATGCGCAACAGCAGGTGCTGCAATCGCGAAGACTTGCGGACGATTTCGATCGTGCAAGACTGGCCCGCTTCCCCGGTGGGCTTCGTTTTCTGGCAGGGATGGTGTGGCAGTGAGCGCGGCAGTTGAGTTCGACTGCGGCACCGGCCCTTGTTTTCAACACGCCGATTAATTAGGAAACCTTCAACATGCGGTACGGCGATCTGTACAAGCAGGCGCTCGAAAAAGCGCGAGTGGTGGCTCAGGAAAAGACCGGGCCGGGCGAGCGCAAGCGCAGCAGCGGCAATCTGGACGCACTGGACCGTCTCAAGACCATGGTCGATGAGTTGCGCAGCGCGGGGGCACCCGTTCTGATCAAGGACATCGTCGAGGGTGAGATCGACGACCAGTCACTCGTGCTCGTGATCGGCGACGAAGAGTTGCCCGCGACCATCACGAACATGGCGATCAACGTGTATTGGCGCGGCTCCGGCAAGACAGCGATGGTGTATCACAGCCTGTCGCAATCACGCCTTAATGCCCTCGCGAAGGCGATCGTACATCGCGCCGTGCCCTCCGCGCTGTCGAAAGAGGAACGGCGCTCGATGCCCCCTGCACGCGTCATTCGCCTCCCATAGTTCGCCCGCCGGGCGCACGCGCCTAGGGTGCGCTCGAACTTCTGCGGGTCCCGTTACACCCACATCACGACCTGAATTTCTTCGCCACCGGGATCGGGAAAGAAAGCCCGATCAGGGCTGCTTAAGCGAGGCTTTTTCGACCCGACGCAAACGGCGGTGACTGACCTCCGGTGCTACACTCGCGGAACAAACCGAGCGCCTGCACCAGCATCACCGCGGATCTACCATCAATCAGTCTGGCAGGCGCCGAGAAAACTTCCCTGCGCACAGCCATGATCGACGTTAACGCCACTTTCCGCGCCCGACGCTTCGGGTTCGCACCGTCACCGCGACGGTGGTTGTTTCGATGACCGCCACAATGAGAGAACGGCTCGACGCCTTGTCGCCCGCTGTCCTCTTGGGACTGCGTCGCGGCATCGAGAAGGAAAGTTTGCGCACGCGGCCCGACGGCACGCTTGCCGTCACGTCGCACCCGACCGCGCTCGGTTCGGCGCTGACTCACCCGCACATCACCACCGATTTCTCCGAGGCGCAGCTGGAACTCGTCACTGGCGTGCACGCGAGCGCCGACGCGTGCCTGCAGGAGTTGGAGGACATCCACAGGTTTGTCTACCGCCACATTGGCGACGAGTTGCTGTGGGGCACGAGCATGCCGTGTTATCTGCCGGATGAGGCAGGCATACCGATAGCGCGCTTTGGCACGTCCAATGTCGGTCGGGCGAAGACGGTCTATCGGACCGGTCTCTCGTATCGCTACGGCCGGCGCATGCAGACCATCTCCGGCATTCACTACAATTTTTCGCTACCGCAATCCGTCTGGCCACTGCCGGGACTGGAGAGCGCCAACGTTGGCTATTTCGCGCTCATACGCAATTTCCGCCGCCATGGCTGGATGCTGATGTATCTGTTCGGCGCCTCGCCTGCCGTGTGCGCGAGTTTCGTCGAGGGCAGGGCGCACAATCTCGTCGAGTTCGCACCGGGAACGCTCTATCTTCCTGTCGCTACGTCGCTGCGCATGGGGCGGCTTGGCTACCTGAGCGAGGCGCAGGACTCCCTGTCGGTGAGTTCCAACGATCTCGCGAGCTACGCGGCGTCGCTGCAGGACGCGCTGACCAAGCCCTATCCGCCCTATGAGGCGATCGGCATCCGCGAAGGCGACGACTACCGCCAGCTGGCCGTGAGCCTGCTGCAGATCGAGAACGAGTTCTACAGCACGATCCGCCCGAAGCGCGTGATCCAGCCGGCCGAGCGGCCGTTGCACGCCCTGCGCGAGCGGGGGGTGGAGTACGTCGAAGTGCGGGCATTGGATCTCGACCCGTTCTCGGCCATCGGCATCAGCGGCGACACCGTGCGGCTCCTGGACATCTTCCTGCTGCACTGCCTGCTGACCGAGAGTCCGCCCGACAGCCCGCGGGAGATCGTGACGAACGGGCGGAACAAGCGATTGGTGGCGGCGTGCGGCCGCGAACGCGGTCTCCGTCTGGACTGTCGTGGTGAACAGGTGGAACTCGCCGAATGGGCCGAGCGCCTGCTCGCGCAGTTCCAGCCAGTCGCGCTGGCACTCGATGCAGCGTACGGCGGCAGCGATTATCGCGCCGCGCTCGACAGGGTTGCCGGCGCGTCCGACGCACCGAACTCACTGCCCTCGGCGCGCGTGCTGAGCGAGATGCGGGAACACCATGGCAGTTCTCACGGCCGCTTCGGGCTTGCGTGTTCGCGCGAGCATCGCGACCTCTTGACGAACGTGCCGCTGCCGACGGCGATCGAGGCCAGATTTGCCAGGCTCGCACTGGAATCGATCGAGGTGCAGCGCGGCATCGAGGCAGCGGACAATTTGCCGTTCGAGGAGTACCGCCGGCGCTACCTTTCCAGGGAGCGGCTGGGCGTCGACTGACCGCGCAAGCGGACGGCGGCGTGATCTCCGAGGAGTGAGCGCGTGCCGATGGTTCCCTGCCGGGTTGCGCCCCTGGAATCTGGTCTCGCAGCAGCAGATGGCGCCATCCCATTGTGTGGCAGCTGACCCGTCGGCGTCACTCGCGCCGGGATCGTGCCGCGGGCGGCGACTATAATCCCCGCCGCATGCATCTCGACGACTTCGACTACTTCCTTCCGCGCGAACTCATAGCGCAATACCCCCCGCTGGAGCGATCGGCGAGCCGCCTGCTGCATCTCGACGGCACGTCGGGGCGCTGGGCGGATCGGCTGTTCCGGGACCTGCGGGAACTGCTTAGCAGCGGTGACGTGCTCGTGCTGAACGACACGCGCGTGATCAAGGCGCGCCTGCGCGGGACCAAGGCCAGCGGCGGCAGCGTCGAAGTGCTGATCGAGCGCGTGCTCGATTCGCGGCATGCGCTCGCCCAGGTCCGCGCGAGCCACCCGCCGCGTGAGGGCAGCGTGCTGTACCTGTTGGGCGGCGTTCAGGCAACCGTGCTCGGGCGACACGGCGCGCTGTTCCGGCTGCGCTTCGAGGACGAGGTCTTCACGCTGCTCGAACAGCACGGGGCGACGCCGCTGCCTCCCTACATCGATCGCGCGCCCGAGCCGTGCGACGAGGAGCGCTACCAGACTGTCTACGCGCGCACGCCGGGTGCGGTGGCCGCGCCCACCGCGGGACTGCACTTCGACCCTGCGCTGCTTGCGGTGCTCGAGGCGCGAGGTGTCGTGCTCGCCTGGGTGACACTGCACGTGGGTGCCGGAACGTTTCAGCCGGTGCGCGCGGCGAACGTACACGAGCACCAGATGCACAGCGAGTGGTACGAGATCCCGCCGGCAGACGGCAACCGCGATCCAGTCGGCGCGGGCGCGCGGCGGTCGTGTGGTCGCGGTCGGCACCACCACGCTGCGCGCACTCGAGGCCGCGTCTCCCGACGGCGAACTGCAGGCGGGGCGGGGCGAGACCAATCTCTTCATCCTTCCCGGCTACCGGTTTCGCGTCGTGGAGCGCCTCATCACCAACTTTCATCTGCCGCGCTCGACCCTGCTCATGCTGGTCGCGGCCTTCGGCGGACTCGACGCGGTGCGCGCGGCGTACCGGCACGCGGTGCAGGCGGGATACCGCTTCTACAGCTACGGCGACGCGATGCTGATCGACCGTGCGCAGCTCCGATGAGCATCGGGTTCCAGGTCCTGGCGCAGGACGGCCGCGCGCGCCGCGCGCGCCTCTCACTGCCGCACGGCGAGGTGGAAACGCCGGCGTTCATGCCGGTCGGCACGTACGGCAGCGTGAAGGCGCTGAGCCCACTCGACCTGCGCGACGTCGGCGCGCAGATCGTGCTCGGCAACACCTTCCACCTCTGGCTGCGTCCGGGCCTGGAGACGATCGAGGCCCATGGCGGGCTGCACCGCTTCATGGCGTGGGACGGGCCGATCCTCACCGACTCGGGCGGATTCCAGGTGTTCAGCCTGGGCGAACTGCGCAAGATCACGGAGGAGGGCGTGCGCTTCGCCTCGCCCATCAACGGCGATCGCCTGCTGCTCACGCCGGAAACATCGATGCACATCCAGCGCGTGCTCGACGCCGATATCGTGATGGTGTTCGACGAGTGCACGCCGTATCCGGCGGACGAGGCGCAGGCGCGCGATTCGATGGCGCTCAGCCTGCGCTGGGCCGAGCGCAGCAAACGCGCACATGCCGGCAACACGAACGCGCTCTTCGGCATCGTCCAGGGCGGCATGTTCGAGCATCTGCGCGAAGCCTCACTCGCGGGCTTGCTGGCGATCGGCTTCGACGGTTACGCCATCGGCGGGTTGTCGGTCGGCGAGCCGAAGACGGACATGATGCGCATCCTGCGACACACCGCCGTGCTCCTGCCTGCGGATCGGCCGCGCTACCTGATGGGGGTCGGCACGCCGGTGGACCTGGTGAACGCCGTGCAAGCGGGCATCGACATGTTCGACTGCGTGCTGCCGACGCGCAATGCGCGCAACGGCTGGCTCTTCACGCGGCACGGCGTGATCCGCCTCAAGAACAGCCGCTACCGCACGGATACGGCGCCGGTGGACGAGGCCTGTGCCTGCTACACATGCCGTCATTTCACGCGCGCCTACCTGCACCATCTGCATCGGGTCGGCGAGATCCTCGGCGCGCGGCTCAACACGATCCACAACCTGCACTACTACCACGAACTCATGGCGGGACTGCGCGAAGCCATCGCGCGCGCCGGCTCGACGCGCATGCCGCCGCCGTCAAGCAGGCGCTTGCGGCAACGTGCTAAAATCGCGCCCTTTTAGGGTCGGGAGGCGGGATCTTCCGCACGGCCCTGGTTTCGGAGAGAGCTTTCCATGATCATCTCGCAGGCCTTCGCGCAATCTAGCTCCCGCGCGGACTAGGCGGCATGGATTGGATCAGCATGTTCCCGCTGATCCTGATGTTCGTCATCCTCTACTTTCTGATCATCCGCCCGCAGACGAAGCGTGCCAAGGACCAGAAGGCAATGCTCGAGGCCCTGCAGAAAGGCGACGAGGTGGTGACCGCCGGTGGCGCCGTCGGCCGCGTTACCAAGGTGGGCGACGCTTACATCACCCTCGAGGTGGCGCAGAACGTCGAGATGCACGTCCAGAAGGCGGCGGTGACGACCCTCCTGCCCAAGGGAACGCTCAAGTCCCTCTGATCTGGAAGGTCCGGGCATGAACCGTTACCCGCTGTGGAAGAACGCGGTCGTCGCGATCGCGATTCTCGTCGGCATCATCTACACGCTGCCCAACTTCTTCGGTGAAGCGCCAGCGGTGCAGATCTCGCCGGTGAAGGCGACGCTGAAGGCGGACGCGGCGTTGCTCGATCGCGTGCAGAACACGCTCAAGGGCGGTGGCATCGAGAGCGAAGGCATCGTGCTCGACAACGTGGGCGTGAAGGCACGCTTCCGCGACACCGATATCCAGATCAAGGCCAAGGATCTTCTCAGCCGCACGCTCAATCCCGACGAGAAGGATCCTTCCTATATCGTCGCGCTGAATCTGCTCTCGAACACGCCCGGCTGGCTCATGGCGCTGCACGCGCTGCCGATGTACCTGGGCCTCGATCTGCGCGGAGGCGTTCACTTCCTGCTCGAAGTGGACATGAAGGCGGCGATCACCAAGCGGCTCGACAGTGTGGCGACCGAACTGCGCACGCAGATGCGCGATCGGAATATCCGCCACGGCGGCATCACACGGGAAGGCAACGCGGTGCTCGTGCGCTTCCGGGATGCGGATGCCCTGGACAAGGGCGAGCGCCTGATCAAGGACACGCAGATCGATTTTGAGCTCGCCACGACCGCGGACGCCGGCGAATCGAAGATCCGCATGACGCTCAAGCCGGAGGCGCTGCGCAAGACGCAGGAAGCCGCGGTCCGCCAGAACATCACCACGCTGCACAACCGCATCAACGAGCTGGGGGTGGCCGAACCGGTGATCCAGCAGCAGGGCGCGGAGCGCATCGTCGTGCAGCTTCCCGGCGTGCAGGACACCGCCAAGGCGAAGGACATCCTCGGCCGCACCGCATCGCTCGAAGTGCGCATGGTCGACGACAATGCCGACCTGAACGCCGCGCTGGCGGGCAACGTGCCCTTCGGCACCGAGCTCTACACCGAGCGCGGCGGCTCGCAGCTGCTCGTCAAGAAGCAGGTGGTGCTGACCGGCGACCGTCTCACCGATGCGCAGGCCGGCTTCGACGGCCAGACCGGCGAGCCGGCGGTGCACCTCACGCTCGACGGTGCCGGTGCCCGCATCTTCCAGCAGGTGACGCGCGAGAACGTCGGCAAGCGGATGGCGATCCTGCTCATCGAGAAGGGCAAGGGCGAGGTCGTCACCGCGCCGGTGATCCGCCAGGAGATCGGCGGCGGGCGCGTGCAGATCAGCGGACGCATGACCACCACCGAGGCGAACGACGTTGCGCTGCTGCTGCGCGCCGGATCGCTGGCGGCGCCGATGGAGATCATCGAGGAGCGCACCATCGGGCCGAGCCTGGGCGCCGACAACATCCGCAAAGGATTCCATTCCACGCTTGTATGGCTTCCTCGCGATCGCCGTCTTCATGTGTCTGTACTACTCGGTGTTCGGCGTGGTGTCGGTGGTCGGCGCTGGCCGTGAACGTGCTGCTGCTGGTGGCCTTGCTGTCGATGCTGCAGGCGACGCTGACGCTGCCCGGCATCGCGGCCATCGCACTCGCGCTGGGCATGGCGATCGACGCCAACGTGCTCATCAACGAGCGCATCCGCGAGGAGATCCGCAACGGTTCCACTCCGCAGGCTGCCATCAACACCGGCTACGAACGCGCCTTCGGCACTATTCTCGACTCGAACGTCACCTCGCTCATCGCGGGCGTCGCGCTGCTCATCTTCGGCTCGGGGCCGGTGCGCGGCTTCGCGGTCGTGCACTGCCTCGGCATCGTCACCTCGATGTTCAGCTCGGTCGTGGTGTCGCGCGCACTGGTCAATCTCATCTATGGCGGCCGCAGGGTGAAGAAGCTCGCCATCGGCGACACCGACTGGTACAAGCGCGCCGGGCCGCCGACCACGCCGGCGACGACCGGCGCCCCCTAACCCGGAAGGACAGGATCCAGCATGGAGTTTTTCCGCATTCGGCGCGACATCCCTTTCATGCGCCATGCGCTGGTGTTCAACGTCATTTCGTTGATCACCTTTCTGCTCGCGGTGACGTCGCTCGCCACCAAGGGGCTGCATTTCAGCGTCGAGTTCACCGGCGGCACGGTGATGGAGGTGAGCTACCCGCAGGCGGCGGAGCTCGAGAAGATTCGCGGCACGCTCGATGGTCTCGGCTTCCCCGATGCGTCCGTGCAGAACTTCGGCACCTCGCGCGACGTGCTGCTGCGGCTGCCGCTCAAGCAGGGTGTGTCGAGCGCGCAGCTTTCAGAGAACGTGATGGCGGCGCTGCGGCAGGGCGCGGCGGAAGTCGAGTTGCGACGTGTCGAGTTCGTCGGCCCGCAGGTCGGCAAGGAACTCGCAACCGACGGCGCGCTTGCCCTCACGCTCGTCATCGTCGGCATCATGATCTGGCTGTCGGCTCGCTTCGAGTGGCGCTTCGCCGTGTCCGGCATCATCGCCAACCTGCACGACGTGGTGATCATCCTGGGCTTCTTCTCGTTCTTCCAGTGGGAGTTCTCACTGCCGGTGCTGGCTGCGGTGCTGGCGGTGCTCGGTTATTCGGTGAACGAATCGGTGGTCGTCTTCGACCGGATCCGCGAGAACTTCCGCAAGATGCGCAAGGCCACGGTGCCGCAGATCATCGACAACGCGATCACCAGCACGATGTCGCGCACGATCATCACCCACGGTTCTACCGAGTTGATGGTGGTGTCGATGCTGCTCTTCGGCGGGCCCGCGCTGCACTACTTCGCGCTCGCGCTCTTCATCGGCATCCTCTTCGGTGTCTACTCCTCAGTGCTGGTGGCGGCGCCGCTCGTGATGTGGCTCGGCGTCTCACGCTCGAATCTCGTCAAGCCGGAGAAGAAGGCCGACACGACCGGCGGCGCGACCGTCTAGGAGCCGCCCGCTGTGGAGTTACTCGCGACGTTCTGGGACTTCCTGGTCCATCTCGATCGCCACCTGCTGGAACTGACGCAGGCCTACGGCACGTGGGTCTACGCGATCCTGTTCATGGTGATCTTTGCGGAGACGGGGTTCGTGGTGACACCGTTCCTGCCCGGGGATTCGCTGCTGTTCGTCCTCGGCGCGCTGGCGGCCGCCGGCGCACTCGACATCTGGATGCTGATCGCTGCTGCTCACGATCGCGGCGATTGCGGGCAACCAGGTCAATTACGCGATCGGGCGCTACCTCGGGCCGCGCATCTTCAAGTCGGGCGGGGCGCGCTTCCTCAAGCCCGAGTACATGCAGCGCACTCACCAATTCTTCGAACGCCACGGCGGCAAGACCATCATCATCACCCGCTTCGTGCCGATCGTGCGCACCTATGCGCCGTTCGTGGCCGGGCTGGGCGCGATGGAGCCGGGTCGCTTCACCGCCTACAACGTGGCGGGGGGCGTGCTGTGGATCGTCTCGCTCACGCTTGCCGGCTATTTCTTCGGCAACATCCCGATCGTGAAGAACAACCTAACGGTCGTGATCTTCGCCATCATCTTCATTTCCATCCTGCCGGGTATCGTCGAGTACCTGCGCCATCGGCGGGCGCGCGCCTGACAGCGTCAGCTTAGATGCGTCGCGCGAGTTCGGCCGCCTTGCCCAGGTAAGTCGCTGGTGTGAGCGCGAGCAGCCGCGCGCGCTCGGCTTCCGGCAGATCGAGGCCCTGGATGAATTCGCGCAGCGCCTCGGGAGGTGATACCGCCCTTGCCGCGCGTGAGCGCCTTCAGCTGTTCGTAGGGATTCGGCAGTCCGTGCCGGCGCATGACCGTCTGCACGGCTTCCGCGAGCACGTCCCAGTTACCGTCGAGGTCCTCGGCGAGGCGTGCGGGATTGGCCGCGACCTTGGCCAAACCTCGGGCGAGCGATCGGTAGCCAAGCAGGCTGTGCCCGAAGGCGACACCGACGTTGCGCAGCACCGTCGAATCGGTGAGGTCGCGCTGCCAGCGCGAGACCGGGAGCTTCTCCGCGAGATGGCGCAGCACTGCGTTGGCGAGACCGAGATTGCCCTCGGAATTCTCGAAGTCGATCGGGTTGACCTTGTGCGGCATGGTCGAGGAGCCGACTTCGCCGGCGACGGCCTGCTGCCGGAGGTAGCCGAGCGAAATATAGCCCCACATGTCGCGATCGAGATCGATCAGGATCGTGTTGATCCGCGCGAGCGCATCGAAGAGCTCGGCAAGGCCGTCGTGCGGTTCGATCTGGATCGTGTAGGGATTGAATTCCAGTCCCATCGATTCGACGAAGTGCGCGCGAAACCTTCCCAGTCGACCGCCGGATACGCTGCGAGGTGCGCGTTGTAGTTGCCGGTGGCGCCGTTGATCTTGCCGCGGACGGGATCGCCATGATGCGCGCACAGCCTTCGCGCAGGCGGTAGACGAAGTTCGCGATCTCCTTGCCGAGCGTGGTCGGCGTGGCCGGCTGGCCGTGCGTGCGTGCGAGCATCGGCAGCTCAGCGTGCTGATGGGCAGAGCTCCGTCGAGACGTGCGCTCCAGCGCTTCGAGCTCGGCGGTGAGCACGCCGCGCGCGTTGCGGACCATCAGCGCGTAGGCGAGGTTGTTGATGTCCTCGGACGTGCACGCGAAGTGAATGAAGCCGACCGCGTGTTCCAGCTCGCGGTTGCCGGCGACCTTCTCGTTGAGCCAGTACTCGATGGCCTTGACGTCGTGATTGGTCTTCGCTTTCGATCGCCTTCACGCGTTCGGCATCGCGTCTCGCCGAACGACTCCGACGATGGCTGTCAGCGTCGCGCGTGCCGCCGGACTGAACGGGCCGAATACCCGTCGATCTCCGGCTCATCGGCGAGCCGCAGCAGCCAGGCGATCTCGACCTCGATGCGATGACGGATCAGTCCGAACTCGCTCAGGTCGCTGCGCAAGCGTGCAGCTGGCGGGCATAGCGACCGTCGAGCGGCGACAGGGCGGTGAGCGGTGTGACGGGGATCGGCGGCATGCGAGGACCTTCGGGGTGCGGCGAAATCTTAGCACAGGGGTGAAGCGCACCTCGACGTGACGTCAGCGGCTGAGGGCGGGACGCCTGGCGCGCGGGCGATGCTATACTCAAATTCGCTTCGGAGTGATCACCATCTCATGAAACTGATTGGCACGCAGGACCAGTCCGTACACGCGCAAGGTGCGCGTCGTACTCGCCGAGAAACGCATCGAGTGCGAGTTTCTGGAAGATGCGCCGAACGAGCCCACGAGCCGCGTTCCGCAGTTCAATCCGCTCGGAAAGATTCCGGTGCTGGTGATGGAGGATGGTTCCTCGCTCTATGATTCGCGCGTGATCGTGGAGTATCTGGATTGCGCATCACCGGTGTCGCGGTTGCTGCCGGACATCAATCGGGAGCGCGTGCAGGTCAAGCGCTGGGAAGCCCTGGCGGACGGGGTGTGCGATGCGGTGGTCGCCATCGTCGTCGAGCAACGGCGCCCGGCGGACCAAGCAGGAAGCGGCATGGATCGAGCGTCAGTCGAAGAAGGTCGAGCGCGGTGTGCTCACCATGTCCGAAGAGCTCTCCGACCGGCACTGGTGCTTCGGCGACAACTACGGTCTCGCCGACGTCGCCGTCGGCATCGCACTGGGCTATCTCGATCTGCGCCGTTCGGAGATGGACTGGCGCACCACCTATCCGAATCTCGCCGCGCACGCGGAGAAACTCTTCAAGCGCCCGTCGTTTCGCGATACCTTGCCACCGCCCGCGTGATCACGGCGCAGGAGCGACGTCGCTGCCCGCGATGATGCCGCCGCCGAGGCACACCTTGCTCTCGTAGATCGACCACCGACTGACCCGGCGTCACTGCCCATTGCGGCGCCGCGAATTCGACCTCGAAGCCGCATCTCGTCGATGCGCGAGATGCGAACAGGGTGCGTCGGGTTGGCGGTAGCGCGTCTTGGCCGCGTACACCCAGTGGCAATGAGGGCGGCCGGCCCGCGATCCAGTGCATGTCGGCGGCGCGCAGCCGATCTGAAAACAGGGCCGGGTGCTCGTGGCCCTGGGCTACGACGAGGACGTTACGCGTCGATGTCCTTCGCCACCACGTACCACGGCTCGCCCGCGCCGCCGATGCCCAGCCCCTGGCGCTGCCCGATCGTGTAGTACATCAGCCCGCTGTGGCGTCCGACCGAGTGGCCGTCGGGGCTCAGCATGTCCCCCGGTTCCGGCGGCAGATAGCGCATGAGGAATTCGCGGAATGGACGCTCGCCGATGAAACAGATGCCGGTGCTGTCCTTCTTGTCGTGCACCGCCAGGTCGAGCCGGCGTGCGATGTCGCGCACCTCACGCTTGTAGAGTCCGCCCAGCGGAAACAGCGTCTTCGCCAGCTGGCGTTGATCGAGGCGATAGAGGAAATAGCTCTGGTCCTTGGTGCCGTCCTCGGCCTTGAGCAGTTGCATGAGGCCATCGACTTCGCGCACCTGTGCGTAGTGCCCGGTCGCGATGCGCTCCGCGCCCAGCGCCAGCGCGTGATCGAGGAACGCCTTGAACTTGATCTCGGCATTGCAGAGCACGTCCGGATTGGGCGTGCGGCCCGCCTTGTATTCGGCAAGAAAATTTGCGAACACGCGCTCGCGATATTCGAGTGAGAAGTTCACCGCATCGATCTCGATGCCGATGCGATCGGCGACCGCCACGGCATCGATCAGGTCCTGCCGCGAGGAACAGTACTCGTCGGTGTCGTCGTCCTCCCAGTTCTTCATGAACAGGCCGAGAACCTCGAAACCCTGCTCCTTGAGCAGCCACGCGGCGACCGACGAATCGACTCCGCCCGACATGCCGACGACCACCTTGCCTTTGCTCATGGGACGCGCTTTCACTCCACTTCAGACGACGTGGTGCAGCAGGTCGAGGGAATGGCGCCGCCCGGCGCGATAGTCGTCGACACACCGTTGCACCAGCGGACTGCGGTGTCGCTGCGCCTGTTCCGCGATTTCCTCAGGCGTGAGCCAGAGGGCCCGCACGATGCCGGTGTCGAGCGCGCGCGCCGGATCGTGACCGAGCACAGTTCCGGCAAATGCGAAGCGCAGATAGGTCAGTTCCTTCTCCTGCGCCTGCCACAGATAGACGCCGACCAGGAACTCCGGACGAAACGTGTAGGCGGTCTCTTCCAGCGTTTCGCGCGCCGCTCCCTGCAGCAGCGACTCGTGTTCGTCGAGATGACCCGCTGGCTGATTCAGGGCAAGACCATTGGCGGTCTCTTCCTCCACCAGCAGGAAGCGGCCGTCCTGCTCGATCACGGCGGCGACGGTTACGCGGGGTGTCCAGATCATGTAGGCGATCCTGCGAAATCGAACATTCTACGTCGAGCCAACACCCCTCGAAACCATCGAGCTTCGTTCCACCCTAGGCGATCACCCGGTCGCCCCCTTATCGGGGAGCGCGCATGAAGGCCGAACTACCCGACGTTCACCGGCACCAGCGTCATGGTGTCGTTGCCGAAGATGTCGATCACCTTCACCGCGACGGTGTAGCGACCGGGCTTGGTCGTAGGTGTGCGCGGCGGTGGTCAGTTCCAGGTCGCGGTTCTGGCGGGTGCGGAAGCTCTGCCATTCGTTCTCGAAGATGTAGCCGCCGGTCCAGCGTTCCTCGAACTCCATGCAACTCGCCCTGCGGCTGGCTCGACGCCGGGCAGGTCGCCTTCGACGCCCATGCCGCTTGCGGCACCTTGATGATTTCCTTGCGGCTCTCGTAGTCGAAGTCCACCGCCCAGTAGTCCACCCAGTCGGTCCAGTGCTTGGTCAGCACGTCGCGGGTGACGACGCCGTCCTTGTCCTTGCTGATCTTGACGAGCTTGCCCGTGCTCGCAGACGACCTCGCTCTTGCCTTCCTTCAGCTCGGCGGCGATGGCGTCGGCCAGCGCCCTGCGATGTAGTAGACGGAGAAGTCGGTCAGTTCGACCGCGAGCGTGAGCTTGTCCTTCTTGTCGTAGCGCGGCGTGACTTCGACGTAGGCGACGTCGTGGAAACGCACCTGGCCCTTCTCCACGGCGCGCTTGTCGAAGACTTCCGGCGGGATGGTCTTGGGCGCGAGGTCGATGCCCTTGCTGCTTGCGCCTCGTCCAGCACGGCGGGGAACAGGCCCATCTCGAACTCGAAGGCCAGCACGTCCACGCGCGACGCGCCGCGCTTGCGGCATTCGGTGATGACTTCCTCGACGAACAGCCGCCCGACCGGCAGATTGATCGGGCCGACGACCACCAGCCGCCCGCCGTTCTTGCCGTGGAAGAAGCCGTCGTCCGGCAGCGGCTCGGCGCTTGTAGGCGCGCAGGATCAGCTCGCGGAACTCGCGCTCCTTCGGCGCCAGCGCCTGCTCCTTCTTGCTTGCCGGTCAGCCGCCCGCCGACGTTGAGATAGGCCTGGCGCTCGTAGCGGCCGAGGTTCAGCACCTCGAAGGCGCGGAAGGGCTTGCCCGCCGGCCTTCAACTCGCGCTGCACCTGGATCAGCCGCTTGCGCGTGGTGTGGATGCCGAACTTGCCGAGGTCGGTGGCGATCCACTTGCGCCCGAGCTTTTCGGCCACGGCGGCGGTCGTGCCGCTGCCGCAGAAGAAGTCGGCGACCAGATCGCCTTCGTTGCTGCTGGCTTTGATGATGCGTTCGAGCAGGGCTTCGGGCTTTTGTGTCGGGTAGTCCAGTGTCGCTCGTGCGCCTGCGAATTGACCGGTTGAATGTCAGTCCAAACGATCTGACAGCGCGATGCCCTCGCATCTCGTCGAGATAGCGCTTGCAGTCGCGGAATGCCCGCCTTCGTGTGAAGTCAGATCGGCCCTTCGTCGTCGAGTCGCTCCATCTTGTCTCGTATGTCCAGTACGCCATGTCGCGGACGTGCCGCTCCACTCGTAGCTGAGTTCGGCCTGTCGGATCCTGACTCGGCGATGTCTGTCGAGTCGATAGCGTCGGCCGTCTGGGTCGACATGTCGATAATTCGTCTCGACGTATTCGTCGTCGTAGGGCTCGTACAGCTGATTCCAGACGTGATCGTTCGTCTTGCGAGTAGAAGAAGATCGTGTCGTGACTGCGACCAGTAATCGCCGTGCGCTGTCGTGCGCGCAGCTCGCTTCCAGATGATTTCGTTGACGAAGTTGTCTCGCTCCGAACACTTCATCCAGCGCCAGCTCGAATGAGGCGATTCACGCGCCAGTCGCAATGCACGTAGATGCTGCCATCCTCGTGCATCAAATCGCGCATGAGGATGAGCCGCTCGTAGATCATGGCGATGAAGGAATCCGCGCCGCGCCCCCAGGTGTCGCGGTAGGCGATCTGTTCGAGGAGGTTCGGCTCCTTGTGGAAGGTCTCGCCGCCGATCTCGATGTCCATGCTGAAGTCGGCGCCGACGTCGAAGGGCGGGTCGATGTAGATGAGCTTGAGGCCGCCGGCGTCCTCGATCTGGCGGCGCAGCGCGCCGCTCTTGAGGGAGGACGAGGATCAGCTTGTTGTCGCCCCAGATGAGCTTGTTGGTCCAGCCCTTGAGCTGGCGGCCGCGCGGTGTCGAAGCAGAGTTCCTCCTCGTCGCGCTTGTTCCTTCGCGCGGCTCGTCGATGTGCTCCAGCGTCTGGAAGGGCAGGACGGCGGTGCAGACTTCGCGGGTCTTGCCGTTCCAGACCAGTTCGACCTCGCGCTTGTCCTCGAACAGGATGAAGCGGTACTTCTCCGGCAGCGGCTTGCCCTGCCTGGATGAGCTTGATCAGGTCGCGCTTCTCGGCGTCGGTGAGGTCGTAGGTTTCCTTGACAGGGCGGGTCATATGGCAAGGGCGAGCTGGCTACTCGGCCGGGAACCAGTTTTCGACCAGCAAGCCCTCGATGCGATCGAAGTGCCGCACATTGCGCGTGACGACGATCTTGCCGTGCACGAGGGCGGTGGCAGCAATGAACAGATCCGCCCAGTCGAGCGTGCGGCCGCTGCGTCGCAACGCGGCGCCGTCGAGGTCGGCCGTGCAAACGCATACGTCGGCGTCGATGGGCAACCAGGTGCAGCGCGGCGACGATCTCGTCCAGGATGCGCTGCCACATGGGGTTGTCCGGCGGCATGCAATGCGGCGCCGTAGCGCAACTCGTAGCGTGTCATTACCGAGGCAAAGCGCAGCGCGGGGTCGCACGCCATCAGTTTCTGCACCACCGCCGCATTCGGGCGCCGGTTGGTGATTTCGCTGAGGACGTTGGTGTCGAACAGGTACACGCTCAGCCCTTGCTTGGGGCACGGTGGCGGGGTGCCTGATGTGTCGTCCTCGTCGAAGTCAACGCCGTCGAACGGGTTGCGCGGCTGCCACGCAAGCCGCTCCGCGACGAATGGTCTCCAGTATCTCTGCGAAGTTGTCGTCTTCAGGGATTTCGGGGTTGACATAGCTGCCGTCGGGCTGCTTCTGCAACCTGGCCTCGAAGGCCTTCCACTCGCTGTCGCGCGGCTTGTGTGCGACCTTTGGCCGCAGCGTCAGCGCGAGCCAGCTTTTCGGCCAAGGCTTCTGCGACCAGGTCGCGCAACGGCCGGCCTTGGTCGGCAGCGGCCGCCTTGGCCTTGCGCAGCAACGGATCGGGCAGGTCGAAGGTGGTTTTCATGGGCGGCAGTATTTACGGTTCACGCTCCCGCGTCAAGGCGTTTCCTGGTACTCACGGAAGCCCGTCAGCAGGCCAGCGAAGGTCTGCGGCTTGTGCTGCTCGAAGCCCTGCTGGTCGACGTAGACGAAGCCGTAGCGCGGCCCGCCGTCCGCTGCGCTGGCGGCGCGTGGCGTCCGCGCACCACTGGCTGCAGGCGCGCCATCTTCTGCGGCAGGTCGAGTTCCTCGCGGCCCTTGGTCTCGACGATCCAGACGCTGCCGTCGGTGGTCGCGCACGATGAAGTCGGGCGTGTAGTTGGACAGGTCGCCATCGGCCTTGCACGTAGTCGAGCTTGAAGCCGACCGCCAGGTAGTTCTTGGCGAAGCGCCTGCACGTCGGGCGCGGCTTCGAGGAAGCGCGGCGAAGGCGCAGTTCGAAGCCGCCGGCGTTGGCTTCGCCGACGATCTTGTTGAAGACGCGACTTGCTGTCGGCGCAGGTAGGCGCGGTGCTCGGTGCGGAACGGCCGCGTGTCGCGCAGGCGAATGCGGTCTTCGATGCGCGTGGTGCCGCTGTCCTGCACCGTCAGCGCGTTGATCGCCGGTCTTGAACGGGTCGAAGAGGATCTTGCCGACCTCCGGCTCGGACAGGTTGCGCAGCACGACCGGGTCTTCGAGATCGACGGGCGAGGCGTCGAACAGGTGCTCGCGCATGAAGCTCTTCACCTTGCGGATAGAGCACGTCGTAGCCGCCGACCAGGCGCAGGTCCTTGAGCAACTGCCGGGCGAAGAAGGCGACCACCGAGCGGTAGTCGGCCGGGCCCGCTGCCGTCGAGCTGCGATGGTGTGGTGGATCTCGGCGTCGAGCATGGTCTTGAAGACGATCTCGCGCGTCTCCTCCGGCGTGAACGGTTTCAGCGGCAGGCGCGGTTGCCGAAGCTGGCCGGGTCGAGCTCGTCGAGATCCTTGAACTCGCGCTGGAAGCGGCGCGTGAGCTTGGGCAGCGGGATGTCGAGCGCGTCGAGGTCCTTGTCCGGGTTCTGCGGTGTCCACTTCGACGACCAGCGAGTCCTCGCGCGCCGACGCCCGCCGCCCATCGGCACGCGCTCGAAGCGTGACGCCTTCGCTCTGGATCGATTCGACGAACTCCATGAAGGCGGGCGTGCCCATCACCGAGACGGTTTCGCGGCGCGTCGGTGCCGAAGTACATGCGGCGCAGGCCGCGACCCAGGGTCTGCTCCGGCAGGATGTTGCTCTTGGCGGCGTAGGCGCGCAGGCCGACGATGGTGGTGACGTTGCGCACGTCCCAGCCTTCCTTGAGCATCAGGACGGAGACGATGGCCTTGTAGCGGCGACTCCCAGCGAGTCGATCTCGTTCGACTGCCTTGCGCAGCATCTCCAGCTCTTCCTTGTTCTTGCCCGAGGCCGCTTCGGAGATCTCGCCGTTGTTCTTGGTGTGGATGACCAGCACCGCGCCTTGCAGCTCGGGGCAGATCTTCTCCAGATACGCGCCGACCTCGTCGCAGTTGCGGGTGTCGTCCACCATGACGAACAGCACCGCCTTCTTGCCCAGCGCCTCGTGCTCGGCGTAGCTCTTGCGCCATTCCTCGACGCCGAGCTGCAGGTAGTCGGCGTACTTCTCGGTGAAGATGGCGCTCTTGTGCTCGTGCAGCTTGCGCGCGGCTGGCGGCGTCCGGCAGGACCGGATGCTTGACGACGTTCTGGTGGATGGCCTCGACCAGCGGGTAGTCGGAGACGGTCTGCACGAAGATCGCGCCGTTGTCGTGCCGCGGCGTGGCGGTCACGTCGACCTGCAGCGCCAGGCGGCGGTCCTTCTGCAGCATCCGGTGGTGGATGTCCTGGATGCACTTGAACCAGGCCATGCGCGGGTCGTGGATGTGGTGCGCCTCGTCGTTGAAGACGGCCAGTTCGTCGATCTCGCGGACGATCTCGCCGAGGTCGGTCTTGCTGTCGGTGGTCTTGCCGACGGGCTTGGGGCCGAACGGGTGCGAGGAAGTAGTCGCGCAGATCGTCGTCTTCGAGCGACGGCTCGCGCACGTCGCCGAGGAAGACGCGGTGGATGTTGGTGAGGAAGAGGTTGCCGGTGTCGCGCACGATGCGCACGTCGTCCTGGATGTGCAGCGTGAGCTGGAAATCGTCGCGCCAGTTGCGGCCGTCGTGGCCGTTGTCGGGCAGGACCGGGTCGTTGAAGAAGATGTGCAGGCCGTCGAAATCGGCGCGCAGCCGGTCGAGCACGATGATGTTCGGCGCGATCAGCAGGAAGTTGCGCGACAGCGTCGAGTCGGGCTCGTAGAGCTTGTGGAAGAAGCTCCAGGCGATCAGCAGCGAGAGGACCTTGGTCTTGCCCGCGCCGGTGGCCATCTTCACGACGTAGCGCGGCCAGTCCTCGTCGAACATGCCGGCGCGAGACGGCGCCGGAGGCGTCGAAGCGCAGCAGGTCGAACTTGTCGCGCGCGCGGCGGACGTCGTGCAGCCAGATGACCGTCTCGACCGCTTCGCGCTGGGCGAAGTAGTAGCGGAACGGCGACAGCGAGCCGTCGGCCTGCTCGATCAGGTGCTCGGTGTCGAACCACCAGCGCAGCAGCGCGCGCGACGTGGCCGATGCGCCGGCGTAGCCGGCGTCGCGCCAGGCTTGGACCTCCTCGCCGGATCTTCGCCACCAGCGGCGGCAGCAGCTTTTCGTAGGCGCGCTCGCGCAGCGCTTCGTCGGCCGGAAACCAGCGCTGGTCCGGCGCAAGAACAGCGTAAGGTGAACGAGGGAGATCCGGGATGAAGAGCCATACGCCGCAATGCTAAATCAGGAACGGCGAGCCGCGGTCGCGACTTCACGCCACTCGCCGGGCGCCAGGCCGGTGATCGACCAGTCGCCGATGCGGCAGCGAACGAGGCGCAGCGTCGGCAGGCCGACCGCCGCGGTCATGCGTCGAACCTGGCGGTTGCGCCCCTCGGTGAGCACGACTTCGAGCCACGCGGTTGGCACCGTCTTGCGAAAGCGAATCGGCGGATGGCGCTCCCAGAGTTCCGCCGGCTCCGGGATCGCGCGCACGCGCGCTGGCCGGGTCACAAAATCACCGAGGTCGACGCCCGATGCGAGGCGGGCAAGTTGCTCTTCGCTCGTCTCGCCTTCCACCTGCGCCCAGTAGGTCTTGGGAAGCTTGGCACGGGGATGCGCGATGCGATGTTGCAGGTCGCCACAGTCGGTGAGCACGACCAGCCCCTCGCTGTCGGCATCCAGGCGGCCAGCGGCGTAGACATCGGGCGCCGGGATGAAGTCCTTCAGGGTGGGGTGGTCGCCACAGGGGCTGAACTGGCAGACCACCCCGTAGGGCTTGTTGAAAAGCAGCACACGGCCCGCACCGACGGCGGGCCGCGCACGTCCGCGTCTGCGTTCAGTCGATCTGATCGTAGGCGGGCAGCGTGATGAAGTCGAAGTAGTCTTCACGCGTGACGATGGCGTCCAGCAGTTTTGCAGCCTGATCGTAGCGTCCGCCGTGCAGAAACTGATCTTCGCCGAGCTGCGTGCGCACCTTGGCGAGCTCCTCGGGCACGAACTGGCGGAAGAGCTCGACCGTCACCTTGCGTCCGTCGTCCATCACGCCTTTCGGGCTGCGAATCCACTGCCAGATCTGCGAGCGCGAGATCTCTGCCGTCGCCGCGTCTTCCATCAGGTTGAAGATGGGCACACAGCCAGTGCCGCCGAGCCACGACCCCAGATACTGCAGCGACACGTTGATGTTCATGCGCAGGCCGGTTTCGGTGATCGGCTGCTCCGGGCGGAAGTCGAGCAGGTCGCGGGCGGTGACGTTCACGTCGTCGCGCTTCTTGCTGACCTGATTCGGTGTCGGCATGTACTTGTCGAAGATCTCCTTCGCCAGCGGCACCAGCCCGGGGTGGGCGACCCAGGTGCCGTCGCAGCCGTCGGTGGCTTCGCGTTCCTTGTCGGCGCGCACCTTCTCCATGGCGGCGTCGTTCGCGGCGGGATCGTTCTTGATCGGGATCTGGGCCGCCATGCCGCCCATGGCGTGCGCGTTGCGCCGGTGACAGGTCTTCACCAGCAAGAGCGCATAGGCGCGCATGAAGGGCGAGGTCATCGTCACCTGGCCGCGGTCGGCGAGACAGAAATCCTTGTTGGTGCGGAATTTCTTGATGCAGGAAAAGATGTAATCCCAGCGTCCGATATTGAGCCCCGCCGAATGCTCGCGCAGCTCGTACAGGATCTCGTCCATCTCGAAGGAAGCGAGGATGGTTTCGATGAGCACGGTGGCCTTGATGGTGCCACGGGGAACGCCGAGTTCGTCCTGCGCAAAGTTGAAGATGTCGTTCCAGAGGCGCGATTCCAGGTGACTCTCCGTCTTCGGGAGGTAGAAGTACGGTCCGGTGCCGCGCTCTTTCAGGGCCTTCACGTTGTGGAAGAAGTAGAGGCCGAAATCGAAGAATGCACCGCCGACGATCTCGCCGTCGATCTTCGCGTGCTTTTCCACGAGATGCCATCCGCGTGGTCGCACCATCAGGGTCGCGACCTTCTCTCCCAGGGCGTAGCGCTTGCCTTCAGGCGACACGAAGCCAAGCGTGCGCGCGATCGCGTGCTTGAGGTTGATCTGGCCTTGCACCACGTTCGCCCACGTCGGCGTGTTCGAGTCCTCGAAGTCCGCCATGTAGACGCTGGCGCCGGAGTTGAGCGCGTTGATGACCATCTTGCGGTCGACCGGCCCGGTGATCTCGACCCGTCGATCCTGCAGGTCGGCAGGCACCGGCGCCACGCTCCAGTCACCCGCGCGCACCGCCTCGGTTTCGGGCAGGAAATCGGGCAGAACGCCAGCATCGAGCCGGTTTTGGCGCTCGACCCGGCGGGCGAGCAGTTCACGGCGCCGCGCTTCGAAGCGCCGGGCGATCTTGGCGACGAACTCGAGTGCCTCTGCATTCAGGATCTCGCCGAACTCCGGCGTGATCTCGCCGGAGATTTCGACACCCGTGGGAAAGAAGTCCTGTCTTTTCATGGTGTGATCCGCCTCGTAATACCTCAATAGTCCATTGGCACAGCAGGGAATGTATACGGACGCCGCAGCGAAACCCGCGGCGCCCGCTCGCGATTTGCTCGCGCTGCTTTTAGTGGAACTGCTCTTCCTCGGTCGAGCCGGTCAGCGCGGTCACCGAAGACTTGCCACCCTGGATGGTGGTGGTGACGTCGTCGAAGTAGCCGGTGCCGACTTCCTGCTGATGCGAGACAAAGCTGTAGCCGCGGTCGCGCGCAGCGAACTCCGGCTCTTGCACTTTCTCGACGTAGGCCGACATGCCGCGCGCGGCGTAATCCTGCGCCAGGTCGAACATGTGGTACCACATGTTGTGGATGCCGGCCAAGGTGATGAACTGGTACTTGTAGCCCATGGCGCCGAGTTCGCGCTGGAACTTGGCAATCGTCGCGTCGTCGAGGTTCTTCTTCCAGTTGAACGAAGGCGAGCAGTTGTACGCGAGCATCTTGCCGGGGTGCTTGGCGCGCACGGCTTCCGCGAATTTCCGGGCGAAGCCGAGATCGGGCGTACCGGTTTCGCACCACACCATGTCGGCATACGGTGCGTAGGCGATGCCACGAGAAATCGCCTGCTCGAGACCTTTCTTGGTCTTGTAGAAGCCTTCGGCGGTACGCTCACCGGTGAGGTATGGCTTGTCGTTCTCGTCGACGTCGCTCGTCAGCAGGTCCGCTGCTTCGGCGTCGGTACGAGCCAGGATCAGGGTCGGCACGCCCAGCGTGTCCGCTGCAAGCCGCGCGGCGATCAGCTTCTGCACTGCCTCCTGCGTCGGAACCAGCACCTTGCCGCCCATGTGGCCGCACTTCTTGACCGAGGCGAGCTGGTCCTCGAAGTGCACGCCGCCGGCACCAGCGCGGATCATCGCCTTCATCAGCTCGTACGCGTTGAGCACGCCGCCAAAGCCGGCTTCCGCGTCAGCCACGATCGGCGCGAAGTAGTCGACATACTCCTTGTGCCCGGGCTCGATGCCGCGCGCGACCTGGATCTCGTCGGCGCGAATGAGGGAGTTGTTGATGCGCTCGACCACTTTCGGCACGGAATCCACCGGGTACAGCGACTGGTCGGGATACATCGCCATGTAGCTGTTGTTGTCGGCGGCGACCTGCCAGCCCGACAGGTAGATCGCCTTGACGCCGGCTTTCACCTGCTGCATCGCCTGGCCGCCGGTGAGCGCGCCGAGACAGTTCACGTAGGGCGTGTTGTTGACCAGATCCCACAGCTTCTCGGCACCGCGGCGGGCGAGCGTGTACTCGATGCCCGCCGAGCCGCGCAAGCGCACGACATCCTCGGCGCTGTACCCGCGCTTGAGGCCATTCCAGCGGGGGTTCTCGGCCCAGTCTCTCTTGATCTTGGCAATGTCTTGGTCACGGCTCATTTGAAAATCTCCTAAAGTGCTGGCTCAATTCCTTGAATTGCCGGGCTGGTCGGGTCCGACCGCCCTGCGTCTGGTCCCATGTCGCTGCCTGTTTCATGCGCGAGGTGCTCATGGGTGTTCTTCTGATTCGGTCCTGCTCGTGAGTGATCCTGGGTTGCTACCTATTCCGCGAGGGCGACCGGGGAGACGATGACACCGTCGCGGTCGGCGTAGACGTACTGGCCGGGCACGAAGGTGACACCGGCGAAGGTCACCGGGATATCGCGGTCTCCGGCACCTTTCTTGATGCTCTTCAAGGGGTGGGTCGCCAGCGCGCGTACACCGATGGGGACTTCGTCGATGGCCGCGCAGTCGCGGATGCAACCGTAGACGACGATCCCCGCCCAGCCGCTGTCACGGGCGAGCAACGCTAGCTGGTCGCCCACCAGGGCGCAGCGCAGCGAGCCACCGCCGTCGATCACCAGCACCCGTCCCTTGCCCTGCTCGGACAGGGCCTGACGGACCAATACGTTGTCCTCGAAGATCTTGACCGTGACGATCTGACCCCTGAACGCGGGGTGCGCGCCGTAGCTGCGAAAGATCGGCTCGGCCACCTTGATCTTGTCCTCGTGCAGGTCACAAAGGTCGGCGGTCGCGAAAGACATCCCGGATCTCCAAGAGAAGTAAGTGTTGCAGCGGTGACGGCGGTGCGCCATCGCATCTGAAGGTTAGCTAAATTATATCTTATACAAGACTGTCTGCAAGACTTTTTTGCAGGACCTGCTGGAGGGGGCGGCAGCGGCAGAACTTACGCAAGGCGGGAGAAGGGACCCGGAACGGGTCCCTGGAAGACGTCAGGCGTAGCTTTCGATCTTGGCAACCATTGCATCGCCGAAACCCGAGCAGGAGACTTCGGTGGCGCCCGGCATCAGGCGCGCGAAGTCATAGGTGACGACCTTGTCGGAGATGGCGTCCTCCATCGACTGCACGATGAGATCTGCCGCCTCGCGCCAGCCCATGTGCCGGAGCATCATCTCCGCCGAGAGAATGAGCGATCCTGGATTCACCTTGTCCTGTCCGGCGTATTTGGGCGCGGTGCCGTGGGTCGCCTCGAACACGGCGTATTCGATCGGAGATGTTCGCGCCCGGCGCGATGCCGATGCCGCCGACTTGCGCCGCCAGCGCATCGGAGATGTAGTCGCCGTTCAGGTTGAGGGTCGCAATCACGTCGTACTCCGCCGGCCGCAGCAGGATCTGCTGCAGGAAGGCATCGGCGATGGAGTCCTTGACCACGATCTCGCGGCCGGTGCGGGGGTTCTTGAAGCTGCACCACGGACCGCCGCCGATGGGTTGTGCGCCGAACTCCTTCTGCGCGAGCGCGTAGGCCCAGTCACGGAAGGCGCCTTCCGTGAACTTCATGATGTTGCCCTTGTGGACGAAGGTGATGGACTTGCGGTCGTTCTCGATCGACGTAGCGGATGGCCGCACGTACCAGACGCTCGGTGCCCTCGCGCGAGACCGGCTTGATGCCGATGCCTGAAGTGGCCGGGAAGCGGATTTTCTTCACGCCCATTTCTTCCTGGAGAAAGCGGATCACCTTGCGCGCGCCGTCCGATTCCGCGGCCCATTCGATGCCGGCGTAGATGTCTTCGGTGTTCTCGCGGTAGATCACCATGTCGGTGAGTTCGGGGTTCTTGAGCGGGCTCGGCACACCGCGGAAGTAGCGCACCGGGCGCACGCACTGATACAGGTCGAGTTCCTGGCGCAGCGCCACGTTGAGCGAGCGGATACCGCCGCCGACCGGGGTCGTCATCGGACCCTTGATCGATACCGAGTATTCCTTGAGCGCGGCGAGCGTCTCTTCCGACAGCCAGACGTCGCGCCCGTACACCTGCGTCGATTTCTCTCCGGCGAAGACTTCCATCCAATGGATCTTGCGGGTCCCGCCGTAGGCCTTTTGCACGGCAGCGTCGACCACCTTCTGCATGACCGGGGTGATGTCGATCCCGATACCGTCGCCTTCGATGAACGGAATGATCGGATGGTCGGGAACAGGCTGTCCCGGAACGATCTTGTGGCCGCCCTGGGGCACCTTGATGCTGGCTGGATCGTGCTCATGGGATTCCTTGCTCGAATGGCGGGAGGGTGGCGTGGCGTTGCAGGCGAGACCAGCCCAGCGCAGGCGCGGAGCTGCGATAGATTTTAGCATGGCATTTTATTAGCCGGCAATTATGCGCCACGCCGATCGCCCTTGCCAGCGTGGTCGCAGGCATGCTTGGCGCACGATCAGGCGTTGCCGCTATGCTTGCCGGCTTGCATCGACAACTTGAGGCAGATCGAGCGATGAACACGAGCTGGCAGCCGGGCGCGCGCCCGGCGTTGCTGCCCGCCGGCGAGAATCCGGTGGCGCAGGCGATCGCCGTGGCCATGATCGACGGCTTCGACAAGCACTATCGACTGTTCCGGGAAGCTGAGCCGCGCCGCGCAAGGAGCGCTTCGAGCGCGGCGACTGGTCCGGCGCAGCAGGCCGCCGTGCGCGATCGGATCCAGTATTACGACGACCGCGTCAACGAATGCGTCGAGCGTCTGCGCACGGAGTTTCGCGCCGACCTGCTCGACCACAATACCTGGCAGCAGGCCAAGCTGCTGTATATCGGGCTGCTTACCGATCACAAGCAGCCGGAGTGCGCCGAGACCTTCTTCAACTCGGTCTCCTGCAAGATCCTGCATCGGACCTATTTTCGGAACGACTTCATCTTCGTGCGCCCGGCGATCTCGACCGAGTATCTCGAATCGGATCCGCCGGCCTACCGGACCTATTACCCGAGTATCGCGACGCTCTATCAGACGTTCCGGCAGATTTTTCTCGACTTCGGGTGGCAATGCCGGTTTACCGACCTCGATCGGGACGTCGGTGCGGCGATCGAGGCGATCCGGCTGCACCTGGGAGAGT
This sequence comes from uncultured beta proteobacterium, assembly GCA_963719715.1. GTDB lineage: Bacteria > Pseudomonadota > Gammaproteobacteria > Burkholderiales > JAEUMW01 > JAEUMW01. The sequence continues at coordinate 118,472 of CAVRDD010000004.1, forward strand.
GGCCGGAGCCGGAGCCCAACTTCCAGATCAAGGTGCTGGCCTCGGGGTTCTACCGGAACAAGGCGGTCTACGTGATCGGCAAGATCGTCAACGGCTACCAGGAATACCCGTTCGTGGTCCCAGTGCTCCGCGACGACAGCGGGCGCCTCGCGCTCGACGCCATCCTGCTCGAACCGCTGCTCATCAGCATGCTCTTCAGCCTGAGCCGCGCCTACTTCCTGGTCGACATGCAGGTGCCTTCGGCGTATGTCCACTTCCTGCAGAGCGCAATGCCGAACAAACCCCAGTCCGAGCTCTACACGATGCTAGGGCTCGCAAAGCAGGGAAAGAATCTGTTCTATCGCGATCTTCTCTACCACCTTAGGCACTCGCGCGACATCTTCGATCTCGCGCCGGGTATCCCCGGGCTGGTGATGCTCGTATTCACCCTGCCTTCGTTCTCCTATGTCTTCAAGGTGATACGCGACACCATCCTGCCGCCAAAGGAGGTGGACCGCGAGACGGTGAAGTCCAAGTATCTTCTGGTCAAGCACCACGACCGGGTCGGCCGCATGGCGGACACGCATGGAGTTCTCGGACGTGGCGCTGCCCGTGGCGCGCTTCACGCCCGCGCTGCTCGAGCAGTTGCGCCGCCACGCGCCGTCGCTGCTCGAAGAGGAGGGCGACGCGATCGTGATCAAGCACTGCTATATCGAGCGGCGCATGGTGCCGCTCAACATCTATCTCGATCGGGCGGGACGCAATGAGCGCGAAGCGGCGGTGCGGGAGTACGGCAACGCCATCCGGGAACTCGCCTACGCGAACATCTTCCCCGGCGACCTGTTGTGGAAGAACTTCGGCGTCACGCGCTATGGGCGGGTCGTGTTCTACGATTACGACGAGATCGAATACCTGACCGACTGCAACTTTCGTCACATTCCCGAGGCTCCTCAACGAGGAATTGGAGATGTCCGGCGAGGTCTGGTATCCGGTCGCGCGCAACGACGTGTTTCCGGAGGAGTTTGCGACTTTCCTGCTCTGTCCAACCGCGAGATGCGCGCAGTCTTCCTGAAACATCACGGCGACCTGCTCGCGCCGGAGTTCTGGAAGATCTGCCAGCAGCAGATCCGGAATGGGGACACGGAAGACTTCTTTCCCTATCCGCACGACGATTCGGTTCGGCAACGGTTCACGTGCTGGAATGGGAGAAAGCCGGCCGCAACGGATTGCCGCGAGCTGAGCCGTCGCCGTCAGGGGGCTGACGCCGTCCAGGCGCGCACCATAAGAGGGAGATTCCGGGGGCACTGCCGCCTCCGCGTGGTGCGGACGCAGCGAAAATGAAGGGACGCGAGAAGCTCGGGACGGCGGACGCGCCGTCCCGGCATGCTGGGGCTTACTTAGAGGCGGACTGTATGTTCGACGCCTGTTTGCCCTTAGGGCCCTCAGTCACTTCGAACGAGACCTTCTGCCCTTCCTTCAGGGTCTTGAAGCCCGACATGTTGATGGAGGAGAAATGCGCGAACAGATCCTCTCCGCCATCGTCGGGCGTGATGAAACCAAAGCCCTTGGCGTCGTTGAACCACTTGACCGTACCAGTTGCCATCTTCCTTCCTTCTCGTGGATTAATCCGGGCTCTTACCCGTGACCTGTTTGAGTTTCAAGCCCGCAAATGGCACGACCGGCACTGCAGACAACTTGAAGCCAAACACCCACTCGTGTTTTAGGGTATTCGCCCCCGATTCGTCAAGGGACGACGGGACGCTTTGGCGGTTCCGCGGGGCATGGAATTTGCACTTGCAAAATTTCCGGGCGAGTGCAACAATTAGTGTCGTTAATCACTTGGGTCGCGATTACTTGGAACGATGGCTTCTGGAAATCGCGAAGACACGGTTCTCGAAACCAAGAAGAGCAGGGTCAAGCCTCCGCCCCTGTTCAAGGTGCTGTTGCTCAACGATGACTACACTCCCATGGACTTCGTCGTCGCCGTGCTGCAAACGTTTTTTTCCATGAGCCGTGAACAGGCTACCCAGATCATGCTCAAAGTTCACAGGGAGGGGATGGGGGTCTGCGGCGTCTACCCGAGGGACGTCGCCTCGACCAAGGTGGAGCAGGTCACGGCGTATGCCAGGCAGCACCAACACCCGCTAAGATGCGTGATGGAGGAAACGTAGGATGATCGCGCAAGAACTCGAAGTCAGTCTGCACATGGCGTTCATGGAAGCGCGCCAGAAGCGGCATGAGTTTATTACCGTCGAGCACCTTCTGCTCGCGATGCTCGACAATCCCTCCGCTTCCGAAGTCCTGCGCGCGTGCGCGGTCGACATCGACGATCTGCGCAAGCAGCTGGCCGAGTTCGTGGTCGAGCACACGCCAACCCTGACGCGCGACGACGTCGATACGCAGCCGACACTTGGCTTTCAGCGCGTCATACAGCGCGCGATTCTGCACGTGCAGTCTTCCGGCAAGAAGGAGGTCACGGGCGCCAACGTTTTGGTGGCCATCTTCGGCGAGAAGGACTCGCATGCCGTTTACTTCCTGCACCAGAAGGGTGTTACGCGGCTTGATGTCGTCAACTTCATTTCGCATGGCATCAGCAAGGTTCCACAGGCGAGCCAGGCGAAGGCTGAACCGGAAGGTGAAGCGGAGCAGGAGAACGCCGCCGGCGGTGCGCTCGAAACCTACACCATCAACCTCAACGCGCTGGCAGCTGGCCGGAAAGATCGATCCGCTGATCGGGCGCGAGCGCGAACTCGAGCGCGTCATCCAGACGCTTTGCCGCCGCCGGAAGAACAACCCGCTGCTCGTTGGTGAGGCGGGTGTGGGCAAGACGGCGATCGCCGAGGGGCTGGCGCGGCGCATCATCGAGGGCGACGTGCCGGACATCCTACGGCGCGGGCAGGTGTATGCGCTCGACATGGGCGCGCTGCTTGCGGGCACAAAATACCGCGGCGATTTCGAACAGCGGCTGAAGGCGGTACTCAAGCAGCTGGTCGACAATCCGAACGCGATTCTCTTCATCGACGAGATCCACACGCTGATCGGGGCGGGTGCGGCGTCGGGTGGCACGCTCGACGCATCGAATCTGTTGAAGCCGGCACTCTCGAGCGGCCAGCTGAAGTGCATCGGGGCGACGACCTACAACGAGTTCCGCGGTGTGTTCGAAAAGGATCACGCGCTCTCGCGGCGGTTCCAGAAGATCGACGTCACCGAGCCGTCGGTCGAAGAGACGGTGTCGATTCTGCGCGGACTCAAGTCTCGCTTCGAGGCGCACCATGGGGTGAAGTACACGGCCACAGCGCTGTCTGCGGCGGCAGAGTTGTCCGCGCGCTACATCAACGATCGGCATCTGCCGGACAAGGCGATCGATGTCATCGACGAAGCCGGCGCGGCGCAGCGCATCCTGCCGCGCGGAAAGCAGCGCAAGGTCATCGGCAAGCACGAGATCGAGGAGATCATCGCCAAGATCGCCCGCATTCCGTCCCACAGTGTTTCCACCGACGACCGCACTGCGCTGAAGACGCTCGAGCGCGATCTCAAGGCCGTCGTCTTTGGCCAGGACAAGGCGATCGACACGCTGGCTGGCGCCATCAAGATGGCGCGCAGTGGCCTCGGCAATCCGCAGAAGCCGATCGGCAACTTCCTGCTTTCCGGGCCCACCGGCGTCGGCAAGACAGAGGTGGCTCGGCAGCTGGCTTACATCATGGGTATCGAGCTGATCCGCTTCGACATGTCGGAGTACATGGAGCGGCACGCGGTATCGCGACTGATCGGCGCACCGCCCGGGTACGTGGGCTTCGATCAGGGCGGCCTGCTGACCGAAGCGATCACCAAGCACCCGTATTCGGTGCTGCTGCTCGACGAGATCGAGAAGGCGCACCCGGATGTCTTCAACATCCTGCTGCAGGTGATGGATCATGGGACGCTGACGGACAACAATGGTCGTCGGGCGGACTTCCGCAATGTCGTCATCGTCATGACCACCAACGCCGGCGCGGAGACGCTGACCAAGTCCACCATCGGCTTCACTCAGGCGCGCACACCGGGTGACGAGATGGCGGACATCAAACGCATGTTCACGCCCGAGTTCCGGAATCGGCTCGATGCGATCATTTCGTTCGCGGCGCTCGATCGGGACATCATTCTGCGGGTCGTCGACAAGTTCCTGATCCAGCTCGAGAGCCAGCTGCACGAGAAGAAGGTGGACGTGAGTTTCACCGCAGCGATCAAGGCCTACCTCGCCAAGCGCGGGTTCGACCCGCTGATGGGCGCGCGCCCGATGGCACGTCTGATCCAGGACACCATCCGCAGCGCTCTTGCGGACGAGCTTCTGTTCGGCCGACTGGCGAACGGCGGATCGGTCACCGTCGACATCGACGAAACTGACACGATCCGGCTCGTCTTTGCGGAGGAGCCCGAGGCGGTCGTGTGAAATCTCTCGGTTGACTCCCTGCAAAAGGCCACCCTCGGGTGGCCTTTTCGTTTGTGTACGCCCCCTCAACCCCCTCGAAGCCCGATCTCCACGCTGCCAGCTTGACGACCGGAAGACCGCGCGGGACACTCACGGCGAACCAGCGGCTTTCAAACCGTACGATTCTGCGGGGGGGCACCGATGAAGCGTCTCTTACGCGTGACGGTACTGCTGTCCGTCGCGTGCTCGGCCTTGGCTCTTGCACAGACGCCTGCCGCCCCTACTACCGGGCGCGATCTCGCAGCCGCATGCGCGATCTGCCACGGCACCGACGGCTGGAGCGCCGGCGGACGTCTTCCGAACCTGGCGGGGCAGCCGAAGGAATATCTCGTAAAGCAGCTGCGCGATTTTCGCGATGGCGCTCGCCCCACCACCGTCATGACGCAGATTGCCAAGGGCTACACTGACGAGCAGTACCAATTGATCGCAGCGTTCTTTGCAGCGCGGAAAGTGAGGCAACCATGAACGCGCTGGCCTCGCGCCGGCGCTTTCTCGGGCTGGCGGGCGGTGGTTTGGCGGGCAGCCTGCTTCCGGGATGGCTCACGGGGTGTGCCTTGAGCCCCGGTTCGGAGAAGCCGGTTGGCCGAGTCGTCGTGGTGGGTGGCGGCTTCGGCGGGGCCGCCGCTGCCAAATACATTCGCATGTGGAGCGAGAGGCGGATCGAGGTGGTTCTCGTGGAGCCGGACGCGCAGTTCGTGTCGTGCCCGCTCTCGAACCTGGTGATCGGTGGATCACGCACGATCGAATCACTTACCTTCAGTCGCGACAAGCTCGGCGCCTATGGTGTGCGGCTGATCCGCGACGAGGTGACGGCAATAGATGCAGCGAAGAAGCGCTTGCAACTCAAGGGTGGCGAGTCGCTTTCCTACGACCACGTCGTGGTGTCACCCGGCATCGACTTTCTGTACGAGGACATTCCCGGGCTCGCCGGCGAGGGCGCGCAGCAAGTGTTTCCCCACGCATGGAAGGCCGGAGTGCAAACCGTCGCGCTGCGCAGCCAACTGGAAGCCATGCCGGATGGCGGTACCTTCATACTGTCGATTCCGAAGGCACCGTACCGCTGCCCGCCGGGTCCCTACGAGCGCGCATCGCTGGTGGCGTATTACTTCAGGCAGGCGAAGCCGAAGGCCAAGGTGGTGATCCTGGACGCCAATCCGGATCTCGTCTCGAAGAAGGCGCTCTTCCTCACGGCGTGGAAGGAACTGTACCCAGGCATCATCGACTACCGACCCAATCAGGAGGTGAAGGACGTCGACGTCAAGACGAGAACCGTCAAGACCGATTTCGATTCCTTCCAGGGCGACGTCGTAAACGTCATTCCGCCTCAGCGCGCCGGCAACATTGCCGCACGCAGCGGCCTCATCACGGCGAACAACCGCTGGTGCGGGGTCGACTGGCGGACGATGGAATCGGTGGCGGTGGGCGGTGTGCACGTACTCGGGGACGCGACGCTCGCTGCGCAGGCGATGCCGAAGTCAGCCAGCATGGCCAACAATCACGCCAAGATTGCCGCCAGTGCAATCGTCGCGCAACTGACCGGCAAGCCCGTGAATCCGAGCCCGGTGATTTCCAATACCTGTTACAGCTGGGTGAGCGCGACGGAAGCCGTGCATATCACGGCGGTCTATCGTTTCGACCCGGAGAAGAAGACGATGCTGCCGGTGGAGGGCGCCGGCGGGCTCTCTGCGAAACCCAGCGTGCAGGAGAAGGACTACGGTGACGACTGGGCACTGAACATCTGGGCCGACACGCTGGCCTGACTGCTGTTCCCTTGCAGAGGGATGGTCAGTGCCCGCGCTGCCGTAGCGTCGGCGGCACGAGCCAGAAGGTGAGCACGACGAGCATCGCGAAGCCGATATGCATCAGCGTGAACGCCCAGGCGGGCAGTTCGTAGAAGATCAGCGGCGCGATCAGTCGTTCCACGAAGCTTGGCCCATCCGGGCTGTTCCCCCGCAGAAGGTATTCCCACTCGGTGAGCGGGCATGCCATGCCGATGAGTGCCTCGAAGGCGACGAACCCGATCGCGGCGAGGTGGCAAAGCCGGAAGCGGCGGTTGCGCACCCAGCGCCAGCGGCGCGATGCGCCCAGCCAGATGATGAGCAGGCCACCGACGACAAACGCGACGAACGCGAAGTGCACGACCAGTATGACATCCGCGATCGCCTCGCGAATCACGACGGTGTACGGTCTTGCCCCGTCGCCACCGGCCGCCGTGGGTCGCTGCACCACTCGCTCCACGAACCCGGATAGAGACGCGCTCCGGGCAGCCCGGCAATCTCCATCGCGAGCAGGTTGTGGCAGGCGGTGACGCCGCTGCCGCATTGGTGAACAAGAGCCGTGGGCGGCAGGCCGGGGGCGATTGCCTCGAAGACGGATCGCAGCGTGTCGGCCGACGCGAAACGGCCATCGGCGACCAGGTTGTCCCTGAAGAAGCGGTTGGCCGCGCCGGGAATGTGCCCTGCCACCGGGTCGATGGTCTCGTTCTCGCCGCGATAGCGGTCGGGACTGCGTGCGTCGATCAGCCGGAACGTGGTCGTGTCGATGTGCGCTTCCACCCAGGCAGCATCCACGGTCATCGACGGGTCAGGTGCGCCGTCGAAGTGCGACGGTGTCACGACCGGCAGCGCATCGGTGGTCGGTTGTCCCGCCGCGAGCCATGCTGCCCAGCCGCCGTCGAGCAGCGCGACCGATGGGTGTCCGAGCCAGCGGGCGAGCCACCAGAGCCGGGCGGCGAAAGCGCCGCCGGCATCGTCGTAGGCGATGATCTGCGTGGTGTCGTCGACGCCCGCCTGCCCGAGCCAGCGCGCGAAGGCGGCGGGATCCGGTAGCGGGTGGCGACCGTTGCTGCCGGTTTTGGCGCCGGACAGATTACGGTCCAGGTGCGCGAAGCGCGCGCCGGGGATGTGCGCCTGGCTATACGCACGCTCGCCCTTGCCCGGGTCGGCGAGGTCATTCCGACAGTCGAACACGCACCAGCCGGGATCTTCCATGTGGGCAGCGAACTCGTCGACGGTCACGAATGTGGTGGCGGGCATGGTCTTCCTCCTCGAGGGTCACGGTTGGTAGGCGAACCGCTCCATGAAGTAGCCCAGGCAATCCTGGCGGATTACCCGGGCATCCTTGGTGAGCATGGCCGGGGTCACGGCCTGGCGCAATGCAAGCCGGTCGCCCTCGGCCTCGAGGTAGGTCGTGCTCACGTCGCGCCCCTGCTGATCTGACACCTGCAGCTTGAGTCCGGAGCCGCGCACGCGCGCGAGCGGCCAGCCGGCAGGCAGATCGCGGAAATTGAGGGTTTCCAGATCATCGCGGAAGCAGACCTGCGCACTTCCCGCGCCGACGCAGAAATCCACCGCGTCGGGGACGGTGACGGTTGCGACCGTGTGGTAGAGGTCGACGTCGTGCTTCGGCACGGCGTGGTCGGGGAAGTGGGAAAGATGCAGGCAGGCATCGATGAACCCGGCGGCGTGCTCGGCATTCGCGCGCACACCGGGCTTGCCGCACTCTACGGTGACGGCGGGGCAGAGCGTGGCAAACGCCGTCGACTGCACGCCGAGCGGACGTTCGAAGTACACAACGGTGCGACTGAAAAGCCGTGCAAGATGCAGGAACGGCGCGGTTACCCGGTTGAGGCAGGCATAGTGCGGATTGAGTCCCGTGTTGTTGTGAATGTCGAGGCTCGCAAAGACGCGTCGCGCGCGCATCTCGTCGACCACGGTCGCCATCACGGTGTGCAGCGGATGCTCAGGCAGCTCGCTGCCGGGCCAGACCCGGTTGTAGTCCGGCTCGTCGTCGAGCCGTCGCACGCCCAAGCGGGCGGCGGGGACATTGCCGATGAAAAGCGACAGTGAACGCGGCAGCGGCCTGCCCGAGCTCCGCAGCACTTCCTGCATCGCCGTGAGCCCGGTGTTCTCGTTGCCGTGCAGGAGCACCGCCACGAAGAGCGGCTCCGCGCGCTGGCCGGGCAGATGAATCAGCGTCGGTCCGGGTACGACGGTGTGTAGATCGATGGGTGCGACGGCAAGCAGGCCGTCAGGGATGTGATCGAGGACTTCGAGGCGCGGTGCGAGCCGTCGATCCATCAGGCGTCTCCGGATCTCACGCGGCCCACTCGTGCACTGGCAGGCCGCTGCACTGACGCGCCAGATACGCACGCGTGAGTTCCCCGAGGTCGCGACCGTTGGCGAGGTGGCGGCGGCGCAGCCAGGCAGCCCCCGTCTGCCGCGAGTCGATGCGCGCCTCGAGGATGCCGAGGTGGCGCGTGAAGTCTTCCGCTTCCAGACCGAGGCCGAGCAGCCCCGCGCGGCACGCGGGCAGAAGTTCCTCCAGCAGCAGGCTCCGGGCGTCGGTAACGCGCCCATCGAGCCACTCGATCGGCGCGGCAAGCCCCGTGCGCGCCGCGCTGTAGAAGTTCGCGCGCGCCCGCTCGAACGGCAGCCGCGTCTCGGGCGCCACTTCCGCAGCGGCAAGCGTGTGCACGAGTCCGAAATAGAGGGCCGCGTTCGCGATCATGTCGGGCACGCTGGGGCCGGCGGGAAGCACGCGATGCTCGATGCGAAAGTGCGGTGTACCCGCCTTGTCGAAGCCGATCAGGGGCCGATTCCAGCGCCAGATGGTGCCGTTGTGCAGGCGCAGGTGCTCCAGCGTCGCGGTGCCCTCGGGCACGTCGATCGGCAGCAGGCAGGGATAGAACGAGGCATTCTCGGCGAAGCATTCCAGAAGAGACTCGCGCACGTAGCCGCTGCCGAAGGTCACCCGCTGTGCAGCATCCTGTGTCGGGCGTTGTGGACCGCCCAGCGATACCGCCTGCTCGAACAGCGGGACGCGCGTCTCTTCCCATAGATCGCGGCCGAAGAGCAGCGGCGAGTTGCCGCACGCCGCCACCAGTGGCGCGGACAGGAGCAGCGAGGCGTTGTAGTAGCGGGCGGCGCGGCTTGCCGGCACCTGCAGATGCACCTGGAAGGAAGTGGTTGCCGCCTCCAGCATGACGTCGTGATGCCGGGTCGAGATCTGCTCGCGACCGTCGATGTCGATCGAGATCGGACGGCCGCGGCGGGCGCGCATGACCTCGCGGTTGAGCGCGTGGTAACGGTTGAGCGGGGAGATGTTGGCGAGGCACAGGTCGGCCTCCGTGATGGTCGGCAGAATCCCGATCATCACGAACCCCGCGTCCAGGCCACGCGCCACCCTCAGGCAGTCGCGCCAGGTGGCGGCAAGCTCCTGCTCCAGGCGCTCCAGTGCACCGGGGCCGAGTACCTGCGGTGTGCCATTCAGCTCGACGTTGAACTTCGAGAGTTCAGGTACCACGAGGCCGCTTGCCAGCGTGGCCAGAAAGCGCTCGTTGAGTGCCGCCGGGGCGAACGTGCCATCGACCAGCCAGGCCTCCAGTTCAAAGCCCGCGACATACGGCGTTTCTGCCATCGCGCCGGAGCGCACCCACGCTTCAAGCAGGGCGGTCTCGCGCGCAACGCTCTCGCCGAAGCGCCGGAAGGCCGCGGCATCGAACGCGATTGCGTCGATTTCCCTGCCCATGGCTGCTGCGGCGAGGTCACTCCGGTGTGGCTGCGGTCCTAGGATTTTTCCGCGGGCGCGTCGCCAGAATCCGCCGCCTTCACCCAGACGAGCGCATCGTCGTAACTGGCGAAGACCTCGATCTCGGCATCCGTGAAGAGGCTTTCCAACCAGGCAATCCACGCCAGCCACTGGTTGTCCGTGATCACCGCGACGCGCCCGAACTCGCGCGCGTGGGTGCGCGTGAACTTGATCTCTTCCCAGGCGACGTCGAGCGTATAGCCCAGCATGTCGCGCAGGTCGATGAGCAGGTTGGCGCTGCCCTGCAGCCTTATCTGGTGGATGGCGTGCTCCTCCAGCTCCTTCATGTCGGCGAGCGTGAATTCGCCGAGCACTGCCACGTTCGTGTATTCGTCTGCAACCTGGATCGAAATCATCGGAGACTCCCGGCATCGTTGGCCGATTATAGGACACCGCCGCCTCAGTCCGCCGGCAGCGGTGCACGGGGAGCGGAAAGGGTCGCGACAATTCCGCTGGCGATGATGATGGCGATCGCGAGCCAGCTCTCCACATTCAGACTGTCGTCGCCGACGAACACGCCCAGCAGACTCGCGAAAACGACCGTACTGTAGGCGAGGCTGCCGACCACGATGGTCTGCCCTTCCTGGTAGGCACGCGTCATCGCGAGCTGCGCAAGGGTCGCGCTCGTGCCGAGCCCGGCGATGATCGCAGCGCCCTCCCAGGTCACCGGGTGGAAGGTGTAGGCGAGCATCCACACGGCGGCCCCCACCGTCGAGATCAGCGTGAAATAGAAGACGACACGCCAGTCGGGTTCGCCGGCCTGGCCGAGCTGTTTCACGTTCAGGTAGGCGACGCTCGCCAGCGCTCCCGAGGCCAGACCGAAGGCAGCCGGGACGATTTCGTCCGAGTTGAACGAAGGCCGCAGCAGCAGCCCGACGCCGACGAAGCCGACGACCACCGCGGCGAGCAGCCATCGCGATGCGTGCTCCTTCAGCACCAAGGTGGCCAGCACTGCGAGAAACAGGGGCGAGGTGTAATTGAGCGTTACGGCCGTGGCGAGCGGCAGTCTGCCGATGGCGTGGAAGTAGAGCAGCAGCGCGACGAAGCCCGAGGTGCCGCGGTAGACATGGCTGCGCAGATGATGGGTGCGCAGCGAATAGCCGCGGCGCCAGACGATGAAATAGATCACCACGAGGCCGATGAACGAGCGGTAGAAGACCAGCTCCGCGGTGGAGAAGCCGTGCGCGGCGCCGAGCTTCACGCAAAGCCCCATCACCGCGAAGAGCAGTGCCGCGACGATCATCCAGTGACTGCGCAGACGGGGGAGGGTGAAGGGCATCGGCAAATAAATAAATCGAATCGGTAGACGAAAAAATTGGGTGCGGGTTCTCCGCACCCAATTCCAGAGGGACTGGGACTGGCGGGGCGTTTAGCGCGAGGCGCCGAGCACGGGCTCCACGTGACGCCGCAGGAATTCGTGGAAGTGCCAGACGCCGTCTTCCATCGGCGACTGGTACGGCCCCGCTTCGCTGCGACCCTGCGCCCGCAGCGCACGGCGGCCATCGTGCATGCGCTGGCAGATCTCGGCGTCCTCCAGTGCGGTCTCGTTGTAGGCGGCGCGTTCCGCCTCGATGAGTTCCGGCTCGAAGAGTGCGATCTCCTCCGGGTAGTAGTACTCCACAACGTTGCTGCAGGCATCCGGGCCGCGCGGAATCACCTGGCTCACGACAAGCGTCTGCGGATACCACTCGATCATGATATTCGGGTAATAGGCGAACCAGAGGGCACCGTACTTGGGCGCCTCGCTGCCGTGATACTCGAGGAGGCGCTCCTGCCAATGCTGGTAGGCCGGGGTGCCGGCCCGGGCCAGATCCCGGCTCACGCCGCACACCTGCGCGCTGTACCAGTCGCCCAGCTCCCAGCGCAGCAGGCGGTCGCAGTCGACGAAGCGGCCGAGGCCGGGATGGAACGGGACGACGTGGTAGAGCTCCAGGTAGACCTCCATGAAGGCCTTCCAGTTGTATTGGTATTCCGTCACCTCGGCGCGGTGGAAAACATAACCCTCGAAGGACAGGTCCGCGGCGATGCCGAGCCCGGCCAGGTCGCGCGCGGGGTCGCGCGGCCCGCTAAACAGCATGCCGTTCCAGTTCGCAAGCGACGTGCGCTCCAGGTCCAGGCAGGGTCTGTCGGGAAAGTGCGGCGCGCCTAGCAGGGCGCCGTGGGTGTCGTAGGTCCAGCGGTGAACGGGGCACACCAGATTCTTTGCATGTCCGCGTCCCTGCAGGATGGTGGCCTGCCGGTGACGACACACATTGGAGAGGAGATCGACGCCGTGCGGATTGCGGATCAGGGTCTTGCCGTTTCCCGTCCAGTCCAGCACATGATAGTCGCCGGGACGGGGAACCATGAGCTCGTGGCCAACGTAGCCGGGGCCGTTCGCGAATACCGTTGCAAGTTCGGCCTCGTGGATATCCCGGTCGAGATACCAGTCGACGGACAGGGGTTGAGGGGTGGAGGTCAGAGCACCAGCAGTAGCCAGATCAGTCATAGGGCAATTTTTCACCTCTTTCGGGTTGAGGGTTGAAGGACTCTTTTCCGGCACCGAAAGCCTGCAGCGCGGGGTGCGGAATAACTTAAAAGGGTCTTCAGGAAGTCGTGTGGGTCGTTTGAGGGCATGAATCGGCCCGGAAGCGGCGTGAATGCTGGCTTTCTGGCATGTTCAAGGTCGGTTGAAACCGCGAACATGTTTGCATGGCAACCTCGACAAAGCGATTGCGGCGGCTGTGGGACGCGTATGGCTTCCCCGGTTTTCGTCCGCAACCCACGGTGCGCGGGGTCTTCGGAGATCCGAAGGCGCGCGCCATCACCCTTGAACGCCGCTCAAAAAAACGCTGTGCGGCGGTTGCGGTCGAGCACACATGGGCTGGTACGATCGACGTACGCGTCGGGTTCGCGATCTGTCCTGCGGCGATACGCGCATCTATCTCGAGATCGAGGTTCGGCGGGTGCAGTGCAGAAGTTGCGGCAAGGTGAAGCGCGAGCGGCTCGCTTTCCTGGCCGACAATCCTTTCTATACCAAGCGCTTTTCCCATTACGTGGGCAGGGGCTGCCGGTCGACCACGATCAAGGACCTTGCCAAGGAGCTCCATCTCGACTGGGACACGGTCAAGACGCTGGAAAAGCAGTACATGCAGGCGCAGTTGGCCGAGGCGGGCACGCCTGGCCCCAAAGCCATCGGCATCGACGAGATCTCGATCCGCAAGGGGCACACCTATCGCATCGTGGTGAGCGATCTCATCCGCGGCCGGCCGATCTGGTTCGGTGGTGAGGACCGATCCGAGAAGAGCATGGCGATGTTCTACGAGCAACTCGGGCCGAAGAAGAGTCGCGGCATTCGTCTGGCGGTAATGGACATGTGGAAGCCGTTTCGCAACGCGACGAACGAACGCGCCTCGCAGGCGGCGATCTTGTTCGACAAGTTCCACATCACGCGTCACCTGGGCGAGGCGCTCGACAAAGTGCGCAAGCCCGAGTACGCGAGGCTCGCCGGCAAGGATCGCAGCTTCATCAAGGGCCAGAAGTACACGCTGCTGTCGCACCGGGAGAACCTCAACCCGGCCGGTCGCCAGAACCTCAGGGAGCTCTTGGCGGCCAACAAGCGCCTGAACACCGCCTACCTGCTCAAGGAGTCCTTTGGCCAGCTCTGGGACTACGAGCGCGAGGCTTGGGCGCGACGCTTCTTCGACAACTGGCGCGCAAGCCTGAAGTGGCAGCGGCTCCCAGCTTACCAAAAGTTCGCCGAAATGATCGACCGTCATTGGGATGGGATCGCAGCCTATTGCAAACCGGAGAACAATTTCCTGATGAGCCACTTAAAAAGGCTATCAGAAACACTGGCGAAATCAATCGACTTCGGCGCTTTGTCACAGTTCCCGGAACGCCCCGTCGTTGACCCCGAAGCCCCGGCTGGGATACCTTACGCCGTTTTGGTGTTCTCTGGCTCGAACCGATGTCGAAGACTGTCGAGGAAGACAAGCCGGAGAGCTTCGAGGCGGCGATCCTGGAGCTCGAAGGGCTGGTGGCCCGCATGGAAAGCGGCCAGCTCCCGCTCGAGGACTCGCTGGCAGCCTACAAGCGCGGTGCAGCGCTGCTGCAGTATTGCCAGTCTGCACTGCAGACGGCTGAGCAGCAGGTCAGGATTCTCGAAGAGAACACCCTGAAACCGTTTGCTCCGTCAGAGCCTTGACGCGGGGGAACGCGCCTTGTCTTGCGCATCCAGCCCTTGGGATCCGATTTCGACTTGAACGCTTCGCGCGCCCCGGACGGGGCGGACTCCGCTTCGGGAAATGCCAGCCGGTTGGTCCCCGGCGCTTTCGACGATTGGGTCGCGGCGCGGCAGGACCAGATGGAGACGCTGCTTGCGCGCCTGTTGCCGCCTCCCCACGTTGCGCCTGCCCGCCTGCACGAGGCCATGCGCTACGCCGTCCTCGGCGGCGGCAAGCGGGTGCGGCCGCTGCTGGCGTTCGCGGCGGGCGAACTGGCCGGCGCCGACGCGACCGGGTGGACGTCGCCGCCGCCGCGGTCGAGCTGATCCACGCCTATTCGCTGGTGCACGACGATCTGCCGTGCATGGACGACGACGTGCTGCGGCGCGGCAAGCCCACCTGCCACGTCGAGTACGACGAGGCGACCGCGCTGCTGGTGGGCGACGCGCTGCAAAGCCTGGCGTTCGAGCTGCTGTCCGCGCGCGAGCTCGCTGCCACGAGCCGCGCACGCAGCTCGAAATGGTGAAGCTGCTGGCGGCGGCCGCCGGATCGCGCGGCATGGCGGGCGGCCAGGCGATCGATCTCGATGCCAGCGTCGGCAAGACCCTCGACGCTGCCCGAACTCGAATTCATGCACATCCACAAGACCGGCGCGCTGATCCGCGCCGCGGTGCTGCTGGGCGCGCGCTGCGGCTCGGCGCTGGATGCGCGACGGACTTGCGCGTCTCGATCACTTCGCCAAATGTATCGGCCTGGCGTTCCAGGTCGTGGACGACGTGCTCGACGCCGACTCGACCACCGCGACGCTGGGCAAGACCGCCGGCAAGGATGCCGATCAGCAACAAGCCGACCTACGTTCAGCTGCTGGGCGTGCCGGGTGCGCGGCAGCTGGCGCTGCGAGATGCGCGCGACCGCGATCGATGCGCTCGCGCGCGCTTCGGCGCGCGCGCGCGGCGCCTGCGAGGAGCTCGCGGATTTCATCGTGATGAGAAAATTCTGATGAACGCACCCGAAGTGCGCTACGAACTGCTCGAGTCGATTCGCGACCCGGCGGATCTGCGCCGGCTGTCGCGCGCCGACCTGCACAAGCTCGCGGACGAGCTGCGGCGCTTCCTGATCGAGTCCGTGAGCAAGACCGGCGGCCATCTTTCGTCCAACCTCGGCACGGTCGAGCTTACGATCGCCCTGCACTATCGTCCTCGAACACGCCGCACGACCGCCTGGTCTGGGACGTGGGCCACCAGACCTACACGCACAAGATGCTCACCGGGCGCCTCGAGCGCATGTCGAAGCTCAGGATGTGGGGCGGCATCTCCGGCTTTCCGCGCCGCAGCGAGAGCGAGTACGACACCTTTGGCACCGCCCACGCCAGCACGTCGATCAGCGCGGCGCTCGGCATGGCGGTGGCGGCGAAGCGCCGCGGCGAGAGCCGGCGCTGTGTGGCGGTGATCGGCGACGGCGCGATGACCGGCGGCATGGCCTTCGAGGCGCTCAACAACGCCGGCGCGATGGACGCGAACCTGCTCGTGGTGCTGAACGACAACGACATGTCGATCTCGCGCAACGTCGGCGCGCTCAACAACTACCTCGGCACGCCTGCTGTCCGGGCGCTTCTACTCGGCGGCCCGCCGCGGCGCGGAGAAGGTGCTCGGCGCGCTGCCGCCGCCGGTGCTCGAGCTCGCGAAGAAGGCCGAGGAGCACGTGAAGGGCATGGTGACGCCGGGCACGCTGTTCGAGGAATTCGGCTTCAACTACATCGGACCGATCGACGGGCACGACGTCGACGTGCTGGTGGAGACGCTCTCCAACGTGAGTCAGCTCGATGGGCCGCAGTTCCTGCACGTCGTCACCCGCAAGGGCAAGGGCTACAAGCTGGCCGAGGAGGACTGCATCCTCTACCACGGGGTGTCGCGGTTCGACCCGGAGCACGGCATCGTCTCGAAGACGGGCGGCAGCCGGCCGACCTACACCGAGATCTTCGGCGACTGGCTGTGCGACATGGCCGAGCGCGACCCGCGGCTGATCGGCATCACGCCGGCGATGCGCGAGGGCTCGGGCCTCGTGCAAGTTCGCCGAGCGCTTTCCCGACCGCTATTTCGACGTCGGCATCGCCGAGCAGCACTGCGTGACCTTCGCCGCCGGCATCGCCTGTGAGGGCATGAAGCCGGTGGTCGCGATCTATTCGACCTTCCTGCAGCGGGCCTACGACCAGCTCATCCACGACGTCGCGATCCAGAACCTGCCGGTGGTGTTCGCGATCGATCGCGGCGGCGTCGTCGGCGCCGACGGCGCCACCCACAACGGCAGCTTCGATCTCTCCTACCTGCGCTGCATCCCGAACCTCACCGTGATGACGCCGGCGGACGAGAACGAGTGCCGTCAGATGCTCTACACGGCGTTTCAGCTGGACACACGCCGGCGGCCGTGCGCTATCCGCGCGGCGCGGGCGTCGGCGTGCCGGTGCAAAAGCAGATGACCGCGCTGCCGATCGGGCGCGGCGAGATCCGGCGCGAAGGGCGCGAGGTGGCGATTCTCGCCTTCGGCGCCGATGCTCACGCCAGCGCTCGCGGCCGGCGCAAGGAACTCGACGCCACGGTCGCCAACATGCGCTTCGTGAAGCCGCTCGATGAGGCGCTGATCCGCGATCTGGCCGGGCGCCATGCCCTGCTCGTCACGGTCGAGGAGAACACCGTTCTCGGCGGGGCCGGCAGTGCGGTAGGTGAGTTCCTGGAGGCGCAGGGGATCATCGACCCCCTTGCTCATCCTGGGCCTGCCCGATGTCTTCCTGGAGCAGGGCGATCCGGCGATTCTGCTGCGGAGTGCGGTCTCACGAAGGAGGGCATCGTCGAGCGCATCCGCGCGCGTCTGCCCGCCGGCGACGCAGTGAACCCCTTTGCGGCCGCGCGCGTCTCACCGAGCGTGAGCGGAGGATTGCGATGAGCGCCAAACCCCAGATCGTCGAAGAGAACAAGCTGAACGGTGCGGGTCGAAGATCGGCGAGTACGATCCCGACGTCACCGCGCGCATCGCGGATGGCTACGGATCGATTCTGCAGGCGCTCGGCGAGGATCCGGCACGGGAGGGTCTGGCCAAGACCCCGGAGCGGGTGGCGAAGGCGCTGCAGTTCCTCACCCACGGCTACGGTCTCGATCCGGCCGCGATTCTGAACTCGGCGAAGTTCCGCGAGGACTACCAGCAGATGGTGCTGGTGCGCGACATCGAGCTCTACTCGCTGTGCGAGCACCACATGCTGCCGTTCTTCGGCAAGGCGCACGTGGCCTACATCCCGAAGGAGCACATCGTCGGGCTGTCGAAGATACCGCGCGTGGTCGACGCCTTCGCGCGACGGCTTGCAGGTGCAGGAGCGCCTCACTACGCAGATTCGCGACTGCATCCAGGAAACGCTCGATCCTTACGGCGTGGCCGTGGTGATCGAGGCGCAGCACATGTGCATGACCATGCGCGGCATCCAGAAGCAGCACTCGGTGGCGACCACCTCGGCGTTCACGGGCGAGTTCTTCACCGACAAGACGCGCGCCGAGTTCATGCGCCTCATCACCTAGCGCGGCCGCCCGGGCAGGCCCGCGATCGCCATGGCCGACATCCGCAAGACGAGCGAGTTCATCGTCGAGCAGATCCTGCCCGACGTGCGCAAGGGGCGCATGCTGATCCTCGTCGACGACGAGGACCGCGAGAACGAGGGCGACCTCTTCGTCGCCGCCGAGCGCGCGACGCCCGAGGCGATCAACTTCATGGCCTCACGCGCCCGCGGGCTCGTCTCGCCTCGCGCTCACCGAGGAGCGCATGCGCCAGCTCGGGCTGTCGCTGATCGAGAGCGACGAGGGCAACACGACGAAGTTTCAGACCGCCTTCGCGACGCCGATCGATGCCCGCATCGGCGTGAGCTCGGGCATGTCGGCGCACGACCGTGCGCGCACCATCGCGGTGGCGATCGCGGACGACGCGCGGCCGGCAGACCTGATCCGGCCGGGCCGCCTGCTCACGCTGCGTGCCCAGACGGGCGGCGTTCTGGTGCGCGCAGGTCACACCGAGGCGGCGGTCGATCTCGCGCGCATGGCCGGCCTCAAGCCGGCCGGCGTCATCTGCGAGATCATGAGCGCCGACGGGACGATGGCGCGCATGCCGGAGCTCGAGCGCTTTGCCGCCAAGCACGACGTGCGCATCCTGCGGATCGCCGATCTCGTCGAGTACCGTCGCCACGAGCGGCTGATCCGGCGCAAGGCGGAAACGCGGCTTGCCCACCCGCCACGGCGGGCAGTTCGAGCTGATGGTCTACAGCGACGATCTCGAGTCGACGCTGTACGTCGCGCTGGTGAAGGGCGACGTGGCCGGCGCCGAGCCGGTGCTGGTGCGGCTGCACTCGCAGTGTCTCACCGGGGACGTCTTCGGCAGCGAGCGCTGCGACTGCGGCGAGCAGCTCGAGGCCGCGATGCGGCGGGTGCAGCGAGGCCGGGCGCGGGGTGATCGTCTACATGTTCGACGAGGGACGCGGCATCGGGCTGCTCAACAAGGTGCGCGCCTATGCGCTGCAGGACAAGGGGCACGATACGCTGGAGGCGAATCACGAGCTCGGATTCGCCGCCGACATGCGCGACTACAGCATCGGCGCGCACATCCTGTTCGACCTCGGCGTGCGCAACGTGCGCCTGATGACGAACAACCCGGACAAGGTGCGGGCGCTCGAGGAATACGGGCTGGTTGTCTCCGAGCGGGTGCCGGTGGAAGTGCCGCCGCGCCACGCAACCTGCATTATCTGCAGACGAAGCGCAACCGCTTCGGACACCTGCTCTCGCTGGTGGATTCCGGCAAGGATGACACGACAAGCCGGAGTGATCCGGAGTCAGGGCAGATGCGGGGTGAGTTGCGATGGGCGGGCACTGAAGTTCGTGCCCTGAGGGCGCGGCCGTAAGCGCGCGCAGAGAAACTGGGCTCAGTAGCGCTTGATGAGCGTCATCGTCGGCCCGTCGTGACGCATTTCCACGCGGTTGAGGAAGCTCATGCCGAGCAGCACCAGCGGCAGGGCGTTGCCGTCGTGAACGAGCGCATCGACGTCGTTCACGTTGATGTCGCCGACGCGCACCGTATCGAGCCGAATCTTGTAGACCGTCGCCGGCCCGTTTGCCGTTTGCGCGTAGCCGCGCTGGCCCTTCAGGTAGCTCACGCCGAGACGCTTGGCTTCGGTGGCGTTCATGGAGATCATCGAGGCGCCGGTGTCGACCAGAAACTGGACGCTGCGGCCGTTGATCTGGCCGTTCGCCATGAAATGTCCGTGCGCATCGGCGCCCAGCGTGGCCTGGGCGCGCGCGTCGCTGCTCGGCGCGGCGATCGAGATCGATTGCCCCATGCCGAGACTCCGGCGCTTGCCGTCGATTTCGAGAACGGCCTGATCGCCATCGACCGAGACCAGCCGGACGCCGTCGGACGCCGTCTCGCCGACGTTCAGTGTGCGCGGCTTGCCGCCGTTTACCACTACCACCGCCTTGTCGCGGAAGAGGCCGATGACGTTCACGTCGGTTGCCGCTGCGGCGTCGGCGATGAGGGCGATCGCGAGGCCGGTTAGAATGCGGTACTTGTCAATCATGCGAGGAACTCCATGAGGCCTATCGCCGTCTTTCGTCACGCACGCACAGAGGGACCGGGATATCTGGCAGCGTATCTGGATCGCCAGTCCATGCCCTGGCAACTCGTGCGCATCGACGAAGGCGAGAGCGTGCCGCCCGATGCGGGCGCCTTCTCCGGTGTTGGTCTTCATGGGCGGGCCGATGAGCGTCAACGACGATCTGCCCTGGATTGCGCCGGTGCTGAGGCTGATCCGGGCCGCGGTCGATGCGCAAGTTCCGGTCCTGGGACATTGTCTCGGCGGTCAGCTCATGTCCAAGGCGCTGGGCGGGGTGGTCGGACGAAACCCCGTCAAGGAAATCGGCTGGGGGCGGTGCGACGTGCCGGACACGCCGATCGCGCGCGAGTGGTTCGGCGACGACCTCGACTTCTTCGATTCCTTTCACTGGCACGGCGAGACGTTCACGCTGCCGGCAGGGGCGACGCGCATCCTGTCCAGTCCGTGGTGCGACAACCAGGCCTTCGTGCTCGGGCCGCATCTCGGCCTGCAATGCCACGTCGAGATGACGGAAGACCTGATCCGGACCTGGTGCCGGGGCGGGGCGAAGGAAATCGCGGAGAGTCGCAACAGCCCCGGCGTGCAGTCCCCGCGTGAGATCGAGGAGCACCTCGAGCGGCGCGTGGCGGCGCTGCACAGGGTCGCCGATCGGCTCTACGCGCGCTGGACCGCCGGCCTCCAGGCTTGAGCGCGGCGCGGGGCGCAAGCCGGCCCGCTAGTCACGGAAGTTCTGGTACTGCAGCGGAAAGTCGGTGATGGTTTTCTTCACGAGCGCGATGGCGTCCTGCAGCGTGTCCCTCTTCGCACCGGACACGCGCACCGCGTCGCCCTGGATGCTCGCCTGCACCTTGAGCTTGCTGTCCTTGAGAAGCCGCACGACTTTCTTGGCGAGCTCTGACTCCACGCCAACCCGGATCTTCACGCTCTGCTTGACCTTGTTGCCGGAGATCTTCTCGACCTTGCCCCGCTCCAGGCAGCGCACGTCGACTGCGCGCTTGGCGAGCTTCTGGGCGAGGATGTCCTCCACCTGTCCGAGCTTGAACTCGTCGTCGCCGAAGACGGTGAGTTCGTAGTCGCTCTGTTCGACCCGCGCATCCGAGCCCTTGAAGTCGAAGCGGGTCGAGACCTCCTTGTTGGTCTGGTCGACAGCGTTGCGGACTTCCTGCTTGTCTACCTCGGAAACGATGTCGAACGTCGGCATGGGCGTGTCTGGTTAGGGATGCGGCAAAAGCGCAGCGGGAAGGTAACAAATCGCCACGCCGGAATCCAGCCCGCGACGATTCACCACACCCCCCACGCTAGCTCGTTTCGATCCGGACGTTGCCTTGAGCCTCTGCTTTGCCTTCGCTCGCGAGCCGCAGTCGTTCCCGGCTGTGCGTAAGGTGCATGCGCATGGCGGCGCGGGCACCTTCCGCATCCTGCAGGGTGATGGCGGCGAGAATGTACTCGTGCTCCCGGTTGACCCGATGCAGATAGTCCCGGGTCGGCTCCACCGACAACTCGGCAGCGGCCACGCGGGCGCGCGGTATCGTGCTCGTGCCGATGTGGCGATGAAACTCCTCGAAGTATTTGTTCTGAGTCGCCAGTGCGATCTGCAGGTGAAACTCGAAGTCCTCGTCAATGGCGCTGCGGCCGGCAGCTACACTCCCGTCAAACGCCTCGACGGTGCGCCGCATCAGCACCAGTTGTTCGTCCGTGCGCCGCTGCGCCGCCAAGGCGGCGGCCTCTGTCTCGACGCTGATGCGTACCTCCAGCATCGCCAGAACGTCGCGAATGGTGAGCGCGGTCGCCAGATCGAGTGATGGCGCCTCGATCGCAGGTGGCAGCACGAAGGTTCCGACGCCGTGCCGCGTTTCCACCATGCCGGCCGCCTGCAGACGCGACATTGCCTCGCGCACGACGGTCCGGCTGACGCCCTGCTGCGCCATCACCTCCGGTTCCGTGGGAAGCCGTTCACCCGGCGCGTAAGCACCGTTTCGAATCTGCGTCGTCAGATCTTCCATGACCTCCTGCGCGAGACTGCGGCTGCGCCTGCGGGGTAGGGGGATCTGCTTCGGGTCATTCATGGATTCGTTCCGGTAGCCTTCTCATTTCAGATCATATCGTGATACGTCTGATGTCGATAGGTCGTACTTGGTTCCCGTGACGTCGTGCCGGCGACACCTTTCATACGCGGTGTTGTCAGCCAGAATAATTTCCTTACCCCTCTTGCAATGAGATCACGAGAGACCTAGACTTAACTCATACGTCGTCGTACGTCGTATCACAACGGTGGGCAAGATGATGAAAACCTACAAAGGAGGAGTTCCGACATGCGTGAGAACCGAATTCGTTCCATCTGGAAGGCTGGCGGGGCCGTCGTCAACGGATGGCTCGCCATCCCGGCTACTTTCTCCGCGGAAGTCATGGCCCACCAGGGTTGGGACTCCCTGACCATCGATCTGCAGCACGGGGTGGTCGACTACCAGAAGACGGTGGACATGTTCACCGCCATCTCGACGACGAACACCGTGCCGATGGCGCGCGTGCCGTGGAACGAGCCCGGCATTCTCATGAAAGTGCTGGATGCGGGGGCTTATGCGGTGATCTGCCCCATGGTCAATACCCGCGCGGACGCCGAGCGGCTCATTGCCGCCACCCACTATCCGCCGCGCGGCACCCGCAGCTTCGGACCCATACGCGGCCTTCTGTATGGCGGCCCCGATTACGCCGCCCACGCCAACGACACGGTCGTCGTGTTCGCGATGATCGAGACGCGGGAGGCGCTGGAAAACCTGGACGACATTCTGTCCGTGCCGGGGCTGGACGCGATCTACATCGGCCCCGGGGACCTCTCCCTAGCGCTTGGTTGCACACCGACGTTCGACGACGTCGACCCGCCCGCCGCAGAGGCGATCGACCACATCCTCGCCCGCGCCAAGGCACACGGCGTCGTGGCCGGAATCCACAACGGCACGCCGGAGAAGGCGCGCGAGCGCATCGCGAAGGGCTTCCAGTTCGTCACCGTCAGCTCGGATGCACGGCTGATGGCGGCCGGCGCACAGGAGGTCCTGCGCGCCATGCGCGCCGGCGCTGCAGCGGCCGCACAGGGCAGCGGTTACTGATTTCGCAAGATCCACCACCCAAAAGGAGCAAGGACATGAAATTGGGCTTCATCGGACTCGGCATCATGGGCAGCCCCATGGCAGGCCATCTCGTCAAGGCGGGCCACGACGTTTATCTCTTCAGCCTGCCGAGCGTGCCGGATGCACTCGTCGCGGCGGGCGGCAAGGCATGCGCGAATGGCAAGGAAGTGGCGGAAAAGGCCGACGTCGTCATCACCATGGTGCCGGACACGCCGCACGTCGAGGCAGCGCTCTTCGGCGCCGACGGCGTGGCGAGCGGGCTCACTGCCGGCAAGACGGTGGTCGACATGAGCTCGATCTCGCCGATCGCGACGAAGGAGTTCGCGAAGAAGATCAACGCGCTGGGCTGCGACTACCTGGACGCTCCGGTCTCCGGCGGTGAGGTCGGCGCCAGGAACGCGTCGCTCTCGATCATGGTCGGCGGTCCTGACGCGGCCTTCGAGAAGGTCAAGCCGCTCTTCGATCTCCTCGGCAAGAACATCACCCTGGTCGGCGGCAATGGCGACGGCCAGACGGCCAAGGTCGCCAACCAGATCATCGTCGCGCTCAACATCGAGGCCGTCGGCGAAGCGCTGTTGTTCGCGGCCAAGGCGGGCGCCGATCCGGCACGCGTGCGCCAGGCACTGATGGGAGGCTTCGCGTCATCGCGCATTCTCGAGGTGCATGGCGAGCGCATGGTGAAGCGCACCTTCGACCCCGGCTTCCGCATCGAGCTGCACCAGAAGGACCTGAACCTTGCCCTGTCCAGCGCGCGCGCTCTGGGGGTGTCTCTGCCCAACACCGCCACTGCGCAGGAGTTGTTCAACGCGTGCGCAGCGCATGGCGGCAAGGCGTGGGATCACTCCGCGATGGTGCGGGCTCTGGAGGTGATGGCCAACTTCGAAATAGGCCAGAAACCGTGACCGAAGTGCCGGGCGCGGCGTCAATCGACGCGCCCGGCGGGCAGTTCCGATGCGGGCGACGCTCGCTCGCGAGACTAGCTGACGATCAACCCTGGAGGGGGATTCGTGGAAACCAGTCAACCCAAGACCGCTGACGCGGCACGCACACGAGCACGGTGGGGCATCCTGGCGATGCTCTTCATCATCACGACACTCAACTACGCCGATCGCGCCACGATTTCCATTGCCGGCCCGGAGATCAAGAAAGCGTTCGACATGTCGCCGGTTGAGATGGGTTACATCTTCTCGGCTTTCGCCTGGTCCTACGTCATCTGCCAGGTTCCCGGCGGCTGGCTGCTCGACCGCTTCGGCTCGAAGATGACCTACTTCTTCAGCATATTTCTGTGGTCGCTCTTCACCATTTTTCAGGGTGGAATCGGCTTTCTGACCGGCGGGGCCGCCGTGGCGACGCTCTTCGTGCTGCGCTTTCTGGTCGGGACCGCAGAGTCACCGTCCTTTCCCGGCAACAGTCGCCTCACGGCTGCGTGGTTTCCCAGCAACGAACGCGGCTTTGCTGCAGCCATCTTCAACTCGGCCCAATATTTCGCGACCGTCCTCTTCGCGCCGATCATGGGGTGGCTCGTGCATACGTATGGCTGGCCGAGTGTCTTCTACCTCATGGGCTCGCTCGGAATCGTGCTCGCCTTCGTGTGGCTGAAGACGATCTACAGCCCGAAAACCCACCCGCGCATCAACAAGGCCGAACTCGACTACATCGCGGCCGGCGGCGCGCTGGTCGACATGGATCAGGCCAAGGGCACAGCAAAGCCCAAACAGGTCGACACCTGGGCCTGCATCAAGGAGATGCTGTCCAACCGCATGCTGCTCGGCATCTACCTCGGCCAGTACTGCCTGACCACGCTCACGTACTTCTTCCTGACCTGGTTCCCGGTCTATCTCGTCAGCGAGCGCGGCATGACAATTCTGAAAGCCGGCTTCGTTGCCTCGCTGCCTGCGGTCTGCGGTTTCATCGGCGGCGTGCTCGGCGGTTATGTTTCCGACAGGCTGATCAAGGCCGGACATTCACTCTCCGTCGCGCGCAAGTCGGTAATCGTCGTCGGCATGCTGATCTCGATGAGCATGATTCTCTGCAACTACGTCGAAAACGACACGCTGGTCATCGCGCTCATGTCGCTCGCCTTCTTCGGCAAGGGCATCGGTGCGCTGGGCTGGGCGGTTGTGGCGGACACGTCGCCCAAGGAAGCCGCGGGTCTCAGCGGCGGCCTCTTCAACACCTTCGGCAACGTTGCGGGAATCACGACACCGATCGTCATCGGCTACATCCTGCAGGCGACCGGCGCATTTGCCTGGGCTTTGGTCTATGTCGGCGCACACGCGGCGTTGATGATCGTCATGTACCTAGTGGTCGTTGGCGAGATTCGACGGGTCGAGCTCAAGCGTTCTCTGATCAAGACCGACTTGGCGACTGGGCCGCAGGCGGCGTAGGGAAACCAGCGACTACCGGGCCGACGCGAAACGTCGAGGTCGGCCCGGCCGACAGATGGAAGTAGGAGGGCACACACATGTCACATCAGCACACCGGATCGCAGAACTCCCCGATCCTCATTAGCATGCACGAGCGCGACAACGTGGCAATCGTCGCCAACGATGGTGGTCTCCCGGCCGGCACCACACTCTCGAACGGAATCGTGCTGCGCGAGAAAGTGCCGCAGGGACACAAGGTCGCGCTGGTCGACATCGCCCGCGGCGATCCCGTGCGGCGCTACGACGTCGCCATCGGCTATGCGCTGGAGGATCTCCCCGCTGGCAGCTGGGTGTACGAGGCGCGGCTGAAAATGCCGGAGGCGCGTGGGCTCACCGATCTGCCGATCGCGACCGTCAAGCCGGCTGCGCAGCCGGCGCTCGAAGGCTATAGCTTTCAGGGCTATCGCAACCCTGACGGCTCCATCGGCACCCGCAACATCCTCGCCATTACGACCACCGTGCAGTGCGTCTCGGGAGTAGTCGACTTTGCGGTGCAACGCATCAAGGCCGAGTTGCTGCCGCTGTATCCGAACGTCGACGACGTCATCGGCCTCGAGCACACCTACGGCTGTGGTGTGGCCATCGATGCGCCGGATGCGGTGATCCCCATCCGCACGCTGCGCAACATCAGCCTCAATCCCAACTTCGGCGGCGAGGTGATGGTCGTGAGCCTCGGCTGCGAGAAGCTGCAGCCCGATCGGCTGCTGCCGCCCGGTGCGATCCTGCTGCGTGAACGGGCGGCGAGCGGCGAGGAGAAAGCCGATGAACGCGATGTCGTCTGCCTGCAGGACGAGGCACACGTCGGGTTCATGTCGATGATCGACTCGATCACGAGTTCCGCCAGGCAGCATCTCGAGCGCCTGAACGCGCGCCGCCGCGAGACATGCCCCGCGTCGGCTCTGGTGGTCGGCGTGCAGTGCGGCGGCAGCGATGCATTCTCCGGCGTGACGGCGAACCCCGCCGTCGGCTTCGCTACCGATCTTCTGGTGCGTGCCGGAGCCACCGTGATGTTCTCCGAGGTCACCGAAGTCCGCGACGGCGTCGATCAGCTTACCTCGCGCGCCGTGAACGCCGAGGTGGCGAACGGGATCATCCGGGAAATGGCGTGGTACGACGCCTACCTCAAGCGTGGCAGCGTCGACCGCAGCGCCAACACAACGCCCGGCAACAAGAAGGGCGGGCTCTCCAACATTGTCGAGAAGGCGATGGGCTCGATCGTGAAATCCGGCTCGTCACCCATCAGCGGGGTCCTGTCCCCCGGCGAGAAGGTGAAGCAAAAGGGACTCATCTACGCCGCCACGCCGGCGAGCGACTTCATCTGCGGCACCCTGCAGCTAGCTGCGGGCATGAACCTTCACGTCTTCACCACCGGTCGCGGCACGCCTTACGGGCTTGCGCAATGTCCGGTGATCAAGGTGGCAACGCGCAGCGACCTGGCGCGCCGCTGGCACGACCTGATGGACGTCAACGCCGGCCGCATCGCCGATGGCGCAGCGAGCATCGAAGATGTGGGCTGGGAACTCTTCCGGCTCATGCTCGACGTGGCGGGCGGCAAGAAAACCTGGGCCGAAAAATGGCAGCTCCACAATGCGCTGGTGCTGTTCAATCCTGCGCCCGTGACCTGATCGACCAATACAAGTTCGCAGTCGAGCGAGTGTTCCAAACACCAACTTAGGAGGATCTCATGTCTCAATCCAATACCGCGGCCGGCGGCACGCCCCGCGTCACCGAACTGCGCGTCATCCCGGTGGCGGGTCACGACAGCATGCTGATGAACCTGTCAGGCGCCCACGGCCCGTACTTCACCCGCAACATCGTGATTCTCACCGACAGCGCGGGCAACACGGGCGTGGGAGAAGTCCCCGGTGGCGAGAAGATCCGGCAGACGCTGGAGGATGCCTGCTCGCTCGTCGTCGGGCAATCAATCGGCAACTGGCTCGCGATTCTCAACAGCATGCGACGCCAGTTCGCCGATCGCGACGCCGGCGGACGCGGGCTGCAGACGTTCGACCTGCGCATCACCATTCACGCGGTGACCGCACTGGAGGCGGCGCTCCTCGACCTGCTCGGGCAGTTCCTCGGCGTCCCCGTCGCTGCTTTGCTCGGTGAAGGGCAGCAGCGCGATGCGGTCGAAATGCTGGGCTATCTGTTCTACGTCGGTGACCGCAAGCGCACCGATCTGCCCTATCGGACTGAGCCCGACGCCGACAACGAATGGTTCCGTCTGCGTAACGAAGTCGCGATGGATCCGCAAGGGGCGGTGCGTCTGGCGGAAGCGGCGCATGCGCGCTACGGTTTCCACGATTTCAAGCTGAAGGGCGGCGTGCTTGCGCGGCGAGGAGGAGGTCGATGCGATCCGCGCGCTGCACGAGCGCTTTCCCGAAGCGCGCTGCACGCTCGACCCGAATGGGGCGTGGTCGCTGAAGGACGCCGTGCGACTCACGCGTGATCTGCACGGCGTGCTGGCCTATGCCGAAGATCCGTGCGGTGCCGAGGGCGTCTACTCGGGTCGCGAGGTGATGGCCGAGTTCCGCCGCGCCACCGGGCTGCCGACGGCGACCAACATGATCGCCACCGACTGGCGCGAGATGGGACACGCGATCCAGTTGCAGTCGGTCACCATTCCACTCGCCGACCCGCACTTCTGGACCATGCAGGGGTCGGTTCGCGTCGCGCAGACTGTGCCACGAATGGGGACTCACCTGGGGTTCGCATTCCAACAATCATTTTGATATTTCGCTGGCGATGTTCACCCATGTCGCCGCCGCGGCGCCCGGCAAGATCACCGCGATCGATACGCACTGGATCTGGCAGGACGGCGAGCGCCTGACCCGGGAACCCTTCAAGATAGAGGACGGGCTGGTGAAGGTGCCGGAGAAGCCCGGCCTCGGCGTCGAGCTCGACATGGAGCATGTGGAAGCAGCCCATCGCCTGTATCGCGAAAAGGCGCTCGGCGCGCGGGACGATGCCATTGCGATGCAGTTCCTGATCCCCGGCTGGAAGTTCGACAACAAGCGTCCCTGCATGGTGCGCTGAAACCTCTCACCGCAGCCCGTCTCCCGGGCTGCGGCGTACTTCCGCCGCCCGGTCCCGCTCGCGCCCGCTGAGTGCGGAGGCGGAATCCTGATCCGCCGTTCATGACCGGGGGGTGGGCCATCGCCACGCCGGAATCCAGCCCGCGACGACCCACCACATCCCGAAGCGCCCTCGGCGTTGTCACGGCAAAGTCCGACAACCCTGCTAGACTTCCCATGACACAGCGGCTGCAGACCGCGACTTGAGCGACGACGGAGGATTTGAACATGCTGGCGCTGACGGAGCAGGGCAAGACCGAGCGTCTGGAGGCCGTGAGCGCGCTGGTGCGCGCGAAGGTTCCAGGGGACAACCAGGCAGCCACCGAGCGATTTCTGGCCGAGTACTACCGCGAGTTCGACCCGGACGACCTGGCGGAGTTGGACACTGCCGATATCTACGGCGCGGCGCTTTCGCATCTGGCGTTCGCCCGCCGCCGCGAGCCGGGCGTCGCCGAAAGTGCGGGTCTTCAACCCGAGCATTGAGGAACACGGCTGGCAGTCCACCCATACCGTCGTCGAGATCGTCAACGACGACATGCCGTTCCTGGTGGACTCGGTGACGACGGAGGTGAATCGCAGCGGGCTCGCCCTGCATCTGCTCCTACACCCCGTGCTGCTAAACCGCCGCGACGCCGCGGGACAACTCCTGGAACCGGCCGTGAGCGGTGCGGAGGGCGTGCGCGAATCGTTCATGCACGTCGAGGTCGACCGGCTGGCCGACGCGACCAGCATCGAAGCACTGGCGGCGGACCTCACGCGGGTGCTGAACGACGTGCGCCTCGCCGTGGCGGACTGGCGCACCATGCTAGGCCGCCTGGAGGAAATCCTCGCTGATCTCGGCCGGCAGCCGCCGCCGCTCTCCGCAGAAGTCCTCGACGAGTGCACGGCGTTCCTGCGCTGGCTGATTCGCGGCCACTTCACTTTCCTGGGCTACCGCTCGAGCGATCTGACCCGCGTGGACGGCGCCGATGCGCTCTGCACCACCCCGGGCTCGGGTCTCGGCATCCTGCGCGGGCAGGAGGAGGCGGGGCCATCGGCGAGCTTCGCCGCACTGCCGCCGGAGGCGCAAGCGTACGCGCGGGTGAAGGATCTGCTGCTGCTGACGAAGTCGAACTCACGCTCGACAGTGCACCGCCCGGGCTATCTCGACTATGTCGGCATCAAGCGCTACGACGCGCAGGGCGAGGTCTGCGGCGAGCATCGCTTCGTGGGCCTCTATACCCACATCGTCTACGGCACCAACCCCGTCGAGATTCCACTCCTGCGGCGCAAGGTCGAGAGCGTGATGGCGCGCGCGGGCTTTGCGGCGGGTGGCCATGCGGCGAAGGCGCTGGAGCACGTGCTGGAGACCTATCCGCGCGACGAGCTTTTCCAGATCGACGAGCACGAACTGCTGACCAATGCCCTCGGCATCCTGCACCTGGGCGAACGCCAGCGGTTGCGCCTGTTCGTGCGACGCGACGGCTTCGAGCGCTTCTGCGTCTGCCTGATCTTCGCGCCGCGCGAGCATTACTCCACCGAGCTCCGGCGCAAATGGCAGGCGGTGCTCATGCAGGCGTTCAACGGCCTGAGCTCCGAGTTCAACGTGTTCCTGTCGGAGTCGGTGCTCGCGCGCATCGTCATTACCGTGCGCACCAGGCCCGGACACATTCCGCGCTACGAGGTCGCCGATCTGGAGGAGCGTCTTGCCGCCGCTTCGCGTCGCTGGGGCGACGATCTGCGGCATGCGCTGCTCGATACTATGGGTGAGGCGCGGGGCAATCTTGCATGCCGGCGTTTCGCTGCGGCATTCCCTGCCGCATATCGCGAGGACTACCCGGCACGCAAAGCCGTTCCCGACATCGAGAGGATGCAGAAGTCGATCGCGACCGGCACCCTCGGCATGAACCTGTATCGTCCGGTGGAAGCCGCGCCCGGAACTGTGCGGCTCAAGTTGTTTCATCCCGGCCGCCCCGCCGTGCTGTCCGACAGTCTGCCGATGCTCGAGCGCATGGGCCTGCGCGTGCTCGAGCAGCGGCCGTACCGGATCACGCCCGACGACGTACCGCCGCTCTCGATCGAGGACCTGGGACTCGTTACCCGCGACGGCTCCGAGATCGAGATCGAGGCGCTGCGCGATATCTTCGAGGACACGTTCGGGCGCGTCCTCGCGGGCACGGTCGAAAGCGACGGCTTCAACCAGCTCGTGCTCGCGGCGCATCTCGACGCCGACGACATCACCGTACTGCGCGCGTACGCAAAGTATCTGCATCAGATCGCGTTTCCGCTGTCGCAGACGTTCATCGAGTCGACCCTGGCGTCGCACCCGAAGATCGCGCGCATGCTCGTGAACCTGTTTCGCGTGCGCTTCGATCCAGAGCGCGCGAGTGAGGAGGCGACGGCATCCCAGGTGCGAGCCCTGGAGACGGCACTCGACCGCGTCGACAACCTGAACGAGGATCGCGTGCTGCGTCAGTATCTGGCGCTCGTACTCGCCACGCTGCGCACGAACCATTGGCGGCGCGATGAGCACGGCGCACGGCGCACGTTTCTGTCCTTCAAGCTCGATCCCTCGAAGGTGCCGGGCCTGCCCGAGCCGAAGCCGATGTTCGAGATCTTCGTCTACTCGCCGCGCTTCGAGGGCGTGCATCTGCGCGGCGGGCGCGTCGCGCGCGGCGGGCTGCGCTGGTCGGACCGGCCGGAGGATTTCCGCACCGAGGTGCTCGGGCTGGTGAAGGCGCAGATGGTGAAGAACACGGTGATCGTGCCGGTCGGTTCCAAGGGCGGCTTCGTGCTCAAGAAGGCGCCGCCCACGGCCGATCGGGAAGCTTTCATGAAGGAAGGCGTCGCCTGCTATCAGGATTACCTGCGCGGCTTGCTCGATCTCACCGACAACCTGCTCAGTGGGCAGGTCGTCCCGCCGCCACAGGTGTGCCGGCACGATGCGGACGATCCCTATCTGGTGGTTGCCGCCGACAAGGGCACCGCGACGTTCTCCGATTACGCCAACGCCATCAGCGCGGAATACGGCTTCTGGCTGGGGGACGCGTTCGCCTCCGGCGGTTCGGTCGGCTACGACCACAAGGCGATGGGCATCACGGCGCGCGGTGCGTGGGAATCCGTCAAGCGTCACTTCCGCGAGATGAGCATCGACACGCAGACCACGGACTTCACCGTGGCCGGCATCGGCGACATGTCGGGCGACGTGTTCGGCAACGGCATGCTGCTGTCACGACACATCCGGCTGCTGGCGGCCTTCGATCATCGCCACATCTTCCTCGACCCCGACCCCGATGCCGAGACGAGCTTCGTCGAACGCGAGCGGCTGTTTCGCCTGCCGCGCTCGTCGTGGGCCGACTACGACGAAGAGTTGATCTCGCAAGGCGGTGGCGTGTGGCCGCGCAGCGTGAAGTCGATCTCCCTTTCGCCCGAGGTGCAGCGGGTGCTCGACCTCCATGCAGAGACGCTGAGCCCGAATGAGCTCGTCGCGGCCATTCTGAAGGCGCCGGTCGATCTGCTCTACAACGGCGGCATCGGCACTTACGTGAAGAGCTCGGAGGAGAGCCACGCCGAGGTCGGCGACCGCGCCAACGATGCCGTGCGCGCCGACGGTGGGCAGCTGCGCTGTAAGGTGGTCGGGGAGGGGGGCAATCTCGGGCTGACCCAGCTCGGCCGGGTCGAGTACGCCCTGGCGGGCGGGCGCATCTTCACCGATGCCATCGACAACTCGGCGGGCGTGGACACCTCCGACCACGAAGTCAACCTCAAGATCCTGCTCGGTCTGGCAGTGGCGGACGGTGATCTCACCGAGAAGCAGCGCAACGACCTGCTGGCGTCGATGACGGACGAGGTGGGACAGCTCGTGTTGCGCGACAACTACTTTCAGACCCAGACGCTCTCGGTTGCCGGCCGAATCGCACCTCAGTGGCTCGACGGCGAGCAGCGTTTCATCCACTTCCTCGAGAAGAACGGGCGCCTCAAGCGCGCGCTCGAGTTCCTGCCGGACGACGACGAGATCGCGCAGCGGCGGAGCCGCCGGCTCGGGCTCGTCAACCCGGAGCGCTCGGTACTGCTCGCCTACGGCAAGATCTGGCTGTACGACGAGTTGCTGGCGTCCAACGTGCCGGATGATCCCTGGTGCGCGACCGCGCTCGCGCGCTACTTCCCTAGCGCCGTGCGCCAGACTTACGCCGCGTACCTGCCGCGCCATCCGCTGCGGCGCGAGATCATCGCCACGCATATCCTGAACAGCATGGTGAACCGCGTCGGGGCGACGTTCGTGCATCGTGTTGCAGAAGCGAGCGGGGAGCGACTGCCGGCGATCGCGCGCGCTTATCTGCTCACGCGCGAGGTGTTCGGTCTGGTGTCGCTATGGCAATCGATCGAGACGCTCGACAACGAGGTGCCTGACCTCGCTCAGTCGGAAATGCTGATGGAGTGCGATCGTCTCGTCACTCGCGCGACCCTGTGGTTTCTGCGTTCGCGCCGCCTGCACGACGACATGGGATCGACCATCGGACACTTCGCGCCGGCCGCGGAATCGGTCTACCGCTGCCTCGACCCGGCCTTGGCGCCGACAGGTGCCGGCGATCAGGCGACGCGCGTCGGGCTTTACACGGAGCAGGGCGTACCGTTTGATGTCGCGCGGCGCGTGGCGGCGGGGGACATCCTGTACGCCGCGCTCGACATGACGGAGGTCGCGAGCGTCACGGCATGCCCGGTGGAGACCGTGGCGCGGGTGTATTTCGCGGTGGCGAACGAGCTGGATATTCCCTGGCTGCAGGATCGCATCGCCGCGCTGCCTGCCGACAGCTATTGGCAAACGCTCGCAAAAGGGGCGATGCAGGATGATCTCTCGGGCCTGCAGCGCAGTGTCACCGCAAACGTGCTGGCTACCGGTGCGGACGGTGCGGTACCGGACTTGGTCGCGCGCTGGAAGGAAGCGAACCACGATCCCGCCGAGCGGGTGAGCCGGCTGCTCGCCGAATTGCGCGCGATGACGACGACCGACACGGCCATGCTGTCAGTGGCGCTGCGGGAGCTGCGGAATCTGGCTTGACGGGTTCTCAATCTCAGGCTGGTATGCTGAAGGAATCGGTCGCCGCCAACGCCCTCGTATTTCGTGCCACCGTGCGCAATCTGGAGATCGTTGGCGAGGCGGCAAAACGACTTCCTGAGTAGGCCAGGCAAGGATGCCCGAGGTCGACTGGGGAGGCGCAGCCCGCTTCCGGGACGTGATCGTGCATCGGTACTTTGCGCTCGATCCCATGGTGGTGTGGAACATCGTGCATACCAAGCTTCCGGCACTCAGTCGCGCTGCGTCGCGGATATTGGCCGAATCGGATCAGGGCGGTCCGGCAGGGAGTGGAACGTAACGAAGCGGCGTGTCGAGGCAATCGCCGGCCGTCCACGCCGGAAATGACGCCGCAAGACCCACGACACGGCGGAAGTCGGCGACAATATCCACTGCCTCCCGCCCAATGACTGGGTCATGAATAACCCGTTTTTCGACAAGCCGATCCTGAACTCTCCCTACGAGTGCCCGTCGCGTCACTGGGAGCTCGACGAATCGGGTCAGCCGACCCAGCGGATCATCGAAACCCGCCGCCGCGCGGAGTTCATCACCCCGATCCCGAAGCCGAAGAAGCGCAAGGGTTCGCCGGAACAGGCATCTCTGCTCTTCGACGAAGGCAAGGGTCTCTCGACCAAGGACCAGCAGTACGACCACACGGCCATCATCAACGGCGTTCGCGAGCAAGTGGACCAGTGGCGGCGCTTGCCGAACCCGAATGACTGGCAGGTCACGCCCGAGACCGCCCGCCTGCTGCAGCACTGGCGGCATCACAAGTTCAGCAGCATCCGCCCGTTCTTCTGCCAGGTCGAAGCCGTCGAGACCGCCATCTGGCTGACGGAGGTCGCGCCGCAGATCGGCAAGGCGGGCGAGGGCTTTCTCGAGCACCTGGCCAACGCCAACAACGACGCCAACCCGGAGCTGATGCGGCTTGCGCTCAAGCTCGCCACCGGCGCCGGCAAGACCACCGTCATGGCGATGCTGATCGCCTGGCAGACGATCAACGCGGTGCGCCAGCCGCAGCAGCAAGCGCTTCACCCGCGGCTTTCTGGTCGTCGCGCCCGGCCTCACCATCAAGGATCGCCTGCGCGTCCTCCAGCCGAACGATCCGGACAGCTACTACGCAGACCGCGAGCTGGTGCCCGGCGACATGCTGGACGACGTGAACCGCGCCAAGATCGTCATCACCAACTACCACGCCTTCAAGCTGCGCGAGCGGATCGAGCTCTCCAAGGGCGGCCGCTCGCTGCTGCAGGGCCGCGGCGAAGAGCTGAACACGCTGGAAACCGAAGGCCAGATGCTCCAGCGGGTCATGCCCGACCTGATGGGCATGAAGAACATCCTCGTCCTCAACGACGAAGCCCACCACTGCTACCGCGAGAAGCCGGAGCGACGAGGACGACGAAGACCTGAAGGGCGACGAGCAAGAAGGAAGCCGAGAAGAACAACGAAGCCGCCCGCCTCTGGATTTCCGGCCTGGAGGCCGTCAATCGCAAGCTCGGCGTCGCCCGCGTCATCGATCTCTCCGCCACGCCGTTCTTCCTGCGCGGCTCCGGCTATGCCGAGGGCACGCTCTTCCCCTGGACGATGAGCGACTTCTCGCTGATGGACGCCATCGAGTGCGGCATCGTCAAGCTGCCGCGCGTGCCGGTCGCCGACAACATCCCCGGCGACGAGATGCCGATGTTCCGCAATCTCTGGGAGCACATCCGGCAAAGAATGCCCAAGAAGGGCCGCGGCAAGGCGGCGACGCTCGATCCGCTCGAGCTGCCCGCCGCAACTGCAGACCGCGCTGGAAGCGCTCTACGGCCACTACGAGAAGACCTTCGAGCTTTGGGCAGAGACGACGGCATCACGGTGCCGCCCTGCTTCATCGTCGTCTGCAACAACACCTCCACCTCGAAGCTGGTCTACGACTACATCTCCGGCTTCCAGCGCGAGAACGATGACGGCTCCAGCAACGCTCGTAGAACGGCCGCCTGCGCGCTGTTCCGCAACTTCGACGAGCACGGCAACCCGCTCGCCGCGCCCGAACACGCTGCTGATCGACAGCGAGCAGCTCGAATCCGGCGAGGCGCTGGACGACAACTTCCGCGACATGGCCGCCGACGAGATCGAACGCTTCCGCCGCGAGATCGTCGAACGCACCGGCGACTCGCGCGCCAGGCCGAGAACCTCACCGACCAGGACCTGCTCCGCGAGGTCATGAACACGGTCGGCAAGCACGGCCAGCTCGGCGGCCGCATCCGCTGCGTCGTCTCCGTCTCCATGCTCACCGAAGGCTGGGACGCCAACACCGTCACCCACGTGCTCGGCGTCCGCGCCTTCGGCACCCAGCTTCTGTGCGAGCAGGTCATCGGCCGCGCCCTGCGCCGCCAGTCCTACGATCTGAACGAGGAGGACCTCTTCAACGTCGAGTACGCCGACGTGCTCGGCATTCCGTTCGACTTCACGGCCAAGCCGGTCGTCGCGCCGCCGCAGCCGCCGCGCGAGACGATCCAGGTCAAGGCCGTCCGCCCGGATCGCGATGCGCTCGAGATCCGCTTCCCGCGCGTCGAGGGCTACCGCGTCGAACTGCCCGAGGAACGGCTGACCGCCGAGTTCAACGACGACTCCATCCTGGAACTCACGCCCGATCTCGTCGGCGCCACCGAGACCCGCAACTCCGGCATCATCGGCGAGAGCGTGGACCTGAACCTGGTGCACACTCGGCGACATGCGTCCCTCCACGCTGCTCTATCGACCTCACCTCAGCGCCTGCTCTACACCAAGTGGCGCGACCCCGGCGACGAGCCGCAAGCTCCACCTCTTCGGCCAGCTCAAGCGCATCACCAAGCAGTGGCTCGACAGCGTGCCTCGTCTGCAAGGGCGGCACCTATCCGGCGCAGCTCATGTATCAGGAGCTGGCCGACATGGCCTGCGAGCGGATCACCGCCGGCATCACCCGCGCAGCTCGTCGGCAAGCGCCCCATCAAGGCCCTGCTCGATCCCTACAACCCGACCGGCTCCACCGCCCACGTCAGCTTCAACACCTCGAAGACCGACCGCTGGGAAACCGACGCCACGCCGCTGCCACGTCAACTGGGTCATCCTCGACAGCGACTGGGAAGCCGAGTTCTGCCGCGTGGCCGAGTCGCACCCGCGCGTCCGGCCTACGTCAAGAACCACAACCTCGGCCTCGAAGTGCCGTACCGCTACGGCTCCGAGACGCGCACGCTACCTGCCCGGACTTCATCGTGCTGGTGGACGACGGCCACGGCGACGACGACCTGCTGCACCTGATCGTCGAGATCAAGGGCTACCGCCGCGAGGACGCCAAGGAGAAGAAGTCCACCATGGAGACCTACTGGGTGCCCGGCGTGAACAACCTCGGCACCTACGGCCGCTGGGCCTTCGCCGAGTTCACCGAGGTCTACCGAGATCGAGGCCGACTTCAAGGCCAAGGTCGAAGGCGAGTTCAACAAGATGATCGACGGGAGTGCTCGACGCATGGAAGCTGACCTGATGCCGGCGACTCGACTGCCGAAACCCGAGCAACCTCGCGCAGTCGCTGTTTCCAGCCGCGGCGAGCGGGTCATGATCGATGCTGACCTTGACGCATGCTCTACGGCGTCCCAACCGGCAGGCTCAGATCACGCTGACCAGCGGAATATCGCCAGGTTCCCGAGTGACGTCATCGTTGCAGGCTCACGGCCGATAATCTGCAGACTTGAAACGGCCAGATGGCATGCCAAGTCTGCAGATCGACCGACGTGCCCGCGACGTCATGCGGTCACAGATTGTGACCGAGAAGCACGCACGGCGGTCGCAATGAGGGCTATCCCTACGCGCTTCACGAGCAGGGCGTCGCCAGGCTCTCGAAGCGGCTGCGCTGCAGCGTGCCGGTCGAGGTGAATCATCGCCATCATGCGGCACCACTTCGAGCACTGCGCCGCTGATGGAAGCCGCGATGCCCGCAGATCAGGCGATGGAGAAGAAGTACGACGAGCAGTCGGGCCAAGCCATCAAGCAGCCATCCGCAAGACCGCTCGAGACGCGCATCGGATCGACCGACACTCGACGCCATGGCCAAGACGACAACGCCAAACCGTCGAACCCTCAAGCACGACGAGGCCACGCGAAGAACATCCCGACCGCCGAGTACCAGTCCGTCATGCAGAAGGACGAGCAGAGCCCGGTCCGAGTCGCCTACGCTACCGCGCGCAACACGCGACCTCGATCCGCAGCTCGTCTGGCGCGGCAAGGACGAGCAGGACTGGAGCGACCTCGTCGTCCACGCCCCGCCGCTCTACATCCAGGAGAAGGTCCACCCCAAGGTGCTGATCGACGATCTGCTGCGCCAGACCGCAGAGCGCAAGCACGAAGCCGGGCAGATCACCAGCTCGACCTGTTCGCCGACTTCAACGGCATCCCCAAGGGCGTGGACAAGACCGAGTTCTACCAGCACGACCAGAACTGGTCGAACCGCATGATCCTCGGCGACTCCCTGCAGGTCATGGCCAGCCTGGCCGAGCGCGAGGGCCTGCGCGGCAAGGTGCAGTGCATCTACTTCGACCCGCCCTACGGCATCAAGTTCAACAGCAACTTCCAGTGGTCCACCACCAGCCGCGACGTGAAGGACGGCAAGGCCGACCACATCACCCGCGAGCCGGAGCAGGTCAAGGCCTTCCGCGACACCTGGCGCGACGGCATCCACAGCTACCTCACCTACCTGCGCGACCGGCTCACCGTCGCCCGCGATCTGCTCACCGATTCCGGCTCCATCTTCGTGCAGATCGGCGATGAAAATGTCCACCGCGTCCGGGCGGTGATGGATGAGGTGTTCGGGGATGAGAACTTCGTGTCGCAGATCGCGTTCACGAAAACCGGCGGCCTCGACGAGCGAACGTACTTGCCAACAGTCTTCGACTATCGTCCTCTGGTATGCGAAGAACAAGATCAGCTCGAAGTATCGCGCAGCTATTATCGCGAAGACGAGCGATGAGGACATGCGAATGCAGTACTCATGGATTGAACTGCGAGGCGACTGCGGAGCATGACGACTGCTGAACGAGATCGAAGCGACGAACGGCGGCCGTCTGCTAGCCGAGGACGATCTTGACGTCTCAAGTCGCACGAGTCGCCGGACCGGCGTCAAGTCCCGTTCAGTATTCGAGGGCAGGACGTTTGCCGTCCGAGCGAACGCGCATTGGAAGACCAACTGCAGAAGGGATGCGACAAGCTTGCTCAGAGCGGATCGCATTGAGCTCGACGAGGCAATACGCTCCGATACGTCGATTCCTCGACGACTTTCCCGTTCACGCCATTAACAACTGTTTGGACTGACACTGGCGTGGCAGCTTCGTGCGACAAAGCTCTACGTCGTCCAAACGACACGACAGCGTTATTCAACGCTGCATCCTGATGGCCACCGACCCCGGCGACCTCGTGCTCGACCCGACCTGCGGTTCCGGCACCACCGCCACTGTCGCCGAGCAATGGGGCCGCCGCTGGATCACGATTGACACCTCGCGCGTGGCGCTGGCGCTGGCCCGTGCCCGCATCATGGGCGCGCGTTATCCGTTTTACCTGCTGGCCGATTCCCGCGACGGCCAGATCAAGGAAGCCGAAGTCACCCGCACCGCGCCGAGTTCGCAGCCCGTGCAGGGGAACATCCGCCACGGCTTCGTCTATGAGCGCGTGCCGCACATCACGCTCAAGTCCATCGCCAACAACGCGGAGATCGATGTCATCTGGGACCAGTGGCAGGCGAAGCTGGAGCCGTTGCGCGAGAAGCTGAACGCCGCGCTCAAGAAGACCTGGCAGGAGTGGGAGATTCCGCGCGAGGCCGATGCCAAGTGGCCGGACGCGGCGAAGAAGCTGCACGCCGACTGGTGGCAGGCCCGCATCGCCCGGCAGCAGGAGATCGACAAGTCCATCGCCGCCAAGGCCGAGTTCGAATACCTCTACGACAAGCCCTACGACGACAAGAAGAAGGTCCGCGTGGCCGGTCCGTTCACGGTGGAGAGCCTCTCGCCCCACCGCGTGCTCGGCGTGGACGAGAACGACGAGCTGATCGACCGCGTCAGCAGGATCGGCGAGCCGGCGAGTACGGCGAGCAAGCAGTCCTTCCCGCAGATGATCCTGGAGAACCTGAAGACCGCCGGCGTGCAGCAGGCGCACAAGGAGGACCGGATCACCTTCACCGTCGCTCACGCCCTGGCCCGGCGAGCTGGTCTGCGCCGAAGGCCGCTATCGTCGAAGGCGACAGCGAATCCGGCACGAGAAGCGCGCCGCGCATCTTCATCGGCCCGGAGTTCGGCACCGTCACGCGCCCCGACCTGGTGGCCGCCGCCCGCGAGGCGGGCGATGCCGGACTTCGACGTGCTGATCGCCTGCGCCTTCAACTACGAGGCGCACGCCACCGAGTTCAGCAAGCTCGGCCGCATCCCCGTGCTCAAGGCGCGCATGAACGCCGACCTGCACATGGCCGAGGACCTCAAGAACACCGGCAAGGGCAACCTGTTCGTGATCTTCGGCGAGCCGGACATTGACGGTGGTCAGTGGCCAGTGGTTGGTGGCTAGAAACGGAAGGATAATGGCGAATTATGAACAACGTTAAAGAGCTATCGGGATTTGGAAGTCTGGAAGAAATCAATCGACTGGCCGAGCAGATCTATCGGCTGTCGGCGAAGTTTCCGCCGGAGGAGAAGTTCGGACTGACCAGCCAGCTGCGACGGGCGGCGGCATCGGTGCCGGCGAACATCGCGGAGGGAGCGGCGACGGCAGGGAACGCGGGAGTTTCTGCAGTTTCTGAGCAGTCGCGAGCGGCTCGCTGGCGGAGGCGGAGACGTTCCTGATTCTGGCAGCACGGCTGGGGCTACTCAGCGAGCGCGGACCGACAGGTCCGCTGC
Organism: uncultured beta proteobacterium; assembly: GCA_963719715.1. Taxonomy (GTDB): domain Bacteria; phylum Pseudomonadota; class Gammaproteobacteria; order Burkholderiales; family JAEUMW01; genus JAEUMW01. The sequence continues at coordinate 158,919 of CAVRDD010000004.1, forward strand.
TCGCGTAGGCGGCCATCGTTGGTCGGATGCTCAACGGACTCAAACGCTCGCTGCGCTCGAAGCTCTGACTGATGCGGACTTCCCCTTGTCACTGACCACCGACCACCGGGCACAGGTCACCGTCCACGGCGTGGACGTGTTCCACCCGCAGACCGGCGAAGTCCGCAGCGACGGCCCCGACGGCATCGCCTGCTGGTTCATCGACACCGACTACAACGAAGAAAGCTTCTTCGTCCGCCACGCCTACTTCCTCGGCGCCAACGACCCCTACAGCGCGCTCAAGACGACGCTGAAGGCCGAGATCAACGAAGAAGCCTGGGCCACGCTGAACAGCGACACGTCACGCCCTTTCGACAAACCGAAGTCGGGGCGGATCGCGGTGAAGGTGATCAATCACCTCGGGGACGAGGTGATGAAGGTGTTTCGAGTCTGAGAAGGTTGATGCCGATGAACGAACCTCAACTCACCCTTGGATTGGCCCCGATCGTCGAGGCCGTGGTGGATATCGACTGCGATATGCCCACCCATGTCGACGTTGATGCGCTGGACGCAACAGCGGGTGCGGCCCTGGCCGATCGGTACCCGACGTCGCGCCGACGCATGCTCAGCGAGCACCAGATTTCCGCTGCACCTGATGGGCCCTTGGCTGTGACATCGCGGCAGGGCCTGCAGGCGTTGCAGTACCTCTCCGCCGACGAGAAGCAGCTCATACAGTTTCGGCCGGCCGGTTTTTCGTTCAACCGACTGGCGCCGTACACCACCCTCGACGACTACTTTCGGGAGATTGAGCGCACCTGGCGGATTTTTGTCGAGATCGCCAAGCCCGTCGTCTGCCGAACGGTTCGCCTGCGGTACATCAACCGCATCGAACTCCCCATGACCGAGGGGCGGGTTGAGATCGACGACTACCTGAAGCTGGCTCCGCGCCTTGCCGACGAAGACCAGCTCATCTTCGCCGGATTCTTCAACCAGCATTCTGTGCTGGAGCCTGCCACTGGCAACCAAGCCAACATCGTCTTCGCGACGCAACCTCCCGCGGGTGACCGACTGCCCATCATTCTTGATATCGAAGCGTTTAAAGAGGTTTCCTGCGAGCCTAGCGACTGGCAGACGATTTCAGGCAGAATTCGGTCTCTTCGGTCGCTAAAGAATCTGGTTTTCGCCAACTCGCTCACCGACAAGTGCTTGAACCTGTTTCAGCCATAGGCATTCAGCTCGGGGTCGCTGCGCTCTATTCGCTCGCGCGCCCCGGCAGTGCCGTTTCGTCCGAAGCTACAGGCGGTCCAGGCCCGTGCCGAGGCGATCGTCGACCGTGTCGAAAGCTCGGACGCCTTGTTCGGCAGCAAGACGGCCGTGATCTCCGAGTTGTGGGGCTTCGTTCGGTCGCATGCCGAAGTCGGGTGGGACGGTGGCGAGGCGCTTGCCCGTGGATCGTCAGGCCATCGCCCGGGCCTCTGCCTTCATCCGTGCCTTGCCCGACGACTGCGACATGCCTGATGTCGGTGTCGACCCGGACGGCGCAGTGACGCTCGACTGGATGGTCTCGCGGCACCGGCATGCTATCCAGTCAGCGTCGACCGGCAGCAGCGACCGGCTGGCGTACGCCTGGATCGACGGTACCGACCGGGGCAGTGCCGTTGCGAAGTTCGACCGGCGACGCCGTGCCAGTGCGGCTGATGCAGGCCGTCTTGGCTGTGACGAGCGGCGCCCGACGATGCTGCTCTCCGGGCTGCCTGAGCACGTCGCCAACATCGAGCCGCTGTCGCGGTTCCTCACGTCGGACAGCCAGTTCAACAACGTGATGCCGAAGGCGTCGGCCTTCATGCCGGGGCCTGTGGATGCGAAGACCTCGGTCTTCCGGCAGGGCTCCAGACCCGCTGTCCACACTCTGGGAAACCGCTGATCGCGAAATCGGTGCGCTGCGGCGCGTCAGAGCTGTGGCTGTTCTGACTGCTGCTGACGTCAGGCAAGCAAAACTCGACGTGGAGGCGCACGAGCCACCACCCAGACACGCGAACATCATAGGCTGGCCGAACGCGGCGAGCGACGCAGATCTGATGAGAGCGCAGCGCAAGGAGGTCGCGTTGCTGCTTGCTCAAGCGGCCAAGCTGGTCCGGCGATAGATGGACTTCCGGATCGCCGACACCTTCACCGACAGCCTTGCCCGGCTGACCGGCGAGGAGCAGAAGGCGGTCAAGACGACCGCATTCGATCTGCAACTCAACCCTGCCAATCCCGGGATGAGCTTCCACAAGCTCGACAAGGCACGGGACAAGAACTTCTGGTCGGTGCGTGTCGGCAGCGACATCCGGCTGATCGTCCACAAGACCGCCGGCAGCCTGCTGCTCTGCTACGTCGATCACCACGACAAGGCGTATGACTGGGCCGAGCGGCGCAAGCTGGAAACGCATCCCAAGACGGGGGCCGCGCAGCTGGTCGAGATTCGCGAGCGCGTCGAAGAGATCGCTGTTCCCAAGTACGTGGAGGTGCACGCAGCCCGCCCGACCCAAGCCTCTGCTGTTCGCGCAGCGTTCCGACGAGGAGTTGCTGAGCTACGGCGTGCCGCCGGAATGGCTCGCGGATGTTCGCGACGCCGACGAAGACACGCTTCTGGAGGTGGCCGACCATCTGCCGAGCGAGGCCGCAGAAGCCTTGCTCGAACTGGCGACGGGCGGACAGCCGCAGGTCGCGCGTCCCGCACCGGTGCCCGGCGTCGATCCGTTCGCGCACCCGGATGCACAGCGCCGCTTCCGCGTCATGAGCGACGTGGCGGAGCTCGAGCGGGCGCTCGAGTACCCATGGGACAAGTGGACGATCTTTCTGCATCCCGCTCAGCGCCAATGGGTGGAGCGCGACTACACCGGGCCGGCGCGGGTCTCTGGCTCGGCCGGCACGGGCAAGACGATCGTCGCGCTGCACCGCGCCGTGTTGCTCGCGCGCAAGAACCCGGACAGCCGCGTGCTGCTGACGACGTTCTCCGACACGCTGGCGAACGCGCTGCGCACCAAGCTCCGTCGCCTGATCAGCAACGAGCCGCGCTTGGCCGAGCGACTGGAAGTGCACGCGATAGACGCCATCGGCGAGCGGCTCTACGAGAGGCACTTCGGTCGCATTCACATTGCCTCGCGCGATGAGATCCGAGGCTTGTTGGCCGCCGCCGCCAACGAGGTGCCCAGTCAGAAGTTCAGCCTGGCCTTTCTGCATACCGAATGGGATGAGCTGGTCGATGCCTGGCAGCTGGAAAGCTGGGAGGCGTATCGCGACGTCAAGCGCCTGGGCAGAAAGATCCGGTTGCCGGAGGCACAACGCGCTGCGCTTTGGGCGATCTTCGAAGCGGTGCGCGCCCGCCTGCGGGCAGATGGCCATGTCACGCGCGCAACGATGTTCAGCCGACTGGCCACCGAATTGGCGAGTCGCAAACAGCCGCCCTTCGAGTTCGTGGTAGTGGATGAATCTCAGGACTTGAGCCCGCCGCAACTCCGGTTCCTTGCGGCGCTCGGCGCAGATCGGCCCAACGGTCTCTTCTTCGCCGGCGACCTTGGGCAGCGGATCTTTCAGCAGCCGTTCTCGTGGAAGTCACTCGGCGTCGACATCCGGGGCCGCGCCCGCACGCTGCACATCAACTACCGCACCTCACATCAGATTCGAATGCAGGCCGACAGACTCCTGGCGCCGGAAGTGTCTGACGTCGATGGCAACACCGAAGAGCGGCGAGGCACCGTATCGGTCTTCAATGGCCCGGCGCCGATGGTGCAGGTTTTCAGCACACCGGAAGCGGAGATCGACGCCGTTGGCGCATGGATCGTCGGGCGCGGCAAAGAGGGCGTCGCGCCGCACGAGATTGGCGTCTTCGTGCGCTCGGACGCGGAGCTGGATCGGGCACGTCAGGCGCTCGCCAAGTCAGGCGTGCCGTTCAAGGTTCTCGATGAACACGTCGAGACGAGCCACGGACATGTCTCCGTGAGCACCATGCACCTGGCCAAGGGCCTGGAGTTCCGGGCGGTCGTCGTGATGGCGTGCGACGACGAGGTCATTCCGCTGCAGTCGCGAATCGAAACCGTGACCGACGACAGCGATCTGGAAGAGGTCTACAACACCGAGCGCCACCTGCTTTACGTCGCGTGCACGCGGGCGCGGGACCATCTGCTGGTGACCGGCACCGAGCCCGCATCGGAGTTCCTGGACGATTTGCGTGAAGGGTGCGCTGGCGCCGGGCGGTGACCGTTCTCCAAACGCAATCGATGCCCGGCCGGTTACGCAGATGCTTGCTACCCAAACAGTGCGCGACGCCGCCTACTTCCGCTTTCCCGCGTTCGCCTCGATGCGCATGCGCAGTGCATTCAAGCGTATGAACCCGGCCGCGTCCGCTTGGTTGTACGCGCCCTGGTCGTCCTCGAACGTCGCAATGGTCGGGTCGAACAGCGAGTCGGTCTTCGAGTCGCGACCGACGACGCTGACGCCGCCCTTGTAGAGCTTGACCCGCACCCAGCCGTTCACGTGCTGCTGCGTGTGGTCGATCAGCACCTGCAGGGCTTCGCGCTCTGGGCTCCACCAGTAGCCGTTGTAGATCAGGCTCGCGTAGCGCGGCATGAGGTCGTCCTTCAGATGCGCGACCTCGCGGTCGAGACAGAGCGACTCGATGCCGCGATGCGCCTTCAGCATGATGGTGCCGCCTGGTGTCTCGTAGCAGCCGCGGGATTTCATGCCGACGTAGCGATTCTCCACCAGATCGAGACGGCCGATGCCGTGCTTGCCGGCGAGGTGGTTCAATTCGGTCAGCACTGCCGCCGGCGTCAGTGCGGCTGCCATTCAGCGCGACGATGTCGCCGCGTTCGTATTCGATGTCGAGGTATTCCGGCGCGTCGGGCGCGTCCTCGGGCGCGACGGTCCAGCGCCACATGGCGGGCTCCGCCTCGGCCGCGGGATCCTCGAGGTGGCGCCCCTCGAAGCTGATGTGCAGCAGATTCGCGTCCATCGAGTACGGCGATCCGCCTTCGCGATGCTTCATCTCGACCGGGATGCCGTGCCGTTCGGCGTAGGCCATGAGCTTCTCGCGCGAGAGCAGATCCCATTCGCGCCACGGCGCGATCACCTTGATGTTCGGTTCCAGCGCGTAATAGCCAAGTTCGAAGCGCACCTGGTCGTTGCCCTTGCCGGTGGCGCCGTGGGCAACGGCGTCGGCTCCAGTCGCACGCGCGATCTCGATCTGCCGCTTTGCGATCAGCGGCCGCGCGATCGAGGTGCCGAGCAGATATTCGCCCTCATAGATCGCGTTGCGCGCGGAACATCGGGAAGACGAAGTCGCGCACGAATTCCTCGCGCAGATCCTCGATGTAGATGTGCTCGGGCTTGATGCCGAACTGCAGCGCCTTGCGGCGCGCGGGCTCGAGTTCCTCGCGCTGACCGAGGTCGGCAGTGAACGTCACCACCTCGCAGTGATAGGTGTCCTGCAGCCACTTGAGAATGACCGAGGTATCGAGCCCGCCGGAATAGGCGAGGACCACTTTTTCAGCACTAGTCACGTTTGAATTTGCTCCTGATAGGTATTCAGCGCAGACGGAAACCCGCGTGGCATGCGACACAGGCGCCTACGACCGGCTGCAGCGCCTGGTAAGCCGCATCGCGATTGCCGCTGCGCGCCACCTTCGCGAATTCGCTCGCCGCCTGGTGCATGCCGATGCCGATCGAGCGCATCGAGTCGGGCATGAAACGCCCCGGGCCCTGCCCCGCTGTGCGTGCAGCGTGCTTACCCATGGAGCTGAGCCCGAGCTTCTGTTCTGCGACATCTGCAGCCGCGTTCAATTGGCCTGCGGAAAGGTCTGCGAGTATCTCGTTGAGCCCGATGAGGTTGTTCAGCATCTCCTTCCGGACCAGCGCACGCTGCAGCGCCGGCATGTCCACCGCCGTTCGTGGGTCGTCAGGCACCGATGACTGGGCACAGGCAAGGGCGGGAAAAATTGCAGCGAGGAGGTAGGGCGCGAGGCGGTGCCTGATCATGGCTGACGCCCCAGCACCAGAAATTCAAGCAGCGCCTTTTGCGCATGGAGTCGGTTTTCAGCTTCTTCCCAGACGACGCTTTGCGGGCCGTCGATGACTTCTGCAGCGACTTCCTCACCGCGATGGGCGGGCAGACAGTGCATGAACAACGCGTCCGGTGCCGCTAGCCGCATCATCTCGGCATCGACGCGCCAGTTCTCAAAATCTCGCCGACGCTCATCGTTCTCGGCTTCGAATCCCATGCTGGTCCAGACGTCGGTGGTCACCAGCGCAGAACCGCGTGCGGCATCGAGCGGGTCAGCGAACTGTTCGTAGTGCGCGGTGCCGTAGAGTCCGGCACGTTCGGGTTCGACTTCGTAACCGGGCGGCGTCGAGATGTGCACGTTGAAATCGAACACCTCTGCCGCTTGCAGCCACGTATTGCAGACGTTGTTCGAATCACCGATCCAGGTCACGGTGCGCCCCGCGATCGACCCGCGCTGCTCGACGAAGGTATAGATGTCGGCGAGGATCTGGCAGGGGTGGTACTCGTTGGTGAGGCCATTGATGACCGGCACCCGCGAGTGTGCCGCAAAGCGCTCGATGATCTTCTGCTCGAAGGTGCGGATCATCACGACGTCGACCATGCGCGAGATGACCTGTGCGGCGTCCTCGACCGGCTCGCCGCGGCCAAGCTGCGTGTCGCGGGTGTTCAGGTAGATCGCCGCCCCCCCGAGCTGGTGCATGCCGGCCTCGAAGGACAGCCGCGTGCGCGTCGACTGCTTCTCGAAAATCATCGCGAGCGTGCGATCGGTGAGCGGCCAGTAGCGCTGGTAGGACTTGAACTGATGCTTGATCCAACGCGTGCGCTCGAACAGGTGCTCGTACTCGTCGCGCGAGAAGTCCTTGAACTGCAGAAAATGCCGGACCGAGTTCATCGAGCGCGACGATGCCCGCGGCTAGCGGGCTGCGACGGCCGCAGCCGGAGTTGCCAGGAAGTCGGCCACGAGCGGCACCAAGCCGTCGAGCAGCAGTTCGGCTTCCGCCTGGGTCATGACGAGCGGGGGCAGCAGGCGGATCACGTTGTCTGCCGTGACGTTGATGATGAGCCCGCGCTCGAGGGCGAGCTTCACCAGTTCGCCGCAGGGACGGTCGAGCTCAACGCCGATCATGAGACCCATGCCGCGCACGTCCTTCACCTCGCGCAGGTGACCGAGCCTGGAGGCGAGCCGACCGCGCAGGAAGGCGCCGACCGCCTCCGCGTTGGCCAGCAGCGCGTCGTCCTCGATGGTGGCGAGTGTGGTGAGCGCTGCGGTGCAGGCGAAAGGATTGCCACCGAAGGTGGAGCCGTGATTGCCCGGCGCGAAGACGTCCGCCGCGGCGCCCGACGCGAGACAGGCGCCGATCGGGATGCCGGAACCGAGCCCCTTCGCCAGGCTCATCACGTCGGGACGGATACCCGTGTGCTGAAATGCGAACCAGTGTCCGGTGCGCCCCATGCCGGTCTGCACTTCGTCCAGCATGAGGAGCCAGCCCTGCGCGTCGCAGATCGAGCGCAGCGCGGCGAGGTATCCCGCGGCCGGCACCTGCAGACCGCCTTCGCCCTGGATCGGTTCGACCAGCACGGCGACGACGTTCTTGTTGTGGGCGGCCACCTGCTGCACGGCCGCGACGTCGTTGTACGGAACGCGGGCAAAACCGGTGAGGAGCGGCTCGAACCCCGCCTGGACCTTGCGCGAACCGGTCGCCGTCAGCGTCGCCATGGTGCGGCCGTGGAAGCTGTGCTCCATCACGATGACGGTCGGCAGATCGATGCCCTTGCGATGGCCGAAGAGGCGCGCGAGCTTGATCGCGGCTTCGTTGGCCTCGGCGCCGGAATTGCAGAAGAAGGCGCGGTCCATGCCGGAGAGCTCGCACAGCCGGGTCGCCAGCGTCTCCTGCAGCGGAACGCGGTACAGGTTGGAGGTGTGGATCAGGGTCGCGGCCTGCTCCGCCAGCGCCTTGGCGAGCCGCGGGTGGGCGTGGCCGAGTCCGCACACGGCGATGCCGGAGAGCGCGTCGAGATAGCGCTTGCCGGATTCGTCCCAGAGCCAGATGCCGTCGCCACGCACGAAGGCGACCGGCAGCCGGGCGTAGGTGTTCATCAGATTGGACATGGCCGTTCCCCAGAAAGCCAAAAGGCACACGCGGCCGGAACCGGACGCGTGCGCCACGAAAGCGATATTTACCCGAATCGGCTGGCGCCCGCAAGTATCCGGCGCAGCGACAAGGCCTACTGCAGCAGCGGCCGCAGGGCGTTCTCCTCGGCGGCCTGCAGCACGCGCACGCACGGCAGATAGCCCTCGTGCAGGATGCCGTGCATCTCGATCTTCTTCGGCGAGCGCAGCAGTCCGACCAGATAGTGGATGATCTCGGTCGTGATGAGCTGGCCGGGCACCAGCACCGGTATGCCGGGCGGGTAGGGCGTGATCTGGTCGGCGGCCACACGGCCGTCGAGGGTGAGGTTCGCCTGATCGTTTTCGAGCAGCAGCGGCACCGGCTCGCCCGTGCAGTAGAACGCATCGCGTGGCAGAACACGCAGCTCGGTGAATCGCGGAAGCTCGGGGGCAGGGTAGAGCCGGCGCGGCGCCCGGCCTTCGCGAGCGATGCGCATGAGTGCGTCGTACAGCCGCGATACCTTGCTGCGGGTGGTGCCGATGGTGAGCAGAAGCGTGAGCGTGTTGAAGGTGGATTTTTCCACTTGGATGTTGAAGCGCTCCAGCAGCTCGCTCTGCAATTCCTCCACCGTGTAGCCGCAGGAAGAGATGTCGAGCGTGACCTTGGTCGGGTCGAGCGAGATGCCGTCGTTCGTCACCTCCTCGGGCAGCAGATCCTCAAGCTCCAGCACACGGAACACTCCCGTCGCATTGATTTGCTGCCGCAATTCGCGGGCGAGGCCAAGGGTGCGCGCGAGCAGCTTGTAGCCCTCCATCACCGCCTGCTTCCGGCCCACGTCGAGGCTCGCGATGATCGCGTACTGCGGGCTTGTCGACGTGTGCATGTTGAAGTTTTCGCGGAAGATGTGCTCGTTGAACTCCGGGTCGTTGACGTGGATCATGCTCGCCTGCGAGAAGGCCGAGAGCACCTTGTGCGTGGACTGCGTCACATAGTCGGCGCCGGCTTCCAGCGCGGTCGGGCGGAATTCCGGATGGAAGCGGGCGAAGGCGTACCACGCTTCATCGACCATCACCTTGATGTGCCTGGCGTGGGCGGCCTCGATGATGGGTTTCAGGTCGTAGCGCAAGCCGTCGTAGGTGCACGAGGTGAGCACCACCGCCTCCGCGTCGGGATGCTCCTCGAACGCCTGCAGCAGCATCGTCTTCGGTACCGGCCCGAAGATGCCGTAGCGGCGGTTGACCGACGCGTCGAGATAGATGGGGCGCGCGCCCGACAGGATCACGCCGTGGTGCACCGACTTGTGGCAGTTGCGATCGAGCAGCAGCTTCTCGCCGGGCGCGATCAGCGTCTGCAGCATCACCTTGTTCGCGGTGGAAGTGCCGTTGGTGGCGAAGAACGTGCGCCGTGCACCGAACGCCTTCGCCGCCATCTTCTGCGCTTCGAGGATCACGCCGCCCGGCTTCATGAGCGAGTCCAGCATCGGCACCGACACCGAAAGGTCGGCATCGAAAACGTGCTCGCCCATGAACTGATAGAAATCCTGCGCCCAGGGGCTGTCGCGCAGGCTGTCGCCGCTCGAATGTCCCGGCGAATGCCAAGCGTCCTTCGCCATGAAGACGTAGGTCTTCAGCTGGTCGTAGAAGGGAGTGCGTGCCTTCTCCTGGAACTGCGCGCTGAGGATCCGGTACCAGCCGCGGTAATCGCGCTCCTCGCGATAGAAGTAGCCGTCTACCGCCTCGGAGAAGAGGGCGTCCACGACCTCGTCCTCGGCCTCCTTGGCGATCATGATGTAGACGTTAAGCTCCGGGCGCAGCCTCGTGATCTTCTGCACCAGCGAGAGTGCCGTCATCTGCAGCGAGCGCCGCGAACTCCTGCCGTTGGCGAGCGTATAGAGGGTGTCGTCCACCACCACCGCCTGCAGGTCACCGTCCTCCTCGATGGCGCGCAACGCCTCACGCGCCGTCGCGACGCCGACGAAGGTGATGCCGAGCGGGTTGTCCAGCGCCTTTGCGGCGCTGTTCAAGCCCTTGATCAGCTCCTTCAGAACGAGCGCCTCATCGTTGATGACGAGCACGCGGCTTACCGGATTGCGCATGTCGGACGGTCGGAAAAAGGCGCTTTATGCGCCAATTCCACCACCGAATCAACCCTGCCACCGACCTCGACACCGGGGAATTTCCCCGCAAGGTCGGGGTCGCACATTTTCACGCTATGCTGCGCGCCATGATCATCTTTCGTTCGCCATTCTGGCTGCTGCTTCTCCTGCTGTTCGCGGTCGCCTCACCCGCCTCGGCGCAGCAGCCCATGGCACCGGTCGTCGTGCTTGCGGTCGACGGTGCGATCGGTCCCGCCACCGCCGACTTCCTGTCGCGCGGGCTCACCAAGGCCAGGACGGGTGGCGCGCAACTCGTGGTGCTGACGATGGATACGCCCGGCGGCCTCGACACTTCCATGCGTCAGATCATCAAGGACATCCTCGCCTCACCCGTACCGGTGGCCACCTTTGTTTCCCCGAGTGGTGCGCGCGCCGCGAGCGCGGGTACCTACATCCTGCTGGCTAGTCATATCGCAGCCATGGCGCCAGGCACCAATCTCGGCGCTGCGACGCCGGTGTCGATCGGCGGCGTGCCGGGAGGCGAGCCGCAGGAGCCCAAGGGGAAGCCCGTGGCGGATTCCGGCGGAAAGGGCGAAAAGGGGAAGGAAGCTGCCAAGGAAGAGAAAATTCCCGGCAACCAGGACGCCATGCGGTCGAAGCAGGTAAACGATGCCGCGGCGTACATCAAGGGGCTCGCTCAGCTGCGCGGCCGCAACGCCGAATGGGCGGAGAAGGCGGTGCGCGAATCTGTGAGTCTGACGGCGGCCGAGGCGCTGCAGATGAAAGTGATCGATCTCGTCGCCGTGGACGTACCCGACCTGCTCAGGCAGGTGAGCGGTCGCAAGGTTTCGGTGGCCGGCACCGAGCGCATCCTCGATACGAAAGCAGCGAGCGTCGAGCGGCTGGAGCCGGACTGGCGCACCCGGCTGCTGTCGGTCATCACCGACCCGAGCGTTGCCTACATCCTGCTCCTGATCGGCATCTATGGCCTGTTCTTCGAGTTCTACAATCCCGGCTTCGTGCTGCCGGGCGTGGTCGGCGCGATCGCGCTGCTCACAGCGCTCTTCGCGCTGCAGATGCTGCCGGTGAGCTACGCGGGGCTGGCGCTCCTGATTCTCGGTGTCGCTTTTATGGTGGCAGAGGTCTTCATGCCGAGCTTCGGCGCGCTCGGAATCGGCGGTGCGATCGCGTTCGTCCTGGGCTCGGTGATGCTGATCGACACCGACGTGCCGGGCTACGCCGTGCCGTGGTCAGTGGTCGCGGCGGTGACTGCGGTGAGCGCGTTCTTCATTCTGGTGGTGGTCGGCATGGCGGTGAAGGCGCGGCGGCGACCCGTGGTGACGGGGCGCGAGGAACTGCTGGGCAGTGTCGGCGAAATGGTCGAAGATGCCGCGCCGGAGGGTTTTGCCTTCATTCTCGGCGAAAACTGGCGTGTGCGCGGCAGCCGCCCGCTCAGGAAGGGACAGAAGGTCCGTGTCGTCGGCATGCAAGGGCTGCTGCTGGACGTGGTCGTGGAAGAGAACTGAGGAGTATTTCGATGTTTGCAGAGCTGGGTGTGGGCGGCATCATTCTTGTCGCTGCGGTCATCGTGTTCGCTTCGCTGCGCGTATTGCGCGAGTACGAGCGGGGCGTGATATTCATGCTGGGCCGCTTCTGGAAGGTGAAGGGGCCGGGTCTCATCCTGGTGATTCCCGGCGTCCAGCAGATGGTGAAGGTGGGTCTGCGCACCGTGACCATGGATGTGCCGAGCCAGGACGTCATCTCGCGCGACAACGTGTCCGTGAAAGTCAACGCCGTGGTGTACTTCCGGGTCGTGGATCCGCAGAAGGCCATCATCAACGTCGAGAACTTCCTGCTCGCCACGAGCCAGCTCGCCCAGACCATGCTGCGATCCATCCTCGGAAAACACGAGCTGGACGACATGCTGGCCGAACGGGAAAAGCTGAATCTCGCGATCCAGAAAGCGCTCGATGCGCAGACCGACAGTTGGGGCATCAAGGTCGCCAACGTCGAGATCAAGAACGTCGACCTGAACGAGAACATGGTGCGGGCCATCGCAAAGCAGGCGGAAGCGGAGCGCGAGCGGCGCGCCAAGGTGATCCACGCGGAAGGCGAGCTGCAGGCCTCGGAGAAGCTCGCACAAGCGGCCACCGTGCTGGCCCGCTCGCCCACATCCCTGCAGTTGCGCTATCTGGAGACGCTCACCACCATTGCGGCGGACAAGAACTCCACCATCGTCTTTCCGCTGCCGATCGACCTGATCGAATCGCTGCTCGCGGCGCGAGGCTCACGCTGAGCTTGGCGTGACGAGGGCAAACAGCGCCCGCGGTGCCTGGTTGGTGCGGGTGGCCGGCGGCGGGTGGCGCGCCGCGCCGAGGGGGGTGACCCAGGGGTGACCTGGCAATGAAAAAGGGGCGTGAGCCCCTTTTTCATTGTTCGAACAGTCCGAACGATTAACGGCAGACGCCACCACTGCCACCGCCGCCACCACCGTGGCTGACGTTGTGGCTGATATTGTTCTTGATCTCGGACAGCTTGGTCTGGAACTTGTCGAAGATATTCGACAGGCTCGGGCCGCCATGCGGTGCGGCTTGAGCGACGTTGACAGCCATGCACAGAGCGAACCCCAGTAGCACTTTCTTCATGTCATCTGCTCCATACGTTGCGTGCGTTTGCACAGGTTGATATTCGGGCCGTGAGGCCCTGGACTCCGAGTCTTGCCGCCTGAGTGAACTTGGCGGCGTCATGAACTTTCTGGGATCCGAGTATACGAAGCGCCAGAACGAGCGGTCTGCATCGACCGACGGGTGGCAACCGCCCGCTTAGCGGCACACGCCTCCACCGCCACCGCCACCGATGCCGCCCCCATTGGCGCCTCCGCTGCCGCCGTGCGACCCGGCGCCACTGCCCCCGACGCTCGGCACACCGCTCAAGCTTCGCGCGATGCCGGTGGTCTTGAAGTTGTCGCGGACATTGTTCTTGATCTCGCGGATGAAGTTGAGGAAGTAGTTCCTGCCATCCTGACTTCGACCGGGGTTACTGACCACGGTGTTGTGCTTGCTGTCAAAGGTTTTCGGCTCGTATGCCGCTTGGGTAGCGCCTATGCAAAGGGACAGCAACAGGCCGAGTGCCAGCTTCTTCATGACGTTCGCTCCTTGTCGTCCGCGCTCGTGCACGGATGCTCTGTGTTGAGACTGCAAACACCGATGTGCACCGCTTGAGAGGGGCTCATCCAGTGATGGGCCGAGTATAGGAGTCCAATGGGGAACGAACGGCCTCTGCCGACCGATGGAAGGTGCCCTGTTCTTCGTCGTCGTCACCGCGTTCGGAGCGAACGGGTGCGTCCGATCGACTGAAGGTATCGGGGATCCTGGCGCGGCAAAGTGAACTTGCTGGTGCGCGCTGACCCCAAGGTGTTCGTGTCCGGCTTGCCATTCACGGCGAATCGTGTGGCTTCTCCGCTAAGCCTCGATTCCCGTAGGGCTTTGTTTCGTGTCGAGATCGGTACAATACGCGTCCCCCATGAAGAGCACCGCCGTGGAACTCCATGATCTCTCGAAGCTGCGCATCGATCGCGGTGCGAAAGCGGCTGCCATCTCGCGCGCGCACCGCAGCCGTCGCTGGCTCTGGCTTGTGCTCGGCGCACTGCTGATCGCGGTCGGTGTCGTCGCCTATTCCCGCATGAGCGCAGTGCAGGAAGTGACGGTGGCGACGGTGACCACCGCGTATGCCTCGCAGGCGATCGCGCTGTTGAATGCCACGGGTTACGTGGTGCCGCAGCGGAAAGCATCGGTCGGGTCGAAGGCAACAGGCCGGCTGGAGTGGCTCGGCGTGCAGGAGGGGAGCAAGGCCCGTCAAGGGGAGATCATCGCGCGGCTCGAGAACCAGGACGTCGCTGCGCTCCTGAATCAGGCGCAGGCGAATGTGCGCGTGGCGCAGGCCAACCTCGAACAGGGACGTGCCGAGTTGCGCAACGCCGAACTCGAACTCAACCGTGCGCGCGAACTCGTCGAACGCAAGTTCCTGTCGCAGTCGGCCTACGACCAGGCGCGCGCGCGTTACGACCGTTCGCTTGCCGCCATCGCTGGTTTTCAGGCGGCCATCAGCGTGGCTGAGGCGAATCGCCGCAACGCCGAGGTGGCCGTGGAGCAGACGCTCATCCGCGCGCCGTTCGACGGTGTGGTGCTGACGAAGAACGCCAACGTGGGGGACGTCATCACCACCTTCTCTGCCGCGGTCGACACCAAGGGCGCGGTGGTGACGATGGCGGACATGGAGACGCTGGAGGTCGAGGCCGATGTGTCGGAATCGAACCTGCAGAAGGCGAAGGTCGGGCAGCCGGTGGAGATTCAGCTCGATGCGCTGCCGGACATGCGCTTTGCCGGAGAGGTCTCGCGCATCGTGCCGACGGTCGATCGTGCCAAGGCGACGGTGCTTGTCAAGGTGCGCTTCGTCGAGCGCGACGAACGTGTATTGCCCGAAATGAGCGCCAAGGTGACCTTCCTCGAGCGTCCCCTGCGCGAGGGCGAGCGCGAGCCTCGCACGGCAGTGCCCGTTTCGGCTGTCGTCAAGCGCGACGGCGAGCCTGCGGTGTTCGTCGTCGAGGGCGAACACGCGCAGCGTGTGCAGGTCGCAACGGGCGAGGCGCTGGGCGAGATGATCGAGATCAAGTCGGGGGTCAAGCCCGGCCAGAAGATCGTTCTCAAACCGGGAGACGCACTCGCCGACGGTGCCGCGGTGAAGGTGGCTGCGAAGTGAACAGCGACACCGGCGCCCGCCCGGTGGTCGAGATCCGCAAGCTGGCCAAGTCGTACCGGCGCGGCGACCAGGTGGTGCAGGTGCTGCGCGACATCAACATGGACATCGCTGCCGGCGACTTCGTGGCGCTGATGGGGCCGAGCGGCTCCGGCAAGAGCACGCTGCTCAATCTAATCGCCGGCATCGACACGCCCGACAGCGGTGAGCTGTTGGTGGGCGGCACCGACATCGGCAGTCTCGGTGAGGCGGATCTGGCGGCGTGGCGTGCGGCGAATGTCGGCTTCATCTTCCAGTTCTACAACCTGATGCCGGTGCTGACAGCGCTCGAGAACGTCGAGCTGCCGCTGCTGCTGACCGCGCTTTCTCGCGGCGAGCGGCGCGAGCATGCGGAAGCTGCGCTTGCCATGGTCGGGCTTGAGCGATCGGCTCGAGCACTATCCGTCGGAGCTTTCGGGCGGCCAGCAGCAGCGGGTCGCGATTGCGCGCGCGATCATCACGGATCCAACTCTGCTCGTCGCCGACGAGCCCACGGGCGACCTCGACCGCGCCTCTGCCGAGGAGGTCCTCAACCTCATGGATCGGCTCAACGACGAGCTCGGCAAGACCATCATCATGGTCACGCACGACCCGCATTCGGCGGAGCGCGCGCACCGCCTGAAGCATCTCGAGAAGGGCGTGCTCGCGGACTAGCTGTCGATGGAATCCCTGCAGCTCGCGCTGCGTAACGCCTTCCGCCAACGTCTGCGCACCGGCCTCACCGTGCTCGGGCTGGTGATCGCGATCCTTGCGTTCGGTCTGCTGCAGACGGTGGTCGATGCGTGGTACGCGGGGCGGAGGGCGCGTCGAACACACGCCTCGTGACGCGCAATGCGGTCTCGCTCGTGTTTCCGCTGCCGATCAACTACCGCGACAAGATACGCCGCGTGCCGGGCGTGACCGGCATCAGCATGGCGAACTGGTTCGCCGGCATTTACATCACCGAGAAGAACTTCTTTCCGCAGTTTGCGGTGGATGCGAAGACGCTACTTCGACCTGTATCCGGAGTACATCATTGCGCCAGAGCAGATGAAGGAGTTCATCCGGGACCGGAAGGGCGCGGTCGTCGGACGCAAGCTCGCGCGGGACTACGGGTTCAAGGTGGGCGACGTGGTGCCGCTGCGGGGCACGATCTATCCGGGCACGTGGAGCTTCGTCGTGCGCGGGATCTACGATGGCGCGGAGAAGAGCACCGACACGAGCCAGTTCTTTTTCCACTGGGACTACCTCAACGAGACGGCGAAGCGGACGATGCCCAAACGGGGCGACAGCACGGGCGTGTACGTGGTCGGGTCGCCTCGCCAGAGCTTGCCGCCGACGTGGCGCGAGACGCATCGACCACGAGTTCAGGAACAGTCTCGCCGAAACGCTGACCGAGACGGAGAAGGCGTTTCAGCTCGGCTTCGTCGCGATGACGGAGGCGATCGTCGTCGCCATTCGCATCGTGTCGTTTCTGGTGATCTTCATCATCCTCGCGGTGATGGCGAACACGATGGCGATGACCGCCCGCGAGCGCACGTCGGAATATGCGACGCTGAAGGCGCTGGGCTTCGGGCCGGGCTTTCTCGGCCGCCTCATCTTCGGTGAGTCGCTCGCGATCGCGGTCGTGGGCGGGGCGCTGGGCGTCGCGCTCACGTTTCCGGTGGCGGATGCATTCGCAGCCCGGATGGGCACGCTCTTTCCGGTGTTCTACGTCTCGCGCGAGACGGTCTGGCTGCAGATCGCTGCGGCCGTCGATCGTCGGCGTGCGCGGCCGCCATCGTGCCGGCGGTGCGCGCGCAGCCGCGTGCGCATCGTCGACGGGCTGCGCGCCATCGGATGAGCCGATCCGGATGAAGATCCCGCTTTCCTACATCGTCCGCAATCTCTGGACACGCAAGCTGACCACGCTCGCTGACCGCTGGCGGCATGGCGCTGGTGGTCTTCGTCTTCGCGACCGTGCTCATGCTCGAGGAGGGGCTGCGCGAGACCCTGGTGCAGACCGGGGCGCGCGGACAATGCCGTCGTGATCCGGCGCTCGGCCGGCACCGAGGTGCAGAGCGTGATCGATCGCAACCAGGCGGCGATCGTCGCGAGCGCAGCCGGAAGTCGCCTACGGCGCCGACGGCGAGCCGATGGCGTCGAAGGAAGTGGTCGTGCTCATCAATCTCGACAAGCGCGGCTCCGCGAAGCCGTCGAACGTGGTGATCCGCGGCGTCGGGACCAAGGGCATCGCGACTGCGACCGCAGGTGAAGCTGGTGGAAGGGCGGATGTTTCGTCCCGGCTCGTCCGAGATCATCGCCGGTCGCTCCATCGCTCAGGGTTTCACCGGGGCGGGCCTCAACGAGACGCTGCGGTTCGGCGGGCGCGAGTGGACCGTCGTCGGGCTGTTTGATGCTGGCGGCAGCGGTTTCGATTCCGAGATCTGGGGCGACGCCGACCAGATGATGCAGGCGTTTCGCCGCAACGCGTATTCGGCGCTCATCGTCGAAGCTGGTGAGCGCGGACAGCCTGCCGGAGTTTCGCGCGCGCATCGAAGGCGATCAGCGACTCGAGCTGGAAACGAAGCGCGAAACCGTGTTCTACGCGGAGCAGTCGGAACTGCTCGCGAACTTTATCAGGATACTCGGCGCTCACGCTGTCGGTGATCTTCTCGCTCGGCGCCATCATCGGCGCCATGATCACGATGTATGCGGCGGTGTCGAACCGGACCGGAGAGATCGGCACGCTGCGCGCACTGGGTTTCCCACGGCGCAGCGTACTCGCTGCGTTCCTGCTCGAATCGCTGTTCCTGTCGCTGCTCGGCGGTGTGATCGGGCTCTGCATCGCCTCGCTCATGCAGCTCGTGAGCGTGTCGACCATGAACTGGCAGTCCTTCTCGGAGATCGCCTTCCGCTTCTCGCTCACCCCGCGCATTGTGCTGCAGTCGCTCGCGTTCGCTGCCCTCATGGGTGTGCTGGGCGGCGTGCTGCCGGCGGCGCGGGCAGCCCGTCTCAAGATCGTCGATGCATTGCGGGCGGCCTAACGCCGACGCTGCGCAGCCGCTGGGCGAGCGCTTCAACCTGCGCGTGATCGCGCGAGTGGTAGCTCAGGAAAACAGCGCTGGCCGGGGGAATTTGGACGGTGGGAAAGTGAAAGAGCTGCTCTAAACTGAGGCGACTTGGAAAGGAGCAGAGGGCAATGAGCAGGAGACCGAGGAAGAACCACGGGGCGGGGTTCAAGGCGAAGGTGGCGCTGGCGGCAATCAAGGGGGAACAGACGTTGGCGGAGTTGGCGCAGCGCTTCGACGTGCATCCGAGCCAGATCAGTCAGTGGAAGCAGCAACTGCTGGAGCGGGCGGAGGACGTATTTGCCCGGGAAAGTCCGGCGCCGGCGGGTCCGACGGTGGCGGATATGCAGGCCAAGATCGGGCAGCTGGCGTTGGAGAACGATTTTTTGGGCAAAGCGCTCGGGCGCATCGCCGTACCGAGCGCCAAGCGATGATCGATCGCGGGCACGACTTGCCGCTGGCGCAGCAGTGCCGGATTCTGGAGCTGTCGCGTTCCAGCCAGTATTACCAGCCAGTGCCGGTCTCGGAACGGGATCTCGAGCTGATGCGGGCGATCGACGAGGTCCACCTCAAGCACCCGTTCTATGGCAGCCGGCGCATACGCGATGCACTGAACGACGAGGGCCACGACGTCGGCCGCGATCATGTGCGTACGCTGATGCGCAAGATGGGCATCGAGGCGCTGTACCGAAAGCCGAACCTGTCCAAGGCGAACCCGGCGCACAAGGTCTATCCGTACCTGTTGCGCGAGCTTGAGATTACGCGGGCCAATCAGGTGTGGGCCACCGACATCACGTACATTCCGATGGCCAGAGGCTTCGCGTATCTGGTCGCCATCATGGACTGGCATTCGCGGCGGGTATTGTCCTGGCGGCTGTCCAATACGCTCGACACGGGCTTCTGCATCGAGGCACTACAAGAAGCGATCGAGCGCTATGGGGTGCCGGAGATCTTCAACACCGATCAAGGCAGTCAATTCACCAGTGCCGAATTCACCGACGTGCTCAAGGCGCACCAGATCCAGATCAGCATGGACGGCAAGGGGCGGTGGATCGACAACGTCTTCGTCGAGCGGTTGTGGTGGAGCCTGAAGTACGAGGAAGTCTATCTGTGCGCCTACGACTCAATGGGCGAAGCACGACAGCATATCGGCGCCTGGATCGAGTTCTACAACACCAAGCGGCGACACCAAAGCCTGAATCGGCAAACGCCGGATCAGGCGTACTGGGCTACACTGCCGCAGCTGGAGTCGGCGGCATGAGCATTGGGTTTCCCACCGCGCCCCTCGCCCTCCGCCATAGAGAGGGCGGGCGGCGGTGCCATGGAAAACCCGCAAGCGGCGCAGCACTTTCATTATCCCGACAGAAAACCTGTTCAACTTACCCCGACCACCGCTAACGTCGAAGCTCGGCATGGTCTCCGCCGCTGCCCACAGCATCGCTGGTCCGAGAGTGCTTTCGGCATAACATCACGCCGGAATCATCGGGGCGCCGTTCCCGAAGCGAAGCATCCGCTTCTCGCCATCATGATGTGCTTTGCGCAGCCGCTTGCGCTCGTGAGAGTATCGCGTATCCAGAATCAGGCGCTATATGACAGCCGTGAACCGAGGCATTCGATTTGCCCGCTATGCGTGGGCGGCACCCGCGACCGCGCTGGGCTTGGTTGGCGCGGCCGGTGCATTGTCCGTGGGTGCAACAGCACGCATCGTCGATGGCGTCGTCGAGGTCGGTGGCGGGCGGCTGGCCGCGTGGGTTGCCAAGCTTCCGGCGGCACTTCAGTTTGAGGCCATCACCTTTGGCCACGTGGTCCTCGGTGCCACTCACACCGCACTGTGCGAGTTGCGCTCCCATGAGCGTGTGCACGTCAGGCAGTACGAACGGTGGGGATTGCTCTTCTTTCCGCTTTACCTGGGTTCTAGCCTGGTGCAGTGGCTGCGGGGCCGGGATCCATACCTGCACAACTGTTTCGAGCAGGAAGCCTTCGCACGCGCCGCCTGCTCCCGAGGCGAGCCATAAGAGTGTTGCGGCTGGGCGGCTGGAGCGCGTCGAGGAATCTTCGAGAACGAATTTCGACGTCTCGTATTAGAATAAATACCCGTTAGTCTCGAATAGTCATTGTGATGCACCCGTTGCCGCGACGATGCGGGGCAAACTGCCAGGGCGGGTGTGGTGTGAGTGAGTAACGAGCTTCATTTAGGAGTGAAATTGATGTCGACGAAAAGGGAAACGACGCCGGTGGCCGAGAAGAAGACAACTGTGAAGAAGGCGCCGACCGAACGCAAGACTTCCGCGGCTCCGCGGAAGAGCAAAGCCGCGGTCGAGATGACGCCGAGCGCGGAAGCGAAGGTGGCGAAGCCGACGGCAAGCGCCCCGCCGAAGGTGACTGCAGAAAGGCCGGTTGTGGCAACGCCTGCCGTGGCAACGCCCGCTGTGGCAGTGCCCGCTGTGGAAGTGCCCGTTGTGGCAAAGCCCGTTGTGGAGAAGCCAGCTGTCCCGATGACTCGCGTCATGGCCTTCATTGACGTGGGTCCCGGCAATGCGCTCTTTCTGCGCGGCGAAGGCGCGGGCTTGAGTTGGGAAGCCGGTGTGCCGATGAACTGGACCGGCGCAGGTTGCTGGTCGTGGTCAGCCGAGACGGCAGGTCAGGAGGTGACGTTCAAAGTGCTGATCAACGATCAGCACTGGGCGTGGGGAGATAACCTGAAGGTTTCCTCGGGCGACACCACCTCGTTCACACCGGCCTTCTGAAGGCGCGCAGTCGACACGTTCGGCTGCCAACGGCGGTGGGCCGTGCGGCATTCACCGCACGGCGTACTAGCCTAGCTTGCTGCGGTTGGTAAGGGATCAGGCGTGACCGCTGTCCGATCGCTCGGACAGCCACACGCACGTGTACAGTCCGTGACCGATGCCGACGAGGCCGGCGAAGAACAGTGTCGGTTCGGCGATGAGTGCGCCGCCGATGATGAGCGTGCTCGCCATGGTGAGCATGATCCAGCAGCGGTGACGCTCTTCCTGAGACGCAGCGTCGTAGGGCGGGAGTGACAACTCGCGCTTGAGTTTCGCCGCTGCCTGGTCGCGCGAACATCCCGCCGCGAGCCAGACGCGTTCGCCTGATTCAGCGAGCGGTTCATCGCCGTAGATCGGGGTAGTCTGAGCCCAGGCGACCCACTGCCCGTCGGAGCGTTGTTTCGTCGCGACCCAGAAGCGGCCGAGGCGCTGGATTTCCTTGCTGGTCATGATCAGGGCCCGTCAGATTTGTTCGCTCGACGTAGCGCAAAATTCGTGCTACGCGCTGCCCTGATAGCGAGTGCACTGCGGACGGGTGACTGAGCCGGGATCGACGCTCGATCTGTTATCCTGAAGCGTTCACTGTTGAACGCGTTTCGTCATGCCGCCGCGTACCATCTCCGGCAACCACACCGCGCCCCGCAAAGGCCGCGGAGCGACGTCCAACCCCGAGGGCCGCTTCGAGGCGTTGACGCGGGAGGCGTTCGACGACGGTTGGGAGCGTACGGACGACGAGGGTCAGTCGCTGGCGACCGTCGTGACCGAGGAGCGCGCGAAGTCGATCATCGCCCGCAACGATTCGCCCGATGTGCCATTCACGCAATCCATCAATCCCTACCGCGGCTGCGAGCACGGCTGCGTGTATTGCTACGCGCGTCCAAGCCACGCGTTTCTGAATCTCTCGCCGGGCCTGGATTTCGAGACGCGTCTTTTCGCCAAAGTGAACGCGGCCGAATTGCTGCGCTCCGAACTGGCCAAGCCCGGCTATGTCTGCGAGCCGATAGCGCTCGGCGCCAACACCGACCCGTACCAGCCGATCGAGCGTGACTACCGCATCACGCGGTCGCTGATCGAGGTGCTGGCGGAGCACGATCATCCGCTTGCCATCGTCACCAAGAACGCGCTGGTCGAGCGCGACGTCGATCTTCTGGCACCGATGGCGGAAAAGGGCCTTGCGCGCGTGTTTCTTTCCATCGCGACGCTCGATCACGAGGTGGCCCGCCACATGGAGCCGCGCACATCGGCGCCGCAGCGGCGACTGGAAACGCTGCGGCGTCTAGCGGCGCGCGGCATCCCGGCGGGCGTCATCGTGGCGCCGGTGGTGCCGTTCCTGACCGATCACGACATCGAGCGGGTGCTGGCGGCGGCGGCCGAGGCGGGTGCCACCGCGGCCGGCTATGTGCTGCTGCGCCTGCCGTTCGAGGTAAAGGAGATCTTTCAGGCATGGCTCGAAGCGCGTTTCCCGCTGCGAGCAGGACACGTCATGAGCCGCGTGCATGCAATGCGGGGCGGGCGCGCCAATGATCCGGAATTTGGCAGTCGCATGACGGGGACCGGGCGTTTCGCCGAACTCCTCGGACAGCGCTTCGAACGTGCTGCTCTGCGGTTCGGTCTCGATCGCGATCGACTGCCACTCGACACCACGCTTTTCCGGCGGCCGCGGACGACACCGCAACTGGAGCTTTTCTGATGCCGCTACGGAATGTCACTCGCCGCGCGGCTGCGCTGATGCTGATGGGGGCGCTGGCGTGCGGTGGTGAGGCTGGACTGTCTGCTGACGACCCGGCCACGGCAAATTTCAAGACCGGTCAGGCGGCGTACGTCGCCGGTGATTATGCGCAGGCCGCCAGGGTGTGGCGTCCGCTCGCCGAGCGTGGAGATGCGCAGGCGCAGTACGGCATGGGGATGCTCGCGCGGCGCGGACTCGGCGGGCCGCGCGACGCGGTGGCCGCGGCCGATTGGTGGCGCAAGGCGGCGAACCAAGGACATACCGCCTCCCAGTTCAACCTGGGCGTGCTCTACGAGGGCGGCGAAGGCGTGCGGCGGAGCTACGACGAGGCCTTCAAGTGGTATCGTCTGGCCGCCGAGCGCGGCGATCCCGACGCGCAGTTCAACCTCGGATTGCTGTATGCCGCCGGACGCGGCACACGGCGCGACCTGTCCGCAGCGGCCGAGTGGTACCGCAAGGCGGCCGACCAGGGCGACGCCGCCGCCCAGTACACGCTCGGCCTTTCCTATGCTGCGGGAATGGGGGTGAAGGAGGATCGCGCGGTGGCGATGGGGTGGCTGCGCAAAGCTGCTGCGCAGGGCTTTCAGCCCGCCCGCGACGCGCTGGCGAAACTCGCGCCCGAAACGAAGGAACGTCAACCATGAGCGAACATGTCTGCTTGCTGATAAGCGACGATCTCGCGCGCTACGGGTTCCCGTCTGGCCATCCGTTCGGCACCGATCGCCAGGACGCCTTCCTCGGCAAGGCGCGCCGCCGCGGCCTCGACACCAAAGTGCATGTCCTCGGTTCGCGGGCGGCGACGCGCGACGAGATCGAGCGCTTCCACACCGCCGATTACGTGAACCGCGTAATGGTGAAATCACAGCAGGGGGTGGGATACCTCGACTATGGCGACACGCCGGCTTTCGTCGGCGTGTTCGATATCTCCAGCCACGTCGTCGGTGCTGCGCTGACCGGCCTCGATGCAGTGATGGGAGGTGCCTGTCGCCGATCGTTCCAGCCCATCGGCGGGTTGCACCACGCGCGCCGCGACCGCGCGGCGGGCTTCTGCGTGTTCAACGACGTCGGCGTGGTGATCGAGACGCTGCGCAACCGCTACGGTGTGAAACGCATCGCGTATGTGGATATCGACGTGCACCACGGCGATGGCCTGTACTACCCGTACGAGAGCGACCCTGACCTCATCATCGCCGACATTCACGAAGACGGGGATTATCTCTACCCGGGCACCGGCCGCGACTGGGAGACCGGCAAGGGTGCGGCGGCGGGCACCAAGCTCAATATCGCCATGCCCCCCGGCGCGGGCGATGCGGAGTTCTCGAAGCAGTGGGAGCGTGTGGAAGCGCACCTCGTCAAGTTCCGGCCCGAGTTCTTCCTGCTTCAGTGCGGCGCCGACAGCCTGAGCGGCGATCCCATCGCCCATCTGCGCTACACCGCGGCAGCCCATGGCCATGCGGCCAGGCGCATGCGTGCGCTGGCGGACGAGCATGCCGGCGGGCGGCTGATGGCCTTCGGCGGCGGCGGCTATAACCGCTCGAATCTGGCGCTCGCCTGGAGTGCGGTGCTAGAGGCCCTGATCGAACCACAGTAACGGGTCATCGGCTCCCATCCGCCGGAACGCGCCCGCGTGAACGTCTCGGACCTTTTCGTGAAGAGCGTGCCGGTCGGCGTGATCATGGCGGCAGCGGTCGGCCCGATCTGGATGCTGTGCTTCCGCCGCGCGCTGGTCGATGGCTTCTGGTCCGGGTTTGCCTCGGGGCTCGGTGCCGCCGGGGCGGATGCGCTCTACGCTGCCGTGGCAGCATTCGGGCTCACGTTCATTTCCGATTTCCTGATCGCGCATCGCCCGACCTTCCTCTTCGGCGCGAGCCTCTTCCTGCTCTGGCTCGGGGCGCGGATGTTCCGGGCGCGGCCAAGCGCGGAGCCCACGGCCATCCGCGCGCCGAGTCTCACCCAGGCGTGGGCAGTCACGCTCTTGCTGACGCTCGCCAATCCGATGACGATCCTGTCGTTCATCGCGATCTTCGCCGCCTTGGGCTTCACCGGCGCGCGCGACATCACGAGCGCGACGGCGATGGTGGCAGGGGTTTTCGCAGGTTCCGCCCTCTGGTGGCTCATGCTGTGCGCGCTGGCGGCGCGCATTGGGCCGCGGCTGGGCGACACCGCGTTTCTCGCCTTGAACCGTATCGCCGGCGGGTTCGTCGTCGGTTTCGCCGGCTACCAGCTTCTGCTGCTCGGGCGCGGCTGAGGCGGATGCTCAGTGCAGAAGACGTTGGCGCTGCCAGGCTTCGAGCCGCTCGCGCATGCGGCGGTAGTGCGACCCGCGCCAATAGACGCGCCCGCAGCGCGGGCACGCCGACACCGGATCTGCGCCAACCAGCGGTAGCCATGGAACGCGGGCACGCTGTCCCGCGCTCGCCGCAAGCAGGGGGGTATTGTCGACCAGGCACCGGGTGAAGGCGCGCGACAGCCAGTCGAGGCCGAACCGGCTCGCCAGAATCTGCACCTGGTCTTCCAGACGTGGCGAGTGCAGGATCGTTGCGACCCCGGCGGCCGCCTTGTGCTCGCAGATGCGCCGATCCAGGGTGAGGAAGCGCCGTGCTTCCACTTGGCACTGCTGGAGCAGCACGCGGTCGCCAATGCCGTAGCTCGCGAGCGCCGCATCGTAGCCGGCGGCCCGTAGATAACGGCACAGTTGCCCCAGCATCTCGTCGCACAGGAAGCGTTCCATAGCCGTCGCATTATTTCCCGCGGATCGGCCCCGCACAAGCCACCGGCATGCCCCTGTCCCATGCACCACGGCAAGGCAATTTCGGCAGACCTTGCACCACGATACGGCGGCAATCGCCGCACCTTCCGAGATTGCGCTTGTAACACATTGACAGGATGGGATAATGAATAGTGGCACGCGCGTTGCTGACTGAACCGCACCGCCGAGCTTCCGCCGTCCAGTCACCCGCACACGTCATCGTCATGGCATACGCCTTCTATATCAAGGAGATCGGCCGCGGGAAGGAAGGTGCGCGCGATCTCACCGCGCCGGAGGCTTATCATCTCTTCTCCGCGCTGCTCGACGGCGGCGTGCCCGAACTAGAACTGGGCGCGATCCTCATGACGCTGAGGATGAAGGGGGAGACGGTATCCGAGATACTCGGCTTCCAGCGAGCGGTCGAGGAGCGCACGCACCGGCTGCGCTTCGAATCTGCAGTGCGCCCGGTCGTCATCCCGACCTACAACGGCGCCAAGCACGCGCCCAATCTGCTGCCGCTGGTGGCGCTGCTGCTCACCCGGCTTGGCATCCCGGTATTGATTCACGGCGTTCTGCACGGGGAAGGGCGGGTCGCCACCGTCTACCTGCTGCGCGAACTCGGCATCCTGCCGAGTGTCACGCTAACCCAGGCAGAAGCCCAGCTCGATGCCGACGGTCTCGCTTTCCTGCCCACGCAGGCACTGGCACCCGGGCTGGCATCGCTGCTGGCGCTGCGCGGCAGGCTCGGGGTGCGCAATGTCGCGCATACACTCGCCAAGCTGGTCAATCCGTTCTGCGGCGACGCTGTGCTCATGCTGAGCGCCTCGCATCCCTACTATCTCGGCCTTCTCCGCGACTACCTGGTGGCGACGGGTCAGCGCGGGCTGCTCATGCGTGCCACCGAGGGCGAGGCGTTTGCGAACCCGAAGCGGCGACCGCGCATCGAGTACTTCACTGACGCACGCACGGAAGTCCTCTACGAAGAGGAGGCTGCACCGCTTGCCGTGCTGCCGAATCTGCCGCAGGGGATCGACGCTGCGGCGTCGGCCGCGTGGATCCGACGCGCGCTGGCCGGCGAGGTTCCGGTGCCGCTGCCGATCCTGCACCAGCTTGCGTGCTGCCTCTACGCCTCCGGCTACAGCGCCGACATGCACCAGGCGAAGGCTGTCGTCACCTTGGCCACACGCGGACTCTCGGCCGCCTGAGATTCTCCCGAAACGTAATCCCGGCACTGTGGACTAAGTACGGAGACGACCCGGTTTGCCGGGCCTCCGGGCGGTTCTGTAGAATCGTCGCTCCCCGATCCGCCTTAAGTTCACAAGGAGAAACACCAATGGTCCACGAGCTTCCCGCTCTGCCGTATGCCATGGACGCGCTCGCGCCGCACATCTCGAAAGAAACCTTCGAGTTTCACTACGGCAAGCATCACCAAGCTTATGTGACGAATCTCAACAACCTCATCAAGGGCACCGAGTTTGAGAACATGTCCCTCGAGGAGATCATCAAGAAGTCCTCCGCCGGCATCTTCAACAACTCGGCGCAGGTGTGGAACCACACTTTCTTCTGGCACAGCATGAAGCCCGGTGGCGGCGGCAAGCCCTCGGGTGCGCTCGCTCGGCGATCGACAAGAAGTGGGGATCGCTGGATGCCTTCAAGGAAGCGTTCACGAAGAGCGCTGTCGGCAACTTCGGTTCGGGCTGGACGTGGCTCGTGAAGAAGTCCGACGGGTCCGTCGACATCGTCAACACCAGCAACGCCGCCACGCCGATCACAGGCGTCGACACGCCGCTGCTCACGCTCGACGTGTGGGAGCACGCCTATTACATCGACTACCGCAACGCGCGTCCGAAGTTCGTCGAGACCTTCCTGAGCCATCTCTGTAATTGGGAGTTCGCGGCGAAGAACTTCGGCTGATCCGCCGCTTGAGGGAGGCCCCGCACGGGGTCTTCCTTGTCTTTGGGGTCACGATGCGTCCACTTCGCTTCGACAACACTTTCGTAGACCGGCTGCCCGGCGACCCCGTCGTGGGGCCGCATGCGCGCCAGGTGCATGGAGCGCTTTACTCGCGCGTGGAACCCACCCCGGTGGCGGCGCCGCGGCTCATCGCCCACGCGCCGGAGGTGGCCGCGCTGCTCGGCCTCGATGAGGCGGATGTCGCGTCGCCGAACTTTGCCCAGGTCTTCGGCGGCAACGCGCTCGTCGACGGCATGCAGCCCTATGCGGCGAACTACGGCGGCCACCAGTTCGGTCACTGGGCCGGACAGCTCGGCGACGGTCGCGCCATCACCCTGGGCGAGGTGGTCAACGCGCGCGGGCGAACGCTGGGAGCTGCAGCTCAAGGGCGCCGGACCGACGCCGTATCGCGCGCCGCGCCGACGGTCGCGCCGTGCTGCGCTCGTCGGTGCGCGAATTCCTGTGCAGCGAGGCCATGCATCACCTCGGCGTGCCGACCACGCGCGCACTCTGCCTGGTCGCCACCGGCGAGGAGGTATGGCGCGACATGTTCTACGACGGCCATCCGAAGGCCGAGCCGGGCGCCGTCGTCTGCCGCGTGGCGCCTTCCTTCATCCGCTTCGGCAACTTCGAGCTCCCGGCTGCGCGCGGCGACATCGGTCTGCTCCGGCAATTGATCGACTTCACGATCGAGCGCGATTTCCCGGAGCTTTGCGGCGCTGGCGCGGATGCCGATCGGGAAGCGCTGTACGCGGACTGGTTCGCGGAGGTATGCGAACGCACCGCGCGCATGGTCGCGCACTGGATGCGCGTCGGCTTCGTGCACGGGGTGATGAACACCGACAATATGTCGATCCTGGGGCTCACCATCGACTACGGTCCGTACGGCTGGATCGACGATTTCGATCTCGGCTGGACGCCCAACACGACGGACGCCCAGGGGCGTCGCTACTGCTTCGGCCAGCAGCCGCAGATCGCGTATTGGAACCTCGCCCGGCTCGCCACCGCGCTGGCGCCGGTTTTCGCCTCTCCCAGGCCCCTGGAGGCCGGGCTCGCAGCGCTACGTCGATGCCTTCGTTGCAGCGATCGCGCAACATCGCGGCCAAGCTCGGCCTGCGCGAGTACCTGGACGAAGACGTGGATCTGATGCAGTCACTCTACGCGCTCCTGCAGGAAGGCGAGGTCGACATGACCCTGTTTTTCCGCGCGCTGGCCGACGTCGATCCGGCCGCTCCGACTCTCGCGCCGCTTCGCGCACGCCTTCTACGACGAGAACAGACAGCGGCGCACCGAGCGCCGCGTTCGGCCGACTGGCTCGCACGCTACGCCGCGCGCGTGCGCCGCGATGGCGTGGCCGCCGCGGAACGCCGCGATCCGCATGCGTGCCGTCAATCCACGCTACGTCCTGCGCAACTATCTCGCACAGGAGGCGATCGACCGCGCCGAGGCAGGGCGACGATGCCGGGATCCACGAACTGCTCGACGTCTTGCGCCGCCCGTACGAGGATCAACCCGGCCGCGAGCGCTTCGCGCAGCGCCGACCGGACTGGGCACGCCACCGCGCCGGCTGCTCGATGCTGTCCTGCAGTTCCTGAACGCCCGAACCGCGCCGGTTTATTCCGCGGTGAACTCTGTGGAAAGTGCTGTGGAAAACGCCCCAGAAGGTGTGCGAAGCGCCTGCCAGCGGAGACCCCATGACGGTTGGGTCACTTTGTACGCAATCCGCGTTGTGCGCTGCAAAACAAGAGTTTGCCGCACTGCCCACGACGCCCGCATATCGCGTCGACAACCTCAGACTTCGCCTTGGCTTTTGTGCATAACTTTGGCGCGCGGCGAGTGGCGTAGAGCCGACTGTGCCCGCGAGGATTTCGCCGCCAGCAACGGCGAGCGATCAATCGCTGTGCAGCCCCTGTATGCGGAAAATCTCCTCCAAGTGCGGGCTCATCGGCAGGTCGAGACGCACCCCCGACGGCAGTCGCTTGAGAAACCACCGGTTATAGATGTAGACGATCTCGCGGCTGGTGGCGAGCTTGCTCGAACACGGTATCGACGATCTCGGCGAACGGCGGATCGTCCTTGCGGAACATCAGCGCGTACGGAGCATAGGTTAGGAAGTCGCCCGACGACCCGGTACTTGTCGCCGGTCCGCGTCTCCGCGAGCATGCCGTAAAGCAGGATTTCGTCGTTCGCCCACGCGTCTGCCTTGCCCGGATTCGAAGATCTGGAACGACTTCGTGTGGTCGTCGCCGGTGACGAAATTGATGTTCAACTTCTGCTGCTCGTTGAGCGGCATGCAGCGCCGTGTCCTGAACGGTGCCGCGCGTGACGACGATGGTCCGACCCTTGAGGTCGCGCAGGAGCGCGATAGCCGCTGTCTTTCCGCACCATGAGCTTCGTGCCGGTCACGAACATGGTCGGCGAGAAGGCGACGCGCTTGCGGCGCTCGAGGTTGTCGGTCGACGAGCCCGCATTCGAGGTCGATGTCGCCCGCAGCGACGAGGTCGAAGCGATTCTCCGGCGTGACCGGCCGGTAATCGGTCCGGATCTCCTTGCCGAGCTCCGTGCTCACTTCGTCGACGATCGCATCGCAGAGGTCGAGGGCGTAACCGACCGGTTTCCCGTTCGGATCGCAGGAACGCGAACGGAATCGAGTTCTGGCGATAGCCGATGCCGGATCGCGCCGGTGTCCTGAACGCGCTTTAGCGTACCCGTGTACTGGTACGCGAGCGCAGGGGCATCGTCATCCAGCGCCAGCGCCGGCAGCGCCGCACACAGCAGGGCGAGCAGTCTGACTGCTCGCCAGAGCAGGCGAGCCACGTTCAGTTCCTCACGCGGTAGCCAGCAGCTTGCTACCGAGGCTTCGCTTGCGTCATGGTCAGCTCGCCTGATGCACCTCGGGTTCCAGCATCTCTTCCACGTCGCCTCCCTTCACATCGCCGAGCTGGTTTTCCCACTTTGCGACGACTGCGGTGGCGATGCCGTTGCCGATGACGTTGGTTACCGTTCGCCCCATGTCCAGGATCTGGTCGATGCCCATGATGAGGAGCAAGCCTGCCTCCGGCAGGTTGAACATCGGCAGGGTGGCCGCCACCACCACCAGGGATGCGCGCGGCACGCCGGCGATGCCTTTGCTGGTGAGCATCATCACCAGCAGGAGCGTGAACTGCTGCCCGATCGACATGTCGATGCCGTACGCCTGCGCCACGAAAAGCGCGGCGAAAGCCTGATACATCATGGAGCCGTCCAGGTTGAAGGAATAGCCGAGCGGCAGCACGAAACCGGTGATGCTGTCCTTCACGCCGAACTTCTCGAGCTGCTCCATCGTTTTCGGATAGGCAGCTTCGCTGCTGGCGGTCGAGAACGCGAGCATCATGGGTTCGCGCAGCAGCTTGAGCAGCTGGAAAACGCGGCCGCCGAGAATCAGGAATCCCACGCCGATCAGCACCGACCACAGCAACAGCAGGCCGAGGTAGAAGCCGCCGATGAACTTGCCGTAAGTGATGAGCACGCCCAGCCCCTGCACGGTGATGACGGCGGCGATGGCGGCGAAGACGGCGAACGGTGCGAAGCGCATGACGTAGTCGGTGATCTTCAGGACCACGTGCACGGTCTCCTGGATCACCGCCACCAGCGTTCCGTGGATTCCCGGCGCACGGCGGAGACGGCGAACCCGAAGAACACCGAGAACACCAGGATCTGGAGGATCTCGTTGTTCGCCATCGCCTCGAAGATGCTCTTCGGGAAGACGTGCGTGATGAAATCGCGGAAGTTGATGGCGGATGTCTTCAGGTTGGTGTCTGCGTCCGCATCCGGCAGCGGCAGATGCATCGCTTCGCCGGGTCGCAGGATGTTCACCATGATCATGCCCAGCGTGAGCGAGACCAGCGATGCCGTGATGAACCAGCTGAGTGCCTTCACGCCGACGCGGCCGACCGCCTTCGAGTCGCCGGTGCCGGCGATGCCGGCCACCAGCGTGGAAAAGACGAGCGGCGCGATGATCATCTTGATCAGCCGCAGAAAGATCTCGGTGACGATGGAGAAGTACCCGGAGATCTCCTTCGCGGTCTTCGCGTCGGGCGCCATCTCGTGGCAGAGGTAGCCGGCCACGACGCCGAGGATCAGGGCGATCATGATCCAGCTGGTGAGCGAGATCTTGCGCATCATTTGGCCTGCCTCCATTATTTTTTGTTCGTATGCACGCACACGCCCCAAAGGGCGAGTCTAGCGCGTTGGATGATCCGGATGCCAGAGTCTTCGCGCCACGAACAACTGCGCGAGGTGCACCACGACCAGCAGGCCGACGACTGCCGGCCAGCCGTAGCGCTGCCAGACAAATGACGGCGCGATGGCGCCGATGGCGCCGCCGAAATAATAGGCCGACGTATAGAGGCCGACCGCTGCGGACTTCGCATGGGCGCGGCAGCTACCGGCACGAAGCCGGTGGCCAGCGCCTGCAGCATGAAGATGCCGCCGCAGCTCACCGCCAGCCCCGCCATGATCAGCGTTACCGTGCCGAGCAGCGTGAGGAGGATGCCGAGGATCGCGAGCGCCATGCCGACGGTGGCCACGCGGGCGCGCCCATGTGCGGCGACCCAGCGTCCGGTGAAGGGCGTGAGGACGACGCCGACCAGATACGCCGAGAACATGGTGCCGATGGCGGCAGGCGACAGCGAGTAAGGTGCGGCCGCCAGATGCAGCGCGGCGTAGGTGAAGGTCGCAACCAGCGAGAAAAGCAGCCCGAAGCCGATGGCGAATGCCGTCAGCAGGCGTCGGTTGCGCAGGTGCGAGGCGGCCGCACGCAGGGCCTCGCGCGGTTTGGGCGGGGCGTGCGGCAGTCCGGCGAGCCGCATTCCGGGCAGCACGAGCGGCAGCAGCGCCAGCGTGATGCCGCCGATCACGTAAAAGGCAACGCGCCAGCCAAAGTATTCCGTCAGCAACCCCGCGAGGAAGCGGCCGGAGAATCCGCCGAGCACGGTGCCGGCGATGTACTGGCCAGCCGCGCGCACGGCGTGCCGCGGGTCCGGATCGTCGCCCAGCGAGCCTGCGGCTGCCGCCACGATGCCCGGCACGAAGAGGCCGCACGCCAGACGCCAGAACAGCATCTCACCGAGCGTATGCGCGGTGCCGCTCAGGATGGTGGCGACACCGAGCCCGGTGATCGCGATCGCCATCATCCGCGCGCGCCCGGCAATGTCCGTGACGATGCCGGCGAAGGGCGCGAGCAGCGCCACCGACAGCGGACCGGCCGCAACCGTCACGGTGGCACCGCCAGAGGCCAGCCCGAAGGCATGCTCGAGCTGCGGCAGCAGGGCTTGCGGCGGGTACAGATTGAGAAACGCGGCGAAACCAGCGGTGACGACCGCGGCGCGGCGCTGATCGAAGGACATCGGTACGTGCCCGCCGCTATGCCGTCAGCCGTAGTGGACCGCGAGCCAGACCGTCGGCTGTGCCGGGTCGGTCCATTCCACCCGATGCCGGCGGTGCGCCGGAATGTCGACGTGATCGCCCGGCACGAGGTTGCGCGATGCATGCTCGTCCTCGAAACGCAGGCGCGCCGCGCCGGCGAGCACCAATACCCATTCCCCGTCGGGCTGGTCGTACCAGAAGCCCGCGGGGCTCGCCTGGCCGAACGAGACGATGCGCTCGATGCGCAGTCCGGGGCGCGCGAGGATTTCGGAGAACGCTTCCTGCTCGGATCGCGCGGGAAGGCCGGCGAAAAGATTGGGGGTCAAGCGACTCTCCTCACAGGCGATGCGTGGAGGTTCCTAAGGCGCACACGCGCGAAACTCGTCAAGGCTCGGGCCGTGAAGCTCATGGTCATCAACGAAGCCGGATACATGCGAGCAAGGCTGTTCTTGTCCGAAACCGAAATCGCTTGCATAGCGGGCCGGGTCAATATACGCGGACCACAATGAAATTTGAGGCGGGTTTGCCGGCATGATTTCCCGATGTTGACAGGCTTCAATGGCGCGCCTAGGCTAGCTGGGATTACGGCGGGTGGGATGTGTGCTGGGGAGGCATCGTTCGTCACAATACCGGTTCGCAAGCCGAACCTTACGAATGCCGGAAACATTTCCATTGAACCAGTGGGTTCCAGGTCCGTTTTCCGCGAGTTTGCTGACCCTTTCGATCAACTGAGCATGGAGTCGGGATCATGAGTGCAACACCAATGAAGGCGGTTGTTCCCACTGGAATCAAGGCGGGCGTTGCCACGGGCGACGAGTTGCAAGCAATCTTCGAACTGGCCAAGGCAAAGCAGTTCGCCCTGCCGGCGGTGAACGTCATCAACACCAGCACGGTGAACGCAGTCATCGAAACCGCCAAGGAATTGAATTCCCCGGCGATCATCCAGTTTTCCAATGGCGGCGCGCAGTTCTTTGCCGGCAAGGGTCTCGACAATGCCGGCCAGCGTGCCTGTGTCGCAGGCGGTGTCTCCGGCGCCCATCATATCCACCAACTCGCCGAGCTTTATGGCGCAACCGTCGTGCTGCACACCGACCACGCCGCCAAGAAGCTGCTGCCGTGGATCGACGGTCTGCTCGACGCAGGCGAGAAGCACTTCAAGACGCACGGCAAGCCGCTCTACAGCTCGCACATGCTCGACCTGTCGGAAGAGCCGCTCGAGGAAAACATCGAAATCTGCAAGCGCTATCTCGAACGCATGAGCAAGATGGGTATGACGCTCGAAATCGAACTGGGCGTCACCGGTGGTGAAGAAGACGGGGTGGACAATTCCAGCGTCGACAGCTCCAAGCTCTACACCCAGCCCGAGGATGTGGCACTGGCCTACGAGGAGCTTTCCAAGGTCAGCGATCGCTTCACCATCGCCGCCGCTTTCGGCAACGTGCATGGCGTTTACAAGCCCGGCAACGTGAAACTGCAGCCGATCATCCTGAAGAATTCGCAGGATTACGTGCAGAAGAAATTCGGCACCAAGGCTCACCCGGTCAACTTCGTCTTCCACGGCGGGTCGGGATCGACCATCGAGGAAATCCGCGAGGCGATCTCCTACGGCGTGATCAAGATGAACATCGACACCGACCTGCAGTGGGCGTTCTGGGACGGCGTGAGGGGCTTCTACAAGAAGAACGAAGGCTATCTGCAGGGCCAGATCGGCAATCCCGAAGGTGCAGAGAAGCCAAACAAGAAGTACTACGACCCACGCGCCTGGCTGCGCAAGGGTGAGGACGCTTTCCGGGCGAGACTGAAGCAGGCGTTTGCAGACTTGAACAACATCGGGACCCTGGCGTAACGGGTTTTCCCGTCAGGGCGCAGGAGGGGCTGGTCCAAGTCTGGACCCGCCCTTTTCATGTGCGCCCTGCACGGGCCTACTCTTGTGGTGCAAGCCCCACCGTAAGTTGATCACAGCTAACGCACGCGCTCGAAGAATACGCGCACGGACGGTGTGCGCTTGCCCAAAAACGTGGAGAAGCCACGGTAGCGGTCATCGAATGACGACCTCGCGCACCGTGTCGACGACAGTCCGCTCCGCTCCGTCTGTAATGCGCGCTACCGTGAACCTTGCCCGATACCTGCCCCGCGGCCAGCCCGCCGGCGGGCGCTTCCTGCCGAGATAGCGAAACTCTCGGGCGCGGTCCTTTTCCAGCACGGCAGTGATTTCCGCGAGCGACGCGCCGTCCGGCCCGGACAGCGTTCCGTGCAGTGTGTCGCCCTTGCGTACCCCGTAGATCTCGATCCACGAGACGATCGCGGCAGATGCAGCAGACAGCCCGGCGTCGCGCTCGCAGTCATCCAGCACGGTCGCGCGATTCTGGGTTGCAGCCGACCAACCCATGCAGATGATCCCGGTCGGTGTGTAAGGGAGGCGCGCCCGCGCGGTCGCGTCCCATGGCGAGTGCGACGCGTCTGCGCAGGCCGATGCTGGACCCGCGCCGGTGAATGGGTCGACGACCGCGCCCCGGTTGCGTACCTCGA
The DNA here is from genome assembly GCA_963719715.1 of uncultured beta proteobacterium. GTDB lineage: Bacteria > Pseudomonadota > Gammaproteobacteria > Burkholderiales > JAEUMW01 > JAEUMW01. The sequence continues at coordinate 194,122 of CAVRDD010000004.1, forward strand.
AGTGCAGATGAGGAAACTCCGTGTTGCCGGAGAGACCGACCTCTCCCAGCTTCTGACCCTGCATGACGCGGTCGCCCGGGTGCACGGTCACGCTGCCTTGGCGCAGGTGTCCGTAGGAAGTGGTCCAGCCGTTGTCGTGCTCAAGGACCACGGCATTGCCGAGGGCGCGGTCGGTTTCCCCGGCGGTGTCATACCCGGTCTTGCCGGTGTCGGGCATCACGTCGCGGGTGGCACGAACGACGCCCGGCGCAGCCGCGAGGACGGGCACACCGGCCTTCATGCGCTTGAGATCGCGTACTTGAAAGTCCGTGCCCCGATGCCCGTCGTAGGTCAGGCTACCGCATCCGAAGTCGCGCAGCCCCGGTCCGCTATCGAGGTCCACGTAGTTCTGGATCGAACAGGATTTGTCCGGACACGCGATCGGCAGGGCGAGCTTAAGATCGGCTGCCGCCACCGGCAGCCACAGAAAGGCCACAACGCAGGGGAGCAGGACGCGGCCAAGCTGCACTACATCACCTTGTTACTCGTAGGAGGACGGGCGATCTCCTGGCGTGAGCCAGGCCGCGTCACGCGGATCGCGAGCGGCGGTCGCCCGTACCAGCCAACTGCCGCTCGGCCTTACCCGATGCTTAGATCGAACCCTCCACCTTCGTCCAGCCTGCGTCGGGATTGAAGAGGCGCATCTCGGCTGCGATCGCAGCGGTATTGGGTCCGAGGTTCTTCTCGTACACGACGCCGTCCTGATTCACGACGAAGGTCATGATGCCCGACGAGCCATACTTCGCAGGCCACGCTACGACGGCGAAACCGCCGATCATGTGTCCCTGCGCGAGATAGCTGTACGCGCCGCCCGGTGCCTCCTTGCCCTGGCCGGTGAGGATCCTGAAGTAGTAGCCGTGATAGGGCGTGCGCTTGCCGGCTTCGGCCTTGTAGCCCTCGCGGCTCGCGGTGGCCGCCAGCGGACCGAGCGGACTTTCGGGCTTGCCGTCGGACAGCGGGCCAGAATAAGCCGTCGGTCTTGCCGGGCCGGCTCCTGAAGCGCTGGGCGTACTCGAGACGGCCGTCGCCGTTGCGGTCTTCGGACGAATACTCGCGCTGCGCATCGACGATCGCGAGCAGCACCTGGATCGTGTAGAGCTCGTTCTTGCCGATGCGCCGATTGACGAGCTCGTCCTGGCCCTTTTTCGCGTCGAAGCGCCACGTGTCGCCGCGCTTCACGATCGGCACCGGAAGCGGCCAGTCGTCCTTGCCGACGCTGAGCACGGCTTTCGCGTCCCCCTGCATTTCGATCTTGTGTGCCTCCTCGAAGGCCGCTACGAACTTGGCACGGTCTGCTTGATCGGCGGTCGCATCGCCGGAACCGATGAGCTTGCCGCTGTTCGGTCCGAAGAGCGCGACGAGACGGCGCTCGTCGTTGGCCTTCAGCGCGGCGACGAGTGCATCGGCGGCTTCTTCGGGAGACTTGAAGGTCGCCTGCTTGGGGGTGGCGGCCCAGGCCGCACCCGTGGCGGCGAGCCAGCAGATCGCAACGAGCCCGATCAGCAGCAGCGAGGCGCAGCCAGCGGGTGTTCAAAGTGATTGGCAATGACAGCATTTCGTCCTCGATTCGGTCGGTATTCGGGAGCACGGGTGCGAGCGAACTCACGGGGCTTGGCGGCACTAGCGGCGGCCACCGCCTCCTCGCATGCCGCCGCCACCGCCCCGGGCACCACCGGCGTGACCGCCGCCGCCTGCTCGCGCGCCGCCGGAGTGACCCCCGCCGCTGGCGCGGGCGCCGCCGACGCTTGCCTCCGCCCGTCGGGCGAGCCGCCGCTTGACGGCTGGCCGCGCCGCGGTCGCTTTGCTGGCGTGCCTGGGCGCCGTTCCCCGTGCCGCTGAAGGCATCGGACTGCCGGGCGGGCTGAGTCGTGGGTCGCTTCGCTCCGCCGGCGCCCGCGCCGCCACGGTCGCCCCCGAGGCCGCCACGATCACCCGCGCCGCCACGATCACCCGCGCCGCCGCGATCACCCGCACCGCCGCGATCACCCGCACCGCCGCGATCACCCGCACCGCCGCGATCACCCGCACCGCCACGATCACCGACACCGCCACGATCACCCGCACCGCCACGATCACCGACACCGCCGCGATCACCGACACCGCCGCGATCACCGACACCGCCGCGATCACCGACACCGCCGCGATCACCGACACCGCCGCGATCACCCGGCGACCGCCACGATCACCTGCACCGCCACGATCGCCTGCACCGCCGCGATCGCCTGCACCGGCGACCCGGTCGCGCTGGCCCGCCTGGTCGCGGCCACGGAAGTCCTGCCGCTTGTCCGCGCCGGGCAGGGTGCCTTTGCCGTACTGCTGCCGCGTGGCAGGGTCGCGATAGTTCACGCCCTTGCGGTGCGACGGATCGTGCTTCCAGGAGTTGTTGCTGATGGCAGTCGCGCGGTTGCGGCTGATGTTGGTGGCGTTGATGTTGTTGTACCGGTTCACGTTGACGTTCACGTCGCCGCGACCCCATCCTGCATTGCCCCAGCCCCACAGGGAGCCGACGACCGCCACGCCGGTCGCGAACGCGAGCCCCGAGACGAACGCGCTGCCCGCGTAGTATCCGGGCGGCGGCGGCAGGTAGTACGGCGGATAGGCCGGATAGGGCCACGCGCCGTACACGGCGGTCGGCTGGTAGGTGGGCACGTAGACCACCTGGGGATTCGCCGGCTGGATGATGATGGTCTCCTTCTCGGTGACCACCGTCTGCTGCTCGTTGCTCTTGAGATTGCCGGTATCCTGGGCCTTCTGGCGCAGACCGCTGCACCGCGAACATGACGTCCGACTGTTGGGCGAGGAACGCGTCCCCGAGCTTCTGGGTCCAGTCCAGCTTGTCGTTCATCATGATGAGGACCTGCGGAAAGGCCACGATCGACTTGACGCTGGGATCCCACTCCTGCGGCTCCAGGGCCTTGGCGAGCGCCTCGCCCTTGAGGTCCTTGTTCTTGCCCTCCTTCTGCCACCGGGCAGCCTGGACGATTTCCAGCGGATAGGTCGACGCCATCAGGGTCTGGACGAGCAGATCGTCCGGATACAGGGCGATGGGGGCGACCAGGGCCTCGATCTCTTCCTGCTTGAACGGCTGGGCGGCCGGGCGCGTCGGCAGCGGCCTGCTGCTGCGGTGCAGCGCTTCCTGCGCGTACGCCATCGGCGAGGGGGCGGCCACAGCCAGCGCCAAGGCATAGCAAAGCATTCGCGGTGCGGTTCTCATGTCGGTTTATCCCGATCCGATTGTCTTCAAAGGTGGAGTGAAGGCGTGCACGCTTACTTTGGGGGCGGGGCGTTCTCGAGACCGTCGACGCGGGCTCCGGCGTGGATGTCCCGCACCGCGAACCAGCCCCGGTTCGTTTCCAGGGCATAGGCCGCCGCTCCCTGCGACGGATGCATGTCTACCGTCTGCGGTGTCATGTCCCGGATGTTGAGGATGCGGCCGTCGGTTCCAATGAACGCCACCGACAGGGGAATCAACGTGTTCATCATCCACATCGATTGCATGGTCGCTTCCGGGAATACAAACAGCATACCCCGATTCTCCTCGAGGTGTTCCCGGAACATGAGGCCGCGCGAGCGCGCTTCAGGACTTGCGACGACCTCCGCACGCAGCTTGTAGCCGGCGATGGAGAGGGTGATCTCGGTTGCCTGGGCGTGCGCGCCGGGCGGCGAGCAGAGCGGCGAGCAGAGCGGCGAGCAGGGTGAACGCGATACGGAGCGAGGCGCGCATTGGGCGACGAGGTAGTGACGGGCGCATGATGGTATACCAGAACGCGCGGCGGGTTCGACGCGTGGACACGAAGAGTCGGTCGCGACGAGTGCGGATAGAATGACCGTTTGGCGAGAGCAACCAGGAGCCCCCGGGATGGCCAGAGACATACTTGATGTCCTGCTCGAGCAGCGCGCGTCGGGCGCACCTCACGCGCTTGCTACCGTGATCGAGACGGTAGGTTCCTGCTCGGCCAAGACCGGTGCGAAGGCCGTGATCGACCGCCTTGGGCGGGTCGAATCGGGGTGGGTCGGCGGCGGCTGCGCGGAGGCGACGTGCTGTCGGGCGGCGCTCGATGCGATCGCCGACGGCGCCCCGCGGGTGGTGGAGATCGACATGGAGGACGAAGTGCTGGGCGTCGGCATGCCGTGCGGAGGACGCATGCGCGTCTATGTCGAGCCGATCCTGGCGAAGCCGGTGCTGTGGATATTGGGTCACGGTCGCGTCGCCGAGGTGATGTGCGCGCTCGGCGACCTGATGGGGCTGCGCGTCACCGTGATCGACCCGGACGTGACGGGCGTGCGCTATCCGGAGGCCGTCCTGCTCATCAACGATGACATCGAATACGCGAGGCTCGAACCGGGCGCAGACGACTTCGTGGTGGTCGCGACCCAGCACAAAGGTGATCACGAGTCGATGACCCGCGCGCTGCTTTCGAGCGCGCGCTACATCGGCCTCGTCGCGAGCTGCAAGCGCGCCCGGCTGGTGCTCGACTTCCTGCGTGCGCAGGGGTTTGCGGACACTGATCTGGCGCGGGTGCACGCGCCGGCAGGATTCGACTTTGGCGCGCGTACGCCCGAGGAGATCGCGCTTTCGATCATCAGCGAAATCGTCCTGTTGCGCCGGGGCGCAAGCGGCCGCTTGCTCACGGACAAGCTGGCGGAAGAGCGCAGCGTACGGCCGGCGATCAAGTCGGTGTCGTGATGGCGGACGAGATCTACCGCGCGCGCATTCTCGATCACTTCCAGCGCCCGCGCCATCGCGGCGGTGTGGAGGTCATGGCGGCGATTGGCCGCGCGGCGATTCCCATGTGCGGCGACGAGGTCGAGGTGGGCGTGCGCGAGGCGGCATCGCTCGAGGTGCGCTTTCGCGGCCGCGGTTGCGCCGTGTGCATCGCCTCGGCCTCGATGATGGCCGAGCACGTGAACGGGCTCGATCGTCGCCAGGCTGAAGAAATCGGACGTGCGTTCACCGGGTGGATGTTGCACGGCGCCGGCCCGGATCTGCTCACGGCGACGGCATCCGAGCTCGTGGAGACGTTCGCGGCGGTGCGCACTGCGGGTGGTCGTGCGCGCTGTGCAGCCTTGCCCTGGAGTGCGCTGGCCGAGGCACTGGCGCGTTGTTCCGAACAGGCTCAGGTGACGGCGGCGTCGGACGTGACCGGCTCTGCCGCTGGCGTGCGCAGCGCTCCGGGATAGAGGCGTTCGAAAAGCGCGAGTGCGGCGTCGTGAAGCTCCGTCCTCAGCGCAGTCGCAATCCGTTCAGGGTCGCCACCCTCGTTGCTGCGCTCCGCCCAGATCGCGGTGAGCGCTGCGCTGCGTGCAGCCACCACGGTGGCGACTTCGTTCTTCCAGAACGGCGGATACTCGCTCTGCTTCCATTCGCCGCGTCCGCGGCCATAGTGGGCGACGGCGAGATAGCGCATCAGTGCGGCGGCGAACAAGCCGTCGAGGAATCCATCGCTCCAGCGCACATTGGTTGCGTCCGCGCCGCGCATGACGTTGTAGCCTTTGGCGAGGCCGGCGGCGCCGAGCGCACCCAGCAGTCCGCCGGTCACCAGGCCGGCGCCGAAGGTGAGCCCGCCGGTGGCGAGATCGGCGGCAAGGCCGGACAGCGCACCGGAGACGAGCCCGCCGAACACCGCCGCCTTGCCTTCGCTCACGCGTTCGTCGACCGCGAAGTCACCGGCGAGACGAGCCAGCACATCAGCCGCCGCGCGCCCACCGAGTTCGTGGATTTCGATCAGCTGATCGGCGCTGCGGCGGGTCTCGGCGTCCAGCCGCTGTGCGAGCGCTTTCATGGCGCGCCCCTTCGATCCCGACTGCCCGTTGCCACCCATGCCGATCGCCTTGCCGACACCGCGCAACGTCGATCCGATGCCATCGTCTTCGATACGCTCGCGATCGTACGCGGCAAGCGCGAGTTGTTCCGCCAGCGCCGTCATGGACGCCTCGAACGCGCTCATCCTGCGCGCTTGCCAGGCGTGCGCCAGCCGGCCGCACGCGGCCTGTTTCGACTCCGGCAGCACCGCGCCCACCGCGCGCAGCAGCGCCACTTCCTGCACCCAGCAGCGGGCAAAGGCATCGAGCGTGAGAATGCCGCGGACGAAAGCATGACGCGCCAGTTGGCCGTGCCAGCGTGCCTGTTCTGCGGCCTCTTCCGTCGACGGGCGTGGCTCGCCGATCTGGTTCAGGAGCACCAGCACCGGCTTGCCGATCCATTCGAGAATCTGCATCTCGGGCGCCACGTAGCCGGCGTCCTGCGGATCCTCGGCGGCATTGACGAGGTAGAGGACGAGGTCCGCGGTCTCGCGCACGTTGCGGATTGCCTGCTGACTCGACCACAAGGGGCGGTCGCGCCAGCGGTCCCACACCTCGGTCAGGAACCAGCCAATGGGATTGCCCTGCTGGCGCAAGCGTTTCGCCAGGCGCACGCTGTCGCCAAAGCCCGGTGTGTCCCACAGCCGCAGGACATCGCCGGCCGCGTCCTCGATCATGACGTGCGGTTCGGCGACCACGGTGACGTGCGGCTCGTCGCGTACCTCTCCGACGTCATGCCCGAGCAGGGTGCGGGCAAGCGTGGTCTTGCCGGCATTGGTGTGCGAGACGAGGCTCAACTCGATGAAGGTCGCCTCAGCGCTCACGAGGCGGCCTCCGCACGCGCGGCGTGGTCGAGGGCCGCAGTCAGGGCGTCGGCGGCAGGTGTAGCGTCGGCGGCGGTTAGATCGACGAACACGGGCGCTGCCTGGCGTGTGGAGAGCATCTGCCGCCACGCGCCGCGCCGCTCTTCCAGGCGGTCCGTCTGATTTGCGAAGCGCTGGCGGAATCCCGACTCGTCGATCAGCGCCAGCAGCAGGGTTCTCGGAGCAAGCGTGCTGGCGAGCGCGGTGATGAAGGCGCCGTGGTTCTCCGCCTCGGGCGTCGCGGTCAGGCTGAAGAGCGCCGCGACGAGCGCGAAGTCGCCGGCAGGCAGGAGATCCGCGGGTAACGCGTCCTCGTCACCGAACGCGATCGACGTCGCGATCGACACCTCGGCTTTCGGTCCGAACACCTTTGTTACGATTTCCTTCAGGACCAGCGCCGACTGCGGTGAAGCCTGATAGCTGTAAGGCACCACCCGCACCGCAGCGCGCTCACCCTTGAAGTTCCTGAGCAGGCGCTGGAAGTAGGCGTCGTCGAGCGGCAGCGGCAGCTTGCTGCTGAGTCGGCGCTGTGTGAACCAGGTGCCGAGGGCGAGCAGGCTGCGCGGAATCAGCACGAAGAGGGCAATGGTCGTGGCGTACAGATTGAGCCAGGGCGCCGCGTTCTCGCCCGGGCCGGCAGCGAACTGCAAGGCTTCGAGAGCCTGTGGATCGGCGATAGGGATGCCGGTCAGGCGTGAGGCCGGTCCGAGGATGAGGGTGAGCAGGCTGTGCACCTCGGCCGGACCAAGAAAGGTGCTTTCCCAGCCCGCCCGGTACTCCAGCACCAGTCCCCGCATGTAGAGAGAAACGATCGCCCCGAGGGCGAACGCAAATGCGGACAGGTGGAGGATGCGCGCGACCCGGGCGGCGGTGAGGGGTGCCGAGACACGGGCCCAGTCACGCACGAACGGGGCAAGCGGTGTGTCAGGCGCAAGCGCTGCCGCGGCCTCGTTGACACCGTGGGCCAGGCGCGCCACCACGCCCGAGAGCGAGCCGAGCGGCCGCGTGCGTGTGCTCGCCAGCCGGGCGACCGTGCGCACGGCGACGATCGCGTAGGCGACCACGTTCCAGGCGATCAGGGCGAGCAGAGGAAACGCGAGCACGTTCACACGCTGTGCCGGACCGATGTGGTCGGTGGCAAATCCCAGCGCAAACGCAATGAGGACGAACGCCCAGCCGATCCATGGCCGCCAGGTGACTGCGCGCAGGGCTCGCGCAACGCTGCGGTCGCGCTCGCGCAGTCGTTCTGCCGCAAGCTGTCCGCGGCGCGCGATGAAACGATCGGCATCGGCGTCGGCGCCGACGACCTCGGCAGCCGCACGGCTGGCCCAGAGCGCGTCCGTGTCGCTCCAACCGGATCGTCCGGCACCGGCAGTCTCGAACGCACGGACCAGGACTACGTTGCGCGCGGCGGCTTCGTTCATGGTGAGAATTGGATTGGGTCGGGCGGGCCGTGCCCGTCGAGCCCGGCAACGTCCCAGGATTCTACTACGCGGGAGTGCTGCGACCGGTCAGGATTGCGGTGCTGGAGTGCGTACGTGCCGCGGTCAGGCGCCGGGTCGCTGCGCGAGCGATACGACCCAGTGCGCGATCGCATCCATCACCGGCTCCGCTTCGCCGACTGCCTCTGCGAGGCGGATCGCCACGCCCGGATGCGCCCGCTCGAGCGCTGCGACCAGAAGCGGTACATCGCGCTTTACGTGTCCGGCGCGAGCAATGAAAACAGGGACGATATCGATGACGCCGACACCGTCGGCAATGAGCGCATCCACTGCCTGATCGAGGGTGGGGGAAATGAATTCGAGAAACGCGAGCACCACGGTGACACCCGGCAGCGTGCGTTCGACGCGTGTCTTGATTCCTGCCAGCGGCTGCGCCCAGTCAGGATCGCGTGCGCCGTGAGCGAGCAGGACGACAGCGGAACGGGAGGCCGGGTTCATGGCCGTGCGCGGAGGCTTGACGCCCCCGCGCGAAGTGCCGTTATCTGGCGTCGTGAGCGATGGCCGGCCGCAGCGCGTGGGCCATGCGGATGGCGGCTTCGATGCCGCGGTAATAGCCGGGGAGCGTGCCAGTCTCGCAATAGCCGAGGCTGTGATAGAAGCGGCGGGCGCCCTGGTTGCTCGCGCGCAGTTCGAGGCCGATGGCAGTGATGCCGGCGGTGAGCGCCGATTCTTCGAGCCAGTCCACCAGGCGCCGGCCGATGCCGGTGCGCTGGAACTCCAACTCGACCGCGAGCAGGTTCAAATGCGCGGTGTCGTCGCCGAAATGCATGATGGCGAAGCCGACCACCTGTTCACCGTGGCAACCGGCCAGCACGACGGTCTCCGCCGACAGGATCTCCCGGCTCACCCGCGCAGGAGTCCACGACCAGCCGAGGCCTGTTTCGATCAGGTCGCGCGACATGCGGGAAATCGGAAACATGTCGGCGGGCCGGGCAAGGCGGATCTTTACACTATTCTGCATGTAGGGGCCCCGATCGTAAAACTGCGGCGCAGCATAACGCATTGATTGCCGAATTGCAGCTTCCGGGCGTCGGACAGCCAACACGTCGTAAGCGTTCGATGGGTCGGTCCGGAAGTGCGGGGAATAGGGGGTTGTGGGAGCCGCAGGGACGCGACGCAGACTTGCAACCCGAGGAATAGAGGAGATAGGCTCATTGCGGCATCCGTACCCTCAGCCGACAGCGGCGACGTGGACGAACGGAGCGAAAAGCGCGCCAGACGGCAGGCCAGTGCGTGCCCTTGGGTAAAATTCACATCCCCGTGCTGCCGAACCCGCCGGCGCCGCGGGCGCTTTCCATGAAGTCGTCGACGACGTTGAAGGCGACCTGGACCACCGGAACCACAACGAGCTGCGCGATGCGTTCGAGCGGTTTGAGAATGAAAGGTGTGCCACCCCTGTTCCACAGCGAGACGAAGATCTGCCCCTGGTAGTCCGAGTCGATCAGCCCCACGAGGTTTCCCAGCACGATGCCGTGGCGGTGTCCGAGGCCGGAACGCGGGAGGATCACCGCGGCCAGCCCAGGATCGGCGAGATGGATTGCGATGCCGGTGGGGATGAGGTCCGCCTCGCCGGGCCCGACGGTCAGGACCCGATCGATGCAGGCGCGCAGGTCGAGTCCGGCGGAGCCGGCGGTTGCATAGGCCGGCAGATGCGCATCCAGCCGCCGATCCAGCACCTTGATGTCGATCGCTTTCATCGGATCGGTGCGGCAGGCTGTGCCTGCAGCAGGCGCGCCACGTGAGCAATGAGCTGCCGCGCCAGATCGAGCTTGTTCGCGCGTGCAAGCGCGTGCCGACCGGCATCGTCGAAGAGAATGAGGGTGTTGTCGTCGGTGCCGAGTCCATCTCGCACGAGATTCGCCGCGAGAAGCGGCAACTTCTTGGTGCGTCGCTTGGCCTGTGCGTGTTCCTCAAGCAGCTCGGTTTCCGCGGCAAATCCCACGCAGAACGGCGCGTTGGGCAGCGCGGCCACGTAACCCAGGATGTCCGGGTTTGGCACGAGCTCCACGGTTGAGGGCTGATCGCGCTTCTTGATCTTCTGTACGGCCGACTGCGCCGGGCGGTAGTCCGCGACCGCGGCAACGCTGGCGAAGACATCGGCTGCGGCGAGGTGGGCCTTCACGCAGTCGAGCATCTCGAGCGAGCTCGACACATCGATTCGCTGGACGCCGAATGGGGTCGCGAGGCAGGTGCGGCCGGATATCAGCGTGACGTGGGCACCGGCTTCGTGTGCGGCCCGGGCGAGTGCATAACCCATCTTGCCGGAACTCAGATTGGTGATGACGCGCACAGGATCGATCGCCTCGGAGGTCGGTCCGGCCGTGATCAGCACGCGCTTGCCGGCAAGCAGCTTGGGCTGCAGGGCGCCGATGATCCCCTGCAGCAGTTCCTCGGGCTCCAGCAGCCGTCCCATGCCAGTCTCGCCGCAGGCTTGTTCGCCGGCCGCGGGTCCGAGCACGATGACGCCGTCGCCGGCGAGGGTGGCGATGTTGCGCTGCGTGGCAGGGTGCTCCCACATTTGGCGGTTCATCGCAGGTGCGACGATCAGCGGTGCTTCGCGTGCGAGGCAGAGCGTGGCGAGCAGATCGTCGGCGAAGCCGTGCGCGAGCTTGGCGACGAAATCGGCGGAGGCGGGGGCGATGACGATCGCGTCGCGGCTGCGCGAGAGTTCTATGTGGGCCATGCCGCCGGCGGCGCGCGGATCCCAGAGGTCGCTGAAGACTGGCTTGCCGGTGAGCGCCTGGAAGGTTGCAGGGCCGACGAAGCGCATTGCGGCTTCCGTCATGGCAACCTGGACGTCGCAGCCTTCCTGCACCATTAGACGGGTGAGCTCGGCCACTTTGTACGCGGCGATGCCGCCGGTGAGGCCGACGAGAAAGCGCTTGGGCTGCGGGGGGGGCATCGCGGCGGAATATCGAAAGAGGGCGGAGTGTAAACCATCGCATGAGGACGAGGAACCGCGGCGCAGTGGCGCGGCACTTGCAAGCCGCGGGACGCGCCGGACGCTGCGTTCGGCCTCGACAACTTGACCTTCACGGTTTCCGGATTCATGCCGATCAGCGACTGGCCCGAGCACGAGCGACCGCGCGAACGCCTGCTGCGGTGCGGGGCGACCCAGCTCACCGATGGCGAACTGCTGGCGATCTTCCTGCGTACCGGCGTGAAGGGCTCGAGCGCGCTCGACCTCGCGCGAGCGCTGCTCGCGCGCTTCGACGGCAGCTTGCGGCGACTGGTAGCAGCGCGCTTCGACGAGCTTTCAGCCCTCAGCGGCGTGGGGCCGGCGAAGGCAACGCAGCTGATGGCGGTGATGGAACTGGTGCGCAGAGGGCTTGCAGAAGAACTCGCACAGGGCGTTGGCCTGAATTCTCCGCAGGCGGTACGCGATTACCTGCGCCTCGCCCTGGAGGCGAGTCCACACGAGGTGTTCATGGTGCTCTGCCTGGACGCGCAAAATCGCCTGATCGGCGCCGACCAGCTCTTCCGCGGGACGCTCACGCAAACGAGCGTGTATCCGCGGGAGGTGGTGAAGCTCGCGCTGGCGCGCAATGCCGCGGCGGTCATCTTCGCCCACAACCATCCCTCGGGCATCGCCGAGCCGAGTCGCGCCGACGAACTGCTCACGACGGCTCTCAAACAGGCGCTCGGCCTGATCGACATCAAGGTGCTAGACCACTTCGTCGTCGGGCGCGGCGCGATCGTCTCGTTTGCCGAGCGCGGATTGCTGTAGCGCGTGCTTCAGCGCTGCGCGGCGAGTTCACGCTGGTAGCGCTTGAAATTCTCGACGTAATGGTCTGCGATGTGGCGGAAGTGCGCGATCTCGTCTGCCGTGACCTGGCGCACGATGCGGCCGGGCGCGCCCATCACGACCGAACCATCGGGAATCTCCTTGCCTTCGGTGACCAGTGCACCGGCACCGATCAGACAGTTCTTGCCGATCACCGCGCGGTTCAGGACCACGGCGCGAATGCCCACGAGCGAATTGTCGCCGATGGTGCAACCGTGCAGCATCGCCAGATGGCCGACGCTCACCTGTTTGCCGAGGGTGAGCAGGATGCCCGGATCTGTGTGCAGCACACAGGCGTCCTGCACGTTGGAGTTCTCGCCGATGGTGATGACGTCGCTGTCGCCGCGCACGACGCACTGCCACCAGATGCTCGCGTTGTTCTCCAGCACCACCGATCCCATGACAGAGGCATCGGGCGCGATCCAGTGATCACCGCGGGTCTCAATGCGGCGCTCGCCGAGGCTGTACTTCATGGGGTCACCTATTGAAACGCAATGCTGAATACGATTGAGGGAGTTTACCCCGATCGCGCGCGGCAGGATAATGCCCCACTCCACCGGAGAGGGGGAAACCAAATGACTGCAAAAGATACTGTGACCGACATCGTCGGGTTGCTGGAGGGCGATGCAGATTCGCTGCTCGGCCATGTTTGCAAGGGGATTCCACACGAATCGCTGCATTTGCCAGGCCCGGACTTCATCGACCGCGTGGTCGCACAGAGCGATCGTTCGGTGCCGGTACTACGCAGCCTGCAGACCCTGTTCGGCACCGGTCGCCTCGCCGGCAGCGGTTATCTTTCGATATTGCCGGTCGACCAGGGCATCGAGCATTCGGCTGGCGCATCATTTGCGCCAAATCCGCTTTACTTCGATCCCGAGAATATCGTGAAGCTCGCCATCGCAGGTGGCTGCAATGCGGTGGCCTCGACGCTGGGTGTACTGGGGTCCGTTGCGCGCAAGTACGCGCCGAAGATCCCGTTCATTCTCAAGTTCAACCACAACGAGCTCCTGAGCTACCCCGAACACGTTCGACCAGACGATGTTTGCAAGCATCGAGCAGGCATTCGACATGGGCGCGGTGGCAGTAGGCGCGACGGTCTACTTCGGATCGGCAGAATCGCGGCGCCAGATCTGGGAGGTGTCGCAGGCGTTCGAGCGTGCGCATGAACTTGGCATGGCAACCATCCTCTGGTGCTACCTGCGCAACAACGCGTTCAAGGTGGGCGACAAGGACTATCACGTCTCCGCCGACATGACCGGCCAAGCCAACCACCTCGGCGTGACGATCCAGGCCGACATCATCAAGCAGAAGCTGCCGGAGAACAACGGCGGCTTCAATGCGTTGAAGTTCTCGAAGACGAACCCGAAGGTTTACAGCGATCTCACGACCGATCACCCGATTGATCTGACGCGCTATCAGCTTGCCAACTGCTACATGGGTCGTTCAGGACTCATCAATTCGGGCGGCGAGGCGAAGGGTGCGGGTGATCTGGCGGCCGCGGTGCGCACGGCGGTTGTCAACAAGCGCGCTGGCGGCACGGGTCTGATTTCGGGTCGCAAGGCGTTCCAGAAGCCGATGGACGAAGGGGTGAAGTTGCTGAACGCGATTCAGGATGTCTACCTCTCGAAGGACGTGACCATCGCCTGAGGGTCGCCAATCTTCAAAAGGAAACGGCCCGCTCTCGAGCAGGCCGTTTTTCTTTGTGCGTGCGGGTTGGTAAGGACTATCCGATGAGCGCGATGAGTCCGGCCTGGGCGACCATCGCATCCTCACCGGAGCGCACGCCCGACACCCCGATGCCGCCTACGATCTGATTGTCGAGAATGACGGGGATGCCGCCTTCGACCGGCACCAGTCCGGGCAGGTTGAGGTAGCCGAATCTTTCCTTCGGCGAGCCGCTCTTCCCAGGATTTCGTTGGTCGCTTGAAGAGTACCGCCGAGCGCGCCTTCGCGATCGCCACCTCGATGCTGCCGAGCTGCGTGCCGTCGAGCCGGTTCAGACACACCAGATGACCGCCGTCGTCGACCACGGCGATCGCCACCGGCCAGCCTTCCTCCAGCGCCCTGGCTTCGGGCTGCGGCGGTCATCTTCTGCGCCTCTGCGAGGCTTAGAACGCGCTTCTGCATCATCCCTCCAAAAGGAAAGGGCGGGGAAATCCCGCCCCTCAGAGTCTGCGACCTTTACTTGATCGGGCTTGATCTCGACCCGGCGTGCTTCCGAGTCGGCGCCGCTACCCGTCATCACATCGGCAGGCGGTTGCATCCGCACGCGGCTTTCCGCGATCCCCGCGGCCTTGAACTGCTCGTGCACGGCCTTGGCGCGGTCCTTGGCGATCTCCTTGTTCTTCTCCGATATCGCCCGTCTGGTCGGTGTAACCGGTGATCTCTGCCACCACGGTTCCATCCTTCTTCATCGCTTCGGCAAAGTCGATCACGGTCTTCTTGCCGGCGTCGTTCAACACGATCTGCCCGACTTCGAAGAAAACCTTGACCGGCACCACGGCGATGGCGGCAACGGGGGCAGCCGTACCGTGCGGGCGCTGCGGGAGCGGATGCGTGACCGCCGCCGACGCCGCCACCGATCAGGGGCACGATCATGAGCGCGACGATGTTGATGATCTTGATGAGCGGGTTGACCGCGGGGCCGGCCGTGTCCTTGTAGGGGTCGCCGACAGTGTCACCGGTCACCGCCGCCTTGTGGGCATCGGAGCCCTTGCCGCCGAAGTTGCCGTCTTCGATGTACTTCTTCGCGTTGTCCCACGCACCGCCACCGGTCGTCATCGAGATCGGCGACGAAGAGACCGGTGATGATCGAGCCCATCAGCACGCCGCCCGAGCGCCTTCGGGACCGAGCACCAGGCCGACGACGATCGGCACCAGCACCGGCAGCAGCGACGGGATGATCATCTCCTTGATCGCCGACTTGGTGAGCATGTCGACCGCGCGGGAGTAATCGGGCTTGGCGGTGCCCGCCATGATGCCGGGGATCTCCTTGAACTGCCGGCGTACTTCGACCACCACCGAACTGGCTGCGCGGCCCACGGCTTCCATGCCCATCGCAGCGAAGAGATAGGGAATCAGGCCGCCGATGAAGAGGCCCACGATCACCATGTGATCGGACAGATCGAAGCGACAGCACGTTGCCGCTCGATTCGAGCGCGTGGGTGTAGTCGGCGAAGAGCACCAGCGCCGCGAGTCCGGCGGAGCCGATGGCGTAGCCCTTGGTCACCGCCTTGGTGGTGTTGCCGACGGCGTCCAGGGGGTCGGTGATGTCGCGCACCGACTTCGGCAGTTCCGCCATCTCGGCGATGCCGCCGGCGTTGTCGGTGATCGGACCGTAGGCGTCGAGGGCGACGATGATGCCGGTCATCGACAACATCGAGGTGGCGGCGATGGCTATGCCGTACAGGCCGCCGAGCCAGTAGGAGACGAGGATGGCGAGGCAGACCGAGAGCACGGGCCAGGCCGTCGCACGCATCGACACGCCGATGCCGGCGATGATGTTGGTCGCATGGCCGGTGGTGGATGCCTGCGCCACGTGCCGCACCGGCGGGAAGTCGGTGCCGGTGTAGTACTCGGTGATCACGACCATGAGGCCGGTCAGCACCAGGCCGACGATGGCGGAAAGATAGAGGCGCATCACCGACAGTTCCGGGTACTGATCGGCGATGTTGCCCATCAGCCACTGGGTGATCGGGTAGTAGGCGATCGCCGCGATCACGCCCGCGACGATGAGGCCGCGGTAGAGCGCGTTCATGATCTTCTTGCCGGGCGTTGCCTTCACGAACATCGCACCGACGATCGAGGCGATGATCGAAAGGCCACCGATGGCGAGCGGGTAGACCACCGCGTTGCCGCGATCTCCGGCTTCGAGAACAGCAACGCACCCAGCAGCATGGTCGCGACCGTGGTCACGGCATAGGTCTCGAAGAGGTCCGCCGCCATGCCCGCGCAGTCGCCGACGTTGTCACCCACGTTGTCCGCGATCACGGCCGGGTTGCGCGGATCGTCCTCGGGAATGCCGGCCTCGACCTTGCCCACGAGGTCGGCGCCCACGTCTGCGCCCTTGGTGAAGATGCCGCCGCCGAGTCGCGCGAAGATCGAGATCAGCGAGCCGCCGAAGGCGAGCCCGACCAGCGGCTTGACGATCTCAGGCACCGGTGTGCCGGGGCAGCGCTGCCGAGCAGGATCGCGTAGTAGCCGGCCACGCCGAGCAGCCCCAGACCCGACGACCAGCATGCCGGTGATGGCGCCGCCGCGGAAGGCGACGGTGAGGGCTTCGTTGAGGCCGATGCGCGCCGCCTCGGCGGTGCGCACGTTCGCGCGCACCGACACGTTCATGCCGATGTAGCCGGTCAGGCCGGATAACACCGCACCGATCAGGAAGCCGATCGCAGTCGGCCAGCCGAGGCCGGGCGTGAAGGCTATGACCAGGAACAGAATTACGCCGACGATGGCGATCGTCGTGTACTGAGCGATTCAGATAGGCCGACGCGCCTTGCTGAATGGCAGCCGCGATCTCCTGCATGCGCGGATTCCCGGCCGGCTGGGCCAGAATCCACTTGATGGAAACGGCGCCGTAGAGAATGGCGATGACCGCGCACACGAGCGCGAATGTGAGACCTGCTCCCATGAGACTCCCCTATTCTGGAAGACAAGTGCGCGCGCGCGGGGCCGAGCTCTTGGCGCGGCCTATCCCTGAATGCCTGAAAGACGCGGGATTCTACCGGTCCTGACCCGTCGGTGCCACCTTGATCCAGCTCGCCGCGGACCTTAGAGCTTGAAGGAAGTCGAAAGCTTCTTCGCGACCGGGACGTTCTTGAGCCGCACGTAGTCCGGCAGGCCGCCCGCGTAGGGCGGATAATCTTCACCGCCGATGCAGAGGTTCGAGGTAGGTCCGACACTTCCGGGTGATGCCGAAGCCGTCTTCGGTGATGAAGTCGTCCGGCATGAACTTCTCCATGTTCGCGACATCCTTCAAGTCGGCGAGCTCGATCTTCCACTTGTAGGGCCGGTTCGACACGCGCTTGATCGCGGGCATCACCGAGTTGCGCCCCTTCAGCGCCGCCTCGACCGCTGCTTTGCCCACCGCGTAGGCCTGCGCCACGTCGGTTTTCGAGGCGATGTGGCGCGCGGCACGCTGCAGGTAGTCGGCCACGCCCCCAGTGGAACTTGAGGTTGAGGCTCTCCTTCACGATGTTGGCGATCACCGGCGCGACGCCGCCCAGTTGCGCGTGGCCGAAGGCGTCACGCAGGCCCTGGTCGGACAGGAACTTGCCGTCCGGTCCCTGCACGCCCTCGGAGACCACCACGGCGCAGATAGCCATGTTCCTTCACCATCGCTTCGACCTTGGCGAGGAACTTGGCCTGATCGAACTTCACCTCCGGCAACAGGACCAGGATCGGCAGATCGCCTTCCTTTCTGGCGGCGAGCGCACCGGCGGCGGCGATCCAGCCGGCGTGGCGGCCCATCACCTCGAGCACGAATACCTTGGTCGACGTCTTGGACATCGAGGCGACGTCGAAGCATGCCTCCATCGTCGACACCGCGACGTACTTGGCAACCGAGCCGAAGCCGGGGCAGTTGTCGGTGATCGGCAGATCGTTGTCCACCGTCTTCGGCACGTGGATGGCCTGGAGTCGGGTAGCCCATGGTCTCGGCGAGCTGCGACACCTTGAGGCAGGTGTCGGCGGAGTCGCCGCCGCCGTTGTAGAAGAAGTAGCCGATGTTGTGGGCCTTGAACACATCGATCAGGCGCTCGTACTCGGCGCGGCTCTGCTCGCAGTCCCTTCAGCTTGAATCGGCAGGATCCGAACGCGCCGGACGGCGTGTGGCGCAGCGCCGCGATCGCGTCAGCCGGATCCTTCTGGTATCGATGAGGTCTTCCGTCAGCGCACCGATGATGCCGCTGCCTGCCCGCGTAGATCTTGCCGATCTGGTCTTGTGCTTGCGCGCGGTTTCGATGACGCCGCAGGCGGAGGCGTTGATGACGGCGGTGACACCGCCGGACTGGGCGTAGAAGGCATTTCGCTTCGCCATGGGATGCTCCTTGCGAGTGCTGGGTAATGGGTGGGTGGTAGCCTTCGAGGGTCGCTAACCCAATGCGGAAAAAATCTGATCGCGGATGTCGTCGACCGATCCGACGCCTGGAATCTCTCACGTGCTTCGGTGCACCGGGAGCGCGGAGGCGCCCAGTTAGCGTAGTACTCCACGAGTGGCTTGGTCTGGCTGTGGTAGACCTCGAGGCGCTTGCGCACGGTCTCTTCACTGTCGTCGTCGCGCTGGCACGAGATCTTCGCCGGTGACGTCGTCCTGCCCGCGACGCGGGGCGGGTTGAAGACCACGTGATAGGTACGGCCGGAGTCAAGTGGACGCGCCGACCGCTCATGCGCTTGATGATCTCGGCGTCGTCCACGTCCACCTCGACGACGTAGTCGATCGCCACACCGGCCTTGCTCATCGCTTCGGCCTGGGGGATGGTGCGCGGGAAACCGTCGAAGAGGAAGCCGTGGGCGCAATCCGGCTGCACGATGCGGTCCTTCACCAGTCCGATGATGACGTCGTCGGCACGAGGCCGCCGGCATCCATCACCTTCTTCGCAGCGAGTCGAGCGGCAGTGCCGGCCTTGACGCGCAGCGCGCAGCATGTCGCCGGTGGAAATCTGCGGAATGCCGTACTTCTGCGCGACGATCCAGCCTGGCACCCTTGCCTCGCCGGGCGGCGCCGAAGCAGGATCAGGCGTAGCGAGCGGTCAGCCATGGACATGGGCTCCGATGGGATGCGTGATTGTTGTCGGCCCGTCTACGCTGGCATGCGGTGGGCCTCTTCCTTCGTTATTGTCGATTATACGCGCATTTGCTCACCGTTGCTGGTGCTTGCCAGCGTATTCAACGCGGAATGACATCCGGGCCGACGGCGAGATCCTCGTCGATCATTCGCGGCAGGCGTGTGGTCGACGACGGCGACCGCGATGCGGTGACCGTGCCAGAGCGCACGAATCGCTCCAGTGCCTGAACGCTTCGAGCGGACAGGGCGACAGCCGCGGAGACACCTTGAGAAGTGCGTGCGATAGGCGTATAGACCGACATGCCGCAGCGCGGCAACCCCTGCGGCAACGCCGTGTCGTCCGCCGCTTCGCATCGCGCGGAAATGGAATCGACGCGCGCGTAGAAATACAGCGCGCAGCCGGCGTCGTCCAGCACGACCTTGACGACGTTCGGGTTGACGAAGGTTGCGCGATTGCCGACAGGATGCGCCGCGGTCGCGATCTCGGCGACGGTGCAGGCGAGGTGTTCAGCCACGCCGCGGATCAAGGCCGGTTCGATCAGCGGCTCGTCGCCCTGCACGTTGACCACGATCTCGTCATCGGCAAGCCCCTCGCGCGCAGCGACTTCGGCGATGCGGTCGGCGCCGGTTGCGTGATCGCCGCGCGTCAGCGTGGAGTCGTACCGCTGCTGCGGCGCAGGTACCGCAATACGCTCGTCGTTGGTCGCTACGATCACTCGCGCGGACCGCTCGCGAGCGCGCGCTCGGCGACACGCGGATCACGATCGGTTTGCCGGCGATGTCGAGCAAGTGGTTCGCCGGCAGCCGGTCGAGGTATAGCGCGCCGGGACGACGGCGACGAAGTTCGACCATGCGCGAGGCGTGCGGCGAGAGGTTGGCGAGAGTCTACCGCTTCTTCCGCCAAGCCCTCGGTTTCCTCAGGCGTCAGGCGGCGCGCGTCGTCTTCTGACGACCGGATGCCGTCGCGAACGGACAGGCGAGTCCGCTTTCCACGGGACGGCTCCGCGCGGCATGTTGTAGAGCAGCGGCCCTGGACAGGGGCAAACGAGTAGGTCGAGCAGCTTGGCATCGATCATTTCCCTGGAGGCGTTCGATCACGAGTTCGATCAAGGCCGGGACGAGTTGTGCTTCTCGACCAGCAGCGCTGGACCACTGGGCACGCGCTAAGCTCGCGCATTTTGACCGCATCTTTTTCGTCATCAGGATGGCTGCATCGTCGCCGAAGTCGAGTCTTCCGGGTGGTAGGCGTGATGATCGGGGTAGGGGTGCGGCGTCACCTGCAGGCCGTGACGCACGAGTGCGTCGAAGTATCGTTGCGGATCGCCGATGCCGGCGACGGCATGGACCTGCTTTCCGCGGGAATGTGCGAGGTCGTTATTTCGTCTGGACGCGCGAGGTTGCGCAGGCGCGCGCCCTCGAGGCGCATCGCGAAAGATCGGCGGACTGGCCGCCAGCGTCGGTGCGGACGAGGGCGCGGCGTTCACGATGATGGTGTCGACGCGCCCGAGTCGCGACACCGGTCGCGCAAGGGGCCTGCGGGAAGCCGGTAACAGTCCGTTGCCGTGGCTGCGCGGCCATCGACGACGGCGATCTCGACACGGCGCGCGAGACGATAGTGCGGCAGGCCGTCGTCGGCGATCAGCACGTCACAGCGGGGTGAGCATCAGCAGGCAGGTCCGCCTTCACACGGTCGGCGCCGACCCAGACGTAGAGCCGCCGCGCGGGCCAGCAGCAGTGGTTCATCGCCCACGTTCGCCGCACTGCGCAGCGGCACTCACTTCGCGGGCGTGTTTGCAGGGCTGCCGACAGCCCCGACTCAGGATTCCGGTGTGAAGCCGCGCCCTGCAAGGCGCGCGCGAGCCATAGTAATCAGCGGCGTCTTGTCGGTGCCACCGGCCGTGAGGCTGCCGACGACGACAACGGCGCGCGCAGAGTCACGTTTGCAGAAGACCGGCGCGATAGGCCGCGCGGCGAGCGTGGACAGCGCTGCGAAGAGGCCCGCGAGCGGCAGCAAGCCCTGCGACGAGCGGCGACAGCGGGGTTGCGCGACACCAGGTCCGTTCCAGCAGGTTCATCGGGGCACCTCGGGGCGCGGGCCCCGAGCGCTCGGCGCGCGACTTGCTGCCGAATGGGACCGCGTGGTGAAGGCTATGCGCCGCGAAGCCGGCGACGCGAGCGGCTTCATGACCTGGATGATCGACTGTGCGTCGCGATGGCGTCGGCGTCGATGATGATCGATCCGGATCGGCCGTGTCGCCGCCGCTTCTTGAGTTCGACCGCGAGGGCGTCGATGCTTGTGAAGGTGATCGGGTCTTGTTCACGACGTAGCGCCGCTCGAATCGACCGCTACGCTGATCTGCTCCGGGCGATTGGCCGGCTTCTCCGCGTCCGCCTTCGGCAGGTTGATCTGAAGCTCGGAAAAACGCGAGTACGTCGTGGTGACGGTGAGGAAGATCGACGATGACGAGGAGGACGTCGATCATCGGGATCAGGTTCACCTCCGGCTCGTCGTGCCGGCTCCCTTGCGGCGGAAGTCCATCAGCGACTCGCCTCACACCTGACGCTCGCCGTGCACGACTTCCACCAGCTTGATCGCCTGTTGCTCCATCTCGACCACCAGTGTGTCGACCTTGGCGCGATAGTAGCGTAGAGATGAGCGCCGGACGCGACGATGATGCCGAAGGCGGCGTTGTAGAGGGCGATCGAGATGCCGGGCGCGCAGTTGCTGGGGATGGCGATGCCGGACCTGGTCTGCGCACCAAAGATCTCGATCATGCCGATGATGGTCGAGCAGGCCGAGCAACGGCGCCATGGTGGAGATGGCGCCGAAGGCGTGGGCGACGAAGCGGTCGAGTTCGTTGCTGACGCCGCGCCCTGACTCCTCGATGGATTCCTTCATGATGTCGCGCGACTCTTAACATTGCGCAGCCCCACCGCGAGATGCCGGCCCGAAGCGGGGAGCCGCCGGCGAGCCGCGTCAGCATCCTCCGGGGTCACGCCATTTTGCTGGTATTCCCGCACCACCTGGGGCAGCAGGTCCTTTGCACCACCGCGCTCTCCGCAGGGACCACGCCGACGGCTCGCCTATAATTCCGAGCGCCACGATGGAGCAGAGGTGATTGGCCAGATCGGGCCAGCCCGCTGCCTGGATCATGTCGATCACCGCACGTCCCCGAATTCCGAAAGGCGCGACAATCTCTTCGTAAGGGCGTCTCCGCAACCTCGACGGGAACTTGGAGGCAGCCTGTGGAATTCCCGCCCGATGTGCTTGCCTTTTCCACATTTGCTGTGGATAACTTTGTGCGCAGATTGTAAAAATGATGCTTAAGTGGGGTCTAACAAAAGGCTTTTCCTCCTCCGCCCAAAAAATGGCCGCAATTTTTCGCTTGCTTAATCATCCAGTTGGGGGAACCACCCGACTTCTCAGGGGATTGCAGGGTGCCGCTTGCGCGAATGCCCCGGAATCTGGATGTTTTTGCAGCGCGGGGGTGCGTGGAAGCCACGCACGGCGGGCTTTTTCGTGTGCTCATCGGCGCCAAGCGGCGTGCCTTCTGCGTCTGCCGCGGCCACCCCGCGCTAAGCTGTGCCGACCCAGCTTTGCGACCGGCGCCCGGTATGGACAGTCTCTTCGCAGGTAAGGGTAAGGGTGAAGCCGTTCTCACCGTGTTCGAACTCAACCGCGCCGCACGCGGTGCGCTCGAGAGCAGTTTCCCGCTCACCTGGGTGGCGGGCGAAGTCTCTGGCTTCCTGCGCCACGGTTCCGGTCACTGCTACTTCACGCTGAAGGATCAGGACGCTCAGGTCGGTTGCGTCATGTTTCGACAGCGCGCCGCGCTGCTCGGGTCGTTGCCCGCGAACGGCGAGCGCGTCGAAGTGCGGGCTCTCGTCACCCTCTACGAGGCGCGCGGCCAGT
>CAVRDD010000005.1:0-21427 GCA_963719715.1 uncultured beta proteobacterium
CGCGCCCTCGCCTTAGCTAGACATCTGCCAAATCGTCATCATCGCCGTGGGACGAATTCAATTGACCATCCGCCTGCGGTGGGTTCCCGCACTACGGCCGGCTCGCCGAAGTGATGACGATTTCCACACGGCGGTTCTTTGCCCGGCCCTGCGGCGTGTCGTTGCTCGCAACCGGTCGCGAATCTCCGAAACCCTGCGCGGACATGATGTTCGGCGGCACCCCCTTCGCAGCAAGGAAACGGACGACGTCACTCGCTCGCGCCGACGAGAGCTCCCAGTTCGACGGGAAGCGCTGACGCAGTTCCGGTCCGATCGGCACGTTGTCCGTGAAGCCTTCGACCACGATCTGCTGACCCTTCAGAGTGCTCAGGGTCGGAGCGATCTTGGCCAGGGTTTCTTCGCCCTTGCGGCCGAGTTGGTAGCCGCCTTCCGGGAACAGGATCTGATCGACCAGCGTCACCTTGAGCTGATTCTGAAGCTGCTGGATCTGGGCCTGATCGGCGTTCACTTCGGCCGACAGCTTCTGGCTGAGTTGCTGGTAGGTCTGCTCCAAACCCACTTCCTTGTCGTACTTCTGCTCGGACACGCAGCCCGCCACCAATACCGCAGCACACAACGCCATACTGATTCTTGCTCGCATGATTTCTCCCTTCATGGTTGATCGCAGTGACTGTATGAGATCGAAGGCTTGCACGCTCGGTCACTTCCGCGCGAAGGATACATCGAAACGCTGCTTCGCTGCTGCCTTATGACAGGGTCCCGTCACCTCCCGGTCGCGGCGGACAGATACCCCCCGCAAGCTTTCTGGCCGTGCCGGAACGGAGCAACTGCTACGGCAAGCGGGTGGCAACCGCTGAAGCCCGCTACTTCTTCGGCGCCTCGACGCCGATGGCGAAGGCCTCGGTGATCACCATTTCGACCTGCTCGCCCACCTTCACCTGCTGCAGCATCGCGGGATCTTTCACTTTGACCTTGACACTCTTGCCGTTCGGCCCCTGGACCGTAACGATCTGCTTGGCCACATCGACCTTGAGCACGTTGGCCACGACGGTGGTGGTGGTCGCCACCGCACCCGCCGGCCGCTGACCCTGCTCAGCGCGCGACACGGCCGTCTGCGACTCGGCGCTGCGGATGCCCAGCCCGCCCTTCTTGACCTCGATGGCGACCGCCTCGAAATACTTCGCGACGACGACATCGCCGACCTTCACCTGCGGGAGATTCTTTACCTCCGGACCTACCTTGAGGTCGAACACTTCACCCTCGGGTCCCTTCAGCGTGACGATACGGTTCGCCTGGTCGACGGCTTGAACGGTGGCGGAAACACTGACCAGTTCGCCCCCTCCTCCGGCCTCGAGGACTTTCCCGGTACCCGGCTGCGCAAACAAGGCGCCGGAGAAACCGAGGGTGACTGCAGTGGCAAGGGCGATCAACTTCTTCTTCATTGCTCAGGACTCCATGCGACGAGGTTGGCGACGGATCAGACCGTAAGAACGTTGGCCGATTTCTGCGATCTTCGCGCATAAGTCAGTGCGCAAGCCGCATCAACTTCGGCGCTATCGTCTCGACGATCACCTCCGTGCTGCCGGTGATCAGGAACTGCATGCCGATCGCCGCGACCAGCAGGCCCAGCACGCGCGTGAGCAGACCCAGTCCGACCTCACCGAGTAAGCGGCGCAGAAATCTGCCGGAGAGCAAAATCACCAGCGTCACCAGCGCAAGGGCAACGGTGATGCCGATCAGGCCCAGCGAGAGCGATGCACTCTTGAGCTTCTGCGCTTCCACCGAATACAGAATCAGGTTCGCGATCACGCCGGGCCCGACCAGCAGAGGCATGGCGAACGGAATGACGATCTGCCGGTAGACGGACTCGGCCTGCGCGAAGTCGCTGTTGCGGCCCTGCGCCTGCGCAACCTTGTTCTGGGTGACGCTCGCGCCGGTGACGATGTGGATACCGATCAGGAGCAGCAGGATGCCGCCAGCCATGCGAAAAGCGTCGAGCGAGATACCGAAGAACTGCAGGATGGAAGGGCCCGTCAACAGAAACAGGAGCAGCAGCCCCAGCACCGTCAGCGAGACCAGGGACGCCAGCCAGCGCTGAACCCCGGCGGTCATGTCCGCCGTGTAGCCGATGAAAACCGGGAGCATGCCCAGCGGATTGAGCAGCGCGAACGTGCTTGCCGCATAGGTGCTGAGTATTTGATGCTCGTGCATGGGTCACCTCGATGCCATTGGAGTCTGTGGGAAGCGACGGAACTTCACTGGCACCTCGACGGAGTTTGGCTTGGGCCGTGGCCGCAGTCAATGTGGATATCGTGTCGCGGGTCGGCGAAAAACGGGATCGCCTTCCGCGTGCTGCCTGGCGGGGGCTCAAGGAGCGAGCGCCGTGTGAAACTGAACTGCGTTCCCGAATGAGCGGTTTCGCCCCAGCCCGAAGAGGCGTGGCTATTCGGTCTTGACGCCGTTTTGGCGCAGCGCCTCTTCGAGCGCCAGGTTGATCTCGTGCTGGACCCGCTGCCGTTTCGCGAACGAATCGACGAATGCGCTGATCTCGAATGCGGGTGCGCCTTTCTGAGAGCCTACGAACAAGACCCGGGGCGGAGGGTTATGTAGCACGTCGGGATTGCGCTGCACGGCGTCGAGCATCACCCGCTGGACCAGTGCGAGGTCGCTTTCGCCCGCCACGCTGATCTTGAACTGCAACCGCGTGGTCTGGCTCGAAAGCGTCCAGTTGACCACGCGATCCGTGATCAGCGACTTGTTCGGGATCAGTACCTCCTTGTTGTCGAAGTCGACCACCGTGATTACGCGCGCGCGGATGTGCGCGACGGTCCCCGACACGTCCCCGATGGTGACGATGTCGCCGATGCGGACCGGACGCTCGACGAGCAGGATGATGCCTGCCACGAAATTCCCGAAGATCTCCTGGAGCCCGAAGCCCAGGCCCACGCCGAGGGCCGCGACCAGCCACTGCACGTCGTTCCAGGCAATGCCCAGAATGTTGGCCGCGAGCACGGCTCCCGCGGCGGCGAGCGCGTAGCGCACGGTCACCGTGATCGCATAAGTCGCGTCGGCCTGGAACTCGAACCGCTGCATCAGCACGATGTCGAGAAGCGCGCCGACATTGCGAACGGCGACTGTGGTGACGACCCCGACGAGCATCGCCAGGAAGAGATGGCCGACCGTCAGCGGCCGGGTCAGCGCCTTTCCGTCGACAGTCTCCGTGTAGGTCCACAGCGTGTAGTTGCCGATCTCGGACAAGGCCGGCACCGAGTCCTTCCATACCCACCACATACCGGCGAGCAAGAGTAGCGTAACCAGGAGATCGAGCAGCGCCCGCGTCTGCTCCCCAATGGCCGCGATATCGGCGATCGGCCGCTGGACCGGGAGAGACGCTCCTGCCGACTGCCCTACAACCCCCGCCTCCGCTTCCTTGCCAGCCTGGGTCTCGTCACCGCGAGCGAGTTGTCCGCGCTTGATCTGCACCCAGAGGGCCATGAAACCGTAGAGCATGAGCGCGGCGAGAACGAGGTAAAGCGAGAACACCATGCGCCCGTAGAAATAGGCGGCTGCGACGAAATAGCCGGCAGCGGAGAGCGCCGCGACGCCGAGTGGCAGGGCCACGACCGCGGTGAACCAGAAAGGGTGCCACCGAACGGCGGCGCTTCGTGGTGCCCGCGCGACGAGGCGCTGGATCAGTGGACTTCTGCGGCGCAGGACGTAAACGAGAAAAGCCGCAAAGACCAGGACCACGATCACCAGACTCACGCGGCCGAGACTTTCCCGATTGGCGAACGGCGCATGATCCAGTCCGTTCAGCCCTGCGATCGCGATCAGCGGCACGAAGCGCGCAGTGAACCGGCGCACTGCGCGCGCGGCGAAGTCGAGCGATGGCGCATCCCAGCCGAGGTAGCGAACCCCTACGCCGCGCTGGTCCAGCAGGCAGGCCGTCCCGACGAGAGCCAGCACCAACACGGCCGCCCGCCGCAGGATGTCGCCGAGCGCACCCGGGAATCCCTGGACGCCGGATTCGGACAGCAGCACCGCCGCAGTATGCAGCACGATCGGCAGCGGTAGCGCGAGGCCGAGGGTAAGTGCAAGCGCTGCCATCACATGGCTGATCCGATAGCGCTCGTAGCCTATCTCCGAAGGTGCGAGCGCCGCGAGCTTGTCCCATAGCCGCTTGCGCGCTGCGTACAGACCGACTGCGAGCAACAGTGCAACGGTGGGCCATAGGGGCCTGCGCGCGATCTGGCCCCGAAGAGTGTCGGCTACCGCCCCCCAGTTGGCGGCCGACACCGTCCATGCGAGCGCTTGCCCGAGCTCGGTGAACGTTCCCATTCCCGGTCTGACCGGAATCCAGAAAAGGAGACCGGTAAGCTCTGCTCGCGCCGCTTCCCTCCGCTGGTCGAGCGCCTGCTCCACGTCGCGGATCTCCCACAAGAGCTTGAGAAGTTGTTGCTGCTCAGCGACCAGCCGGCTCAGCAGGTCCCGCTGTTCGCCGAGGAGTTGGCGCAACGCGGGCTCGACCGTCGGTTCTTGCGGAACTGCCGACGCGGGCGTCTTCAGGCGCCGGGCAACCGCAGCGTCGATGTCGTCCAGTTCCCGCAGCGCCCGCTCGGCGCGAAGATAGGAGTTGCTCGTCGCCGCCAACGCTTGGCCTTCTGCGAAGCGCGCGCTCAGCGTCACCGGTTTCGGCAGGGTCCGCAGCTCTTCGATCACTGTCTGCACGAACTCCCGGCCGAGGCCAGGCAGCTTCGCGTAGTCATCGATCTGCCGCATTCGCGCGTCGAGATTCTCCTGGGTCTTGTGCAGCCGTGCGAGCTCGGCGCGCGCGCGCTCGAGCCCCACACTGGCATCGGCGATGCGGGCAGATATCTCGGTGTTTTCCGCCATGACAATGCGCTGCGGGTCCGACTGCTGCGCGAAACATCCCGCCCCAGGAATCGCGAGGAGGATGACCAAGGCGCCGAGACCGAGCAGCGCCAGACCTGACGGGCGGGCCACGCTACTTCCCAGGCGCGCCGCCGAACTCGCGGACTACCGATTCGTACTCCGCCGACTGGCGCAGCAGCCGGCCGGCGGCCTCGCGCAAGCGGTCGACATCCTCGGGCGGCAGCACGAAGCTCGTGGGAAGGTTCATCAGCTCAGCGCGCTCCTTCGGGTCGGGAAGTGCGTCGAAGCTGACGTCGATCACCTCCAGAGTGATCTTCGGCACGCTTGCTTCCGCCTGCACCTCGCTCGCGCCCGCCAGGCGCGCCCGCGCGACCCGCAGCTCGCGCCGCCACACCATGATCTCCGCGCGATCCTTCATCATCTCGACGGTTTCGAACGAGTACTTGTCGATCGGGACACTGGTGGACTGCAGAAATTGAATGGCCAAACCGGGCGGCGACTCGACGCGGTCCCAAAAGGTTTGGGGCGCTGATCGGGCGTTCACGACGATCACCACGATACTTCGATAACCGCCGAAGCCGATCTCTTTCTGGAAAGCGGAGCTCGCCGCGAGCTCCTCGAGGGCCTCCATCACGCCGCGCACCCCGATGTTGTCCCCAACGCCGCCGTCGACGAGATGGATGTACGGGCGATCTTTGCTGTCCTGGAAGACCTGCATCTCTTTGTAACGCTGCACCGCGCGTGCCGAGGGCCGCGCGCGGGTCTGAGGGTTGGCGACGTCCGCCACCCAGACCGGGTACTGGTAGCCGCAAGTTCCACCGTAGTTGTTGAACGTCACCGGGGAGAGCACGACCGGGACCGCGGAGGACGTGGCCGCCGCGCGCGACAGACGAACCGTGTTCAGGTCCGAGCAGAGCAGGTCGAAATCGTTCTGGAAAAACGCGAGGCGCGATCCGGTCGACAGGTCGGTCCCGGTCGCAATCGCGACCGGCCCGGGCTTCTGCAGCAGATCCCCGTACGTGGCGCCCTCGAACAGAATCTCGTCGTAGTATTCGGCGGCGAGCTCCGAGCGCCCGGCGCTGCCGCCGATGAACTTCGGCCAGTTGAACGGAGCGAGGGTGCGCGCAAGCAGCGCGCCCTCCACGTCGCGCTTGAGAAAGCGCTCCTCGTACTCGGAAAACAGCCGATCGCCGTAGAGGGCGTACGCGAGCGCCGTGAAGCTTCCCCCGATACGCCGGTGATCACGTCGACTTCGTCGATCAGCCTGCGTGGCTTGCCGTCGACCACGATCTCGGTACGACGGAGCTCCTCCAGCACGCCGTACGAGAACGCCGCGGCCCGCGTGCCACCGCCGGAGAATGAGAGCACGAACAACGTGCGCGGGTCGTTGTTCTGGCGCTTCGGTATCAGAAGATAGGGGCGGTAGCCGGCCTTCGGATCGACCTGAGCGATCCGTTCGTTGACCGGCCGGCTGGCGCAGCCTGCGAGGACCGCGACCGCAAGTAGACAGACAATCAAGCGATCAGCGCACATGGCTCATCCAGTTCTATGGGTTCGTTGCAAACGAGACGGGTCACAGCCCGGCGCCCCAGCGATACTGCCAGGCAATCCCGATCAGGTCGTAGTTGTTGTCGGTGCGCGCCGAAACGCCGCTGCTCGCGTAAAGCTTGATGGAGTTGTGGACGTTCACGGGAAACGCCAGCGTGCCGCCCACGCGCCAGTTCTGCTGAAGGTCTTCGTTCAGCTTGCCGTTGATCGTCGTGCGGCCGCCGGTGAAGTAAGTCGACGTCGAACGAACCCCAGATTCCCGACCGAAAGCCGTAGATCACGTGCCCCTGCAGCGAGTAGATCGGGTCCTGCGAACGGGTGTTGCCCCGGTAGAAGTCATTGTTGTCCGTGAAGAAGCTGTGCCGCCGCCTGGAGCTCAAGTGTCCACTGCCCCAGGGTCTGCGAAATGCCCACCTCCGGCTTGAAGAACCAGCGGTTCGTGCCGATGTTGAGGAGCTTGCTTTCGTCGTATTGGCCCGATGGCACCGACACCTGCAGGCTCGCACCGACGATCAGGTCCTGCTCGTAGTCCTTGAACTCCTTCAGCGTCAGCGCGGGCGCGCCGTAAAGGTTGACCGAGAGTCGAAGCCTGGGATCGGCGAAGCCGGCAACGTTGCGCTCGACCGGTTCGCCCCTCGCCTCGGCCGTTCCGGAGAGCCAGGTGTAAGGCACGACGGCGTCGAATTTGGCGGACTTGCCCCACAGGTCGAGCACTCGCGCGTACGCGAGCACGGCATTCGATGTCTTGAGGTTGGCGTTCTTGACGGGCAGGGAGGCGTCGAAAGGTACCGCGCCTTCCGTATAAGCGTAGCCCGCGATCAGGAAGTTCACGCCGATCGGCGCATTGGAGTAGGCGCGCGGCTCGATCTCCTGCGCATTCGCGACGGAAAGAGTGACGACGGCGAGCGCTGTGGCCGCGACCGTCGAATAAATCGACTGGCGGAGCCTACGTCCGGTTCGTTTCCGCGATCCCGGGGTGACGGATGCGAGCATCGAAAAAAGAAAGAGGGAGAAGGGCTGGACAGCGATAGCAGACCCAAAGCGAAAAACCGCCTCAATCGCTTCGTCATCACGCTCGGTCGACAAGAAAGGCAAAGGTCTGGGCACTGTCCGTCTCAGGGCTGCAATTCGATGTCTCCCGGCCGCCAGGTCTTGTTGAACCACGGCTCGAACGGGCCGTACAGACGCAGAATCATGAACCAGCCCTTGCCGGGGATCGTCTGCACCCAGTTGTTCTCCTTGCCCTGCGGCGCCTTGTGTCCGAACCAGACGGCCACCGAGCCGTCTGCGTTGGTCTTCGAAGCCCTGGTCCCGGCTGGTGACGCCTGGGGTCTTTCCGCTCCATTTGCGGCGTGACTCCCAGCCAGGAGACACGCTACGACGCTGCCTTCACCTCGGGAATCTTCCAGGTGCCGTCGAGGATCGAGGGCGACTTATCCTTCGGCCAGTACAGCCGCAGCATCAGGATGAACTCGTCCTTCGGCGCGGGCAGCCAGTTCGATTCCTTGTCCTTGCCGGGGGATTCGTTCTGGATGTAAAGATCGATCGAACCGTCGGCGTTCACCTTGAGCTTGTTGCGCTGGGAGAGCGTGTAACGGTTGAGCGGGTTGTCGACGAAGAAGTACTGCGCGTCGTACATCGTCAGTGACCAGAAGCCGTTGACGGGGGGCAACTGACCTTTTCGAAGCGCATGACATACCGGTTCGCGCCGCTGTACTTCTTCACGATTTCCGGCCCTTCGGAGGTCGGGTACACCGCATCCTGCGGGCGGTTGGCGCCGAGGCCGATGGCGGTGATGAGCGCGCGCTGCAGATAGCTCGTGCCGTAGAGGCCGGTCTTGGTGGTGAATAGCCAGCCGTTTTCGAGCTTGAGATCGCCCGCTGCGATACCGGCCTCGAGCCACCCCATGATGAGCTTCTGCGCCGGCTTCGGCGCACCGGCGATTCCCTTGCCTACTGCAGGATCGAGCTTGGCTGCGTCGAAGTCCTGCCCGGGCACGATCCCGATCTTGGCGAGCTTCGCCACCATCGGCGCGTCCTCGGCCGCCGGCGCGTTGGTCTTGAGAAGATCGGCGAAGAGCTTGAAGTAGGCCGCGCCGTCCATGGCGTTCACCTGTTCGCGCACGGCAGTTTTCATGTCGATGGCCGCATCGACCTTGCCGGGCTCAGGCTGATATGGCTTGCCGTAGGCAGACAGCGGTACCACCGAGACCTTGTCCTGCAGCGCGTGCACCGCTTTGTAATCGGCGGGCGTGCCGGTGCAGTAGATGCGGCCCAGGAGCCAGACGATACCGGTCGGCGACTTGTACTCGGTCACGCCCTCCGGCAGCGTGCCCGACCAGCCGGGGCCGGTGATCGCGTACTTCTGTGCCTTGGTTCCGGTCGTGCGCGTGCCCGGGACCTCGAACACGTTGGTCCAGCCGTCGAGCATCGGGAACAGGAAGTAGCGCCCCTGCATGTCCGGAATGCTCAAGATCCACGGCTCCCTCGACACATCGAGCCACGTGGTCGTATAGAGCGTATCCGCGTTGGGCGCGGTGACATCCCTGAACTGGGCGTTGGGATACTCGCGCATGCGGACGAACTGGCCCATCGGCGCGCGCGTGCCCTCCGGGGTTGCGACGTTGGTCATGACCCGCCGGGTCATCTCCATGGTGACCAGCGGATAGGCATAGACATAGGCTTCAGTCGCGAGCGCCAGCGCTTCGGCCTCCTTCGCCGCGGCTTCAGCTGCCTTGGCTGCCGCCTCGGCCTTCGCCTTGACTTCCGACGCGACCTTGTCGGCTGCCTTCTCGACCTTCGCTTCCTCCTGCTTGCCACATCCGGCGAGCAGCGAGAAGAAAACGGCCGTTACGGTAACAGCTGCCAACTTTTTCCAGGGTTTCACGTTTCGATCTCCGTTCTATACCAAGTGATCCTGCATCCGAGGCTGAACAGCTGGCGCGGTAGCATACCGCGCCGGAACTCGATGCCGCGTTCCGTGCTGCGTGCGCAGCGGTTACTGCGTCGCGACGATCCCTGGCGGTTGCCAGGTGCCCTCGCCCGCCGGCAGGATCGAGGGCGCCTCGGTCTTCGGCCAGTACAGCCGCATCACGAGGTAGATCGGACCGTCGGGCGCCGGCAGCCAGTTCGACTCCTTGTCCTTGCCGGGCGAGTCCTTCTGGATGTAGAGCGTGAGCCAGCCGTCGCTGTTCTTCTTCATGCCGGGCAGCATCGGCGAGTTGATCAGGTAGCGGTCGATCGGATTCTTGATCAGCAACTGGGTCTTGCCGTCGTACATCGTCACCGACCAGAAGGCGTTGACCGGCGGCAGCTGGTCCTTGGCGAAGGTCAGCGTGTACTTGTGCTTGGAGCCGTCCAGCTCGGTCCCATCGGCCAGCGCCTTGGTCATCGGATACATCGCCTCGACGGCATCGTTGCCGTAGATGCCGCCCTTGGCGGCGGCGGCACGCTTCAGCCAGTCGCCGTTATAGAAAGCGCGGTCGCCGAACAGTGAGCCGACCTTCCAGCCGTTGATGTCCTTCATCCCGGCCTCGAGGTACTTCTCGACCTTGGTTGCGCCCTCCTTCATCGCCAGCAGGATGGCGGCCTTGTGCTCGAGCGACAGGTCCTTGAAGTTGAACTTCTTGCCTGGGCCGATGCCGATGCTCGCGAGCTTGGCGCGGATCGCTTCTTCCTCGGGGCCGGCCGGCGCGAACTGCAGCGCGAAGTCCAGGTACTCGAAGAAGTTGGTCTTCACCATCTCCTTGTCGATCTTCGGGAAGTCGATCGCCGGCGGTGCCGGAGGGGCCGGCTGCTTGAGGTACGCCGACAGCGGTTGCACCTTGTAGCCTGCCTGCACCTTCTCGACGTTGGGCATGTCCTTGGGGTCGATGAGCTGCGTGCGGTACGCGGCCAGCGAGAAGTCGGTGGTCGAGCGGAACACCTTCTTGATGCCCGGCGGCGTCTCGCCCTTCCAGTTGGGCCCCACGACCATGTAGTCGCCGGCGTCATTGCCGGTCGCGCGGCTGCCGATGTAGCCGTAGTTGAAGGTGTTGCCGTCGGTCAGCATCACCGAGTAGTAGCGGTTCTCGTCCACCGCCGGCACCGACAGCACCAGCGGCTCGGCGCGCAGGTCCATCCACAGCAACGAGTAGGGCGTGTCGCTGTTGGGCGTGATGATCGCCGTGTCCTTGTAGGTGAAGACGCGGGCCTCGTTGAGGATCTGGTTGAAGGGCGCCTTGAACTGGCCCGAATTCTTGTCCACCGCATACTCGTACATGACGGCATAGTTCATCACGATCGGCAGGCCGTAGATGAAGCCCTCCTCGGCGATCTTCGTGACCTCCGCGATGCTCGGAGCGGGGACGCCGCTCGCGACGTCTTTTTTCTCGGCTTGAGTGACGGGTTCGTCCTTCTTTCCGCACGAGGCCAGAGATGTCAGCAGGACGGCTGCCGCCGCGACCCCGGCGAGTTTCTTCCATTGGTTTATTTATGGCGCTCCAATTTGAAATTGAAATTCAACGTGATCCCAAGGAGTGAACGGCGTGCACCATAGCATGCACCGCCCTCATAGATCGGGGATAGCCACCCTGCACGCGCTCGCCGGCGCAGCGTGACATAATGCTTGCCATGCGACACCGGCATCTCGACCACGACCACGCTCGCCTCACCACGGCCGCTGTAGCTTCGATTCTCGAGCGCGGCGGTGCGTCGGACCTGCGAGCCCTGTTTGCGGCGCTCAAGCGCGATCCCCACGGCGCGCCCGCGGCGGCCGCATTGCGCGCCGCCGAGGCAAGCGAAGTGTACGGCTATCCCGCATTGCTCCGTGCGTGTCTAGAAACATGGCGCGACGCACCGTCGATGACGAAAGCTGGGAGCGGCTGATCGAGGTCGCAGCCGAGTTCGGGCTCAGGCATCCGGACGCGGTATTGGTCGGTGGCACGGTAGCGGCGCTGTACGCCGGGCATCGCGTATCGCTGGACGCGGACTTCGTGCTCACGGACTTGCGCGGGCGGTTCGGACAACTGTTGACCGCCCTGGAAAGCGATCCCGAGTGGGTCACCGCACGCCTTAAACCCCCAGTGCTGATTCTGGGACAGTTCAAGGGTGTGGAGACGGGCCTGCGGCAACTGCGGCGCAGCGCTCCGCTGGAGACCACCGAGATAGACGTCCGCGGGCAGTGCCTGCGGGTGCCCACCCTCTCCGAGATTCTGCGCATCAAGGGCTGGCTCGCCGTCAGCCGCAACGCTACGCGCGACTACCTCGACCTTGCATCGCTGTCGGTCGAAGCCGGGCTGCCCGCCGCGGCGCGGGCTCTGGCCGAGCTGGACCGTTGCTATAGGGACGTCTATCGCGCCAGCGCACGGCGCGACGTGTCGGTCGCCTTGCAGTTGGCGCGCCAACTCGCGGAACCGGCACCGTACGACCTGGACGAAACCGATCTGCCCAGCTACAAGCGCCTGGCTCCACGCTGGAGGGATTGGGGAGCGGTGCGCGAGCAACTGCGGCGATTGGCCGTCGCACTGACGGAAGCGCTCACCGAGGATCAGTAGCTGCCAGAAGCTACAGTCGCTTGCGCGGCGCCGACTTTCAGCACGCCCGGGCCGCCGTCCTTTCCTTTGTTCCGCGATGGGGTTCGATATCACGGGCGTGCCTTGGGCCTGCGGCCGAGCGCCTACATCACGACGCCAATGAATCGTCGGTTCCGTCATTTCCGCCGCCTACATCTTCTTTTCGACCTTCTTCGCCTCGGCCCTCGCTTGGGCCTTGACCTTGTTCCATTCGGCCTTCAGCTTCTGCCAGAACGAGGCCGGGGGCGCCTTCGTGCACTGGTCGATGATCAGCGGGGGCACCTTCTCGGTACCCTCAATATCGATCACGCTGGCCCCGGCTTGCCGGCCTTGGCGTAGGCCGTGGCCCAGTACACGGCCTTCGGCTTGTACTGAACCTCGACCGCCAGGAAATCGGCGCAAGTCCGTTGCGAGACAGGCTTCTCCGTATTCGCGCGGCAGCCATGTGCACGCTGAAGTCGCAGGCCGCTGAATCAATCCTTGTTCTTCATCGCCGCTTGCAGCTTCTTGATGTCCGCGGGCGACAATTGCGGGCGGTCGACCTTGATCGTCAGCTTGTTGAGCTTGGCCGTCAGCGGGAACGGCGGCTGGTAGTCGGCGTCGTTCACGCCGGTCAGCGTGTCGGAGCCGATGTCGAAGCTCTCGTCCCACTGCAGGATGATTGGCAGGGTCTTCTCCATGCGCTTCGTCGCGACCACCTTGCCGTCCACCTTCAGCGTGCCGGTGCCGGGCCGGCCGAGTCCGCTGAAGCTGTTGAACACGAGTGTGCCAACGCCGAGGCCCTCGTACTCGAAGTCGAACTCGACCGTGTGCCGGCCCGGCGTCAGCACCTCGTCGCCCGCCCACTTCAGACGCTCCAGGTCGATCAGGTTCCACAGGAACACCGGCTTGCCCTTGAGCAGGTAGAAGCCGTAGCCGGCGAATCGCCCGCCCGAGGTCAGGATCATGCCTTCGGCGCCGCCGGCCGGCACTTCGATGTCGGCGGTGATCGTGTAGGAGGTGTTGAGCAGCAGCGGCGAGTCGCCCTGCGGCAGGCCGACCATCGGGCGCGTGTAGACGAACTCGGTGCGCCCGGCGGTGATGTTCGGGCGCGGCGCGATGACGCGCGCCGCCACCGATGCATCGAGCGGGAGGACCTGGTACTTCTTAGCCTCGGCAAGGAACTGCGCGCGCATCTCCTTGACCTTCTGCGGGTACTTGGCCGCGAGGTCCTCGGACTGGGTGAAGTCCTTGTTGAGGTTGTAGAGCTGGAACACCTGGTTGTTCAGCGGGTCGGTGTTGGCCGCGCCGAAGGCCTCCCACGGCGCGCGATCGACCTTGGTGCTGAGGAACCAGCCGTCGTCGTACAGCGCCCACTGGCCCATCATCTCGAAGTACTGGGTCTTGTGGCGCGACGGCAGCTTGGCGTTTTTCGCGTCGAAGGTGTAGGCGAAGCTCGTGCCCTCGATCGGCTTCTGCTTGATGCCGTCGACGACCTCGGGCGCGCGGATGCCGGCCGCCTCGAGGATCGTCGGCACGACGTCGATCACGTGCATGAACTGCTCGCGCAGCGCGCCCTTGTCCTTGATGCGCGCCGGCCACGACACCACCATGTTCTGGTTGGTGCCGCCGAGCCGGGACGCGTTCTGCTTGAACCAGTCGAACGGCGTGTCGAAGGCCCACGACCAGCCGGCCGACATGTGGTTGTAGGTCTGCTCGGTGCCCCAGACGTCGTAGAACTTCATCTGCACGTCGACCGGCACGGTGACGCCGTTGAAGAACGCCACTTCATTGGGCGTGCCCAGCGGCCCGCCTTCGGCGCTGGTGCCGTTGTCGCCGTTGATGTAGATGACCAGCGTGTTGTCGAGCTTGCCCAGGTCCTGGAAGGCCTGGATCACGCGCCCGATCTCGTGGTCGTTGTAGGCCGCGTAGGCGGCAAAGATCTCGACCTGGCGGATGTAGAGCTTCTTCGCCTCGGGAGTGAGCTTGTCCCAGGGCGTCAGCACGTCGTTGGGCCAGGGCGTGAGCTTCGAATCCTTGGGGATGACGCCGAGCTTCTTCTGGTTCTCGAAGATGCGCTCGCGCAGCTTCTCGTAGCCGTCGTCGAACAGGTGCATCGCGCTGATCTTGTCGACCCATTCCTTGGTCGGGTGGTGCGGCGCGTGCGTGGCGCCGGGGGCGTACTTGATGAAGATCGGCTTGCACGGATCGGTCTGGTGCATCCGCGTCGCCCAGTCGATGGCCTCGTCGGCCATCGCGGTGATCAGGTTCCAGGTGCCGGGCGGCTTGCCCAGGAACGGATAGATCTGCGTGGTGTTGCGGAACAGGTTCGGCTCCCACTGGTTGGCGTCGCCGCCGACGAAGCCGTAGAAGTACTCGAAGCCCATGCCGGTCGGCCACTGGGTGAAGGGGCCGGTCTGGCTCGCCTGGAAGGCGGGCGTGTTGTGGTCCTTGCCGAACCACGAGGTGTTGTAGCCGTTGTCGAGCAGGATGCGGCCGATCGTCGCGTTGTCGACGCCGATGATGCTGTTGTAGCCGGGGAAGCCGGTCGACTGCTCCGAAATCACGCCGAAGCCGACCGAGTGGTGGTTGCGCCCCGTGATCAAGGCGGCTCGCGTCGGCGAGCACAGCGAGGTGGAGAAGACCCGGTTGTAGCGCAGGCCCTCCTTCGCGATGCGGTCCATCGCCGGCGTCGGAATCACGCCGCCGAAGGTGCTGGGAACGCCGAAGCCGGCGTCGTCGGTGATGATCAGCAGCACGTTCGGTGCACCCTTCGGCGGCGCTACGCGCGGCGCCCACCACGGCTTGGACTGCAGCGCGTCGTTCTTGATCACGCCGCCGAACTTCGGATCGGGCGGCGGGAGCTGCTTGCCGCTGATGGTCGTGGTGGCATCGGGCGAGCCCAGCGTGCCGGTGACGTGCTGCGCGAGGGCCGGGCTGGAACCCGACATGAGCGCGGCCAAAAAGAACATCATCGTGGTTGTTAGTCGAGCGAGCTTCATGGTGCATACCTCCCCAAGTACGTACATCGATGTCGCGGAAACGGTTGCCCTACTACTTTTTCTCAGAAACTCCACCGGGCCGAGTTGTCGTTCTGATTGCTGCTCTGTCGCGCCCTTACGTTTTCGTCTCCCTGCCGCTTAGCGATGCCCGAGTCAACAATGCCGTCAGGATCGCGTGCAGGACGACCGCTGGCCACAGGAATATGCCGTTCATGCCGCCCGCGAAGCCGAGGTAGGCGAGATACAGCGTGACGGCCGCGCTGTAGGTCAACATGCCGATCAGCGGCGCGCCCGGCCAGCAGGCGAGCCCGAATGCGATCAGGGCGATGCCGGCCACGCGTGCGACGGGTATGGCGATGCCGCTCAGTTCCGTGCCCAACAGCAATTGCCCGACAAACGACGGGACAATCAGCAGCGCCACCCCGGTTGCGGCTTCACTGACAGCAGCGAGAGCAAGCACCCCTTTCATCGCGCCTCTCTAGTCCTTCCGCAATCCCGATCCGGTTCGCGATGGCTGGAAGCTGCTAGCGCTTCGCTGCTGCCTTGGGTTCCGGTTCGAGCTTGAAGGTAACCTTATTGATCGTGCCGGTGAACTTGAACGGCGAGTCGTAGCGGTATTCAATCAGCGCGACGCCCGTGCGCGTGTCCTGGCCGATGTCGAAGGTCTCGTCTTCGGCGAACGTGATCGGCGTAGTGTGTTCCATCGAATTCCTCGCCACTTCCTTGCCATCCACGTAGAGCACGCCCGTCCCGCCCTTGCCCAGGCCCGGACCATCGGACTTGAAGTCGAAGACGATGGTGTGCTTCCCGGCACCCAACTCAGGCCCTTCCCATGCCGTGCGCTTCAAGTCGAGCAGGTTGTAGAGGAACACCACCTTGCCCCGTCCTATTCCAAAGTCGCCCTTGCTCAGGAAAAGGCCATAGCCGCCGAAGCGCCCGCCCTCGGTGACGATCATGCCCTCCGCGCCGCCTTCCGGAATCGTCACCTCGGCGGTGATGGTGTAGGACTTGTTCAGGATGTGCGGCGCCGTGCTTCCGGGCACGTTGGCCAAGGTGCCGGAATACGTGAAGGTCGTCCGCCCCGCCGTGAGGCTCGGCTTCGGCGAGTTCCAGCGCGCGAGCGTCGTGTTGTCGAGCGGCAGCACGTTGTACTTCGCCGCCTCCAGATAAAAGATGTTTTGCATCTGCTTGAGCTTGTCCGGCATCTTTGCGGCCAGGTCGTTGTTCTGGGTGGGATCCTCCATCACGTTGTAAAGCTCCCACTTGTACCCGGTGATCACGTCCGGCGGCGGCTTGGTGGAGAGCTCCCAAGGCAGCGTAACCGGCGTGGTGCACGCCACCCAGCCGTCGCGATAGATCGCACGGTTGCCTAGCATCTCGAAGTACTGCGTCGTGTGCCGGGTGGGCGCGTTGGCGTTCGCCTTGTCCCACGTGTAGGCCATGCTCGTGCCTTCGATGGGCAGCTGCTTGATGCCATCGATCGTGTCGGGCGCCGGAATGCCGGTCGCTTCGAGGATGGTCGGCACGATGTCGATGACGTGGTGAAATTGGCGGCGGATGCCGCCCGGGTCGCCGACGTGGCCGGGCCAGGAGATCGCCATGCCCTGCGCCGTTCCGCCGAAGTGCGACGGCACCTGCTTCATCCACTTGAACGGCGTATCCAGCGCCCAGGCCCAGCCCGCCGAGAAGTGCGGGAAGGTCCGATCGGAGCCCCAGAACTCGTACCAGAGGAACTGATCCTTGACCGGCACCTCGATGCCGTTGAAGGTGGTGAACTCGTTGGGCGTGCCGTTTACCATACCTTCGGCGCTGGCGCCGTTGTCGCCGCTGATGTAGATGATCAGCGTGTTGTCCAGCTGCCCCAGGTCCTCGACGGCCTGGATGACGCGGCCGATCTCGTGGTCGGTGTAAGCCTGATAGGCCGCGTAGACCTCCATTTGCCTGATGAAGAGCTTCTTCTGCTCCCAGCCGAGCGAGTCCCACCGAGGAAGCTTCGCTCCGTTGTAGATCGCCTGCCCGTCCGGCCACGGGGTCAGTTGCGCGTTTGCCGGCATGATGCCCAGCCGCTTCTGGTTGGCGAAGATGGTTTCGCGCAGTTTTTCCCAGCCGTCGTCGAAGAGATGCATGGCGCTGATCTTGTCGATCCATTCCTGCGTCGGATGATGCGGCGCGTGGGTGCCGCCCGGCACGTAGTAGACGAAGAACGGCTTTTCAGGCGCGAGTGCCCGCGACTGCCTCATGTACTGGATCGCCTCGTCGGCCATGGCGGTGGTCAGGTTCCAGTCGGGATTTCCCTGGAAGGGGAAGATGGGTGTCGTGTTGCGGAACAGGTTCGGTTGCCACTGGCTGGCGTCGCCGCCGACGAAGCCGTAGAAGTACTCGAAGCCCATGCCGTTCGGCCACTGGTCGAAGGGGCCGGCCTGGCTGTTCGCGAAGAAGGGCGTGTTGTGATCCTTGCCGAACCATGAGGTGGCGTACCCGTTGTCCCTCAGGATGGTGCCGATGGTGCCCTTCTCGATCGGGATGATCGAGTCGTAGCCCGGGAACCCCGTCGCTATTTCGCCGACCACCCCGAAGCCGACCGAGTGGTGGTTGCGTCCGGTGATGATCGCCGCGCGCGTCGGCGAGCACAGCGACGTGGAGTGGAAGTTGGTGTAGCGCAGCCCACTCTTCGCGATGCGATCGAGGGCCGGGGTCGGGATGACGCCGCCGAAGGTGCCCGGCGCGCCGAAGCCGTCATCGTCAGTCATGATCAGCAGCACGTTGGGCGCGCCCTTGGGCGGCACGACACGCGGCGGCCACCACGACGTGGACTCCGAGGCCCTCTCCTTGATCACCCCGCCGAATTTCGGATCGGGCGGCGGAAGCTGCTTGCCGCTGATGGTGGTCGTCGCGCTGGGCGACCCCAGCTGCGCCGGTGACCTGCTGTGCGCATGGCTGGAGCCGAGCTCGTCAGGGCGGCGACGAAAAGCAACGCTGAACGTGATCGCCGTCGAACGATCTTCATATCTTCTTGCCTCCGAAATCGATGGTGACTTCGATGTTGCGGAATCGGTTGACTGCCTCGCGCTGCAGTCTCGGTAACCGAGCCTAGCGAAGTTGGCAGTTCTGAAGCTTGGGCGCGAAAGCCGACGGATTGACGCCGCTGGATTGATGCACGAGCATCTGAGTGCATGAGAACGGCACCCTTGATATTGCCGACGACGTGCTGCAGGCCGCCAAGGAGCGTGCCCGGCGCGAGAAGAGAACCACCGGGGAAGTCATTTCCGAACTCGCCCGCTCCGCGTTCGAATGCGCCCTCGCGCTACGCCGGGGACACGGGCGCCGACAGGCGGTCTACGGCTTCCGGCCGTTCGCCGAAGCGGGGCGGCATTGTCACCAACGAGCGACTCGCGCCGCGATCGACAAGTCGCGCGAGAGAAGCGGACGTCTCCTACTGATGCGCGCGCTTGCTGGACGTCAGCGTTCTGATCGCATTGTTGGACGCTCAATCATTCACTCTACGCACGCGGCCAGCCCAATGAGTTCGCGGAACACGCTCAACGCATGGCTCGGCGTGCTGTCCGATCACTCAGAATGGCCTGCGTTAGGCGGCATCATGTCGCGCACCGGACGGGTTACCCGAAGCGCCTTGCCGGTACGGTCGATGCGTCGGATACGCCTGCAGAAGGCAACCGCAAGCACGCGTACCACGAGTAT
This sequence comes from uncultured beta proteobacterium, assembly GCA_963719715.1. GTDB lineage: Bacteria > Pseudomonadota > Gammaproteobacteria > Burkholderiales > JAEUMW01 > JAEUMW01. The sequence goes on from CAVRDD010000005.1 coordinate 18,673, forward strand.
CTGGAACCCTGATGATCGGTCAGCTGGGGGTGCTCGATGCAAGCGGTCGCCGATTCGGCTCGGATTCTCGAGCAGGCCCGCGGCCCACAAATCTCCGATGCCTATCTGCTTGCGCTCGGCGTGCGGCGATGGCAGGGCACATTCATGACGTTCGGATACGGCGCGTTTCCGTCGACGCGATCAGCGAGCGCCGAGAAAAAGCATTCCTGCTGATCCTCTGAGTCACGCGGCACACCGCGATACTCGACTATCCATCAGTACCCCAGCCGTGCGAAGTTGTAGTTCCGGAACCTGCGCGCACAACTGCTCGCCGGGTACGGTGACTTCCCGCGAAGGCCATGCAGATATCATGCTCATTGTTGTTCTTCCCTCGTGACGGCGGCTTGGTCCGCGACCGCAATCGACGACTCGCCCGCTGCCGGCCTACCGTTGCAGCGCCATCGCGAACTGCGCGCCGATCGCGCCCTCGATCTCCTCGGACGTGAGGAAGCTCTGCGACGGCGCGCCTGGCGGCCACTGGCAGTTCATCGTGTACGGCTGCGTCGCGTTCGCCGCGAGCGCAATGCGGGTCACGATCCGACCGTCTGACCGGTCGCGGCGCTGCGACGGTCGTCGTATTCGACGCTGCGCACCGCGAACGTGCGCGGCTCCAGGCGCCGGGGCGACGACGGGCTCGCCGGGGACAGCGCGCAGTAAGGCAGGTCGCGCGCAGAGCCCGCCGAGATCCACGATCTGGTTGTCCTGGAAGTAGAGCGCGTCGGCGTCCTGCGGGATCGTCAGCGGAACCTTGAGCGTGAAGGTCGACCCCGCTTCGACCTGGGCCGGGTGGCGGCGGCGCCACCGCGCGCGTGAAGAGCTTGTCGCCGCCCGCGCAGCCGGCAAGCAGCGCCACCCCCAGCAGCGTCGCGGAAGCGCTCCGCGCATGCCGGGTGCGCGCATCGACGTCGGCCATCACGGTGCCGGCACCACGCGGTAGTAGACGCCGTTGGCACCGTAGGCCGGCTGGAACCAGGTATTGCCGCTCAGGTAGTACGTGGTGCCGCCCTTGTTGATGGACATGGCGCCGGGCGGCAGCGTCGCGTAGTTCGCGCCCATCGCGTAGCTGGTGCTTGCCGCGCCCGCGACGTACCCCGTCGCCACACCGGCGTTGTAGGCACTGGCCGTGTTCGCACTGCCCGCCGCAACCCCGGCGGAATACGCGCTCGAGGTCGCCGCGGCCGTGTTGGAAGAAGCGATCGCCGCACCCGCCGCCATGCCGACCACGGCACCCGCGGCCGCCGCGCAGCCGTAGCAGCCCGGACGACGGGTAATAGGACACCACGACGGGCGGGTGGTACGGGTAATAGGCCGGCGGATGGTAGTAGGCACCGCCGTAGGCAGGCGGATGGTAGGCGGTCGCACCGTAGGGACCGGCGTGATAGGCGCCCTCCCCGTACTTGCCGGCCGTGGTGCCGCCGTAGACGTTGGTGTGCTCGGTGCCGCCGCCCCACGCGTGCGCCGTGCTGGTGCCATAAGCGCTGGTGTGCTCGGTGCCCTCACCCGCACGCGTGCTCGCGTGCTGCCACCGTAGCGGTTGGCATGCGCCCACGCCGCGGCGTGACCGGGCGCGAGCAACACGATCATCAACGCTGCATAACCGATAGCGATCCGGTTCATGATGTGCCTCCTCATCTTCTTCTTGGGTGGCGGCGACTTGCGCAGGCTTGCCCTTCGGCGGCGCCTTGTATGCCGGCGGGAGTTTCGGGCTCGCGAACGCAATGCGAGGGGCGGAGGCCGCTTTCGCCGATTCGAAGAACTCGGTCGCGACCGCCGGATCGAGCTGCCAGTTGGAAAGCTCCATCTCGTGGCGCAGCTGCGCCGGATCGTTCAGGTACACCGCGCGCACCCGGCGCGGCAGTTTGTCTTCCACCCCGATCCAGGCCTGCACGAACACGCCGCTGCTGCACGTACGCCACCATGTCGGTGGTGGTGCCGCCGACCACGTTCGACTGACCGATGTAGAAGGCAAGCTCGCAGCCCGTCGGCGATGTCCTTGTACGGATCGGCCACGATCAGATCGGTGAACGGGAAGTAGATGGCGGCCGAATCGAACGCCGCCTTGAGGGTGGCGTCGATCGTGGGCGGTGCGTCGGCCACGGCAACCAGGTTCTCCGCCGGCGCGAACGCCATCATCGTCTTGCCGTTGTAATAGAACTCCGAGGGTGGACCGTCACCGAAGGTGATCACCCGCAGCTTGTCGGGCCGCTGCAGCGTCACGTCCGATTTGGTGGTGAAGACGAGCGCAGGCCCGAAGCGGCTCTGGCTTTCGTACGAGACCACCGCGGTGAAGCTCATCGACTTCGCGGCGGCGAGCCGGGCGCTGGACGCCTTGAGGATGTCGATCGCTTTGGCCTCGAGCACCGGCTTGACCGCGGCGCGGCCTTGGCGGTCGGCTTCGGCTTCGCGGATTTCGACGCCGTCGACTTGGCGATTTCGAAGCGGCCGCCTTCTTCGCCGGCTGCGCCTGTGCGGCGTAGCCGGTGCCAGCCAGCGACCAGCCAACGCAATGATCAGCGCGCTCAGGCCCTTCCCGAGCGCAGCCTGCCATCCTCGCCTGGTGCAGCCTCATGGAATCATCCCGCACTGAAACATCTTGTTCGCGATCGGCCCTGCCACCTGGTTCAAGAATGCGGAGGCCATCTGCGGATCATTGCGCAGCATCTGGATCGCGCGCTGTTCCATCTCCGGCTTCGGCTTACCCTGCTTTTGCGCCTTT
>CAVRDD010000006.1:0-15017 GCA_963719715.1 uncultured beta proteobacterium
CTACGCATCGTGATGGAGTTCGACGATTCGTAGAATTGGACGAACGGAGGACGCAGATGGAACGGATGCCGAAGGGGGTATACACGCTGGAATTTCGGGCGGAAGCGGTAAAGCTGGTGGAGTCGGAAGGGTTATCAATTGATCAGGCAGCAAAGCGCTTGTCAGTGCCGAAGAGCAGCCTGAGCAACTGGGTCAGGGCAGCGCGGGCCGGCAAGCTTGCCGAGGTCGGGAAAGGTCAGCGGGTGCCGAGCGAATTGGAGCTTGAATTGGCGCGCACGCGGAAAGAATTGGCGGAAGTGAAGTTGGAGCGTGACCTGCTAAAAAAGTGTGCGGCGTATTTCGCGAAGGAGTCGCGGTGAAATACGGCCGGATAAATGAATTGCGGCGCCAGCATCCCGTAGCCGCGATGTGTCGCGTGCTCGACGTATCGGAAAGCGGCTATTACGCCTGGCGCAAGCGGCCGCGGTCGCCACGCGCGCAGAAGAATGCCCAGCTGGAAACGCAGATCAAGGCGGCGCACGAGAGAACGCGGCAGACCTACGGTCCGGAGCGGCTGCAAGCCGACCTGGCCGACAACGGCATTCAGGTGGGCATTCATCGCATCAGGCGGATTCGCAAAAAACTCGGGCTACGCTGCAAGCAGAAACGCAAGTTCAAGGCGACGACGGACTCGAATCATGCCCTGCCGGTCGCACCGAACCTTCTGGATCGGCAGTTTGCCGTTGCTGCGCCGAACAAAGCCTGGGTAACAGACATCACCTACATCGCCACCGACGAAGGCTGGCTCTACCTTGCGGGCATCAAGGATTTGTTCAACGGCGAGTTCGTTGGCTATGCTATGGACGCACGCATGACGCAGAAGCTGGCGATGCAGGCGCTGTTCGGGGCAGTGGCCACGAAACGTCCTGGGAAAGGGCTAATCCACCACTCGGACCGCGGCAGTCAATACTGCGCGCATGCTTACCAGAAACTGCTCCGGGAATTCGGCATGCAGGCGTCAATGAGTCGCAAAGGCAACTGCTGGGATAATGCCCCGATGGAAAGCTGCTGGGGCTGCCTGAAGACGGAACTGATACATCAACGACGCTTCGCTACCCGCGAACAGGCAAAACGCGAGATTACGGAGTACATCGAGATCTTCTACAACCGCATCCGAAAGCAGGCACGGCTTGGCCATCTGTCACCCGCCGCCTTCTGTCAGCAGTACTATGCAATTCAAATGGCCGCTTAACCCGTTGGACTCTACGATTTGCATCCGACCTCAAACCAATGCGCGAGGTTCGCGATGAGAGACACCGGCAACCGGGGCGAACAGATAGAAAGAAGCTCTGCCGCGCTCCGTTGGGCCACCCATAGTGACCTCTTTCTCGGTCGCGTCATCCAAGTTCTTGCAGAAGCCGCCGGTGCCTCAGGCAAACGCCTTGCGGTTCTTGAAGCGGGAGACGATCCGTACGAACTTGACTATGAAGGGGAGGTGTTGGAGGCGGTACTCGGATCGATGTTCGTGGTCTGGCAAACGTTTCTCAGCACGATGGTCTCCGCGATTCTGGCTCTTGACTCTCACTGCAGACGCAAGCTGTCACGTGGATTGTCCATAGCTCAGGGAGACGCGCCCAGACGACGTATTCTTCGATTCGGCACGCCGTTGGTAGGCAAGACCGAACGGACAGGTCCGGAGATCATCGACGCATTCGCGAACTACTTCAAACACCGCGACGAATGGCCCAGCGACTGGCGCTCGCTCTCGGGTTCTCGGGGCGGGTACACCGCAGACGTGATCCGTTCGTGCGGGGCGAAGTACGATTCTGACAGGAACTTTCGCCTGGGGATCCAAGCGCTCGGCGTGGATCCGCCCTATAGCGACTTCACGTGCATCAATACGCTCTTGATAGCCTGGGTGAGCAAGATCGAACAACAATTGCGATCCGAAATCGAATCCGCCGATCGTAGTTACACTGGTCGTCTTTGACAGAAGGTGTGCCCATGACCACCGCGATCGTGTTGATCGACTTGCAGAACGACTACTTCTCCGGCGGCGCGATGGAGTTGGTCGGTGCGAACGCCGCGGTCGCGCAGGCGCGCGCGCTTCTCGACGCGTTTCGAGAGCGTTCCTTGCCGGTCTTCCACGTGCAGCACATCGCAGAACGACCGGGCGCCACGTTCTTCCTGCCGGGTACTCCAGGCGTCGACATTCACGCCGACGTCGCACCCTCGGCAGGTGAACTCGTCGTCACCAAGCACTTTCCCAGCAGTTTTCGCGAGACCACGTTGCTCGAGCGTCTCCGAGGCGCTGGCGTCTCGAAACTCGTTATCGCCGGCATGATGACCCACATGTGCGTGGACACCACCGTGCGTGCAGCGGCACCTTGGTTTCGACTGCTCCCTGGCCCAGGACGGCTGTGCGACGAGAGCCCTGGAGTTCGACGGTCGGCAGGTCGGAGCAGAGGATGTCCAATTGGCCTACCTGGCTGCGCTGAGTGGAGCCTTCGCCAGGATCCTGCCCGCTCGATCGATCGCTGCTGAGCTCTGAAGGGATCGTCTCGAACTTTCGGCACATTGACCACTACGACATGAGATAGCCGATGACCCAGATCACGGAAATCGCCTCTGATGTGTTTCGCATCTCGACGTTCATGCGCGATGCGGATCTACAGTTCAACCAGTTTCTCGTGCGCGACGACGAGCCGTTGCTGTTTCACACGGGGATGAAGGGACTGTTCCCAGTCGTGCGCGACGCGGTGGCGAAGTTGCTGCCGCCGAACAGCCTGCGCTGGATAGGCTTCAGCCATTTCGAGGCCGACGAATGCGGCTCTCTCGCGCAGTGGCAAACGCTCGCGCCGGAGGCCACCGCCATCTGTAGCCTGGTGGCGAAGCTCGTGAGCGTAGACGACGTGGTGGCGCGCCGCCCGGCACAGGCAATGGCGGATGGCGAGTTGCTTCGTACTGGAAGACATCGGTTTCGCTTTCTGCAGACGCCGCACGTGCCGCACTGCTGGGAAGCAAGTCTGTTGTTCGAGGAAACCGAGGGCACCCTGTTCTGTTCGGATCTCTTTCACCAGAGTGGCGACGTCGAGCCGAGCACCGGCGGGGACATCGTCGGACGGTTCCAGCGGACGCTCTTCGAGTATCAGAAGGGACCTTTCGCGAACTACCTGCCGTATACGCGCGACACCGGGCCAACGCTGCAACGGCTGGCCGCGCTCAAGCCGCGGACCATCGCAGCGATGCACGGATCCGCGTTCGTGGGCGATGGCGCCCGCGCCATCGAGGAACTCGCAGAGGTCATGCGGGAGATGCTTGGAGAACGCTGAAGCGGTATCCGCGCACGAAGGGCAACCGGGATAAAATATCGATGATCGATCACACGGGAGTCACTGTCAGCGACTTCGCGAGGAGCAAGGCGTTCTATGCGGCTGCGCTCGCCCCGCTCGGCTACGAGCCAATCATGGAATTGCCGTCGTCGGTCACCGGCCATGGCGACTTCGCCGGCTTCGGTGTGCCGCCGAAGCCGGATTTCTGGATCGCGGGCGGCACCCCGAACACGCCGCCGATCCATGTCGCGTTTCGCGCCGCGAGCCGCGCCGTCGTCGACGCGTTCCATCAGGCGGCGATGCAGGCGGGTGGCCGTGACAACGGCGCGCCCGGACCGCGCCCGCACTACCATGCCGACTACTACGGCGCGTTCGTCCTCGATCCCGACGGACACAACATCGAGGCGGTCTGCCACGACCCTGCCTGAGCGCCCTGCTTTCCTCTTCGCCAAGGTGGGCGATGAGGACGATTGCCGACCCCGGGTCTGCCTCCCTGCCCTCCCGCGATTCTCAGGCGAACAGATTCAGGATCCCGTCGAGCCCCACGAAGTCGAGCGCGTAGGTCGCGCCAGCCTTGACCACGGGCTTGGCGTGGAAGGCGATGCTAACCCCGGCCTCGGCCATGAAGGCGAGATCATTCGCACCGTCGCCGATGGCGAGCACCTGCTGCCGGTCGAGCCCCAGCGCATCGCGCATTTCGCGCAGCGCACGCGCCTTGACTTCGGCGTCGACGATCTCACCCACGACGCGGCCGGTGAGCTTTCCGTCCTCGATCTCCAGTTGCGTTCCGCGCGCGCGGTCGAGCCCGAGGCGCTCGCGCAGTCGATCGGTGAAGTAGGTAAAGCCGCCGGAGACGAGCAGCGTGCGCACGCCCCGGCTGGAGAACGCAGCGAGCAGCTTCTCTGCGCCGACCGTGAGCCGCAGCCGCTCCCTGTAGACGCGTTCGAGCGCCGCCTCAGGCAGACCGGCGAGCGCCGCCACGCGCCGCGTGAAGCTCTCGGCAAAATCGATCTCGCCACGCATGGCGGCCGCGGTGACAGGTGCGACCTCGGCCTTGCGGCCTGCAAGATCCGCGATCTCATCGATGCACTCGATCGTGATGAGCGTGGAATCCATGTCCATCACGACGAGCCGAAAGTCGTCCAGTCGCGCCGATTCGGACACGAAAGCGTGGTCTAGTCGCGCCGCCTCGCAGTACGGCGCGATCTCCGCGGCCGGCTGCGCATCGCGCAGTCGAAACGCCTCGTCCTCGACGCGTTCGATGGCGCTGGCGCGGGCGAGCTTCGCGATCTCCTTCAGATCGTGGGTGTAGACCTCGAGTCCCTGCACGATGAGATTCACTGAGGATTCCGCCCGTGTCGTGCGAGCTTCATGTGCATGGCGGCGAACGCCCGGTCGAGCGCAACCTCTTGCCGCTGCGCCATCCCGCCGAGTTCGCAGTGCGGGTCGTGCAGCGCCACCGACGCTACGTGATTCGCCACGGGTTCGAAGAGCGCGAGCGACCAATCGCACACGTCGCCCTGCGCCGGCGGCACGCGCGCGATGCGCGGCTGCGCACCCGAGAAATCGATGTCGAGCCCGGCGAGCCCGGCGCTCACGCCGAGGCCACTCGCCTTGAGCCACGCCTCCTTGCAGGTCCACAGCTCGATGAAACGGCGCGAGCGCGCGCTCGCATCGAGCGCCTTCAGCATCGCCTGCTCCCCCGCTGAGCCATAGCGGCCGGCAAGGGCGAGCGCGTCGACGCTGCGGTCCCCCGCTTCGAGGTCGACGCCGACGGGATGGCCGACGCAGAACGCAGCGAGCGCCACGTCACCGCTGTGCGAAAGATTGAATTCGAGTTGGACTTCGCTGCATCCGGCGGCAAGCCCAGGCTTGCCGTGCGGGCCATAGTCGAACCGCAGCGACTCCGGCCGCTGCCCCAGATAGCCCGCCGTAAGCACCCGCAGCGCGCCGCGCGCCACCCGATAGCGACGTACGTCGTGCGGATGCCGAAAGCGCATGGCACGCGCCGCCTCGTCGGCTGCGAGATACGCCGCCAGGGCGCTGACGGTCTCGGCATCGGCATCGAGCGAAAACAGCCACAGATGCACTTCGGCATCGGGCAGGACAAGCGTGGGAAGCACCGAATTTGTGGCCGGAAATGGCGGAAGGCCTCGATTATAATGGCCGCCGACCCGTGGTCCCGCGTCCCCTTCCCGCCCCAGAATAGAGATAAAGCCGCTTGTTCCTGCTCAAGCTCCTGTCACGCCTGCCGCTGCCGGTGCTCTACCTGTTTGCGCCGCTCGTGTACTTCGTCACCTACCACCTGCTCGGGCATCGCAAGCACGTCCTTTTCGACAACCTACAGCAGTGCTTCCCGCACAAGTCGGAGGCCGAGATCGTCGCGCTTGCCAAACGCAACTTTCGCAATTTCTCCGATGTGCTGATCGAGATGCTGAAGGGCATCAGCATGCGCGACGAGGAGATCCTGCGCCGGGTCGACCTGCGGAACATGGAGCCGCTGCTTGAATACGCCAAGCGCAAACAGCCCATGGTCATCCTCACTGCGCACCAGTGCAACTGGGAGTGGCTGCTGCTCGCCGCCTGTCTGCGCGTGCCGTTTCCGCTCGATGTCGTCTACAAGCCGCTGGACCACGACCCGTTCGACGACATCATGCGGCAGGCACGCGAACGCTTCGGCGGCACGCTCATCGCACCCGAAAACTTCGTCGCCACGATCCTCCAGCGCAGAGGGCAGGCGGTGGGATTCGTCATGAATGCGGACCAGACCCCGCTCAGGGAAGAAGAGAAACTCTGGACGAAGTTCCTCGGTCGCGACACCGCCTTCTTCATCGGCGCCGACAAGATCGCGCGCATGACGCGAGCGCCGGTCTACTTCGTCGCCATGCGCCGGCGTGCGCGTGGCTATTACGAAGCGCACGTCTCGGAGCTCGCCAGTCCGCCCTTCCCGGTCGGCGGCTATCCGATCGTGGAGAGCTACGTGCTCGCCCTCGAAGGACTCGTGCTCGAGTCCCCCGAGGACTGGCTGTGGGTCTACAACAAGTGGAAGTACAAGAAACCGCTCTACGCAAGCGCCGGCTGATTCACCCGCGATTCGAGGTAGGCGGCAAGCTTGCCGATCGTGGGATAGTCGAAGAAATCCGTGATTGCGAGATGGTTCGGCCACTTCTCCTCGATCCGCTCGTGGATCTGGGCAAGCACCAGCGAGCTCGTGCCGAGTTCGAAGATGTTGTCGTTGACGCCGATCTCGCGCCCGGGAATGAGTGAGCGCGCAATCTCCAGCAACTCCTGCTCGATGGCGCCGGACGGCTGCTCATCGGCTGCGGCGGATTGCGGCTCCAGGGCATCGAGCGCGGCGATCGCCGCATCGAATTCGCCCGCGAGGTAGCGCTCGCGCAGCAGGAAACGCTGCAGCTTGCCGCTGGTTGTCTTCGGGATCTGCGCGACAGGCACGACGCGCGACACCGCCACGCCTGCCCCTTCCGTGATGCGGGTGCGCACCGTCTGCGCAATCGGCAGAAACTCTTCCGGTGACTTGCGGTGAAGAACGAACGCGACCACTTCATCGGCCGCCGCGTTGGGCGCACGCACGCCGCAGACGGCCGCCTTGCCCAGCCCCGCTTCCGGTATCGATTGCAGCAGCGCTTCGAGGTCCTGCGGGAAATGATTCTGTCCGCCGGAGAAGATGATCTCCTTCGCCCGCCCGGTGATGGCCAGTTCGCCGTCGTGCACGAAGCCGACGTCGCCGGTGTCGAGCCAGCCGTCGTCCGTGAACCCGACGCCATCACCGTCGGTGCCCGAGTAGTAGCCGATGGTGACGTTGTCGCCGCGGATCTGGACGTGACCGACCTTGCCCTCGGCAAGCACCGCCCCCGCCATCGTCACGGATGCAAAGCTCGACGTGCTTGATGGGACGGCCCACCTTGACCAGGCGCATCGCCCGCGGGTCGTCTGCGCTCAACATTTTCACCGACGAGCCGATCGCCAGCGATTCCCGGTCGACCGCCATGACCTGGATCTCCCGATCAGGCGGCGGAAACGTGACCGCGACGCTCGCTTCTGCCAGCCCGTAGACCGGGAAGATCGCCGACGGCCGCAGGCCGCTGGAAGCCAGCGCTGCGTTGAACTCGGTGCAGAGCTCCGGTGAGATGGGTTCGGCGCCGTTCATGATGATGCGTATCCGTGAGAGGTCCAGACCTGCGGACTTCGCGTGATCGAACGCACGCAGATAGTGCCGATAACCGAAGTTGGGCGAACCGAGCACCGTGACCCGCTTTTCCGACGCTTTCTTCATCCAGAGCAAGGGGCGGCGGACGAACAGCTCGGTCGGCATGAGGTACTGATTGAGGCCCAGAAAAACCGCGGTCAGGTGGAATCCGATCAGCCCCATGTCGTGGGTGAGCGGCATCCACGACAGGGTCGCGTCAGCGGACGAGTAACCCGTTGCGTTGACGACGCCGTCGAGGTTCGCGGTGATGTTCCGGTGGGTTAGCTGAACACCCTTCGGCGCACTCGTCGATCCGGAGGAGAACTGGATCATCGCGACGTCATCCGGTCGCGCGGCCTCTCGCTTGCCGCGCTCGCCGCCGTCTTCGATCTGATCGAGATAGACGGCACGATCAGCGAGCTTTTCCGCCTGCGCACCGAGCCCCGCGCTCTCGGCGAAGGCCCGATAGCGCTCGAAGGTCTTTTCGCCCGAGCACAGGAACGGATTTCCGAGACGCTCGCTCACGTGCAGCAGCCGCATGCGCTGCTCCTCGTTGTTGCCGACCGCGATCGGCACGGCGACGATGCGGCCGAGCTGGCAGGCCCAGAACGCGTCGATGAACTGCTCGTTGGAGGCGAGCAGCAGGATCATGTGTGTACCCGGCCCCGCTCCTTTCGCCTGGAAGTGGTGCAGCAGCGCCAGCGCGCGCTCGTGCACCTGCGCGTAGGAAACGGTGATTTCGTTGTGCTCACCTTCGATGTAGGTGACGCCAAGCGCAGTTTTGCGGGCGGTATCGAGGGCGGCGACCAGGGTGTCGTATTTCATCGCGAGAAATCGGTAGAAAGAAGAAAGGTGGTCGTCACGACCTGCTGCAGCGGCCGCATGTGGATCGCTTCGCGCGGCCGCAGGTTCACCTGCGGCTCGAGCGCCGGCGGACCGTCGCCCAGATACTGCAGGTCGAACTCGCGGGCCATGACGAATAAGTGGATCTGCATTTCGAGAATGGCAAGCTGCTCGCCGATGCAGCGCCGCGGGCCGGCACCGAACGGGATGTAGGCGCACATGTGCCGACCTTCGTCGGCGCCGGGGGCGAAGCGGTCGGGGTCGAAGCGCTCCGGATCCGGCCAGAAGTCCGGATGCCGATGCACCATGTAGGGCGCGACGAAGACATGCGCGCCTGCCTCAATTTCGTACCCGCCCACTTCGACCGGAACCGTGGCCTTGCGCGTGAGCAGCCAGCCGGGCGGATAGAGCCGCAGCGACTCCTCGATCACCTGCCGTGTGTAGACGAGTTGCTGCACGTTCTCCACCGTCATCGGCATGTCTTCCGGCAGACTCGCGCACTCCTGCCGCAGCCGCGCGGCGACTTGCGGATGCTGCGAGAGCAGATACCAGGTCCAGGTCAGCGCACTCGCCGTCGTCTCGTGCCCGGCGATGATGAGCGTCATGATCTCGTCGAGCAGTTCGCGATCGCTCATCGAATCGCCGGTGGCGCGATCGCGCGCGTCCATCAGCATGGAGAGGAAATCGAACGGGCGCCGGTCCTCGCCGCGCCGGCGCTCGATGGTGTCGAGGATGACCTCGCCCAACGCGCGAAAGCGCGCCGCGAACTGGAGATTGCGGGCGGATTCCTCGGTGACCAGGAGGAACGGGTTGGCGCCGTGCTCGTCGACGATGCGCGCGAGGTCCTCGCTGAAGATGGAATCGAGCACCAGCGCGAGGGTCATGACGCTCGTGTCGTCGTCGACGTTGATGGTGTCGCCGGCGCGCGCCAGCGAGCGCCACGCGTCGCGCAATTGCAGGTTCTGCCGATGCACCATCGGCAGGAAGCGCGAAAGGATCGTGCGATGGAATGCGGGCTGGATCATGCGCCGCTGGCGGTGCCAGAAGTCACCTTCGCTGGTCATGATGCCGTGACCAAGCAGGATCTTCACGCGGTCGATGCCGAAGCCCTTGACGAAGCTCTTGTAGTCGGTGATCAGCACCTGCTTCGCGTGCTCCGGATGCGTGAGCACGTAGACGTTGCTGCGCGTGACCGGATTGCGGAAGCGGTAGAAGTCACCATAGGTCTCGAACAACGCCATCAGCTGTGCGAGGGCATCGTCAGAGAATGCTATGTCGACCGGCTCGGCCGGTCCTGGAGGTCTTGTCTTGAGCTGGGTCATCACGATGCGATTCCGCTTTCCCCGCAGCGGCGCGAAGGCTCTCTCGGGCGCGCCCTGCGGGCTCGTGCGCGGAGCCGCTATTCTACCTGAGCCCTGCTGCTTCCTGCGCACGGAGGCTCCCGTGACGCGGCTTCGTCATACCCAGGCGGGGCGCCGTGGAGTATCATCACGCGGCCTAGTCGGGTTGCGGTGCTCAGTAATGGTGCGGCCTACGCCACAGCGTCGAGACATCCGCACCGCGCACGGCAACTCCCTTTCCGATCTCACCACGGACTTTTCGAAGCCTTGCCTGGAGTAACTGGATGACATTTGAAGCGCTCGGGCTGTGCCCCGAGCTCATGCGTGCGCTTTCTGACGAGGGTTACAGCGAACCCACACCGATCCAAGAGAAGGCAATTCCGGTGGTGCTCGCAGGGCAGGACGTGATGGCAGCGGCGCAGACCGGCACCGGCAAGACTGCGGCGTTCATGCTGCCGATCCTGCAGCGCCTGCAACCGAACGCAAGCACGAGCGTCTCGCCGGCGCGCCACCTCGTGCGCGCCTTGGTGCTTACGCCGACGCGCGAACTCGCGCTGCAGGTGGAGGAAGCCGCACGGACGTACAGCCGCCACATCCCGCTGCGCACTGCCTGCGTCTACGGCGGCGTGAACATCGATCCGCAGATCGCGGCGCTGCGGGCTGGTGCGGAGATCGTCGTGGCGACCCCGGGGCGACTGCTCGATCACCTGAACAGCAAGACCGTGCATCTGGGCCAGGTTCAGTTCCTGGTGCTAGACGAAGCCGACCGCATGCTGGACATGGGTTTCCTTCCGGACATCCGGCGCATCCTCGCCCAGCTCCCGGCGACGCGGCAGAACCTGCTCTTCTCGGCGACGTTCTCGGAGGAGATTCGCCGGCTCGCCTCGCACTTCATGCGTGCGCCGCTGATGATCGAGGTGGCCGCGCGCAACGCCGCTGCCGAGAACGTCACGCACGTCGTTCACTTCGTCGAGTCGGCGCGCAAGCGCGACGCGCTGCTCCATCTGCTGCGCGAGCGCAGCATTCCGCAGGTGCTGGTGTTCGTCTCGACCCGCATCGGTGCCGCGCGCCTTTCGCACTGGCTGGAGAAGGCCGAGGTGGCGGCGACCGCGATCCACGGCGACAAGACGCAGCAGGAGCGCCTCGTCGCGCTCGACGGATTCAAGGACGGCACGATTCGCGTGCTGGTGGCCACCGACGTCGCCGCGCGCGGGCTCGACATCGAGGATCTGCCACTGGTGGTGAACTACGAGCTGCCCGATGGCGCGGAGAACTACGTCCACCGGATCGGCCGCACGGGCCGGGCAGGCGCTTCGGGCGAAGCGATCTCGCTCGTCGCGCCCGACGAGCAAGAGCAGCTCCAGGCAATCGAGAGGCTGCTCAAGATGAAGCTCAAGGTGGTGCCGCTGCCCGAAATCCAGCACGAGCGCCCGGCACGCGAGCGCTCATCGCGCGAGCGACCGCCACGCGAGCGCCCCGCGCGCGACGTGCGACGCGAGGGGAGTCCCAGCGAATTCCCGCGCGCTCAGGACGTGCGTCCGGTGACGCGGCGGGTGGCGAACGATCCGATCTTCACTCAGCCGTACGTCCCCAGCGAGCCAGGAAGCGAGAGCGGCAGCGCAGCTGCCAGCGCCCACCCTGGGCGCCCTGGCGAGCGCCCGCGCCAAGCCATCGCCGCTCTGCTGCTGCCACCCGCGCCGGTGCGCCAGGACAGCTAGGGCTTTACGGAGTTGGCGCTTCCGGTCACGTGCCCGCACGCCGCGGGCGAACTTCTATCTTCTGAACACGCCGGCGCGCGACTTCGCGCCGCGGCCGCGTCGTGGCGATCGCGAGCACCCGCATGACCATAACATCGGCAGCGACCAGAAAACTGCAGGACCTGATGGGTCGGCCCGAGGAACACATCGACCTCGCCGAGGCGGCCCTGCTGGTCGCCGCTGAGGAATACCCCGACCTCGACGTCAGTGCCTACCTCGGCCAGCTGGACGAGTTCGCCGCGGGCCTGCGCAGCCGCCTCTCTCCCGGTCAAACGGTCCAGGAGCAGATCGAGGCGCTCAATCACTACCTGTTCGGCGAGCTCGGATTTCGCCCGAATCCAGCGGACTACTACGACCCGCGCAATAGTTTCCTGAACGACGTGATGGACCGGCGCCTCGGCATTCCGCTCACGCTGTCAATCGTCTACATGGAGATCGGCCGGCGCATCGGACTGCAGCTGAGCGGTGTCTCCTTTCCCGGTCATTTCCTCGTGCGGTGTGCGGTGAGCGGCGGCATGGTGATCATCGATCCGTATTCGGGGGGCATTTCGCTGTCGCTCGAAGACCTGTGCGAGCGGCTGAAGCTCTTGAAAGGGGATGACGTGCCCCCCGAGGAGCAGGTCGCGGTCATGCTGGCCCCTGCCGCCAAGGGCGAGGTGCTCGTGCGCATGCTGCGCAACCTCAAGGCGATCTACATGAATCGCAGCGAGCTGGAGCGCGCGCTGTCCTGCTCGCAGCGCATCCTCCTGATCGCGCCCGAGAGCGTGGACGAACTGCGCGAGCGTGGCGGATTGTTTCTGCAGCTGGAATGCTTTCAGGCCGCGATGGCGGACTTCGAGCGCTACATGGAAATCGCGCAGGATCAGTCTGAGGTGCAGGAAGTGCGCGAGCAGCTGATCGAGCTGCGCAGAAGCGCCCCGCGCCTCAACTGAATCGCCTCAGAGACGCATGGCACTCCCGTAACCGGTGAGTTCGAGGTAGCCGCGTCCCACTTCGCGACCCGCCTCTTTCGCGCGCACGGCCCCTTCCCAGTATATGGCGCCCGTGCTGCGTCGTGTGTCGTTCTCCTGATCGTCCATCATCGGTTCGAGCTCGATCGAGCGGCCGCCCGCGCGCACCGTCACCGCCACCGGATAGGTCGCACCCGAGCGCGGCGAGCGCCATGTCCGGCGCGGCTCGAATTCGACGTCCGCAGCTTGCAGGACGGTCACTTCCCCGCTTGCGCTGCGTAGCGTGCCACCTGCCCACAGCGTGCCGCCGCCCTTGCGGCGCATGCGAAACGCCATCAGCGCCGATCCATCGTCCAGGTTCACGCCGGTCCAGTCCCAGCCCTCCGCGTCGCTGTCCATGTACTGGCTCGACCATTCGTGATCGAGCCACGCCTGGCCGCTCACTTCCTGCGGAGCGCCCTCGCGCGTGACGATGCCGCTCACCCGGAGGTGCGGCAGCGTGTAGTAGTAGCTCGCCGCGCCCGCATTCGGTCCCTTGCGACTGTAGCCGCCCTGCCCCTGCAGCAACGGCGGCTGTGTCGGCTCGAAGGCGAGATTCAGCTTGAACTCGCGCGCCGCGATGTCGACGCGGAAACCCTCTCCGTGCTGCTCGAAGCGCCAGCCGTCGAGAACGATCCCGGCACGGCCTACGGCCGCTTCAGCGAGACCGAAGCCGGCGCGCGCCACACGCTGATCGTGCAGGAGCCGCCCCCGCGCCGGGTCGCTCAGGGCGGCGTGCGCGATCAGGATCTGCTTCGGCGCGAAGCGGCTCGGGTTCTCGTCCTGTCCCGCGATGCGGCTGCGAAAGAATGTCACCTGGAAGCCGAGCGGCTTGCCGTCGACTTTGAGCCATCCGGTCACGTACCACCACTCCGTGCGGTAGTCAGGGTGGGCGCCGTGGTCTGCAGGGAAGCTGAAAGCGCGGCCGGGCGTCACATCCGGGTACTGAGTTTCCGCGCGCGCCGGCAGCACAATGGCCATCGCCAGCAGCAGAACGATCCAGCGCGCCATGGCTACCAGTCCTCTCGCACAGCGCGCAACACGTCTGTCCCGACCGCCTGACGTCCGCTCAGCAAGGCAGTGAGCGCGGCGGCGGCGATCAGCACCAGGGCCAGGCTCGCCAGCAGCAGCCATGGTACGTGCAGGTCCATGCTCCAGTGGAACGACTGGCGATTGACGACGTAGACCAGGATCAGGCTGATCGCGAATCCCACCACCACACCCACCGCAACGCCGAACGCGCCGAGCAGCGCGCCCTCCGTCGCCAGCATCTCACCGATGCCGCGCCGGGTCATGCCGACATGTCGCAGCATCCCGAATTCCGCACGGCGCGCGATTGCCTGCGCGGAGAAGCTCACGCTGATGCCGAAGAGGCCGATCAGCACCGCGACCGCTTCGAGCAGATAGGTGATGGCGAACGTCCGGTCGAACGCCGCGAGGGAGAGCTGCCGGATGATTCGCGGCTCGGCGATCTCGATGCCGTGACCGATACGACGGCGCAGCGACTCGGCGACTGTGTCAGCGCTCGCGTCGGGCGCAAGCCACAGCGCCGCATCGGTGACACGCGAGTCGCCGGTCAGCTGCGCGTAAAGCTCACGGTCGATCACTACCGCGCCGGCGGTGCGCGCATAGTCGCGCCAGAGACCGGCGACGAAAAAGGCGTGGTCGGTGCCCGCGAGGGGAAGTGTGAGCGAGCCGCCCGGTCGCACGTCGTACAGATCGGCCACCGCCTCCGAGATCCACGCCGGGTTCTTCCCGCCAGGAACGGGAACTGGTTTGGTCGTCAGCGCGAGCACCGACTGCGCACGCTCGGCGTTCACCGGCTTGGCGATCACGGCCACCGGCGGGTGCAGCGGGTCGAGCAGGACCGAGAGTTGCCGTTGGAACTCGACCTGCGTCACGCCGGGCGTGGCAGCGATCGACGCCTGGTCCTCGGGCGAGAAATAGCCGGTGTCACCGGAGACACTCGCGCGGACGTAGACATCGGCAGGGAGGACGTGCGCCAGCCACGCTTCCAGCGACTCGCGGAAGGACCACACCATGATCGACATCGCCACCATCAGGCTGAAGCTCACGACGACGCCGGCGACGCTCGCTCCGGACAGGTTCGGCGCGCCACGCAGTTGCGCCACCGCGAGTTGCGCGGCAGGCGAGCGCGGCAGCGGCAGGAGTGCGAGGAAGCGCCGTGTGAGCGCCGGAGTGAGCCAGACTGCGCCAAGCAGAATCAGCGCAACCGCTGTGTAACCGGGAACGGGCAGCCCACCGATGGCAGGCAGCGGCGCCACCGCCGCCCCGATCGCAATCAGCACCACGCCGCCCCAGCGATTGCCTGCAGGGGCGGCAGCGGCCTCCGCACTGCCCGCCTTCAATACTGGGGCGGGGGCCATGCGCGCTGCGCCGAATGCCGGAACGGCGGCACCGATCAGCGTCGTGGCGAGCCCCAGCAAGAGGAACGTCGCGATCGAGGGCAGATCGATCTCGGGTCGCGCCGCGAGGCCACGAAAGTAGCCGGCGCCCAGGTCTCCGCCCAGATGGACAAGCGCAAGCGAGGCAAGCCCGTAGCCGAGCGC
>CAVRDD010000007.1:0-21605 GCA_963719715.1 uncultured beta proteobacterium
ATCCGGTGGCGGTGTCTCAGTTCCGCGCGCGCGGCAGCGTGATCGCCATCGGCGGCAGCGTGGATCCGGACAGCCAGACCGTTATGGTGCGCGCCCATCGATGACAACGCCCAGAACCTGAAGCCTGGCCAAAACGTCGAGGCGACCGTCGCCGCGGCCGCCCCTCCGGGGCGGGGGCGGCGGCTGGCGGGTGCCGAACTCCGCGCTCTCGCGCCAGGAAGGCAAGCTTCTGCTTTTCGTGAAGACGCCGGCCGGCTTCCGCGCGCAGACCGCGGCCCTGATCTACGAAGGCACGAAGGAGAGCGCGATCACCGCCGATCTCAAGGAGAGCGACGAGATCGCGGTGCGCGGGATCGCTGCACTGAAGGGCATGCTCGTGGGTTTGGGAGCACAGTAATGCTGGCGCGCGTCGAGGTCGCACTCACCCAGCGGCTGCTGGTGATCGTGCTCACGGTGCTCTTGATCGGCGCCGGCGTAAACGCTTTCCGGCAGCTTCCCATCGACGCGTTTCCAGACGTCTCCACCACCCAGGTGAAGATCATCATGAAGGCACCGGGCATGACGCCGGAAGAAGTGGAAACCCGTGTCGTCACCCCGATCGAACTGGAGATGCTGGGCATTCCACACAAGCGCATCCTGCGGTCGGCCTCGAAGTACGCAATCGCCGACATTACCATCGACTTCGACGACGACACCGATATCTACTGGGCACGGCAACAGGTGACCGAGCGCTTGAACAACGTGATCAAGGACCTGCCGGCGACCGTGAGTGGCGGACTCGCCCCCATCACCACGCCGCTCGGCGAGATGTTCATGTTCACCATCGAGGGCGGCGATCTCACCGCGGCCGAGCGCAGGAGCCTGCTCGACTGGGTAATCCGCCCCGCGCTGCGTACGCTGCCCGGCGTGGCGGACGTGAACTCGCTGGGCGGCGTCGTGCGCGCCTTCGAGATCGTGCCGGACAACGCCGCGTTGCAGGGCCGCGGCATCCGCGTCTCGGACCTGCAGCAGGCGCTGGAGGCCAACAACCGCAACGACGGCGCGGGGCGACTCAGGGACGGCGAGGAGACGCTGCTGGTCCGGGTCGAGGGCAGCGTGCACACGATCGACGACATCAAGGCCATCGTCGTCGCGGAGCGGCAGGGCATTCCCGTGCGCGTCGGCGACGTAGCTACGGTGCGCATCGGCGGCCTGACCCGCTACGGCGCCGTCACCCGCAACGGCGAGGGCGAGGCGGTGCAAGGGTTGGTGCTGGGCTTACGCGGCGCGAACGCGCAGCAGGTCGTGGAAGGCGTGCGGGAAAAACTTGCCGAGCTGGCGCCGCGGCTGGCCCCGGGCGTGAAGGTGGAAGTCTTCTATGACCGCGGCAACCTGGTGCAGCGCGCAGTCGGCACCGTGTCGAAAGCCCTCGCCGAGGCGATCGTCCTGGTCGTGGTGCTGCTCCTGCTCTTTCTCGGCAACGTGCGCGCGGCCGTGGTGGTGGCGGCCACTCTTCCGCTCGCGGCTCTTTTCACGTTCATCCTCATGGACCTCATCGGCATGAGCGCCAACCTGATGAGCCTCGGTGGCCTCGCGATTGCCATCGGCATGCTGGTGGACGCGGCGGTCGTGGTGGTGGAAAACATCGTGAGCCATCTCGCACGCGATCGAACCAACCTGCCGCGCCTGCACATCATCTATCGGGCCGTGCGCGAGGTGACGCTTCCGGTCGCGTCCGGCATCGCGATCATCGTGATCGTGTTCCTGCCACTGCTTACGCTGCAAGGGCTGGAGGGCAAGCTCTTCAAACCGGTGGCGCTCACGATCGTCTTCGCCCTGTCGGGCTCGCTCGTGCTCTCGCTCACGGTGATCCCGGTGCTCGCGTCGTTTCTGATCGGCAAGCCTGCGCACGACGATCCCTGGTTGGTGCGCAAGGCGACGGCGCTTTATCTGCCCGCGCTCGAATGGTCGCTGCGCCACGCGAAAAAGGTCATCGTGATCGCGCTCGTGTCCCTGTTGCTCGCCGCGAGCGCCTATCTCCTGACCGGAAAAACCTTCATGCCCACCATGGACGAAGGCGACGTCATCATGCAGCTCGAGAAGCTGCCGTCGGTGAGCCTCGATCAGAGCGCCACGACGGATCTCAGGATTCAGCAAGCAATCCTCGAGAAGGTGCCGGAGGTTCGCGGCATCGTCGCCCGCGCCGGCGCCGACGAGCTCGGGCTCGATCCGATGGGGCTCAATCAGACCGATACGTTCATGGTGCTGAAGCCGAGATCGGAGTGGCGCGTATCGGACAAGGAGTGGCTGGTGGGCGAGTTGCGCAAGGTGATGGGCGAGTTTCCGGGGATCGCCTACACGTTCACGCAACCGATCGAGATGCGGGTGGCGGAGATGCTGACCGGTGTGCGCGGCGACCTCGCCGTGAAGATCTTCGGCCCCGACCTCGCAACGCTGAACCGCCTCGCGCGCGAGATCGAGGCGACGCTGAAGGCGGTACGCGGCGCCGAGGACGTGGTCACCATCAAGAACGAGGGCGTGCAGTACCTCAAGGTGGAGGTGGACCGCTTCCAGGCGGGTCACCGCGGACTGTCGGTCGAGGACATCCAGAACCACCTGCGGAGCGAGGTCGAGGGGCGCCCGGTCGGGATCGTGATCGAGGGCGCGCGACGCACACCGGTGCTGCTGCGCGGTCCCGAGGGTATGCGCGACGCGCCGGCGGTGTTCCAGGGCCTCTCCATCCCGCTCGCGCCGGGCGAGTGGATTCCGCTTTCCACGGTGGCGCGGCTCGCGCGAGTGGACGGCCCGGTGAAGGTGGATCGCGAGAACGCGGCCCGCTATGCCGTGGTGCAGGCGAACGTCGCCGGCCGCGACCTCGTGGGTTTCGTCGACGATGCGAAAGCGGCAGTGGCGGCGAAAGTGAAGTTGCCCGAGGGCTATTCGCTGACGTGGGGCGGCCAGTTCGAGAACCAGCAGCGGGCCGCGGCGCGGCTGGCCCTCGTGGTCCCGGTGGCGCTCGGCCTCATCTTCCTGCTGCTCTTCGCGACGTTCCGATCGGTGCGGCAAGCGGCGCTCGTCTTCGCGAACATTCCCTTCGCGCTCGTGGGCGGCATCGTCGCGCTGTGGGCCTCGGGGCAGTACTTGAGCGTGCCGGCGTCGGTCGGGTTCATCGCGCTGCTCGGCATCGCCGTGCTGAACGGCGTGGTGATGATGAGCCACTTCAACCAGCTGCACGCGCTCGGCATGCCGCTCGCGAGGTGGTCGTGGACCGGGAGCGACGCGCAGACTGCGGCCGGTGCTCATGACGGCGAGCATCGCCGCGGTCGGGCTCGTGCCGCTGCTCTTCGCCACCGGCCCGGGTTCGGAGATCCAGAAGCCGCTCGCGATCGTCGTCATCGGCGGCCTGGTCACGTCGACGCTGCTCACGCTCGTGATCCTCCCCATCCTCTACCAGCGCTACGGC
The DNA here is from genome assembly GCA_963719715.1 of uncultured beta proteobacterium. Taxonomy (GTDB): domain Bacteria; phylum Pseudomonadota; class Gammaproteobacteria; order Burkholderiales; family JAEUMW01; genus JAEUMW01. The sequence goes on from CAVRDD010000007.1 coordinate 3,443, forward strand.
GTCGAACGTCCGGTCGACGTCCGTCGCCGCCAGTCAGTCCGTGAGGCCCTCATGGAACCATCCCGATTGTTGCCTGACCCTGATGCTGCCGAAGTCGCTCGAGGAGACGCTCGTCGGGCACCTGCTCGATCATCCGGAATGGGTGCACGGCTTCAGCACGGCCGATGTCGCGGGACACGGCGCGGCGGGCGTCGCACACACCGCCGCCGAGCTGGTGCGCGGCGCGACGCAACGGGTGAGGGTGCAGGTCGTCATGAATCGCGAGGATGCCGCCGCGCTGATCGAGCACCTGCGCGCGACACTCACCAACCCGGAGGTGGTCTACTGGCTGACCCCCGTGCTCGAGTTCGGGAGGTTCGAATGAGGCGGTCGATCGCGACGATCGTCCTCATCGCCGCCTGTTGCGCGCCCGCGGTCGATGCCGCAGCGGCGGACTTCCCGGATCTGCCGCCCGAAGCCCAGGTCGTGTCGGCACTGGAGCAGCATCCGGCCGTGCTCGCCGCCGAGGCAGGCGTGCAGTTCGAGGAGGCGAATCGGGTGCGGCTGCGGGCCGGCGTATACGAGTTCAGCGTGCGCGCCGAGGCGCAGAATCGCCGCGTCATTATCGACCCGGGTTCGACCAACTACGCGGAGTACGGCGTCGCCGTGGAACGGCCCATACGCCTGCCGGGCAAGGCGACACTCGACGAGAAAATCGGCGCCGAAGGTGTGGAGGTCGCGCAGCTCACGCGAGGTGCGGCGATGCACGATACGTCGCGGCGGCTGCTGCAGCTCTGGTTTGCGTGGCTGCGCGAGTATGCCGCCGTGCAGCAGTGGGGGGAGCAGAGCGCGGTCCTGCGGCAGCAGGTGGACATCACGGCCAAGCGTGTGCGCGCCGGCGATGCGCCACGGCTGGAACTGAATCTTGCCGAAGCCGCCGCCAGCCAGGCTGAGGCGAGCGCGCTGCAGGCGCAGACGCGGGAATCGATCGCGCGCGGCGAGCTCGAGCAGACCTTCCCCGGCCTGCGCCCGCCGCAGACGGTAGCCTTCGTCGAGCCGCAGCCGGTGGCGCAGGCCTTCGATTACTGGCGCGAGCGCATCGTCGCCCACAACCACGAGGTCGCCCGTGCCCGTCAGGAGGTCAACCGCCGTGAGCTGCTCGTGGCTCGGGCGCACGCCGATCAGACGCCCGACCCTACCCTCGGCGTGCGCTACATGAACGAATTCGGCGGCGCCGAAAAAATCGCCGGCATGTTCGTGATCGTCCCTCTGCCCGGTGAAGCGCGCAGAGCATCGAGTCAGGCGGCAGTGGCACAGGTCGGCGTGGCGACCCAGCAGGAGTCAGCGGCGCTGCGCGTGGTCAGCACGGAGGTCTCCGCCGCCTACTTGGGCGCGGTCGGCGCCTACGAGGCATCGCAGAAGGCCAGGGCCGCGGCCGAAGCGATGACGCGCAACGCCGAGCTCACGGCGCGTGCGTATAAGCTCGGCGAGAGCAGCCTCAACGACGTGCTGGTCGCACGCCGCCTCGCGCTGGAAGCGGGCCTCGCATCGCGCAACGCGCAGCTTCAGGCGCAGGAGGCGCGATACCGTCTCCTGCTCGATGCGCACCTGCTGTGGCCGCTGGATCATGAGGCAGAAGACGCCGCAGGATAGGTGCCCCAGGCACGCTGCATGGGTGTGGGAAAGCGTATTCTGGAATCCGCGCTCGCCATGAAACTGCGACCCGGTCTTGCCCCGCTCTTCCTCGCCGGCGCGATGGGTTCCGTCGCCGCGGGAGAGCCGGCGACCTATGGCGTCGAAAGCGGCAACCAGGTCGACGCGCGCACTTTCGCCGCGTGGCAGACGCTGCGACAGATGGACTGCGCGCGCTGTCACGGCGCGGATTGGGACGGGAGCACCGGTCCGTCGATACTCGCTTACGTGAGGAGCCAGCCGAAAGAGAGCTTCGCGCGCGTCGTGCTGGAAGGCAGTCCGGGGCAGGGTATGCCGGGGTACAGGGGCACGGCCCGTGTCCGCGACAACATCGATGCGATCTACAGCTACTTCAAGGGCGTGGCCGAGGGGAAGATTCCGGCGGGAAAGCTTGAACTGGTAAAGTGAGGAGGCACGGGACATCGTGGCCGGCAAGCAAACCAGCATGGGTATTCAGGAAGCTACCACTCTGCAGCATTGGAACTATTTTCTTGCGTTAGAAGATGACGTGGCGCATCTATCACGCTATGTAGAGCCGACAACCGATAACTTCCCAACCTACTCGCTCGAAATCGCCCGCAATTCTCTTCCGCAGCCTCGTCCGAAGTAGATGTAGTCGCAAAAAGACTCTGCAGACAAATCAGTCCAACGAGCAAAGCTGACAACATTTCGAGCTACCGAAAACGAAATCGTCGCGTCCTATCCAAAGATTCCAACATTCGTTATTGAGATTGCGCTAGATTTGGTCTGCGCTTCACGCCTTGGGACGAATGGAGAAACGAGCTCAACTCCATTGGCTGGTGGAAGCGTATACCGATGTTAAGCACCATAGGGCTACCACGTTCTCATCAAGCGTCCCTTAAGCATGCTCTTAACGCCGTGGCAGGCTTATTTGTTCTCGTACTCATCTCTTACCGCGACGCAGCGGAGACAGGAGAGCTGAACCCCAAGCCCGATCTCTTCCGAGCAGGTGCTCCGTTTGAAGTGGATCGGACTCTTTTGGTCCGACGAGATGCCTGGTCCCGCCACTTCGGCAGTTGAAGTGACGCACGTCTCTGGAAACGGCTTCTGGCTGCTGCTGGGAGACGAGGAGTTGCTTGTACACTTCGAGCACTTTCCCTGGTTCCGCCACAGCGTCCACCGTCGAGTGGCCGACGCCGGTCATCTGTACGGCAATGTCGGTGTCAATCCGAAACCCCTCCGCCTTTTCGCTCGTTTCAAAGACCTCACGGTTCTCGACTCGCGATCGGCGACCGCGGGCTTCTCTGTGTCTGCGGCCCAGCGCTCCGCCGCGGGTTCCGACGACCTCACCCCTCGATCACGCCGACGATCGCTCCCGTCAGGCAGGTCGCGAGCGTGCCGGCGACGATCGACTTCATGCCGAGGGAAACGATTTCGCTGCGGCGCTCCGGTGCCATCGCACCCATGCCGCCGATCATGATGCCGAGGCTGCCGAAGTTCGCGAAGCCGCAGAGCGCGTAGGTCATGATGAGCCGGCTGCGCGGCGAGAGGTCGGCATCGCCGAGACGCGCGAGGTCGGTGTAGGCGATCAGCTCGTTCAGCACGGTCTTGGTCCCGAGCAGCGCGCCCGCCGTCGTCGCTTCGCTCCACGGAATGCCCATGAGCCACGCCACCGGCGACAGCGCCCAGCCGAAGATCCGCTGGAGCGTGAGCGGGGATCCCCACGCGCCGGGAAGAGTCCCAGCAGCAGGTTCACGAGACTCACCAGCGCGACCAGCACGACGAGCATCGCGACGATGGCGAGCAGCAGCTCCAGCCCCTTGATCGTGCCCTGCGTGATCGCGTCCATCGCGCCGCCTGCCTGAATTGGCGCGGAGAGCGCGCCTCCGGTCGGCGTGCCCATCGAGGGGACCATGAGCGCGGCGACGACGAGCGCACCGGGCACGCTCACGAGCGACGCGGCCAGCAGCTGCGCGAGCGCGTCGGGCACGGTGTTGCCGAGGACGCTCGCGTAGAGCGCCATCACGGTGCCGGCGATGGTCGCCATGCCGCACGCCATCACCATGAAGAGCTCGCCGCGCGACATGGTGCGTGAGATAGGGGCGAACGAGCAGCGGCGACTCGACCATGCCGACGAAGACGTTCGCCGCCGCCGACACGCCGACCGCGCCGCCGACGCCGAGGGTTCGTTCCAGCAGCCACGAGAATCCGCGCACGACGATCGGCAGCACCCGCCAGTGGAACAGCAGCGCCGACAGGGCGCTGACGACCAGCACCAGCGGCAGCGCGCGAAAGGCGAGGACGAAGCTCGTGCCCGGGACCGCTCTCCGGGAAGGGCGCGGCGCGCCGCCGAGGTAGCCGAAGACGAAGGAGGTTCCGTGCCTGCGTCGCGCGCTGCAGGTAGAGCAGCACGTCGTTGAGCGCGACGAACGCCTGCCGAAACACCGGCAGCTTGAGCAGGAGCAGCGCAAGGACGATCTGCAGCGCGACACCGCCGGCGACGATGCGCCACGGCACGCCGCGGCGGTTCTCGCTGATGAGCCACGCAACCGCGAGCAGCGCCGACGAAGCCGAGCGCGCTCTGAATCGGCAGAGGCATGCGAGTGTGTTACACGAGCGCAGCGCTCAGGCGCGCCGCCACTCCGTGACGCCGCCGGGCTTGTCTTCCAGCACGATGCCGGCGTCGAGCAGTTCCTTGCGGATGCGGTCGGCCTCGGCGAAGTTCTTCGACTTGCTCGCAGCCGCGCGGGCAGCGATGAGCTCGTCGATCGTGTTCGTCCAACGGTCACCTGGACGAGTCGTCAGGCGTGTATCCGGTAGTGACGATCTGACCGGCCGCGCTGGGCGTACGATCGCGGCTGCTTCCCTTGCAGAAATGCACGGGATCCTGCTGCAGCAACCCCAGCACGCCGCCCAGCGCCTTCAGCGCGCCGCATCCGCCGGCGAACGCGACCGATTCAGCTCGTTCGCGATCTCGAACAACACGGCCATCGCTTCGGGCGTGTTGAAATCGTCGTCCATCGCTTCCTTGAAGCGCTGCGCGCGCGGCTCGCTCCAGTCGATGTCGAGGCCGGCGCATCGACACCCTTCAGCGCCGTGTAGAGCCGCGTCAGCGCCTGGCGCGCATCTTCGAGGTGCTGATCCGAATAGTTGAGCGGGCTGCGGTAGTGGGCGCGCAGCATGAAGAAGCGCACCACCTCCGGCGCGAACTTCTTCAGCACCTCGCGCACGGTGAAGAAGTTGCCGAGCGACTTCGACATCTTCTCGTCGTCCACGCGCACGAAGCCGTTGTGCATCCAGTAGTTCACGAACGCGTGATCGTGCGCGCCCTCGGACTGTGCGATCTCGTTCTCGTGATGCGGAAACTGCAGATCCTGTCCGCCACCGTGGATGTCGAAGTGCTCGCCGAGAAGCTCCTCGCTCATGGCGGAACACTCGATGTGCCAGCCGGGGCGGCCGGGTCCCCACGGCGAATCCCAGTGCGGCTCACCGGGCTTGGCCGCCTTCCACAGCACGAAGTCGAGCGGCTCCTGCTTGGCCTCGCCGACCTCGACCCGCGCGCCGGCGCGCAGATCGTCGAGAGACTTTCCCGAGAGCTTGCCGTAGCCGGGAAAGCGATGCACCGAGTAGTACACGTCGCCGTTCGCTGCCGGGTACGCGAGCCCCTTCTCAACCAGCGTCCCGATCATGCCGATCATGCCGGGCACGTTGTTGGTCGCGCGCGGCTCGTGATCGGGCGGCGCGACGCCGAGCGCTTCGGCATCTTCGTGCATCGCAGCGATGAAGCGGCCGGTGAGCGTACCGATCGACTCGCTGTTCTCCGCCGCGCGCTTGATGATCTTGTCGTCGATATCGGTGATGTTGCGCACGTAGGTCACGCTGTAACCGGATGCGCGCAGCCAGCGCACCACCGCATCGAACACCACCATCACGCGCGCGTGGCCGAGGTGACAGTAGTCGTACACCGTCATCCCGCACACGTACATGCGCACCTTACCGGGGACGATCGGCGCGAATGCCTGTTTGTCGCGGGCGAGTGTGTTGTAGATCTTCAGCATGAAAGACGGACCGCGCCGCCCGCCGGCGACGGGCATCAGTCGGCCTTGGCCTTGGGGCTGGGCACGCACTCGGAGAGCCGACGCTTCGCGCGCTCGCAACGGATCAGCTTGAACAACCGTGGCATTTCGGGACCGTGCAGATGCCCGGTGAGCGCCGCGCGCAGCGGCTGGAAGAGCTGTTTGCCGGTGGCGCCGCTTGCGATCTTCACGCGTTCCGCGAAGGCATCGAAATCCATGTCGGGCTGCAGCGACTGCAGCGCGTGGCGAAAGAACGCGGGGGGCGTTTTCTCGATCACCGCACGCGCACGATCCGAGAGCAGCAGAGGCTCGTTGTAGACCGCCTCTGCCCACAGCTTGGCATCCTGCGGAAACAGTACGTTGTCGCGCACCGCCTCGGCAAAGCCCGGGAAATCCTCGGTGGGAACCATCCCCAGCATATACGGCAGCAGCCACGCGGTGATGGTGCCGGACTCTGCGTGTGCCACGGCCTGCGACTGCCAGTGATCAAGCTGGGTGCGATCGTAACGTGCCGGCGCACGGCCAAGATGTTCGGCCGCGAACTGCGCCGCTAGCTCGTCGAGGGTTAGGTAGCCCGTATCGGCAAAGTGATGGCCGAGCCGCGCGAGGTAGTTGTTCACCGCACCGGCGAAATAGCCCAGCTCTTTCAACTCCTGCAGCGAGAGACTGCCGCCGCGCTTGGACAGCGGCGCCCCCTGCTTGTCGACGATGAGCGAAATGTGCGCATAGGTCGGCACCGGCAGTTCCAGCGCCTGCAGCATTGCGATCTGCCGCGGCGTGTTGGTGAGATGGTCTTCGCCGCGCATGACGTGCGTAACGCCCATCAGCGCGTCGTCGACCGCATTCACGAAAAAAAACGCGAAGCTGCCGTCGGAGCGGCGAATGATGAAGTCGCCGATGTCATCGGAGGGAAACTTCTGCGCTCCGCGGACGAGATCGTCGAATTCGATCAGCGTCGCCTTCGGCATGCTAAAACGCAGCGCGAAGGTGATTCCCTGCGCACGTTTCGCCGCGACTTCGTCAGCTTTCAGGTGCGCACACTTGCCGCCGTAGCGCGGCGCCTGTCCGGCAGACGCCTGCACCTTGCGCGACACTTCCAGTTCGAGCGGCGTGCAGAAACACGGGTACACGAGGCCTTTGGCATCGAGCCTGGCGAGGTAGTTTTCATACACGTCCGTGCGCTGCGATTGCCGGTACGGCCCGGCCTCACCGCCCGCTCCCTCGCCTTCCTGCCACTGCAGGCCTAGCCAACGCAGATCGTCCTGCAGCGCGCGCACGTATTCCTCGCGGCTGCGCTCTACATCGGTATCCTCCACACGCAGCAGAAACGCTCCGCCGCTGCTCTTTGCGAACAGCGCATTGAAAAGCGCCGTGCGCACGTTACCGAAGTGCAGCAGGCCGGTGGGGCTGGGTGCGAATCGTGTCTTGACGCTCAAGGGGGGACGGTGCTGCGGCTGTGACAGTGTTCGGGGGATGCTGCTAGAATCCGCCGATTGCGAATCCTGGAACGCGTCGGAGTATAGCACAGTGACCCCGCCACGCCGCGCCGCGCTCCTCATCTGCCTTGCCCTCGCCGCCGCTCCGCTTACGGCCCGCGCCGACGCTGTCGACGATGCCGCCAGGCTCTATCAACAGGGCAAGACGGACGAGGCGCTCGGACGCATTGAACGCTATCTAGCCGATCAGCCGAGCGATGCCCGCGCCCGCTTCCTGAAGGCCCAGCTGCTGGTGCAGCAGGGCAAGACGGATGAGGCCGTCACGCTTTACTCCGGGCTCATCGAACAGTATCCCGAGCTCGCGGAGCCCTACAACAATCTCGCGGTGATCTATGCGCAACAGGGGCGCTACCAGCTTGCGCGCGATTATCTCGAGCGTGCGGTGGCCGCCTTTCCCGAGTATTCGGTCGCGCTGGAAAACTTGGGCGACGTGTACGCGAAATTCGCCGAAACGTCTTATCGGGATGCCGCCCGCTACGACCCCGGCAACAGTCAGCTTCAGACGAAGATCGCAGCGCTCGAGAAGCTGCGCCCGGACGAGACACCGACTCCCGTCTTCCACACGCCGCCACCTCCCAAGAAAATGGGCGGTGGCATCAAGAAGGGCGCATCACCGCGCTGAATTCTGCCCGTCTTTACCTTTTTTGAAAGGCAAACCCAAATGCGATTCTTCCGCCTCCTGACTGCTGGCTTCCTGCTCTGCTACGGGCTCTGGGCCGGCGTTGCGCTCGCCGCCAACCCGCAGGTCGAGTTCAAGACGAATGTCGGCAGCTTCGTGGTCGAGCTCTACGCCGACAAGGCACCCGCCACCGTCGACAACTTCATGCGCTACGTGAACGAAGGCTTCTACCAAGGCACGATCTTCCATCGCGTGATTCCCGGGTTTGTCGTGCAGGTGGGCGGCTACACGAAGGACTATCAGCAGAAACCGACGCACGCGCCGGTCAAGAACGAAGCAGGCAACGGCCTCAAGAATGCGACGGCCACACTCTCGATGGCGCGCACCAACGATCCCAACTCCGCAACTTCGCAGTTCTTCATCAATCTGAAGGACAACAATTTCCTCGACTATCGTGCACCCAATCCGCGGGAATACGGCTACACCGTGTTCGGACGCGTCGTCCACGGGATGGACGTGGTGGAGAAGATCGCGGCGATCCCGACCGGCGCCGCCGGACCGTTCCCCGCGGAAGTACCGCAGCAGACCGTGATCGTCGAGGCGACCAAGGTCCTCAACACAACCAAATAGAGCGAGCGCAACGACATGTCCAAGGTAAAGCTGACCACCAATCACGGCCCGATCACGATCGAGCTCGACGACGCGAAGGCTCCGGCCACCGTTCGAGAATTTTCTCTCCTACGTGCAAAGCGGCTTCTACTCGAACACCGTCTTCCACCGCGTGATCGACGGCTTCATGATCCAGGGCGGCGGCTTCGAACCCGGCATGCGCACGAAGCCCACTCAGGCGCCGATCAAGAACGAGGCGCAGAACGGGCTCAAGAACGATCGCTACACCGTCGCCATGGCGCGCACCAACGACCCACATTCCGCGACGGCGCAGTTCTTCATCAACGTGAAGGACAACGCCTTCCTCAATCACACCGCGCCTAGCGCGCAGGGCTGGGGCTATTGCGTGTTCGGCAAGGTGACCGAGGGAAGCGATGTCATCGAAAAGATCAAGGGCGTGAAGACCGGCAGCAAGGGCGGCCACCAGGACGTGCCGGCGGAAGACGTGGTGATCGAGAAGGCCGAGGAAGTGTAGCGGCCGGCATGCCAACCGCGTGGAGGTGTGAAGGTGTGAAGGGCACGGGAGTTGCGCCCGCGTAGCTTCACCGCTTCACTCCTTCACGTCCTCACCGCTCCACCCGCCCACGCTTTCCCGTGACATCCCTGTTCATCTCCGACCTTCACCTCTGCCGCGAACGGCCGGAGATCAATTCGCTTTTCTTCCGCTTCCTACGCGAGCGGGTGCCTGGGTCCGACGCGCTCTACATCCTCGGTGACCTCTTCGAGTATTGGGCGGGTGACGACGATCTCGCAGACCCGTTCCACGCCGAAATCGAGACGGCACTCAGGCAAGTGAGCGACTCCGGGGTGCGGCTCTACTTCATCCACGGCAATCGGGATTTTCTCGTCGGCGATGAGTTCGCACGCGCCACCGGCGTGACGCTGCTGCAGGATTCGACCGTCGTCGATCTTTACGGCACGCCGACGCTGCTAATGCACGGCGACACGCTCTGCACCGACGACGTGAAGTACCAGGCGTTCCGCACGCAGGTGCGCGACGCGACATGGCAGCGCGATTTCCTCGCGAAGCCGCTCGCCGTGCGCAAGGCGATGATCGAGAACGTGCGCGAGCAAAGCGCGCGCGAAATGAAAGAGAAGCCGCCGGAGATCATGGACGTGAATCTCGATGCCGTCGCCGATGCATTTCGGCGATCTGGCTGTTCACGCATGATCCACGGCCACACCCACCGCCCCGCCCGCCATGTTCACGAAGTCGACGGCAAAACCTGCGAGCGCTGGGTGCTGACGGATTGGTACCTACGAGGCGGCTGGCTGGAAGTTGGAGAAGCGGGGTGGCGCGCTTTGCCGCTGTAGACGGGAGGGCAAACTTGTGTTGTCGGTGCTGCTGCGCTGTGTTTTGCAGACCCGGGTAGAACAGGAGGTTGCCTGCATCTCGTTGTCTCAGAAGATGCCAATCGAGCGTCTCCTGGGATACGAGCCTCGCCCGCCTGCGCCGAGCCCGACTTTCCAGCGTGGTTTGGTGTATTGCACGACGCGCAGAGTTGGGAGTAGCCTGACCCCATGGAAAAACCAGTGATTTCCCGCAGCTTGGATGTGATGGGGGCCGCGCCAGTATTCGCTGGCACTCGAGTCCCCGTGCAGACCCTCCTTGACTACTTGGAGGCCGGGGACTCCATAGACGAGTTTCTGGCCGGCTTCCCCTCGCTCACTCGAGAACAGATCATTCAGTTCCTCGAGCAGGCTACGGACCGACTGGTCGCCACAGCTTCGTGAAGGTGTTCGTCGACGAGTGCGTCGACTGGCGACTCTCGCGCGACATCCTGGGTCACGAGGTCAAGACGGCGCGCCAGATGGGGTAGTCAAGCGTGAAGAATGGTGAGTTGCTTGCACTCACTGCGAAAGAGTTCGATGTGTTCGTAACGGTTGATCGGAACCTCTCCTTCCAGCAGGTCCTCTCCGCGTTCAATATCGCGGTGATCGTTCTGCGTGCAAGATCGAATCGGCTTTCCGATCTGCAGCTGCTTGTTCCTGCATTGCTTGGGGCTATTCCGACTGCCAATCGGGGAGTTGAAGTGCGCGAGCAGCGCGCCTGATCCACGACCACACCCACCGCCCTGCAAGCTTGAACAGCATCACCCATTCCAGGAAAACCCAAGGCCGCGAGATGGTCGTTCAGCGCGACCGCCATGGACCGCCAACGCCAGTTGTGCACGCAAGAGCGTGTGTAGGAATTCGCTCATAGCAGGTTCTTCCAGGCGCTATTTGGCAAAGACGGTCCGAAACATTTCCACAGATAGGTCAATGTGCTCTCGAGTGCCTCCAGAAAAGCAGCCTTTGGCGACACCTTGCCCAATCGACGGAATGAACGGCGACGGCCAGATGGCAAAATCGACTTTCTGCGCAAGCACTTCACCGCCCGTGACCTCGATGATGCGAGTTGTGAACTTGTCCATTCGGAGATACTTCGCCGGGTAGTTCTCCGTCTTGTGTAGTTCAAGTCGGACGTAGGCGCCTATGCGCCCCCAAATTCGGCGTTCCGTCGGCATTGTAGAACCCCGGCGCCAAATTCGCCTTCTTGTAGACCTTCACGCCCGCTTCCTTCGCGCAGAGTTCCCGATGCTCGCGCGCACCAAGAAGGTCGTCGAGATGCCCGAACAGCCAGAAAGCGGTGAGAGAGAGCGCAGCCACCAGCCACCTTTGGATTCCATGGCGCGCCAGCCGAGCTGCCAAGACCGTCACGGCGACTGCCAGGATGACGTATAGCAGCAAGTAATTCGGGTTGAGCATTTCCCTCCATTTCATCCTGCAGCGGGGACACTTGGGGCGGGCGAGCGGCCAGGCCGAAGGAGTATTCCTGGATGAAGGCGATGATGTGGACGTCGGGCGGATCATCGTCACCTGCGAGGGGACACTTGAGTTCCAAAGACAGATGGGGGCCGTCCCCGTTCACTCTAGGGCAACGTTCGTCCAAAGCGCGCGGCGTGCTCACCGCTGCAGGGCTCGTCCCCAATCGCCAATCATGTTGCGCGCGGCGAACTGACAGATCACTGATATGCGCTCGGCCCTATGGCCTACGTCGAAAGGCCGAACAAGCGGGCGAACTTCCCGCCCGCGAGCGATTACTCGACGCCGCGCGCGTCGCCCGAGAGAGGCGGAAACTCGGCCTCGCGTGTGTGCTGGAGGCGCACGCCCGGGTTGTACTTGAGGCAGTTCGGCACGCAGTCGCACTCGAATGCGATCTTCATCGGCGCGATGCGACCCTCCCCCTTCAATTGGAAGAGGCGCGGCACCATCTTGTCGCGGAGCGACTCCGGGTCGATCGTGTTGACGTAGATGAGCGTGCCGCCTTCGAAGCCGGCCGGATTCGACACGCGCCACTTGATCTGCACGCGCCACGGCATCGGCACGTCGGCGTCTGGCGGCTTGTAGTGCCACTCCTCGTTGCATGGAATGCCTGGTCCCATCGCGGCGTGGCAGGCGTGAACCAGATCCGACACGCCGCGCAGTTCTTCCACGGTATGGTTCCAGGGCTGGCTGCGCTCGCTCTTCGAATAGATCTCGAGTGCCGGGAAACGATGCCCGAAGCCGGCGAACGCGATCGCGTAGTCGTTCTCGGCGAAGACGAGATTGCGATGGGAGGCAAAGTTCACCGCCTCCTCGTTGTAGATGTTGGGATTCGAGCGCACCAGCCGGATCTCCATGTCGTTGGAGACGCCGCGCTCGTCGATCGCGACGAGCTGCTTGTGCAGATGGTCGAACGAGGCGCCGGCGGGCTTGAGCCAGTTCTGGAAGACGGCGACATAGCGCACGTAGCGATTCGAAAGATAGATGTCGCGCAGCGCCTCGATGGTGAAGCGGAAATACTGGTAGTGCTCTTCCGGCGTCATGGTGCCGGACGACGCGAGCTGGTTATCGTGGGTGGCACCGGGGACGAAATGCGGGTGGGCGATGACGAGCTCGTGGCCGCCGCCGAAGAAGGCATTCGCCATCTCCAGCTTGTCAGCGATCGGCGTCGAGCGGATCGTCTTTTCGTCGACACCGCAGAGTTTCATCCGGGCATCGATGACGTCGAGCACGTGGCTCCGCCCCCGCTCGGTCGTGAGATAGGTGTTCTTGCGCGACTGCAGCTGCGGCGGCAACACGTAGCGGTAGTTCTTCGCCCAGTATTCGCAGGAGACGATCTCGAACAGATTCGGCACGCGGCGGAACATCCAGCCGCTGTCGGTGTGCTGCTCGGCTGTGATGCCCTTCACTGTTTCCCAGCCGGCAGGCGTTCGCACCAGTCGCGCCTTCTCCGGCGGCGTCTCGAATATCCGTCCGTGGCAGAACGCGCAGTACGTGCCGTCCTTGGCAGGATCGAGCTTGGCACCCGCCTTGGTATCGTCCCCGAGCGGTCGGTGGCCGCGCCCCGGCACCGTCCAGACCTCGGTGCCGGTGAACGGGTTCACCTGCTTGATCGTGCCGTCCCGCATGCGGATCAGGTAATCCGCAACGGGCATCATTTCATACAACATGTGAAGACCTCCCCAGCGCGGAACAGCAAAGAGGCGTCATCATACAAGCGCCCGGGGAATCAGGGCAGCCCGCGTGGGCCTCGCCTCAAATAGGCCAACGCTTCGCGCGATGGGGGCAGTCGGAAAGAAGCAAATGGAGCGGCCGCGTGTGTGGCGAATCAATCCGCGGATCTGTCGCCGTTGCTGCCGCGATCACCAGAAATGTCGTTGCCGGTGCGGCGGTGGGGGGCATAGCCGGGTTTTGCAGCAGGCGCCGCATCGAGCTCAGGCGACGTTGCGTGCGCCCGGCAGCAGCGCGCTACAGGTTTCGCGAAAGCGCTCGCAGCGTTCGATGAACTCACGCGTAGTCTTCGGCATCGGCACGCGAGCGCGCGTGATGTAGGTGATGAGATGCGCGCCCCGCCCGATCAGCCAGCGTGCGTCCAAGGCTTCCTGCTTCGCACGCGGCGGCGCATCGGCGGCAAGCGTGGGCACGAAGTTGCACAGGTGCTCGGCGGACACCACAAAGGTCGTCCACACGTCGAAGATATCGGGATCGGTGCGCAGGGTCTCGCTCTTCACCTTTGCCGCCTGAGCGAACTCGGCGATCTGGTTCTCGATGCCGGAAAACACCGGGAGGCCGGCGAATGTCTCAGTCAGCGTATCGGCAATGCCGTCGATGTCGCGCATCGTCTGCGCGATCTTGATGTAGCGGCCCTCGTAGAAATTCTCCAGGGGCAGCAGGAACGCCTTGAAGGGCTCGCCCCATAGTTCGTCGATGCCCTCCTCGCCGCTGCGGTGCATGACCAGCTTGCACAGATCCAGCGCTTCCTCCAGGTGTTCGCCGCACTGCTGCATCAGGGCGTTCTCGGGCAGGATCTCGACGCCGAGCGCCTGGATCCCCACCAGCTGGGTAAAGATGCCGGTGGCGCGGTTGAACAGGGCGCCCGCCAGCATCGCGCCCTTCACGCGACGCCGCTGCGGATCGGTTTCGTCGCAGTACGCGCGGCGCGCCTCGTCCAGGCGAACACCCGGCACGTTCAATCCATGCTCGGTGTGATTGAAGAGTCGGCGCGTGAGTGCCGCGATGAGTTCCTTCTTTGCGTACAGCGTGTCGGCAGGAGCGGGATAGGTCTTCACCCAATAGCCGTAGTAATGCACGCGCTCCTGACCATCGATGATGCTTTTAGTGCCGAGGGGAATGGGACAATCCATCGGATCCGGGCTCCGGATGCAGAATGATCAGCCCGAAATTCTACCGACACCGGAGCCGTTTGTGCAGTGCAATATTGTGCGTCGCCGCAGCGAGGCAATGCGGGCAAGCGTGACGGCGATGAGTGCGGTAGCGCGGCAGCACACCCCCTGTCGTCCTCGCGCACGCCACGGACTTGGCGCAGGGCGTCTACACCTGTCCCTGTTTCACTGCAGCCGAGAGAAACCGGGAGTCGCAGTCAGCGCCGCGATCCTCGGCGATCGCCGCAACGGCACGACAACAGCCGCGTGCTCATTTGCACGTGATGAAGCATCGATCCGATCTGCACTGATGGTCCTTGGTACACGCCTTGCCCTTGGCGAGCTTGTCCTTGCAGACGTTCGTTCCGATACCCGCAACACCTTCGTTGCAATACCTGCCCTCCCCGCAGTGTCGATCCTCGTTGCACACGCACTTGCCCTTGGTCGCACCTCCGATCGGCGCGGTGCACTGACCGGCCCGGCACTCGTCGTCGAAGCGGCAGTCACCCCCCATCGCGACCGACGCCTCCGCCGAGCAGAATCCGGTCTTGCAGCGTCCAGCGCTGCACTGGTGATCCTTGGTGCAGAGCGCGCCGTTGGCGAGCTTCGGCTTGCAGGCGTTCTTCCCGATATCGGCAATGCCGACCTCGATGCCCACATTGCAGTAGCCCGACCCGCAATCGGAGTCCTCCATGCAGACGCATTTTCCGGCCGTGATGCCATCGAGCGAACTGCAGCGGCCGGTTCGGCACTGCGCATTGACCTGACACTTGCCATCGATGCCGACCGAGGCCCGCGTGAAGCAGATGCTCGCATCGCACTCGCCGGAACTGCATTGACGCTCGGACAGGCAGCGCTGCCCGTCTTCCAGTTTCGCCTTGCACTTGTTCGGCTCGAGCCCCGTGAGCCCGGTCGAGCAGTACCAGCCGTTGACGACGCAGTCGCCGTCGTCCCGGCACGCCGTCTCGTTGGTGGCAGCAGCCACCTTGACGTCGTAGGCACGCTCCCACATCTCGATGAACGCCTCGGCCGAGTTGTCGACGCGGGCGACTCCCGGCGTGTTCAGCGCTTTCAGGTCGGCAACGAAATCCGGCAGGAATCCGACATGGGTGAGGCCGCCCTCGCCATAGCCGCGGCTTAGTTGTTTCGGAGGTTCGCCCTGCTGCTCGACGTAGCCCTTGTTGAGCACACGGTTGGCATAACATGCCTCGAGGCCGAAGCGCGGGCTGGCCTGATAGGTGTTGCCGTTGAGGTCGCTGCCGATGGCGACAGCGAGGCCCTTCTGATCGGCGTAGTCGACCATCTGCGCGATCGAGCGCGACGAGCCCGGACAACTGTTCGCGACAGCCGGACGCGGCTCGCCGTCGCCCGGCCTGCCCTCGCAGTTGATGGAGGACTGATCCGGCCGTGAGCGGTCGGGTGCGTCGCAGATGTGCTCGAAGCCGGTACGCAGTCCGACCATGCCGCCGAGCGCCTTGTACATCTCGATCTGCTCGTCGGTGATCACGAACTCCTCGAGGATGTCCTTGTCCTCTGCATCCAGCAGGCGCCTGAATCGGGCGTGGGAGTTGTAGATCGGGTAGCCGCGGAACTTCTCCATGAGATAGTCGTGGTAATCCTTGAAGGCACGCTCCGACATGTGAGCGGCGTCGATCAGCATGCGCCGCGACACCATGGCATCGGTCAGCCGTGCGCCGTCGGGCCCCATGCCCACGCAGTTCTTCCCGTCGCAGGTACGGTTGAAAGCGCCGATGCGACCGCTGATGATTTCACCCGCGAGCTTGCCGGGCCATTTGACGGCCTGCATGATCTCGAAGGCGTCGCGGTGCGGTGCAGCGCCCGCGAAGCGGCTGTCGGTCTCGTGCACGGGCTGCATTGCTCGAACGCCCATGCCGTACAGATCGTTCAGTTGCTTTGTGAAATCGCCTTCCGAGCGCGGGAAGAGATTGCTCGCTTCGAGCGAAACGACGACCGCGAGCTTGCCCTCGTGGATGATCTTGCGCGCGTGCCACGGGTGCACGGCGATCTCGTACCAATCGTGCGTGCGATCGAACTCGACGAAGGCTTCGACCTGGCGGCGGACGTTGTCCATGTCCTCGCACGAGCGCTCGGGGTTGCGCTGCGGATAGATGAGGCGCAGCAGACGACACTGCGGCTCGTTGTTCACGGCCGAGACCACGATCAGGTTGAGGCCCCCATCATGCGCCCGCTTGAGCCAGTCGGCATGCACCTGCTGGTGGCCGATGTCGGTGAAGTGCGGCCAGGAGGTGAAGTCGGGCTGACCGTTGCCGTGCCGGTAATTGCCCAGGGTCTTGTTCTGGTAGTCGAACGGCAGCGCGTGCAGACCTTCGGATTCTTTGCCCGTGAATACGCGCAGCACGTCGTCGCGGATGTTCACCCTGCGACATGCCTGCAGCGCGTCCTTCGCCGGGCCCGTGTGGCTGCCCCAGTAGGAGAGGCCGGCGGTTCCGAGTTCCGCCGCCTGGTGCACGTGCAGGTCCGCGAAACCCGTGGCCGGGTAGTTCCACTCGATCGGATCCGTGTCGGTGCGGATACGGTACTGGAAGCGGTTGGCGGACTTTGCGTCCAGTTTCACAACGAGCACGTTGCCGGCTGCGTTGGAAACATCGAAGCTCCAGTTTTTCTTCTGGTCCGGATCGACCTCCACGTCCTTCTGGACAACGGTCCGGCCGGATTCATCGAAGCCGCAGATGGTAACGTTCGTCTTCCCGCCTTCGGCATCGTGGATCTGGATGCGCGTGGTCGAATAGGCGGGCGCAAGCGTCGTGAACCGGCGCCCGGATCCGACGATCAATTGCCCCTCCTGCCACTCGGGGCCCAGACTGCGCGCGCCGATGGTGGCCCAGCGGTTCTGCGCCGTCGCGTTCCACCAGCCCACCATCCCTTCGACGAGACCCGTCTGGATCTTCGTGGCGTTGCACGTTAGAAACTTGAGTGCGACATCGCGCGTCGGCGAAGCGCAACCGACCGCGAGAGCGGCCTTCTTGTACTGCCCCCAGACATCGCGTGCGAGGTCGGACATGTCGCCGCAGCCAGCGGCGAGAGCAGATGACGTGGAATACGCGAGCAGGAAGCCGGCGAGCAGCGCGCGGCCAAGATGGGCGCAGCGCCCGGGCAGGGGTATCTGGACACGAACGGATTGCATGATGCGTCCCCCCGGATCGGCAGGTCAAAACCGTTCAGTTGCGCGATGAAGTCTGTGGCCACCACACATACAGATGGGGTACTTATTCACGCGTAGCGCAGGTCTGATGGCCGAGGTCTGATGGACGACGTCGCACGCCCGCGGAGCTTCGCGAGCTGTTTGCCCGCGGGAGTGCAATGCCAGGAAGAAGGTCGCTCAGAAGGACACGAGGGGATTCACGGTCGCCGGACGTTCTGCGTGCTGAAGGTGCCGGAACATCCGCCGATACTGAACAGGGATTAAACCGGTGCGGCGCCTGAACAGCCGGCGGAAAAACGAGGCGTCCTCGTAGCCGACTTCGAAGCTGATGTCGTCGGCAGATCGCGCAGACGTTTCGAGCAGGCGCCTGCCTCTTCGATGCGAAGATTCTGCAGGTAGTCGATCAGGGTGAAACCTGTGGCCGCCTTGAAGCGGCGCTTCAGCGACCGCTCCGGAATCTTCGAATGCGGCACCGCGCGCGCGACCCATTGCGTTCGCGAAAATGCGCACCCAGCCACGCCTCGCATGCCTTCGCCGCTGCATCCGAGTGCGCCGCGGCCGCACCACCGGTGCGTAGGGCAACTGACCTTCGTCGTGCCGTTTCAGCAGGCACACCTTGGCGATGCGCATTGCCTCGCCCGGGCTCACGTGGCATCACGTCCGTCTATTAACAGAAGCCCGGTTCCGCGAGCATCGGCGAACCGGAGCACGCCGAATAGATGCAGGCGCCCTCTTCGTAGCGCGCACGTATCCATCGGGTGAGAGACGGATAGCGGCCCGCAAGATGTTCGTCCGGCCCG
>CAVRDD010000008.1:0-88380 GCA_963719715.1 uncultured beta proteobacterium
GGATCGCGACCCTGCTGCCACGCTCGACGACGAACTCGAGGCCGCACAGGTCGACCCGCGCGCCGTCCTCGTAGACGTGCTGCACGCACGAGACGCGCACGACGTTCTCGGCGCCGCTGTCGGGTGTCCATGCACTCATCGCCTCGACCACCTCCACACGGCCGTGCCCGCGAGGCCCGCGAGGGCGACGAGCACCGGCATCCACGAATACGGGTTGAGCACCGGCGCGCGTACGCGCCAGAGCACGGCGAGGGCGAGGATCGTCCCCGCTCGCCAGCGATCAGCGTCGCGTCGAACGCCGGGTCCTTCGCCGGCGGGACGCGGATCTTGAGGCGCCGGAGTAGCCTCTCATCCGCATCACGTCGTACTCCCGCTGGGAAAGGTCCAGCGCGTAGAGGAGAAGCCCCCCAGGGCGCGCGCGGTCGCGCGCGGCGCGAACGGGATGCCCGGCGAGAGGCCGGAGCGGCAGCCTGATGGCGCGCGTGAGGTCGGAGAATCCTGCCCGAGCAGGAAGACACCGCGGTACGTCATGAGCATCGCGTCGCCGACGATCCGCGGGGTCACCGACTGGACGGGCGCGAAGACGAGCGGGTAGGGCGTCGTCAGCACGAGGGTGATCGCGGCCATGGCGGCGGTGACGGCCTTGACGACGAACAGCGCGGCCGTGAGTGGGTCGGGCGCGGAAGCGAGCGAGAAGACGATCGCGAACACTGCCGGGTAGGCGAGCAGCGGCACGTTCGTCCGTGCCGGCAGCGCCGATGCCGACCGCGAGCGCTGCGAGCACGAGCGCTACGGCGAAGCACCGAGGACGTTGGCCTGGACGACGACCGCGGCGAGCACGAGCGCGAACGCGATCAGCTTGGTGACGGCCGACGCCGTGTGCAGACTGCTGCGGCCGCAGGGCATCTGCTGACGTGTCTATCGCGCGCACGTCCAACGCCGAGCCGGTGCACCTCCTCGTCGCCGATCGGCGCCGTTCGGCCGTCGGCCCGGCCGGCTGAGGAGCGAGGGCCGCACGCGCGAGACGTAGCCGATGATCGCCGCCGTCACCAGCGCCTCGATGACCCAGCCGATCGGGCCGAGCGTGTACACGACGAGCGCGAAGCGTCCGACGGACAGCGTCGCGCTCCCGGCGTCTCCCTCGGCGTCTCCAGCCGGCTCGCTGGCGGGCGGAGTGCTCGCCCCGCAGGGTGTTGATGGAGAACACGCCGGCGGAGAACGGGTTGGAGAAGCGCAGCGTGGCGGGGTCGAGCGCGCCCGTCTCCCTCGAAGCCGCGGGACCGGTGCCCGCCAGCCAGACGATCCCGACGAGCATCGTGGTCGTCACGGCGAGCGTGACAACGGTCGCGATGCCCGCCGCGAGCGCCCTGCGCTTCGGGCCGAGGAGCCGCATCAGCCCGCGGGCGAGCGCCCAGCCCAGCGCGATCTCGGTCGCGATGAGCAGCGTGTTGAGCCCGATGACCGTGACGCCTCCATGTCCGAGAAGCGCGAGGACGACGACGACTATGAACGCCGCGATCACGCCGAGCCACGGTCCGAGGAAGATGCCGGCGACCACGGTGAGGTTCACGTGGTAGGCGATGGGCACGATCTCGCTCGACATCGAGACGAGCATCAGCGCCGAGACGATGCCGAGCAGAGCCACCTTCCGGCCCTCCTCGCGGCGCGACGCCACCTTCGACGCGACCCAGAGCAGCGCGAGCGCGGCGACCCAGCCCGACACCCACAGCCACGGGGGCAGGACCCCGTCGGGTATGTGGATGTGGGACACGGCGCTACCCCCGTCCGTGATCGCCGGCGGGGAGGGAGTGCAGGTACGAGCCGCACAGGCCGAAGATGGACACCTCGTGCCCGGGTCACGACGAACCCCGCCGAGGCGGCCTTCTCGATCGCCGCGCGGTTCAGCGGGCAGGGCGCTCGGTCGTCGAACCGCACCGCGTGCACACGAAGTGGTGGTGGTGCCCTTCGGTCTCGCAGCAGAGGTAGTGCTCCCGGCCGTGCGCGCGGCCCACCCGCTCGATGAAGCCCGCCTGAAGCATCGCCGCCACCGCGCGGTACGCCGTCGCCGTGCCCACGGCGCTCCCGTCATCGCGAGCGCTCTCGATCAGCATCTCGACGGTGAACGCGCCGTCGAGCGACTCGACGGTCCGGGCGAGGCCGAGCCTCTGCCCGCTGGCCCGTGAGTCCCCGTAGGCACGGGCCAGAAGAGCGCGTTCGTCAGCGTCCAGGGTGGGCATGATGGCTCCAAGTGAGAACGATTCTCACCTACTCTACCCCTTCCCGCGCGCCGGGAACCCCCGCAGCGGTATGATTTCCATGTCTTATCGTCCGGATAAGGAAGGCCTCGCAGGAGATGAACATCGCCCAGCTACGCGCATTCGTCGAGGTGGTCGAGCACGGTTCCTTCTCCGCTGCCGCACGCTCGCTCGGTCTGTCCCAGCCCGCGGTGACCATGCAGATACAGGGCCTCGAGAGCGACCTGGGTGTGACGCTGCTGGACCGGCGCTACCGCAAGGTCGAGATGACCGACGCCGGCAGGGAGCTGCTCTCGCACCGCGCGCGGGGTGCTCGCCGAGCTCGAAGACGCACGTTTGCGGCTCGAGCGGCTCTCGGACACGGTCAGCGGGTCATCTCGCGCTGGCCGCCAGCACGACGCCGGGCCAGTACGTCCTCCCGCGTCTTCTCGGGGCGTTCGCCGCGGCCAACCCGCAAGTGACGCTGTCGATCGTCGTCCACGACACCACCGAGGTGGTCGACCTCGTCGAGTCGGGCGAGGTGCAGATCGGCATGACGGGTGCGCGCATTCCAGGGGCGAGGGTCGACTACGAGCCGATGGGCACCGACAAGCTCCTACTGGTCTGCCCGGTCTCGCATCCTCTGGCGAGCGAGAAGGGCGTTTCGCTCGAGCGTCTGACCGAGGAACCCTTCGTGGTGCGCGAGCAAGGCTCCGGGACGCGGCTCGTCTTCGAGCATGCGCTGCGCGAGGGAGGGATCGAGCCGAACGACCTGCGCGTCGTGCTCGAACTGGCGACAGCGAGGCGATCGTGAGCGCGATCGAGGGCGGTCTCGGCCTGGGCGTCGTGAGCCACTGGGTGGCGGACAAGGCGCTCGCGCTCGGCACCATCGCCGAGGTCGACTGCGGGCACTTCCCGGTGGAGAGGCCGCTCTATGCCATCGTCGGCAAGCGCGAGCCGCGCCGTGCGGCCGCGGCCCTGCTCGAGCTCATGCGGGGGCAGCTGAAGGCCTGATCCGTCCGAGCGAGTCGTGTTACGCGGGCCCGGGGTCCCTGCCGAGCGCTCGCCAGACGGGGTCCCCGTTGCTGGGATCCCCGATCCGCATCAGCGGGAGACACGCGAGCCCTCCCCACAGGCGCGGACGGAACCAACCGACCGTCTCCACGATGTCGTCGAGCTTCGGCGACCACGTTGCGGTCCACGGGAGCACGAGCATGCCGGCTGTCTCGAGTTCGCCGACCGTCACCTCGGCGGATGATCGCGCAGAGCGGCCGAACTCGACGAATCGGCCCGACCAGCCCCACGCGGTCAGGCCCACGCCGGCGGCCGCCCCGATGATGCCGTCGTTCGTGCCGCCGTGGCCGGAGAGGTGGGCACCGGATGCTGCCGCGATCGCGTCGGCTTGCGTGACGACCTGAGACGGCCGCGCGTCGGCCGAACTCCGCCGTGAGGACCGGGATCGCGGGAGTCGTCCTCAAGCGCGACGCACACGCCCGGGTCGCTTCCTTCGAGAGCGTGACGCTCGACGTGGGCGATGGCGCGGGCTGATGAGCTCTTCGACGACGGATGCGTCCGGCACCTCGACGACGGCGCACGCTGAGCTGTTGTGCGAGGTGTAGGGGATGTCTGGGTGAACCAACAGCTGCTGGCGGACGACTCCCCACAGCGTGCACCCTTCGGGCAGCTCGTCCTCGTACCAGCGCACGAGCTTGCCGGTGCCGCGTGGCGCCCCGAGGTTGTCGGTGTCGTCGAAGCATACGAAGCGCGCACTTGCGGATCGCCCTTACTGTCCCGGGACCCAGACGTGCGACCGTCCTGGAGTTGGTAGACCGTGCCCACCGGTGTACCCATGCCCTCCGCTGGCTGGTCGGTGACCTTGAGGCGTTCGATCTCCTTCCCTGCTTGCGGACTATCTCCATGTCGGGTCCTCCCGGGTTCTTCACGATGGTCATCTCGTCGTCGGAGAGAATCTCTTGCAGTCCGAACGCTCGAGAGGGCCACGACCATGAAGCCCACCCCGATCAGGATGGCCACGTCGAAGAGGTTCCCCATCGCAT
Organism: uncultured beta proteobacterium; assembly: GCA_963719715.1. Lineage (GTDB taxonomy): Bacteria > Pseudomonadota > Gammaproteobacteria > Burkholderiales > JAEUMW01 > JAEUMW01. Next base: position 4,292 of record CAVRDD010000008.1, read on the forward strand.
CCATCGGGTCGCCGTTGCGGTCGCCGAGGCGCCCGTGAGCGCATGTAGCGGCCGGTGCGCTTGCGGTCGCGCCGCGTCCTGCGCGTCCTCACACCCCTAGTGGTCGAATACGTACTCGATGTCGGTGAGGTCCTGCTGGTGGTGGCGGTCCCTCACCGCTGTCGGACGACGATAGCCGAGACCCGATCAGCAGACCCGACAACGGTGGTGGAGAAGGCGATGACGAGGTTGTCCGAAAGCTGCTGGACGTCGCCGCCGGCCAGTGCCACGAGCGCCGGGCTGATCGGGGATGAGCGTACCCATGAGGCCGAGGATCGGACCCACGCGCATGAGCATCCGCGTGCGCTCGAGGCGCTTGGTCATGTCCTGCTCCATGTCGGCGGCCAGGCGCGACATCCTCGCCCTCGCCTCCGGCCATCGACTGGCCGAGCTGGCGGAACACGCCGCGGACGGGAGGCGCGAACGCGACCTCGCCCATGCGCGCATATGCGCGGTCGACCCCGCCGCCTCGAGTGCGTCCGAGCCCGCCAGCTCGAGCGCCGTGTCGACGACCATCTGTCGCGCGTAGCGCCGTCGCTGGAAGGCCTCGACCGTGAAGCGGCCGGCCTCGAAGACGATCCACGCGAGCGCCGCGACCTCGAGGAAGAGCACCGGGTACAGCAGCGAGTCGGCGACCAGCTGGATGATGGCTTGAGGGTGTGTGATCCAGTACCCGATCTGATCGAACATGCTCTACTCCTCGGTCGCTCGGTCGTCAGAACCTGGACAGCAACGTGGACATAGCCGATATGAGGCGCGCGAAGGACAACTTGGGGAGCCACCCTGCGCCCACTCCTGTGACGTACATGAGCACGAGCAGGCCTGCGCCGGCCGCTGCGCCTTCGCTCGCCCCGCCGCCCGTTCCCGTGCCGCTGCCGAACGCATCGCTTCCGCTACCGGCGGACTTCGCCATCACGAGTCCGGACACGGTCTGCGGCCCGACGGCCGCGAACGCTCCGGGACCCATCGCCTCGGCGCCCGCGGCGCTGACGTAGGTGCTCCCGCCGCCCGACGACGATCCGGACCCGGAACCGGAGCCGGACTGGGTGGACGTCTCAGCGCCCCATCCGGAGGTGGTCGAGCCCGAGCCGCCGGTCGAACCGCTGCCGGAGCTCGAGCCGGATCCGGAACCCGAGCCGGAGCCCGAGCCCGAGCCGGACCCGCCGCTCGACAGATCGGTGTCGTACGTGATGCTCACGTCCTTGAGCACCGGCGTCTCGAGGCCCGGACCCTTGAGGGTCGCGCGCCACGCGATGTACACGCCCTTGGGGTTCGAGGCCAGGGTGTAGGAGCCGCTCGATCCCGCGGTCCTCCAAGAGCCTCCGTCGATCGAGTACTCCATCGACACCGAGGTGCCCGACGGCCGGTCGGCGTGCCACGCGAGCTTCATGAACTTCTTCTGCTTGCCCCCGACGCCGCAGTCGATGTGCTTCGAGGTCACGGTCCCCGTCCTCGCGTACGACCACACGACGATCCTGGACAGCGAGGGCTGGCCGGGGATCTCACCGGCCTGCGTGAACACCATCGAACCGTCGGAGCGGAAGCCGAGCCACCCTGGGTGTTCCAGAGCGCCGCCCGGAGCGTCGGAAGCCCCGAACGTGTCGAGCACCGCACCGCCTCTCGACACTCGGATGACCCGGTTGTTGCTGCCGTCGGCGATCCACGTGTCGCCGTTCGCCATCCTCACCGCGTGGTAGGGCTGGTAGAGGTGACCGGCCGACGCGCCCGGGCTGCCCGCCACGCCGTAGCTCCACACCACCTCGCCGCCGTTGGTCCCGCTGCGCTTGATCTCGACGATGCGGTGGTTGTCTCCGGATGCGACGAGGATGTTGCCGTTGTCGAGGCGCTGGGCGTTGTGCGGACCGTCGACGAGGTTCGTCGGGCACGTCCAGGCGACCTCGTCGTTCTCGTCGAGTTCGACCAGTGCATCGCGGTTCTTGTCCACGACGAGGGTGTGGTCGATGTCGCCGCGCTCGACGCGCGTCGCGGCGTAGGCCTCGGTGATCGTGCCGGGCAGCGCTATCTGGCGACCAGGGCGCCGCCCTCACCCACCTCACGCACTATCTTCAGGCGGTTCGTGCGGTCGGCGGGCGACGAGGTACGTGCCGGTGTCGTCCGACAGCTTCTGCGCGCTCAACGGCTGGCTCAGCTGCGGCACGTCGCCGCGGTCGCAGCGCCATACCTCGCGCTTGTCGGCGTCGAACCTCGACGATCGCCTGGCCCACCTGATCGGCGACGAGCAGTTCGCGGCCGGGCAGCACCTGCAGCGAGCGTGCGGAGAGGATTCCCTGGGGCCAGCCCTCCGACGCGTGCGAGAGGCGAGCCTCGGAGCCGTCCGGGGTCAGCTCCGCGCCGCTGACCGACGCGGAGAAGCGGCGCGACGACGTGCCCTGGTCCACACGGCAGGCTCGGCGGACGCCGGGCCGGGAGCCGCAAGCACGAGGGCGAGCGCGAGCGTAACCGCGAGGGGATGCTGATGCGGCGCTTCACCTAGCCGGCCTCTTCCTTCATGGGCTCCATGCCGAGCGTCGGTCGCAGTCTACCTAAGACCCAGGAACCGAGCGCACCACCGATCGCCCCGAACACGACGTGCTGTCGGATGCTATGCCCAGTCCGACCACGAGGAAGCTCGGCGGGGAGGCCGAGCGCGTATGCGATCAGCGTGCCGGCGCCCAGCTTGGCCAGGTTGGCGAGTGCTCCGGTGAGCGCCCCGGCGATCGGGTTGTCCAGCCTCTCCCCGGTGACGAACGCCCCCAGGTCTACGGCAGCTCCGGCGGCGGCGTACTTCACACCCTGGAGCAGCCCTTCGCTCCCGGGAATCAGCATGGTGGCGAGGATGCCGGTGGCCACGCCTATCAGCGTGCCCGCACCCTGCTTCCGGATGGCCCCTCGGCCTAGCACGAGAGCAGCCATCCACCAGATCCCCGTGTGGCCGGGCACCCGGATCGGCATCCGCAGCGCGAGCTTCGCCGCGACGATGAACGCCGTGACGAGAGCCGCGATGGCCAACTCGCGCGGGGCGAGCCAGCGGCGCGGAGGGCGGTTCGCACCGCTACTCGACGATGGATGCGGACGACATCCCTGACCCGTTCCTTCGTGGTATCTCGGCCCGCAGATCTTGCGACCTCGGAGCGCCAGGTTGAGCAGGACGTGCTCGTCGACGTCGGAGCGCTGCAACACGAGCCGTCCCGCGTCGCGTACGCCCAGGCCCTCGATGGTCACGCGCCGGTACGAGACGACGCCGGCGTCCTCGAGCACCGAGACGAGGGTCGGTCCCTCTTCCCGATCCGGTCTGCATCAGCTCGCGGTCGACCCCAAGGCTCCGGAGGTCCGCGACGGTGCAGGAGGCCAACTCCCGGCCCTCCGCGAAGGACCGTGATGCGGTAGACCGGCTCGCCCGCCGCGCCGAGCCGCTCCCACGCGAACGCGCCGGCGAGGACGAGAACGACGACTATCGCGAGGACGACGAGTCCCTTACAGCGGCGCGCGAAGACACGCCCCCGCCTGCGCGAGGGCGTGTCTTCGCTAAACTGCGTCGGACCGTCTGTCACTCGACCTCACAAGATCGGTGTCCACGTAGTTCTTGACGGAGTTGTTGACGCTGACGAGCCGCCGAATATTTAGCACTGCGCGACCGAGTCACCGTTGGTGATCAGGAAGTCCCTGGTGGGGGTAGCGGAGAGCCTCGTCGTCTCGGTGAGCAGCAGGACGCCGCCCTGCTCGCCCACGCACGCGCCGCCGGTCAGCCCGTCGGGGAGCTTGGCGGAGATGCCCACGGTGGAGTAGGTGAGCCAGCCCTCGTCTTCGCGCGGCTCGCGATCGCGATGGCGGTCGAATAGCGATTCGGGCCGGACATCCGGTCGGCAGGGTCGACGCCGAGCGCGATACGCACGACCTCGCTCACCGTCGGCGTGCCGCCGCCGATGTAGCGCTTGGTGAGCCCGAGGGCCGTCAGAGCGTTGCTCGTAGGCCTCGGGACGGAGTCGTACTTCACGAGGAGCAGCGGCATGTGCCGTTGCTGCGCGATCGGCGAGAGCGCGAGTGCGTCGTTGAACTTGTTGGGGTCGCACCGTTGGCGGCGATGACGTCGAGGTGGGGAAGTCGGGTCTTCCGAGGACGAGGTTAATTCCTCGCCGCGATGTTCGCCGGCGAGCGCGTAGCGGTTGTCGGCGTCGATCGGCTCGATGTTCGCGACCTTGCGAGATACCCGCGAGCGAGGTCGTTATCACCGAGTTGGGGATCGAGGCGCGCCCGCCGACCACGTGTACGGTCACGGTCTCCGGCATCGAAGCGATCGCGTTGCGGACGGCGGTGGGCACGCCGGTGCTCTTCACGAGCATCAGCGGACCGTCGTACGCACCGGCAAGGCCTGATGCGGCCAGCGGGTCTGCAGCCGCGCGGTCCTCACCAGAGGTGATGATGACGTGCTTGACGCCGGTGAAGCCCGGGTAGGCCTCGCCGGCCGCGTTCACGGCCACGTCATAGCGGCTGTCACCGATGACGCGCTCGGAGGCGCTGGCCGGCGCCACGATGTCGAAGGGGAGCACGACGTCGCCGGTGACGTTGCCCACGTTGTCCTCTGCGCGGTAGGCGAGCGAGTGGGCGCCTGTCCCGGGGATCTGCACGTACGTGGACGTGTTGGTCACCGTGTGCGTGGTCGAGCTGCCGTCCACGTTGTAGGTGATGTTCTTGACGCCGCTGCCGCTGTCGGTCGCCTGGAGGTAGATGGTCGCGGTGCCGACGTAGGATGAGACCGCGTCATCCGAGACCACCGGCGCGCTCGCGTCCGAGGCGGCGGTCGCCACCATCGAGCGCGGGCTCACGTTCGTGGCGATGTCTTCGGCGCGCACCTCGTAGTAGTAGGTGTTGCCGTTGACCGCCTTGTCGTCGGTCCACTCGAGGGTGCCTGCCGTCGGCGTCGCAACGAGGGCGTGAACGAATGTGTACGTCGCGTCCCAGGCCTCCTTCTGCCAGCGGTACACGCGGTAGCGCTGCATGCCGCTGCCCGAGTCGCTGGCGGCGCTCCAGGCCAAGCGCACAGAGCCGCCGGGGACCGCGGTGGCGCTCAGGACTGACGGCGTCGAGGGGGGGTCTTGGTCGGCCGCGCCCACCGCGATGTCCGCGTCGGGGTAGTTGAACGTCGCGTCGTTGCCCGGGGCCCACAGGACCCGGTTGAGCCAGACGTCGAAGACGGTGTTCGCGGGCATCGCGAACCGGAAGTCGCCGCGCTTGTCGGGCGTGCCATAGTCCTCGTTGTCCATGACGCCGTCGGCGTCGTCATCGACGAGGTTCGGCTCGGCCTTCTGCAGGGAGAAGGTGATCGTGTTCGTCGTCGAGTCGCATGCCTCGGCGCGCTTGTTCTGGTAGCTGGTGTTCGTGAGCACGCCGTTGTGAACGGCCATGCCGTCGGTGGCGTTCAGCACCGTCACGGTCGCGATGCGAGAGAGGTCCTCCGGGTTCAGCGTGTCGGTCGCCGCGGTACTCTCCATCGAGATGAAGCGCTTCAGCGAGACCATGATCTGGTATTCGCCCGAGGTCCGCTCGTCACCGAACTTGCCCCACACCCAGCCGGCGTTGCCTCCGATGGCGCCCGTGTCGCTCGTCGAGACCCAGGGGAAGTTGCGCTCCCACGTCTCGCCATAGATGCGCTCCTGCGCCCAGCTGCCGGTCCGCCCGTTCCATGTCGCACCCTCGATTGAGTGCGCTGGCGGGCGCCTTGCCGGGCGTGATCCGGATCTTGACCGCGTAGACCGCGGGACTGGCTGCGAGTCTCTTCGGCGCTGAAATGTACCGCGAAGGGGGTGTGATCGTTCAGGATGTACAGCGGCTTCTGGTCGTTGTCGACCCCACCGACGTACGTGCCTCGCGCCATCGCCGCCTGCGGCGCCAGAAGCGCCGCCGCCAGCGCGATCGCGCACGCCCACCACGTCATCCTGTTCATATACGAGCCCCTCTCATCGTGCGGCCGAAGCCGCGCTGCCAAGGGCGGGAGACCGGCCCCGCTGATACCTAGACGGCGACCTCGACCTCGTCGCCGCTGTGCTCCGTGTCGTATCCCGCGAGCGGGGCCACCGCCGGCGGAACCGCGCCGTTCGGATGGAGTCCAGCACCCGGGCCACACGTTCGTCTTCCGCGTCGGCCCGGAAGACGAGGTCGAACCGCTCCGTGAACAGGGGCACGAACCCGAGCCCCGCTCGCTCGGCGACCGCGCGGATGGCGATGCCGGCGTCCGCTCCGCCCGTGAGGATGTGCGCGGCGACCTCGGTGTGGGTGAGGACCTCACGCTCGTAACCCGGGATCCGGGCGGCCTCGACCCCGAGTGACTTCAGGCGCTGGTCGAGCCAGACGCGCGTACCGGACCCTCTCACGCGGTTGACGAAGCGCACGCGCGGATCCGCGAGGTCGTCGGCGTCCGAAAGGCCGAGCGGGTTCCCGGGCGCGGTGAGAAGGCCCTGCTCCCGCTCCAGCCAGCGTGCGGACTATGACGTCCTCGTCGGGGAACAGGTGCCGCACGTAGGGGAGGTTGTAGTCGTGCTCCTTCGCGTCGAAGAGGTGACAAGCCGCGACGTCGGCGAGGCCCTGGCGCAGCGCGATGAGGCCATCGAGGCTGCCGGTCGGCACCGTGCGCATGCAATCGACCGCGTCGAGTCCGGCGAGCGCCTCGAGAGCGAGATCGTGACTCCCAGCGACCAGGATCGCGTCCTCGCCAGGCAGGCCTCCGCCGACCAGGGTGTGCGCTGTGAAGCAGCCGGCCGTCGGAGCGTAGTACTTCTCGGTGTAGTTGCCGATCTTCCGCTCCTCCTGCAACTCTACGAGCCCCGCGTCGAGCAGCTTGAGCACGTGGTGACGCACCCACGCGGGATGCTTGCCGAGGGCCGCGCCGACATGAGTGATGGTCCCAGGGCGCAGCAGGAGCACGCGCAGGACGTCGAGGCGGCTGCCGGTCGGAGAGGCACGCGAGTTGTTCTGGGGTCAAGCGATGCGTCGAAGCCATGGTCGCCACCCTAAGCGCCGGCTTAGCTGACAGGTGACTATGTATAGCGCGCTCGTGGCTTCGGCGCAACCGACGCGGCCGTCCGACGCGGCCGTCTCCTCACGCGGTGGACGGGCTCGACGGACCGCACGGCGTCGACGAAGACGAGCGTGACGGGACACCCGGGCCCGAGGCCGAACGAGTCGACCAGCGACGGTGACGCGATGGCGGAGAGTCGGCCTGCGGCAGGCCTGGACGACGAGCCGGGTCCGCGAGCCCACGGGGAGTATCTCGTCGACGGTGCCGTCGATGCGGTTGCGCCCGGGGCCTCCGGTATCGCCGCGCCGGGACGGAACACCATGACGTCCTCGGGGCGGACCCCGACCCGCACGCGCGCACCTTCCCGAGCCGACATCGAACCCGCGTTTGAGCACCAAGCCGTCGCAATCGATGTGCGTCTCGTCCCGGTCCGACCGTGCGACGGTACCTTCGAGGCGCTGCTCGGTGCCAAGGAAGGACGCGACCCACCGGGTCCTGGGGCGGCGCGAACACGCTGCCCGGATCGCCCTCCGCGACCATGCGCCCATCGAGCATGATGCCGATCTTGTCGGCCACCACCACGGCCTCGTCCTGGTCGTGCGTCACGTACAGCGCGGTGAGGTGCTCGGAGGAGAGGATCTCAGCGAACTCGCGCGTCAGGTCGCGCTTGAGCAGCGGGTCCATGTAGGACAGCGGCTCATCGAGGAGGAGCAGCCGGGGGCGCAGGACGAGGGCCCGGGCGAGCGTGACGCGCTGCGTCTCACCACCGGAGAGCAGGCGGGCGGAGCGGTCCTCCCAGCCCGCGAGCCCGACGCGGGCCAGCGCCTCGGCCACGCGGTGCGCCCGCTCTTCTTGCGGATGCCTCGCACGCGTAGACCGTAGCCGACGTTGCGGCCGACGGTGCCTCGCAGGAGGTAGGGCTTCTGGAAGACCGCGGCGATCTGGCGGCGCGCCGAGATCGTTGACCGACATCTCGCGGTCGTCGTGGAACACCCTGCCGGTCGTGGGGCGCTCTAGGAGGCCGAGGACGCGCAACAGCGTGGACTTGCCCGCTCCCGACGCACCGAGCAGCGCGTACGTCCCGCCGGCGGGAAGATCGATGCGTTCGATGTCCAGCACGCGGCGGCCGCGGTACTCGACGGTGATGCCCTCGCCCGCGACGCTCGCGGCAGGCTCTCCGCTGGGTGGGGCGCGACGTTCAGCCATCGTGTCGCCTGCCGGTGTTCTGGGCCACGGTGAGCACCGCGTTGACCATCAGCGCGATGCCCATCAGCACGATCGCCCAAGCCATCGCCTGTGCGTTCGCGCCTCGGCGGACGTGCGCCATGATCGCCGTCGTCATGACGTCCGTGTAACCCTCGATGCCGCCACCGACGATGGACACCGCGCCGACCTCGGAGATGATCGCGCCGAACCCGGCGATGATCGACACGACGACCCCTACGCGCACCTCCGACACCCGCGCGCAGCATGATCAGCCCAGGGTTGGCGGCGGAGAGATCTTCCCAGCCGAGGCCCCATTCCTCCATCGTGCCGGGGCGGAAGTTCTCGACGAGCACGTCGGACTTCGACACGAGCTTGATGAAGAGTTCGACGCCCTTGGGGCGACGCAGATCGATCGTCACCGACTTCTTGTTGCGCGCTTCGGAAAGCCACGCGAGCGTCGCATCGTGGCGTTTGGTCGCGGTGCCGAAGCGGCGCATAGGATCGCCGCCGATGGGGTACTCCACCTTGAGCACCTCGGCGCCGTATTCGCCCATGATGGAGGCCGCGTACGGTCCTGCGAGAAAGGTGCCGACGTCGATGACGCGAATGCCCGAGAGCGGCAGCGGTCGGGTCGTTTCGTCGGTGTCGGGTGCCGGTGCCTGCGGATCGTCCGCGCCGACTGCAGACGCGCGTCCAGCGGAATCCGGCGCGTCCTCTTCGGTCGATGCCACTGCGGTGTTCTCCCTGGTGTTTCCGGCCTCTCGAACATCGAACACCCATGATCGTCGGCGACGCGGTATGCTCTAAACGATAACCCAAACCATCGCCCGCAGGGAGAAAGAATTGAACGACATCCTGAAGGGGCTGCGCGTCGTCGAAGGTGCGGCGTTCGTCGCGGCGCCGTTGTGCGGCATGACCCTGGCCCAGCAGGGCGCGGACGTGATCCGCTTCGATCCTCTGGGAGGCGGGCTCGACGCGCGGCGCTGGCCGGTGACGGCGCAGGGCAGGAGCCTTTACTGGGCGGGACTCAACAAGGGCAAGCGTTCGCTCGCTGTCGACACACGCGGGCCCGAGGGGCGCGAGCTGATCGTTGCGCTCGTCACCGCTGCGGGCGATGGCAACGGGATCTTCCTGACCAACTTCCCCGCATCCGGGTGGCTCGGCTACGACGCGCTCCGCCAGCGCCGTGACGACCTCATCATGATGAACGTGACGGGCAATCCCGATGGCAGCTCGGCGCGTCGACTACACGGTCAACTGCGCCTTCGGCTTTCCCTTCGTCACCGGTCCCGCACACGGAGCCGCGCCGGTGAATCCGGTCAACCACGTGCTGCCGGCGTGGGACTGCCATCGCCGGCGTGACTGCGGCGCTCGGCATCCTCGCGGCCGAGCGTCACCGCCAGCGCACGGGCGAGGGACAGTTCGTCCGGCTGTCGCTCGCGGATGTTGCGTTCGCGATGACCGGCAACCTCGGTCTACATCGCCGAGGCGCAGGTGAACGGGACCGAGCGGCGGTCCTGCGGCAATTATCTCTACGGTGCCTTCGGCTGCGAGTTCGAGACCGCTGACGAGCGCTTCGTCTACGTCGCCGCCGTCACCCGGCGGCAATGGGATGAGCTGTCCAGGGCGACCGGACCTGACCGATAAGCTCACGACGCTGGGATCGCTGCTCGAGGTCGATCTCAGCGAAGGAAGGGGATCGCTTCCAGGCGCGCGAGGCCATCACCGCGGTGCTCGCGCCCTGGTTCCGGCAGCGCTCGCTCGCGGCCATTGGCAAAGCATTCGCGGGGACCGGGGTGTGCTGGGGTCCGTACCAGACCTTCGCGCAGATGGTGGCCGAGGATGCGCGCTGCTCGACCGCCAATCCGCTGTTCTCGACGATCGACCAGCCCGGCATCGGCACGTATCTCGTGCCGGGCTCGCCGCTGCAGTTCGCCGCCGTGCCGCGGGAGACGCCGCGCCGCGCGCCGGTGCTCGGCGAGCATACCGACGAGGTCCTCGGCAGACGTGCTGGGACTGTCCAGGGCAGATCGGCTGGCTGCGCGATGCCGGCGTCGTGGCCGGTCCAGTGGAGCTCGTAGGCCGCGATGGGCTGCACCTGCGACCGACTGGATCGGCAAGACCGAGGAGACCACGGACGAAATCGCGCTCGCACCGGCGCTGGCGGCCGCGGCGCTACTCGACGACACCAGCACCTGCGTTCGCGGCCGGCGCTCAACTTCCCTCCGCTCTGGCACTGGTTCTATTTCCTGCCGAAGGTGCCGCAGTCCAGCCTGAGTGTCGACGGCCATCCGGCGCGCGGTGGCTTCATGCCGCCGATCGACCTGCCGCGGCGGATGTTCGCCGGCGCCCGGCTGCGCTTCCTGCAACCGCTCGTCATCGGGCGACCGGCGCCTGCGGCAGTCGGTGATCCGCGACGTCTCCACCAAGAGCGGACGCAGTGGCCGCCTTGCCTTTGTCGACAGTCGGTCACTCGATCCGGCAGGATGGCGAGCTCTGCGTCGAGGAAGAGCAGGACATCGTCTACCGCGAGCCGGGCGCACCGGTCGCGGACGCCGACGATGGTCGAGCTGCCGCTGCTGCCCGCCGGCTCATGGTCGCGGAGTGTGACGGCGGACCCGACGCTGCTTTTCCGGTTCTCGGCACTCACGTTCAATGCTCATCGGATCCATTACGACCGGCCTTATGCCACGGACGTCGAAGGCTATCCGCGTCTGGTCGTGCATGGGCCTCTGATCGCCGTGCTGCTGCTCGAGTTGGTGCGCTGGCACAGCGGCCGATCCGTGGCGGATTTCGCGTTTCGCGGTAAGGGTCCGCTCTTCGACGGCTTGCCGTTTCGCCTGCTCGCGATGCCGACGGACGCGCGCGTCGAACTGCAAGCGCTGGGTCCGGATGGTCGCACGGCGATGACGGCGACTGCCACTCTGACCGGCGGTCCTGGTCCTGCCATCGAGGCCCTTTGATGGCGACCTTTGCGCTCGCTTCCCGATGGCATCTCGAAGCGCCTGTCGAGGCAGTCTGGGAAGCCTTGACCGCGGCCGAAGCCTGGCCCCGATGGTGGCGGTATGCGCACGCGGTCGAGTTGCTCGAAGCGGGCGAAGCCGACGGGCGCGGCGCGCTGCGGCGGTTCGTGTGGACGAGCCGCCTGCCGTATCGCCTCGCCTTCGAGATGCGCACGACCCGCGTCGAGCGTCTGCGCACCATAGAGGGTGCTGCTGTGGGCGAGCTGAACGGCACCGGGCGTTGGGATCTGACCAGCGCGGGTTCTATCACAACAGCCCGCTACACCTGGATCGTGTCCACGGGACGCCCATGGATGAACCGGCTGGCACCGCTCCTGGCGTCAGCTTTTCGATGGAATCACCATGCCGTGATGGCCGCGGGGGCACGCGGGCTGGCGAGACATCTCGGAGCGAGGCTGGTGGGCGCTGAGGCAGGGGAGGCGCCACTGCCACACTCAAGAGACGGCAGGATCGCCCGACTGGGAAGCCGTGCCCGCCGCACCGGTTCCAGCTGAGTCTCCTCCGTTTGTCGCACCCGGAACGGGCCATCCGCCGATAATCGACCGGGGTAGGGGATTACGGTCAAGACAGCGATACAATCGCCGCTTACGATAACTGGGGCAGGTGGCTTGTGAACAGGACGTGCACATTCTCGGTCTGGCTATTGCCAGAGCTTCCGGTCCGCCCTGCAGTCGGCCCGACCCGCCTTGTCGCATAGAGCGAAATGACAACCCCCCTCTGCACGCCACCGCTCGTCAGCATCGGCATGCCCGTCTACAACGGCGCCCGCTACATCGAGCGCGCGATCGAGTTGCTGCGCGCCCAGACCCTTGGCGACTTCGAACTCATCATCTCGGACAATGCGTCAACCGATGACACGCGCGCCATATGCGAGCGCTACACCGAGCTGGATCCGCGTATCCGCTATCTGCGTCAGTCCGAGAACATCGGTGCGCCGCGCAACTACAACGTAGTCGTCCACGAGGCGCGGGGCAAGTACTTCAAATGGACGTCCGCCAGCGATGAAGGTCGCCCTCGACTGCCTCGCCAAGTGCGTCGCCGCGCTCGAGGGCGACACCGGCGCCGTGCTGGCGTTCGGTCAGACGCGTTTCTTCGAAGAGGATGGCACCCTGCTCGACGTCTACGGTGGCGACTTCTCGGTCACTGCGGCGACGCCGAGCGAGCGGTTCGAATTCGTCTGCCGCAATCTCGTGCTGAACAATGCACAGAACGCCTTGATCCGGTTGGACGTCCTGCGCAAGACCGCGCTCGATCGTTTGTATCCGCACGGAGATCCGGTACTGATGGCGGAGCTGGCGTTGCATGGTCGCTGGCATCTGCTGCCTGAGGTGCTTCTGTATCGGCGCACCGGGCGCGAGCACTTCACGCCCCAGCGCACGCTGGCCGAGATCACGCGCATCTACGACCCGCTACGCACGCGGCCGATGGCGCTCATCATATGGCGTCGGCATTTTGACTACTGCACGGTTGCACTCGATGCGCCGATCCCTTGGGGCGAGCGTGTCCGTACGATGAGTTTTGCCTGCGGGCGGGCGTTTAGTGATCGTCGTACACTCTTTCGTGATCTGAGAGCATTCGCGCGTTCGGTTCTTTTTTCTCAGGGACTCGCCCGCAAGCCGCTGGACTCCAACCGGGTCTCCGCCGAGGTCGGTGGTGCGCCCGTCGCGGGTCCGCCACAGTAGCGGCTGCGCCCAGCGCGAGCGATAGGCCCGTCAGTGCCCGTCGCGGCGCAAGCCGACGACTTCCAATACCGTCAGCGGTCTGGCAAATCCCTTTAGCGCCAGCTCGCCCACCGGTTCGGCATCGAACAAATCGCTCCACGTCGCACAATACACGGGGCGCGAGCAGGATCTGCCCGGCTTTGGCTTCAGCGCACAGCCGCGCAGCGAGGTTGGTGACGGTGCCGATGGCGCCGTAATCGACACGGTCCTCGAAGCCGATGGCGCCGATGGTGGCATAGCCCTCGGCGATGCCGATCCCCAGTCCCAGTTCGATGCCTCGGCGACGCCAGTGCAGACCCAACGCGTCTGCGGCCTCGCGCATCGCGAGGGCCATCCGCACCGCACGTTCCGCCGGATTTTCGACTTCCACCGGATCGTTGAAGAAGATCATCAAGCCGTCGCCGGTGAACCGCTCGAGCGTCCCCTCGTGCACCTGGATCAGGCGTCCCATCGCGGCATGATAGTCGCGCAGCACCGCCATCACTTCCTCGGGCTCCGCCGTCTCGGCGAAGCTGGTGAAGCCGCGCAGATCGAGAAACACCACGGTGACCTCGCGACGGTGGCTCACGAGCGGATCTCGTGCGTCGCCGGAGACGATGAGTTCGGCGAGCTGCGGCGCGAGGAACCGCTTCAGGCGCGACAGCCGCGCGAGCTGCTCCACTTGCTCCGCCACGCGGCGCTCGAGCTCGCGGTTCCACCGGGCGAGCTCCGCGGCCTGCGCTTCGAGTTGACGGCCTGCTCTTGCACCTGATCGTGGAGCGCCTTGATGCGCAGCATCGATCTGACGCGCGCCACCAGCGCGGCCTGGTCGACGGGCTTGGTGAGGTACTCGTCGGCACCTGCGTCGAGCCCGGCGACGACGTCCTGCGAGCCGGCTCTTGGCGGTGACCATGATGATCGGCATGAAGGGGAGGGCGGCATCGGCTCTTGAGACGGCGGCACACCTCGATGCCGTCGAGCTTCGGCATCATGACGTCGAGCAGGATCAGGTCCGGCTGCGCGGCGCGGGCGACTTCCAGCGTCTCTTCGCCGTCGCGCGCCGTGAGGATCTCGTAGCCGTGGGCGGCGAGCCGGGCCTGCAGGATGTCCCGATTGTCGGGATTGTCGTCCGCGACGAGGATGCGCGCAGGGGTCCGCACGATGCGCTTACGCGTCCGCGAGCAGGCAGGTACTCCCGCACCTTGGCGAGCAGATGACGCGGGCTGTATGGCTTGGTGACGTAGCCGTCGCAGCCGGCGTCGAAGGCCTTGATGTCGTCGCCGCTCAGCGCGAACGAGGTGACCGCGATGATCGGGATTGCGCGCAGCGCCGGATTGGCCTTGATGCGGCGGGTGGCTTCGTAGCCGTCGAGGCCCGGGAGCTGAATGTCCATCAGGATCAGATCGGGACGATGCGACTCGGCCATGGCAACGCCCTCCGGTCCGGTGATGGCCTCGATCAGCTCGTAGCCGACGCTGGTGAGGAGGTCGCGCAGGATGCGCCGGTTGTCCTCCTGATCCTCGATCACCAATATCCGCTTGCTCATTTCTCCCCTCCCTGCAGTCCCGCGAGCAGCGGGAGCGTGACGCGAAACGTCGCGCCAGCACCGAGCTTCGATTCAACCCAGACGCGTCCGCCGTGCAGCTCGACGATGCGCCGGGCGATGGAGAGCCCGAGGCCGGTGCCGCCTTTTTCGCGGGTGCTGGAGCTGTCCGCCTGCTGGAACTCCTCAAAGATCTTCTCCTGATCGCCTTCCGCGATTCCCGGTCCGGTGTCGGCGACCGAAATCAGGAAGGCACCGTCGGCGACCGTCGACTTCCACCTGGACCTTGCCCGCCTCGGTGAACTTGATCGCGTTGCCGACGAGATTGAGCAGCACCTGCGTCAGCCGCCGAGCATCGCCGCGTCCGCGTGGCAGGTCGGCCGGCACCTCTGTCTCGAGCGCAAGCCGCTTTTCCGCCGCCAGAGACTCGACTTCGGCGACGGTCGCCTGCACGACTTCGTTCATGGAGTAGTCCGCCGAGCGAGAGCGTTGAGCAGACCGGCCTCGATCTTGGAGAGTCGAGCACGTCGTTGATCAGGCCGAGCAGGTGATGGCCGTTCTTCTCCAGGCGCTCCAGCACGTCGCGAATCTTTTCCGGCACGTCTCCGTAGATGTCGTCGAGGATGAGCGCTGTGTAGCCCAGGATGGCGTTCAGCGGCGTGCGCAGCTCGTGGCTCATGTTGGCGAGGAACTGCGACTTGTGCATGACTCGCGATCTCGATCTGACGGCCCTTTCTCTTCAATCTCACGGAAAAGCTGCGCATTCTGGATAGCTAGCGCGAGTTGCTGCGCTACGGGGTCCACGAGGTCCAGGTCGCGCTCCGTGTAGGCGCCTGGCGTCAGGCTGTCGAGAAAAAAGACGCCGACCGGTTTTTCGCCGGCGAGCAGGGGAAGCATGAGGGTCGCCCGAATTCCCTCCTGCACCATGAAGATGTCGTCGGAGAAGGTATGTTCCTTCGCGAGATCGCGAACGAGCCGGGGTTTTTGGTGGGTCATCACCCAGTCGACGGCTGTACCCTCGGTCTTGGGCCAGGATTCGCCCTGCCAGGAGGCGAGTGGCGGTTCAGCCACCGACAGCGCCATGACGAGTTGCTCGCCCTCCGGCACTACCACCCCGATGCGGTCGTAGCCGAGGAGGGCCTTGACCGCTTCGGCGAAGGCCGGGTAGACCTCCGTGAGCTCCAGCGACCGCCGCAGCACCGGTTGCGCCGCGGCGTAGAGCCGGGTGTGCTCGAAGGCGAGCGCGGCCTGGGTCGCGAGCAACTGCAGCGGCTCCAGCGTTGCCGCGTCGAAGGGCCGGCGGCTGTACTTCCACCCGGCGTCGAGCACTCCGATCGACTGGCCCTGGACCACGAGCGGCATGATGGCGAAGACGCGCGAGCGGAAGGCTTCGATGGTGTCATAGGGCGGCTGCAGCCGCAGCGCTTCCGGGACCGGCTCCTGCCCGTCGCACACGACGGGCTGGCGCGTAAGAAAGACTTGGGCCAGCCCACCGCCTTCCGGGCCGATCGGGACGCGGATCGCGTCGAGCGGCTCGTCGGTCTCGGTGCTGGCCATCGCCCGCAGCCAGCGACCGTCCGGGTCGGCGAGCAGAATGCTGAGGCGGTCGAGGTGCAGCACCTCGCGACCCTTGCGCAGGAACTCGTCGCCCCAGCGCTTGAGTCCCATGCGGATCTTGAATCTTGAGGCTCGCCTGGTACAGCACGTGAAACGACTCTGCCAGCTTGCGCTGCGTGATGTCGGCCCAGGAGCCGACGATCTCGAACGGACGGCCCGACTCGTCGGGGATGACCTTGAAGGTGTCCTGAAACCAGCGATAGTGGCCGTCGCGGTGGCGGAAGCGGTACTCGACGGTGCCACCACCCTGACCGATCAGACGAAACACGTCGGTCAGCACGTGCCGTGCATCCTGCGGATGGAGATGGGTGGTCCAGAAATCCGGGTCGTCGAGCATCTCCTGCGGCGAGTACCCCATGATGGACTGGAGACTCTCGCTCACGAAGGTGCAGGCGTAATCGCCCGAGGCCTGGTTGGTGTAGATGATGGCCGGCGTGACGGCAAGCACGTGCTGCAATCGCGACCGGGCATCATTGAGCTCGGCCTCGACGCCCTTGCGCTCGACGAGCTGGCGAGTCAGGGATTCGTTGGTCCGCATCAGCTCGCTGTTGCGTTCCTGCACCCGCCGCTCCAGCTCCTGCTCGAACTCACGTGGTCCCATGCACGCGCTCCTTGCCGCTTCGAGGCACCGTGATACCCGAACTGCCGAACAACATTGCCAATATAGTCCTGTAAGGGGCGCACGTGGGAGTGATCACGCCCCGCGCGGGCTGCGCGGGGCGTCCGGTCTGCGTTACCTGCCGGTGGCGGGGGCGATGACCTGTGTCGTGTGAATGACGGGCAGTTGGCTCGCCTTCCCGACCGTGGCGGGATGCGGGGTGATCTCGCCCGACGAAGCGGATTTGACCTGCGCGGCTTTCGCCACGGTCACCGCCGGGTGATCGCTCATCGGGTGCGGCGCCTCGGTTGAAAGGGACAGCCGCGCCGGATGCAGGATGAAGGCGGAGGTCCAATCGTACCCGGCGGGCGCCCGGCGCGCGATGATGACGGCGGGATGATCCATCCGCTCGCGCGGCGGCTCGCTGCGCAACTCGAGACGGGCCGGGTGCAGGTAGAACTTGAGCGTCGATTCGTACACGCTCGCCTGGTTCATCGTCGAAGGTAAGTGCTCGATCGGGTCGGCCGCGAGTGCGGGAGTGGCAGTCAAGATCGCGCTCGTGACGCTGGCAGCGAGAACGAAGTGGAGCGCTTGGGTGGTGTGCTTGGTGAACATGGTGGACCTCCATCAGCTTGAGCCGTGTGCCTCGGATATCCCACACCTATATCCAGGGGCTTCGTGACGCGCGGTGTGATGGAGGTCAATGTACGCATCGGCGCGATCCGCCTCTGCGAAGCGCTGCGCAGAAAATCTGTGAGATATTCACGCCCCGTTTGCGCTGCGTTGCAAGACGCCTTACGGCTGTTCGCCGGGTGCCCGGCAAGATGGGGTTCGGGCGCGGTGGTATACATCGCCGCCAGCGCCCAGCGCGATAGAATTCAGATCGTTCGCAGCAGATGACTCGCGTCGATGCAGGGCGAACCCATCATCGCTTCGAAGAGGCGATCGTCGGTGGCGCGCAGCCGGCGGCTCACCTCGCGTCCCATGTTCATCTGAATCAACGTGAACTGCTCGAGGTCCCGCTCGTAGAGCTCAAAGAGACAGCCTGCAGAAAGCTCGATGGCGGTACATGCTGCGAGCGCAAGCACAGAAGCGCTGCGCGATTTCATGTCCATCAGTGCCATCTCGCCGAAGCAATCGCCCGTCTCCAGGTTGCGCAGCAGATGCTGCTCGCCGCGCCACAGCTTGAGGATCGCGGCGCACCCGGTCTCCAGCACGAACATGGACTGTGCGGCGTCCCCCTCGCGGAAGAAATATGCGTCGGCTTCGACGCGGATCACGCCTGCCCGCTCGAGCAGGAAGGCAAGAACCTCGCTCCGAATGCCGCCGAAAATCGCCATCTGCTGCAGGAGTTCGGCGCGTATGTCTGGCATGGGGATTCTTTCCGGGATCAGTGTGGCGGCAGCGTGCGCGCGAGCATGTTCACCAGGCCGCGGGAAGCTTGCGCCGAATGACGATGCGTCGCGCATCCAAAGCGATGTAGCCGCCCACGCGCAGTTCCTTCAGGATACGCGACACCATCTCGCGCGAGGCGCCGACGAGATTCGCGATCACCTGTTGAGACAGAACCTGCGGCACCATTTGGCGCCCGTTGTCGTCACGCGCGAGACCTTCCAGCGTGCGCACGACACGCCCATACACATCGAGCAGGGCCAGATCGTGAACGTGGCGCGTAAGTGCCCGTACGCGGCGGATCAGTTTGTGCACAAGTTCCTGCTGGAACTCGGGGTGCAGAAGCAGGAAGGCGCGAAAGTCCGACATCTTCACCGCGGCGATCCGACAAGGTTCGAGCGTCATGACTGACGCGGAGCGCCCGCCCGGTTCGAGCGACATCTCACCGAAATATTCGCCCGGCCCCTGGATGTTGATGACGACTTCCTTGCCATTCGCATCACTCAGGAAGATTTTGACGCAGCCCGAAAGAATGAACTGGACGGCATCACTCTCGTCGTGCTCGGCGACGAGAAGCGTGTTCCGGGGCAGATTGCGCAGCGTGGCAACCTCGAGCAACGCATGCAGTTCGGCGTCACCGAGACCTGCGAAGCGGGGAAGTCTTGCAGCAGGATCGACCATGTGCAACGCCTCCTCGGCCCGCCTGGGGACAACCTCAGTTTAGTACGGATTTCGCCCGGTCTTGCTGCGCTTCGGGGCCTTCAGGCAATCGCTCGCGGCGCGTGGCAAGGTAGCAGGCGACCACGGCGATCGGGATGCCGGCCATCGCGGCGGTCGCGAGAGCGAGTCTGGCGGCCCAGACACTCACCCCGTAGCTGACAATCATGGTGCCGATCGCGAGGACCTTGGCCTCGCGGCGCATCAGGCGATGCTCGACGAAGTCCCGGATCGGCGGTCCGAAGCGCGGATGGGACAGCAGCCGCTGCGACCAGGCCGGCGCGCTGACGGACCAGCAGTAGACCGCAAGAATCCAGAAGACGACGGTAGGCAGCAGCGGGACGACGATGCCCACCGCGCCCACTGCGAAGAAGAGCAGTCCTGTCGCACGCAGAACAATGGTGACGGTTCTCCCGCGCAGCGCCTTGGTGCCGATCATGCTCGAACCCGCGGTCTGTAGGGAGTGCCGCAACGCCTCCGAGCTGTCGGCCACGGTTTGCCGAAAAGCCGTTTGCAGCCCTTGCAGGGAAGAGCCGGGCGCTGTGCGGACGCCTGTCCGTGGACTGGGTCTGCCTTCATGCTGTGGCTATTGCTGAGATGGTGGATCTGCATCTCACGAGTCGCAGTGGGGAGCGGGCTGGCAAGCCCAGCCCACTGGCGGCGTGCGAGCCGGTAATCATCGAAACATGTGGAAGGAGATCGGGGCGGTGTTTCGATTTGACTGAAACACCGCCCCGAAGCCTTTGCCTTACCTCCAGCAGTCAGAACTTCCGCAGGCTTTGTGCAGCTGCGCCGCCGCGATCGACACGATCAAGCGATGGTCGATCGCGGCGACGCCCTGCAAGCCGACGAAACCTGGTTCTGCAGAATCACGCGAGGTCGTAGCGATCCGCGTTCATCACCTTGGTCCAAGCTGCCACGAAGTCTTTCACGAACTTCTCCTTCGCGTCCGCGGACGCATAGACTTCTGCGAGGGCGCGCAGCTGCGAGTGAGAACCGAAGATCAGATCAACACGGGTGCCGGTCCACTTGAGCTCATTCGTCTTCCGGTCGTGCCCCTCGTAGATGCCTGCCGTGCCAGCGGACGGCTGCCACATCGTGCCCATGTCGAGCAGGTTGACGAAGAAGTCGTTCGTCAGCGTCTCCGGCTGCCTGGTGAAGACACCGTGCGTCGACTGCCCGGCATTTGCACCGAGGACGCGCAGGCCACCGACCAGCACCGCCATCTCGGGCGCCGTCAGGGTCAGCAATTGCGCCTTGTCGATCAGCAGCTCGGCGGCCAGGCCCTCGAGACCCTTCCGCGCGTAGTTGCGGAAGCCGTCGGACTGCGGCTCAAGCGGCGCGAACGACTCGACGTCGGTCTGCTCCTGCGACGCATCCATGCGTCCGGGCGTGAAGGGCACCTTCACGTCCTGCCCGCCTGCCTTTGCGGCTTGCTCGATCGCTGCTGCGCCGCCGAGAACGATCAGGTCGGCCAGCGAGACCTTTTTCCCTCCGGACAGTGAAGCGTTGAACTCCCTCTGGATCGCTACGAGCTTCTCCAGCACGGTCGCCAGTTGAGCCGGCTGATTGACCTCCCAGTCTTTCTGGGGTGCCAAGCGGATGCGGGCACCGTTCGCGCCGCCGCGCTTGTCGGAGCCGCGGAACGTCGATGCCGACGCCCAGGCCGCCGAGACGAGCTGGGAAACAGTAACCCCGGACGCGAGGATCTTCGCCTTCAGGGCGGTCGCGTCCTGTTCGTCGATCAACTTATGATCGACCGCGGGGATGGGGTCTTGCCAGATAAGTTCTTCCGCGGGAACCAGCGGGCCGAGGTATCGCGCGCACGGGCCCATGTCGCGGTGCGTCAGCTTGTACCAGGCGCGGGCGAAGGCGTCGGCGAACTGGTTCGGGTTCTCCAGGAAGCGCCGCGAGATCTTCTCGTAGGCCGGGTCGAAGCGCAGCGACAGGTCGGTGGTCAGCATCGTCGGCAGCAGCTTCTTCGACTTGTCGAATGCATGCGGAATGGTTGCGCCAGCGCCCTTGGCCACCCACTGGTGCGCACCGGCCGGGCTCTTGCTCAGCTCCCATTCGTAGCCGAAGAGGTTCCAGAAGAAGTTGTTGCTCCACTGCGTCGGGGTGGTGGTCCAGGTGACTTCCAGGCCGCTGGTGATGGTATCGGCGCCGACGCCGCTGCCGAAGTCGCACTTCCAGCCCAAGCCCTGCAGCTCGAGGTCGGCCGCTTCGGGCTCGGGGCCCACGTTCGTCGCGGGGCCGGCGCCATGCGTCTTGCCGAAGCTGTGACCGCCGGCGATCAGCGCGACTGTTTCTTCGTCGTTCATCGCCATTCGGGCGAAGGTCTCGCGGATGTCTATTGCGGCGGCGACCGGGTCGGGGTTGCCGTCCGGCCCTTCCGGGTTGACGTAGATCAGGCCCATCTGCACCGCGGCGAGCGGGTTGGCGAGGACGCGCGAATGCTTGTCGCCGTCGGCGTTGTCATCGGACACCAGCACGGCGTCGTCCTTGCCCTTGGCAACGCCCTCGGAGCCGTGCGCATAGCGCACGTCGCCGCCGAGCCACGTGGTCTCGGCGCCCCAGGAGACGTCTTGGTCGGGCTCCCACACGTCCTCGCGGCCGCCGCCGAAGCCGAAGGTCTTGAATCCCATCGACTCGAGGGCGACGTTGCCGGTGAGAATGATGAGGTCGGCCCAGGAGATCTTGCGGCCGTACTTCTGCTTGATCGGCCAGAGCAGCCGGCGCGCCTTGTCGAGGCTGACATTGTCGGGCCAGCTGTTGACAGGCGCGAAGCGTTGCTGACCCCTTCCGCCGCCGCCACGGCCGTCATTGATACGGTATGTGCCGGCGCTGTGCCACGCCATGCGAACGAACAATCCCCCGTAATGGCCAAAGTCGGCCGGCCACCAGTCCTGAGAATCGGTCATCAAAGCCTTCAGGTCCGCGACGACGGCGTCGAGGTCGAGGCTATTGAACTCCTTCGCGTAGTCGAACGCCTCACCCATCGGATTGGACCGCGAGGAGTGCTGATGAAGAATGCTGAGGTCCAACTGGTTAGGCCACCAGTCTCGATTCGACCTGACGCTCGTGTGCATGACCGGGCACTTGCCCGTGCTTGTTTCAGCCTTGTCGTCCATGTTTCCCATGTTTCTCTCCGATGGTGTCTGGGTAATCCATTGCGATTTCGTCCGTCCGGACGGGCAATGAGGTTGGTCTGGTCTGGTCTGCCTGTCAGCGATCTGTGCGCCGCCGGAAAGTCAGGATTTCCGGTCGGGACATCGTATTCTCCTCTCTGGTTGACGAAGGGGCGTCACCCCCGCGGGCCAAGTTCGCCCGCACGACGATGATGGAAGATTAGTCGGCAGGGTGCGATTAGGGAAATCGATTGCTACAATCATTCCGATCGGTCATGCCGATATAGTCCAAGAAAGCACGCCTGTGAACCTGAGGGATCTGAAGTATCTGATCGCGGTTGCGGATCACCGCCATTTCGGGCGCGCTGCGGAAGCCTGCTGCGTCAGCCAGCCGACCTTGAGCGGACAACTGAAGAAGCTCGAGGACTATCTCGGTGTGGTCCTATTCGAGCGGACCAACAAGTCGGTGGTGACCACCCCTGCCGGGCAGGCGATTCTTCGCCACGCACGCTTGGCCGTCGAGCAGGCGGAGGCGATCCAGGAGGTCGCGGAGGCACATCGGGATCCCATGGCCGGGTCGCTGCGGCTCGGGGTAATTACGACCCTCAGTCCGTACCTCATGCCGCTCGTGTTGCGCCCGCTCGGCGAGCGCCATCCCGGGCTGCGTCTCGTGCTGTCGGAGGAGATGACCGCTGTGCTGCTCGGGCGGCTGCGCGATCACGGCGTCGATGCGGCGCTGCTCGCGACCCCGGTCGACGATGGCGATCTGGAAGCGA
This sequence comes from uncultured beta proteobacterium, assembly GCA_963719715.1. GTDB lineage: Bacteria > Pseudomonadota > Gammaproteobacteria > Burkholderiales > JAEUMW01 > JAEUMW01. Next base: position 27,043 of record CAVRDD010000008.1, read on the forward strand.
TCCCGCTGTTCGACGAGCCGTTCTGGGTCGCCTATCCGCCCCGGCACCCCCTCGCCGAATTGGGAGAGATTTCGGCGCGTGATCTGGCGCGGGGCGATCTGCTCCTGCTTACAGATGGGCACTGCCTGGCCGAGCAGGCACGCAGCCTCTGCGGCGCGGCTGCGCTGCCGCGGTCTCCCGAAGCGAGCGACCTGCGTGCGACAAGTCTGGAGACACTTCTGCATCTGGTGAGCGCCGGTTTTGGCACGACACTGGTTCCGGCGCTCGCCATTCGCAAGTCGTGGCTGACGGAGCGGGGCATAATCGTGCGGCCGCTGCGCTTCCCCGAGGCGCGTCGGACGGTGCGACTTGTCTACCGGCGCGCCTTCCCGCGCGTGCAGGCACTCAATGCCTTGGCGCAGGTGATCGTGGACCATTTGCCGGCAACGGTCAGCGTGCTGCTTCCACGCAGCACGGCGCCGGTCAGCAGTCGCCGCAGCAAGGCTCTGGCGAAGCGCTAGGGCCATCGCGCCCCGCCCCGTATACTCACCCGTCGAGCGACCCGTCGAGCGTGAGTCGTACGCGAGGAGAGAAATGGCCGATATCGATGTGGTTCACGTCCAGCCCGCCGCTGCTGCAGGCATGGTGACGCTGACCAACGTGATCTACGGTCTTCACGCCTTCAGTGTCGTGACCGGTGTCATCGGGGCGGCGACCATCGTCGGCGCATTCCTGACCGGCTGGCCGTCGATCATCGCGGTGATTCTGAACTACGCGAAGCGAAGCGAGGTCTCGGGGACCTATCTCGCTTCGCATTTCAGCTGGCAGATCCGGACCTTCTGGTTTGCCTTGCTGTGGGTGGCGATCGCGTTCCTGCTCGGCATCACCATCATCGGCATTCCGTTCGCCCTGGTGATCGTGGCGGGGGCGGGGATCTGGGTGCTCTATCGCATCATTCGCGGCTGGCTCGCGCTGCAGGAGCAGCGGCCGATGTCGTCGGCCGGCTAGCGACGCGCGGGCCCTGCGCTTGCGTTCCTTGCCGTCGTCTGCGTTCGTCTGCATCGATTGCCACCGATCGTGGTTCGTCCCTCACGCCTCCTTTTCTTCGCGCTGCTGTTGCCGGCAGTGGCTGCGCTGGCGGGTCCGACCATCGCGCTCGATATCGGGCACTCCAGCGCGAATCCGGGTGCCGTGAGCGCGCGTGGCCGCGGAGAGTTCTACTTCAATCGCGATCTGGCGGTGCAGATGGCAGGTTGCCTGGAGGACCAGCAGTTCGATGTGCGGACGATCAATCTCGACGGTACTGCAGCGGGTCTGGATGTGCGTAGTGCGCAAGCGAGTGGGACGGACTTCCTGCTGTCCGTGCACCACGACTCGGTGCAGCCGCACTATCTCAAGACTTGGATGTTCCGCGACGAGCCTCGGCACCACAGCGAACGCTTCGCCGGTTTCTCGCTCTTTGTCTCGCGGCGCAATCCGGAACCCGAGCGCAGTCTGGCGTGCGCGACAGCCCTCGGGACATCGCTGCGCGCTGCAGGCTTCACCCCTTCCCTGCATCATGCGGAGCCGATCGCGGGCGAGAATCGTCCGCTTGCTGATGCCGCCAATGGTGTGTATTACTTCGACGATCTCGTGGTTCTGCGCACGGCCGCACAAGCGGCCGTACTGCTGGAGGCCGGCGTCATCGTGAACCGGGACGAGGAAGCGCTGCTCAGCCGCAGCGACGTACAACAAAGCATCAGCCGCGCGGTCGCACAAGGGCTCGCGCAATGCCTGCGATCGGAGAGTGCGCCACCGCAGGACCGACACCAGGAGGAGGGGGGCGCATGGCCATCCAGGGACTGAATCACTTCACCGTGCTCACCGACGATCTGGAGGGGTCCGTCGAGTTTTACCGGAGGGTTCTAGGACTCGAGCCCGGTGCGCGTCCGCCGTTTGCGTTCCCCGGCGCGTGGCTGTATTGCGGGGCTCTCCCGATCCTGCACATCGTTGCTGGAAGAGGCGTGCCGGAGGGGCCGTGCGTGATCGACCACGTCGCCTTCACCACGGCGAACCTGGCGGACACCACTGCGACACTCAAGGCGCACGGCATCGGCTATACGCTACGGCGCCAGCCCGCTAGCGGCGAGTGGCAACTCTTCTGCCACGACCCGAACGGGGCTCGCCTGGAACTCGACTTCCCCGCCTCGGAGCGACCTCCCGCGTCCGCGTAACGGCGCAAGGGTCAGGGCGGCCAGCCTGCGGGCGACCGCGAGCGCTTCTTCCGCCTTGCGCGCGACCTTTGCGCTGAACTTGCCGGCTGCGCGGCGGCCTTGTTGATGCTGACGCCATCGCATACGATCGGACCGCGTTCCCCACCACTGCTGGAGTCGTAAGCCGTGATTCCGATCAGCGACTATCCTAGCCCACCGGGCAGACCCGTCGCCACGATCGCGCTCATCGTCGTCAACGTCGCCGTGTACCTGCTGCTGACGCTGCCACTGGGCACGCAGCCCGCGAATCCCGCCGACCCCGCCTTCCACGAGTATCTGCGGCTCATCATGCAGTCGCTGCCGCACAACGCGTCGCCGCAGAAGATCGCAGAAAGCATTTCAGCCCACGACCTCATGGTCTTCAAGTGGGGTTTCCGGCCTGCCGATCCGAGCGTGGTGACGCTCGTGACCTCAATTTTCCTGCACGGCGGGTTCATGCATCTTGCGGGGAACATGCTCTATCTGTGGATCTACGGCGACAACGTTGAGCACCGGCTGGGGCCGCTCGCGTTTCTGTTCTGGTACATCGTCACCGGTATCGCCGCAACCCTTTTCCACACGCTGTTCAATCTGGGTTCGCCGATTCCGCTGGTCGGCGCCTCGGGGGCGATCTCGGGCGTTCTCGGCTTCTACTTCCTCTGGTTTCCGCGGCACACGGTGCGCGTGTTTCTGTTTCTGTTTCCGTTCTATGTCGGCACCGTGATGCTCAACGCGCGGCTCGTGCTCGCAATCTACCTGCTCTGGGACAACGTGCTGCCGTTCCTGATCGCGCCGGGCGGCGGGGTTGCCCACGGTGCGCACATCGGCGGCTTCATCGCCGGCCTCGCCGTGGCGGCCTGGATGAATATGCGGCAAGGCGGCAAGGCCTGAGGAACTTCCGCTTTTCCCTAACACAACGGCATCAGAGCTGCGCCGCCTGGAAGGTGTCGCACTGTTCGATGCGGCCGCTCTCGAGGCCGCGCTTGAACCAGCGCATGCGCATGTCCGACGAACCGTGGGTCCACGATTCGGGCCGGACGTAGCCGGTCGAACGGCTCTGGATGGTGTCGTCCCCGATGGCTGCCGCCGCCCGCAGTCCTTCTTCCGCATCACCGGGTTCGAGCAACTGACGTTGCTTGTTGGCGTGGTGGCCCCAGACGCCCGCGAGGCAGTCGGCCTGCAGTTCCATGCGTACGGAGAGCGCGTTGGCCTGTTTTTCCGAAGCACGCGCCTGCAGGTTCTGAACTTGACCAGCAACGCCGAGCAGGTTCTGCACGTGGTGCCCGACTTCGTGGGCGATCACGTAAGCGCGCGCGAAATCACCGGGAGCGCCGAAGCGGCGATCGAGCTCGCGAAAGAAATCGAGGTCGATGTACACCTTCTGGTCGGCGGGGCAGTAGAAGGGTCCCGCAGCGGCAGAGGTCATCCCGCACGCGGACTGGACCCTGCCGGAGAACATGACGAGCCTGGGCGCCCGGTACCGCTTGCCGCCCGCCGCAAAGATCTGGCCCCAGGTGTCCTCGGTGTCGGCAAGCACGACCGAGACGAACTGGGCCTGCTCGTCCTGGGCTGGCGCCGTGGACGAACTCTGGCCGGGGGAGGGTCGGGTCACCTGGCTGGCGGGCGGCGCCGACGGCGGTCCGCCCACGTTTTCGACGGTGCTCATGAGCGCGAATGGATCGACGCCCAGGAACAGCGCCACGATGAACATGACCACCATGCCGAGGCCGCCGATCTTCATGCCGCGACCGCCGAATCCGCCCCCGCCCCCGCTCCCGCGGATGTCCTCGACGTTATCGCTGCGACGGCCTGATTCCCATCTCATTCGTCTTCTCCTCGCGCGCTGGTGAGCGCCTGCAATATACCGCTTCCCGTAACGAATGGCACACGCGGGAGGCGCGCTTGAGCGCGCTCCCGTTCGTGCGCACAATCGCCGCTTCTGTGACGACGAGGGAGCTTACATGCCTTGGGTCTATCTGTTTCTCGCCGGTATTCTGGAGATCGTGTGGGCGATCGGTCTCAAGTACACCGAAGGTTTCACACGCCTGTGGCCGACGGTCGCCACCATTGCGGTGGCTTGGCTGTCGTTCTATCTGCTGGCGCTGGCTGTGAAGACGATACCCGTCGGCACCGGATATGCGATCTGGACCGGCATCGGCGCCGCAGGTGTGGCAATCTTGGGGATGATTCTCTTCGACGAGCCTGCGAGTGTGGCCCGTTTCGCCTTTCTCGCGCTGATCATCGTCGGCATTGTCGGCCTCAAGCTGTCGGCAGGCGCGCACTGATCCGCGCGGGAACCAATCAAAGGTTCCTATGCGGCCTTGCGTTCGATCAGATCGAGGATGCTGCCAATGGTCGCAAGCTGCTCGGGATCGACGCCGGCCGCTGCGAAGTCGAGACCATGGGACTCTTCGAGATAGAGCACGATCTGCAGAATGGCGAGCGAATCGATGAGTCCGACCGACAGCAGGCCTTCACCGTCGCCGAGGCACTCGACCGAGCGATGCGGTTTCTGAATCGTGCGCAGGAAGCGCAGGAGATGGTCGCGGTGCTGCTGCCGGGTTTCGTTCACGCCGTACCCTCTTGGGCGACGATGCGCGACAGATCGAGCGGCGGACGGTTGGCGCAGGCGGCCCTGACTGCTTCGCGGTTCACCTTGCCGCGCGACGTGCGCGGGATGACGTCGACGATCCACCAGTGTCCAGGCATCTTGGTCTCGGCGAGGTGTGCCCGCATCCAGCGATAGAGCAAGCGGACCGCTTCGTCGCCCGGATCATCCAGCACGACGGCCATGCCCGCCGCCTGTCCATACACCGCATCCTCGACGGCGAAGGCGCAGACGTCGGTGGTGTGCTCGAATCTTTCCACCACCGCGTCGATGTCTGCAGGGTAGATCTTCATGCCACCGCGGTTGATCTCGTCGCGTTCGCGTCCGCGCAGGCTGAGACGGCCATGTTCGTCGAGCACGCCAATGTCTCCTGTCATGAACCAGCCGTCGACGACGACCTGCTCGGTCAGATCGTCGTGCAGGAAATAGCCCTTCATCAGCGCGGCCGTGTTGATCCAGACGTGGCCAGCCTCACCTGCGGGACAGCGTGCTTCCGGATCGTACAGCCGCGCCGTCTCGGCAGTGCGCAGCACCCGCAGCACCGCGCCCCAGCCTTCGCCGATGAGCCCGTCGACGGCGGGCTCGCGCGCATCGGCGAGACCCGCCACCCAGCTCCCCGTTTCCGTGATGCCATAAGCGTTGCACACCTGTTGCGTGCCGGTCCACGCGCGAATGCCTTCCCAGGTGTCTGCAGAAAGCGGTGCGGAGCCACAGTGCACGCGCTGCAGCGTTGCCCGTTGCGGCGGTCGTGCGAGTTTCAGCGCGAGGCGCCACATGCTGGGCACGGAGGACAGGAACGTCACGTCGTGATCGTCGATCAGCGTTCCGAGTTGCATCAGCAGATCGGGGCGGAAGGGTGGCGTGATGCAGAGATCCTTGCCGGCCAGCCACGGGAAGAGCGCGTTGCAGATCAGCCCATGACCGAAATGCGTCGGCAGCAGACAGAGCGTGCGTTGGAACACGGCGGTGCCGAGATGATCGCGCAGCGAAAGCCAGCGGGCACGCAGCGACCGGTGGGTATGGACCACACCCTTCGGGTTCCCGGTCGAACCGGAGGTGAACAGGATCAGGGCGTCATCGTCGAGGCGGCTGCGCCAGGCATCGGCTTCCTGCTGCCCGGTCTCACGCGTGAGGACGGTGGCGACGCCCGCCGCAGCGAACGCATTGGCGACGCTGGCGTCGGTGTCCTCGTCCACGACTGCGAGCCGCGGACGCGTAGTCCGGATGAGGGTCTGGATCTCGAACGGCGTCAGGCGTCCGTCGATAGGCACCGCACAGGCGCCGATGCGCCAGATGGCGAGCAACTCGGCGAAAAATTCCAGCCGGTTGCCGAAGGGAAGGAAAACGCGGTCGCCGCGAATGACTCCGCACAGGCGCAGGCGGGCGATCCGTCGGGCGACCTGGCGGCCGATCTCGGCGCGGTCCCAGCGGCGCCCGGAGACCGGCTCGATCAGATTGCCAACGGTAAGTTCGAGGGACATGGCGGCGCGCTCCTTGAGGGCGTTCAGGCGATGCCGAAAAGACCGAAGAAGAATTGCGTTCGGGTGACGAACGACACTTCGGGAAAGTGATCCCAGATGCGGATCAGGGCGAAGAACGTCCACACGGCAAGGATGCGGGCCGCTCGCGGAAAGAGACCTGCACGCGGTGCAAGTCCGCCGCGTCGCTTTTCGCGCTGCATCGACACGAAGATGCCAACGGCAAGCAGCACGCAATAGAAAAGGCGCGAACGATGAGCCCAGACTGCGTGGAAGTCCTGCAGGACGAGTACGCCCTGGTCGAGGTCGATGAGGTGGCAATAGGTGTTGCCGACGACGGCAGCGGCGAAGACCGCAGCAAACGTCCGTAGCGCCGGCCATCGCCGGAACCATCTGGAGAACGTCGGCAGGAAGAAGAAGTCGACGAGGAGTTCCTTGTAATAGAACTCGAGGCGTGCCCAGAACTGCGAGATGGTCTCCGAGAGGAGGGGCTTGTACGTATTGCGGAAGATGTGGAAGCCGAACAGTCGGAACACGCCGACCACGCCATGTCCAAGGATGGCGACCTGGAGCACGCGGCGGATGAGTTCGAGATAGATCGCGAACCAGGACTGCCAGAGCGGTGCGTCACCGCCCTGCGCCAGCAGGCTGCCGAAGGCCGGCAGGAGCGCCGGGCCGGTCAGACCGAACGTCCGCTGCGCCCAGTTCGGGCTGCCATGGAGCAGCCCTTCCATGAGGCTGAGCGTCACATACCACAGTCCCGCCAGCAGGATCAGCTTGATGCCGGCCAGTTGGGATCGCGCCAGCGCTGGCTCGTCATGCGCTTCGTGCCGCGACAGGTAGTCCAGCCCCTTGCCGAACGGGAGGAAGGCAAACCAGCCGACCTGCAGCGGAAGGAGGTACATGAGGTGGTGGGCGAAAGGCGTCCCCGACACCTTGCCTCGCTGGCCGGAAAGCAACAGATAACTCAGCCGCCACATCAGGAGGGGAAGCATGAGGGCAAGCCCGACCAGCATGTTGCGCCAGCCGGACGGGTCTGCCGGCGTCGTCCAGAGGATGAGCAGCGGACCCCAGAAGAGCCCGTGAAGCGTCAATTGCGGGTGGCGCCGCACCACGGGCGGAAGGGCGGTGAAACGGGCAGACGCAGCCAGGCAGAGTCCCAGCAAGGCGAGCGCGAGCAGCACGGCCGAGGCGACGGCGGCACCGGTCAGTGGCAATGCGTCGACCGAGGATGCCGTCTTGACGAGTTGAGGCACACCCACCAGCACTGCCGCGACCGCGAGCAGGCCACGGCGTCGCGACGGGGTCAGGCAGCGCAGCAGTGTGCCGACTTGCACCTGCCACCAGGCGATGACGAGCGGGTCCTCGTGCCAGTCACGTGCGCGCGCGGCCACGGACAGCGAGCGCTTCCAGCGCAGCCCGGGCAGGTCGCTCAAGCGGGTGCGAAGCTGCCGCAGCAGCCTTACATTCAGGGCAATCAAGAACGGCGCTGTCGCGAACGGGTGCGACCGTGTAAATCGAAAGATGTGCGGGATGGGACGACGGCAATGCTGTCGGCGCGCATGAAGGGGATCAGTCGATGAAGGCAGATACGGAACGGCGTCCGGCTCAGTACCGGTGCGACCGTCAGGCTCGGCCGAGGAAGTGCTGTGAGAGGCAGCAGATCTTAGCGCCGACGGCACCAAGGCCGTGCGCGGTTGCGATGAAAGGCCACGCCGGGAGCGCGGCCGGAAAGACGTGCGATGCCGGAACTGCGCCGGCAGGCGCCAGCGAGTTTAGGTGTGCTGGCTCGCGTTCTGGAGCGCTTTTGCCGTGATCTCGTGGTACAGGTGCGACACACGGGCGGCGAGGGCCTGATACTCGGTGTGGTCCTCCATCACGCTGTCGATCCGGGTGGTGAAGTCGAGGGCTTGTTCGAGAAACGCCTGATCGAACTCGTCGAGCGGTTCGCCGCGATCGACCTTTTCCTTGAGGTCAAGGGTTCGCGGCAGGGTGTGCTTGCCGAGTTCGTCCAGCATGACCTGGATGAGGCCAAGGTCGTTGGGTGGTGCATCCATGTCGGCTGCGATCGACGCTGTCAGTCTTCCGTGGCAGAGTGCGACGCGTCAGGCGCCCTTCTCGTTGTCGAGCGCCTTCTGGGTGATCTCGCTGTAGAGGGACAGGACGCGGGCCGCGAGCGATTGATATTCCGGGTGCTGCTCGATCAGCGGCCGGAGCTGATTGGCATCGCTCAGCATTTCCTGCAGATGAGTCAACTCCAGGTCCGCGAGCCGCTCGCCGCGGCTGACCTTCTCCTGCATCTGTAATGCGCGCGGCAGGCGCTGCTTTTCGAGGCGTTCGAGAAGGACCGCGATCAGCCCGCTCTGCTCCGGTGTTTCACTCATGGAAGGCTCCGCGTTCAGTGTTGTGTACCTGACTTACGCAAGAGGATACAGCAGAAACGCGTCGCGCTCCTCGCGCCACGAGGCTTCGTCCGGCGTCGCCAGCGCGTCCAGGTCGGCGGCCGTGGCGGTCGGATCATCGACCCATTCACGCAGTAACTCACTGCCGTTGATGAGATCGAAGGCAAGTCGATCGTGTTCGTACTCGTAGGGAAAATCGCGCCAGATCGGATAGTCCGGCTGCAGCGTCCGCACGGCTTTCAAGGTGAGCGCCAGCAGGCGCCACGGGCGGAAGGCGTCGTGGTCGTAAGCATCACCTTCTGCGTGAATCTGAATGCCGGCGCACAGACGTCCCACGTGCTTTTGGAAGGTGGGCTGGAACCAGCATTCCCGCAACGCGCAGCCGTGCATCCAGTGCGGGGCGATGCCGGCCATCGCGGCAAGCAACCGGCGGGGTTCGAGATCCGGCGCACCGAGCAGTTCCAGCGGCCGCGTCGTGCCGCGCCCCTCCGACAGCGTGGTGCCTTCGAGCATCACCGTTCCGGGGTAACAGCGCGTCATCCACAGGTTCGGCGCATTCGGGCTCGGATTGATCCAGATGCGCTCGTCGAGTGGCCAGCCATGGCCGGGGCCGCGCGCGGGCTGCCAGCCCGACATGGTCACCACTTGGCAGTCGAGGTCGAGATCGAGCGTCGTCACGAACCAGCGCGCCAGTTCGCCCAGCGTGAGCCCGTGGCGCATCGGCAGCGGTCCGGCGCCGACGAAGCTCTCCCAGCCCGGCCGCAGTCGCAGCCCCTCGACCGGGCGCCCGATGGGGTTGGGCCGGTCGAGTATCCACACCGACTTGCCGTGGGCGGCCGCCGCTTCCAGCACATAGAGCAGCGTCGTGATAAACGTGTAGATGCGGCAGCCCAGGTCCTGGAGATCGACGAGGAGCACGTCGAACGTGGCCATCATCGCCGGCGTCGGGCGGCGCACTTCGCCGTAGAGACTGAAGACCGGAATGCCGTGGACCGGATCGCGGAAGTCCGGCGATTCGATCATGTTGTCCTGCTTGTCGCCGCGTAGCCCATGCTGCGGCCCGAACGCTGCGGCGAGTTCGATGTCGTCGACACGCCGCCAGCACGTCCAGCGAGTGTACGAGTCGGCGCGTCACCGAGGCCGGATGCGCGAGCAGCGCCACGCGGCGCCCTTGCAGCGGTCGCCGAAGCTGCGGTTCTTCGAGCAGGCGGTCGATGCCGACTCTCATCGGTTTTCCTCCGTGCTGAGGTGCCCGACTGGAGCGAGCGCCAGGGCGAATGCTTCGGCGTGATGGAAGTCGGGCTGACCGGGTGGATGTCGCAGCGCCCAGTACGAGCGCTCGCCGTCTTCGTCCTCGATCACCGCGGAAAGTCCAAGTCTGAGCGGCGCATGCACCGGCACAGCCGGCAACACGCCGAGGTCGACCGTTGCGCTGAGCTGCAGACGTTCGGGCGTGCGCTGCACGGAAATGGCAGGCGCCCAGTCGATTGCCACGGCACGCACCTTCGCGGTAGCGACTGAATGCATACAGCGTCCATTCGCAAGACGGCGCGAGGTTGAATCTCACAGTATGCCGACGTGTTCGCCGGTGCGATGAAGGCTTCGAAACAGGTATGCTCCCAGAGGCGCTCGCCCCGCCGCGGGGAGCGCTCCGGGGGCGGCAGGCGCAGGCGGGCGACGTCGCCCGTGAGACGTGAACGCAGAGACAGCCTTGCCGATCCGCTTCTCTTTCCACGCTTGCCGGGATGGCGCGCACAAAGCGGCACGGTGTCTCGGGGTGGCAGGCGAGGGCGAGCCGGTAAGGCATGGAGGTCGAGCAGTGGGCGGAATGAGACGAACGCGGTGCGGCGTGGAGGTTATCACGAGTACGGATGCTGACCCTTGAAGACTGCCGTCGCTGCACCCCGCGCGCTTTCGGCAGCTCATGCCACCCGCTCGCACGCACGAATGTAGTGTGAACTTGCCCTAGTCCATGACCGACCTGCCTCCCGTCTTCTCCGCGACCGGCCCGCTCGCCTGCGCTGTACCCGGCTATCGGCCGCGTGCGCAACAGCTCGAGATGGCGCAGGCGGTGGCGCGATGCGATCGAGTCCCACGGTGTGCTGGTCGCGGAGGCGGGCACCGGCACCGGCAAGACGCTTCGCGTATCTGGTGCCGGCGCTGATCGCGGGCGGCAAGGTGATCATTTCCACCGGCACCAAGACGCTGCAGGACCAGCTCTTCACGAAGGACCTGCCGACGGTGCGGGACGCGCTGAAGGTGCCGGTCACGGTCGCGCTGCTCAAGGGCCGCGCGAACTACGTCTGCCTCCATTACCTGGAGCGCGCCAAGGCCGAAGGGCGCTTCGCGAGCCGCGACGACGCGCGCCACCTGCCGCTGATCGCCCGCTTCGCGCGCACCAGCCAAGAGCGGCGACAAGGCCGAGTGCTCCGGCGTGCCGGAGAGCGCGGGCATCTGGTCCTGGGTCACGTCGACGCGCGAGAACTGCCTCGGCTCCGAGTGCACGCACTACAAGGACTGCTTCGTCATGGAGGCGCGCCGACGGGCAATGGCGGCCGATGTCGTGGTGGTGAACCATCATCTGTTCTTCGCCGACGTCATGCTGCGCGACGAGGGCGCGACGGAGCTGCTGCCGGCCTGCAACACGGTGATCTTCGACGAGGCGCACCAGCTGCCGGAGACCGCGAGCCTTCTTCTTCGGCGAGAGCGTCTCGACCTCGCAGCTGATCGAGCTCGCGCGCGACAGCCGGCTGGAGGGCGGTGGCGAGCGCGCCGGATTTCGCACCGCAGCTTGCACCCCGGCGCGCAGGCGCTCGACAAGGCGGCGCGCGACCTGCGTCTCGCGTTCGAGAGGCCGGAGGGACGGCTGCCGCTGTCTGCCGTCGAGCACGACGACCGCTTCAAGGGCGCGCTCGCGGACGCGCTGGACAAGCTGCAGGCGCTGCGCGCGCTGCTGGAGACGCAGGCGGCGCGCAGCGAAGGGCTTCGAGCGCTGCTGCGCGCGGGCGCAGGAGCTCGCGCGGGCGCATCGAGCAATGGCGCGGCGGCTTCGAGGGCGACTACGTGCGCTGGGTCGAGCTCTTCTCGCACTCGCTGCAGTTCAACGCGACGCCGCTGTCGATCGCGGAGGTCTTCAAGCGCCAGCTCGAAGGGCATCCGCGCGCGTGGATCTTCACCTCGGCCACGCTCTCCGTGCGCGGCGAGTTCCGTCACTACACCGAACGACATGGGGCTCGTGGACGGCTGCGACGGCTGCATGGGACAGCCCGTTCGACTACGCGCAGCCAGGCGTTGCTGTACGTCCCGGAGGGGATGCCGGAGCCGAACAGCGAAGGCTATACGGAGGCGGTGGTCGCCGCTGCGCTGCCCCGTCATCCGCGCCGCCGGCGGGCGCACGTTCTGCCTCTTCACGTCGCTGCGCGCGATGCGCGCTGCGCACGAGATGCTGCAGGATGCGCTTCCAGCCGCGAGGGGCTCGACTTCCCGATCCTGGTGCAGGGCGACGGTCCGAAGAACGATCTGCTGGAACGATTCCGCAAGCTCGGCAACGCGGTGCTGCTCGGCAGCCAGACGTTCTGGGAGGGCGTGGACGTGCGCGGTCCGGCGCTGTCGGTGGTGGTGATCGACCGTCTGCCGTTCGCGCCGCCGGACGACCCGGTGCTGGCGGCGCGCATCGACTGGATGAACCGCAGCGGCCGCAACGCGTTCATGGAGTACCAGGTGCCCGAGGCGGTCATCACACTCAAGCAGGGGGCCGGGCGCCTGATCCGGGACGAGACGGACCGCGGCGTGCTGATGATCTGCGACCACGCGCCTGGTCTCGAAGCCCTATGGCAAGCGCATCTGGCAAAGCCTGCCGCCGATGAAGCGCACGCGCCAGCAGGAGGAGGCGGTGGCGTTTTTCGCGTCGATGCCGACACCTCAGGCGGTGTGAGGCGGGGAAGTGGACTCGGCCGCGCGCGCCTCATCGGCAGCGATGCGCTGCTCACGGATCTCGCGTCGTACCAGGCGGATATGCTCCTTGAGGGTGTAGAGCTGGTCGGCGTACGAGAGCGGCACGCTGATCTGCGCCACCGAGCGGTCGATGCGTTCGAGCCGCTGCAGGATGCTCGGGGAATCTCTTCCGGCGCGGGCTGCGCCGCCACCTCCTGTTCGAGGAACTTGAGCTCGCCGTACCAGCGATAGACGCGCGAGCGCACGCGCCACGCGTAGAGCGGCGGTACGATCTTCATGAGGGGCACTACGACCGCGACGAGCGGCAGCAGGAGCACCCACAGGCGTTCGACGAGGTTCGCGAGCCAGAAGGGCAGGTACTGGTAGAGAAAGGGCACGCCGGACCGGTAGAAGCGCTCGGCCTGATCCGAGAGCGGGAAGTCGACGTCGATCGGCGCCGGAAACTTGCCCTGGGTCTGGAACCAACCGGGGCCGCCGTGCACCTCCTTCATGGCGCTGAGCAGCAGGTAGGCGAGCGCAGGGTGCAGGTCCTCCGTGACGACGATGTTGGTGGTCGGCGCGACGAGCGAGACATCTTGCGGCGGGATGTCGAGGATGAAGTCGACCGTGCTGCGCGGAAGGGTGAGCTTCGTCAGGAACGGAAGTCGGAGCAGATGTAGGCGGGTGCATTGTCGAGACTCAGCAGGGAAATCCCCGGTGCCGCGAGCAGTTCCTGCACGACCTTCGCCTCGGGAGAGGAGATGATGAACGCGGCGTCCACGTCGCGTCTTGCGAGTCCGTCTGCGGCGTCCTTGCGCCGAGGTAGAGGAGCTCGGTCGGCGGCAGCGGCACGCCGTTCAGCGACAGCAGCTGCAGTGCGAGCACGCGGGTACCGCTGCCGTCGGGACCGACCGCGACCCGCCTGCCACGCAGCTCGCCAATGTTCTGGATCTCGAGCTTCTGCTGCAGGAAGATCCACGCCGGCTCGTAGTAGATGCTGCCAAGCGAGAAGATGCGCGTGCTGCTCCCGGCAGAGCTCGATCCGCCCTGCGCGAAACCGACCTCGACGCCGGAATCGGGATTCATCAGCAGCGCCAGATTTTCGAGCGAGCCGGCCGAGGTGCGGATGTCGAGGGTGACCCCGTCGCGCGCAAGGATGCTGCGATAGCGCTGCGCGAACGCGTAGTAGGCGCCGCCTTCGGCGCCGGTTACGATCGTGAGCTGACGCGGTGGCGCCGGTTGGACGAACTTGAACGCGATCCAGAAGGCGACGGCGATCAGGATGAGTGCCGGCCCCAGGGACAGCAGCAGGTCGCGTAGCGAGACTTCGCGCAGGGGGCGCCGGCAGGTGGCATGCGGGGGGCGTCGACAGGCGTCATGGGATCGGGCAATTATAAGTGCAGTGAAGGCGTGTTCACGCATGCGGTGGAAGGGGGAAGCGGATTGATACGTTACGGTTTGGTGGTGCATGGCGGCGCCGGGGTGTGGGACGCAGACGTGCGCGAGGCAGTGCGCGGCGTGCGCGCCGCGGCGACACTTGCGCGCCGCATTCTCGCCGCAGGCGGCGCCGCCATCGACGCGGTGATGGCGGCGGTCGTCGCGCTCGAGGACGATCCGCTCTTCAACGCCGGCATCGGGGCCTGCCTCAACCGCGACGGCGAGGCCGAGATGGACGCGCAGGTGATGGTCGGCGAGGGACTGCGCGTCGGCGCGGTGGCGGCGCTCACGCAGGTGCGCAATCCGGTGCTGGTGGCGCGTCGCGTCATGGAGCAGACCGAGCATGTTCTGCTGGCAGGGGCGGGCGCTCTGCGCTTCGCACGGGAGATGGGCTTCGCCGAGTACGACCCGGTCACGCCTCGCTCGCGGGCGCGCTGGCGGGAGCGTTTGCAGGAGCACGGCGGTACCGTCGGTGCCGTCGCACGTCGATGCGCAGGGCCGCTTTGCTGCCGCTACTTCGACTGGCGGCGTCGCACTCAAGCTGCCGGGCAGGGTCGGTGATACGCCGGTGCCCGGCGCGGGCAACTACGCGACGTCCTTCGCAGCGGCATCGGCGACGGGGCTCGGCGAGCTCATGCTGCGCACCCTCGCGACGAAACGCGTGTGCGACTGGATCGAGCGCGGCCTTGCAGCGCCGGCAGCGGTCGACCGCGTGCTGGCCGAAATGTCGGACACCGTGGGCATCCGAGTCGGGCTGATCGCAGTCGATGGCGACGGCTGCCCGGGTCTGGCGTTCGGCACGCCGCAGATGCCGTTCGCCTATCTGCGCGAGGGCGACAGCGACCTGACGTCCGGCCTCGTGCGCTGAAGACGCGTCACTCGAGCGCCTCGCGCAGCCATCGACGTAACGGTGGCGCCGAAACGCGCCCACAGCCACCAGAGCACCGCCGCCCAGAGCAGGACGATGACGGCGGCGGCAGCGTAGTTGCGCGGGCCGTGTTTGTGCTCACGCAGATACTGCATCGGCGCAGGCCTGGCATTCGTCGAGCACCGGTTGCGGGATCAGCTGAAGATGACGTAGATCGCGCCTGGCAGCAGGATCGAACTCGTCGAGATAACCCACAGCGGCACGAAGTCGGGAATCAGGTCGATCGGGCTGAAGGCATAGCCGGCGACCAGCACGGCGAGCGACCTTCGCCAGCAGTGGCGTGTCCGGGTGACGATACGCGAACCAGAGGGCGAGCAGGTTGCGCTTGAGTCGCCGTATCCACGTGCAGGATGCGGGGATTGATCTTCAATGCGACGGCCTCGGCCCAGAGATCGTGGCTATCGGATTGCACGACGCGCACCCGGCAAGGTCGCCGACCGCGAGCACCGCGCGCCCTGCGACACGTGCACGACGCCGTCGATCTCGGGTGCGTCTGCGGCGGAGCGGGCAAGCGCCTTCGTCGCCATGCACTTCGTCGACGAGTACGTTCAGGAACTTTCCGACTTTCGCGCGCAGCCGCTCGGCACTGATCTTCTCCTGCAGCGCCATGAAGCGCGCGCGCCGTTCCTCCTTGACTTCTTCGGGCACGTGTCCGGACAGCGCGTTGGCGCGCGCACCGTCGACCGGCGAGTAGGCGAAGCAGCCAACGCGGTCGAGCTGTGCTTCCTCCAGGAATGCGAGCAGCGCTTCGAACTCGGCCTCGGTTTCGCCCGGAAAGCCGACGATGAAGGTGCTGCGGATCGTGAGTTCGGGACAGATGGACGCGCCAGGCGCGGATGCGGGCGAGATTGTCCTCGGCGCTGGCCGGGCGCTTCATGAGCTTCAGGATGCGCGGGCTCGCGTGCTGGAACGGAACATCGAGGTAGGGCAGCAGCCGGCCCTCCGCCATCAGCGGAATCAGCTCGTCCACGTGCGGATAGGGGTAGACGTAGTGCAGGCGCACCCAGGCGCGCGAGCCCGCTCAGCGCGCGTGGCGAGCTCGGTGAGCCGCGTGCTGCAGCGGGCGCCCTTGCCAGAAGCCGGTGCGATACTTGACGTCGACGCCGTAGGCGCTCGTGTCCTGCGAGATCACGAGCAGTTCCTTCACGCCTGCGCGGACCAGGGTTTCGGCTTCGGTCATGCACGTCGCCGATGGGGCGGCTGACGAGATCGCCGCGCATCGAGGGGATGATGCAGAACGTGCAGCGGTGGTTGCAGCCCTCGGCGATCTTGAGGTAGGCGTAGTGCCTGCGGCGTGAGCTTGATGCCCTGCGGCGGGATCAGGCTCGTGAAGGGATCGTGCGGCTGCGGCAGGTGCGCGTGCACCGCTGCCATCACTTCTGCGGTGGCCTGCGGGCCGGTGACGGCGAGGACCAGCGGGATGGGCGTCGCGCACGATGTTGCCCTGGGCGCCGAGACAGCCGGTGACGATCACGCGTCCGTTCTCGGCCAGCGCCTCGCCGATGGCGTCGAGGGATTCCTCGACCGCGGCATCGATGAAGCCGCAGGTGTTCACGACCACGAGATCGGCCTCGCTCGTAGCTGGGCGAGACGAGGTAGCCCTCGGCGCGCAGCTGCGTCAGGATGCGCTCGGAATCGACGAGGGCCTTGGGGCAGCCGAGCGAGACGAAGCCGACCTTGGGTGGCACTGGGACACCGGGTGTTGCGAGGTGAATGCGCCGGCTTCGCGGCCGGCGCAGGGTCAGCTCTTGCCGCCGCCGCCCTGGCTTTCGTCGGAGGCGGTTTCGTCCGACTTGCCGGTCTTGAGCCCGGGGAACGTGAAGCTGCCGAAGAGATTGCGGGTCTGCCGCTGCAGCTGTTGCTGCATCTCGAGGAACATGGTGGCGCTTTGCTCGAGATAGCTGCCCATGAGGCTCTGGATCGTCGGACCCTGCAGCTTCATGAACTGGGTCCAGGCATCGGGGGAGAGCATGGGATTCTCGCCGTAGATGGCGCGCGACTGCTCCTGCAGCCGGTTTTGCAGGTCCATGAAGGTCTGGATGTTCTTCTCCAGGTAGTTGCCCATCATGCCCTGCATGGTGTGGCCGTAGAAGCGGATGATCTGCGACAGCATGTCGCTGGAGAACATCGGGCATGCCGTCGCTTTCTTCCTCGATGATGATCTGCAGCAGGATGCTGCGCGTGAGATCGTCACCCGATTTCGCATCGACCACCTTGAAGTCGGCGTTGTCCAGAACGAGGCGCTTGACGTCGGCGAGCGTGATGTAGCTGCTGGTGGCCGTGTCGTAGAGCCGCCGGTTTGGATATTTCTTGATCAGGCGGACGTTGTCGCTTCCTTCAGCCATCGGAATCCTTTCCCGGTAAGATCCACGCGCGAACGCATGCGGGAGTGCGCTCATGCGATAATTATAACCATCTGAGAGATAGAAGCTAATCGCAACGTATGCTGCGTCGCAGCAAGGCGCGGTTGACAAAGCTCGGAGTGTGGCTATAATGAGTTGGTGCAGTGCAACAAAAGCGGCACGGACAGCCAAGTGTGTACCCAACGTGAGGAGAGAGAAAAATGTTCGAGAAAGCCTGAAGATTTTGCCGCCTTCGGGAAGGGGGGACTGGAGACCGCGCTCAAGTTTGCGCAGATTTCCATGGACAGCGCCGAGCGCATGATGAAGCTGCAGCTCGACGCTGCGCGCACGTCGTTCGAAGAGAACAGCAAGACCGCGAAGGCATTGACCGAAACGAAGGATCCGCAGCAGCTGATGAGCCTGCGCACCAAGCTCGCCGAGCAGAGCGTCGAGAAGATGCTTTCCTACTGCAAGAGCGTCTATGAGGTGGCGTCGGCGACGCAGGCGGAGGTCTCGCGCCTGATGGAACAGGCCATGACCTCCCACAGCAAGGAAGTCATGGAGGCCATCGAGAAGGTCATGAAGGCCGCTCCGGGCGGAGCGTCCGAGGCCGCCGTGGCCGCTTTCAAGACCGCCATGTCCGCTACGCAGAGCGCCATGGAGAACATGACCAAGGCGGCGAGCTCAGGTGACCCAGATGGCTGATACGTCGATCCGCGCCGCGACGCAGGCAACAACCGGATGCCGCCAAGGCAGCGGTGAAGAAGCCGGCAATTAGAACGGCCGGGTGCGCCCGGCGGCGCTATCCGCGGCGACTGGATAGCGAAAGGCCCCTGCAGGTCGACTGCAGGGGCCTTTGCGTTGGTCGGCAGCGATCGCTGCCGCTGCGCGGTGCTTTACTCGTGCCGCTCCTTCACGTAGCTGCCGGGGGCGGCCTCCAGCTCCGGTGTAGGTGCGATTGCCGGGCTTCTTCGGGGCGGTGCACTTCGCCGCCCGACGCGCTTGCGCGAGCCATTCCGACCAGCGCGGCCACCAGCTGCCCGGCACCTGCTTGGCGCTGGCGAGCCAGTCCTCGTGGCTTTCCGGCAGCTTGCCCTCGCCGACCCAATAGTTGCGCCGATTCTTCGAGGCCGGATTGATCACGCCGGCGATGTGCCCGCTCGCTGCCAGCACGAACTCGATCTCGTCGCTGCCGAGCAGCCGCGCGCTGATGTAGGCGGAGTGCCACGGCACGATGTGGTCCTCGCGCGCTGCGAGCGCGAAGGTCGGGAAGCGTGATGTTGCGCAGGTTGAGCGGTGTGCCCAGCGCCGTCGAGCTTGTTCGGCACGCGCAGATTGTTCTCGAAGTACATGTTGCGGACGTACCAGGCGTACAGCTTGCCGGGCAGGTTCGACCCGTCGCTGTTCCAGTAGAGCAGGTCGAAGGCTTCCGGCGACTTGCCCTTGAGATAGTTGTTGACCACGTAGGACCACACGAGCTCGTTGGCGCGCAGGCTCGCGAACGTGCTGGCGAGCTCGGAGCCGCGCACGAGGCCGCCCTTGGCGAAATCGACGTCGCGCTTCTCGACGTAGGCTTGGTCGAGATAGACACCGATTTCGCCCACGTCGCTGAAGTCGAGCATGGTCGTGAGCAGGGTCAGTGTGTTCACGCGCTTGTCGCCGCGCGCCGCCATCACGGCAAGCGCGCTGGCGAGCAGCGTACCGCCGACGCAGAAGCCGAGCATGTTCGCCTTGTCGGCGCGGCTGACATCGAGGACGACCTCCAGGGCCTTGAACACCGCCTGCTCGATGTAGTCGTCCCACGACAGCGAACCAAGCTCCTGCGGCATGTTCCGCCAGGACACGAGGAACGTGTTGAAACCCTGGTCGACTGCGTACTTGACGAAGGAGTTGTCGGGCTGCAGATCGAGGATGTAGTACTTGTTGATGAAGGGCGGAACGATGAGGAACGGAACCTCGCGCACCTTGGCGGTGGTCGGCTGGTAGTGGATGAGTTGAAGAACATCGTTCTGGAAGATCACCGATCCGGGCGTCTTCGCGAGGTTCTCGCCGACGTCGAACGCCGACTCGTCGACCATCGAGATGCGTCCCTTTTCCAGGTCGTCGACGAGATTCTTGTAGCCCTTCGCCAAACTCTGGCCCTGTGGTTTCCAGCGCGAGCTTCAGCGCCTCCGGGTTGGACGCCGGGAAGTTCGCCGGGCACATTGCATCCGTGACCTGCCGCGTGAAGAACTTGAGCTTCTTCTTGCTGTGCGGCTCGAGCTTGGCGGCCTCGGCCAGGTCGGCGAGCCAGCGCGAGTTGAGCAGGTACGACTGGCGCAGGAAATCGAAATACGGGATCTCCTTCCACTCCGCGGCCTGAAAGCGGCGATCGCCCCTCTCGGGGACCGCGACCGGTTCCACCTCCTGACCGGTGGTGCGCTTGAGCATATTGCTCCACAGTTCGCCCCACATCTTCGCGTAGCGCTCGTTCAACTGTCGCACCTGCTCGGTGTCGTGCAGCATGCCGGCGGAGAGCGATTGCAGCATCTCGTTCGCATCCAGGCGCTGGTACGGCGTGAACTTCTTCAGGAATTCCTTGATCAGTTTCTGGTTCGCCTCGGTGATCGACTTTACGAGCTCGAAACTTTCGGGCGGATTCTCCGTGCGCGCATCCATGGGGGTGTCGTCTCCGCGGGGTGGGCCGGCTGGGCCGGCGGGGTCAAGCGATTCTGGAAGCCGACTTATTCAGTGTCAAGCAAACACCTGAACAAGATCTCGCCATGTACATCGTTGCCATCGGTTGGCTCTACGTCGTCGTTCTCATGGCACTCACCGAGCAAAGCTTCGCCGCCGGGCTGGCGACGCTGCTGCTGTGCGGTGTCCTGCCGCTGGGGCTGATAATCCTCGTGCGCAGCGGCAGCAAGCGCAGCCGGCGATTGCGGCGGGAGGCGATCGCGCAGGCCGAAGCGGCCGACGACTCCGCGCGACCTGGGCGATCAATGACCCGGAAAGAAGCGCCCGGTGACCCAGATGGTGCCGACACCCAGCGCGATGAGACTTAGCTGCTGGACCGTGGCGTGCAGCTCCGGTCGCCGGTGCAATCCCGGGATGAGGTCGGCGACGGCGACATAGAGCATGCTCGCGGCCGCGATGCCAAGCAGCGGCGGCACCAGTGTCTCGACGTGATGCAGCGTGGCGTAGGCGAGCAGTCCACCCACGAGCGTCGCGACGCTCGACAGCAGATTGAAGGTAAAGGCCTCGCGGCGGCTGTAGCCGCTGTTGAGCAGAACCAGGAAGTCGCCGACTTCCTGCGGAATCTCGTGCGCGATCATCGCGAGTGCGGTCACGATTCCGAGCTGAATATCCGCGAGGAACGCGGCGGCGATCAGGATGCCGTCGACGAAATTGTGGATGGTGTCGCCGACCAGGATCATGAGACCGCTGCGCCCATGGTCGTGCTCGACGGCTGGGGTGCCGTGGCTCTCGCAGGCATCCTCGTGGCAGTGCCGCCAGAGGACGAGCTTTTCCAGCGTGAAGAATCCGAGAATGCCGCCGAGCACGACGGCTGCCCATCGGCACGCCGTCGGCACGCGCGAAGGCCTCCGGCAGGAGGTTCAGAAAAACCGCTCCGAGCAAGGCGCCGATGGCGTAGCTGATCAGCACCGGAACGTGGCGCGGCTGCGCGGAAAGCGCGACTAGCGCCGCTGCTGTCACGCTCAGCACGCCACCTGCGAAGCAGGCAGCGATGATCCACTGCAGGACCGTCATGACGGGACGCCGCAAAAAAACCCGTAATTATACGCGCGGCGCTTACGGAGAATCGCGTTCCAGCCAGATCAGCGACGCCATGCGACCCGTGATGCCGTCGCGGCGGTGAGAGAAAAATCGCGCCGGCTCGCTGAACGTACAGAGGTCGCCGCCGTATGCGCGGCTCACGCCGATGCGGGCGAGACGCATGCGGGCGAGCGCGTAGAGATCGGCGAGCCACTTGCCCGGGCCATGCGGAACGAAGGCGCAGCCGGCTTCGGCGTCGCTGCGCAGAAAGGCGTCTCGCACGTCGGCGCCGACCTCGAACGCGCGCGGGCCGATCGCCGGACCGAGGTAATGCGATCACGTGCCCGGGTTCCACGCCGAGGGACGCGACGGTACGTTCGACGACTCCCGCGACGAGCCCGCGCCAGCCGGCGTGGGCGATGGCAACCGCGCGGCCGGCGTCGTCCGCCAGGAACACGGGAAGGCAGTCTGCGGTGAGAACTGCGAGCACGGTCCGTGCGTCGCGGGTAACACTTGCGTCGGCCTCGCAGAGCGCGTGGCGCTGGCTAGCGTCGGCGACCTCGGCGCCGTGCACCTGTCGCAGCCACATCGGCGCCTGGGGCAGGTGCGCGGCGAGCAGGGCACGATTCTCGGCAACCGCGGCCGGGTCATCGCCGACGTGGTCGCCAAGGTTGAGGCCGGCGTAGGGTCCGCGGCTCACACCGCCCGATGCGCGTGGTGATGAGTGCGCGCACGCCCGGCGGCGCCGGCCAGTCGGCCTCGATCAGATCGAGGCGGGGGTCAGCGACCGGCATGCGACTGCAGGTGACTGCGAAGCGCGTCGATCAGGCACTCCAGGTCGTCGGGCACGGCGTGCGCTCCAGCGCATCGCGACACCGGTTGCCGGATGCACGAGGCCGAGTGTCTCGGCGTGCAGGGCCTGGCGCCCGAACGCCACTGCCGCGGCCGGGCAGGCGGCGGGAAGATTTCTGTATCCGTATACGGGGTCACCCACGAGAGGATGTCCGATCGACTGCATGTGTACGCGGATCTGGTGGGTGCGCCCGGTCTCGAGCGCGAGGCGAAGCAGAGTGATCCCTTCGAACCGCTCCATGACCCGGTAGTGGGTGCGTGCGGGTTTGCCGGCAGCGACCACGGCCATACGCGTGCGCTGCACCGGATGGCGGCCGATGGGGGCTTCCACGTCGCCGTCGCTGGAGAGATCGCCATGCACCAGGGCGAGATATTCGCGCTTGACGGTGCGCGCCTGCAGGTGGCGGACGAGGGCGACCTGCGCCGGTACCGTTTTGGCGACGACCAGGAGCCCGCTCGTGTCCTTGTCGAGACGGTGCACGATGCCCGAGCGCGGTACGTTGACTGTCTCCGGCGCATGCCGCAGCAACGCGTTCTGCAGCGTGCCGCGCGGATTGCCGCTGCCCGGGTGCACGACGAGGCCGGCGGGCTTGTCGACGACAAGCAGCGCAGCATCCTCGAAAACAATGCGCAGCGGGATGTCCTCCGGCAGCGTGGCGAGCACCTCCGGGCTGGGTTCGCAGTCGACCCGCACGCGATCGCCGGTCCACACCTTGTCGCGTGGCGCGAGCGGCTTGCCGTCGCGGGTGACGCGACCGCGGTGCATCCATGCCTGCAGGCGGTTGCGCGAGTGATCGGGCATCAGCCGGACGAGCGCCTGGTCCGCACGCAGTCCCGCGCACGCGGCAGGGACCGTCAAGGCAAGGGCCTGGCCGCTTGCGCTATAATCCGAGTCGCCGGATTCCTGCCGCCCCATTCGTATATCGACCTCCATGCTCCGCAGTGTAGCCCTCGCCAGCAATCTTCTTCTAGCGCTCCTGCTTGTCGCCGGCTGCGGCCTGCTGCCGGAAAAATACGACGAAACCAAGGGCTGGTCCGCGCAGAAACTCTACTCCGAAGCGCGCAGCGAACTTGCCGACGGCAATTACGAGAAGGCGATCAAGCTCTACGAAACCCTGGAGTCGCGCTACCCATACGGGCGCTATGCCCAGCAGTCACAACTCGACGTCGCCTATGCCTATTACAAGGACCGACAGTCCACCTCCGCCGTAGCTGCGTGCGACCGTTTCATCAAGCTGCATCCGAACCATGCGGCAGTTGACTACGCCTTCTATCTCAAGGGGCTCGCCAACTTCAACGAAGACCTGGGCTTCATGGGCAGCCTGAGCGGTCAGGACATGACCGAGCGCGATCCCAAGGCCCTGCGCGATTCCTACGACGCCTTCCGCGACCTGACGCTGCGCTATCCGAACAGCAAGTACACGCCCGATGCGATCGCGCGCATGAACTACCTCCTGAACGCGCTTGCCTCGCACGAAGTGGCAGTGGCCCGCTACTACTACAAGCGCGGTGCCTACGTGGCTGCCGCTAATCGCGGGCAGAACGCCATTACGCGCTATCCGCGTGCGCCGGCGAACGAGGAAGGTCTCGTCATCATGGCGATGAGCTATGACAAGCTCGGCCTCACCGATCTGCGCGATGACGCCGAACGCGTCCTCGTCGCCACCTTTCCGGATACCAGGTACAGGCTCGGCACTAACCCGAACAAGCAGTGGTGGCAGATCTGGAACACGAACTAGACCCGTGTTCACACTCGGGTGCGCACGATACGATGCGCGCGAGCAGGGTTAGCCGCGTCACTGTTCATGCTGCCGCGCTCGCGCAAATAGTGTGAACAGACGTTGGGGCTAGGCGCCGAGTCCCAGTTCTTCGCGCAGCAGAGCGGCGATCTCTGCCGCTTGTTCAGGTGCCACCAACAGGCGCATGCCCGCGGCGCCCACTGATCCAAACATCGGGAGCACGCTCGCCAGGTGCTCGTTCGTGATCAGGTAGTCCACGCCTTCGCGCACCAGCAGCATCTTGATCATCAGGACCTCCTGCAGGTCTGCAGGGCGGTAGATTTCCGTGAGTGGTGCTTTCATCGGTTCGTGCTACGCGAAGGCGAGCGCCACTACGCCAACCGTCATCAGCGCTGCCGCGATGCCGCGCCGGCGCGCGTCGCCTTCCGACAATAGTCGCGCGCCGAGGAACGCGGCGATGAGAATGCTCACCTCCCGCGCCGGTGCGACGTAGCTCACGAGTGTGATCTGCATCGCAGTCAGCACGAGGATATACGCCAGGGGGGAGAGCACCGCGACCGCGAGCACGTCGCCGCGATGCTGCTGCCATGCAGCCCGAACCGAAGCGCCGCGACCACGCAGCAGCGGCGCCATCAGCACGACGCGTCCGGCATTGGTCATCCAGTCCTGCAGGATTGGCGGGGTCAACAGGATCGCCACCGCGGCCTTGTCCACGAGTGTGTAGGCGGCGATGGTCACGCCGGTGCTAAGTGCCATGACCACTGCTTGCTCAATGCCCTTGCTGCGCAGCGCACGCGGATCCCCGGTCAGGAGCAGCCCGCCGCCGCTGATCAGGAAGGCGCCGCCGATCGCGAGCGGAGCAGGGCGCTCACCGAGCAACAGCATCGCCAACGCCACCGTCAGCAGCGGGCCGGTGGCACGTGCGATCGGATAGACAAGCGACAAGTCGCCGTGACGATAGCCGCGATCGAGCAGCAGATAGTAGACGGCGTGCAGGAGCGCGCTCGCCGCCGCGGCAGCGAAGTGCACCCATCCGAGGTTGGGCCGTAGCCAGAGAAACACTCCGATCGCCACTGGCGCATAGAGCAGGGCGGAGACAGCAGCGAACAACCAGACGAAACCGATACCTCCGCCAGAGCGCTTCAGGAAATAGTTCCAACTCGCGTGGGTGAAGGCCGCGACCAGCACCAATGCGAGCGCCGTGGTGGTCACCCGTTGCTCTGCTGAAGTGTCCCGAAGTGCGCCGGGTCGCTGCTCAATGTCAGGCGGGAGTTCAGCCGGCGGTGAAGCCGGCGCTGTCGATGGCCGTCTTGAACGCCGTCGGCTGGGTCTTGGCGCCGTCGTAGCTGACCACCGCTTCGCCCTTTTCCAGCGAAACGTCCACGCTCTCGACGCCAGCCACGGCTTGCACCACGCGTTTGACGCTCGCGACGCATCCGCCGCAGGTCATGCCATCGACTTTGATCGTCACCGTATCCATTTGCGCACACCTCGAAAGCGGGCCGGGAGGGCACCGCGAAAAGAGAACACCCGAGAAGATCGAATTCTGACATGACCGGAAGCGGGACGGCGAGCCGTGGAGACTTGCCCGTGTCTGCGAAGCTTTTCGCAATGTCCGCGACCCGCATGGACCGTGCTTGATAAGCATTGATCGGCGGGACGAATCCCAAGCGAAACCAACCATGCTAAATCCCAATTATCTTGTTGCCTACCTTCTGCTGGCGATTGCCGTCACCGCTCTGGTCGCGTGGCTGACACGCCCTCGGGTCGTCAAGTGGATCGCTGCGACGATCACGTTTCTCGCTTTTTGGCTATTTGGCCACATAGACGACTTTCTCGGGGCGCGAGAACACCAACAACTTTGCGCAAAGGAGGCAGGCGTCAAGATCTACAAGAAGGCCAACTTGCCACCGGAGTTCTACAACGCGGACGGGACACCGAATTTCATAGGCCGTGAAGGGCCAGATTGGAAAAGGCTAGAGGGGTATATCCGCTTTCAATCAAACAACACCAGCAACTACCCAACAAGGCATCTGCGCACCGACAAATGGGTCAGGCAAATTGTCGATGTGCGGACTGGGGAAGTTCTCGCGGAGAAAATGGACGTTGCTGCCTGGCCGTCCCCTTTCGTACCAAGCATGGCACACGCACGTGCGAGACTATGTCCCCCAGACAGCGTCCGGGAGCAGAGTGACATGTGGCTAGATATGTATCGGCGCGTCTTCGCGAGGTAACGACCAAGTGCCTGCGACGATAACGTTCTAATGCGTGGATGCCTTCTTTCGCGTTTCTCCAGCAAGTTCAGCGAAAACCTCGCGCACCCGCTGTGCGCGCTCCGCAACACTTGCGAGCTTCGCCTCGACACGCAGTCGGTCCGGCCCCGCGAGACGATAGCCGCGCTTGCTCTGAATGAGCTGGATGACGCGCGCCGGATCGATGGGCGGGTTCTCGACGAACTGGATGGCGACGGCATCGGCGGTGGCGTCGATGCGTGTGACGCCGAGCGGCTCGCCGGCGAGGCGCAGGCGGTGACATTCGAGCAGGGTCTGGCCGGCATCAGGCAGCAGCCCGAAGCGGTCGATGAGCTCTTCCTGCAGCGCATCGAGTTCGTCGGGTCGTCTCGCAGTTCGCGAGCCGCTTGTAGAGGACGAGGCGCTCGTGCACGTCGGGGCAGTAGTCGGACGGCAGCAATGCGGGCGCGTGCAGATTGATCTCCGTTGCCACGCGCAGCGGTGCGGCAAGATCCGGCTCGCGTCCCGCCTTGAGCGAGCGCACCGCGTTCGCGAGCATGTCCGCGTAGAGCGTGAAGCCCACCTCCTGCATGTCGCCGCTCTGCGAATCGCCGAGCACCTCGCCGGCACCGCGGATCTCGAGGTCGTGCATGGCGAGGAAGAAGCCGGCGCCCAGTTCCTCCATCATCTGGATCGCTTCCAGCCGCTTCTTCGCCTGTGCGGTGACGGCGCCCTCGTCCGGCGTGAACAGGAACGCATACGCCTGGTGATGCGAACGGCCGACGCGCCCGCGCAGCTGGTGCAACTGGGCGAGACCGAACATGTCGGCACGGTTGATCACGATGGTGTTGGCGTTCGGCACGTCGATGCCGGTCTCGATGATGGTCGTGCACAGGAGCACGTTGAAGCGTAGCTGGTGGAAGTCGCGCATGGCGTGCTCCAGCTCGCGCTCGCGCATCTGGCCGTGGGCGACACGGATCGTCGCCTCGGGCAGCAGTGCCTTGAGCTTCTCTTCCATGGCGTAAATCGTCTCGATCTCGTTGTGGACGAAATACACCTGGCCGCCGCGCTTCAGCTCTCGCAGCAGCGCCTCGCGCACGAGACTCGGTGACCACGGCGCGACGAACGTCTTGATCGCGAGCCGCCGCTGCGGCGCGGTGCTGATGACGGAAAAATCGCGCAGCCCTTCGAGCGACATGGCGAGCGTGCGCGGAATCGGGGTTGCGGTCAGTGTCAGCACGTCGACCTCCGAGCGCAGCGCTTTGAGCCGCTCCTTCTGGCGCACGCCGAAGCGGTGCTCCTCGTCGATGATGACGAGCCCCAGGTTCTTGAACTTGACGTCCTTCTGCAGGAGCTTGTGGGTGCCGATGACGATGTCGAGCCGACCCTCGCCGAGCGCCTGCAGCGCTGCGCTCGTTTCCTTCGCGGAGCGAAAGCGGGAGAACTCGGCGAGCTTGACCGGCCAGTCGGCGAACCGGTCGGAGAAGTTGTTGAAGTGCTGCTCGGCGAGCAGCGTGGTCGGCACCAGCACGGCGACCTGCCGCCCTTCGTTCACGGCGACGAAGGCTGCGCGCAGCGCGACCTCGGTCTTGCCGAAGCCGACGTCGCCACAGACCAGGCGGTCCATCGGCCGGCCCTGTTGCAGGTCGCCGAGCACGGCCTCGATGGCGGCTTGCTGATCGGGCGTTTCCTCGAACGGAAATCCCTCGGCGAACGCCTCGTAATCGTGCTGCGAGAGCTTGAACGCATGACCCACCCGGGCGGCGCGCTGCGCGTAGAGGTTGAGCAGTTCCGCGGCCGTGTCGCGCACCTGTGCGGCGGCCTTGCGCTTCGCTTTCTCCCACTGTTCGGTGCCGAGCTTGTGCAGCGGTGCGGCGTCCGCCGGGCCGCCGCTATAGCGGCTGATGAGGAAAAGCTGCGCGACCGGGACGTAAAGCTTGTCGCCGCCCTCGTATTCGAGCAGCAGGAACTCGGTTGCGCCATCGCCGAGATCGAGATTGACGAGCCCTCGGTAGCGCCCGACGCCGTGCTGCTCGTGCACGACGGGATCACCGAGCTTGACCTCGGACAGATCGCGCAACATGCCTTCGGTGCTCGTCCGGCGCGCGGCATCGCGTCCGCTGCGGGTGCGTGCGACGCTCGGATAGAGCTCGGCCTCCGTCACCAGCGCGATGCCCGCACCCGGATGCGCGAAGCCGTTGAGCACCGGTGCCACGGCGAGCATCACGGGATCGGCAGCCGAGAGGAATGCATCGAACGTCTCGCCCACCAGCGGACGTATGCCGTGCTCGGCAAAGTACGCGAGCATGGTCTCGCGACGGCCGAGGCTCTCGGCGAGGATCAAGGTGCGCAGACCCGAGTTGCCGAGGAACGCGTCGAGCTTCGCGAGCGGATGATCTGCGCGGCGGTCCGCCTGGACATCGGGCAGCGCGGCGGTGAAGCTGCCCTGCCGGTTCCGCAGCGCCGGCGATTTCGATGCGCCGGAAGGGCTTTACCGCGCCGAAGAAGGCGTCGGGTGTGAGATAGAGATCCTGCGGCGGCAGGACGGGACGTGTGCGATCGCCCTTCAGCACGTCGTAGCGGGCGCTGGTGTCGCGCCAGAACTGCATCGCGGCGGCCTCGACCTCGCCGTGCAGGCAGATCGTCGCGCGCTCCGGCAGATAGTCGATGAAGGTGGCCGTGTGCTCGAAGAAGAGCGGCAGGTAATACTCGATGCCCGCGGGCGCCAGACCCTTGCTCACGTCCTTGTAGTTCTGCGAGCGTGATGGGTCACCCTCGAAGCGCTCGCGAAAGCTCTGGCGGAAGCGGGTCCGGCCGGCTTCGTCGAGGGGAAACTCGCGCGCCGGCAGCAGGTGGATCTCGCCCACCTTGTAGATGCTGCGCTGGGTCTCGACATCGAAGGTGCGGATGCTATCGATCTCGTCGTCGAGGAGATCGATGCGATAGGGCAGCACGCTGCCCATCGGAAAGAGGTCGATCAAGCCGCCGCGCACGCTGTACTCGCCTGGTGACAGCACCTGCGAGACGTGGGTATAGCTGGCAACCGTGAGCTGCGTGCGCAGCACGTCGATGGAGAGCTTTTCGCCCTGTTTCAGGAAGAAGGTGTAGGCGGCCAGATATTCCACCGGCGGCAGGCGGCCGAGCGCGGTGGCGACCGGCACCAGCACCACGTCGCACTCGTCGCGCGTGATCCGATGCAGGGTCGCGAGCCGCTCCGAGACCAGATCCTGATGCGGCGAGAAGTGATCGTAGGGCAGGCGTCTCCCAGTCCGGCAGCAGCGCGACGCGCAACGCGGGTGCGAAGAAGGGGATCTCCGCCTTGAGCCGCTGAGCGTGCTGCGCCGTGGCGGTGACGACGACCAGCGGACGCACGCACGCCGACGTCTCGGCCAGGAAGAGAGCGTCGCTCGAGCCGTGCAGAGCAGGCACGCGCAGCCGCACGCCGGGCGCGGGCAGGTCGATGGGGAAGTGGGTCGGGCGCATCGCGAAAGGGCGCCATTATAGGGAAAGAAGGGCCGCGCGGCCCGCGCGAAGCGGCGAGCATTTGCGCGAGCAGACGTGGCGAATGGTTAGCACGCCCCGATGCCGTCGACCGATATAGGCTGCGCGGCGGAAATCTGCTCCAATACGCAGATTGGGTAACGCTGCCACGAAAACAAGATGTCCCCTTCCCACGCCTCGCCGTGATCCGAATCTCCAGCGCGCCTGGCTCGATGTCGGTGGTTACATGAGGTCGGCGCGAGTTGCGTGGCTTGCGGCTGGGTGGTGCCTGCTGCAAGGTTTGGTCGTTGCGGCAGACTCCTCGGCCGATCAGGTTCTCGGTGTCTGGCTGACCGAAGGCCGGGACTCGAAGGTCGAGATTTCACGGCTGGGCGACACCTACTCCGGCAAGGTGGTCTGGCTAGCCGAGCCCGAGCGGGACGGCATGCCGGTGCGAGATGCCGGGAACGCAAACGCGGCCCTGCGCGATCGGCCTATCATCGGTCTCGACATCCTGACCGGCTTCGTGCGGGAGGCCGGTGGACACTGGCGTGGCGGGCGGATCTACTCGCCGCGCCAAGGCAAGAGCTACCCGGCCGATCTCGCGATCACGGGCGACGATCGACTGCAGATCACGGTGCGCGCAGGCATGTTCTCGAAGGAGGTGGTGTGGGCACGCGAGGAAGCATCCAAACCATGAGCAGACCAGTGTTTGCCGCCGTGCTCGCTGTCGGCGTCGTTCTGGCAGGCTGCGCCGGGCGGCCGGCACCGGTGCGGGAAGCCATCATGGGCGGCGCCAAGGTCAAGCAGGAAAGCGCTGCGCCGCGGCCCCAGGTGGCGTTGCCGCAGATGGTCTACGTCACGGACTTTCGGCTCGATGCCCAGGCACAGGATGCGGGCAGTGATCGGCCGCGATTGCTGCCCTTGCCGAGCGAGAGCCAGAACCCGGCGGAGCAGGCGGCGAGAATAGTCGACCTGACGGCGCAGTCCTTGACCGACGATCTGAACCGGGCGGGAGTCCCAGCCCGGCGGCTACTGCGCGGTGCGCCGTTGCCGGCGTCGGGGTGGCTCGTGCGCGGTGCGTTCACCGAAGCGAGCGAAGGCAGCACGATGAGGAGAGCCGTGGTCGGCTTCGGGGCCGGCGCACCCAGGATGGAAGTGCAAGTGGCCGTGAGTGACCTCGCCGACCAGCCCGAGGCACCCTTCGCCATTCTCGGCACCGCGACCGATCCGGAGCGGCTACCCGGGGGCTTGCTCACCCGCAACCCCTATGTTGTTGCCGCAAAGTTCGTGTTGGAAAAGGGCGCGCCCGAGCGCGACGTGAAATCCACCGCCCAGGCTATCGCGGACAACATCCTCGATCTGCGTGACAAGGCCAGGCAGCAGGAAGGGGTTCCGGCGCGCTGAGCGCCGCCAGCCGAGCGGCGTGCGGGAGTGGCGGGGTGCTGTGACGATCTGGTTTGCCTGGCGACGCCCTTGTGCTTGCGCGCCGTCGGGAGTTCTACCGGAGTTTCCAGCGGGTCGAGTACGACGAGGTGGTTACGGCCCTGGCCGGAGGCTGACGGCGCCGATCAGTGGCGCTATCGAGAGTCAGGATCGGTCGCCGATGAATTGCGAGTCCGCCCAGGGATCCCCTGGACCCCAGCTCGGGCAGAACTCGTGGTTGAGTTGGGCAAGAAAGAGGAGTTCCTCGACCACGTCGGCGGCGAAGCCCTTGCGCCCGCCGCGGTCGTCGACGAGAAGCCGGCTCACGTAGCGGTCGAACTCGGGATGCCCCCACAGCGTTGTGAGCGGTTGCAGCAGATGCGGATGGGATTCGATGGCGGCCCGCGCCTTGCAGGTGGTCGGCGCCGATTGCTTGGCGGAAGAGGCGGGCGGCGGCTCCACGATCTGCAGTTGGATTTCGGGGAATTCGAGAGTATGCACGGCCTTCCGGGAGACGGCGTCGCCTCCGTTTGCGGCGTCACTCGCTGCAGGGCGGTCCCGGAGCATCGCTTCAAGCCGCTCCAGGCGGCGCTCCACCAGCGCCAAGCGGTGCAACGTGCGTTCGAAATCGTCCGTGCTTTTGATTCCCATCGTGACCCCTTTCCTGCGGTGAACTGTCGCCGCTTCGGCACCGGGCACGAGGGTCCGGTGTTATGCGCGGGCTCGGCCCGCTTGTCAGCGGTGGTGCGACGGGACGTGCAGGAAGGGTGCCAGAGCCCGATCAGCCCCGAGGGATGACGGACGCGAACAGGTCGTCGAGGCAGCGCCGACCACCCGAGAACTCGCGCACGGCGCGATTCTCATCAACGATCCGGTGCATGCGTCCGACGAAGCGTTGATAAGGGTAGGACTGCGTGTAGTGCATGAGCGGTGTGTGGGCGCGGATCGCGCTGGCGATGCGCTCGTAGTTGCCCGGGATCCGGCAGTCCGGGCGCGCCGCGTCGCCCTTCTCGAGATAGAAGGCGGTGAGGTTGCCGTTGTCGTGGGAGAGCCGCACCTCGGCGCAGCGCAGGCCTGCCTTCTCGCCGATCGCGGCAAGGTTCTCGCGGTTGAAATTGTAGAGGTGGTCGATGTGAAAGCGGTGGATTGGCGCGAGGCAGGTGGCCTCGACGTTCGGCACCTCCACCACCAGCAAGCCGTCGGGCCTGAGCCAGCGCTTGACGAGCAGGATGTTCGCGAGCGGGTCCTCGGTGTGTTCGAGCACGTGCCACATGGTGATCGTGTCGAAGCTCGCATCGGCGAACTGGTGATCCTGGGCGAAGCCGGGCAGCACCTCGATGCCGTACTCATCGCGCGAATAGCCGCCGTAGCCCAGATTGGGCTCGATGCCGACACCCTTGAAGCCGGCGCGGGTCATGAGGTAGAGGAACTCGCCGGCGCCCGACCCGATGTCGAGCAGCGTATTGCGCCCGGGGAGATAGCTCTTGATCTTCTCGTAGCGGTCAACCGCGACCAGGCCGCCACGGTAGACGTGCTTCGGCTTCGGGTTGAATGCCCCCTTGAACTGCACCCGATACTCGTGCTCGTAGAAGCTGCGCGCTTCGACCGGCCGTGGATCGCTCCAGACCAGCCCGCAGTTTTGGCAGACGACGGTGCGCAAGGGTTTGCGATGGCGGTCCAGGGTGGAGACGACATCCACGCTGTGCGAGTCGCAGAGATTGCATGGGATGGTGCAGGATTCGGACGAGGCGGTGGGCTGAGACAATCGATCAGTTCCGGTGATTGTTAAGCCCGAAGTCTACCATCGGCGTTCGCGTGGTTGCGGCGCTTGCGGGGAATCACCGTGCTTCGCCAGCGTGCCGCGCAGCGTCCTATCCAGGCGGATGTTCAACAGGCGTCGCGCGCGCGGCCGATCGACACCGGAATGCGGCGCCTGCTGAACTGTCCCTCGAACGCTGCGAAGCGGCCGGCGATGGCGGTCCCGCAGTCGGGGCAGCGACCATCCTCGGTCAGACGATGGCTCGCGATGCGATGCCAGTCGCGCGCGATCAGCGGCATCTGGCACGCCGGACAGGCCGTCGTACCGCCGTCCAAGTCGTGCACGTTGCCGGTGTAGACGTAATGCAGGCCCTCCCCCAGCGCGATGTGGCGCGCCCGCGTCAGCGTCGACGGCGGAGTTGGCGGAACATCCTGCATCCGGTAGTCGGGATGGAAGGCGGTGAAGTGCACGGGCACGTCGGGCCCGAGTTCCCTCATGATCCACTGGCACGCCGCCAGCAGCTCCGCGTCCGAGTCGTTGCGACCGGGGATGAGCAGCGTGGTGATCTCGAACCATACCCGGGTTTCGTGCTTGAGATAGGCGAGCGTGTCGAGCACCGGCTGCAGATGCGCACCGGTCAGCCTGACGTAGAAGTCGTCGGTGAAGGCCTTGAGGTCGACATTCGCTGCGTCCATCTTTGCGTAGAACTCGCGCCGCGGCGCGGCGTGCATGTAGCCGGCGGTGACCGCTACGGTCTGGACGCCGTGCTCGTGACAGGCGTCGGCCACGTCCATGGCGTACTCGGCGAAGATGACCGGGTCGTTGTAGGTGAAGGCGACGCTGCGGCACCCGTATTTGACGGCTGCCTGGGCGATCGCCCGCGGTGAGGCCTGGTCGGCGAGCCGGTCCATGTCCTTCGACTTCGAGATGTCCCAGTTCTGGCAGAACTTGCAGGCGAGGTTGCAGCCCGCGGTGCCGAAGGAGAGGATGGTGCTGCCGGGATAGAAGTGGTTAAGTGGCTTCTTCTCGATCGGGTCGACGCAGAAGCCCGAGGAGCGGCCGTAGGTCGTGAGCACCATGCGCCCGCCTTCCATGGCGCGCACGAAGCACGCGCCGCGCTGGCCTTCGTGCAGCCGGCAGTCGCGTGGACACAGATCACATTGAATGCGACCGTCTGGCAGCGCGTGCCACCACCGGGCGAGGTAGCTCTCGTTCATGCAGGTATCGGCGTGATCGCCGCTTCAGCTTCGGCGTACTTGGCAACGCTGTATCGGGATAGTCGCACGCCGCTTGCCCAGAACGACGCCGGCAAACCGGCCTTGCGCTTGAGCTCGTTCAGGAAGCGCGCCGGTTCCGGCAGATCCTCCCACACCTGCGGCAGAAAGGTGGCGCGCGCGCTGCCGTACTCGAGCACGATGCCGTCCTCGAAGGGATGCAGACGTGCCAAGGCGTCCTCCTCGCTCGTGCATTCGATCGGCTGCAGCAGCGAAAGCAGCGAGACCTCGATGCGGATCTCGTCGAGTTCCTCGGGCTGCAAGGGCAGGAACCGCGGATCGCGGAAGGCGGCGGCGCGCGCGTTCGCCTTCACGTCGACGAGCAGCGGGCGGTGCGCCTCCAGGGTGCCGATGCAGCCGCGCAGCGCGCCATTCTTCCTGAGGGTGACGAAGGTCGCTCCGGGGGCGTTCAGCCAGGCGGCGTCGTCGCGCGCGTTGACAGCGTCGCCGAGTCCGTTGGCGATCGCTGCCCGCGCAATCGCGAGCAGGACGATGCCACGCTTCTCCCCGGTCATGCCGGCGAGTCCTCGAACGCGACACTGCAATAGCCGACGACGCGGGTGCGGTCGCCGGCGGTGTCGCCGGAGTTGCGCAGATCGAGCAGGTGCGGACGCAGCCCGTGGCGGCGGGCGGCGAGCAGCAGCCCATTCACCGGCGTGCCGCCGCACGCGTGTTCGTGGTCGATGACGGCATCGAGGCCGAGGATCGCGTCCACAGTCTCGCGGTCTGCCTGGCGGGCGACCACATAGGGCAGATAGTGCGAGAGGTCGGAACTCACCACGATCAGGGTTTCGTCGCCGCCCCACAGGCGATCCAGAACTTCGGCAACCTCCTCCGGCGACTCCCGCCCGACGGCAAGCGGCACGAGCGAGAAGGAATCGAGGACGCGCTGCAGAAACGGCAGATGCACCTCGAGCGAATGCTCGAGCGCATGCACGCTATCGCTCACGATCACCTGCGGCAGATTGGCAACAGTCGCCAGCGCCTCGTGGTCGACGGTGACCGGGCCAAGCGGGCTCGAGAAGGCGCTGGCGGCAGGGATGGCTAGACCGCGCACAGGTGTTCTATGGGTGGGGCCGAGCAGCACCACACGCCGAATCCGCTCGCGCGCCGGTCGCAGTCGTGCGTACGCACTGGCAGCGATCGGTCCCGAATAGACGTAGCCTGCGTGCGGCGCAATGATCGCCTTCGGCACGCCGTCGCTGCCGGCATCCGGCAGCGCCGCAGCCAGCATCGCCTCCACGTCACGGGCGAGTGCACCCGCTTCGGCCGGATAGAAAAGCCCCGCCACGGCTGTAGGACGAATCGTGCTCATCTCCTCTGCACCTCCTGCTTTAATTCTAGTAAACGAATTGGGGTCTTTGCTGGGTCAATCAAGAAAGATCACGCCAGGAGGATTTTTTAGCGCCACCGCGGTAAGGCCACCGGATCGTCGCCCGCTGCATCGAGCGCCGAGGATGCGCGCGGGTCAGTCATGCTGACGCGGCAGACGGTGCTTGCCGCGGCGGCCGAAGTCGCGCCGGATCAACGAGAATTCGTGCAGCCGGGCCTGGACCCGCGCGTTGATGCCGTGCTCGGCCATCACGCCGCGCGCGTCCGGCGTGCCAGCCGGCAGCCCCGTGAGCAACTCGATTGCCTCATCGACGCTGGTCACTGCATAGACTGCGAACCGCCCCTCGCGCGCGGCGTCGACGACATCCTGACGCAGCATCAGGTGGCTCACGTTCGCCGCGGGAATCAGGACCCCTTCGGCGCCGGTCAGGCCGCGTTTTGCGCAAAGATCGAAGAAACCTTCGATTTTTTCGTTGACGGCGCCGATCGCCTGGACACGGCCGTGCTGGTCGATCGATCCGGTGACTGCGAGCGACTGCCGGATGGGGACTTCCGCCAGAGCCGACAGCAGGGCGCACAGCTCGGCCAGCGAGGCGCTGTCGCCTTCCACCGACTCGTACGTCTGCTCGAAGACGAGGGTCGCCGCGAGCGACAGGGGGGCCGTCCGGGCGAAGCGCGCGCCGAGAAAGGAGGCGAGAATCATCACCCCCTTGGAGTGGAGCGCGCCGCCCATCTCGACTTCGCGCTGAATGTCGAGGACGTCGCCTTCACCCAGGCGGACGGTGGCGGTGATGCGGGTCGGCTCCGCAAACTCGAAGTCGCCCAGATGCAGCACCGACAGGCCGTTCACCTGGCCCACCCGGGCGCCGGTCGAATCGATTACCAGGATGTCGCGGAGGATGGCGTCGTGAACCTCGCCGCGCAGACGATCCGCGCGTGCGATGCGAGCGGCAATGGCTTGCTTGACTGCTGCGCCGCCGGCAACTGCATTGCCCGCGGCGCGGGCCCAGTAATCTGACTCCCGCAGCAGGTCGGCCAGGTCCTGCAGGTGCGCAGAAAGCTTGTGGCTGTCTTCGCCGCGGCGTGCGCCGTGGTCGACCACGCAAGCAACGGCGTCGCGGTGGAAGGGGACGAGATCGTCGCGCCGGCACACCGTGGCGACGAACCGCGCATAGAAGTCGATCCCTTCCGCGCTGCGCGGCAGGCGGTCCGAGAAATCCGCCTGCACCTTGAAGAGTTCGCGGAAATCGGGATCGTATTCGTGCAGCAGGTAGTAGACGAGCCGGTCGCCGAACAGCACCACCTTTACGTCGAGGGGCAGCGGCTCCGGCTCCAGCGAGACGATCGGCGTCTGGCCGAAGTACTCGGCCAGCCCATCGATGTGGATCCCGCCGCTGCGCAGGCAGCGCTTCAATGCCTCCCACGCGTATGGCTGGGTCAGCAGCTTGAGGGCATCGAGCAACAGATAGCCGCCATTCGCGCGGTGCAGGGCGCCCGCCTTGATCAGCGAGAAGTCGGTGACCAGTGCGCCGAACTGAGAGACGTGCTCGATGCGGCCGACGAGTTCGCTCAGACCGCAATGGTCGAGGACCACCACCGGGCGGCTCTGCGTACCGCTGTGGTCGACGATGAGGTTGACCTCGTAGCGCCGCAGTTGGGCCGGGTCGCCAGCCGTGCCGGATGGCGGTGGCGTCTCGACCCTGAGGAAGAGTTCGGCATTGGCGACCATGTCGGTGCGGACACAATCGAGGTAGTCCAGCACTTGCGGCAAATCGCGAAAGGCCGATCTCACGTCCTCGATGAGGTGGTCGACGGCGTGACGGGCGAATTCCTGGCTCAGCGCTCGCGCGTGCTCGCGGCGCTCGCGTCCCCACCGGGGAAGCTCGCGTAGGAACTGGTGCAGGCGTTCCTGCAGCCCGGCCATGTGTACGGCGGTGCGCGTCCTTTCCGCTTCGGGCAGTTGCTCGTATGCGACCGGATCGATCACGTCGCCGTTCCTGAGCGGCGCGAGCGTGAAGCCGCCCGGAGTGCGGAGCACTGCGATATCCAGTTTCTGCGCTTCCTCGCCGAGCGTCCGGAAGGACGTCTGCTCGCGTTCGGCATACGCCCGTTCGATTTCTTCGCGGCGCGCGCGGTACTCATCGCTTTCGAAGATGGCTGGGATCGCGGCCCGCAACTCGTCGACGAATCCGGCCATGCCGCGCCGCAGTGGGTCACCGCGCCCCGCCGGTAGCCGTAGCGCACGCGGCTTGCGCGGATGCGCGAAATTCATGACGTAACACCAGTCCGAGGGGGCCGGGCGGCCCGCCACCGCGGCTGCCAGACAGTGTTCGACGAGGCTTTGTTTGCCGACGCCCGGCGGGCCCATCACATAGAGATTGAAGCCTGCGTGGCGCATTCCGACTCCGAAGCGCACCGCGTCGACGGCCCGCTGCTGACCGAAGAAGGCATCGGCGTCCGGCAACTCGGACGTCGTTTCGAAGGGGAGCGAGGCGGGGTCGCAGCGCCGAACCAGCTGATCGGGGGAAAGCGGCTTCACGGCATCTTCTCAGGCTTTCGCGCCGACACGCGAACGGCGTCGACAGTGTCATGGTAACCCGTCAGCGTGCACTGCCGGGACAAACCGGGTGCCCGATGCGGCAGATTCGAGCCGTGCTCGGGCGCGTCCGGGAAGGGTTGCGGGCGGCCAGAGAGGGGGCCGATAATGGCGCGCTTCCCGACCCCCAAAATTGACGTGAGTCGCTATTTCGCACTGATCCCGGCGGCAGGCTACGGCGCCCGCATGGGCGGCACGCTGCCGAAACAGTACCTGCCGCTGCTGGACCACTCGCTGCTCTACCACTCGGTACGGCCGCTGGTCGATGCCGGCTTCATCGCACGCGTCTTCCTCGTGCTGTCGCCGACCGACGAGCGCTATCGCCGGTCGGATTGGCGTATGCTCGGCACGCGCCTGGTCGCGCTGCACTGCGGCGGTGAGACGCGTGCGGCAAGTGTGCAGAACGGCCTGCGCGCGATGGCGGGTGAGGTCGGCGACGACGACTGGGTGCTTGTGCACGATGCCGCGCGGCCCTGTATCGACGGCGAGCTTCTGCAGCGCCTGAAAGAGGAGGTCGACGACGACGCGGTCGGCGGTCTGCTCGCCCTTCCGGTGGCCGACACGCTCAAGCGCAGCGATGTCGAAGGGCGTGTGCTGCGGACCGAGTCGCGCGCGGACCTGTGGCAGGCGCAGACACCCCAGATGTTCCGTTACCGCTTGCTGCTGCAAGCCTTCACCGAAGCCGGCACCGAGGCTGTAGTCACGGACGAGGCCTCGGCCATCGAACACTTGGGTTACCGGCCGCGACTCGTCATGGGCGACAGCCGCAACCTCAAGGTCACCTATCCGCAGGATCTCGTGCTTGCGGAACTCATCCTGAAGGCAGCGATGCGATGATGCGGGTCGGTCAGGGTTTCGATGTGCATGCGCTGGTCACGGGTCGGCGGCTCATCATCGGCGGCGTCGACATACCGTTCGAGCGCGGGCTTGCCGGCCACTCCGATGCCGACGTCCTGCTCCACGCGGTGACCGATGCGCTGCTTGGCGCGGCTGCACTGGGCGACATCGGGCGACACTTCCCGGATACGGATGCGCGCTACCGTGGTGTGGACAGTCGGCTGCTGCTGCGGGAGGCGGCGCGGCTGCTAGCCGAGCGCGGTTTCAGCGTGGTCAACGTCGATTCGACTGTCATCACGGAGGCGCCGCGGCTGGCGCGCCACATTCCAGCGATGGTCGAGAACATCGCTGCCGATCTCGGAGTTCCCGCGACCGCCGTGAACGTGAAGGCGAAGACGGCTGAACGCCTCGGCTTCGTCGGCCGCGGCGAGGGCATCGTCGCCGAAGCAGTCGCGCTCATCACCGATGGCAGGGGCGGGTAGACGGTCAGCGCGAGGGTCGGAATCCCCCATCGCTGGCGATGCTGCCGCGCGACTCTTCTTCGCGCTCTGGCCGGATGCGAGCGTGCGTGCGCAACTCGGTCGCTGGGCCGCCGACCTGCATCCGACTTGTGGCGGCCGTCGCACGCGTGACGAACAACTGCACGTGACGCTGGCCTTTCTCGGCAACGTGCGGCGTGCGCGACTGCCGGAACTCGCACAGCATCGCCGAGGGCGTGGCGGCGCCGGGTTTCACCCTTCGCTTCAATGCACCGCGCTATCGGCCGCGCAAGCGTCTGGTCTGTACCGCACCGGGATTTATTCCCGACGGCCTCGCTGCGCTGGCAACTCGACTGGCCGACAGCCTGCGGTTGGCCGGGTTCGAGATCGAGGCGCGGCCGTATTCCCCGCACGTCACCCTGATTCGTGACGCCAAACGCCCTCAGGCGTCGTCACACAGCGAGTTGTCATGGGACGTGGAGGATTTCGTCCTGATCGAATCCGAGTTGGGGTCGACGGGCTCGCGCTATCGGGTGATCGGCCGCTGGCCGCTCGGGCAACTGCAACGTCCGTCCATCGGAAACGATTGAGAAGGGAAGTTACAGGAGAGAGGGGAGGGAAAAAAAGCTGCGGAAAACGCCAAAGCCCGCGCCAGGAGATTCGCGGTTGGGAAAATCGCGTCCAGTTTTTCCCGAGAGGTAATACGTGTTCTCCGCAGCTGGATGAAAGTCTACCGGTCCCTTACTTACGAATGCCTTACGTATTTCCGGCTCGGAAAATCTCACGAGACAACGTATATGTCATGGTGTGAGCGGTGTCACGGCAGGTCGCGGAGGCTGCGCAGGATCGCTTCCGTGGTGGCGGAGGGACGTATGCCGAGCGAGTGCGACAAGCGTTTCGCGGCAGCGTCGATAGATGTCGAGGGCGTCGGCGAGGCGACCGAGTTCACGCTGCGCGAGCATGAGGCGCTGATACGCCTCCTCCGCCAGCGGGTCGATGTCGAGCGCGTGCTGGTAGAGGTCGATGGCCTGGTCCCACTGGTAGCGCTGCTCGAGTGCCTGGCCGATCGCCATCACGCGGCGGCGAAAGAGGGCACGCAGTCGCTCGCGCGCCTGCAGCATCCACGGCTGATCGTCCTCGGTCGCCATGAAGGCGCCGCGGTAGAGTCTGCGCATGAGCCTTGCGTCGCAGGGGATGCCGAACGCGTCCGTCGCCACGCCGCTGCCTTCCTCCTGGCGGCAGGCCTGTTCGAACGCCCAAGCGTCGACCCAGCAGATGCTGCTCGTTCAGGCTGAGCTTGCCGTCCTTGAGCACCACCGCGTTCTCGACGCTCGATCAACCGCCGCAGTCGGTGCAGGGTGGCATCGAAGGCGCCCTGAGCGGCATCGCCGTCGGCGTCCGGCCAGAGTGCTTCGGTGAGCTGGCGCGTGTTGACGTCCTCCCGGCCGAGTGCAGATGAGCGCCTTCAGCAGATCGAGGGGCTTGTGCTGGGCCTTGCCGGAAGAGCGCAGCGGCTTGCCGTGGCGCTCGACCGCGAAGCGCGCCCAGTGTGTAGATCTTCACCGGCCACGGCCATTCTTGGACCGCGGGCGAGGTCGGAGCGAGGCCGAGTTTCGCGATCAGGCGCCGCACGTAGTCGGGCTCGATGCCCGCGTCCAGGGCGCGGCTGCACAGGTGCGCCATCATGCCCGGCGCCGCGACCGGGTAGAGCGCCATGAGGTCCTGTTCAGCACCGAGCGCGAAGGCGCGGCGCAGCGACGCTCAGTCCCGCTTCGTGTTCGCCGGTGGCGAGCAGCGAGCGGGCGAGCGCGCACAGGCCGGTGAAGCGCAGCAGTGCGCTGCCGATGACCTCGGCGAGCTTGAGCGCATGCGCGAGGACTCGCGCGCGCGGGGGTGGTCACCGCGGCGATCAGGGTGAGCGCCAGTTGCAGCCGGAAGATCGTGCTGCCCATGCCCGAGCCGAGCGCATCGGCGAGCGTGAGGTACTCCTCGGCGAGGTCGAGTGCGCATGACTGCGTCTCGCCGCGGTGGAGCAGGATCGCCGCACGCAGATACTGATAGTTGACCTTGTTCATCAGCTGGCCGGGGGTCAGCGCGGCCTGCATCTGATCCGCATAGTGTTCGGCGGCCGCGAGGTCGCCGGCGACCAGAGCGGCGTTGGCGCCATGGTAGTAGTGCCAGACGTCGAGCACGTGCACGCCACTTGCCTCGCGCCAGCGCGAGCACCTTCTGCGTTGTCTCGAGGGCGCGCCCGACATTGGCGTCGAGCACGTCCTGGATGATCTCCCACATCAGGCAGCAGCTGCGCCGACAGCGGCGCCACGTTGCGCGTCGCCGCCACGGCCTCGAGCTCCGCGCGAATGACGCGCGCGCTCCTGAGATCGCCGCGCCACAAGCGCGTACATCATCGCAAAGGTCGCCAGTTGCGCGCGCTGGTGCGGATCCGGAAGAACCTGTATCAACTCGTGGGCGCGCTTCGCCCACTGCCGCAGTATCGGATGATCGAGCTTGCGCACCATGACGGCGACACCGCCGTTGATGACGCGCACCTCGATGTCGGCCGTCGGATACTCAGGGTGCCGTTTGCGCAGTTCTTCGAGCTCCGCGATCCAGCGGTCGACCTCGACGAACGAAGCCCCACTGCAGCGTGAAGCTCTCCATGATCGCGGACCAGGTGACGTAGAGGCCGACCGGGTCGTCCTCTTCCTTGAAGCGCTGCGTACGCCCGCTCGAGCCACGTATAGCCGCACGCGGGGTCGCGCAGGAGCTCGCAGCCGCCCTTGCGCAGCGAGAGCCAGGCTGAGGCTGCGATCACGGCCTCCGGCATTGCGTCGAGCCATGACGAGAGCGTCCGGTGCCGCGCCTGGGCGACGAGTGTCCACGCATGCCGGCGGATGAGCCGCGCCAAGTCGTCCCACTCCTGGCCGTCGATGTAGAGCTCGGCCGCCGCCTCGATCTGGTCCGTCTTGTTCCAGCAACGCAGCAGCCTCGCGCCGCCGGCGCCGGAACTCGTGCGGCGGGCAATCTGCACGCGCCCGCTCGAGCAGGAAGCGCGATACAGCGGATGGTACTCGTACACGCCTTCGTTGCCGCTGCGCCGTTCGTGAACATGTTCTGGCGATGAAGCTCGGCCAGGATGTCGCCGGCATCGGCCTGCCCCGACAGGCGTGCCGCAAGCGCGCTCGTCATGCGTGGACAGAAAGGCGGTGCGCAGGAGGAACCGGCGCTGGGGCGAGGGGCGCCTTCTCGAAGCTCTCCTGGGCGAAGAAGTCGAACAGTATCGGCGGCGGCAGCGATCCCGTCTGCGGTAGCGGCGCGCCTTCCTTGTATGCGGTCAGCATCAACGAAAGTCCGGCGGCCCATCCGCCCGACGCTTCCACGAGCGGCTTCACCGCTTCGGGATCGTGGCCCCAGCGCTGAACCAGTGCCGCAGCGTCCCCGTCGGTGAGCTTGAGTTCGTTCCAGCCGATGACGCACAGCTCGCGGCTCGCCTGCCAGCGCGCGAAACGCGCCGACGGCTCTTCGCGGCTCAGCACGAGCAGCGTCCCGCCGAGTGTCATGCTCTTCAGCGCGGCCTCGACGATCATCTGGAGGGCGGGGCTGGACGCCACCTTCTCGAAGTTGTCGAGCACCAGAATCCACGGCGGGTCCCAGAGCCCGAACAACATTTCCAAATAGGAACGCGCGAAGCTCTCGAGCGCAGGCAGTGACTCGGAATTGAGTCGCGGAAGAATACTTGCCGTCTCCGACATCGAGATTCGCTGCGGTTTCGAGATTGTGGAAGAAGATGGCGGGATCGACGTCACCTTCGTCGAGGCCGTACCACACGTAACGGTGACCGTTGACCGCGAGCCACGATGCCACCAGTGCCGTCTTGCCGGCGCCGGCAGGTCCGGTCACCCAGATGGCAGTGTGTTTGCCGGCACGGTCGAGGCGGGCGAAAAGATGCGGTCGCGCCACCAGGTCGCCAGCGGCAGGCGGTGTGAATTTGGCGAGCCGCGACGCCGGCCGCTCCATCAATCCGTCCTCCGGCAAGCGTGCGCAGCGTGCACCGCGACAGGCATGCCGACATCCTGCCGGGCTGACGTCCGCGCATTCGCGAACGCCGCCAGCCCATTGCGAGCGACGTGCCCGGAACGGCGACAAGCTGGCCGGAGCGCTTCGATCGATCGTTTGTGGTGCACGCGCCTTCCGCCTTTTTCTTGTAAGTTGGCTGGGCTCGCCCGGTCCTCGCGGACCGGTAGATATGCACCTCAGGTCATGCTTGGCCTGCCGTGCTCGCCTCGCCGTCGCGGATTAATTGCACGGCTCTGCCTCAAAAGCAAATCTGACAAATTGGTAGGTTTGTGGGGCACCTTGATTTCAAAAGGAATTGGAACCCACGTGCGGCATTCCGCGGAGCCGGGCCAGTCAGATTGGACTAGCCCGGCTGAACCGCGCCGAACTTTGTCAGAGATAGATGCACGTCTCGAGATGACCGGCGAGGGCTCGCTCGTCGATCTTGGTGTAGTCCTTCTCGAATATCTCGGAGACGAGTTGCTTGACGTGATGGCTCAGATGGCCCTTGATCAGACCGAGAAACGCGGGGGCCGATACCAGGATGAGGCGCTGGTAGGCATTGCTGGTGCGGCCGTGGTCGAGCGCTTTGCACAACTCCAGGGCGAAGTTGTCGGCTTCCACTTCTTTCGGTGCGTGCCCTGAAACATAGGCGCCATGACCGTTGCCATGACCG
The DNA here is from genome assembly GCA_963719715.1 of uncultured beta proteobacterium. Lineage (GTDB taxonomy): Bacteria > Pseudomonadota > Gammaproteobacteria > Burkholderiales > JAEUMW01 > JAEUMW01. Next base: position 70,873 of record CAVRDD010000008.1, read on the forward strand.
GGTCGATCGCTCACCAGCTGCGATGCCTTCTCGCGGCTGGCCGGGTGATCGAACTCCCGGATTTTCCGGAGCCCCTTTTTTGGCCCTTCATTGGCATAGAGCTTTGCTGCGGCTGCGTTGGCCACCAGTATCCACGTCGTCGTCATTCCGGACCTCCCTTGTGACTGTGCGCTCGATCCGATTATAGCCGAGCCGGCGCCGCCACCTGTCGCGAAACGCGGTGTGAGACGTGGAGACGGGGAGGGTGACGCGTGCCTCGGTGCCACCCCCGGGGCGCGGAAGGAGTTCGATGCGGCCACCGTGCAGCCGTGCGATGCGCTCGACGATCGCGAGACCCAATCCGGCACCTGGCGTGCTCCGCGCAACATCGAGTCGAGTGAAGGGTTGCAACAGGTGGTTGACTTCGGCGGGCGGGATGCCGGGTCCGCGGTCGAGCACCGACAGAATGGCATTCCCGCTTTCGCTGAGGGTGCTGATCGTCACCTCCCCGCCGCCATGTCGCAGTGCGTTCTCGACGAGGTTCCCGATGAGTCGCTCCACGGCGCGCGCCCGCAGCGCAAGTCGCGGTACGTTCCCGAATTGGAGCAGCGGCGACGGGTGACCGGGCAATCTTCGACGTGTCACGACCTGCTGCACGATGGCGTTCAGATCGGCGTCAACGGTCAACTGCTCTGTGCTTTCGTCGCGGGCGAAATCCAGGAACTGGCCGATGGCCGAGTCCATGTCCTCGATATCCTGAACCATGTCAGCCTTGAGTTGTAGATCGCTCGTGCCCGCGATCTCGAGCGCGAGACGCAGGCGCGCCAGCGGGGTGCGCAGGTCGTGCGAAACCCCCGCCAGCAGCAATGCGCGGTCGGCGTCTATGCGCGAGAGGTCGGCGGACATCTGGTTGAAGGCACGTGCGAGCGCGCGGATCTCGGTCGGACCTTGCTCCTTCAGGGGCGGCGAGGGTTCACGGTGCCCGACCCTGACGGCGGCAGCGGCGAGCGTGCGCAACGGTTGGTTGATGCGCGCGATGATCAGAACAGCACCGGCGAGCGACAGCGCGAAGACGACGCCTATCCACGCCACCCAGTGCCATGGAAACGGTCGCTCGCGAATTCGCGCACGTGGAATCGATACCCAGTAACGCTCGCCGCCGCTGCTGAAGGCGACCCAGAGTGCGGGTGCGGGGCGTCCGCGGAACTCTATGCGCGCCGGCTCACCGATCAGACGCGACACTTCGGCGTGTAACAGCGGGAGGACCGGGCGCTCTTCCAGTGAGGGACGCTCTGACGGTTCCGTCGGCGCGTCAGTGTGGACTCTGATTCCTTCACGCTGGGACAGGGCTTCGAGCAATGCCTGACGTTCCGCACGGTTCTGCGTCGCGAGTGCCGCGCGGCTCAGGTTGACGACGCTGGCGATCTGCTCCGCCAGCTGTTGCGCGCGGGGCCCCCGGTCCGAGACGCGAAAGAGCTGGAAGAGCACGATCTGACTCGCGACCAGCAGGAGCGCGAGCACCAGGACTGTGCGCCAGAGCAGCGAGCGAGGCAGCAGGGACATCCTCAAGCCCTCGTCCGCCAGCGTGTTGCCGTCGGGTATGAACACGTAGCCGAAACCCCAGACGGTCTGGATGTAGCGCGGGCGCGCCGAGTCGTCCTCGATCAGGCGGCGCAGTCGCGAAATCTGCACGTCGATGCTGCGCTCGAACGCCTCCAGTTCACGACCGCGCGCGAGCTCCATCAGCTTCTCGCGGGAGAGCGGCTGTCGCGGATGCATGGCAAGCGCGCGCAGCAGCGCAAACTCGCCGGTCGTCAGCGCAATGTCGCTCCCATCGCGGCGCAGAGCGCGTGTCGTCAGATCGAGGGTGAAGGGACCGAAGGTGACGGCGGGCTCGTCGGTGCGCGGTGCGCCAGGGTGCAGCGGCAGTGGCTGTCGACGCAGCACGGCGTGGATGCGTGAGCTGCGCTCGGTCTTGTTCCACTGCGCCTTGTTTCCAACCAGCCAATACGCAACGAGAAGACCGACCATCAGAGCGGTGGTGGGAGCGCCCAGGAATGAGGCGAACGGCAGCAAGCCATGACCCTTGGGCAGGACCGTCGCAGCTACCGATCCAACCATTATCAGCAAGATCGGCAGCACGATGAGCACCACCACGCTCACCGCACTCGGCACCGTTTGCTCAGCCTCGAGCGAGCCGGTTTGTGGCACCTCATCCGCGATAGCTTCCGCAGCGGGTGAAGGCCCCAGTATCATCTTGTCGACTTTGAACAGCTTCGCCGCAAAGAACCCGACCACGCCGACGACAGCGCAGATGACCAAGCCGACCAGCGTCACCAGCCCGACGTCCGCATTCAGCAGCGCGGCTGCCGCGACCGGACCGGGATGCGGGGGTAGCGCTACGTGGACGGTCAGTAGGACTGCCCCAACGGGAAGCGCGATCTTCATGGGATGGATCTTGGCGACCTTGGCGAAGCCGAAGACAATCGGAGCCAGGATGATGAATGCGACGTCGAAGAACACTGGTATGCCCAGAATGAAGGACGCGGCGGTCAGCGCGGCGATGACGTGCTTGGGTCCCAGCACCTCCGTGAACCGGCGGGCCAGATTGTCCGCCCCGCCGGACACCTCAATCAGCCGTCCCAGCATGGACCCGAGGCCCACGACGATGGCCACCGAGCCAAGTACCTTGCCCATGCCCGCAACCATCACCGGCACGACATTCGCCAGCGGAATACCGGTCATCAGTGCCGTCCCCATGCTGACTAGCAACAGGGCCACGAAGGCCGGCACTTCGACCTTGATCACCAGGACCAATAAGACGGCGACCGCTACGACGGCGGTAATCAACAATGCCGCAGTTCCCATGACTCATGTCTCCTGGCGATTCATGCTTTCTTGCGACGGCTCGGAGCCACCACGCGGATGACCGAGGAGTCGTCGGCTGCCGCCTGCCCGTTAGCCTGCCCGATGAGGTAGAGCGCCTCGGCGGCGGCGGCGATCGGGGTCGCGAGACCGATGGCTCGCGCCGCGCTGTTCACGATCCCCATATCCTTCACGAAAATGTCGAGACGGCTCCTCACCTCGGCTCCTCCCTCGTCGTAGGCCTGCAACATGCGCGGTCCGCGGTCGCCGAGCATGAAGGACGCGGCCGCGCCGGCGCTCAGGGTTTTCAGGGCGATGGCCGGGTCCAGGCCAAGCGCGTCGGCGAGGGCCAAGGCTTCAGCCCCGGCGGCAATGTGAACGCCGCACAGCAGCTGGTTGACGGTCTTCATGGCCTGACCGTCCCCGGCCTTCAGGCCGATCCGCACCAGCGTGGAGGCCAACTGCTCCAACACCGGCAGGGTGGCTGCGTAGGCGGCATCGTCGGCACCTACCGTCACCAGCAGATCTCCCTTACCCGCCCTGACCGGACCGCCGGAGATCGGCGCGTCGACGAGGTGCAGATTCGCTTCCGTGAGTTGAGCGGCCACCTCACGGACGGCATCGATGCCCACGGTAGAGGTGAGGACGATGGCTGCACCCGGCTTCAGCACCTTGACCACGCCGTCAGCCCCATAGAGGGCATCGGCGAGCTGGGCGCGGTTGCGCACTGCAAGAAGAATGACGCTCGCTCCGGTAGCGGCCTCTCGGGCGCTTCCGATGGCGGTGATGCCGGCTTTCTCGGCCAGCGCCAGTCGCTCGGCGCTGATGTCGTAACCGCGCACACTAAACTTCTCGGCCAGGCGCGTCGCCATGGGCAGGCCCATGGCTCCGCAGTCCCAGTACCGCAATGGTGGGATTGCTCATGTTTGCTCTCCTTCGAAGGAACCGGCTTGAGGTGGAATCAGTTGGATAGTTTGTCGGCGACGTCAGCGAGGGATTCCTCGGTGCCGACGTTCCCGGCAAAGACGATGTAGGGAATCCCGCGGGCGGGGCCGTCAATCGGCTCCCACAGCGACACGATGCCGGGCAGCATCGGGCCGCGCACCATGGCGCGGCCAATCTCCAGGCCGCGGCTGGCAACATCGGAGGAGGTGATACCGCCCTTGGCGATAACGAAGCGGGGCGGGGCGATGTCGAGAACCCGGCGCACCACATGCACGACAGCGTCCGAGACGGCACGGGCGATTCGCAGAGAGTCGGCTCCGTCCGTGCCGCGGACCAGGGTGCGGAGGTGCGGACCACCACGTCGCCCTGGGCCAATGCCTCGCCGACCTCGGCCACGATGCTGGCCAAGTGCTCGTCCCGGCCGTCGCTAAGCACCTTGGCGACGTCGATCTCGAACTCGACCGGCTTCCGACGCTCACGCAGGGCATTGAGCTGCCGGGTGGTCAGGTCGACGTGCGAACCGACGACGATCAATCCGCCGAAGGCAGATTCTGCACTGCGAATAGTAGCCACATCTTTCGCTGTCAGTGGCGGGTGAACATCCTGCCCGATCATACCGCGGACGAAGGGCGGCGACCCGGAACACGTAGCGCTTCCCGGCGCCTTGGGCCTTCAGCAGCCCGAGCGCGAGGGAGCGCAAGTCGGATTCCTCAATGATGTCGACAACGACGCAGCGCCCGCCGGTGAGCGGCATCAGCTTGGCGGCCACAGCATCGGGGCCGGTGCGGATTTCGTCCAGAGTAATCGCCGCCACATCGCCAGCGGGGATACGACCGCCCGACTTCTCCTCGACCCATTCGCGCAGATCGGAACAGCGGTACCCAAAGGTGGCATCGCGGGCAAACTCGGTTTCCCCCACCGGAACGTAGCCGGTAGCGGCATTGCCGGCGTAATGGATGGAGTTAAGGGTTATGCGTCCGGCATCTCCAAAGGCTGGAACGATCACGGTCGCGTCGATCGGATGTCCCGCCGCGGCAGCTCCGCAACGATGACATCCGGCTCCAAGGGGAAGTGGCCGCGCAGCGTGGAATCGGACCGGGACACGAAGTCGACCTCAACGCCGAGAGACTCCGACGCCGTCAGGGCGGCCCGGACGACTTCACGGTTGCGTTCGGCGGCTGCCCGGGGGTCCAGGGAACGGGAGTTCGTCATGACATAGACGGCGGCCGCACCCGTGCCTCAATGGTTCACATGCTAGCGGCGGCGGTCTTACTGAGGTGCATCCTGTCTGTAACGATTTCCTACCGGGCAGGGGCGCTGAAACAATCGGTTACATGCACTGCTGTGCATCCTGTCTGTAACGATTTCCTACCGGGCAGGGGCGCTGAAACAATCGGTTACATATAGCTGTCGGCCGAAACAACACGCTTACACGGCGACCGTAGCATGCGTCAACGCGGTGTCGTGGTTGCCGTTAGCGACAGACAAGCGGCCACGTATCGACCGCGTACAAGCAACCGGAGATCATCATGAAAGCAAAATTGTCAGTCAGTCTCGTGACAGCAGTCCTTTGTACGGTCGGCCTCTCCCAAGCCATTGCGGCGCCGAACGCAGCACCCGCCAGCGAAGCTGCGGCGCAAGCGGCTGAGCGTGGCAAGCGTGATGTCGGGGGCTGTCACGCCGGTCGACCCGGTCGCGAATCGCGGTGGAAGCAACTCGACATCGATGGCGATGGCAGCGTGAGCAAATCGGAAGCCGAAAAGGGTGCGCCGCGCCTTGCAGAGCACTTCGCGCAGATCGATGCCAACAGCGACGGGAAGCTGACGCAGGAGGAAATGTGCAACGCCATGCAGGCGCGTCGGGAACAATGCCGACAGGATCCGGAGCGCTGTCGCGCAGACATGAAGCAGCGTTTCGATGCAGCGTGGAAGCAAGCGGACACGGATGGAGACGGGGCGCTATCGCGCAGCGAGGCCGAGAAGGGAATGCCGCGCCTGGCCCGCCATTTCGATAAGATCGACACAGACCACGACAGTCGCGTCACGACCGCGGAGATGGACGCAGCACGCGCACGTCATCCGCATCCGAAGCGCCCGCCGGCACCCGACGCGCCACCCGCGGCGCCCCGAAACAACGGCTGAGCAAACCGGTGAGGAGCGTCGCTATTGGCCAGCGGTAGCCATTGATGTGCGGGCGACGCCAACCAGTCGGCGTTCGTCCAGAGCGAGCGTGTAGGCGACGTAATACTTGTAGACGTTGCGCACGAACGCCGTCGTCCGCAGGCCGAGTCTCTGACCGGCAACGATCTCGACATTGTTGAACCACTGATTCGGATCGAGGCCGCGCCGCTCGGCCTCTGTCCGCATCTTCGCGATGCTCGGCGCACCCGCCTGGTAGCTTGCAATGGCGAAGAGAGTGCGATTGGCAGCGGTGAATTCGGCTTCCTCGAAATGGCGGGCCAGGAGCTGGTCCATGTACTTGGTGGCGGCATGGATGTTGGGTTCGATGGATCGGATGTTACCCACCTTCATCGTGGCGCCGATCGCCGGCAAGACCTGCATGACCCCGATCGCCCCAGAAGGGCTCTCCATGCTCTGATCGAGCCGAGATAGCTGATACGCCTGTGCCGCCAGCATGAGCGGATCGAAACCGTATTCCTCGCCATATTTGCGGAAGAGCGGAAGCGCGTTCTGCAGGCGCTTGAGGTCTGCATCTCCGAGGTTGTTCCGGACTGGCTTTACTCCCGGCGCCTGCGGCGCCTCGAATCTGCGCGGTCTGCGGCCCGCCTCCTCGAAGAAGGCCTCGAGTTCGGCGCGCAGTTCGGGGTTGTCACGGCGGATGGCCCAGCCGACGATGCCACCCGTCCCCACCGCGGCCTGGTCGTGCAGCCTGATGCGGGGCAGGCTGCGCGTCCACAGCCTTGCTTTCCAGTCGTCGACGACGATCACCTGCAGCGTGCCGGCGTTCAACATCTCCATCATGTCTTCGTCATCGAGATCGTCAGGCACGTGCGCGATCTTCACCGGTGCCTTGCCTTCCCGGCGCAGACGCTCGTTGAGCACCTGCAGGCTGTCTTGGTAAGTCGACGACTTGCGCACGTGGACGGTCTTTCCTGCAAGGTCCTCGACCGCCTCGATTGGGGGACCATCGACCCGAGTGAGCACGACTTCGATGTTCGGTGCGGCATCCGCCGGCGCAACGAAGTCCACCAGCTTCGACCCACCCTCGGTCAGTGCGAGGGTGCCGGCTGCCACGTCGGCGAAGCCATCCGCCACATCCGGCAGCAGATCGTTCCAGGGAGTGGTCAGCAGACGCACCGTGAGCGCTCGCTTGCCGAGTTGCTTTCGGTACTTCCGGTTCAGGTAGCGCTCGAAATCGCCCGCAAGCTGCGCGGAGAGGCCGAGTGCGCGGCCGCCGTCGTTCACGTAGAGAGTGCGACTGTAAGGGACGGCGAAGCGGATCAGGCGCCGCTCCAGCATCTCGTGAAAATCGTCCTTCCAGATGGGCGCGGGGACAACCGGCGTCTGCGCGAAGACCGTACAGGCGAACAGAGCGAGAGCGGCCAGGATCAGGCCACGCATCGGATTACTCCTTCTCGGGATGGACAGGCTCGGCGCCACGGGGCGCGTCAATGCTTCATGGTAGCGCGAATGCCGCAGACCGCGTCATCTCTCGCGCGGTGCTGGAAGGTGTGCCGTTGCCGGGCGAGTCGTGGATAATGCGGCATTCCAGATTCCAGCGACCGGCATTGTCCGGTATTTCGAGCCGTGGCCCAATACGTCTTCAGCATGCACCGGGTGAGCAAGGTTGTCCCACCCAAGCGCGTCATCCTCAAGGACATCTCCCTTTCCTTCTTTCCCGGCGCGAAGATCGGCGTGCTCGGGCTGAACGGATCAGGCAAGTCCAGCTTGCTTCGCATCATGTCGGGCGACGACCCCGAATTCGATGGCGAGGCGACGCCGATGGCCGGGTTGCGCATCGGTTTTCTGCCGCAGGAGCCGCAGCTCGACCCGGCGCAGACCGTGCGCGAGGCGGTGGAGGCGGGCATGAGCGACGTCGCCGAGGCAAAGCGCAAGCTCGACGAAATCTACGCGGCCTACGCAAAGCCCGATGCCGACTTCGATCAACTGGCGAGCGAGCAGGCGAAGTACGAGGCGGTTCTCGCGACCGCTGGCGGCGACAGTGAACATCTCTTGGAGATCGCGGCGGATGCCCTGCGTCTGCCGCCGTGGGAGGCAAAGGTGGCGCAGCTCTCCGGTGGAGAGAAGCGGCGCGTGGCGCTGTGCGGACTGCTGCTCTCCAAACCCGACATGCTGCTGCTGGACGAGCCGACCAACCACCTCGACGCCGAAAGCGTGGAGTGGCTCGAACACTTCCTGCAGCGCTTTCCCGGCACCGTGATCGCGGTTACCCACGATCGCTACTTCCTCGACAACGCCGCGGGTTGGATTCTCGAACTCGATCGCGGCTATGGCATCCCGTGGCAGGGCAACTACTCGTCATGGCTGGAGCAGAAGGAACAGCGCCTGGAGGTCGAGGCCAGGCAGGAGGATGCCCGCATCAAGGCGATGAAGGCGGAACTCGAATGGGTGCGCAAGAATCCGAAGGCGCGGCAGGCCAAGAGCAAGGCGCGCATTGCGCGCTTCGAGGAGCTGTCCTCTTATGAGCACCAGAAGCGCAACGAAACGCAGGAAATTTTCATCCCCGTCTCCGAACGCCTCGGCAACGAAGTAATCGAGCTCAAGGACGTGACCAAGGGTTACGGCGACCGACTGCTGATCGACCGCGTCTCGTTCAAGATTCCACCGGGCGCCATTGTCGGCGTCATCGGTGCGAACGGTGCCGGCAAGTCGACGCTGTTTCGCATGATTGCGGGCAAGGAGCGCCCCGACAGCGGCGAGATCGTGATCGGACCCACGGTGCAACTCGCCGTCGTCGAGCAGACGCGGGAAGCGCTCGACGACGCGAAGACGGTATGGGAGAACGTCTCTGGCGGCTCCGATCTCATCACCGTTGGCAAGTTCGAAATGCCCTCGCGTGCCTATCTCGGGCGCTTCAACCTGAAGGGTGCAGACCAGCAGAAAACCGTGGGACAGCTCTCGGGCGGCGAGCGAGGCCGGTTACATCTCGCGAAGACGCTGCTGGAGGGCGGCAACGTGCTGCTGTTGGACGAGCCCTCGAACGATCTCGATGTCGAGACGCTGCGGGCCCTGGAAGATGCGCTGCTCGAATTCGCCGGGACCGTGCTCGTGACCTCGCACGACCGCTGGTTTCTCGATCGCATAGCAACTCACATCGTTGCTTTCGAGGGCGACTCGCGGGTCGTGTTCTTCGACGGCAACTACCAGGAATACGAAGCGGACAAGCGTAAGCGGCTGGGCGAGGAAGGGGCGCGGCCGAAGCGCATTCGCTTCAAGCCGCTGAAATAGCGCGCGACCGGCGTCGGCGACTCATTGAGGCTGTGAAGGGGAGACGGGCGCGGCGGTAATCGTGACCGGCGCATCGGATGTAGTTGTTACCGGCGCCTGCGATTCCCCGCTCCCGAGTGTCTCGACGGGTGCGGATTCGGCTGTAGACGGCGCAGCTGGGGCGTTGTCTCCCTTCTTGTCCTGCGGATCGTCTTCCTCGTCGTCGTCGAATTCCTCACGCGGCGGGTTGCCGTCCCAGATCAGATTTCTGCGCTGCTGCATCCAGGCTTCGCGTACGAACGAGTACTCGTCGACTGCCGCGTCGCTCACGAACTCCTGCGCCTCCAGCGCATCAGCCCGCAGCACCACCACGGTTGCACCGTAGACGATGTTCGAAGCGCGAACGTCACCGATCAGCCACGTCGGCGGATAGAGAAAGACATCGACGCCGAGTCCGACGCCGTCGCGGAAGGTCGACGGTCCGGCAAGCGGCAGCACCAGATACGGCCCTGACGGTACTCCCCACACTGCAAGGGTCTGACCGAAGTCCTCGCGATTGCGCGTAAGGCCGTCACGGCTCGCCAGGTCGAAGAAGCCCGCGAGGCCGAACGTCGTATTGATCACGACGCGCTCGAGATCGCGCCCCGCCTGAGCAAACTTGAATTGCAAAGCGCCGTTCACGACGGTGATGACATCGCGCATGTTGCCGACCATGTTCGAGATCCCAGTGCGCAGGAACTGCGGCGTGAGGCGCGTGTAGACCGTCGCTACTGGCTTGATCACGGCGACGTCTGCCGCCTTGTTTACCGCGAACACCATCCGGTTCATCGGTTCCAGCGGGTCCTTCTTGTTCGTCGTGGCGCAGCCGCCGAGCAGTGCAACGACGACAAGGGCCGTGGCGAGGATCGGCAGGGAAGGGGGGGCAAAGGCGTTTCGCACGGTCAGCATCCGATGGTGAGTAGAGACTATTGCGGAGGAGTGGATTATAAACAGAGTGTGTCGCGCGGCTGCAACGGAAAGCGGGCGGCGCTGAATCATGTCTTTGGTGCTCCCGACCGGCAGCCGTGGCCGCGATTCAGCAATTAACGTTCCGAATCGGGCAACTCTATAATCGGTCGGAACCTGAGGATGGGGCGTCGATGATCGAGTTGCAGGATCCCTCGTTGCTGTGTTCCGCAGCCTATCTGGGCGGCGCGTGGATGGGTGCCGACGACGGGGCGACGCTGCCAGTCCTCGATCCCGCAAGCGGCGAGCAGATCGCCAAGGTTCCGGCCATGGGCGAAGCCGAGGCTGAGCGCGCGGTCGCGGCGGCAGCAGCAGCCGGAGTGGTGTGGGGTCGAAGCACCGCCAGGGATCGCGCGAGCCTGTTGCGGCGATGGTTCGAGCTCATGCTCGCGCACCGCGACGATCTTGCACTCATCATGACGCGGGAGCAGGGCAAGCCGCTGGCGGAGGCGAAGGCAGAGGTCGCCTACGCGGCATCGTTTCTCGAGTGGTTCGGAGAGGAGGCGAAGCGCGTTTGCGGCGAAACGCTGCCGGTCATCCAGCATGGCAAGCGCATGCTGGTGCTTAAGCAGCCGGTCGGGGTTTGCGCCGCCATCACGCCCTGGAATTTTCCGGCGGCGATGATCACGCGTAAGGTCGGTGCGGCACTCGCCGCAGGCTGCACGATGGTCGTGAAACCCGCCGAGCAGACGCCGTTGTCCGCGCTCGCGCTTGCCGCGCTGGCCGAGCGGGCAGGTATTCCGGGCGGCGTCCTGAACGTGATCACGGGCGATCCGGTGGCAATCGGCAAGGTTCTGACGGGCAGCCCCGTCGTCCGCAAGATCACGTTTACCGGTTCGACAGAAGTCGGGCGGCTGCTCATGCGGCAGAGCGCCGACACGGTCAAGAAGATCTCGCTGGAACTCGGCGGCAATGCGCCTTTCATCGTGTTCGATGATGCGGATGTCGACGCGGCGGTCGAGGGCGCCATGGTGTCCAAGTACCGCAACGCCGGCCAGACCTGTGTTTGCGCGAATCGCATCCTTGTTCAGAGCGGCGTCCACGACGCTTTCGCCGCAAGACTTGCCACCGAGGCGGGGACGCTCAAGGTAGGCGCGGGGGTGGAGGCCGGCGTGCAGCAAGGTCCGCTCATCGACACTGCCGCGCTCGAAAAAGTCGAAGCGCACGTTGCCGATGCGGTTGCGAAAGGCGCGCGAGTACTGGTTGGCGGACGACGCCACGCGCGCGGCGGCACGTTCTTTCAGCCAACCGTGATGACCGGCGTCACGCCGGACATGCGAGTGATGCGCGAGGAAACCTTCGGTCCGGTGGCGCCGTTGCTTCGTTTCGAGACAGAGGAAGAGGCGATCCGGCTTGCGAACGATACCGAATCCGGGCTCGCCGCGTACTTCTACAGCCGCGACGTCGGCCGTGTATTCCGTGTTGCCGAAGCCCTCGAGTTCGGCATGGTGGGCGTCAATACCGGTGCCATTTCCAACGAGGTGGCACCGTTCGGGGGCATCAAGCAATCCGGGATCGGCCGCGAGGGCTCGCACCACGGCATCGAGGAATACCTCGAGGTCAAGTACGTGTGCCTGGGGGGGGTGTAACCCCCTTGATGCTGTCGGGCCGGCGGCGCAGTGAAATGGTCAGGTTCGTCCGGCGCGGGATCGGAGCCACGCGGTTCGTGCCTAGTCGATTGTTTCGGATATTGCGGTAACGGCCATGAGAAGGTTCTGGCGCATTGGCGCAGCCGGACTGGCCTTGCTGCTCTTGGCTCGCTGTGCGCTCGCAGACACAAGCGTGGCGAATTTGCGTTGCGAGTATCTGCGCGAGCCCGCGGGAATCGACGTGACGAGTCCGCGGCTCAGTTGGCAAGTGACAGCCGACGAGGCTGCGCTGAAGCAGACCGCCTACCAGGTCGTGGTAGAGGGGCTGTGGGACAGCGGCAAGATCGATTCCGATCAGAGCGTCAATGTCGAATATGGCGGCGCGCCGATCAAACCCGGTCAGCGCGTCACGTGGAAGGTTCGCGTGTGGCCAGGCGGTGTGTGGAGCAAGCCATCGTCGTGGACGACAGGACCGTCATCGTGGACGGCGAAGTGGATCGGAACCGGCGAATCGTTCCAGCCGCCGAAGGGCGGTGGCGACAATACGCTGGCCGATCCCTGGTTTCGCAAGACGTTCACGCTCAACGACAAGCCGCGGCGCGCGACCGCATTCGTCGCCTCGATCGGCTTCCACGAGCTGTACGTGAATGGAAACAAAGTCGGTGACGCCGTGCTCGCACCGAGCGCGACCGACAACTCGAAGCGCGCGCGCTACCTGAGTTACGACATCGGCGAGCACCTGCGCACTGGCACGAATGTCATCGGACTCTGGCTCGGCACGTCGTGGTCGATCTTCCCGAAGTTCGAGACGGTCGACAAACCGCGTGCGCCGATCGTGATCGGTGAGTTCGATCTCGGCGATCTACGCATCGTCACCGACGAGTCGTGGAGAACCCATTCCAGCCCGAGCATGCTGCTCGGCACGTGGGACTACATGAACTTCGGCGGCGAGTTCTACGACGCCAACAAGGAACTACCAAACTGGGCCGAGGCCGGACTTGACGATTCTTCCTGGCGGCCGGTCAAGGTGTTCACGCCGTCGATCGCAATCTCCGCCGACAAGATCGAGCCCAACCGGTTGCTCACCGAGCTGGAGCCTGTGGCAACGACCGAGCCGAAACTCGGCGTCTATCGTGTGGACATGGGCCGCAACTTCGCCGGTTTCGTCGAGATTGGGGTAGAGGGCAATCCGGGCGACCGCGTCGAGTTCCAGTTCTCCGAGCACGCCGACCTCGCCATGACGCACGGTCTCCACAGCGTCTACATCATCGGCCCCACCGGCAAGGGTATTTTTCGCAACCGCTTCAACTACGCCGCCGGGCGCTGGATCACTGTCACAGGCGCGCGCATAAAACCGGAGGTGCGCGCTTGGCTTGTCCGCAACGACTACGAGCGTGCGGCCGCCTTCGTTTCCTCGAGTTCGCTTCTGAACAGCATCTACGATACGACGCTCTGGACTTTCGAGAATCTCTCGCTCGGCGGTTACGTGGTCGACTGCCCGCATCGAGAGCGCATGGGCTACGGTGGTGACGCACAGGCAAGTACGACCACCGCTTTCAGCAATTACCAGCTCGGCGCGTTCTTTACGAAGTGGTCCGAAGACTGGCGCGATACTCAGGTGACAGCCAGCGGCCCGTGGGCTGGGAGTATTCCGCACACTGCGCCAACCTATCGGGGCGGCGGAGGACCGGCGTGGAGTGGTTACTCCGTGCAGCTGCCGTGGGAAATGTATCAGCGCTACGGAGACACGCGGATACTCGAACAGAACCTTCTCACAATAGAGCGCTGGCTCGCGTTCCTCGAAACGAAATCGCTGAGACAATGTGCTCAGACGCTGGGGCGGCCGATGGGATTTTCTCGGGGACTGGCTCTGGCCCGGCGCCGGTGGCGTCAGCGGTGCCTTGGTGAGCGGGCGCCTTTCGACCGCTGGCTCCGCGACCAGCAGGCGCTCGCCAGGCGCTATCTCCGGCGCTTCGCGGATCGGCAGGACATTCTGAGCGACTGGTTCTGGCCGGGCGCCGATGGAATCAACAACGAGACGCGCGAGACGCTGTTCTTCAACAACTGCTACTGGATCTACAGATCTCAAGACCGCCGCGAGCATCGCGACGGTTCTTGGCAAGTCCGATCAGGCCGCCGTGTGGCACAGGCGCGCCGAAGAAATCCGCCACACCATTCACGTCAGATTTTTCAACGCCGCCGACAACAGTTACGTCAACGGCTCCCAGGCTTATCTCGCGATCGCGCTGCTCGCGGAAATTCCCCCGCCTGAGTTGCGTCCTGCGGTCTGGAAGCGGCTTGAGCACGAGATCCTGCGCGTACGCGACGGTCACATTCACGCCGGCATCACTGGCGGAGCATTCCTGTTCAAGGTGCTGATGGATGCGCACCGCGACGATCTGCTTTATGTGATGGTGAGTCAGGAGGATTACCCGGGCTGGGGCTACATGCTCAAACGGGGCGCCACGTCGCTCTGGGAGGATTGGGAAGGGTTACCGCAGCGTTCGAAGCTGCACAGCTCCTACCTCTACGTGGGGGCGTGGTTCATACACGGTATTCTCGGCATCCAGCCCGACGCCAAGCATCCCGGCTTCCGGCATTTCTTCATCCGTCCCACGCCCCTCGACCTTACCTGGGCGAAGGGTCACTACGACTCGCTGTACGGGCGCATCGAGAGCAGTTGGCGCAATGAGGGTGGTCGATTCATGCTGGAGGTCAAGGTTCCACCCAATACCACGGCGACCGTGTTCCTCCCTGGTGAAGGGGGTGTCACCGTCGAAGTCTGGGTTCCATAAGTTCCAGAAGAGTCGTGACAGTTCAAAGCGCGCGCCCCGTCATCGGCGCGTTGAGGCGGTTCCGTCAAAGAGAGCTCTTCGAACCGTGGCAAGCGTGCGGCGGCTCTCGTTGAACGGCCAGTGTCGCGAGGTTCAAACCGTCGAAGGAATGAACTCGCGGCGACACACGTTCGACCTTCCTTCAGTGACGACAGCGTTCCGGTCGCCAACGCCTGGACGAGCAGGTTGCCAGCCGCGGTGGCTTCGACCGGCCCGGCGATGACCGAACGCGCAGCCGCGTCGGCGGTCGCCTGGGTTGGATCGGGTTCAGAGCACCACCGCCGACGATGTGAATCCCTGGGATGCGTGCGTCGGTGAGACGCTCGATCGTGGCCACTACCGAAGCGTAGCGCAGTGCCAGCGAGTCGAGGATGATCTTCGCGAGGCGCGCCGGGTCGCCGGTGTCGTGTTGACCGGTGGTGCGCAGAGTCTCGCGCAGGGCGCCGACCATGCTTGCAGGTGCGAACAGGCGGCGGTCGTCGGGATAGACCACGACCGGCCGACGCCGGCATGCGCTCGACGGCCTCCAGCAGCGTGGGGAGATCCGTGCCCCTTCCCGCAGCAGCCCACTCGAGCCTGCAGGATTCGAGCAGCCAGAGGCCCATGACGTTTGTCAGGAGCCGCGTCCTGCCGCCGATTCCTGCCTCGTTCGTAAGTCCCACCTGCATGGCTGCGGAAGAGAGCAGGGGCGCGTCGCGCTCCACGCCTACGAGCGACCACGTGCCGGAAGAAATGTAGGCCCAGCCGGGCGTCAGGGGTGTTCCGGCCACTGCGCTTGCCGTGTCGTGGGTGCCGGGTGCCACGACTGTGAGCGGGTCCACGCCAAGTTCAGAGACCAGATCGCGCGAGAGTGTTCCGAGTTTGGTGCAGGCCTCGACGATGGGGGGCAGGACGTGCGCGGGCAGCCCCAGACGCGCGATCAGTTCGTCGTCCCAGCGCGAGGAGCCAGCGGCTAGCATCTGGGTGGTCGACGCATTGGTGCGTTCGCAGGATCGCGCCGCACAGAAAGAAATGGCAGTAGTCCGGGATCAGCAGCAGCTGCTCGGCTGCGGCGGGAAATCCGTCGTGAACGTGCGCCCACAGTTGACACAGCGTGTTGAACGGCTGGAACTGGATGCCCGTCCGGGCGTGATCTCGTCGCGACCAATTCGCGAGTGGATCTGGTCGAGGGCTTTGCAGGTGCGGTCATCGCGGTAGCAGATAGGTTCTTCGACGAGCCTGCCCGAGCGGTCGAGCAGGGCGTAATCCACACCCCACGAATCGACGCCGACGGAGGCTAGCGGTCGATCCCACTCGCGCGCCGTGGCTTGCGCCCGACGCAATCCGACGCGGATTCCGCTCGAGCAGCGCCGCTCATGTCCCACCGCAGCCGCTCCGCCCGCTGGCGCGGCGCATAGTGAAAGCGATGAACTTCGCGCCACTCCAGACGCCCGTCCCCGATGCCACCCAATAGCGCGCGTCCGCTGCCGGCGCCGAGATCGATCGCGACGTGCAGCGGCGCGCGGCGGTCGCTCAACGCAGGAATGCCTCGGGCAACCCCTCGTCCACCGGGATGACGTGGCCCGTCGTCCGGCCGCTGCGCGCGGACGCGAGCCGAAGGATCGCCTCGGCATTGAGGTCAGGCGTGATGGCTGCTTGAGCAGCGTCCGACTGGCGTAGAACCGCGCCAGCCGATCGCGCAGCGCTTCGGTTGACTCGTCCTCGCTCCACGCGACGCCGTACTTCGTGAGCGAGGACTGGACGCGGTCCCGGGAAACATGGTCGATCCGTCGACCACGGTCGCCGGTGCAATCGCATTGACCCGAACCGTCGGTGCGAGACGAATCGCCATCTCGCGCACGAGGTGACTGACCGCGGCCTTGCTGACGTCGTACGCCTCGCTCCCGCGTTTGGCGACGACGGCGTTGGCGGAGGTGGTCAGTACGACCGCAGCGGGTGTCTGCTGTGCCGAGAACACCGCGGCTACCTCGTCGACCAGGATGTGGTTCGCTGTCACGTTCAACGCCAACGTTCGCGCCCACTCCGCGTCGTCGATGTTCCGGCGAGATCAGTGGTTGGGAACGCAGCCGCGGTGTTGAGAAGTATGTCGATGCCGCCGAACCGCTCGACGGCGTGACGCACCATCGCGCGGACGCTTTCGCGGTTCGTGATGTCGACGGCGCAGGCGCTGGCCGATCCAGCAGCGGACGCCTTTGCCGCGGCTTCGGCCACCTCCGCGGCTGCAGCCACGTTCAGATCCGCGATAACCACGTGGGCGCCGGAGGCAGCGACTTTCAATGCAGCTGCGCGGCCGATGCCGCTGGCCCCGCCGACGACGACGCAAACGCGGCGGCTGAGCTCCTTGGGTGGAGGCATGCGCTGAAGCTTCGCTTCCTCGAGCGCCCAGTACTCGATGTTGAAGGCTTCACGACCCGGAAGCGCAACGTAGTTATTCACCGCGGTGAATCCGTCCGCCTGATCCGGGCTCTTCGGCTGAGAAATGGGCCCAGGCACCGTTTTCCCGCCGCCGAGCGCCGTCGCCCCCGCCATGACGTTGATGGCGTTGCGGTAGAACTCCCCGGTGTATCGCGCTTCCCTCGCGGTCGGGCCGAACGTGAACATGCCGATGCCCGGTACGAGAACCACGGACGGGTTCGGATCGCGCAGGGGCGGCGATGAGGGTTCCGCGTAGGCTTCGTAATAGGCGGCGTAGTGACGCCGGTAGGTGGTAGCGCCCAGCGAAATCGCGTCGCGCAGCGTCTCGAGCGTTCCATTCTCGGGGTCCCATGCTACGTAAAGCGGCTTGATCCGCGTCCGGACGAAGTGGTCGGGGCAGCTGGTGCCTACGTCGGCCAACACTTCGGCATCGCGCCCGTTGCACGAAGGCTAGGGACGTGTCGGAAT
>CAVRDD010000009.1:0-34069 GCA_963719715.1 uncultured beta proteobacterium
GAGCCGACGACACCCGATGCGATTCCGGCCGCCCTTTCCCGCACGAGCGCCTTCCTGACGCACCCCGTGTTCAGCGCCCATCACTCCGAAACGGCGATGCTGCGCTATCTGCGCGGCCTCGCCGACAAGGATCTCGCGCTCGACCGCACCATGATTCCGCTCGGCTCATGCACGATGAAGCTCAACGCGACCACCGAGATGATTCCGATCACGTGGCGCGAGTTCGCCGGTCTGCACCCGTTCGCGCCGGCCTCGCAGGCCGCGGGCTATAGCGAGCTGATCGCCGATCTCGAACGCATGCTGTGCGCGTGCACCGGCTACGACGCGGTGTCGCTGCAGCCCAATGCCGGCTCGCAGGGCGAGTACGCCGGCCTGCTCGCGATTCGCGCATGGCATGCGAGTCGTGGCGAGAGCCATCGCAACGTCTGCCTGATTCCCAGTTCGGCGCACGGCACCAACCCGGCGAGTGCACAGATGGCGGGCATGCAGGTGGTGGTCGTGCAGTGCGACGCGCGCGGCAACGTCGACCTCGCGGACCTCGCGGCGAAGGCGGAGCAGCACGCCGACCACCTCGCCGCGATCATGATCACCTACCCCTCCACGCACGGCGTGTTCGAAGGGCAGGTGCGCGAGATCTGCGAGCTCGTGCATGCCCGCGGCGGGCAGGTGTACATCGACGGCGCAAATCTGAACGCGATGGTCGGTCTGTGCCAGCCGGGCGAATTCGGCGGCGACGTGTCGCACCTCAACCTGCACAAGACCTTCTGCATTCCACACGGCGGCGGTGGTCCGGGAGTCGGGCCGGTGGCCGTCAAGGCGCATCTCGCGCCGTTCCTGCCCGGTCACGGCGTGGCCGGTATGCCCGGCATCGGCGCGGTGTCGGCGGCGCCGTGGGGCAGCGCGAGCATCCTGCCGATCAGCTGGGCCTATATCGCGCTCATGGGGGCTGCGGGCTCAAGCGTGCGAGCGAGATCGCAGTCCTGAACGCGAACTACATCGCCGAGCGCCTGGCGCCCCATTTCCCGATTCTCTACACGGGCGAGCACGGCCGCGTCGCGCACGAGTGCATCGTCGATCTGCACGCGCTCACGGACAAGACCGGGATCACCGTCGAGGACGTCGCCAAGCGGCTCGATCGACTACGGCTTCCACGCGCCGACGATGTCGTTCCCGGTGGCGGGAACGCTCATGATCGAGCCCACGGAGAGCGAATCGAAGGCCGAACTCGACCGCTTCTGTGACGCCATGATCCGCATCCGCCAGGAGATCCTGGCGGTCGAGACCGGCACCCTGGATGCGAAGGACAATCCCCTCAAGCATGCGCCCCACACTGCGCAGACGCTCGCCGGGCCGTGGTCTCATGCATACTCGCGGGAGGCGGCCGCGTATCCGGTCGCGTCGCTGCGGGCGAACAAGTACTGGCCACCCGTGGGACGCGTGGACAACGTCTACGGCGACCGCAATCTCGTGTGCGCCTGCCCGCCTCTTTCCGCCTATGAGGAGGGCGAGCCTACAGAATCGTAACCTGACGGAGGTGCGCGGCCATGGAGACGTCACTCGTGCTCACCGTAGTCGGCAACGATCGCACTGGTCTCATCAGCGCGCTCTCCGACACGATCGCGGCATTCGGCGGCAACTGGACCGAGACGCGGATGGCGAGCCTCGGCGGCAAGTTCGCGGGCATCCTCCTCGTCACCGTGCCGCAGCCGCAGGCCGACCCCCTGATTTGCGCACTGCAGCGCCTCGATGCGCGCACGCTGCACCTCGACATCGAACGCAGCGAGGCCGATTTGCCTTCGGAGACGCGCCTGCTGGCGCTCGAACTTGTCGGCCAGGATCGGCCGGGCATCGTGCGCGACATCTCGCATCTTCTCGCCGGGCACGGCATCAACATCGAAGAACTGGAAACGGCGTGCGTCAGCGGCTCGTTCTCGGGCGAAGCGCTGTTTCGCGCGCATGCCCGGCTGCGCCTGCCAAGTGAGCTGTCGGCCGCGGATCTGCGTGCCTCGCTCGAAGCCCTCGCCAACGAACTGATGGTGGACATCAGCCTCGACGAGGCTGGCCCGCAACAACTGAAGACATGACCGACTCCCCACTCCTACGCACACCACTTCACGCGCTCCACCGCGAGCTTGGCGCCCGCATGGTGCCGTTCGCGGGTTACGACATGCCGGTGCAGTACCCGACCGGCATCATCAAGGAGCACCTGCACACGCGCGCCGCCGCCGGGCTTTTCGACGTCTCGCACATGGGTCAGGTGCGACTCGCGGGTGCCGCCGCCGCGACCGCACTCGAATCGCTGGTGCCGGTCGACGTGGTCGACCTGGGCGTCGGCCGTCAGCGTTACGCGATCTTCACCAACGACGCCGGCGGCATCCTCGACGATCTGATGATCGCCAACTACGGCGACCATCTGCTGCTGGTGGTGAATGCGGCGTGCAAGACGCAGGATTTCGCGCATCTGCGGGCGCATCTCGCCGACCGTTGCGAAGTGCAGGAACTCACCGAGCGCGCGTTGCTCGCCCTGCAGGGACCGCAGGCAGGTGTGGTGCTGGCGCGGCTCGCACCGGAAACGGCATCGCTCACATTCATGACGGTCGCGCGCGTGACGCTGGCAGGTGCGCCGTGTCTGGTCAGCCGCTCCGGTTACACGGGCGAGGACGGCTTCGAGATTTCCGTCCCCGCCGAACGCGCTGAGGCGCTGGCCCGGCTGCTTCTCGCCGAGCCGGAAGTGCCCCGATCGGCCTCGGTGCGCGCGATTCGCTGCGCCTCGAAGCCGGCCTGTGCCTGTACGGTCACGACATCGATCCGGCGACAACGCCGGTCGAGGCGGATCTCACCTGGGCGCTCTCCAAGGTTCGTCGCGCTGGCGGAGCGCGGCCGGGCGGCTATCCCGGCGCCACGGCCATCCTGCAGCAACTCGCCGAGGGCGCGCCGCGCAAGCTCGTGGGGCTGCGGCCGCAAGGGCGGGTCCCGGTGCGCGACGGCGCAGACCTCGTCGATGCGGACGGACGCGTCGTCGGCAAGGTCACGAGCGGCGGCTTCGGCCCCACACTCGGCGGGCCGATCGCGATGGGCTACGTGGACACCACACTCGCCACCGCGGGCACCGCGCTCAATGCGCTCGTGCGCGGGCAGCAGGTGGCGCTGAGCGTTGCTTCTGTCCCCTTCGTGCCGAACCGCTACAAGCGCAGTTAGAGTTCAGCAGTTCGCGCAAGCAGCGACTTCAGCAGGCGGCGCTGCGCGCATCACGCGCAGCATGTCCACGTTGGTACTACAGCGAGTGCTGCCCGGCGCTGGCGAACATCTTCTCCTGTGTGATCTGGCACGCGACGCAGCGGCTCGCAGTCGGACAGGCGCGCATGCGCTCGAAACCGATCTCGGCACCGCACTTCACGCAGGCGCCGTACTCACCTTCACGCACGCGTTGCAGCGCCCCCTCGATATCGCGCAGTTCGACCATCTGCCGATGCACGCTTTCTGCATTCAGGTCCGAGAGCAGGTCCGCCATCGATTCGTCGGCGGTATCGTGCACGCCACCGGCGAGCTCGATGTAGTGTGAATCGCCCTCACGTTCGAGTTCCGCCAGCACTTCCTCCTTGAGCAGGCGATAGCGCTGGTCGAGCGTGGTGTTGAGCCGCTGGATTTCGTCCTTCGTGAGCTCCGCCATGGCGATTGTCTCCGGTTCTCAGTTGCCGCGCCTTTCGCAGGCTCTTCGCGGTGATCAAACCGCAGCCGGTTAAGGTAGCACGCGCCGCTGTCGGAGACGACCGCTGCATGCGCTCGTTAAACGCCGCAGAACGCGCTGCCGTCAGGGCGATTTTGCCTCGATGGCGCTCTCACTCGATTTAGGCTTTCGCTTGAGACAGTTGCGTACGTGGGTTTCCCACAGCACCTCGCGCAGTCCAAGGATGTCCGCCTCGTTCGCGCAGATACGGGTGCGGCCGGCGCGGTCGGTGGGCGCTGCGTCGATGCGCTCGGGCAGCAGAAGTGGCGTACCGCCAGACTCTGCTGCCTGTCTCCTGCCATCGCCGACCTTCTCCACAGTGATCTCGACCTTGCGCTGACCCGCGCCGCGCATGCCGAGCTGGTCGGCGGCCCGCCGCGACAGGTTCACGACCTGCCCCGGTCCGCCGCCCCATCGATCATTCACGGTTACGGTCACGCTCTTGCCGGAGCCGACGTCGACGACCCGGATGCGTGAACCGAGGGCAAGCGTGCGATGCGCTGCCGTGAGCTTCTGACTGTCGTACAGGGCACCGCTTGCGGTGGCTTGGCCTTCGAGATCGTCGGAGTAGACGGAAGCCATGCCCGTTTCCACTGCACCGTGCGCGTCTGCTGCGGGTAGCGCCGGTTTCGCTGCCGCGTCCGCACTTGGCGGCACGGGCGCCGTTGTCTCCGGTCGGTTGTCGCTCGCCGCCTCCTGCGCCAGCGCCACTGATGTCACAGCGATCAGGATGACAGCCGGGCAGATCCTCAGCACTGCATTGAGCATCGGCGAAACACCTCCTCTCGATATGCACACTCGACGATTCCCGGGGCACCCTACTGCAGTACCCACTTGCCGTCGGTCACGCGAAAGATGGAAAGCGGCGCTTCCATCAGGTTGCCATCCGCGTCGAAAGCGATGTCGGCCGTGACGCCAGCGTAGCGATTGGCGCGAAGCGCGGGAAGATAATTCGCCGGCGCCGCGGATCCTGCCTTCTCCATGGCAGCGGCGAGCGCCATCACGCTGTCGTAGACGTAGGGTGCGTAGAGGCCGGTCTCCTGTCCGAAGCGCTGCCGGTACTTCGCGGCAAACGCCGCACCGCCTGGTCGTCGCACAAGTGCCGCGCCCGGCGTCGATGCGACATGGCCTTCGGCTGCAACCCCTGCCAGCTCGATGAACTTCGCGGTCTGCAGCGTCTCGCCGCCGAGCAGCATCGTGCTCATTCCGAGTTCGCGCATCTGGCGCGCCATCGGTCCGGCCTGCACATCGTAGCCGCCGAAGAAGATCGCATCCGGATTCGCCCCGCGCAGCGCGGTTAGCAGCGCGCGAAAATCCACGTCCCTGTCGGCAACGAACTCGCGCCGCACCACCTGCCCGCCCGCTGCAGTCACCGCAGCCGCGAAAGCGTCGGCGATGCCCTGCCCGTACGCCGAGCGATCGTCCACCACCGCGAAGCGCCTGAGCCCGAGCCGCTCGACCGCATGGCGACCGAGCGCAGCGCCCTGCCTGTCGTCTGCCGCCATCACCCGGAACGCCGTGCGGTAGCCCTGCCGCGTGTAGGCAACGTTGGTCGAGACAGATAACTGTGGAATGCCGGCGTCGTGGTAGACGCGTGAGGCGGGGATGCTCACCCCTGAATTGAAGTGGCCGGCCATGCCGCGGATGTCGCGATCGACGAGCCGCTGCGCGACGATCGTGCCGATGGTGGGGCTCGCCTGATCGTCCTCGACAACCAGCTCGAAGCGCACCGGGCGCCCGCCGATGCGCGGCCCCGTCGCGTTCAGCTCCTCGATTGCGAGCCGCGCGCCATTCTCGCTGTCGCTTGCCGTAGTGTGCCTGTGGACCGGTGAGCGGTGCGGCGAAGCCCATGCGCACGACCGCGGGCGACTCCGCCCTGGCCGTCAGCGCGAACACGGCGAGACACCAGACGAACAGGATCGAGCGAAGGCCGGGCATGGGTCATCTCAGACGCAGGGAATCTCGATTATATTCAAGGCGACGGGCCGGTTGGAGTGTGGCCCGGACTTGATTTCGCCGGGAGGTCGCCGCATTCTCATCCTCGAGATGACCACAGCAGCCCGCCAAGCGCATCGAGCTTCCCGTCGAAGGCATGACCTGCGCTGCCTGCGCGACGCGACTCGAAAAAACACTGAACCGGCTCCCCGGCGTCTCGGCAGCGGTCAATCTTGCCAGCGAGAAGACGCAGATCGAGTTCGACCCTGCCGCGACCCCGCCGGCGGCGCTCGTCCAGTCGATCGAGGGCGCCGGGTTCACGGTACCGACGCGCAGCGTCGAGTTCGCCATCACCGGCATGACCTGCGCCGCCTGCGCCGCGCGCATCGAGAAGGTGCTCGGCAAGCTGCCCGGCGTCAGCGCTGCGGTGAACCTCGTCGACCGAGCGTGCGCGAGTTACCTACCCGCCCGGCAACCTCGGCACGGGCGAACTCATCGCTGCCATCGAGCGCGCGGGCTACGGGGCGCGCGAGGTTTCCGGAGCAGACCGCGAGCAGGACAAGGCGCGGCGCGCCGAGCATTACCGGCGGGAGCTTCGCGACTTCTGGCTTAGCCGCCGGGCTCACCCTGCCGCTCGTCCTGCAGATGTTCACCATGGGAGCGGATCACGGCGACATGCTTCCGCGCTGGCTGCAGCTCGCGCTCGCGACACCGGTGCAGTTCTGGTTCGGCTAGCGCTTCTACGTCGGTGGCTGGAAGGCGCTGCGCGGCGGCGGCGCGAACATGGACGTGCTGGTGGCGCTCGGCACGACGATGGCGTGGCTCTTCAGCGCTGTGGTCACCGTATTCGGCCTGCACCTGCAGCACGTCTACTTCGAGGCGAGCGCGGCGGTCATCACGCTCGTCATGCTCGGCAAGGTGCTGGAGGCTCGCGCGAAGGGCAAGACCTCGGCCGCGATCGAGGCGCTGATCGGCTGCAGCCGCGAACGGCGCGTGTGGTGCGCAACGGCGAAATCGGTCGAGATCGACGTGGCGCCAGCTTGCGGCGGGCGACGAGGTGATCGTGCGCGCCGGCGAGCGCGTTCCGGTGGACGGTTCGGTGATCGACGGCGACTCGAGCATCGACGAGAGCATGCTCACCGGCGAGAGCACGGCGGTGGCGAAGCACGCCGGCAGTCGCGTGTTCGCGGCGACGCAGAATCAGCAGGGAATGCTGCGCATCCGCGCCACCGGTGTCGGCGCTGATACCCAGCTCGCGGAGATCGTGCGGTTGGTCGAGCAGGCGCAGGGCAGCAAGGCGCCGATCCAGCGCCTGGTGGATGTGGTGTCCGGCATCTTCGTCCCCGTGGTGGTCGGCATCGCGCTCGTGACCTTCGCTGGCTGGTGGATCGTCGGCGGCGATTTCACCCAGGCGCTCGTCAACGCCGTCGCGGTGCTGGTGATCGCCTGCCCGTGCGCGCTCGGCCTCGCGACGCCGACAGCGATCATGGTCGGCACCGGCCGCGGCGCGCAATTCGGAATTCTGGTGCGCAACGCCGCCGCGCTCGAGCGCGCCGGTGCGATCACGACACTCGCCGTGGACAAGACCGGCACGCTGACCGAAGGACGCCCGGTCGTCACCGACGTGCAGCCTGCCCCGGGCCTCACGCGCGACGACCGTCCTGCGTATCGCGGCAAGCCTGGAGCAAGGCTCCGCGCATCCGCTCGCCCAGGCGATCCTGGAGGCTGCACGCAGCACCGGCACGACGCCAAGCCCCGTGAGCGACTTCGACACCGTGTCCGGCAAGGGCGTCACCGGCAAGGTCGAGGGCATCCCCTACGCGCTCGGTTCGGTGGACTTCCTTGAGACCGAGGGAGTCAGCATCGATGGCGCACTCTTGCGCTCGGTGTCGGAGGCCGGTCGCAGCGTGGTCGCGCTCGGCAGCAGCGCTGGCCTGCTCGGGTTGCTCGCCATCGACGACGCCCTGCGGCCGACCTCGCGCGAGGCGGTGAGGCGACTGCGTGCGCTGGGCATCGATGTGGTCATGCTCACCGGCGACAACGCGGCCACCGCGGCTCGCATCGCGAGCGCCGCCGGCATCGAGCACTTCGAGGCCGGCATCCTGCCGCAGAACAAGGCCGCCTCCGTGTCAGCGCTGAAGG
Organism: uncultured beta proteobacterium; assembly: GCA_963719715.1. Lineage (GTDB taxonomy): Bacteria > Pseudomonadota > Gammaproteobacteria > Burkholderiales > JAEUMW01 > JAEUMW01. The sequence goes on from CAVRDD010000009.1 coordinate 7,805, forward strand.
GGCCGGGACGCCTGATCGCCATGGCGGGCGACGGCATCAACGACGCGCCGGCGCTGGCAGCGGCGGACGTGAGCTTCGCGCTCGCCTCGGGTTCCGACATCGCGATCGAGGCTGCCGACGTCACCCTCATGCGCAACGACCTCGCCAGCGTCGCCGACGGCGTGCGGCTTTCGCGCGCGACCGTGCGCAAGATCCGCCAGAATCTCTTCTTCGCCTTCGTCTACAACACGCTCGGCATTCCACTCGCGGCGATCGGGCTTCCTGAGTCCGGTGATCGCCGGCGCGGCGATGGCACTGAGCTCGGTGTCGGTGGTGACGAATTCGCTGTCGCTGCGGCGGTGGAAACCGGGTTGAAATCGAAGCTGGGCGTGGCCGCGCAATCCGCTGCGCGGCCCGTGTGCGATGCGGGGCCTGCAAGCGGCGTGAGTCGATCGGGTGCCGATGCGCCCTCGCGCTCTCCCGCGAGGGAAGCCCGGTCCGAAGCCAAAATGGCCCGGGAAACGGTGGTGTTGCTGGGACCGGCGCTTGATGCTGTCGCCGGCGTCAGCACCCATCTCAATCACCTGCTCAACTCGAGGCTCAAGGATCGCTTTCACCTGCACTATTTTCAGGTCGGCAGTATTGGGCGGCGCGAGAGCCGCTTGGGCAAGCTGCGTCGTCTCCTCCTCTCACCCTGGCAACTGCTGCGCCTGCTGCGCGGCAATCGAGCGGCGCTGGTTCACATAAACACGTCCATGGACCGGAAGGGGTTCTGGCGGGATCTCGTATATCTTCTGGTCGCGCGTGGGTGCGGCTGCAAGATCGTCTACCAGGTGCACGGCGGCGCCCTTCCCCGCGAGTTCGCGGCTGGCAGCCGCTTGCTGGAAGGCATCCTGCGGCGCGCGCTGTCGATTCCCGATGCCATCGTGTTGCTCGGCGAGTTTCAGAGAAAGGCCTACCGCGAGTTCCTGCCGGGACTTCCCCTGCAGGTCGCGGCCAATGCCATCGATGTCGAACCACTGAGCCAGCCCGTCGGGAAAACACCGTCGGGACAAGCCCTGAAGCTCGTCTTCATGGGCCGTCTCGTGCGCGAGAAAGGCGTCTTCGAGATCATCGAGGCCGTGGCCTTGCTGCAGCAACAAGGGATCGACGTAAGCCTCGCGATTGCCGGGGTCGGCCCGGAGCAGGCCCGGCTTGCCCGACGCATCGCCGAGCTTGGTCTCGAGCGATCGATCGCGATGAAGGGTGCGGTTTTCGGCGCGGAAAAGCACGCTCTGTGGCTGGAGTCCGATATCTTCGTGTTTCCCACCTTCTACCGCGAGGGACTGCCTTACGCGCTGCTCGAAAGCATGGCGGCCGGGACGGTTCCGGTGGCGTGCCGGGTGGGCGCGATACCCGACGTCATCGAAGATCAGAAGCAGGGACTCTTCGTGCAACCCCAGGATCCTTCGGGGCTCGCCGCCGTGGTCAAGCGCCTGCACGACGATCGCGACATGCTCGCGCGACTTGGCAGCGAGGCGCGCCGGACGGTGTCGGATCGCTACACGCTGGCGCAGTTCGGCGATCGCTTCGTGGAGATCTATGCCGGCCTCGTCCACGCAGACGACGACAAGTCGCGCCGTCACGCATAGACTCGCCGGCCGATTCGCACATCCGCAGGGACGCCGTGCCTTCTTTTCCCCACCGCATCGACAGCGCCACTGGCCTTTCGATCGAGCTGAACGCCAACGGCTCGCTCTCCCGCATCGACCATGGCGACATCATCCTCAACCTGTTCCCCGGCAACGAGGTCGAAGGCGGCCCTGCCAACCTTTACCTGCGACGCCACGGTGAGCGCATCGAGGTAACGCCGCTGCTGGGGCCGCGCAGTCCGGCGCGCGTCGCTTTCGACGACCAGCACCTCACGCTGATCGGCGACTGGAAGGGCATCCGCTTTGCCGTCGTGCTGACGCTGGCCAAATCGGCACCTGCGTGGTTCTGGCACGTGATGCTGGAAAACATGGAATTCACGGACGCTACCGTGGACCTCGTCTACGCGCAGGACATCGGCCTCGCCCACTACGGTGCCGTGCGCCTCAACGAGTACTACGTCAGCCAGTACCTCGACCATACCGCGCTCGCGCATCCCGAACGCGGGTGGGTGGTGGCGTCGCGGCAGAATCAGGCCATGAGCGGCCGTAACCCGTGGTGCGTCATCGGCGCCCTCGGCCAGGGGGTGAGCTACGCCACCGACGCGTTGCAGGTACATGGTCTCGCCACCCGCGCCGGGCGGCTGCCGGCAGGCGTGGTGATGGGTCTACCCGGCGCGCGCCGCCAGCACGAGCACGCGATGGTGGCGATACAGGACGCCGCGGTACGCCTGGAACCAGGAGCGTCGGTCTGGCGCGGATTCTTCGGCCGCTTCGTGGCAGATCACCCGGCGGCCACCACCTCGGACGCCGATCTCGCTGTCGTGGACAAGGTGCTCGCGCTGCCGGAAGCGAGAGCACCCGCAGCGCGACCGCAACCCACCGAATCGGCGACACCGGCGACGAGCCTGTTCAGCACAGCGCCACTGCTCGAAGCGCTCGATCTCGCACAAGCCGAGATCGACGAGATCTTCGGCCCCGAGCGCCGCCATGAAGAGCGCGATGCCACGGGTCAGCTGCTGTCGTTTTTCACCGGCCACCGACAGCACGTCGTGCTGAAGGCCAAGGAACTGACCGTACTGCGGCCCGCACGGCCAGATTCTTCGCTCGGCGAGCAGCGTTGATGCCCGGACGAGGCCGGCCTGACATCGACCGTCTGGATGGCGGGCGTGTTCCATTCGATGGTGACGCAGGGCCACGTCAGCATCAATCGCTTCCTCTCCACCACCCACAGTTACCTGAGTCTGTTCCGCTCGCACGGCCAGCGGCTGTTCGTCGATCTGCGCGACGGCTGGCGGCTGCTCGACGTGCCGTCCGCGTTCGCGATGGCACCGGAGGCCGCACGCTGGATCTACCGCCATGCCGACGGGGTGATCGAGGTGCGATCGCGCGCACTGACGGAGCAGCACGAGCTTGCGCTGGAGGTGAATGTGCTCGCGGGGACGCCCGTGCGCTTCCTGCTCTCGCACCACGTCGCGCTGAACGGGGACGACGGCGCGGAGGCGACACCGGCACGCGCCGACGCCGCGGGCAAGGGCGTTGTCGTGCGCGCAACGCCCGACTCCGATGCCGGCCGCCGCTTTCCCGACGGCGGCTTCCGCCTCGAGCCCGGCCCAGACACGGCCGTCGAACGCAGCGGCGCCGACGAACTGCTGTTCAGCGATGGCGCCACGCCGCCAGCAACCGTTTCTGTGCTGCAGTGACGGCGCCCACGCGGCGCGCTCCGGAGCTGTCAGCGCCATCCGGCGGCGGTGCTGCGGATTGCATGCGACCGAGAGCGCCACGGCGGACGATTCTGGCACGGCATGACCGCGGAATTGCGTCTGCTGCTGCCGGCGGCGAGCATCGCTGCGCGAGGACGCACAGCGGCTTGCCGACATCCTGCCCTGGTTCGCGCACGATGCGCTCGTCCATTACCTCGCGCCGCGCGGACTCGAGCAGTACTCCGGCGGCGGCTGGGGCACGCGCGACGTGCTGCCAGGGGCCGGTCGAACTGCTGCTCGCACTCGGTCGCACGCAGCCCGTGCGCGACCTGCTGCTGCGCGTTTTCCGCAACCAGAACGCGGACGGCGACTGGCCGCAGTGGTTCATGTTCTTCGACCGCGAGCGCGACATCCGCGCCGGCGACTCGCACGGCGACATCGTGTTCTGGCCGGTGCTCGCACTGGCGCAGTACCTCCTCGCCTCCGGCGATGTCTCGCTGCTCGACGAGACGGTGCCGTTCTTCCATGCGCAGGACGACGCCGACGGCCGAGCACGCGAGCGTGCTGGCAGCACGTCGAGCGCGCGCTGGCGTTGATCGCCGCGCGCGTCATTGCGGGCACCACGGCTCGCGGCCTACGGCCACGGTGACTGGAACGACTCGCTGCAGCCGGCTGACCCGTCGTTTCGCGAGCGACCTGTGCAGCGCCTGGACAGTGACGCTGCATCACCAGACGCTCACGCCGCTGGCGCAGGCGCTGCGGACGCGCGTGAACCGCGACGCGGCGCTCGCGCTCGAAGCTGCAGGCCGCGGACGAAGTGCTCGATGATTTCCAGCATCTGCTGCTCGCCGACGGCACGGTGGCGGGCTTCGCGCACTTCGCGCGACGGCGGCGCGATGCACGTACCTGCTGCACCCGAGCGACCGCGACAACGGGTGTGTCGTACAGCCTGCTGCCGATGGTCCACGCCATCCTCGCGAGTCTCTTCACGCCCGGAGCAGGCGCAACACCACCTCGACCTGATTCGCAGCATCTGCTCGCGGCCCGACGGCGCACGGCTCTTCGACCGGCCGATGGCCTACCGTGGCGGCCCGCAGCGCCACTTCCAGCGCGCCGAGAGCAGCAGCTTCTTCGGTCGCGAGATCGGCCTCATGTACATGCACGCGCATCTTCGTCATGCGGAAGCGCTGTGGCACTACGGCGACGCGCCGGGCTTCTTCCGCGCCCTGTGTCAGGCGGTGCCGATCGGTCTGGAAAAACACGTCCCCGGCGCGACCCCGCGTCAGGCCAATTGTTATTACTCGAGCAGCGATGCGGCTTTCGACGATCGCTACCAGGCCTACCAAGAGTACGCGCGGGTGTGCGCTGCAGACATCCCGCTCGATGGCGGCTGGCGCGTCTATTCGAGCGGCGCCGGCATCGCGGTGGCGCTGATCCTGAGATGCTTTCTGGGTCTGCGGGTGGAATCTGCCCAGCTCGTGATCGACCCTGCCATCCCGAAGGCACTGGATGGTCTGCGCGCGCAACTGGTGTTGACGGGACTCCGCTTCGACATCGTCTACGTCGTGGAGGCGCGCGGGTGTGGGGTGCAGTCGCTGGAAGTCGCCGACCGAGCGCTTCCCTTCAGCCGCAGGGACAATCCGTATCGCAGCGGCGGCGCCGAAGTGGCGATGTCGGTGCTGCGGAAAACAGCGAAAGCGGGAGCAGTCGGCCTGACGATTCGGCTAATGTAAGCGAAAACGTTGCGTTGACGGCAGGGCGTGCCTTTGCCACACTCGGACTCAAAGCGGCGAGACACGCCGCAGCCACACACGCGTGCCCTCTTCGTCACCTATTTCGCTCATGAAGCTTTCTCGACGCGCCCCGCGACCCTGGTCTCTTGCGCCTTTCCTGTCTGCGTTGTCGATTGCACTGGCAATCGGCGCAACCACCCTGCTGCCCGGCTGCAGCTGGTGGTCCCCCCGCAGTACCGATGATGCGAGCGTCGGCCAGCAACTCGCCGCCTTGCGCAAGTCATTGGACTCCGGCGCGATCACGCGCGAGGAGTACGAGCGCGAGCGGCGTCAGATCGTCGGCGAGTAGTAGCGCCTCGTGCTGTGCACATTGACCGGCGCAGCGTCACTTTCCTAGAATCCACGGGCCGCGCGGGTAGCCAGCACCCGGCGCCGGCGCCTTAATCTCACCACCCGGAGCTCAAGATGCGTGTTGCCACGTCCAGGATTGCAGCAGTCGTTCTGTCGTTCGCGCTCGGGGCGGTCGTCGTCAGCTGCGGTGGTGGCGAGAAGGAAGTGAAAAGCGAACTGAGCACCACGAAAGTCGGTCAGCAGCTTGCCGACCTCAAGCAGGCGCGCGATGCCGGCAAGATCACCGAGGACGAGTACGCCAAGGAAAGAGCGCGCATTCTCAAGGGGAACTGAGTCAGGGCGAACTGAGCGCGGCCGTCCCTCGAGCCAGGCTTAGCCCGGGAACACCTCCAGCTCCTCTTCCAGCCAATCCAGCACCCGTTCACGCCCCAGCAGTTCGATCACCGCATCGATCGACGGCGTCTGCGTCTCGCCGGTCAGCATCACGCGCAGCGGCATCGCCACTTGCGGCATCTTGAGCCTGTGCTCTGCAGCGGCCTGCTTGATCGCCTGGCCGATCGATTGGCGATTCCATTCCACCCGCTCCAGACTCAGCCGCAGCGCCATGACAGCAGCAGCCGATGCGGCCGTGTAGTGCTGCTCGCGCAATGCCTGCGACGGCTCTATGCGGCGATAGAAATACACCATCGCGTCGGCGAGCTCTTCGACCGTAGCGACGCGCTCCTTGACCAGCGCGATGACGCGGGCGGGCTCGGGTCCATCTTCCACGCGACAGCCGTCCGCCACCAGGAACGGGCCGACGAGTTCCACCAGTCGCGCATCCTCCGTCCGCTTGAGATGCTGCTGGTTGATCCAGCGCAGCTTGTCCGGGTCGAATCTGGCAGGCGCCCGATGCACTGACTCGAGATCGAACCACTCGACCAACTGCTCCAGGGAAAAGATCTCCTCGTCGCCGTGCGACCAGCCGAGTCGCGCCAGATAGTTGAGCAGCGCTTCCGGCAGATAACCGTCCTCCAGGTACTGCAGCACGCTCACCGCGCCGTGCCGCTTCGACAATCGCTCGCCGTCGTGACCGAGGATCATCGGCACGTGGCCGAAATGCGGCAGAGGGGCGTCGAGGGCGCGCAGGATGTTGATCTGCCGCGGCGTGTTGTTCACGTGATCGTCACCGCGGATGACGTGCGTGATATTCATGTCGAGGTCGTCGACGACCACGCCGAAGTTGTAGGTCGGAACGCCATCCGCGCGCAGGATCACGAGGTCGTCCAGCTCGCCGTTGTGCACGGCGATCACGCCCTTGACGAGATCGTCGAACGCCACGGTGCCCTCGTCCGGATTGCGAAAGCGCACGACCGGTTGCACGCCCGCCGGCGGCTGTTTGCCGAGCGCGTGCTCCGGTCGCCAGCGCCCGTCGTAGCGCGGCTTCAGTCCCGCCGCCCGCTGCGCCTCGCGCTGAGCATCCAGCTCTTCGCGGGTCGCGTAGCAGTAGTAGGCCTTGCCCTCGCGAATCAGCTGCTCGGCCACCTCCTGATAGCGATCGAGCCGGTCCATCTGATAGAACGGTCCCTCGTCATAGCCGAGGCCGAGCCAGTCCATCGAATCGAGAATGGCCTGCGTCGAGGCGTCCGTTGAGCGCTCGCGGTCCGTATCCTCGATGCGCAGGACAAAACGCCCGCCGTGCTTGCGCGCGTACGCCCAGGAGAACAGCGCAGTACGTGCGCCGCCAATGTGAAGATAGCCGGTGGGACTCGGCGCGAAACGGGTGCGGATCATGATGAGGCGGCATTTTACCGGGTAAGCGTGTGAAGGACACGCTCCGGCCTTTGCCGAGTGACTGCACCCGGCCGCAAATTGACCCGCATTCCGGACCTGTGATTAAATTCGCGCCTCTTCCGGGCGGTTAGTCTCAGTGGTAGAGCGCTCCCTTCACACGGGAGAGGTCGCTGGTTCGATCCCAGCACCGCCCACCACCATGTGTTCCAGAGCAGTCCGGTCAATTCCAGCGAGGCATGGGTTTGGCCGAATTCATGGCTTGGTATGGAATGCCTGAACAGTGCGAGCAGGCGCTGTTCACCTAGCGCTGGCCGCAGGGGTTACTTGAGGTGATCACGTCCTCGACGATAAGTCGGTTCAGGGTTGCCGGCATCCACCGCGTTGCGTGACTGCGCTCACTGCCGCCCGAAGTCTGTGCGGTGGCGCTCCGCTCCAATTCCAGCCCCGTCGACGCGTGGCAAGCGCGTCAGCACCGCGTGAGATTGCGGTTTCGGCGCTCGCCCGTCGCTTGAAAAAGGCCAGCCACAGCCGAAATACTGGAACTCGGGTGGTTGGATTTCGTATCCTCTGATTGCCCCATTCTGCAGGAAGGTCTGACATTTGAGCGCGATCGCGCCACGCCGAGAGAGCCGTTTCAGTTCGGTAGCGAGCCGCGGGACGACGCTGGCGGGCGCGGCGCTCGCCCTTTTCATCCTCACGCTCCATTGCGCCGTGCGTGCTGCGGAAACGGGGACATCGCAGAGCGTGTTGATCGTCTACAGCAATCAGCGCCCGCTACCCGCGAACGTGGTGATCGACGACACGCTCCGCCGGGTGGTGCCCGAGGCGCTCGGGCATCCGGTCGAAATCTTCAGCGAATTTCTCGATGTCGAGCATTTTGCGGACGCGGCTTACGCCCAGGCTTCCGCGGATTTCCTGCGGTACAGATACCACCGATCGAACGTCGGCGTGATCGTGGCGGCCGGCCCGGCGGCATTGCGGTTCTTGCTGGAGTACCGGGACCGGATTGTTCCGAATGCGCCAGTGGTTCACATCAACTTGACGCGGGAAGACCTGCGCGAGCTCGAAGTCCCTCGGGACGTCGTCGGCTGGACGGTGGACCTCGATCCCACGCCCACACTCGCGCTGGCGTCACGCCTGCATCCGAACGCCACGCGTTTGGTCTTCGTATCCGGTGCGTCGGCCTGGGATCGCGCCTGGGAGCGCCGCTTGCGCGAGGCAGTGGCCGGATTGGGAAAACCCATGCAGGTCGAGTTTCTCGCCGGCCTTCCGACGCCGGAAGTGCTGCGGCAGTTGCGCGCGTTGACCGGCGATGCAATCGTCTTCACCCCAGGCTACTTCGTCGATGGCGCGGGGCACGTGTTCACGCCCCGCCAATCGCTGGAGCAGATGGCGTCGGTATCGGGGGCTCCCGTCTACAGTCCGTACGACACGTTTCTGGGCACCGGCACCGTCGGCGGATACGCGGTTACCTTCGAAGACCAGACGAAGCACGCTGGCGCCGCAGTGGTACGGCTGTTGAGCGGCACTGCGCCGGCCGACGATCCAGACCGGCTTGATGCGCAATACCGCTATGCTGGACTGGCGCCAGATTCAGCGCTGGGACATCGACGAGTCGGCGCTTCCGCCGGACAGCGTCGTCCGCTTTCGCGAGCCCAGTGTCTGGGTCAAGCACCAGTGGCAGATCATCGCGATTGCGATCGCCCTCGTCCTGCAGTCGCTGCTCATCGCGAGCCTGTTGATCGAGCGCCGCCGCCGCCGCGTCGCGGAGACCGAGTCGCGTCAGCGCTTTGCGGAAATGGCGCACATGAACCGGAGCGTTGCGCTGGGCGAGCTGTCGGCATCCATTGCCCACGAGATCAATCAACCGCTGGGCGCCATTCTCAACAATGCCAGCGCCGCCGAGATGCTGCTCACCGCCAGTCCACCCGCGCTGAATGAAGTGGCGAACATTCTCGCCGACATCAAACGCGATGACCAGCGGGCCGGCGAGGTCATTACCCGCATTCGCGGACTGCTGCGCAAGACGGAATTCGAGCTGGGCGATGTCGATCTCAACGCGACGGTAGAGGAAGCACTGAAGTTCGTGGTCGCCGATGCGTCCGTCAAGGGTGTGTCGTTGCGCACCGAGCTCGCGGCGGGACTGCCGCCGGTTCGCGGCGACCGCGTGCAGATCGAGCAAGTCATCCTCAATCTCGCGCTGAACGCCATGGACGCGATGCATGAGACTCCCGCCGACACACGAAACTTGACCATCCGTTCGGCACGGGCGAATGACTCCGAGGCGGAGGTGTCGTTCGCCGACTCTGGAGCAGGCATTCCCCCGGAGGCGCTACCCCGCATTTTCGAGTCGTTCTTCACGACCAAGCGGGACGGGATGGGACTGGGGCTTGCGATTTCCCGCACGATCGTCGAAGCCCACGGCGGCCACATGCAGGCCGAGAGTGCCGTCGGGAAGGGCGCCGTGATCCGCTTCACCTTACCCTTCGCGAGCAGTCTGCCCGCATGACCCACGCCTGCGCCACGGTTCACGTCGTCGACGACGATGCTTCGTTCCGCAAATCGGCGGCGCGATTGCTGGCCGCTGCCGGCTACCAGGTGGCGCTCTACGAGTCGGCCATCCAGTTTCTCGAGACCGCGAATATCGGGGGGCATGGCTGTGTGGTGCTCGACGTCCGCATGCCCGGCCTCAGCGGATTGCAATTGCAGGAACGCCTGACGGAAATACGTGAGGCGTTGCCGATCATCTTCCTCACCGGACACGGCGACATCCCCATGAGCGTGCGCGCCATGAAGGCCGGGGCGGAGGACTTTCTCACCAAACCGGTCGCCACGCCGGCGCTCCTGGCGGCGATCGAGCGGGCACTCGCACGCGACCGCCAGTCTAAGGTGCAAGCCGAGCGTCACAATGGCTTGCAAGCGCGCTACGACACCCTCACGCCGAAGGAGTCCGAGGTCTTTGCGCTGATCGTTCGTGGGACGCTCAACAAGCAGGTCGCCTGCGAGCTCGGGACCAGCGAAAGAACGGTCAAGTGGCATCGTCACAACATCATGGAAAAACTCGGAGTCCAGTCGCTCGCGGAGCTGGTTTCCTTTGCCGAGCGTCTCGGCCTTCTGACCGAACTGGGTTCGGGTCCGATCAAGCAGGGCTGAGAGCCGGGCGCTTTGAGGCGCACTCCGGCGCGGCAAAGCGCCGGACCGGTGCCCCATGCGTCGCGGCGGCCATCCGTCCTGCACCAAAGGACAGTAGGCAGGCGCCCGGCGGCAAGGTACCCTCCGCGCGCTGTTGGTTCACGGTAAACCTCACACCGTGGTGCCCGATGCCGGTAGGAGCGAGATAGGGATTCATCCCGATGGCGACGCCCAGTGTGACGGTTGCGATAGTCGAGGACAACGATGCCATGCGCAGGTCCATTGAACGAGTGCTGCATGCCCACGGCTATGCCACCGAAGCTTTCGCCGGCGTCGAGGCGTTTCTCGACAGCGGCGCTGCCAAGCGTGTCAAGGGCCTCGTTCTCGATATCCATCTTCCCGGCCTGTCCGGCATCGAATTGCAACGCCGCCTGCGCGCGTCGGGGTCGACGCTTCCGGTCATCTTCATCACCGCCCACGACGAGCCGGCGATGCGCGCCGAGGCACTCGCGGTGGGCTGCGTCGCCTACCTGCGCAAGCCGTTCGACGCGAGTGAGTTGGCAGAAGCGTTGGGACGTGCCGTGACTGTATGAAACCCGGTAATGATCGTTTTGTATGTGGAGTCAGGTGAAGTCGGTAAGCTACGCGTCTTTTTGCAACGATGGAGGGAGGCAGTCAATGAAACTGAAACGCTCGTTCTCGACACTTCTTATCGGTTTCGCAGCAGCGATGTTCGCGGCGGCGTTTCCCGCGCTCGCGCAGACATCGGGCAAGAAGCCCAACATCATGTTCATCATGGCCGACGACATCGGCTGGATGCAGGTGGTTGCCTACCAGGATGGACTGGGGCTTGGGGAAACACCGAATATCGACCGCATCGCGAAGGAGGGCGCGAGATTCGTCGATTACGTCGCGATGCAGAGCTGCACGTCAGGCCGCAATGCCTTCTTCACCGGCATGTACCCGCTGCGCACCGGCATGATCCCGCCGCAGCTCCCGGGCAGCCCAACCTACTTGAAACCGGGCACCCCGGCGGTGGCCAAGATCATGTTGGATCTCGGCTACAACACCGGTGAGTTCGGCAAAAACCACCTGGGCGACCACACGGCGTCCCTGCCGACGGCACACGGCTTCCAGGAGTACTGGGGATATCTTTACCACCTCGACGCCATGCAGCAGGTGAGCTTCCACGACATCAACTCCAGCCCGACGGTGCAGGGGATCGCGCCGCCGTGCAAGAACACACCGGTCCCGGGCTTGCCCGAGGTTCCCGGCGCCGTGGACCCAAAGACCACGGTCTGCCTGACCCCGCCGCGCCCGGTCATCGCGTGCAAGTCCTCTGATGGCACCGAGAAGAATCAGTCCTGCAAGGATGAAGGTCCGTTGACCCTGGAGCGGTCGAAGACGGTGGACGAGGAAATCTCGGCCAAGGTGATCGACTTCCTCGACCGCAACGACCCGAAGAAGACCAACAAGCCCTTCTTCGTCTGGTACAACCCGGCGCGCATGCACGTCACCACCGTGCTGTCGCCGAAGTACGAGGCCATGCTGGGCGTGAAGGGCGGCAAGGACTGGGGCGCCAACGAAGCCGGCATGAAGCAGCTGGACGACAACGTCGGCGCCGTCCTCAAGAAGCTCGGGGACATGGGCCAGCTCGACAACACCATCGTGGTCTTCACCACCGACAACGGCGCCGAGACGATCAGCTTCCCCGACGGTGGCATTACGCCGTTCAACGGGCAGAAGGGCGAGCCCATGGAAGGCGGCTACCGCTCGCCGATGATGGTCCGCTGGCCGGGGGTCATCAAGCCGGGGCAGGTCAAGACCCAGTTGTTCGCCGCGCTCGACTGGATGCCCACGCTGGTGGAGATCGCCGGCGGTCCGAAGGGCGATGGGCTGAAAAAGCAGATCGAGGCCGGCAAGTACCCGGGCTTCGTCAAGACCACGCTCGACGGCGTCAACCAGATCGACTACCTGACCGGCAAGTCCGACAAGTCGGCGCGGGACTTCTTCTACTACTTCGCGGGCGCGACCCCTGCGGCGGTGCGCTACAAGAACTGGAAGATGTACTACAACGTTCCCGAGGCCGGCGCGGACGGTTGGCTGTTGCCTCTCATCCCGCTTCACTGGACGGCGGTGCAGAACATCAAGCGGGACCCGTTCGAGCAGGCAGTCGGGCCCGGCCAGAAGACGGCGATGAGCCTTGGTGGCGCACTTGCGGGTCCGGTTACCGCGTATCAATACGACTGGAACATGCTGCCCATCGGCCAGCAGCTGTGGCTCCAGTGGTTCGAGACGCTGCAGAAGTTCCCGCCGCTACAGGCGCCGGCTAGCTACAACCTCACGCAGGTGATGGAGCAGATCAAGGCCCAGCATCAGGACAAGTAAGGCTGCAATGCAGGCGTGAATTTGAGGTGAACGGGCGGCCCGAAAGGGTCGCCCGTTTTGCCATAGCCTCGAGCAGCGTCTCAGCTTAACCAGGTCCGCGTCGAAACCCTACGTGGTCGCGATCCACGGCGGCTCGAGCAAAGAATGGTGAGACGGGCGGTCTGCAAGGGCTGCCCGTTCTCTGTGCGCGTCGCATCGTGCGTGCAGTCTCACACGGGGATGCCATGAGCAAGTTATTCGAGAAAGTCAAAGAAGAGTTCTTTGCGCTGCTGCCACCGACGATCTTCTTCTTCATCACCCTGCACCTGGTTGCAGTCATCCGTGTGCTGATGCTGAAGGGAACCGGGATCCCGGTCAGCACGTCGTTGCAGGTAACGGTGGCTGCCCTGATCCTGGGCAAGGCGGTACTCATCGCGGATTTGCTGCCGTTCATCAATCTCTATCCGCACAAGCCGCTGATCTACAACGTCGTCTGGAAAACGGTGATCTACCTTCTGGTGTCGATGGTTGTCCACTACTTGGAGCGCCTGATCGACTTCTGGCAAGGAGGCAGGTGGCTTTGTCGCGTGCCAACGAGAAAGCTGCTCGCAGAGATGGTGTGGCCGCATTTCTGGGCGATCCAGATTCTGCTGCTCGTATTGATTGCTTTCTACTGCACGATCCATGAACTCGTCCGCGCAATCGGGCGGGACAAGGTACTCGAGATCTTCTTCGGAACGCCGCCGGCCGCTCGGGTTTGACTGCTGCAATAGAAGCGCTCATCGACTCACCTGCGTAAATGTCACTTTCAACATGAAAACCAATTTGCGTCCAAGAGCGACTTCCTTCCCTTTTCTGGCGCTGTGCGCGCTCCTGCTCGTGGGTGCGTCCGCCCAAGCGCAGACCGATCCGCTGCCGTCGTGGAACGACGGCGCCGGCGAAGCAGGCGATCGTCGAGTTCGTGCAGGCGACCACCGACGCAAGGCAGCCCGAAGTTCGTGCCGCCGGAGGAGCGCATCGCCACCTTCGACCAGGACGGCACGCTGTGGGTCGAGCATCCGATGTACACGCAGGTGATGTACTGCCTCGAGCGCGTGCCGGCGCTGGTCAAGGCGAAGCCGGAGCTGAAGAACGTCGAGCCGTTCAAGACCGTGCTGTCCGGCGACCGCGAGGCGATCGCCAAGCTGTCGATGACGGATCTCGAGAAGATCCTCGCCGCGACGCTCACCGGCATGACGGTCGAGGAGTTCAACGCCGAGGCGAAGAAGTGGATCGCAGACGGCCAAGGATCCGCGCTGGAAGCGGCCCTACACCGAGCTCACCTATCAGCCGATGCAGGAGGTGCTGCAGCTATCTGCGCGCCAACGGCTACAAGACCTACATCGTCACCGGCGGCGGCCAGGACTTCGTGCGCGTCTATTCCGAGCAGGTCTACGGCATTCCGCCCGAGCAGGTGGTCGGCACCGCGGGCGGCACGAAGTACGGCTACGACAAGGACGGCAAGCCGTTCCTGACCAAGGAGCCGAAGCTGCTGCTCAACGACAACAACGCCGGCAAGCCCGAGGGCATCCACCTGATGATCGGCCGCCGGCCGCACGCCGCGTTCGGCAACTCGACCGGCGACCGGCAGATGCTGGAGTACACGAAGGCCGGCGACGGCGCGCGGCTGTCGATGCTCGTGCTGCACGACGACGCCGAAGCGCGAGTACGCCTACGGTCCGGCGCAAGGGCTGCCCGACACCAAGGTCGGCACCTTCACGCAGGCGCTGTACGACGAGGCGAAGAAGCAGGGCTGGACCGTGATCAGCATGAAGAACGACTGGAAGCGGATCTTCGCGTTCGAGCAATAGGACAAGGGCGTCATCGCCGGACCGGACTTGGTTCGCCACAACCTGGAAGGAGAAGATTTCATGACGACACGCGGGGTTAAGGTCTCGCTTCTGGCGCTGCTTCTGATGATCGGCCTTGCCAGCCAGAGCGCCGTCGCCAAGCGCATGGAGGGGACGGTGACGGTTGCCGGCCAACCCATGCGCGGCGCGACCGTGACCCTTTGGCGAACCGCCGGCAAGGACGCGCCCAAGTCCGTGAGCGAAGCATCGACCAATGCGAGCGGCGGTTTTGCGTTTCCGAACGTATCCGCGGCTGGTGACGGCAGCGTTTTCTACCTGACCTCCAAGGGTGGTGCCGGCAACGCTGTAACATTGATGTCGGTACTCGGCAACGAGCCGCCGAGCAAGGTCGTGGTCAACGAGTTGACGACCGTCGCATCGGCCTTCACCAGCGCCCAGTTCGTCGACGGCACGGCCATTCGCGGCAACGCGCTGGGGCTGCGCATCGCCGCGGGCAACGCGCCGAACCTGGTCGATCCTGCGACCGGAACCTGGGGCAAGGTGCTGCTCGACCCGCTCAATAGTGCCCAGACCACGACGCTGGCGACCTTGAACACGCTCGGCTCGCTCATCACCGCGTATGCCACAGTGGCGAACGATGACTGGCGCGCCCGCTTTCTCAAGGCCGCAACGCCGCCCAGCGGCGTCACGCCGAAGAACACGCTCGAAGCCGTGGCCGGCATCGCCCGCGCGCCGTGGGCCAATGCCAAGGAGCTTTTCGCGCTGTTCGACGCGGCCTATCCGCAGCCCAAGGACGGCTCCCGGCGCGCCGCGCCCTTCGCGCCGTATCTCGGCTTCGCGCCGCCGGACTTCGCCCTCATGCTCAGTTTCTCCGGCGGCGGGGTCTACGCCAACGGCAAGTTCATGTTCGATGCGAACGGCAACCTCTGGAGCGGCCAGAACTGGATGCCGGGCGGGCAGAACACCGTCCTCAACGCCATCGGCGGGGGCACGGCCAAGTTCGCCCCCAACGGGACCGCGCTCTCACCTGCCATTACGGGCTTCACCGGCATGGGCGTCGACGGCGTGGGCTGGGGCACCGGCATCGATGCCGAGAAGGTCTGGATCACCAGCTTCAACGGAAAGATTCTGGTGATGGATTTCAATGGTCGTCCGATCGGCAAGGAAAGCGATTTTCCGACCGCCGGCAAAGTCGGCGGATTGCAAGCCGTCGCCACCGCAGCCAACGGTGACGTCTGGATTGCAGATGCCACGAAGAACCAGTTGCTGCACTTCCCCGGCGGACGGGTGAAGGACGGACGGCTCGTGCAAGTCGCTGGACTGAAGTCGCCCTTCGGCATCGCCATCGATGCGCAGAACCGCGTCTGGGTCAGCAATGCCCAGTCGGACACGGTCGTGCGCTTTCCGGCCAATGATCCATCGAAGGTGGAGTCCTTCAGGGCGGGGATCGGGGTGCGCGGCGTCGCGCTGGACTCGAAGGGAAATCTCTGGGTGGCGAGCAACATGTCGCTCGACTTCCCGCCGCCGACAATTCCCGACGGCGTGTCGATCATGAAGCAGTTCGAGCTGGCGGGCCTGCACTTGTTGAAGGCCCTCACACCCGGGAAGACGACCGGCGTGGTCAACATGATCCGCCCCGACGGCACTCAGGCGGCACCTACGGGCTGCACCGGCAATGGAATCATCAACGTGCCTTGGGGCGTGTCGATCGACGGCAATGACAACGTCTGGGTCGCCAACTTCTGGGGTCGTGGTGTCTTGCTGATGGCCGGGGCCGAGCCGAAGGGGTATCCCGTTGGCACGAAGCCCGGTGATGTCGTTCACCAGTTCCAGGGCGGCAACATCCAGATGCTCACCGACGTGGTCATCGACCCGGCCGGCAACGTCTGGGCCGCGAACAACTGGAACAGCCCCGAAGCCGTTCTCGGCAATCCTCCGCCGTACCCGATCTCGACCTGGGGCGGAGGATCGGGCTTCACCGTCATCTACGGAGTCGCGGCCCCGGTGAAGGCGCCGCTCCTGGGCCAGGTGCGCCAGCCATAGGGGCTTGGTCATGGGCGATTCCCGCATTCGCGATGATTGTGTTGTGTGTCTACTTCACGCTGCGCTGCCTTGGTTTCGACATGATTAACAAATGGAAACCATGAAACGAACCCTTCACCTCACCAGTGCCAGCCTGGCGTTGCTGGCGGCCTTCAGCCTCCTGAGCAGTGCAGTCCGGGCGGGTTTGAACGAAGGCGTGGCGGCCTACCAAGCCGGTAATCTGCCGCTCGCATTCAAGGAGTTTCGCGCCTGCGCGGAAAAAGGTGAAGCCGGTTGCCAATTCAACGTGGCTTTGATGTACGAGCAAGGCATCGGGGTCACCAAAGACGAAAAGGAAGCGGTGGTTTGGTATCGAAAATCTGCGGACCAAGGTAACTCCAACGCGCAATTCAATCTGGGCGTGCTGTATGAAAATGGTCGTGGCACTGCCGTTGATTTTGCGCAAGCCAACCAGTGGTATCGCAAGGCATCGGTGCAGGGCGATGCGCTCGCCATCGGCAATCTGGGAATGCTGTATCTGCGCGGCGATGGCGTAAAAGCCGACAAGATCGCCGGCCTGGCCCTGCTCCTACTATCAGCGACCCTGGATGGTTCACCCGAAAACCACGCCAAAATGAACATTGCCAAGACCAAGGGGCTGACCCCCGAACTGGTCGCCGCCGCCCAGAAGCTATCGGACGAACTGGCCAAGTCCAATAACCTGCTGGTGCCGCTGGATCAATACCTGAAAACCACGACGACCAACGCTGTCGGCAAATCGAAATAGGCTGAAATGCAGCAACGCACTAACGATGGGACATCAGCTACAAGCCATTGTCACCCTGCTGGCATTGATCAATCGGGCCATGTGCGCCGCGATCTTCCTGTGGGTCGCGGGGATGCCGCCCCGCAGGACGATGGTGGCCGCCGGCGCTACCCAGGCCGCGGTGATGGCGCTGGTGATTCTGGTGCTGGCTGCCTTGTTCAGCGCGAAAATACTGGACGCTTTCGGCGTCTCGCGGGATGCGTACTCGGTGGCGGGAGGCGGCGTGCTCGCGTGGATCGGGTTTTCCATCTTGAGCGGCAACCCGACCACGGGCGGCGAGGCAAAACCCGTTGCCGCCCCTACGCAAGATGGAGGGACGGCGATCACCGTCATCTACGGAGTCGCGGCCCCGGTCAAGGCCCCGCTCCTGGGCCAGCCGCGCCAGCCATAGTAGGTTGAGGGTTTCTTCAACATCAGAGGCTTTGGGTCATGAAGTCTTCGCAACCGTTCCGCGGGTTCGCATTCGCCTATACGCCGACGTTCGCGGTGCTTGTGCGGGGACTCGTCACAAAGGACACACGCAATGTCGCTCATCCAGGATCTTCTCGACAAGCCCGCCACGTTGTCCGCCGCGTCGAGGTACACGGCGATGAACGGCGTCATCTACCTGGGGTGCGGAGCACTGCTCGTTGCGTGGCCGGGCGCGACTCAGACCCTTTTCATGGATCCGGCTTTTGTTGGACACGAGGAAGCGCTCATTCGCGTGATCGGGATGACGCTTGCGGTCATCGGCTGGCTCTACTTGTTTGGCGGTCGTTCGGGCGCGCGACAAATCGTTGCCGCTTCCGTGGTCGACCGATTGGTGTTGGTCCCCGCGGTGCTCGTGCCCCTGGTGATAGCTGGCGTGTTCCCTCATCTGCTGCTGACGTTCGCGATTCTCGACCCTACGCTCGCCGTGGGTGCCTGGGCGCTTCTCGCTCGCAGGAGATGATCGGCCAGGGTCGGGCCTGCAGCGAGGTCGGGCCCTCAAGCCATAAGCATGAAGAAGGACTGGAAGAAAAACTTCGCGTTCGAGCGGCGGCCGACGCAGAGGGGCGGAGCTACTCCAGCGCTTCCACGGCGCAGCCTGGCATACGGCGGAAATCGGCCGCGTTCGTGGTCAGCACAGGAAAGCCGTGGCGGATTGCCGTGGCACCAATGATGAGATCGAGAGCTCCGAGCGTTATGCCTTTACCGAGTGAGCCCACGAGGTGCGCGTGGACGCGCGCGACTTCAAGGTCGAATGGCAGCGGGCGAAACAACCTGAAAACTGCCTCCACGAAAGCCGAGCGGCGCGCCCGGCGCGGCTCCGTGTTGGCGAGATGCACGCCAACGAGAAGTTCCGAGCAGGTGGCCGCCGAGATGAAACCCTCGCCGTATGCAGGCTTGTACCTGGACAAATCGACGGCGGCGGGTTCCCTCTCGATCCGGATCAACACACCGGTGTCGATGATCAATCCCACGCGACGGCGTCCGGACGCATTCTGGCCAACCCGCGCTCGATGTCCAGCGCGAAAAGCTCGGCTTCGCGGGGACCCAGGCGGGGCAGCGAGTGCAGGAGCTCGTCGAGCCGATCGAGGGCGACACCCCCAGGCGGCGCTGCCGGCACGAGCCGCGCAACCACTTCCTTGCCGCGCACGATGTCGAACTCGGCGCCCTGATAGCGCACCTGGTTCAGGACCTCCGAGAACCTGCGCGCTGCGTCCGTTGCGCTAATCTTGCCCGCCATCACGATGCTCCCATGTCAACCACCATCAGATTATCAGATAATCATCCAATACCCAATGACTGGCTTGGGGCGCGGCCGTTGTCCCCCGGCGACTTACGTGGTGAACAAGCAGGTCTCGATCGCCGTCGGTCTTTGTTCGAGCAACGCAAGCACGCGGACCGTAACGCCGTCCGCATAACATTGGGAGGAAATGGAATGACCTTGTCTCGATGGCTGTTTGGAATCACCGCCGCGATCGGTCTCGCGCTCGGCGTGGCAACGTCGACGCTTGCGCAGGCGCCTGCCAGGAAGCCCAACATCCTCGTCATCTGGGGCGACGACATCGGGCGCGACAACATCAGCGCCTACAGCATGGGCATCATGGGCTACAGGACGCCCAACATCGACCGCATCGCGAAAGAAGGTGCCCTGTTCACCGATTCCTACGCGCAGCAGAGCTGCACCGCCGGGCGTGCGTCGTTCATCCTCGGACAGCAGCCCTTCCGCACCGGGCTGCTCACCATCGGCATGCCCGGCTCGCCGCAGGGGATTCCCGATTGGTCGCCCACGATCGCGGATCTGTTGAAGCAGCAGGGCTACGTCACCGGCCAGTTCGGCAAGAACCACCTCGGCGACCGCGACTCGCACCTGC
The DNA here is from genome assembly GCA_963719715.1 of uncultured beta proteobacterium. GTDB lineage: Bacteria > Pseudomonadota > Gammaproteobacteria > Burkholderiales > JAEUMW01 > JAEUMW01. The sequence continues at coordinate 27,508 of CAVRDD010000009.1, forward strand.
CCACGGTGCACGGCTTCGACGAGTTTCTCGGCAACCTCTACCACCTGAACGCGGAGGAGGAACCAGAGACTTACTACTATCCGAAAGACCCGGAGTTCAGGAAGAAGTACGGCCCGCGCGGTGTGTTGCACACCTGGGCCGACGGCAAGGGCGGGCAGACGATCGAGGACACCGGTGCGCTGACGACGAAGCGCATGGAAACCATCGACGAGGAGATTCACGCGGCGCAGGCGCAGTTCGTCGCCAAGGCAGTGAAGGACGGCAAACCCTTCTTCGTGTGGCTCAACACGACCCGCATGCATGTCTGGACACATCTGACCAAGGCGTCAGGAAGGCGTCACCGGCATCGGCCTCTACCCGGACGGCATGGTCGTGCACGACAAGATGGTCGGCGAGGTATTGAAGCAGCTCGACGACCTCGGCATCGCCGACAACACGATCGTCGTCTACGGCACCGACAACGGCGCCGAGACCGGCACCTGGCCCGACGGCGGCACGATGCCGTTCAAGGGCGAGAAAGGCGGCACGTGGGAGGGCGGCTTGCGCGTACCGATGCTCGTGCGCTGGCCGGGCGTAATCAAGCCGGGCACCATCGTCAACGAAATCTTCTCGCAAGAGGACTGGATGCCGACGCTGCTGGCGGCAGCGGGCGAACCGGACATCGTCGCGAAACTGAAGCAGGGCTACAAGGCCAACGGCAAGACCTTCAAGGTGCATCCGGACGGGTATAATTTCCTTCCCTACTTCAAGGGCGAAGCGAAGAAGGGGCCGCGCGAAGAGATCTTCTACTTCGGGCAAGGCGGCGAGCTGAACGCCATCCGCTGGAACGACTGGAAAGTGCACTTTGCCGTCACCCACGGCAACATCGCGACCGCCGTGCGCGAAGTGCCGGGTTGGCCGGTGATCGTCAACCTCCGCGCCGACCCCTACGAGAAGGCGCCGGAGGAGTCCGGACTGTATCTCCGCTGGTATGCGGACAACATCTGGCTGTTCGTGCCGGTTCAGGAAAAGCTGCAGAAGTTTCTCGCGACGTTGCCGGAGTACCCCTTCCAGCAGGGCAGCAGCCTGAACGCCGCGGGCATCAACTACGACTCCCTCAAGGCGATGCAGGCCATGCAGCGGCTGAAGCGGCTGGAGGGAATCTCGCCACCCGGGAATTGATGGCACTCAACGCCATCGAGGCCGGGGACGGCATGGGGTCGCTGCGGTGGAGGCAGAGAGAGCAGTAACCCGGGTGCGGGCATGGGGCCCGCACTCGACAACACAGGGAGAAAGAGCAATGCGACGCGTGCTAGTAAGTGTGCTGGGAGTCGGACTGATCACGGGATTCGTGGGGGTAGCGCAGGCCGCCGAGGATGGCAAAGGGGTGAAGGTGGGCACTCTCAAGTGCAGCGAGGCAGCCGGCTGGGGGTTTGTCTTCGGCTCCTCGGTGGATCTCAAGTGCGTCTTCAGCCCCGTCGAGAAGGGGGCGAAGCCCGAGCATTACACCGGGAAGATCAAAAAGTTCGGCGTGGACATCGGGTATCAGGGCGCTGCCGTGCTCCTGTGGGGGGTGTTGTCGACGAGCGAGAAGCTCACACCGGGCGCCTTGGCGGGCACCTACGGGGGGGTGACGGCGGAAGCGGCCTGGGCTGGCGGGCTCGGCGCCAACGTCCTCCTCGGCGGGTCCAGGAAGGGGTTCGCACTGCAGCCGCTGGCCATTGAAGGGGTCGAAGGGGCGAACGTGGCCGCCGGGGTGGTCGAGGTGGTGCTCAAACCGGCCAAGTGACCGCGCATGGCGTTACCCCGCTTCCGTGGACGGTGAGTGGTTTGGGTCAGTTTGTTATCCACGGGCAGGCGCAGGCGGCACCTCCGCACGCGGCCGTGACTGCCTGTGGGTGACCGGTAGCGGGCAGGCGATTCGTTTCATGATAACGATGTTCGAAAGCTGCGCCGATCGAGCAGCTCTGCTGGAGCAGTTACAGCGACTATAAATGTCTTTCTACTGGGAGTAACGATAATGGCGAATGTCTGCTTTGGTCGACCTGGCCTGCGTTCAGGGCTTGTCGCAGTATGCCTCCTCGGCCTTTCCGCATGCAGTGCCGTGCAACCCCCCCCGACGGCGCAGAGCATTGCCGGTCTGACACCGGTCGGAACCGTGACCATGACCGAGACCGTCGCGGCGGGCATGACGGGGGGCAGCGGTTCGTTGACCTTCCAGGGGCGCACCTATCCGTTCATTCTCATCGGCAGTGTCGCCGGTCCGGGCGGCGCCGCCGAGATCAGTGCCTCAGGCGAGGTGTACAAGCTGAACAAACTGTCGGATTTCGAGGGCCTCTACTCCGAGGGAACCGGGAAAGCCGGGCTTGATACGTCGAAGCAAACCGACCTGTGGCTGCAGAACCAGGCGGGCGTGATCATGCACCTGACCGGTACCAGTCAGGGGGTCGTTCTTTCACTGGGGCGCAATGAAGTTGAGATCAGGCTGACCAAATGAATTCGGTCGGGCCGCACGCCAGTGCCGCCGGCGTGCGACGCTTTCGCAGGGATGCGAAACGGGAGTCGAACGTCGAAGTTCGTGCCGCACGCGCAGCGCATCGCGGCATTCGATAACGAGTGGGGATGAGAATGTCGAAGTCGTCTATAGCGTCATTTGCCCTGTCGGCCTGCGCGCTCGCCACGCTGCCGGCGCATGCCGAGATGAGTGCCGAGGAACTTGCCAAACTGGCCCAGAACCCGGTGGGCAACCTGATCAGCGTGCCGTTCCAGAACAACACCAATCTGAACTTCGGGCCGGAGAAAGGGACGCAGAACATCCTCAACATCCAGCCGGTGATCCCGATCTCGGTGAATGACGACTGGAACATCATCACGCGCACAATCCTGCCCGTTATCTGGAACCCGTCGCTGGGTCCGGGCGACAGCGCCACCAGCGGCATCGGCGATACCGTGCTCACGGCATTTCTATCGCCGGCCAAACCCGGAGCCTGGATCTGGGGCGCAGGGCCGGTCGTGCAATTGCCCACGAACAGCAATGCGGAACTCGGCAACAAGAACTGGGGCCTGGGTCCATCGGCCGTCGTGCTGCACCTCGAAAAGGGCAGCCCGTGGGTGTACGGCGTACTGGCGAACAACATCTGGTCGCTGTCGAGCAACGAACAGGGCGGCTCCTACAGCACCGGACTGATCCAGCCGTTCGTCAACTACAACTTCCCGGGCGGCCTCTACCTCGTCAGCGCGCCGATCCTGACCGTCAATTGGAACGCTGATAGCGGGCAGAAGTGGACCGTGCCTTTAGGTGGCGGGATCGGCAAGATCTTCCACTTTGACAAGCTGCCCGTGAATACACAGTTGTCCGCTTACTACAACGTGGTGACGCCCGATTTCGGACCCAACTGGCAGATTCGCGCACAGGTGCAGTTCATGTTCCCGAAGTAGGAGCGCCGCCTCCTTGTCCACGGCTTTGTGGAGCGGACCGACATGCACAGTGTCCCCGATGTACACGCAGGTGACGTATTGCCTGCGGGTTCCCGCGGTGGTAGAGGCGAGGCCGCGTCGAAGGAGCACTCGCGTGGCTTAGCGCCATCGCGGCGAGTACATGAACAGTGCGCGAGCCCTTATGGGCGTGTGAATCATTGGCGGCGAAGAACGTCCGCGTCGCGTGCGAGGTTCTATCCTGGAAAGCCATGAGCAAACTATTCGAGAAGGTCAAGGAAGAGTTCGTTGCGATGATCCCACCGACGATCTTCTTCTTCGTCACCCTGCAACTCGTTGCCATCATCCGCGTCCTGATGCTGAAGGGAACCGGGATTGCGGTCCACTCACCATTGCAAGTGGCGATAGCGGCGCTGATCCTGGGCAAGGCGGTTCTGATTGCGGACTTGCTGCCGTTCATCAATCTCTATCCTCACAGGCCACTCATCTACAACGTCATCTGGAAGACCGCCATCTACCTCCTGATCGCAACGCTGGTCCACTACCTGGAGCGCCTGTTCGACTTCTGGAAGGAGGCCGGTAGTCTTGTTGCCGCCAACCATAAGTTGCTCGCCGAGATGGTGTGGCCGCACTTCTGGGCCGTGCAGATCCTGCTGCTCGTCTTGATTCTTTTCTTCTGTACGATACGTGAGCTCGTCCGGGTGATCGGACGGGACAAGGTAGTCGAGATGTTTTTCGGGAGGCCGCGGATCGCGCCGGATTGACCGCGATCAGAATGCGCCTTCATCGATTCCGCAGCGTGCGGTGACTTTCAAGACGTGAAGCCTTCACCATCTTCGAGGGTGGAGTTCTCCCTCGTAGCGGGAGGACCCACGCACCGTCTCCAGCAACGGCTGGGTCTGATCAAACCGGGGGCGCCAAATTTCGGGAGGAGAGCGGCGTTCTCTGTTCTTCTGACCTGGGTGCCGCTCCTCGTCCTCGCCGCTATGCAAGGACAGGCGATCGGACACCAGGTGAGAATCCCCTTCCTCTACGACTTCGCGGCGTACACGCGCTTCCTGATAGCGATCCCGCTCCTGATACTTGCCGAAGGCCTTATTGAACGCCGCGTGGCCGAAGCCGTAGCCCATTTCGTTCACGCCGGGCTCGTTCCCGAAGCCAATCACGGGGATTACGAGTCCGCGCTGCACCGTGCCAGAAATCTGCGCGACTCCACCCTGGCGGAAGGGGTGCTGGTGGGACTCGCAGCTCTCAGTGTCGTCGTCGTCCGCCACGAGTTTCCCTTCGACTTCTCCACGTGGCGCTCCCTCGTGTCGGACTCGGTTCACACTCGCACGTTGGCCGGCTGGTGGTATCTGGTCGTGGGTATGGGCCTGTTTCAGTGCCTCATCTGGCGTTGGCTCTGGAGACTATTCGTCTGGTATTCGTTTCTCTGGCGCGTGTCGAAGCTCGACCTGCGGCTGATCTCGACCCACCCCGACCGGGCGGCGGGGCTGGGTTTCGTGGGAGAAGCCCAGCGTGTCTTTTGGAGCATCGTCTTTGCCTTTTCGGCCACGACGGCCGGAGTTCTGGCCAACGAGATTATCTACGGGGGAGTCCCTCTCACGAGCTATGAGATCCCCATAGCGGGGTACCTGGTCGTAGTGCTGCTGATTTTTCTGGGGCCTCTGCTCATGTTCATGCCACGGCTGTTCAAGGCGAAGACAAAGAGCCTGCACGACTACAGCACCCTTGCCATCACGCACAACCAGATGTTCGATGGGAAGTGGGTGCAAGGCGACAATCCCAAGGGCGAACCCGTGCTCGGCACGCCGGAGATCTCGTCGCTTGCCGATCTCTGCAATGCCTATGACGTGCTGGACAGGATGAGGCTCGTTCCCTTCGATCCGGCGGACGCAGTGGTTCTGCTGCTGGCCGCGCTGATCCCCATGACGCCTTTGCTGCTGACGGTCATGCCGCTGGAGCGGATCCTCGAGCTGCTGCCGAAGGTGTTGGTTTAGGGAGTGATGATGAATGCACGCGACCAAGGAGGAGCCATGCTGAAAATCCCGCAGCCGAAGAAGACATCACGGAAGCCGTCAACGGAGGGGAATCGACCGACCCAGCCGCGTCCGTCACAGGCGCAGTTCCATGCGATGGGCAAGAGCCTGCGGGACAAATGCCCCCGCAATTCCCACGCGGTGTGGAAAGCACCGGAGAATCGCGCCGATCCTCTGCAGTTACTGGAAGAATCGAACAAGGGACGCATTCCGGAGCTGATCCCCATCCGCTATGGGCGCATGGTGAAGACGCCGTTCACCTTCTACCGGGGAGCCGCGCTCAACATGGCGGCAGACTTGGCCGAAACACCGGCGACCGGCCTGCGGGTGCAGGCTTGTGGTGACGCCCACCTGTGCAACTTCGGCGCATTCGCCACACCGGAACGGCGGGTCATCTTCGACATCAACGACCTGGACGAGACGCTGCCCGCGCCTTGGGAGTGGGACGTCAAGCGCTTGGCCGCGAGCGTGGTCGTTGCCAGTCGCAGCAACGGCTTCAGCGAAGCCAATGCCCGCGAGGCGGTGCTGGCCTGCGTTGGATCTTATCGGGAGCGCATGGCGGAATACGCTCGAATGCCGCTGCTGGACGTCTGGTATTCCCGCATCGACCTGAAGGCGATCATTGCAGCGTTGGAGGACGAGCAGTCACGCAAGCGGATTCAGAAGCGACTGGCCGCGGCACGCAGGTCGAGCGTGGCAGAACACGATTTTCCGAAGCTGGCGGCAACGTCGGGGAGAGTGCCGGCCATCAAGGACAACCCGCCCCTGATCTACCACCCGCAGAAGGAAGGTGGGGAGGACTTGCTAGCGCGTGCCCGGGACGCCATCGGCGAATACCGCGCAAGCCTGCAGGAAGACCGACGCGTGCTCTTCGACCGATTTGACCTCAAGGACGTCGCGATAAAGGTGGTCGGTGTCGGCAGCGTCGGCACGTTTTGCGCCGTGGGACTGCTGATGGCGAGCGAGCAGGATCCCCTGTTCCTGCAGATCAAGGAGGCGCGCGCGTCGGTCCTCGCGGCCTATGCCGGCAAGAGCATCTACGCCAATCACGGCCAGCGAGTCGTGAACGGGTACCGACTCATGCAATCGGCGAGCGACATCTTTCTTGG
>CAVRDD010000010.1:0-22134 GCA_963719715.1 uncultured beta proteobacterium
ATAGAAGGCATCCATGTCCAGGTGGGCGATGCGGCGATCCATGGTCAGATGATAGCGCCGGCCCTTACGGGCGCAGCGACATCGGCATAATGATGGACGCCATCGCCGCGCCACCGTCAAGATGCTGGCGATCGTTCCTCGTACCGGTCGCTGCGACTTGGGATCACCGTGGGCGTCGAGACGCACGTCCCCGAAGGCTCCCCGGCCCTCCCATGCGTGTCCTCGGTCGATTACGGCTACCCCGATCGATTACAGTAGCCCCTTCCCACAAACGATAGAAGGTTCCTGTGTCCCGTCTGTTTGTCTCTGCCAGGGAGTTGACCACACTGGGTATCGACTTGCTGCGCGAAGCACCCGCTGCCCCAAAGGCGCATCAGTGGATGCACGACGCAGCGCAACGCGCGGGGCCGCGGGCCACTCGCCGTCACAACTTGGCGGTCGCCTGCTCGATGCTGGGCTCTCAGGCCGAGATCGCGCGCCGGATGGCCGACGCGACCGGCACCCGCGGAGAATCGTGCCGCACGGCAATCGCCCGCATCCTCGCCTACGAGCGCCCGATGAGTGAGGAATTCGCGCTCCTCGTCGAGCGCATCATGGGCTGGGGCTACTTTGATATGACGACCCTCTGGCTGGAGCGCCGGCAAACGGCAGCGCTCGCATTGCCCAAGCACATCCGGGAGCGCCGACACTGGAAACTGTAGGTGCACGTCACGGGTCGTCGAAACTGGATGGCACTGCCCCTCCAAGCGTACGTTGTAGAGCGCTTGCAGGTTGATCCAGAACTGCGGACTCGTCCCCAACCAGTGCGCAAGACGAAGCGCGATATCGCCCGTAATCGAGCGCTTGCCGTTGATGATCTGGCCGATCCAGTTTGCGGGCACGCGCAGCTGCCGCGACAGCTCTGTCGGGGTAATGCCCGGTTGCGCAAACTTTGATGCACATCTGATCGGTAAGGCCACGTTGTTATGCCAACACACTTGACAGTACCGCGCAGCGCGCCTGGAGTGTTATGCGTCGAAACGAAGTGGTTATGTGTAGAGCACGAGATCGGTTCTACAATCCGGCGGCGTCCAAGGCAGGGCCGATTCGTGCCAGCAATCGATCCTTTTCAGCGTCCGGCACCCAGAAGTTGAATGCAACCGCCAGGTCCAGGCCACTGCTACGGCTCTGGGCGATCGTGGCGGTGCCTTCGAAATCGCCGTAACGGGTCGCAACAATGCGTGGGCCGAGATCCCACACAGCGTGAGAACCAATGAAGCGTGCCACCGTGGACACTGAGGTGGCAAAGCCACCTGCAGCGGGTGCGACTTCGAGCACAAACGCACCGCCGTACGCGCCGGGCGCCCACACACCAGAGGTGTCGAGCATCGAGGGAGCCGCATTGGTGCTGTCATAGCCCGATACTTCGCCAAGAAGCCGCCCTCCGGCGGCCGTCCGCGCGACGACCAGATCGCTGATGCCGAGCGGAGCAAGCAACCGCTGCCGGATATAGGCATCAATCGGTTGCCCCGCAGCGCGTTCGATCACAGCACCAAGAACGAAGAATGCAATGTTGGAATAGCCGTCGCCGACCATGCTGCCTGGGTTGGTAACCAGCGGCATGCCATAGACGTACTGAACGACATCGCCCTGCGTCGGCGGGCCGACGCGGCCGGCGAGAAGAGAGACATCGCGCATCGTCGTGTCTCCATTGGTGCCGTCGGGGCGGCGACCGAAGAGATCGCGATGCATGCCGGTAGTCCGAGTCGCAGCTTGCCGCGGTGACACCAGTGCAACCCGGGAATCCACCGATACGTCACCGGGCAGAGGCGTGTTGACGCCAAGGAAGCCGAACATCGGCGTATCCAGGCTGAGAACGTTGTCGTCGTGCAGGGTCTGGGCTGCTGCCGACGTGAATAGTTTCGAAACGCTGGCCTGTCGGAACAGGGCGGCAGGTTGCGTAATCGGGAACCAGGATTCTGCCCAGGTGTAGCCGCGGGATACCCTCACTACACCCTCCCTGGCGACGGCCAAAGCCGCGGACCGCACGCCGAAGCGGCGCATCGTGTCGGCCATGGCAGCGTCCAGCTCGGCGGCCAACGCGTCGGTGCCCTGTGCGTCGACGGTCACTGTCCACGCGCGCGGCACAGCAGTTTCCTGGTTTGCGAATATCGCCGCGTACCGAGCTGAATCACCAGAACCACCTGCCGCGACGACGATCGGGCGGTGGTCCTCCTGAAGCTGCCGGTCGAACTCAGCTTGATATTCGTGAGCGTTGATTCGGTGTCGCGCGGTCCATGCTCCAATCTGGTCGTCGCGGAACACCGAAAGCACGAGACCGTCATCGCTGACCGCCAGAGACGACGGGCGATTGCCCCCCACCGCCTGTGCATCGAACAGGCGCTGGTAGAAATCGCCGTCGCCCAGCCACCACGAGGCACTGATACCGTCACGGGCCTCCCACCAGATACCAGCAAACCGGCGGTCGTTCGCATCCCCGTACACCGCAAGGCATCGCGGAACCTGACCTGCCGCGTACGCGATCTCCGATTGGCCGACCATCGTGTCCGGCTGGCCTGATGCACCCCATGTGAGGCCGTGCCGTGCCGTCCAAGCTCCGACATCCCGCTGCTCGAACAGAGCGGCGAAGACAGCACGGTCGACCGATCCGGCGGCGGAGACGACCGACGGCGTCAGACCATTGGCCGTCAGCTCAGTGAACCGCTGTTGATAGCCTGCAGCGTCAAGATTGTGTAAGCCCGCCCAAGCGCGACCGTCGCTTGCCACCCAAACAGCAGCGTAGCGAGCATCGCTCGGGTCACCGGAGACATTAACCCAAGTCATCCGCATTCCTTGCGCGAGCAACTCGTCGAACCGCTGTTGATGAGTTACAGCATTTACACCATGGTAGGCCACGAATGATTCCATTGGATTTGCTCCGTGTGCTCGGCAGGCTGCCGTCGCCTGTGGTCAGCCTCTGGCAGCAACGATATGCCGCCACTCCGACGCCGCCAATCGAACCGATGCATTAGGTCCCTCCGCGTAAATGGGCGAAACCGATGATGCGGCTGATGATTGCCCCGGGAACCTGTGGCCGTGATAGGGTGGCCGGAAATTCTGATGCCTCGGCCTCGGGTCGAGTCACTACACCCACTTTCTCCATTTAAACCACAGGAGCGGAACAACTGCGCTGATTGCGATCAGCGCGAGGCCGAAGGGGTAGCCCCAGTCCCAATTCAGCTCGGGCATATGCTTAAAGTTCATTCCGTAGATGCTCGCCACGAGCGTGGGCGGGATGCCTACAATGGAAATGACCGTCAATGCCTGGAAGGTGTCATTCTGCTTGATGTTGATGAATCCCAGCACCGCATCCAGCAGGAACTGCATTTTGTCCGACAAGTGCGTTTCGTAATCGGACAGCGACTGCAGATCGTTTTGAGGCGTCTTTAGCTGTTCTCGCATCTCCTCGGGGATCCAGGCTTATTGTCGGCCTCAGTTCCTTGGCGTGACGGTCGCCAGATGCCTCTCCAGCGCTTCGCGCACACGCCGACCCGCCGTCGCATCTGCATGTTCATCCAGCACCCGAGAAAATTGCTGCAACTCGGGCGCGGTCAGGCCGACGTTCATGCTGATGCGGACGTGCGCCTGCAGCTGGGGTTCCAGCCCTGGAAGGGCTGCGAGCGCCGCGACGGTGGCCAACTCGCGGCTTTGCCAGTCGAGGTTGTCGCGGGCGAAGATGTCACCGAAAAGGTGAGTCTTCAGGTAGTGGTCGATGGCTGGCGCGAAATCGAACAAGGGCCCTTGACGGGCGCACCTGATAGCTGGGTTTGGTTGGCTGTTCCAACGGCTAACAGCTCTGTACCCGTGGGCACTGGGCCCGGGTCTGCCCCCGGGGCATCGATGACCCCGCGTTGCTTGCGCGCGTCCAGCACCTTCATCAACTCGGACAAGGCATTCAGGCTGCGCGGGAAGCCCGTGTAGGCATAGAGCTGCACGAGGATTTCCTTGGCATCGCCGATGCTGAGGCCGGCATCGAGGCCATGGTTCAAGGCTGCATCGAGCTTGGGCATGTCGCCCACTGCCGCGGCCACCGCAATCGGCCCGATGGCCAACTGCCTGTTTGAGAGTGTTTTCTCTGAAGACATGTCGTTGCGTTCCTGGGATGGTGCCGTTGCGGGATCTGCCGCTTGGCTTGTCATGGTGCTCATGCTCATGGCGACCAGTAGTACCGTTGCAGCAGCAGTTCTTCCGAATCGATGATCAGGGCGTGCCGTATCGCGCATCGCTGACTTTCTCCGCCAGTGCCTTGCCGCCACCGCGGATCAGCTCCTCGGCCAGTGCCTGGATGCGCTCGATGCGCTGTGCGCCCAGCACGACTACAGCGCCCTTGGCCGCCAGATGACGCGCAGCGGCCTCTCCCAAACCGCTGCTGGCGCCGGTGATGACGACGACCTTGCCTGCAAGGTTGTTGCTCATGGCGGTACTCCCTAATGACTGTGCTGTTGTTCGTTGGTCGGGCCAACGAGGTACTCCGCATCGGTGACCTTCTGAAGCCAGTCGACGTTCTTGCCGTCGAGGGCCTCCTGGATGGCGATGTGGGTCATGGCCGTGGTCGGGGTGGCCCCGTGCCAATGCTTGTGGCCGGGCGGGCACCAGATCACGTCGCCGGCGCGGATCTCGACGATGGGCTCGCCCTCGCACTGGGTCCAACCGCAGCCCGCCGTGACGAGCAGCGTCTGGCCCAGCGGGTGGGTGTGCCAGGCGGTGCGGGCGCCGGGTTCGAACGTCACGCTCGCGCACGACACGCGCGCAGGCGGTGGCGGCGCGTTCAAGGGGTCGATGCGGACCGTGCCGGTGAACCATTCCACTGCACCGGGCATTGAAGGCTGCGAGCCGGCGCGTTTGAGTTCCATGGTGTTTCCTTGTCGGTTGTTGGTTCAGCGAGCGTCGCCGCGTGGGGTGATCCGCACCGTTGCCGCGCGGTCCGACGCGGCAACCATCGGTGTCAGGTAGGAGCTGCGGCTGTATTTGGCGCGGTACGCCTCATCGATGCGGTCGTTGAGCGGCCCGGTGACAGGCTCGAAGTCGACCTCCGTCGTACGGCCCGCAGCGATGATGCGCCCCACACCCTGGCGCAGGGCGGCCTGGTACCAGCAGGATCGCTGTCCGTTGTAGCCACGCACGTACAACCCGCCGTCCACCGCGACGCACCAGATCCAGGTCGGTGTCCCATAGGTGCTGCCGTCGCTGCGCAGCGGGGCAATGTGCAGATCGTCCGCCTCGACGATTTCTCTCAGCTTCGCGTCTGTCCATTTGGGCATGAACGCTCCTTCTTTCTTCGATAGCAGGAATTTAGAGCTTGCTCGCCTCGATAACTAGTCGGCACAAAGGGGATAGTCTTATGAGCTGTATTCAGTAATTGACACGAGGCGGCACGTTGCCTACTCAAGCACAAGTGCATCACGCTGCGCCTGCCGACTCGCGGCGAGGTTTACGCCTGGGAACTGACGAAGGGAAAGCGCGAAGTGCAGGTGCGCGTCAATGGTCAGTTGACCTGCAACGGCGTCTACCAGATGCTCAATGCCGCCATCGATGGCGCGGGCCTGGCCTTCATCCCGGAATACCTGGTCGATCCCCATGTTGCCGCCGGCCGCCTGCAATGGGTTCTGAGGGACTGGTTCCCGACGTTCCCGGGGCTGCACATCTTCTATCCCAGCCGCCGCGAGCACTCCCGAGCCTTCGCGCTGGTTGTCGATGCACTCCGGTACCGGGCCTGACTGGCGACCGACACTCGACATGTGCTCATGAACGAGGACATCGGCATCAACGACCTGCTGGCTCTTGTAGCGGTGGCCCGCGCGCGGAGCTTTGCGCGTGCCGCAGCCGGGATCGGGGTGTCACAGTCCGCGCTGAGCCACAAGGTTCGCGAGCTTGAGGCGCAGTTGAGGGTCAGCCTCCTGACTCGCACAATGCGCAGCGTGGCGCCCACCGAGGCCAGGGAGCGTCAGCTTGCTGGGGTTGCGCCACGACTTGATGAGATCAGACAGGCGTTGAACCGCTGCGGCTTGGACGGCCGCACCTTACGCGGTCACCTGCAGCACCATTTCACGTCTGCGAGGGACGCAGCCGGGTTAAATCTCGCGCCACTTCGGGGTCGCCGCATTGAAACCGTCGAAGTCGCCGGCCGCGAACTCGTCCGAGCCGTTGAAGCCACCTCTTGCGGGCACGAGGAGATTCAACTGGATCACGAACCACATGTGTGCTTCTTACCCATGTCAACGGGATGCAGGTTGCCAGTGAAGTTGCCAAGGGCGTCAATGTGTTGGCAACTGGCAACTTGGCAACCTTGAAAACTCTGTCTCGCTCTCCATCGACGGGCCGGACGCCTCCTCTGGAACGAGGTGGGCGGGTATGATTTCCCATAAAAACAAATTGATACGATACACAGTGAAGGATTTCGAGGGCCAACTTCTAGGCAGACCGGCTCTGAATGGGCTCACCGCTAAGCTCGAACTTGCCGATGCCGCTCTCGGCTCTCGCGTGAACCGCCTATCACACCGGTGTGGGCAGAGAGAAACCCTCAGAACGCCCAAGGGACACGCCTTTCAGGGCGCTCAGTGGTCCGTGCCTCTGCGTTCTGGCAGTCGGTGTGTTTGCCAAGAATGGTTGCCAGTGCCTCGGAAAGTGGAAACCAGACTTGCTCTGTGAAACCGAAGCCGGATAGTAGCGGGGGCGCAGAGAAACCCTGGGAACGCCCACACGGCGGGCTCTTCAAGGCACTCCGGGGTTGCGGCCCGTGCGCTCGGGCGGTCCGGGATTGGTTGCCAAGACAGGTTGCCAGTGCCTTGGAAACTGCTTGGGTGGCCTCCCAGTAGGCGTGCAAACAATCCTCAGTCGCCGCGGTCGGACATTTCTTCATGGAGTTCGCTTCGCCGTTTCCGGAAATGGCTGTCCGGTAGCCTCCGATTTCTTGGCGTTTCCGGAAATGGACTGATGCGCTCTTCGAATCAGATCATCGATGACGCTAACCAGCGTGTTTTCGGGGGCGTGGCCCACGTAGTGCAGAATGATTGCGAGAACATCTGGTCTCGGCGAATAGTCGATTCGCCGTGTCTCCGCGCGGTGGCGGCGCACTCGAGCTCGGCTCAGTTCGCGTTTTCGATTTGCAGCTGCTGCGTCATGGAAAGCCATCTGAATCGTCTCCTGTTGTGCAGCGCCTTTCACGCACGGTGTCTCACTCCTGCCTTTGCAACAGTGAGCGGCTGGTCGATGCCGAGGTGAGCCGTCTTACAGCTCCTTCTCGAGCCGGTGCAGCCACCCCAGGACGCGAGGCAGGAGACGTTTCACATCCGCCTGCATCGTCTCGGTTATGCCGCCGTAGATGTCGACCAGATCGCGGGACAGGATTCCGTCGCGCTCGAACTCGCGAAGGCCCCCCCACATCCACAACTACCCGATGTCCAGTCAACGGCTCGAAGCGCATGCCCGCATGTCGCGATTGCCTGAGTTCGCAGTCGGTCTGCCTCCGATAGCGGAACCTCCGGCGCGGATTCTGATCTGCGCCGCCTTACGCTCGGCCTCGCGATTGCGCGCCGAATCGCGCGTACAGGCCATTTGACGGTCTCGGCATCGAACTCCTGACCACCAGCCAATTCGGAATCGCAGCACAGCTTTATCGCGTGGTTCAGTTTCATGGCTTCTTGCTCCAGTGCTTTTTGAGTGCGGATAGAAAGCTCATCGCTGGACCGAGTCGCTGTCTATGTGGTGCCACTGATAATCGTCCATCAGCGAACGCAACCGCGACGGGTCGATTTCCGTCGTGGCGAGCGTGTTGATCGCGGTCCAGACTTCATAGACCGCATACTTCTCTGACTTTGGCTTGTCGGGCGTCATCACCACCGGCGTGTTCGCGTCGGCCATGGGTTGCGCCTTCTTCTTCTTCTTGGGTTTGGCGTGCGCGATCACTGCCGCCGTCGTCACTTCGCCGACAGCATCCTTTACCTCATCGACCACGCGATCGAACTTCGCTTCGGGGATCGCGGCGAGCTGTTCGTACTTGCTGGCCTGTTGCTTCGTCAGTCCAACATCAGCAAGTTGTTCTTCCTTTGACTTCGTCGCGTCCTGCGACGAAGTTGTGCGCCGCCCTTGAGCGGTAGTGATTTGTGAAGTCATCTCGCCGCAGCGCCGCTCCGCGCGGACCCGAATCTCGGTCGCCCAGGCAATGAGGTCTTTGTCCTTGGCTTGCCGCGCGTAACCCGCGAGCGCATGCGCCTTGTTTTTGATGTCCTTTAGTTCGTCGATGCTGTGCGCTTTGGCGAGCGCCGCGCGCGCTTGGTCGTAGCGGACAAGGGCGACATCGTTGGTGGTCATGCTTATGCCTTTTTGTTGGGATCGGGTTGAACCGCCCCGGATTTTGAGGAGGCTCCAATCTTTGAGAGGATGGAGACATGAAGAAGTCAACGAGGTTTTCGCCTGAGGTCGGGAGCGCGCCGTATCTCGTTGGCCTTGCGCAGTTCGCGCACTTCTCGAGCGCTCCTCGAAGTCCTCGGCCTGCCTCTGCGCCCGAAGCTCGGCGACAAGCGTCGGTGCCCACGCCTTGACGGTCGGCCGCAGAGACGCATTCGCCTCGGTCGATCCATCCATCCGCACCTTGCCGTTGACGATCAACAGGAAGACGCCACGGCTTCGAGGTCGTAAAGGGTCATACGGCCTCGCCACGGGCATCTACGGCGATCGACGATCGAGGAAGGTATGTTTCCTCGTCCGGAATGACTTCTTCGTCAGCAACGCCCGCCATTGCGTCGCTGCGACTGTAGCGAGGCCGATATGGGTGGAGTGGACATAGCACTACGGTGCAGTTCTCGACTTCGGCGCGATTGAAGTGGCAGCAATCGAGGCATTTCGCTTTTACCGCCCTTGCCCTGCTCTTCCCCTCGAATGCATCCGCAACGATGCCTCGATACACCTCTGGCACACTCTCCAGGTATCGCGCCCGCTGCTCGTCCTTCGATCCTTCCGGTTTTCTCGCCCGCATGATTCCCACCGCTTCGTGGTTGTTCGTTTCTCGACTCATGCCGCCACCGCCAGCGGGCTCGGTTGCTGCTGACCGTGGCCAGCGCTTAGCACCCCGACGACGACCCCGAGCGAGTGTCCCAGGCTAAACGTCGAGGCCGAGCCCAGCTTCGGCATCGCTGTTACGGCTTCGACGATCGCAACTTCGATGTACAGCGCGTGTGGCCTGAGCAGCCGGGCCAGCGCCGCGGCATCGACTTCGCGCTTGACCCGGCCCCTGCCCCTCGTGATCGTCGGCAGGTCTTCGAGCATCTCCCACCGGCCCGGCCAGCATCGCCACGGCCCCGGATAGCCGGGGTCCACGCCCAGGGTGATCACCTTCCCCCCCGCACGGTCAGGAAGCGCGGCGGATAGCCGACCTTGTCCGGATCGAAGGAAAGTCCTCCGCCCTCGCCGCGAGCCGCGGATCACCGCGCGAGCCACTCGGCGCCCTTCACGAAATCCACGGTGAAGTTCCAGGTCCAGCCACCCGGCGCAGCAGTTCGCGCCATGCGGCGGACAAGGTTGAACACTCGCCCAGTTTGATCCCGCTCCCACCGCTCGCCGTCGAACACGTACCAGCTTCGCCAGACTTCGATATAGCGCAGGTTCGCCGCGTGCTCGAAGGCCAGCGCCAGCGCGATGCCGTCTTCGGTCCCTTCGGGCGTCGCCGGTCCTTCGGTCACTGGCGCATAGCGCTTGCAGTCCGGTCCTTCGCTCACTACTCCGCCTTTCTCATTCATCGTTGTTCTCCTGGGTCGTTTGCGGCGCGGTCGGTTCTCAGCGTCGAGTGCATCCGCGTGCCTCGCGTCCGCTTCTGCCTCTCGGCGCATCTGCACCACGATTGCCAGCCGTTCCGCGATCGTGAGGTCTTCGCGTCGGACGAAAACCTCCCTTCCGTTCCGGGTAACCCCGCAACGCTCCTGCAAGCTCGTCTCGTTCATGTCGACCTCCTGTCGTTGCTTTGCTGCATTGCCGCAAAAAGTCCGAATCTCGGTCCGAAGTCGCCCGGTCCGAAACACCCCCCTAAAGGGGGGGGTTGTAGTTTCGGTCCAAGATCGGTCGCCCGAAAAGGTCCGAATTCGGACCTTTCGGTCTTTTTCGGTCCTTGGTTGTTGCGATGCACAAACATCAAAACTCCCAAATCCATTCGCCGAAGCATCCGAGAACCTTGCGCCCAACGAGGCCGTCTACCGCCTCTTGAGCGCGAGCCCGCTTCCGCTTGATTTCGTCGGCCGGCATCTGCGCCGCTATCGCGTCGATCGCCGCATTCACTGTGATGCACGGCCGCGTTGACGGCGCCCCTTCCTTGCCCGTAACGCCACGCCCGAGCAGCGGCCCGATTGCGTTGTATGCGATGTTTTGATTGGCCCCCGATGGCCTTGCCTTGCTCTGCTTGATCGGCTTGTCCTCTTGCTCGTCCCTGTCGACTGGCTCAACCACGCAGGACGTGACCGGCAACCCTTCCTCATCGTCGCCCAATTCCACAATCCGAAGCTCGAAGGAGTTAACTTCGCCGTCGGCGCCGTCCTTCACCTTGGCGGCGCGCCAAGAGCGCGGAGAATCAGGTGTAGGCTTGCCTTTAGCGTCCAGCGTCCGGGAAACCTCGATCGCCGCCTCTATCGCAGCGAAAGCGGATGAGTGAATGCGCCAGCCGCGCGCCTCGTCCTTGCCGGTGTGCCCGACGAGCACGACGAGCCCGCCCGTGATCCGCTGTAGTTCTTTGCACGCGACGAGCATCGGCCCGACCTCCTTCCCGCTGATCTCGTCCATTTCCGGCGCCGCGCAATTGAGCGTGTCGACGATCACCATTGCGCCCTGTCCCACTTGCCCGACGATCGCCGCCGAGAGGTCGCGCACGTCGCGCTTCGTGACCAGATGGAAGGGTTGCCCGATCACAAACCTTATCGGCGCCGTCGTCTGGTATCTGATCTGCATCGCCTCAACCCGCAAGCGAAAGCCGCCCTCGCCTTCTAGGGCGACGTAGACCACCGGCGCCTGCCTCACCCGACGACCAAACCACGGCACGCCAAGGGAGACGGCCCGCGCCAGATCCAGCATGATGAAAGACTTTCCCGAAGTGCTCGCCCCGTAGAGCGCCGCCACGCCTGTTTCTGGGAGGATTCCTTGAACGAGCCAGCGCGGCCTTGGCGCGCTCATGACCTCATCCGCCGTCAAGAGCTTGTAGCGATCAGGTGATGGCGCTTTCCCGCCGTCCGCCGAGTGATCGGGATTCGGCCCGCCCTTTACCCATGCCGCGCCCCGCTCCCCACTCTCGGCGCGGTCAACCTCGTCTAGCTCGCCCATCCATGCGGGCTCGGCATCGTCGCCCTGGGGCTCGGCCTGGGCGCACTCGATCAGGCGTCGGACTACGTCAGGCCCGCGCATTGCTCGCAGGTCGTTGAAGTCCGTCATATCGGCCGGCCGGTCCGAGCCGAAGATCGGAACCGCGAGCCCGGCGCGCGACGCCTTCGCTGCCGCGATCGCATGCGGGTCTGTTTCTCCGGTTTCCTTGTCCAGGTCGGCCAGGATGACCATCGGCCGCGCCGGGAAGCGCGCCCGCATGACCCTGGCCGTAGCAACCAGATTCCCGCTCGTGAGCGTCGCCACACCTGAGCACCCGGCAACCTGCGCTGCCGTCAACGTCGTTGCGATGCCCTCGCCGATGACGAGCAGGTCGGCGCCGTCATCCGGCAGCTTCTGCGCCGGCCAGTAGCCCCCGCCTTTCTTTCCACCGGCGAGCGCTGCCTTGCGGCCGTGCTCGTCGATCAGTTCAAGCGATGCGATGCTTCGGTCGGCGCCCAGGATCGGCGCTATCAGGATGCGCCCTTGCAGAAATTCGCCGCGACACTTCGGCGCGTACCCTAAGCGCTGCGCGATGTCCACGGCTGTGCTTTCGTGAAGGCTTGCAACTGGCGCAATCTGCTTGCGGGTCAGGTATGGATGATCGGCCAGCGCCGGCCCTGTCGCCGACCATGTTGCCTGGCGCCTTCTCTGCCGCTCGCCTGCGCCGAGCTTCCAGCTTCTCGGCTTCCCTTCTGGCGCGGTCCTCTCGGCCGCTTTCTTGCGCAGCGCTGCCTCTTCCGGACCTGGCGCACCGTTCGAGCCGTTGATCCATCCGGCGCGTTTCGCCATGTCATAAAACGTGGCAATCGTGATCCCGCCGCCGCTCTTGATGCTGCGCCAAGTATCGCGAGCGTCGCGGGAGTCGTAGGAGTCGCCCCGCTGGCTCCATTCGTCCCAGATGTCGAAGCCTTGGTCGCCAAGCTCGGACTTTATCGCCATGCCGACCTTTACCCACTCGTCACGATCGCAGTCGGCGGAAAGGTAGCCGATGGCATCGCGGATGCGCTCCGCTTCGTTGAAAAACTCCACGCTCTATAACTCGCGGTTGCCGTCAGTACCGCCAAGACGAGGCACGCGCGCCCCTGCCGCTACAGCTGACACTTCGCGGCGTAGGCCTGCCGCGCATCTTCAGGTCGATATGCCGCGACGATGCTTGTGATTCGCCGGGGTTCTTTTCGGGTGTCCCCTGTCCCGTTCTGTCGGTGGTGGCGGGGCCCATGCCATCCCTCCTGCAGGCAGAGCGCGCCGCCTTCGCGCGTTGCATCGGCATGGAGCGTCATTCCTGGCGACAAGCTCAGGCGTTCCCCGAGGAACTCGTCAACCTTCAACCTGAGGTCGACTTGGGGAATGATGTTCATGCTTCCACCTTGGCCTGCGCCTCGGCCGCCCGCCGAGCCCGTGCATTCTTCTGCCGGCGTCCTCTTGTTCTTTCTCTTGGGCACATCGGCGAGCGCGAGTATCTGAGCCTGCGCCCGCTCCACACGTCGATGTCGAGCCCGGCCGTGTCCACGACTGCAAAGCAGTCGGGTGCGCCGCACAGGCGGGTGCACGCCATCCCACGACAGTATGACGAACGGGCCATAGTGGTCACGCCCTGGTCGATCGTGGTTGGCCATGGTCGACCACGCGTGCGGCGAGCCGTGACCTCTTCGTCGTTGCGGCGCGTAGTTGGCGCTTGCGCCGCGGATCTTCCGTCGGCGGGGTTCGGTCGCGCACTGCGGCGCGCGTGCCCAGCCACGTGTCTAACTCATGTTCGAGCCACGCAACCGCATTTCTTGCGATGGAAATGGGCTTCGGAAAGGTTGGGTCGTGCTTCGCGCTTTTTGGATTTAGAAGATCGTAAAGCGTCGAAATCCCGATCCCGAGTTTCGCGGTGACCTGCTTCGCGCGCAGACAGCGCACGGGCGCAAGTGATGCTCCTAGCATGTCGTTGTACTCCTGTCAGTCGCCTCTATTGTGCGGCGTGCGATGGAGTATTACGGGAGCGAGCGTTACGTCAAAGTACTAACGGGGTTTCGAATTGCGCGGAATTGCGAAAACTCGCAACCTACTGATTGATTGGGACCAACACAGGCCTCCAATGCTATTGGCCTTCCTTGGCGCGCTTTTTGCCGTGCAACTTGATCAGCAATTCACTGCGCGCCAAACACGCATTCCGCGTTTCCCGCATTTTTGGACAGTGCCAACCGGAGCAGGGTTTTTGCGCCCGCAGGCTTAATCGGCCACTCGCCGCGAGCGAAAATCTCGACTAGCTCGAGCGTGCCTTTTTCTGAGATTGCCGGCGCAGATCGCTGAAACACTATCCGGAGCGTGATCCAGTCGATTGTTATGTCTATGCGCAACTTGCGATCTGTGGTCCGCCGTGTCCGGTTCCGCGACGCCGCGGAGTCTCGCTCTGCGGTCGCGATCGCGCGTAGCCCCTCAATAACCGACATACCGTTATCCAGGAGCAGCGAAGGACGATGGCTGCCACTGCAGAACAGTTCCTTTCGCTTGGCGGAGCGCATGAGCTCGTCTCGTTCCTGCCCCGCATCGAGTCGCGCAGCCTTCGCCCTGAGTTCGACGGCGTCGTCGGCAGTTCCAGCACATATCCCGCTCTTCGAGCACCGCCTGCTACCGCCTCCAGCGCCTCGGCGTGGCGCAGGCTGCGCGCACTGTGTACTGCGTCGACGCTTCTGTCGTCTCCAAATACGTCCCGTAACTTCACGTCAGCAACCAGTTGGCACAGCCCCTCTTCGTACGTGTCGGGCGAGTTTATGCCACCCGCCGGTCGGTCGGCGCCTGCTTGCTGCCCTTGAGCGCGTCCAGGTGGTCTGACCATCCCTGCATCATCTTCCGGCGCTCGGCAAGTGCTGCGCGAAGTTGTAGCACGCACTGACCCTGTTGCGCTCGCCGTGAGCAAGCTGACGCTCGATCACGGCGTGCGAATAGCCCACCTCGTGCAGCAGGGTCGACGCCATTCACCGGAAGCCGTGCGCTGTCATCTCGTCCTTCGAGTACCCCAAGCGCCGCAGCGCCGCGTTGACCGTGTTCTCGCTGATCGGTCGCGCTTGGGTGCGCTCGCCCGGGAACACGTACCGTCCACTGCCGGTGAGCGGTTCGATATCACGCAGGATCGCGATGGCCTGCGCGGACAACGGGACGATGTGCTGCTCGCCCATCTTCATCTTGGCGCCTGGGATCCGCCATTCGGCCTTCTCGAAATCGAACTCCGACCATTCGGCGTGACGCAGTTCACCGGGCCGCACGAACACCAGCGGAGCGAGCCGCAGTGCGCAACGCACGGTGAATACCCCGGTGTAGCCGTCGATCGCGCGCAGCAGCCCTGCGACTTCCTTCGGATCGGTGACGCTGGCGTGATGCTTCACGCTCACGGGCGCCAGCACGTCGCGTAGCTCGATGTCTCGAGACGGATCGCGGGTGCACAGCCCGTGCCCCACGGCGTAGCGGAAGACGCGGCCAATCAGGTTGTGCGTGCGCCGCGCGATGTCCACCGCACCACGTGACTCGATACGCCGCAGGATCGCAATCAGGTCGGGGGCCGCGAGTTCCGCGATGGGGCGCCCGCCGATCCACGGGAACACGTCGCCCTCGAGAAAAGCCTTGTGCTTCGCTTGGGTGTTCTCCGCGAGCGTAGGGGATACCTTCGTCAGCCAGATTCGGGCGATGGTCTCGAAACTGTTATCGCTCGCAACGCGCGCCCGCTCCTTCTCGGCACGCTTCTCCGCCGATGGGTCGCGGCCTTCGCCGACCGCTTGCCGCGCTTCCATTGCACGCTTCCTTGCGTCGGCCAGCCCGACATCAGGATAGCGCCCGAGAGCGAGCAGTCTTTCGACCCCGACGCGGCGCCAGCGAAAGCGCCAGAGCTTCCCGCCAGCTGGCGATATTTCCAGGTACAACCCAGCGCCATCGAACATCCGATACGGCTTTTCCCGTGGCGCGGCAGCGGCGACAGCGCGAGCAGTCAGCATGGTGGGTAGATCTCTCGGGGAAATACCCCGCAATATACCCCACCGAATACGTGGAACGCAATGGACTCTGACGGAGTGCTATGGAGCGGTAAATGGTCTAACGGCTTGCCCCTATGCGCCTTTATGGAATTCCCCGGAATTCCTCGAATAGCATATTTGATTCCGTACGAAGGAACCACATTGCCCGGCTACCTCTGCCGCGCGCCGGGCGCATCGGGTCGCGCACGCACGCTGATCGCAACCAATGGCTACGATTCGACCGTGCACGAGATGTACTTCGCGTTCGCGGCCGCCGCAAACCGCCGGGGTTATCACTGCCTCCTGTTTGACGGTCCGGGACAAGGTCGCGCCCTGATCGAACAGGGGCTCACGCTGCGGCCGGACTGGGAGAACGTGGCACGGCCGGTTCTCGACTATGCCTTGGCCCGCCCCGAGATCGATCCGTCGCGGGTTGCACTCGCCGGGTGGAGCTTCGGGGGCTATCTTGCGCTGCGTGGGGCGGCAGGAGAGCAACGCCTCGCGGCGTGCGTCGCCGACCCGGGTTTGAGCGGTCTCTGGACACCGATGCAGAAGATGTTCTCGCAGCTGCCTGCCGAGGCACTCGCCAACCCGCTTGCTGCGGACCCGTTACTCTTCGCCCCCTACATGGCAAAGATCGAGGCTTCGTTCGAACTGCGCTGGAAGGTCGTGCAGCGGGCTTTCTGGGTGCATGGCGTGCGTTCGCTGCCGGAATACCTGAACGTCGCACGCGAGTTCACCCTCGACGCCGTCATCGGGTCGATCCGGTGTCCGGTGTTCCTGGGCTGCGCAGAAGAGGATCCCCTGGCGGCTACGGCGCCCGACGTCTACCGTGCCCTTGCCGGACCGAAAACCCTGGTGCACTTCCTCGCCGCCGAGGGTGCTGGGGATCACTGCGAGTTGATGGGGCGTTCGCTTTTTCATCAACGAATGTTCGATTGGCTCGACGACGTATTGGGCAGCGCTTCGGGAAGCGCGCAGTAGCCAGCAGCCCTCCAGACCGGAATCCGAAGAGGCGCTCACGCATCCCGCCATCTCTGGGCACGATCTTTTCTTTGCTCCCCCTCTCGTTTTGTCACGTGCTCGACCGTTGGCGAGAGCCATTCGCCCCATACGCGAAGACCAGACCGGGCAGGAGCAACGTTGGGATACGTACTCGGCAGTTACCTGCAACTCGTCATGGTGTTCGGCCCTGCGATCCTGCTTCTCTTCACACGCAGGGCCCGAGGCTGGCTCAAGGCACGGTGGGTTCTTTATACGTTGTTGCCCTGGATCATCGGCCAGACGGCGCTGCTGGTATGGGTTCTTCTCGCTTCGCGAGAATCCCAGGTGCAACTGCTCATGTTCGGATCCGGCGGCATCTACATCGCCACGTGGATCGTCACCTGGATCATCTACTTCGTCTTCCGCGCGCGCTTCAAGAAACCACTCGCAACATCCGGCGACGTGCCGTCGGATTCTCTCCCGCGCGACACCACGCTCAGCTGACGGCACAGCCGCACCCGCCGAGTGTGCCGACGCCAGCCGTGCTGCGTCGGTTGTGCCACGATCTGTCACGGTTTTGGCAGAATCACGCCATGACCGAACTGACTTCGAGACGAGACCTCACCGGAACTCCGCCTGACGGCGGTGACTCCAACCCATCACCGGATGCGTGGGCCCTGCTGCGTGTCGACGATAACGGCAACCGCTTCCTCATGGGGCGCTTCGCCAGTTGCGCGGAAGCGCAAGCGCGGCGCTACGAGGCGCGCGGCCACAAGCAGGTCTATTTCATCGAAGCCGCCGCAGACGGGCCCCCGCCCGAGAGCCGCGACTTGCCGGTTCCACTGTCCGCGCCCCGCTGCCCGCTCTGCGGCGAAGAGAACGATTGTGCCGTCTCCCGCAGCGGCAGCTTCGACACCCCGTGCTGGTGTCGCAACGTCGTGATCAGTGCACAGGCACTGTCCCGCGTGCCCGCCGCACAACGCCATCGGGCCTGCCTCTGCCCACGCTGCGCAGGCGTGCTCGCCGAGACGGACAAGCAGGCGTGACGAGAGCCGGCCGCCGCGGGCGCAATTGAGGGGCGCATCGCGCCGGCCCATAATCGCCGCATGAGCAGAATCCGCGTGGCCGTGGCCGATATCACGACGCTTCCCGTGGACGCGATCGTGAATGCCGCGAACGAGCGCTTGCTGGGTGGCGGCGGTGTCGATGGCGCATTCATCGCGCCGCAGGTCCTGAGCTTCTCGAGGCCTGCCGTCGCATCCCCGAAGTGCGTCCCGGCGTGCGCTGCCCCACGGGCGAGGCGCGCATCACCGCCGCTTTCCGCTTGCGGCAGCGTTACGTCATCCACACCGTGGGGCCGGTCTGGAAGGGCGGCGGGCACGGCGAGGAACAGCTGCTCGCCGCCTGTTACCGCAACGCGCTCGCGCTGGCGGGCAAGCACGGTGTGCGGACGATTGCCTTCCCTGCGATCAGCTGCGGCATCTTCGGCTATCCACTCACGCTCGCCACGGCGCTGGCGGTGCGCGAACTCCGCGCTCAGTTCGAGCGCGGTCTCGACCTCGAAAGCGTGCTGCTCTGCGCATTCGACGAGGGAATCGGCAGCGTCCTCGAAGACAGCATCGGCGCGTCCTGATTCCGCGCCACCCATTCCCGCGGGGCAGCAGCTGTGTCATCATCCGCGCCGCCTCGCGACGCCTTCCGAAGCTGCACGCTTCCGTGCTGCCCACCACTGCCGCCTCGCCATTCGAGGCCCGTACACACGCCGCAATGTTCTTCAACTACCGATCGTTCTTCAAGGCTCTGCGCCTGTCCTTGCTCGAGCAACCGTTTCGCTTGCGGCGCTGGGCATATGTGATCTTCTTTACCGGACTCTTTCTCCTGTTTCGCGGCGTGCTCGTCATCGGCCGTGCACTCGACCATGTGGTCGCCCCGCGCTTCCGCGTCGAAAAGGTCTCACAGCCGGTTTTCATCATTGCACCGCCGCGCAGCGGCACGAGCTTCCTGCAGAAGCTGCTTGCGTCCGACGAAGAGCGCTTCGTCCACTGGAAGATGTATCACACGATCTTTCCGGTGGTCTGCCTGCAACGCGCGATCAATGCCCTGTCCCGGCTCGACAGCGCGCTCGGCTCCCCGTTCGCCCGTCTGCTGGCAGTCGGTGAGCGGCAGTGGTTCGGCGGCTGGGACGACATGCACCGCATGCGCCTCACCGAACCGGAGGAGGATGGCGCCCTCTTCCTCTACGCCTTTGCGGGTGAAGCCGCCTTCCTGCTGTTCCCCTTCGTCGACGAGCTCTGGGAAGTCGGCTTTCCCGATGCGCTGCCCCCCGCCATGCGCTCGCAGCTGATGAAGTACTACCGAAGCTGTCTGCAGCGGCAGGCTTGCGCGCACGGCAAGGGGCGCGTCTTGCTGATCAAGTCGACGTGCTCGGCCGGTGCCGTCGAGGCGCTGAGCGAAGAATTCCCGGATGCGCGCTTCATCACGATCATGCGTCATCCGGCCCAGTCGGTCGCCTCGCACGTAAGCCTGAACGTGCCGGCATGGCAGGCGCATTCCCCCGAGATCGCGAAGGACGGCCCGGTGGCAAAGGCCTACGCCGGCCTGGCGGTCGAGTGGTATCGCCATTTGATGTGGTTCGAGGGGCGGATCCCACCGGAGCGTCTTTCCCACATCGACTATCGCGAGCTCGTGCAGGATCCGCGGGCGACGGTCGAGGCGCTCTACCGGCATTTCGGATGGTCCATCGGGCCCACCTTTCGCGCCCGCCTCGACGCGGCGGCGAAGAGCCAGAAGAGCTTCAGGAGCCGCCACGCCTACACGCTCGAGGAATTCGGTCTCTCCAACGACTGGATCGAAACCGAACTCGGTGATGTGATCGAGACCTACGGCCTGGCGCAGGATCGGCGCAAAGCGTCCGGACCGCTCGAGCGTTCTGCCTGACTGCCCGCGAAAGACCGCTTCTTACGAGCCCCGCCGCTCGGCGACTGTGTGGGTGGCGCCGGCGCCGAAGAAGCGGTACCAGGCAACGTGCAGAAGCCCCGACAGAATCAGTAACAGCGCGATGGTGACGACCACGCCCGGAATCACGGTGCCTACAAAACTGTCGAGTGCAACCAGCAGCGCCAAGGCAATGTTGCGATTGCCGGTGCCCAGCGCGATGACCAGTCGCTGCGCCGGCTGCGTGCCGCCAATCGCGTACCCGAGCAGGAAGGACGCCTCGACGAAGACGATCATGGCAAGCAGCGCTTGCCACGGCGTCGCAACGATGTTCGGGAACTCCACGGCAGCGACGAACACAAGCGAGGCTGCGCCCGTCGCTTCCGCGACGATCTCCAGCGGCCGCAGCAACCGCTTGCTAAGGTCCGGCAGGGCGTGGTTCAGGGCGACGCCGGTTGCCAGCGGCAACGTGATCGTCGCGAGCAGCACGGCGAGAATGAAGAAGGGACGGAAGTGGATATCTGCCGCGGCGTTCGACCACGGCAGAGCGATGAGCAGCACCAGCGGTGTCAGCACGGCGGAGATCACGGGGAACACCGAGGTCAGTCCGGCAGCGAGCGCGAGGTCCGCACGTGCCAGCCGCGTGAATACCGGCACGACCGGCGCGCAAGGGGCCGCCGCCAGCAGCAGGAGGCCAACCGAGTGTTCAGGTGAGAGCCGCACCACGCGCGCGATCGCCAGCGCCAGCATGGGCACCAGAACGAAATTGGCGAACGCGATCCAGGCGATGCGGCAGCGGGCGAGTGCCGCTGCGATCTCGCACCAGCGCAACCTGAGACCCACCGTGAGCAGCAATCCGCCGAGCGAACAGGTGGTCAGGATGCGAACGATGGTTTCCGGTTGCGGGAGCACGGGTTGCGTCGATTCGTGGAACGAAGATGCAGGCGACGGAAAAGCCCGCGCACATGGATGATACGTCGACCATGGAGAGAACTGGCTTGCCCAGCCGCATCGAGCGCCTGCTTTCGGCGTGGCTGGCCTTTGCCATGCGCTGGCCCTTGCTGGTCATCGGGCTCGCCGCACTGTCCGCCGCCGGCGCGGCCTACTACACGGTTCACCATCTGCGCGTCAACACCTACCCGGGGAACGTGCTGTCGGACGAGTTGCACTGGCGGCGCGATCTGCTGGCGTTCGAGAAGGCCTTCCCGCAGTCACGCGACTCCATTGTCATCGTCATCGATGGTGCCACGGCAGACCAGGCGCGCGACGCGGCGGCGCGACTCTACCAGCGGCTCCATTCCGACACGCGCCACCTGGAGTGGATCTTTTTCCCGCAGGAGAGCCGCTTCTTCCGCGAGAACGGCCTGCTCTTCGCGGATCTGCCCGACCTCGAAACGCTGTCCGAGCGCCTCGCGCAGGTTCAGCCATTCCTCTCCGAGGTTTCCTCCGACCGCAGCCTGCGCGGCCTCTTCGCGCTGATTGAGCGCGCGATCGCGGAAGGGCGTACCGGCGATGTCGATCTCGGCAACGTCTTCGCAGCCATTGCCAGCGCGCTACACGGCTACCTCGAGGGCTCGCCCGCGCAGCTTTCCTGGATCGAGCTCATGAGCGGCCAGAAGGTGGACGCGGGTGACAAGCGAGTGATGATCGAAGTCATGCCGCGCCTCGACTTCGACACCTTGGCGCCGGGCGAGGCGCTGATCGAGGAGATCAGGCACGCGATCGCCGCGCTCGACCCGCAGGCGAGCGGCGTGACGGTCAGGTTGACCGGCGAGGGTGCACTGTCCCTGGACGAGTTGCAGAGCGCGAGCCTGGGCGCGCAGATGGCGAGCATCGGCTCATTCATCGGCGTGAGCCTGGTGATGCTCATCGGGCTGCGCTCATTCTGGCTCGTGATCACCACACAGATCGCACTTGTCCTCGGACTCATCTTCACCGCCACGTTTGCGGCAGCGGCGCTGGGCTCGCTCAACCTGATCTCGGTCGCGTTCTCCGTGATGTACATCGGTATCGGCGCGGACTACGCGATCTACCTGTGCCTGCGCTACCGCGAGCTCGCCGCCTCCCTCCCCGAGCACCGCGTGGCGCTCAAGCGCGCGACGCTGCACGTTGCCGGTTCGCTCGGGATCGGCACGCTCACCACCGCGATCGGATTCTTCTGTTTCGTGCCGACCAGCTACGCCGGTGTCGCCGAACTCGGCATCATCTCGGGCGTCGGCATGTTCGTGAGCCTTGTGGTGACGCTGGCCGTGCTGCCGGCGCTGCTGTGTCTGCGTCGGCCGGTGCGCTATCGGAGACGACACGATCCGCGCCGGTCGCTGCCGCGTTCGCTGCTCGCCGCGATGGCGTTTCCGGCGCGGCATTCCCGCGGGGTGCTGGCGGTCGCCGGCGTGCTGGGCTTGCTCGCGCTTTTCGTCCTGCGCGACGCGGAGTTTGACCACAATCCGCTGAACCTGCAGGATCCACAGGCGGAATCGGTCCGCACCTTCCGCGAACTGCTGCAGGAGAGCAGCAGTTCGCCCTGGTTGCTCTCCGTGCTGACCCAGACCGCTGAGGATGCCGCAGCTCTCGCGCCTCGCCTGCGCAAGCTCGCGACCGTCGCCCAGGTCCGTACGCTCGAAGATTTCGTGCCCATGCACCAAGACGAGAAACTCGCGTTGGTCGACGAGCTCTCGCTCACCCTCGGGCCCGATCTCGACAGCGCGAAGCGCAAGCCTGCGCCCGGCACCGGCGAGCAGGAGGACGCGCTCAGGCGCTTCCACACGGTGCTCTCAGACTATCTCGCAGCGCACCCCGATGCGGCGGATGCAAGCTCCGGCCGCGAACTCGAACGCGAACTGGGGCGGCTGCT
>CAVRDD010000011.1:0-18617 GCA_963719715.1 uncultured beta proteobacterium
ATGAAGTATCCGCATGGTCAGATCCGCGCCGCTTGCACCGCCCAGCCAGGCTCGCGCATCACGGCGAGTGGCACGACTGCGAATGCTTCGTTGATCTCGACACGCCGACGTCCCCGAGGTTCCAGCGCGCGTGAGAAAGTACCTGACGCACCGCCGGCAGGGGATGGCACAACACGACTTCTCACTCGTTCATGGGTGTCACCTCTGCTCGCAATGCGCTTCTCAGTCCTGAGCAAAGATAAGTCTGGCGAGTCGGCGTGCCCCGGGCGTATCGCTTCGGCGGGGCGCCTTTTCAGCGGACACCGCGTTGTTGCAAATGCAATGCGATTGCCCGCCGGCTAGGCGATCAGGTGGGCACGATTGACCGCATCGGGGGGCGGCATACCCTTCGCGGGAATCGGACAGAACTCCTGTCGTGGCCACAGGGACGCCCGAAGCTTCTCGGCGATGCCGCAAGCATCGTCGACGCCGCGCGCGGGAGCTTGGGGCAGGGATGACGATCGGCTGAACCGACCGGATCCTTCACCAGATGTTCTTGAAGTCGCCGTGGCGGCCGAGGCCGTCCTTGAAGCGCGCGGCTCCTTCCACACCGTCTTTCACCAGCGCCTCGCGCCCGTTGTACCACTCCTGGATCAGCGCGTCGCGCACCGGCAAGCCCGCGCTTCTGATAGCCGAGCGCCGGTCCCCGCGGACACACACAGGCGGGAACGCGGCAATGTCCTGCGCCAGTGCTTCGGCCTTCTCGCGCACCTTGCCGTTCGGGACGAGATACTCGCAAAGGCCGATGCGCAGACACTCCTCGGCAGGCACCTTGGCGCCCGGTCAGGATGATTTCCAGCGCGCGGCCCTGTCCGACGATGCGCGGCAGCCGCACTGTGCCGCCGTCGATGAGCGGCACGCCCCAGCGGCGGCAATAGACGCCGAAGTAGGCGTCATCCTGCATCACGCGGAAGTCGCACCACAGGGCGAGCTCCATGCCGCCCGCCACCGCCGGCCCGGCCACCGCAGCGATGACGGGTTTGTCGAGTTCGAGCCGGGTCGGCCCGAGCGGACCGCGCGGGATCTCGCCGCCGTTGCCACGGGCGCGTGCGGTGGGGATGTCGAGCTCGCCCAGCGGATACTCGCCTGCGAGCGAGCTCACGAACTTCAAATCCCAGCCGGAGCAGAAGGCGCCGCCTTCACCGTAGAGGACGGCGACTCGCGCCTCGCGGTCGGCATCGAAATCGAGCATGGTGCGGGTGAGTGCGTCCGCACTCGCGGGATCCATCGCGTTGCGCGCTTCCGGCCGGTTCATGATCACGGTCCACACGTGCCCGTTCTTTTTCACTTCGATGCTCATGCGTGAACCTCTCCTTGGAGTTGTTATGCGAGCGTCGAGCCTGCGGCCTGCGACAGGAAGTAGTCCTGTCCGAAGTTGTTGTCCCAGTAGGTGACGCCTGAATCCATTACTTCGAAGAACACCGCGAAGCGGTAGACATCGGAAACAGGGTCGATGTTGAGCTGGGGGGTCTTGAACTTCCAAACCTCGACCCCGGCGACGCTGGCTGCGACGGCCTGGACCGGGCCGAGATAGCTGCCGTTCACAGTGCTCCAGGTGGCGCCACTGTTGCGCGAGTAGACCACGCCCACGCGCTTGTCGAAGCCGAGGTTGTCGACAAGGATCTCACCTTCGAACCATCCGGTGTCGAAGGTGAAGCCGCCGCCGGCCTCGACCTTGCGAAACGCGCTGGCGCTGCGCAGCGAAACGCGCCCGCCGACTTTGCCGGAGAAAGCAGGTCCGATCGTGTAATCGGCACCGAAGTTGTTGTCCCAGGAATCAACGCCGCCCGCGCGGAAGCGCAGCGCGAAGGTCTCGACGCCGGACAGGCCGACTGTATCCGAACCGAATACGTCGTAGTTGCCGTTATGGCTGACGAAAGCAAGCGGCCGCTCGAGCCAGGCGCTGGAGCCGAACGGGCTGTAGATCAGATCGACCTGCTTGTCGAAGGCGTCGTTGCTTACTTTGGCGAACAGCGTCGTCCAATCGAACGTCATGCCCGAGACGGCGTAGTTCTGGTTGAACGCGAGCTTGAGGCGAATCGGCATGGTGGTCCTTACGGGCTGGCTCAATGCGGGAAGACGAACGTCTCCTCGATTCCAAGTTTATCGGCGACGTAGCGCGCCACGGTCTGGTTGAGCCAGTTGGGCTGGTGCGCATCCGAGCTCAGCACGAAGCGAAAGCGGTCGACGTGGGGTGTGTAATAGGCACGCCAGTCACCGCGCCAGATATAGCGGTTGTTCACCTCGACACGGCAGTCGGTGGGGACGCGCGCGAGCTGGGTGCCGAGCGCGTGCGGGTGCGCGACGATGACGGGTCGCCCGCTGCCGAGTAGACGTTCGAGACCGGCATAGTCGGCGTCGGTGTCGTAGCAATGGACGATGTAGTAGTCCACCGGCGCATCGAGCGCGGTCGAAATCCACGCGGCCCCGTTCACTTCCGTCCCGACCCAAAGGCCGGCGCGGCGCACGGTCTGCGCGTAGGCGTCGACGTCCATGTCGACCAGGTATTCGAGATGGTCGCTGATGCCGCGCACCCGTGCATGGCGCAGCTCGGCAACGAGTTCAACGGTCTGCTCGCGAACGACGGCGCCGTCCGCGTAAGACCAGGTGGTGTGAACGTGAAGATCCTGCGCAAGCACAAGCGGGCTCCCTCGCGAGAACCCGCTCATTTTCTCACGCGACGCCTAGTGGCGTGCGACGAAATGGCGGCGCGAGTCTTTTGGACCCGCGCCGCCGCCCGTCGACCTGCTTTCTTGCTACATGCGGATGTGACGGGCGCGCAACGCGTCACGCAGCCGCACCTTCTCCGAGAGAACATCGAAGCCGCCCATGACGGCCGCCTGTTCTTCGCGTTCCACGGCGTCGCGCCGCACGAACCACTGTCCGACAGCGGAGAGTGCTCGTGTGACCCGGCCCCCGACGGTGCATTCACCGACAGCCTGATACTGGTCCAGGACCACGTCCGTGGCGCCCGGGACCATGCTTTCACGCATGGCCTCGAATTCGGCTTCCGGATCCTCCGGCTGCACGCCGGGCTTACTCCACAGCGCCGACCAGAATCGCTTGGGGGGGCTTACGGTGCTATCGAACGGTACGATGAGTTTCATGCTAGTCTCCATAAAGACATTGAAATTTATGATGTTTGAACTTGTGCCGAACAATTTAGGCGTTGCTTCCCCGAAAATCTAATCGCAAGTTTGGATCGGCTTCATCGTTTTAGGTGATAAGAAGCCCGACAGGCATCTTGCATCGAAGGATTTCCGGCACTCACGCATGGAGCTCTACCAGTTGCGCACCTTCGCCGCAGTGGCCGAGTTTGGTCACGTGACCCGTGCCGCGGAGAAGGTGCATATCAGTCAGCCGGCCGTCAGCGCCCAGATCAAGGCGCTCGAGGAAGAGCTCGGCGTGCCGCTCTTCGAGCGCACACCGACGGGCATGGTCCTCACGGCCCCCGGCAAGCGACTGCTGGCCCTGGCAGAGCGGGTGCTGTCGGCGGCGCAGGAGCTCAGGGGCGAGGCTCGTGCGCTCGCCGGCACCGTCGCCGGGCGGCTGCGCATCGGCACCGTGGCGGACCCGGAGTTGATCCGCCTGGGGGAGTTTCTGAGTCGCGCGGTGGATCTGCATCCGCTGCTCGAACTCGATATACACCACCAGGTGTCCGGCGCCGCCTTCGAATCGGTACGCGCAGGTGAGCTCGATGCGAGTTTCTATTTCGGGCGTCTGACCCACCCGGCGGTCGCGAGTCTGGCGCTGCACGAGCTGGCCTACCGAGTGGCTGGCCCCGCGGCCTGGAAGGATAAGGTGATGGGTGCGTCGTGGGCCGAGCTGGCTACGTTGCCCTGGATCCTGACACCGGCGATCAGCAGCCATCACGGCCTGGTGAGCGAGCTTTTCGCTGAACAGGGCGTGGAGCCCACCAGCGTCGTGCAGGCCGATCACGAGTCCGTGATCGAAAATCTGATCGTCTCGGGGCTCGGGCTGTCGCTGTTGCGGGAAGATCTCGCGCGCTCGCGTGAGCGGGCGGGAGAGGTGATCGTAACGAAAAGTGCCCGGCTGACCACCATGCTCCAGTTCATTTACCTGGCCGGACGGGAACAGGAGCCGGCCATCGCGGCCCTGCTGTTTGCCGTGCGCGAGGTCTGGCACCTCGACACTGAGTCGCAAACGCCAACGCGCACCCGCAAGCGGCGTCGCGACGCAGACGCAAAACGCGCAGAGTGACGCGCGTCGCAGGCGCGCTCCATGCGGCGCGCAGCCATGAAAGTGAAGCGATCAGATCTGCGAAGCGCTCGCCCTGAACCGTGACATGCTGCCGCCGCAGCGCTGTCGGCTGCTCGGACAGGAACTCGTTGTGCTCGCCTCGCAGTGACCTGGTGGAATGTCTCGTTGAGATGGTTTGTATATGAGGAAGTGATGTAGAAAATACAAAAGCGGCGGTCAGGCATTTCCGGCATCCTGATTTCTGAATCAGTGACAAAAAGAGGACGAGCATGTTCGATTTCATGATGGATGGCGCCTTCTGGGTGGCAGTAGCGCAGATCATCGCCATCGACATCCTTCTCGGCGGCGACAACGCGGTGGTGATCGCGCTGGCCTGCCGCAAGCTGCCCGCGGAACAACGTCGCAAAGGCATCCTGTGGGGCGTGGCGGGCGCCATCGGGCTGCGCGTCGTCCTCATCTTCTTCGCCCTGCAACTGCTCGCCCTGCCTTATCTGAAGGTGGTCGGCGCGCTCTTGCTGTTCTGGATCGGCGTCAAGCTCCTGATCCCCGAGGACGACGACGGCCACGGTAACATCGAGGGCAGCACCCATCTCCTGGGGGCGATCAAGACCATTGTCATCGCCGATGCCGTGATGAGCCTCGACAACGTGATTGCCGTGGCCGGCGCGGCCCGCGGCGATCTCGGCCTGGTCGTGTTCGGAATCGCGATCAGTATCCCGATCATCGTCTGGGGCAGCAAATTCGTACTCAAGCTGATGGATCGCTTCCCGGTGGTGATCACGCTCGGCGGTGCCCTGCTCGGCTGGATCGGCGGCGACATGATCATGACCGACGTCGTCGTCAAGCCGTACCTCGAAGGCTGGCCGGGCTGGTTGCACTACGCCGCTGCAGCCGCCGGCGCCTCTCCTGGTGGTCGCGCTCGGCACCTCGCTGGCGCGGCGCAAACGCCAGCGCGCACCCGCAAGCGGCGTCGACGCGGACGCAAAGCTCGCAGACTGAAGCGAGTCGCTGGCGGCGCTCTATGCGGAGCGCATCTGGGAAAGTGAAGCGATCAGATCGGCGAAGCGCTCGCCCTGAACCGTGACATGCCCCCGCAACAGGTCGGCAGTGCGGTCACCATCGCCTTCCACGATCGCCGCAACGATGCCTTCGTGCTCCGAGAATGAACTTCGCACGCGATCGCGCACGCGCAGCTGCAGGCGACGGTAGGGGCGCAGGCGCCGCCGCAGGGCCGCCGCCTGCTCGGCCAGGAAGCCGTTGTGGCTCGCCTCGCAGATGACCCGGTGGAACGTCTCGTTTAGATAGTAGTAGGTGTCCGGATCGCCCGCGTTCAGCGCGTCCTCACCGGCCGCGTGTGCGGCCTTGAGCGCCGCCTGCTCCTCGGGCGAAATCCGTCGTGCCGCCAAGCGCCCGCACATCGCCTCCAGCTCCGCCATCACCTCGAACATCTCCACTAGCCGCTGCGGGGAGATCTCCGTGACGATCGCGCCGCGGCGTGGCCGCATCTCGATCAGGCCCTCCGAGCTCAACTGAATCAACGCCTCTCGGATCGGTGTGCGCGAAACGCCGAACTCGCTGGCGAGCTCGGTCTCGTCGAGCCGCGTGCCCGGCAGGTACATGCCCGTTGCGATGCGCTCCTCGATCGACTCCCGGAGCTGTTCCGACCGGCGTGTGGCTAGCGACTCATCTACAGGCTGGTTCATGCGGCGCTTCCGTATTGTATGGCTAGACGAGATTATATCGTACAAAAAGTGTTGACACGTACTTATAACATGATATTGTGTATACACGATCACTTAGTCAAGATACAAAAGCAGCCGTTCAGTATTTAGGTGCCGGCCGGATTTTGTGATCAGGGAGTATCAAGATCACCCACTCTGGAGGAGATTTCCATGCGCAAAAGCATCACACGCCGCGCCCTGGTTTCGGCGCTGCTGGCCACGCTCGTCGGACTCGTCGCACCGGTGGCCCTGGCCCAGACACCCAAGGTCATCAAGATCTCGCATCAATTTCCGGCGGCAACCAACGAGGAAGGGGATTTCCGGGATCGTCTGGTACGCCGGTTTGCTGCCGACGTGGAAAAGCAGACCAAAGGAGCGGTCAAGTTCGAGATCTATCCCGGCAGTTCGCTCATGAAGACCAACAGCCAGATCAGTGCGCTGCGCAAGGGGGCGCTCGACATGACCCTGGTTCCGCTCGCCTACGGTGGTGGCGAGATCCCGGAGGTGAACCTGACCCTGATGCCGACGTTGATCACCGGCTACGAGCAGGGAATGAACTGGAAGACGGCGCCGATCGGTAAGGAGCTCGACCGGGTCCTCGCAGACAAGAACATCAAGATCGTGACCTGGATCTGGCAGGCAGGCGGCATTGCCTCGACCAAAAGGACCGTGGTCAAGCCCGAGGACGCAAAGGGCCTCAAGTTCCGCGGCGGCAGCAAGGAGATGGATCTCATGCTCAAGGGCGCCGGTGCCGCCGTCACCGGCATGCCGTCTTCGGAAATCTACAGCGCGATGCAGTCCGGGGTGCTCGATGCTGCCCTGACCTCCAGCACCTCGCTCATCTCCTTCCGTTTGCAGGAATTTTCCAAGTTCGCCACGTCAGCCGAGAACAAGAGCTTCTGGTTCATGTTCGAGCCCTTGCTCATTTCCAAGAGCCTGTTCGACTCCCTCACGCCGGAGCAGCAGAAAATCGTCATGGAGGTCGGTGCGAGCCTCGAGAAATTCGGGGTAGAGGAAGCGAAGAAGGACGATCGACGGATGGTGGAGGTTTATACCAAGGCCGGCGCCAAGGTGGTCGATATGGACGAGGCGTCCTTCAACGCCTGGCGCGCAGTGGCGAAGGAGACGGCGTTCAAGGACTTTGCGGCCAACGTCAAGAATGGTCAGGCCCTGCTCGACATGGCGCTGGCAGTCAAGTAACTCCGTCCCATCGGGCTGCCGGGTTCGAGGCCCGGCAGTCCTACCCCTGGAGGTGACTTATGAGCCCCGGATTTCTCCTGAGCCGGACGATCAAGCAGTTCAACGTCGCGACGGGATACCTGTCGGCGTTCATGATCGTCGTGGCAACTTGCGTGCTCGTCTTCGAGGTCGTCGTCCGCTACGCGTTTGCATGGGCGACCGACTGGGAGATCGAGTTCTGCGTGATGCTTCTCATCGCATCGACTTTCATGGCGGCCGCACAGACGCAGTTGAATCGCGGCCACGTCACGATCGAAGTCCTCGACGAGGTGATGCCGCCTCCTGGACGCAGTGGCGTCTGGCGCTTTCCGATCTGTTTTCACTCCTGTTCTGCGCCTTCATCGCTTGGAACTGCTGGGAGCTGTTCCACGAGGCGTGGAGCGAGGGGCGTGTCAGCGACACGTCGTGGGCACCGAAGATGTGGCCGGTCTTCGGCTTCATGGCGGTGGGCATGACGTCCCTGACCTTGCAGATACTGGTCCAACTGATCGAAGACTCGCTGCCCGAGGCCATGCGTTCCTATCATCCGCCTGCTGAGCACGACGCCGATCTGCAGCTGGCAATGGAGACCATCCACCACGACAAGGAAGGAGCGGACAAATGAGCGTCGGACAACTGGGCCTGATGTACGCGGGTGCCACTTTCCTGTTTCTGTTCTCGGGCATGCCGATCGCCTTCGCCGTCGGTGCGGTGGCCCTGATCTTCATGTACTTCTTCATGCCGGCGGCGCAGCTGTCGATCGTTGCCGAGACCATTTTTTCCGAACTGAACAGCTTCACGCTGCTGACCATTCCGCTCTTCATCATGATGGGCGCGGCGATCGGCAAGTCACGCGCCGGCGCAGACCTCTACAACTCGCTGAATCGCTGGCTGTACAAGGTGCCGGGTGGTCTCGGACTGGCCAACACCCTCGCCTGCTCGGTGTTCGCGGCGATGTGCGGCTCGAGCCCCGCGACCTGCTCGGCGATTGGGTCCTCGGGCATTCCGGAAATGCGGAAGCGCGGCTACTCGGACGCACTCGCCACCGGCCTGATCGCCGCCGGCGGCACACTCGGCATCCTGATTCCGCCGTCGCTGACGCTGATCCTGTACGGCCTCGCCACCGAGCAGTCGATCGGCAAACTGTTCATGGCAGGCGTCGGGCCGGGTCTGCTGCTTACGGTGCTGTTCGCAGTCTGGGTGATGTACAAATCGACGCGAGAAAAGCGTGCGGCGCGGGCCGATGTTCAGTCCGCCGGTACCAACGCGCTGCTCGCTTTCGAGAATTACAGCTGGAAGGATCGCCTGGAGACGCTGCCGCGGCTGGCGCCCTTCCTCGGGCTCATCATCATCGTCATGGTCGCGCTCTACGGCGGCTGGGCGACGCCCTCCGAAGTCGCCGGCATCGGTGCCTTTGGCGCGCTGGTGATGGTGATGGCGATCTACGGCTGCTGGCGCTGGGGTGACCTCAGGGTCATTCTCTCGGGCACCGCTCGCGAATCGTCGATGATCATGCTCGATCATCGCGATGTCGTTTCTCTACACCTACGTGATGAGCTATCTGCACATCACCCAGTCGGCTGCTGGCTGGCTGATCTCTCTGGAGATGGGCAAGTGGGAGTTCTTCTTCTGGGTGAACATCCTGCTCATCGTGCTCGGCTTCTTCCTGCCGCCGGTGGCCATCATCCTGATGGTGACGCCGATCATCCTGCCGGCACTGAAGGCGTTGGGTATCGACCTGATCTGGTTCGGCGTGATCATGACCATCCTCATGGAGATGGGCCTGATCCACCCCCCGGTCGGACTCAACCTGTTCGTCATCAGCGGCATCGCACCCGACGTCAAGCTGAAGGACATCATCTGGGGCATCGTGCCCTTCCTGCTGCTCATGGTGCTCGGTATCGTGCTGCTCTGCATCTTCCCGGAGATCGCCACCTGGTTGCCCTCGCAGTATCACGGCGCCTGAGCAAAGGAAAGAACGATGGAAGCATCCTCCAATGAGCGCTGGCGCCGCGGCGCTCGCTCGAAGGCCGAGCGTGTCAATCGGTGGCCGACATGGCCCTCGGGGGCGGGTCGGCGCCGAGGACGCGACGGCCCTGCTTGAACGGTTGCTGCAGCCGGGCGACCGTGTCTGCCTCGAAGGCAACAACCAGAAGCAGGCCGATTTCCTTGCGCGGGCGCTCGCGGCGGTCGATCCGGGCAGGGTCCACGACCTGCACATGGTGCAGTCGGTGCGTCGCCTGCCGGAGCACACGGACCTCTTCGAGAGCGGCATCGCCAGCGAGCTCGACTTTTCCTTCTCCGGCCCGCAGGGAACGCGCCTCGCCACGCTGGTCGCCGACGGCAGGATCCGCATCAATGCGATCCACACCTATCTCGAGCTGTTCGCCCGCTATTTCATCGACCTGACGCCGAACGTCGCGCTGATCGCCGCGGAGGCCGCCGATGACGCGGGCAATCTCTACACGGGCCCGAACACCGAAGACACGCCGGCCATCGTCGAGGCGACCGCCTTCCGCAACGGCATCGTCATCGCGCAGGTCAACGAGCGTCGCGCGACCTTGCCGCGCGTCGACATTCCGGCCGACTGGGTCGACTTCGTCGTCGTCGCGCCGAAGCCCAATCTACATCG
Organism: uncultured beta proteobacterium; assembly: GCA_963719715.1. GTDB lineage: Bacteria > Pseudomonadota > Gammaproteobacteria > Burkholderiales > JAEUMW01 > JAEUMW01. The sequence continues at coordinate 9,832 of CAVRDD010000011.1, forward strand.
AGCCGCTGTTCACGCGCGATCCGGCGCAGATCACCGAGATCCAGGTGCTGATGGCGATGATGGCGATCAAGGGCATCTACGCCGAGTACGGCGTGAAGCGGCTGAACCACGGCATCGGCTTCGACACCGCGGCGATCGAGCTGCTGCTGCCGACCTATGGCGAATCGCTCGGGCTCGAAGGGCAAGATCTGCACGCACTGGGCGCTCAATCCGCATCCGGCGCTGATCCCGGCGATCGAGGCCGGCTTCGTCGAATCGGTCCACTGCTTCGGCTCCGAGCTCGGCATGGAGCACTACATCGAGGCGCGCCCGGACGTGTTCTTCACCGGCGCCGACGGCTCGATGCGCTCCAACCGCGCCTTCTGCCAGGCGGCCGGGCATTACGCCTGCGACATGTTCATCGGCTCGACGCTGCAGATCGATCTGCACGGCAACAGCTCGACCGCCACCAAGGGCCGCATCGCCGGCTTCGGCGGCGCGCCGAACATGGGCGCGGACGCGCGCGGCCGGCGCCACGCGAGCCCGGCCTGGCTCAAGGCCGGCGCGCGAGGCGCGCCAGGGGCGCGGCGCACCATGCCGCGCGGCCGCAAGCTGGTCGTGCAGATGGTCGAGACCTTCCGCGAGCACATGGAGCCCGCGTTCGTCGAGCGGCTCGACGCCTGGGATCTGGCGGACTCGATGGGGCATGGCGAACCCGCCGGTGATGATCTACGGCGACGACGTCACCCACATCGTGACCGAGGAAGGCATCGCCAATCTGCTGCTGTGCCGCGATCTCGCGGAGCGCGAGCAGGCGATCCGCGGCGTCGCCGGCTATACGGAGGTCGGCCTCGGGCGCGATCGCGACAAGGTCGAGAAGCTGCGCGACGCGGCGTCATCCGGCGTGCCGGCGATCTCGGCATCGACGCCGCGCAGGCCACGCGCGATCTGCTGGCCGCGCGCTCGGTCAAGGATCTGGTGCGGGCTTCGGGCGGGCTCTACGACCCCCCGAACCGGTTCCGCAACTGGTAAGGACCGAAGGAGACAGAGAATGGAACAGCTCGAATACTGCGACTACAGAGCGCGACGGCAGGCGCGGGCAGCGCGAGCCGGTGCTGGTCGGCGTCGTCGGCTCCGGCAACTGCGAGGTGCTGGTCGAGCGCGGCGGCGAGGACGGCTGCTGCGACGTGACCGTGAAGACCTCTGCGCGCGGCTTCGCGACGATCTGGGAAGCGGTGCTGCGCGATTTCGCGGCACGCTCCAGCGCCGGGCGGCTGAAGATCGAGATCAACGACGTCGGCGCGACGCCGGCGGTCGTCAGCCTGCGCCTGGATCAGGCGATCGAGGCGTGGGAGGAGGGCGACCTGATGCACAGCTACTTCGAGGCTTCCGGCGCGCGAGCGTCTGCTCGGTGTGCTCGATGCCGGCACGTTCCGCGAGTTCGTGCCGCCCGCCGCGCGCGTCACCAGCCCGCATCTGGCGCAGCTCGATCAGCCGGTCGCCTTCGACGACGGCGTGATCGTCGGCTGCTGCCACGCTCGGCGGCAAGCCGGTGCTGGTGGCTGCGCAGGAAGGCGCATTCATGGGCGGGGCGATCGGCGAGGTGCACGGCGCCAAGCTCATCGGCCTGCATCGCACGCGCGCGCGACGAGAAGCCTGCCGCGGTGCTGCTGCTGTTCGATTCCGGCGGCGTGCGTCTGCACGAGGCCAATGCCGGCCTGATCGCCGTCTCCGAAATGATGCGCGCGGTGCTGCGTGCGCGCCTGGCCGGCGTCCCGTTCATCGGACTGATCGGCGGTGCCGGCGGCTGCTTCGGCGGCACCGGACTCATCGCTCGCTGCTGCGATGTGCTCGTCATGTCCGAGGAAGGGCGGCTCGGCATGTCCGGTCCGGAGGTCATCGAAACCACGCGCGGCGTCGAGGAATTCGATTCGCGCGACCGCGCGCTGGTCTGGCGCGTCACCGGCGGCAAGCACCGCTACCTGCTCGGCGAAGTCGACCGGCTGGTCGAGGACGATATCGCCTGCTTCCGCGCGGCGGCGATCGATGCGTTGGAGAGCGCGGCTGGATTGTCGCTCGCCGAAGTCGAGGCGAGCACGAGCGGCTGCAGCAGCGCTGGGATCGATTCCGGCGATGCGATGATGCGCTGGAGATCTGGGCAGCACTGGGTGTGCCGAAACCGGAGCGTGTCTCGCTGCTCACGGCCGAGGACTTCGTCGCGATGGCAGATCCGATCGAGGAGCGCATCATGAAGCGGACGCCAACTTCTGCAAGCATTGTTCGGCGATACCTGGAAGCCGGAGCGCGGACACGGGCAACTTCTTCTCCGGCAGCGGGCGCGCCGGCGACGAGACTGTTCAGGTGATCGGCACCGACGAGGCGGCGGAGGTCGGCGTCGAACTCGCCCTGGCCATGGCCGGTGCCGTGCTCGAAACGGTGCGCGCGCATCCCGGGCGGCCCATCCTGTTCCTGCTCGATACGCAGGGCCAGCGCCTGCGACGGCGCGACGAACTGCTCGGCCTCAATGGCTACATGGCGCATCTCGCCAAGTGTGTGGAGACCGCACGCAGCCGCGGCCACCGCATCCTGAGCCTGGTCTATGGGCAGGCGGTAAGCGGCGGCTACCTGACCACGGGCATGATGGCCGACGCCTGCTACGCGCTCGCCGATGCGGAGATCAAGGTGATGAACCTACCCGCCATGTCGCGCATCACGAAGATTCCGCTCGAGCGGCTCGAAGCGCTGGCGCAGCAGTCGCCGGTGTTCTCTCCGGGGGTGCGGCAACTATCACCGCATGGGTCACCTTGCCGAGATCTGGCACGCCGACCTTGCGGCACACCTGCGCGACGCGCTTGCAGGCGCATCGTCGCCATCCCTGGACACGCGCATGGCGCGAGGTCTGGAGCGCGGCGGGAGGACCCGCGCACAACCTGTCGCCGAGCGGGTGCGAAGCGGTGGCTAGGGCGCTTTCTCTTTCGCCGCACGATCTCGCGCGGCACGATCTCGCGTGGCTCGCACCAGACGCAGCCGCGACGGCGCGGCCGGTCGGTGCTTCAGTGCACGTCCGCAGAGCGTGCCGAGCGCTCTGCTCGATGACTGGATCCGGCGCGGTCATCCGCTGATCGTCACGCGGCAGGACGTCACCCAGGACGTGATGCCGGGCGACGACCTATCGCTGGGGCTCGCCTTGCCGCCGTCACGGGGCAAGGTCCGCCTGGCGTTCTCGTGCCGCGCGCAGGTGCCTGCGCGAGACCCGCCGGCCGCCAACACTGGGCGAGGCGCACGGGCGTGTGCCTGCGCGCTGGCAGGCGATGGTAGACGCGCTGATCGCGTGCCCCGAGATCGCCGCGGCTGAAGCGCGGGTGTACGGCTCGACTGCCATCGAGGTCGTGACGCGTGAGCCGTGCATCGGACCCAGATCCGACCTCGACCTGCTTCTCGCGCCGTCGACGTGGGCGCAGGCGCTGAGCGTTGCTGCGGCCTTGACAGCGCTCGACGCGCGCGCCGGCCCACGCCTGGACGGTGAAATCGTCAGCCCCGACGGCGCAGCGGTGGCCTGGCGCGAGTTCGCGAGGCGACCACGGCGATTCTGGTGAAACGTCTGACGCGCGTCGAACTGGTGGACACCGCGTCGTTCGCGCGCGGGTTCGCGTCATTCGCTGCGGCTGCCTGACGATGCGAAGCGTCGCGTCGGAGTTGGGCGCGCTGGCGTGCGAGGCGCTGACGTTCGAGCTCGCGCTGGCGCCGAAACCGGGGTTGGTGACGCTGGTCGATCGCGGCAGTCATGGCGACATGGATCATCACACCTTTCGCGCGAGCATCGCGGCGCTGCGGCCCTACTTCGTCGACTGCGCTGCCCTCGGCGCCGAGGGTGCTGCCGTTCGCAGCACTGCAGGCGCGCGGCCTGCAGGCTGAAGGCGAGATGTTCTCGGCAACCGCTGGCGTCAACACTCACAAGGGCGCGATCTTCACGCTGGGTCTGCTGGTGGCAGCGGCCGGTTACCAGCACGCTGCGGTGGGCAGCATCGACGTGGCATCGCTCGGGCGCGTCGTCCGCCATCGCTGGGGCGGCGCGCTGTCGGGAAAGCCGAACTCGGGCGTTGCCACCCATGGCGCGCGCGCGCTTCACTTGCACGGCATTCCGGGGGCGCGCGAGCACGCGGCCGCCGGCTTCCCGGTGCTCTTCGACGTGTCCCTGTGGGCGCTGCGTCAGGCGCTCGGGCGCGGCACCGACGAGCGCCGTGCCGGCGCCCACGCCCTCATGTCGACGGTGGCCGTCCTGCCGGACACCAACCTGGTGCATCGGGGTGGACCCGAGGGTCTGGCCTGGGCGCAGGCGGCGGGCGAAGGCTTCGTGGCAGCGGGCAGTGTCTTCGTCGCGGGCTGGGAAGCACGTCTGTCCCGGACGGCGGACGAGTTCGTCGCGCGCTGCTTGAGTCCGGGCGGGGCGGCGGATCTGCTCGCGGCCGTCTGGCTGGTTCACCGGGTGGGCGAGGTGTTCTCCGCCATGCGCGAGCGCGCGCAGGACGCCACCGCCGCGATGGCCGTCTGAGCGACGATGGGGTTCTGTCTACTCTGTCCCGGACAGGGCAGCCAGTCGCCGGACATGTTCGTGCGGCTTCTCGCCGACGCGTCGGTTGCACCTCACCTGGGGCGACTTGCGCTGGATCTCGACTGTGATGCGATGGCGCTCGGCCGCGACCCGGATCAATGCTTCCAGAACCGTCACGCGCAGCCGCTGGTTTGCCTGTACGCATTGAGTGTCGCCGCAGCACTGCGCGAGCAACAGGTCGAACCGGCGCTCGTCGCCGGCTACAGCGTCGGCGAGCTTGCCGCATACGGTGTCAGTGGTGCGCTGGCAGCTCGCGACGTGATCGCTGCCGCTACAGCGAGGGCGCGGGCGATGGATGCCTGCGCAGCGCTCGATTGCGGAATGCTGGCGGTGCGCGGCGTGCGTCGGGTCGAACTTGAAGCGCGCGCAGCCACCTGCGGACTGCACGTCGCCATCCGCAACGGTGACGACCATGCCGTCGTCGCGGGCGCTCGCGCCCATCTCGACATTCTCGCGGCAGAGCTCTGCCAGCGCAACGGCGCGCACGTGGTGAGTCTCCCGATCAGCGTCCCCGCCCACAGCCCCCTGCTGCAGCCGGCAGTCGCGGTGTTTGGTGCGGTGCTTGGCGGGCTGTCCTGGCGGCAGACGCCGGTTCCGGTGGTCGCTGGCATTGACGCGAGCATCGTGCGCGACTCAAAGCGGGCGGTCGACACGCTCAGTCGCCAAGTGGCCACGACCATCGAGTGGGCACGCGTGATGGACGTCGCGGTCGAGATGGGTGCAAGCGTCTTCTTCGAACTCGGGCCAGGCAACGCGCTCGTCCGCATGCTATGTGAACGTCATCCAAGGATGCCGGCCCGCTCGTTGGCGGATTTCTCGAGCCTCGCCGGAGCCCTTTCCTGGCTGCGGCGCCGGGCTTCCTGAGCGCCGCGCCCCACGCCGTCGGCGCTCGTGGGTCCGCCCCGCCCCAGATTGCGCATTTGCGCGAAGACGTGCAATCTCCCAACATCGCCCGCGGTGGACATGCCATCGTTCTTGCCGCGGCGTCGGGTGCGTCGAGCCAGGAGCCATGGGATTCGAGAGCAACGAGGAGACAGCGCATCTCAGTGGGGCCGGGCATCGCGCCGCCGGGCCCCTTGCCGGACTCGATGTGCGCATGCTGGGAAATCTCCTGGCGCACCTCGACGCCGTGGTGTACCGGTGTAGCACCGATGAACACTGGACCACTGAATTTGCCAGTGCCGGTGCCCTCAGCTTGTTCGGGTGCCGGCCGGAAGAACTGATCGGAAAGCCGAGACTGGCGGGTGACACGCCGATCCTGGTGGAAGATCGGGCGCGCGTGCGCGCCGAGGTGATGGCGGCGATCAGGGCGCACCGCCGCTTCTTTCTCGAATACCGGGTGATGACCCGGGCCGGTGTCGTCAAATGGGTCGCCGACCGCGGCACTGGCGTCTTCGATCCCAAGGGCCGGCTGGCATGGATCGAGGGATTCGTCGAGGACGTGACCGAGCGCCGGTTGGCGCAGGAGGCGCTGCGCGTCGCCGAGGAGCGCTACCGGAGCATCTTCGAGCACGCGGTCGACGGCATCTTCCAGAGTTCCCCTGACGGAGCGTATGTGCGCGTGAACCCGGCGCTTGCACACACGCTTGGCTACGATTCGCCGGAGGAGTTCCTGGCGGCGATCCGCTCGCTCGACCAACTGTACGTCGAACCCGGGCGCCGCGACGAATTCATCCATGCCGTGCGCGGGCGAGGCACCGTGAGCAATTTCGAGTCGCGCATCTACCGCAAGGACGGCAGCATCATCTGGATGTCAGAAAGCGCCCACACGGTATGCGACGCATTCGGCACGGTGCTGTTTGTCGAGGGTACGGCAAAAGACATCACCGACAGCAAGCTCTTCGAGCAGCAGTTGCTGCACCAGTCAAACCACGATGCGCTGACCGGCCTGCCCAACCGCTCGCTGCTGCGCGACAGGCTCGACCAGGCCTTGCGACAGGCCGAACGCTATCAGTCGGCGGTGGCGGTGGCGCTGATGGATCTCGATCTGTTCAAGTTCATCAATGACAGCCTCGGACATAACGCGGGGGACGCGCTGTTGAAGAGCGTGGCCGAGCGCCTGAGCGCGTGCGTGCGCGACTACGACACGGTGGCGCGGCACGGTGGCGACGAGTTCGCGCTCGTCATCTCGGGTTTGCCCGGGCATGGACACTTGGCGGAGCAGATGCGCCGCATCCTGTCCGCAGTGGCCGGCCCGTGGCATTACCGGGACGCGGAGTACAGCACGACCTGCAGCATTGGCGTGAGCATTTATCCGCGCGACGGCGAGGATGGCGAAACCCTGCTCAAGAACGCGGACGCGGCCATGTTCCGGGCGAAGGAGGCCGGGCGCAACAACTTCCAGTTCTACACGCCCGACCTGGGCTCGAGGTTCGCTGCGTCCCTCCAGACCCAGGGCAATCTGCGCCGCGCCCTCGACCGCAAAGAGTTCCGCCTGCACTACCAGCCGAAGCTCGACCTCGAAAGTGGTCGCGTGACAGGGCTGGAGGCCCTCATCCGCTGGGACTTTCCGGGGGAGGGCCTCATCGGACCAAACCGCTTTGTGCCCATTGCCGAGGAAACCGGACTCATCGTACCGATCGGGGAATGGGTTCTGCGCACCGCGTGCAGCGAGGTCAAGGCACTGCAGGCGGACGGTTTTCCGCCGGTGGTGGTGTCGGTGAACATGTCACCCGCCCAGTTCCGGCAGGGCGGGCTCACCGAGACGGTGGCGCGCATCCTCGCCGAGACCGGCCTCGATCCCGCACACCTCGAGCTCGAGGTGACGGAAAGCCTCGCCATGCACGATGCCTCGAAGTTCATCGACGAACTGCAGGCACTGAAGGACCTTGGCCTTCAGCTTGCGATCGACGACTTTGGCACCGGGTATTCCAGCCTCAATTATCTCAAGCGTTTTCCCATCGACCGGCTCAAGATCGACAAGTCGTTCGTCTGCGACATCGATCACGATGCCGACGATGCGGCAATCGTCAAGGCCGTCATCACCCTTGGCCACAGCCTCAATCTGAAGGTGCTCGCGGAGGGTGTGGAAAGCGCCCAACAACTGGCGTTCCTGCGCGCGAACCAATGCGACGAGGTGCAAGGCTTCTATTTCTTTCACCCTTTGCCGATGGAGGAGATCCGACGGCTGCGCGACCTGCAGGCGCGCCCGCCGGGCTGACCTCGCCGGCGGATCATGCTCTCGCGTTCGACAAACCCCGCCAGAGCGCGAGAATTGCGATGCCGACGAAGAACACCAGCGCCCACTCGGCAATCGAGAGCTGGAGGAAGAGCCAGTCGCGCTTGGAGCAGTCGCCGGTGCCGCTGAAGAGCGCTGGCAGCAGCTGCGCGAGCGGCGTCGTATCGATCAGGAAGTAGAAGTCCGCGCCGCACTCCTGGATCGGTGGCGGGAAGTGCTGCAGCCATGATTGCCGCACGGCCACTCCAGCTCCGGCGAGTGCCAGCAGCGCCACGGCGAGACTGGCGCCGATCCGTACTGCCGGTCGCCGGGTGCCGAACAGCGCCGCGAGCAGTGCCACGAAGCCGATCACAAGAAAAATCACACGCTGCATGACGCACAGCGGACAGGGGTCCAGCCCCTGGCTGTGTTGCAGATAGAGGCCGAATGCCACAAGCGCCGTGCACACGGCAAAGATGGCAGCGAAGAAAGCGCGCGAGGGGAGGGGAAAGCGTGGCATAGGTTGAGTATCGGCAAGTAGCCCGGAATTATACCGGCGCCGCCACCCGATGCGGCCGGGCGCTGTTGGCTAGCCCGCCGGTTCTGGCGGAATCGGGACGACGAGCGAGATGGCGTTGCCGGCGCCGGTCCCAGTATCATTGCCGCAAGGCGCAGGCAATTCTGACAAGACCTCAAGGCGCGCCAGTCGCGGACGCGCTGCCTGCAGGTGGTCGCCCAGGCCGCGAATCTTCATTCAATACAATGGCTAACTGACTGAGCGAGAGGGCATGCGGGCCCGCAAGCGTCTGCTGATCACCGGCTGCGGCCGCAGTGGCACGAAGTACGTGACGCACCTCCTGCGCCGGCTTGGCCTTGACGTGCAGCACGAGCGCATGGGCGAGGACGGTATCGCATCCTGGCCAATGGCAGTGAACGCCGATGCGGTGGTCTGGGGAGTGTCGTCGCGCAGTTATGATTTCGACCACGTTTTCCATCAGGTGCGCGACCCGCGCCAGGTGATCGCATCGGCCACGACGT
>CAVRDD010000012.1:0-49310 GCA_963719715.1 uncultured beta proteobacterium
ACGCATACACCAGCCAGCCGCAAATAATTAATCGGATCGAGCGTTGCGAAGAGGCGGTCCTCGGTGAAGACCTCGCTTCGGGTCAGGGCGTTCGAGGAGCGTGGATTTTCCGGCATTGGTGTAGCCCACGATGGAGATGACGGGGAGGCCCGCCTTCTCTCTCAGCACCCTTCTGAGCCCCCTTGCCTTCTCGACATTCTTCAGTTCCTTTTCCAGACGGTTGATCCTCTCCCTGATCCGCCGCCGGTCGACCTCCAGCTTGGTCTCGCCGGGGCCGGTTCCGCCGATCCCCCCGCCAGCCGGGAGAGGCCCGCGTCCTGCCTGGTGAGCCGGGGGAGGCGGTATTTGAGCTGCGCCAGTTCCACCTGGATCTTTCCTTCCCGGCTGTGGGCACGCCTGGCGAAGATGTCGAGGATCACCTGGGTCCGGTCGATCACCTTCATCTCGGTGAAATCGGCGATGGAGCGGATCTGGGCGGCGGTCAGCTCGTGGTCGAAGACGAGGAGGTTCGCATCCATCTGCATGCGCCCGGATGACGAGGTCGGAGAGTTTTCCCCTGCCGATGAGGAAGCGCGGGTCCACCTCCGGGCGGCGCTGGATGACCGCGTCGAAGACCTCGACGTCGCAGCTCCGGCAGAGCTCGCGCAGCTCGGCGAGCGAGGCCTCCCCGTCGAAGAAAGGGTTCGTTTCCACCCGGACGAGGATGGCGCGTTCGACGGCCTCCACCTTCCGGGTTTTCTGACGTCCGGCAAACTCGCCCTCGAGGGCCGCGATGAAGGCGGTGAAGTCGAGATCCAGTCTCGGCGGGGCGCCGGGGGTCGAGGGTCAGCCAGAAGCGCCCCTCCGGGTTTTCCGGAATGAGATGGGCGGTGTGCGCATAGCCGGGCAGCCCGTCGTCGCCCGTCTCCAGGGCGCATACCAGATCGAGGCGCAGAAGCGCGAGGTCCGTCAGATCGTCGGTGGTGAGCTCCTCGCCGGCCAGATGGGTGTGGATCAGGCGGAGCCCCCTGAATCGGCGGGAGGAGGAACGAAAGCCGTCCAGGGCCGGGATGAGGATGTTGTGATGGGAACCCACGATCACATAGGCGATCTCCCCCCGGCGGGTGACGAGGAGGCCGATCTGGCGGTTGATCTGACGGGAGAGTTCCGTCAGCGGCCGGGCCAGTTCGTGGGTGACGATCCGATCCGGCGCGACAGCGCCGCCGGTAGAGCTGCCCGATCCGCTTGATTTCCTCCGGTCCGAGGCCGGTAAGGTTGCCGTGTATCTTTTCTATGGCCGATCCTTCATTATGGGGTGACCTATTTGAATTTCTGCGGGCTGACCCGCTTTTCCATACCGTCGAGGAAGGTCGACCATGCATTCGTCCGGAAAGGGGCGGCCTGTTTTTTCGTCTCACTCCCTCCGCAGGCCGGACAATCAGGCGCCGTTTCACCGACCTTCATGATCCGTTCGAAAGAATGCCCGCAGGCCGCACACACATATTCGTAGATCGGCATGGAATCCTCTAACCATTCTCCGCGATCGCCGGAAGGCACTCCTCTGGACAAGACGGTGCACGATGCGAATCGCGAGCACCTCGAACAATCTCAGTTCGAAAGCTGTCGCCGGCCGATGCGTCCTGCTCCAGCCTCAGGTAGATGTCGAGTGCGGGCGTATCGATCCGTACGGTTCCGTCCTCGTTCATCCGCAGGAACGTCCGCGCCCACAGGACCGAGTACCAGACGCCGATCGGCCGGCCCTTGTCGTCGGACATCTCGAACCCGTATTGAAACATGTTGTGCTCGGAGGCCTTGGTCTTCATATTGTCGACGATTTCCTGCATCCGCGCCGCGGTCATCCCCGGCACCTCCTTCCAGAGGGTTCTCGGGTCGAGCCGGAGGTCCCTGTGCAGCCCCATCAGCGCGTTGGGGTAGTGGAGCGCACCGCTGACATAATAGCGGTATTCGCCGTTGACCCGGTACCCTTCGAAGGCCCGGGTGACCTCGGTGTGCGGGATTGATCTTGCCGTAATTCCGGAACAGAGAACCGGAGCAGGCCGCTACGCCCAGGCATAGGATCAGGATCAGGGACAAACGACCGATGCTTCTACCATTACTCATCTTGCTTCCTCCAAAAATTGACACCGATGATATGACGTCGATGCATATCACCTTGATTTACCAAGATCAACAGGTCGATAGAAACGTCCGAAGGGGGACCTGAGGGCGCTCTCGGTGATGCTGGAGGCGCACCGGTCCACAGGTTTGTCGACGGTGCATCGGGAAAACGGAGGGCGTGCCGGCAGCAAAAAAAGCCCCGGGGATTGCTCCCCGGGGCCGGTTTAGAGGTTTACCCTCTGTTGAATCGAATCGACCTTAGAAGTTCAGGGTCAGCTGGTTCATCAGCAGGTAGTCGTTCGCCGACCTTGTTGGCGGCGCTTGGTGCCCTTGAAGTAATCGCCGGTCCAGAGATAACCGGCGCCCACCATGTAGGTCAGGTTGTCGTAGATCTTGTAGGTGGCCTTGATGTCGACTTCATATCCGTAGTCCTTGGAGACGTAGCCTGTCGGGCGTCTTGTCCGCCTGCATGTACGAGAACGCGGCCTCGATGTTCAGCTTCGGCGTCACGTTGAAGCCGCCGAAACCGTTGTAGAGGATCAGGTTCTGTCTTGTCGGTGGTGTAAGTCGACGCCGTTGCGCCGCCGTGATGGGACGCGTTGTACTGCCAGGATCGCAGGTTGGCGTTCCCGAAGATCAGCGCGGGGGTCCAGGCCGTCGTGCTGACCGGGCCGGTCTTGTCCTTGCGTCGGGTCGGAATCGTCGTCGCCGGCGCTGTAGCCGAACTGGCCGCCGACGTACATCGGACCCATGTTCACCTTGGCCAGGACGTAGGCGCCGAGGCTCTCCTCGTCGATATCGGGCCTTGCCGGCGTCATATTTGCGCGCTTTGCCGGACGTGTAGACCACCTCGCCCTCGACGTAGACGGGACCGAACGTCGCCTTCATGTAAGGTGCGAGCGTAGTGGGTCTCGCCTTGTAGTTGTGCGGTAGGCTTGCCGTCCGTCGTCTGGCGCCGTAGTACATAGAGGAGACCGGCATTGCCGCCCTTGCAGTTGTAGATACCGGCGAGCATGTAGTCTGTCCGCATCCCCATCGGTGAGACCTCGAGGGGGTCCACCGCAGGCTGTCGCATTCGCTCGATGGTATCCGCCTCGTAGATCTTCTGATAGATGGCGATGAGATTCACGGGACCGAAGGCCCCGGTGTACTTCGCCCGCGGACGGGAGCCCGGGGTGTCGCCGAAGACGGTTCCCCACTCGTCGGCGGCCTGATAGCCGATGTCGAACTGGCCGATCCGCGTCATGAAGGTCACATAGCCGTGCTCCATTTCGATGTTTTCCTGGAGCGTCACGTTGGTTGCTGTTGACCTTGCCGGAGTTGGACTTGTCTTCGGTGTTGCTGCTGCTGCGGTTCACGGCGCCCCACTGCTTTTCCAGGGCGTCGAAACGGGTCGTGAAGGTGAGCCCCTCGGCGACTTCGAAGACCGTCTGCACCCTCGTCCGGGTCCACATGAAGGCGTGGGAATATGCCGGTCATCGGCTCAGCGTCCTGTTGTCCTCGTACACGCCGTTCACATAGTACTGACCGCTGAACTTCACGTCCGCGGCCGACTGCGGTCATGCCGAAGGCCACGATCAGCCCCAGCGACAGTAAAACGACCAAAAGTTTCTTCATTCTATTCCTCCTGAATTTTGCTTGTTCGATCCCCACGGGCATGGGGACCCTCTTAAAAACAACCGACGCTTTCGCGTCACCGCTTGCAGCCCGCTCTCCGCCGGTCCGACGCCGGCAGGGAAACCTGCTCCTGCATTTCCGAAGGCCGCCTCACCAGAACCTCTGCTCGGGACATCACCTCCTTTCACAGAATTACAGAACCGCAACAGGGATAGAGCCATAGCACCGCCCGCGGGCGGTGTCAAGCCCCAATTTTTCCTGTCGGCAATACATGAAAGATGTCCGCGGGTTTGTCATTCCAGCACCCCGCATTTCACCGCCGCCGCGTGCATGACCCGCGCCGGTGGTGATGACATCAACGTAAAAGCGAGGAATGCTTGCAAGCGCTGTACCATGGCCGGATTTGTCGGGATCGCCTCGGGATGTTCGGGTGCGGTGCAGACGCATCATGAGGCGAAAATCAAACATAAACAAACGATTACATGATCAATACCAGCGCCCTTCCCGTGCATGGACCGGTCTGCCGTCCGGAGCCTTATCCCGCTTGTCCGGCGGGAATCGAGGCAAACCGACCTGTCCGCCACTCCTTCTGTGTAAAAAAGACCACACCGGCGGTCGCCTTCTGGCAAAAGAAACTCGGTCCGGCGAAGCTTCCCTCCCGAAGCGGGGCTCTTCCGGCCGAAAATATTTCTTGACATTCCGGCGCATCATTGATATAGAGCAACAGTCAACAATGACATGACCTCTGGTCATATAGTGACCGCCGTTCACGCTCAGTGACGACTCCTCAGCGGTCCGAATCTGTACCATCACTTAGATCGATTCCGAAGCGGCAGTTTCGCTCGTCATGATAAGAAACCGTTTGATCTGGTCAGGGGCGCTCGAGGCTCTTCCCGGAAGCGGAGCTTCCCTCCCTGATGCTTGTTCGTTATAGCAGGATGTCATTCCAGCCACGCGGAATGATGGGATGGTCCTGAGCGACCTGTCAAATATTAACGTGAAAAACAGGGAACAGGGGAGGTCACTATGGAAGAAGAGACAAGGTACAGTTGAAAGAGGTGTATCCGGTACACGAGCGGGTGCGCAAGATCGCCTACATCAAGAGCAGGGAGGAGTACGAGAAGCTCTATCGGGAGTTCATGGCCGATCCGCCGGCCTGGTGGGCCAAGCAGGCCGATGAGTATCTGACCTTTTTCAAGAAGTGGGACAAGGTCGAGGATTTCAACTTCGACGTCCGCAAGGGGCCGATCTATGTCAAGTATTTCGAAGGCGCCAAACTGAATGTCTCCTACAACTGCCTCGACCGGCATCTGGAGAAGCGGGGCGACAAGGTGGCGATCCAGTGGGTCGGGAACGAGCCGGCCGAGGAGCGGGCGATCACCTACCGCGAGCTGCACACGGAGGTCTGCAAGTTCGCCAATGTCCTGAAGTCCCACGGGATCAAGAAGGGCGACCGCGTCTGCATCTACATGCCGATGGTCCCCGAGGCCGGGGTCGCGATGCTGGCCTGCGCCCGGATCGGCGCCGTCCATACCGTCGTCTTCGGCGGATTCAGCCCCGACGCCCTGACCGTCCGGATCCAGGATTCCGAAGGCGAAGATCCTCGTCGTCTGCGACGGGAGCTTCCGCGGCGCCAAGGCGGTCCCCCAGAAGAAGGACGCCGATCACGGCCCTGAAGGATTGCCCGTCCATCGAGAAGGTGATCGTGGTCAAGAGGGTCGGCGACAAGATCGGAGATCTCGACTGGACTCCGGGACGCGACCTCTGGTGGCACGAGGAGATGGCCAAGGTCGACGACAAGTGCGAACCCGAATGGATGGATGCCGAGGATCCCCTCTTCATCCTCTACACCTCCGGATCGACCGGACAAGCCCAAGGGCGCCCTCCACACGACGGCGGGTTATCTCCTCTTCACGGCCTACACGCACAAGCTGGCCTTCGATGTTCACGAGAACGACATCTGGTGGTGCACCGCCGACATCGGCTGGGTGACGGGCCACAGCTACGTCATCTACGGACCGCTCTGCAACGGCGCCACCTCCCTCATGTTCGAGGGTGTGCCCAACTACCCGACCTACAGCCGGTTCTGGCAGATCGTCGAGAAGTACAAGGTGACCCAGTTCTACACCGCCCCGACGGCCATCCGCGCCATCGCCAAGGAGGGCAACCAGTGGGTGGAGGGGATCGATCTCTCCTCGATCAGGATCCTCGGCTCCGTCGGCGAGCCGCTGAACCCCGAGGCCTGGCACTGGTACTACAGCGTGATCGGCCGCAATCAGTGCCCGATCGTCGACACCTGGTGGCAGACCGAGACGGGCGGCTTCATGATCCTGCCGCTCCCCGGCGCGATCCCCATCAAGCCGGCGCTGGCGACGCTGCCCATCATGGGGGTTGTCCCGCTGCCTGGTGGACGACACGACCGGCGCCGAGGTCAAGGATCTGGTCGGCCGCGGCGCCCTCTGCATCAAGCGGGCCTGGCCCGGCTTCACCCGGACGATATACAGGGATCACAAGAAATATCGAGGAGACCTATTTCGAACCCTTCCCCGGCTACTACTTCACCGGCGACGGGGCGCTCCGCGACAGCGACGGCTATTACCGGATCACCGGCCGCATCGACGACGTGATCAACGTCTCGGGCCACCGGATGGGGACCGCCGAGGTCGAGGCGGCCCTGAACTCCCACGAGAAGGTGGCGGAATCCGCGGTCGTCGGATATCCCCACGAGATCAAAAATTCGTTCGGGCCGTGCGCGTTCGACTGTGGGCCCAGAACTCCTGTCACCAGGAACTGCGCCTGCGGAAATTTCGCCCCGAGCATACCCATGAACGGAATCGAAACGCCCTCCCCCATGAACACCGCCGAGCGGCCGAAGTAACTCGCCGAAGCGCGTTCGATCGCCGAGGCGAGCGCGGGCGTGACTGGGCCTGCACACCAGCCGCTCGACGCCTGCTCCCGCTCGAAGGTGACGCGTGCGCCGTAAGGCGGGTCCGCCTCCAGGATCTCCTTCAGTCGCCGCGCCACCCGGTCCGCGTCGGCGGTCGGCGGCAGGCGGAACGACAGCTTGAACTCGGTCTTCGGCCGCAGCACGTTGCCCGCCGATTCGAGAGACGGCAGACCGGCCGCGCCGATGACTTCGAGCGCCGGCTTCCAGGTGCGATTCAGGACGAGTTCCGCCGCATCCTTCGTCACCGGACCGCACCCGCATGCGAATGGAAACTTGTCGTGCACGTGACTGCCGAGGACATGCGCCGCGTGCTGCGCCTGCTGCACGCGATCCTCCGGAATTTCCACGTGCAGCTCGCGCGGGATGATCTCACCGGTCGCCGCGTCCTCGATGCGCGCGAGCAACTGGCGCGCGATGCGGAACGTCGACGGGACGATACCGCTCGCGTCGCCAGAGTGCACGCCAAGCTCCAGCACCTCGACCGTCAGCGTGCCGGCAACCAGCCCGCGCAGGCTGGTGGTCGCCCACAGCTGGTCGTAATTGCCGCAGCCCGAGTCCAGGCAGATGACCAGTTCCGGCGTCCCCAGTCGATCGGCGAGTGCCTCGATGTAAGCAGGAAGGTCCGGGCTGCCGCTCTCCTCGCTGCACTCCAGCAGCAGGACGCAGCGCGGGTGAAACGAGCGCTGATCAGCGAGCGCGATCATCGCTCCGAGCGCGGTGAAGAGTGCGTAGCCGTCGTCCGCACCGCCGCGACCATACAGACGATCGTTCTCGACGACCGGCTTCCACGGCCCGAGATCCGCGCGCCAGCCCGAGAATTCCGGCTGCTTGTCGAGGTGGCCATACAGCAGCACCGTGCCCGGCCGCGTGCCGGGAATCTCGACGTATACGAGCGGGGTGAGTCCGGGCAGCCGTACCACGTCGACGGTCATCCCCGAGATGCGATGCGCCTCGCACCAGTCCACCGCGAGCCGCACCGCATCCTCCAGGTAGCCGTGCCGCTGCCAGTCGTGATCGAAGAAAGGCGACTTGGCGGGGATGCGGATGTACTCCGTGAGCTTCGGCATGATCGACTCCTGCCATAGCGCGTCCACGAAGCGTGCAAGCTTGGGCGACTCCATGATGACTCCGGATGGGCGTTCGTAGGCAACGCAGTGTAGCCCGCCCGGAAGGGCCGAACAACGCGGCGTGCGCTATTGAAATCGCCCGTCCCGGCACCATTTCGTTGAGGGACAGCGCACGGCGATGGCGCCGGCGCCATCCCACGCGTAACGAGGAGACGTGATGAGATATCGCGATTCGAGTGCCTGGATGTGGGCAGAGGCCTGCGAGCTGGTGGAGCGGGCGGACCGATTGCACCGGCAGTTTTTCCAGCTCGGCGAAACCCGCGCCCAGCGACCGGTGTGGGAGCCGCCAGCCGACGTCGTCGAGACGGCGCGCGGCGTGCGCGTCGTGGTTGCCCTGCCCGGGGTTCCCGCCGATCAGGTGGTGGTGCATTTCGACGGTCGCTGGCTGACCGTGGCCGGCGAGCGGCCATTGCCATTCGCTACCCCCGGCGGCCGCGTCCACCGCGCCGAGATTCCCTATGGCCGCTTCGAGCGACGCATCGAATTGACCGGCAGCGCCCTCGAGCCGGAATCGACGCGCATCGAGAACGGCTGCCTCGTGCTCGATCTTGCGAAACGCGATTAACGTGGAGCTCTCATGAACCAAGACCTCGACTCCAACACCCCGCGCACCCCTGCCGAGGACGTTGCCGTGCAGGCCGCGCCCGCAAGCGCCGCAACCTCGGCTCAGCGACCGCTGCCGCCCGACGTCATCGCCATTGTCTGCATGCGCAACCTCGTGTTGTTCCCGGGCATGATCCTGCCCGCCGGCGTCGGCCGCGAGCGCTCGGTGGCCGCGGCGCAGGAGGCCGTGCGCTCCGATCGACCGATCGGTCTGCTGCTGCAGCGCGACTCGTCGCATGAAAACCCGCAGCCCGAGGATCTCTACTGGGTCGGGACGGTTGCCAACGTAGTGCGTTACGTGACCACGCCCGACGGCGGCCATCACCTGGTCTGCCAGGGCGAGCAGCGTTTCCGCGTGCTTGAGTTCCTCGACGGCTACCCCTTCCTCGCTGCGCGCATCGAGCGAGTGTCCGACAGCGAAGGCGAGAGCACCGAGATGGAAGCGCGGCTCATCGAACTACGTAACCGTGCCCAGGAAGTGCTCGAACTGCTGCCGGAAGCGCCGGCGGAGCTCGCCAATGCGATCCGCGGTATCACTTCGGCTTCGCTGCTTGCCGACTTGGTCGCCGGCTTCATGGACCTGAAGCCGGAAGAGAAGCAGGAGCTGCTGGAGACGTTCGACGTCGCTGCGCGCGTGGACAAGGTGTTGAAGCGCCTTTCTCGCCGCATCGAGGTGTTGCAGCTGTCGAAGAAGATCGGCGACCAGACGCGCGAGACGATGGAAGATCGCCAGCGCGAGTTCCTGCTGCGCGAGCAGATGAAGACGATCCAGAAAGAACTCGGCGAAACCGACGACAACGCGAAGGAGTTGGAAGATCTGGCGCAGGCGATCGAGCAAGCCGGCATGCCGGATGAGGTGCTCGCCCAGGCGCGCAAGGAGTTGAAGCGTCTGCAGCGCATGTCCGAGAACGCGGCCGAGTACGCGATGGTGCGTACCTATCTCGACACACTCGTCGAGCTGCCGTGGCAGAAGGCGAGCGACGCGCAAATCGATATTCCGGAGGCGCGCCGCATCCTCGACGAGGACCACTTCGGCCTCGACAAGATCAAGCGCCGCATCCTCGAATACTTGGCCGTGCGCAAACTCAACCCGGCCGGCAAAAGCCCGATCCTGTGCTTCGTCGGCCCGCCCGGCGTGGGCAAAACCTCGCTTGGCCAGTCGATCGCCCGCGCTACCGGGCGCAAGTTCGTACGCGCGAGCTTAGGTGGCGTCCACGATGAAGCAGAGATCCGCGGTCACCGGCGCACCTATATCGGTGCGCTGCCGGGTAACATCGTGCAGTCGCTGCGCAAGGCAGGAACGAATAATCCGGTGTTCATGCTGGATGAGATCGACAAGCTCGGCGCCGGCGGTTTCCACGGTGATCCCGCATCCGCCCTGCTAGAAGTGCTGGACCCCGAGCAGAACTCGAGCTTCCGCGACAACTACCTGGCGCTGTCCTTCGACCTGTCGAAGGTGATGTTCGTGGCGACCGCGAACGTCCTCGAGACGATTCCCGGACCGCTGCGCGACCGCATGGAGGTGATTCAGCTGCCAGGCTACACGCAGGAGGAGAAGCTGCAGATCGCGCGGCGCTACCTCGTCGCGCGCCAGCTCGAAGCAAACGGACTCAAATCCGAACAGGTCGAGATCGGCGACGAAACCTTGCGCGGCATCATCGCGGATTACACGCGAGAGGCTGGCGTGCGCAATCTCGAGCGCGAGATCGGATCGGTACTGCGCAGTGTCGCGGTCCGCATTGCGGAAGGCACGGAAGAGCGCGTACGTGTCACTCCCGAGGAACTGGCGGCGATACTCGGTCCGCGTCGCTTCGAGAACGAGATCGCGATGCGCACCGGGATGCCCGGTGTGGCGACTGGTCTCGCCTGGACCCCCGTTGGCGGCGACATCCTCTTCATCGAGGCGAGCAAGGTGCCGGGATCGGGTCGACTGATCCTGACCGGACAACTCGGCGACGTGATGAAGGAGAGCGCCCAGGCGGCGCTGTCGCTGGTGAAGGCGCGTCTCGTCTCGTTCGGCCTGCGCGAGGACCTGATCGAGAAGAGCGACGTCCACGTGCACGTGCCGGCTGGCGCTACGCCCAAGGACGGCCCGAGCGCCGGGGTGGCGATCACTATGGCGCTCACCTCGTTGCTGAGCGGACGCGTGGTGCGCAGCGACACGGCCATGACGGGCGAGATCAGCCTGCGCGGACTCGTCCTGCCGGTGGGCGGGATCAAGGAGAAGGTGCTGGCGGCTCAGCGAGCGGGCATCACCCGCGTACTGCTGCCCGCGCGCAATCGTCGGGACTTCGAGGAGATCCCCGAGGACACGCGCGACGCCCTCGAATTCGTCTGGCTGAGTACGGTGGATGACGCGATCAGCGCCGCGCTGGACGAACGTAGCGACGCATCACCGCTGGCGACGGCGGCGGCCTGACTGCCGCCGTCCCGGCACGTCCGTCGCCGGTAAAGGAGTAGACGTACAGCGGCGCGATCGTCGTATCGACGAGACGGCGGTGGTCGACGACTCCGATGAGCGACTGACGCGCGGGGTGCGAGACCACGGCAACGTGGATCCTCGAGCGCTCGGGGATCAGAGCGAAGCTCAGCAGCACCGGTTGTTCCCGCGCTTGCCTTGCGACCGCGATCATGCCGACCTCGGCCTGATCGCGCGACGCAGCGTGCGTATGTATCAGTACCGGCGCCCAATCCTCGGGTCGGGACGGCAGCGTCCAGGTGCGCAGCGCGCGTGCGAGCCGATCGACAGGAGTCGCCCTGGCGCCGGTCAGCGTGTCGACGCGTGCGTGAAGCGTTGAGGCAGTCAGCAATCGGTCGAGCGCCTGATCCCGCGGCGCACCCACCCAGTCGAAGCTCAAGCCGACGGACTTCGCGAAACGCTCTGCTTTGCCCGACTGCCCAAGGAAGAAGGAACGCAGGCTTCCGCTGAAGGCGAGCGCCCCGCCCGGCAAACTCAACTCGCCCTCGACCCTCGCCCCGAACTGGACGTACTCGGGGAAAGGTCCGTGGAACTGGAAACCGGTCGCCGAGATGTGATCGATGACGCCGTAGACCGGTGCGTCGCCCGCGAACTTGATCCGCGCGGGCAGCGGCAACGGGAATCCGCAGCGCGCGATGCTAGGCAGGTCAGGTTTCCGGACCGCGCACAGCGTCAGCACCGCGAGGCCGGCATTGACCAACGCCCACGACGCGAGCACCAGCATGGATACCGACGTGCCGTGGAGCATCAGCCCGATGGGCACCACGAGCACACCGATGGACGCTACAACCGACAGCGACGGCACGAGGCCGACTCGTCCGCTCTTCCACGGCAGGATCAGGCGTCCCGCGATGCGCGCCATGTCGAGCCGCGCCGCGCTGAAAGCGCTTCCAAATCCCCGGCTCGTCTCCTTGAATGCCCACAGGTTGAGGATGAAGTACGGCAGAAAATGCAGAAGAAAGCTGCCGTCGAGAGCTTCGACGGGAAGCGTTCCCGTCGCCAGTGCGAAGACCGGAACCATCCACAGGAAAGCCCTCCGCCAGTCCTCCAGAGGAACCATCGCCGCGTGCAGGTAGCAAAGACGCTGCGGCAGGGCTAAGCCGCGTACGAAGAGGAACCGCAGGCACGTCACGAGTGCACTGAGGCCTCTGCCTTCCTGCCCGGCCAGATGAGTCGCCAGGTCTGACGACGGGACGCCGGTCGCCAGCGGCTCGCCTGTGTAGACGGACTTGTAGCCGCGGACATGCAGCCGCGCCGAGAGTCGGCGGTCATCTACTCCAGCTTTGCCGCCAAGTCCCCCGACCTTGTCTAGCGCGCCGCGACGGATGACGACGCAACTGCCGCAGAAGAGCGCTGCATTCCAGGCATCGCGGCCACGCTGGAGGACGCGGAAGCGCCACGACAGGTCCTGCGAGACGAGACGCGTGCCGGGTTTGGACTCGCGCTGCAACGCGTCGACGGCACGCACGTGCCTCGGCGTCTGCACGAAGCCCACCGCCTCGTCGCGAAAGAAACCGAGTGTGCGCGAAAGAAAGCCGGAAGCCGGAACATCGCCGGCATCGAAAAGTGCGACGAAAGCTGCCCGGCTGCGCCGCAGGGCACGCGCTCTCGCGCAGTCGCCGCTGCCACGCGCCTGGTAGCCGACACCGAGTGTCGCTGCGAGCGCTTCCGCTTCAGGCGAATTGGCATCGTCCAGCAGCCACGTTTTGTGGGGATACTCCATGTCGCGTGCTGCTGCGAGCGTGCGTCCGAGCGTCTCTACCTCCGCGTTGCCTTCGACGAAGACATCGACAGACAGCCCCGGTGGCGGTACGCCGGCGATGCGATGCGACAGTCGACAGCAGACGAAAAGGACCAGGAGCGAAGACAGGAAACCGAAAAGCTCGGCAGCGTAGAAGGCCGCTGAGAAAGCAACGGCGTCAGTGTTGAAGACGCCAGGACGCCAGGCGAGGTAGCTTACGCCGGCAAGGATACTGCCAAGGACAACGGCAAGCTGACCCGCCGTCAGCGGGCGATGAGCGTGCGCATGCGCGAGGTTCTCCAGACCCTCGGATCGAGTCGCTGCATGATGTGCCGAAGAGGACTGCAAGCCATACCTCCGACGCTCTTGCCTCCGGAGTAGCCAGGGCGGGAATGCCCAAGTGGCGCGGCTCGATGCATGGTCTGTGCCGGATCAGAGGACGGATCAGGGAAGAGCGGAGCGGGCGCACCGACGACGCGACGCAGCAACAGAGGCGTTAGCCGCTGCGCTCCACCCGTGCCAGAGCCCAGCGCAGCACCCGCACCAGACGCTCAGGCAACAATGCGGCCGCCTCGTCCGGCGTCGTCCACCGGAATTCGCTGTGCTCGGGCCGGCCCAGTTCCGGCGATATCGGTAGCGAGACCTCGCCGGCAGGGGTCTCCGCCAGGAAGTAGCGGACGACCTTGCCAACTGCATACGGCTCGGTGTCCACGAACACCTCGCCCCAGCGGAAGACCAGGTCCGAAAGACCTGCTTCCTCCTGGGTCTCACGCAGTGCTGCAGCAAGAGCGCCCTCTCCGGGTTCGAGCAGACCCTTCGGGAAATCCCAGTTGCGGTAGGCGCGCAGGATGAGAATTCGCCAGCCCTCTGGCCATCGGCGCAAGACGACGATTCCGGCACCGCGTTTCTTCGCCTGACCCCAGTTCATGTCGGTCATCACCCCGGAAACCGCAAGCGCCGACTTTCCTGCCGTCCCGCCAATGCCGACGATCGGCGCTTTTCGCGGCATGATTGGCTGTGCTTAAATGGACCAACGCTTGGCCACGAGGATAACGCCATGAAAAATCGTTCGCTGCTCAAGACCTGCGCGGCACTGCTCTGTGTTGCGCTTCCGCTCGCGGGATGCGCGACGGCGCAGCAACCTTACGCCGCATCACCCGCACCGTACAACGCCCAAACCGCGCCTGCGGCGGCCGGCTATGGCTACGAGACCAGTCAGCGCGTGGCGCCGCGCTACGGCTCGACCACCGACGGCGAAGCCATGCTGCTCGACACCGTTTTCCTGCGCCCGGTCTCGCTCGTCGGCGCCGCCGTCGGTATGGCCGCCTGGGTCGTATCGCTGCCGTTCTCGCTGCCCAGCGGCAGCAGCGGGGAAGCGTGGGGTGCACTCGTCGAGACGCCTCTCAACTACACGTTCTCGCGCCCGCTCGGCGATGTTTCCTCGTGCCGCGATATCGACCCCGCCTGCCAGTATCCGCACCCCTGGTAAGCGCACCGGTATCCAAGGCTGATGGCGTCAGGCAGGCGCGAGTGGGCGCGAACGCGCACCCACGCGAATGGCGGTGAGGATCGCCAGCCCCTGGAGCACGGCAACGCCTATCAGAACCTGGGGATAGCGGCCGGCGTCCATGAGCGGCCCGAAAGCCAAGGGCGCGGCGGCCAGGCCGACATCGAGCCCGGAATAGACGACGCCGTAAACGCGCCCGAAGGCATGCTTGCCGAGCCCGGTCATCGCGGCGCGCCGCACGAGCAGGTCGCGTGAAGGCGCGACGACACCGGTCAAAAATCCCATCAGCGCCATCAGGCCGACTACCGACCAGCCCGGTACGGCCGCCGTGGCCATTAGCACTGCGACGCCTGCCGCCGCGAGCAACGCCGCCCCGATGATCCGATCCTGATCTTCGCGCCCGGCGGCAATGAATCCACCGGCTACGATCCCTGCCGCGCCGCCCGCCAGGTAGGCGGAAAGCGCCGATGTCGCCAGCGTCAAGGAGATGCCGTACAGGCGTTCCAGCAGAGCAGGCGCAAAGTTCTGCAGCGCGCCGAACGCCATGGCTGCCGTCAGGAAGAAGCCGAAACACATCCACACCGTTCGCGAGCGCAGGAAGGCGAGCGCAGGAGCCGGCTTGCGCTCGACCTGATGCACCTCGGCCATCGCCCCCCGCGCGGTGTCGTCAAGTGCGCCTCGGCGCAGATACAGCAGGAACAGCAGGAACAGCAATGCCGCAGCCACGGTCGCAGCTGCGAAGGCAGCGCTACGCCAGCCGGCGAAACCTGCGATACCGACCATGAAGGGCGGTGCCAGCACCCACCCGACGTAGCCCGACAGGCTGTGCACCGAAAAAGCGTGTGACAGGCGCGGTGTGGTCACGCGATGGTTGAGGAGGCTGAAGTCAGCCGGGTGAAAAACGCTGTTGCCCAACCCTGCAACAGCGGCAGCCAATGCGAGCGTCCCCCAGCCCTGGGCCACACCCAGCAGCACCACTCCCAGGCCCAGCAGGAAAATGCCCGCGGGCAGCGCGTATCGCGCCCCGAGGCGGTCGACCGCGAAACCCGCCAGCGCCTGACCGATGCCGGAGACGACGAAAAACACGGTCATCAAAGCCCCGACCTCGGTGAAGGTCAGACCGAAAGCCGGCATCAGCCACGGAAACAGCGGTGGCAGAACCAGGTGGAAGAAGTGCGAAGTCGCATGGCCGATGGCGACGAGTGAGATCACCTCGACTTCTCGACGCGACGTGAGGCGGGGCGGATGGCGCGTGCATGTTCACATTATCGCCAATCCACTCGCCGCGCGCGGCTGCCCGGGCAGAAAAAGCGAGCTTGGCCCGCGCCTCAGGCCGCCGTTGCCTCGCCCAAGCGCTCGAACACGATGTCACGCCCCTGCGCATCGATCCGGACCGTGTCCTTCGGTCCGAATCGTCCCTCAAGGATCTGTTTCGCCAACGGATTCTCGATCGTATGCTGAATCGCTCGTTTGAGCGGCCGGGCACCGTATACCGGATCGAAGCCGGCGGTGGCCACTTGCGCGATGGCAGCATCCGTCACCTCGAGTCCGATATCCAGCGCGGCGAGCCGCTTCTGCAGATGACACGAGCTGGATGCGCGCGATCGAGCTGATGTGCTTCTCGTCCAGCGCGTGGAACACCACCACTTCGTCGATACGGTTGATGAACTCGGGGCGGAAGTAGTTCTTCACTTCCGCCATCACCGCCAGCTTGATCACCTGGTAGTCATCGCCCGCCATCTGCTGAATCATCTGCGAACCCAGATTCGACGTCATCACCACCACGGTGTTCTTGAAGTCGACGGTGCGCCCCTGGCCGTCGGTCATGCGACCGTCGTCGAGCACCTGCAGCAGCACGTTGAAGACGTCGGGATGCGCCTTCTCCACCTCGTCGAGAAGGATCACCGAATACGGCTTGCGACGCACCGCTTCGGTCAGATAGCCGCCTTCCTCGTAGCCGACGTATCCCGGCGGCGCGCCGATCAGACGCGCGACGGAGTGCTTCTCCATGAATTCGCTCATGTCGATGCGGATGAGGTGCTCCTCGGAGTCGAACAGGAACTCGGCGAGCGCCTTGCAGAGCTCGGTCTTGCCGACACCGGTCGGGCCCAGGAACAGGAACGAGCCGTACGGCCGGTTCGGGTCCGCGAGCCCGGCGCGCGAGCGGCGGATGGCGTCGGAAACGAGACGCACCGCCTCGTCCTGGCCGACCACGCGTCGCGTGCAGCCTGTCTTCCATCTGCAGCAGCTTGTCGCGCTCGCCCTGCATCATCTTCGAGACCGGTATGCCCGTGGCCCGCGAGACCACCTCGGCGATTTCCTCGGCGCCGACCTGGGTGCGCAGGAGCTTGTGCCGCGTCTGTCCGTCAGCCCGATTTCTCGGCCTGCTTCAATTGCGCTTCCAGTTGCGGCAGACGACCGTACTGCAGCTCGGCGACCTTGTCGAGCTTGCCCTCGCGTTGCAATCGCACGATCTCGGCGCGCGTGCGGTCGATCTCTTCCTTGATGTGCGCGCTGCCCTGAACCTGGGCCTTCTCGGCTTTCCACACTTCTTCGAGGTCGTTGTATTCGCGCTGCAGCTTGAGGAGCTCGTCCTCGATCAGCTGCAGGCGCTTCTGCGACGCCTCGTCCTTTTCCTTGCGCATCGCCTCGCGCTCGATCTTGAGCTGAATCATCCGCCGGTCGAGCTTGTCCATCGCCTCCGGCTTGGAGTCGATCTCCATCTTGATGCGCGCGCCCAGCCTCGTCGATCAGGTCGATCGCCTTGTCGGGCAGGAAACGGTCGGTGATGTAGCGGTGCGAGAGTTCGGCCGCAGCCACGATGGCAGGGTCGGTGATGTCGACGCCATGGTGCAGCTCGTACTTCTCCTGCAGGCCGCGCAGGATGGCGATCGTGCTCTCCACGCTCGGCTCGTCCACCAGCACCTTCTGGAAGCGCCGCTCGAGCGCCGCGTCCTTCTCGATGTACTTGCGGTATTCGTCGAGGGTCGTGGCGCCGACGCAGTGCAGCTCGCCGCGCGCGAGCGCGGGTTTCAGCATGTTGCCCGCATCGATCGCGCCCTCGGCCTTGCCGGCGCCGACCATGGTGTGGATCTCGTCGATGAAGACGATGATGCGGCCTTCCTCCTGGGCGATTTCCTTGAGCACGGCCTTCAGGCGCTCCTCGAACTCGCCACGGTACTTGCGCGCCGGCCAGCAACGCTGCCATGTCGAGACTCGAGCACCTTCTTGCCCTTCAGCGTTTCCGGCACTTCGTCATTGACGATGCGCTGGGCGAGCCCTTCCACGATGGCCGTCTTGCCGACACCGGGTTCGCCGATCAGCACCGGGTTGTTCTTGGTCCGCCGCTGCAGAATCTGAATCACGCGGCGGATCTCGTCGTCGCGCCCGATGACGGGGTCGAGCTTGCCCTGGCGCGCGCGATCGGTCAGATCGAGGGTGTACTTCTCCAACGCCTGCCGCTGACCCTCGGCTTCCGCGCTCTGGACGCTCTCGCCGCCCCGCACCGATTCAATCGATTGCTCGATGGCCTTGCGCGAGCCCCCATGCTCCTTGAGCAGGCGGGCGGCCTCGCTCTTGTCCTGTGCCAAGTGCCAGCAGGAACATCTCGGAGGCGATGAACTGATCGCCCCGCTTTTGTGCTTCCTTGTCGGTGACGTTGAGCAGATTGCCCAGATCGCGCGACAGGGTGATTTCGCCCCCGGTCCCCTCGACCTTGGGCAATCGGTCGATGCTCTTCTTGAGCGCGTCGCGCAGTGGAACGACGTTCGTCCCGGCGCGCTGGAGAAGCGCGGCCGAACTCCCGTCTTCCTGCTGTAGCAGCGCAAGCAGCAGGTGCTGTGGTTCGATGTAAGGATTTTCCTGACCTGCGCGAGGCTCTGCGCATCCGCCAGAGCCTGCTGAAACTTGGTCGTCAACTTGTCGAGTCGCATCTGCATATCCCCGTTCCTGTCGTTGCCGCAAAGATGGGGGGAATGCGGCCCGAATTCAACCGTCCGATCCAGACAGCGGACGACTTTCGGAGTCGCTCGGAATCCCGGCCCCTCGAATCCGGGACAGCGTGCTTCTTGCGGAAGTCAAAACGGCGACAGCCCTGTGCGGGCTGTCGGGTGTAATGCAGATGATGTCCTGGCGCTGCGCGTCAGGTGGCCGGGCGGATTGCTCACGACGGCGGCGCAGCCGCAGGATCGGGCAAACGCGCAGGAGGCGCCGGCATCAGGTCGCGTTCCGTGACGGTCAGACAGCGACGTCGGTGTCCCCGGCGATCACGATGTCTACGTCACTGAAACCCGCCGCCTCGCCGAGCGCCTTCACGTAACGCTCCGCGGCTGCCCGGTCGTGAAGGATGGCACCCGGGATCAACCCGTGGGCGTGTCCCACCGCCCACGCCCCCCGGCTCACCTCGGCAAGGACAAAACGGATCGGGCACGTGCTGCTGCTGTGTTCGACGGCGGACATGTCATTCCTCCCAAGCAACGCGACAGTGGCGCAGAGCGCAAGCCACGTGCCAGCGTTGCCGGGTGACCATCGAGCCCTGATTCCTCACGACTTATCGCCCGTCGCCGCGAGCGCGAGTGGCCTGCGACGGCGAAACCGTCTCGCTCGCGTCAGCCGAACGGAGACAAACTCAAGTTGAGACCAGCCCGCTTGGAGGATCACGACTCGCGATATTGCACCGCACCATGATAGTCGAAACGGATGGCGGTCATCCAAAGATGCGATTGGATGCGCATTTGCACCACTCGTACACTTTTGACCTAAAGGCAGGATCGTCCAAAAGCCTAAAACTGGAGAGAATCATGAAAACCGAATTGACCCACGGCCCGCTTGCTTCGGCAGCGCAAACTCCCGATCTGAGGAATTTCATTTCGCACTTGGTTGACTGGCTGGTGCCCGTCGGCGCGAAGGATGAGCCGCCTGCCACACCGGCAAGCCCCCAAGAGGTCGAGGCACTGGAAAGACAGATCCAGAAGTTCACGGAAGAACTCATGTTTAGCGGTTTCCCCTGCTGAAGCCTCGGCGCCGAGCACCGCAAGTGCCGCGGCATCGCAACGATCCCCGGCGCGCTGGATAGGACGACGCGAGGAAGTCCCCTCCTCCTCTTCCTCCAGTTGTCCAGTCCAGCGCGTGTCGGGGATCGCTTCTTCTTCCGGTCGCGCCCAGGCGTCCGCGAAACTAGGCAGATTCGCGATTCTTCGCGTGCGCGACCTTGGACGCCCTCGACTGCTGAACCAGTTCCGAGGCCAAGGCAAGTCCACTCAGGAAGGCACCTTCCACGCGCCCTTCAAGTAGCCAGTCACCGCAGGCTCCGAGACCCGCCTCCGCGTCGTAGAGGAACGGACTCCCGCCGTCTGGCGAAGCCAGCGCATGGTCCCAGCGCACCAGCTTGGAAAACGACGGCGTTACCCGCTTCTCGACCAGCTCGCAGAACGACTTCATGAGGCCGACAAGGACCGTCTCCGGATCGGCATCGAAGTTGAGCTTGCTCCAGTCATTGGAGGCGTGGACGATCCAGCGTTCACCGGGCTTGCGCCCCGGCTTGCTGCTTTCCCGCGCGAGCCAGGCGATCGGCTCATCGTCGACGATGGCCGCATCGAAACGCGTGTCGAATGCCTTCTCGAACTGCAGCATGAGCGCCCAGCAGGGCAACATTTCGATCCCAGCAATCCGCGGTCCGAGTTCTGCCGAACAGGCGAGCAATTCCGCCGCCTGCGGTGCCGGTGTCGCAACAATGACTTTGGGATAAGGTATGGTCTGGCTGCCGTCTTCGAGTTGCAGCGTCCAGCCCGCCTCGACCTGCTCGATGCGCATGACGCGCTGCTCGTAGCCCACATTGAAGCCGCGTGCAAGGTGGGACGCCAAGTCCCCCATGACCGGGTAGCCGAGATAGCGCGTGGCGCGCTCGCGGGATTCTCCGACGTTGTCCTTGGTGACGCGCACGATGCGGGCACGCCATTCCGCGACGACGCCAGCACGCAGCCAACTCGATATCGCACTCTTGAATCGTGGATCGCGCGCCGTGAAAAACTGGGCACCATCGTCGAACTGCCCCGATGCCTCGTCGCGCGTTGCAGCGCGACCACCCGGAACACCCGACTGCTCGAAGATCGCGACATTATGCCCGGTGTCGCGCAGCTTTCGGGCACAGGTGAGCCCCGCGATTCCGGCACCGATGATGGCAACGGATGGCGCGCGCGGGGGGGCTACAACGACGAGTGGACGACGACGACGAGACAAAAGACCGCCAATAGTGAAGTGGACAGGACACCTCCTCCAAACACCGCGGGCCGCCTTGCCGGATCGGCATCATGACCAGCGCGCAGGGCAGCCGGGCACCAAGAATCCACGGCGTGGCGGGCCACAGCCGAACACCACGGCCGACACGTCGCCAGAAGGGAAGAGGTACTAGTGTTCATTTTAGTTCAAAGGAGGGTAGACGACCGCAAAAACCGCCTTAGGCGTCGATTGCAACGGATCCTCTCTCACGCATCGGAAGCACGTGAAGCAAGCGACGCGGAAAGCGCGCCACGCGGGCTCACCTGCCCTGATTCTTTCAGCGCGCGAGCCCCATCGCCACCGACCGCACGGTGACGATGCCGCGCCAGATCATGAATCCCCGTCGTATCAGGCGTATCCAGCCACCGCGCTTCAAGGGTCGACGCAAGACCACCAGCACTACGACCCCCGCGCCAACCAGAACCAGAGGGATGCTGCGCGCACGTAATCTACGCCCTCCATTCCCTTGTCGACCCAACGCGTCGGCCCGTGCAGTGCCCGAAAGTCCTGCGCCACCTGTTCGCGCTGCGACTGGGCGGAGGCCAGAAGCGAAGCTCTGCGTCCCAGCACCTCCCGCAATGATCGCCGCTTTCTCATCGCGAGGTCAGTTCCCGCCTGTCCTTGGCCAGTTCACCCAGCGTCGTCGCGAGAAATGCGGGACGATCCTGGCGCTGCCGCTGAAAAGACCACCAGCACAGCGCAGCACCCAGGAGAAATACCCCTCCCAGCAGGGCAAGTACCGGGACGCGATGCGTTTCCCATAACAGGACCACGATCAGAATCGTAAACAGGATCGCGGCCATGAAACAGAAAAACAGGCAGAGCACACCGGTGATAATCATCGACCCCAGGCGTGCACGCTCTTCCTCGAGATCGCTTGTCAGGATCTCCAGTCGCGTGTGCGCGACCTCGACACCGGTGGCGGCAAGCCGCCGCAGTGAAACCAGTAACCCGCGCTCCGCTTCGGCGCCCGGACGGTCCGCAGCGGACATCGTGGATCAGCGACGCGCGATAAGCAGGCCCACGATCAGCCCGATACTGGAAGCGAGCCCGATCGCCTGCCAGGGATGCTCGCGCACGTACTCATCCGCGACGCGCGCGGCTTCCCGCGCACGCTCGATGGCCACGTCCTCTGCAGCAGCGAGCTTCACCTTGGCGTCCGCAAGGCTCTCGCGCACGCGCGAGCGCGCGACGTTTGCCTGCTCTCCAGCAACGCTTGCCGTCGCTTTCAAAAGTTCTTCGGTATCGGCGACCACGGTCTTGAAGTCGTTGATGAGCTTGTCCTTGGTTCCGACGAGTTCAGCGTTCATGAAAATTCCTCTTCTGGGATCTGTTCGCTAACGATGAGGACAGCGCACAGCGGAGCCCCCCCTTTTGGGTCTAGGCTAACGGTTTCCGACCGCCAAATCAACGGCGCGCCCCGATTCCCCTCGCCGCAACGCTACACCATCGTCGAATCGATGAGCGGACTCATGCGCGGCGTCTCGCAATCGGCGAGGCGTTCGAGCAACCGCGCCAGATCGTCATCCACGACCACCATGGCACGATGCTCGACGCGGATGAAGCGCTGTGCCGTGGCGTGATCGAGCCATGCCATGAGCAAATCGAAGTAGCCCTCGACGTTGAGCAGTCCACAGGGCTTGGCGTGCAGTCCAAGCTGCGCCCAGGTCAGCACCTCGGAGAGTTCGTCCAGGGTCCCGAGCCCACCCGGCAAGGCCACGAACGCGTCGGCAAGCTCGAC
This sequence comes from uncultured beta proteobacterium, assembly GCA_963719715.1. Lineage (GTDB taxonomy): Bacteria > Pseudomonadota > Gammaproteobacteria > Burkholderiales > JAEUMW01 > JAEUMW01. The sequence continues at coordinate 22,136 of CAVRDD010000012.1, forward strand.
CATCTGCGCCTTGCGTTCGTGCATCGACGCCACCACGCGCAGTTCCGTGAGCCGGTCCGGTGGTGGTTCGAATCGCAGAAGGGATTCGGGGATGATGCCGATCGCCTCGCCACCGGCGTCGACTGCCCCGCGCGCCACCGCGCCCATGAGACCCAGCCCGCCGCCGCCGTAGATCACAGTGATTCCCGCGCCGGCGAGTTGGGCACCGACCGCCCGCGCCGTTTCGACGTACAGCGGCGAAGCACCGGCATTCGCCCCACAAAAAACGCAAACCCGCTTCAATTCCCGCACGGCTCGTCGATCTCCCTTCAACCCGAATCCCGCAGGCATGCGTTCAAGGAGTGTCATTCGCTCACCTGACATGGAGACACTCATGCAACGCCTCGCGCTTGCCGCGTTGATTGCCACTGCTTTGACCGCATCCGCATCTGCCGCCAACGACTCCGCGGACAGTTACTCGCTCACTCTACAGCAGCGCAGGCCCCGGTTCGATCAGCCCCGAGGTCTTGCGCGGCGCGCCGCGCGGCAATCCCCGGCTACGGCATGGTACGCCACGAGCGCACGTTTGCCGCTCGACAAGGGCCGCAATCCCGTCCGCTTCGTCGACGTCGCCGGGCGCATCGATCCGACGAAGGTCACGTTCGAGTCCCTGACCGATCCGGCCGACACCATCGTCCTCGAGCAGAACTTTCAGTTCGACCTGATCAGCCAAGACTAACTGCTGTAACGCTCGACCAGGCGGTGACGGTCGAGCAGGCGCGCGGCCAGAGCGTTGAACCTAAAAGCCGCATTTGATCGAATGCAATCGACCGGAGAATGAGGCAGGCTGTGGTTTTCGAGACTCTGGCGGGGGTCAGCCGATGGGTGAGTCGAAATTGAAGCGAATGCAGGTGCTGGCGAGGCTGAATCCGGGCGGTGGCTTGCAGAGGGCCGGCGGCCGAGTGCAAGTGCGCTGGGAGAGCGAGAGCGCGGCCACGCCGATGGGGCAACTGGCGTACTTCATGGAATTTCTGACGTTGACCGGCTTGTGGTCGCGTTGGCAGGACGGCTACCCGCTGGCCTATGCCAGCCCGAACGCCCCGAGCAAGGCGGAGATTCTGGGCACCTAGCGCTGGCCGGGGGAATTTGGACGGTGGGAAAGTGAAAGAGCTGCTCTAAACTGAGGCGACTTGGAAAGGAGCAGAGGGCAATGAGCAGGAGACCGAGGAAGAACCACGGGGCGGGGTTCAAGGCGAAGGTGGCGCTGGCGGCAATCAAGGGGGAACAGACGTTGGCGGAGTTGGCGCAGCGCTTCGACGTGCATCCGAGCCAGATCAGTCAGTGGAAGCAGCAACTGCTGGAGCGGGCGGAGGACGTATTTGCCCGGGAAAGTCCGGCGCCGGCGGGTCCGACGGTGGCGGATATGCAGGCCAAGATCGGGCAGCTGGCGTTGGAGAACGATTTTTTGGGCAAAGCGCTCGGGCGCATCGCCGTACCGAGCGCCAAGCGATGATCGATCGCGGGCACGACTTGCCGCTGGCGCAGCAGTGCCGGATTCTGGAGCTGTCGCGTTCCAGCCAGTATTACCAGCCAGTGCCGGTCTCGGAACGGGATCTCGAGCTGATGCGGGCGATCGACGAGGTCCACCTCAAGCACCCGTTCTATGGCAGCCGGCGCATACGCGATGCACTGAACGACGAGGGCCACGACGTCGGCCGCGATCATGTGCGTACGCTGATGCGCAAGATGGGCATCGAGGCGCTGTACCGAAAGCCGAACCTGTCCAAGGCGAACCCGGCGCACAAGGTCTATCCGTACCTGTTGCGCGAGCTTGAGATTACGCGGGCCAATCAGGTGTGGGCCACCGACATCACGTACATTCCGATGGCCAGAGGCTTCGCGTATCTGGTCGCCATCATGGACTGGCATTCGCGGCGGGTATTGTCCTGGCGGCTGTCCAATACGCTCGACACGGGCTTCTGCATCGAGGCACTACAAGAAGCGATCGAGCGCTATGGGGTGCCGGAGATCTTCAACACCGATCAAGGCAGTCAATTCACCAGTGCCGAATTCACCGACGTGCTCAAGGCGCACCAGATCCAGATCAGCATGGACGGCAAGGGGCGGTGGATCGACAACGTCTTCGTCGAGCGGTTGTGGTGGAGCCTGAAGTACGAGGAAGTCTATCTGTGCGCCTACGACTCAATGGGCGAAGCACGACAGCATATCGGCGCCTGGATCGAGTTCTACAACACCAAGCGGCGACACCAAAGCCTGAGTCGGCAAACGCCGGATCAGGCGTACTGGGCTACACTGCCGCAGCTGGAGTCGGCGGCATGAGCATTGGGTTTCCCACCGCGCCCCTCGCCCTCCGCCATAGAGAGGGCGGGCGGCGGTGCCATGGAAAACCCGCAAGCGGCGCAGCACTTTCATTATCCCGACAGAAAACCTGTTCAACTTACCCCGACCAGTGCTCCTGGATGCGGTCGATTCTCTCGGGCCACAAGCGCTATTCGCATGTGACCGGGATCCGCTGCGATGGGATCAATCCGGGACTGTTGGGGATGAGTAAAGTGATCAGCGAGGACGCGCTGCGTCGGGCGCTGAGTGCCACCCCCGAAGCCGAGGGCGTGGCCTGGCTGGACGCTCACCTGGACCAGAGCGTGGCGCTTGTGCTCGATGCGCCGTGGATTCTCGACGTGGACACCACCGTCAAGCCGCTCTATGGCAAGCAGGAGGGTGCGGTCGTTTCCTACAACCCGAAGAAGCCGGGCCGCCCGTCTTGCGCCGTGCGCTCACGGGCGAGGTGTTGCTGGCAGCGCAAGACATCGCTCAGGGGCTGCTCGGTTTCGTCGAGGCCCACCGCAAGGGCGGCAAGCGCGTGACCGGCTATGAGTACGCCGTGCTGGTCACCAATCTCGACCACGAAATCCTTGCGCTGGGCCAACTCTATCGGGATCGGGCCGACGCCGAGAACGCCTTTGATGAGTTGAAGAACCAGTGGGGCTGGGGCGGATTCACCACCCACGACCTGCATCGCTGCCAACTCTCGGCCCGCGCCGTCGCGCTCATCTACAACTGGTGGAGCCTGTTCGTTCGCCTGGCCCATCCGCAAGCCCGCCGCGAGGCCATCACCCGCCGGCCGTGGTTGATGTCGTCGGTGGGGCAGCGCACGGAGCACGCCGGGCAAACGACAATCACGCTGACCGGTTTGCACGCTCATTTCGAGAAGGCGCGGGCAGCGCTGATGCGTGTGTCTGCCATGCTTCAGGGCTGGGTGGTTCGTGCTGCCAAGCCGTTGGATCCGTCCACCGTTTGGCATCTCGTGTGCGAGCATCTCAAAGGCCTCCTCGCCGGGGTCGGACCGCCTCCCGCGCATCGTCTTCTCGACAACCATGCAAACGGAATCGCCTAACTGCGGTTTCTAGGTTGAATCCTTCTCCGGCACTCTGCTCTCGACCCAGGGTGGTCTCGTATTGCGAGAGAAGGACGGCACTGTCCGCGTCCTGCCAAACCACGCTGGCGTCAAGCTGCCGAGCCTGCCCGGCGGGCTTATCACGCGCCCGACCCTGGATCTGGGACGTGAGCGCGCGACGCGCCGGGCCGCACCGCGCGCGCGTCTCCTACCAGACCGGGGGCATGACCTGGTGGGCCGACTACAACGTGACCTACGCCGAGCCTAAGGGAGCGGAGAGCTGCAGACTCGACCTCGGGGCCTGGGTCAGCATCGTCAACCAGTCGGGCGCGAGCTACCCCGACGCCAGGCTCAAGCTGGTTGCCGGAGACGTACACCGCGCAACGCCGCAGTCGATCGCGCCGTCGCGTACCGTCGCCAAGTCGCTGGCGCTGGAAGAGCGCGCCGCCGGTTTCGAGGAGAAGGCATTCTTCGAGTATCACCTCTACACGCTCGGGCCGACATCGCTGCCGGACAACTCGACCAAGCAGATCTAGCTCTTTCCCGCCGCGCACGACGTCGCCTGCGAGAAGACCTTCGTCTACTACGGCGCTCAGCCGGCATACGGCTACGGATCGAATCCCCTGCTCGACCGCGACTACGGCATTGCGTCGAACTGCAAGGTCGATGTCTATCTGCGCTTCCGCAACGCGGCCGAGCACGGTCTGGGCATGCCTCTGCCCGCAGGCCGGGTGCGCGTCTCGAAACTGGACAGTGCAGACCAGACGCTCGAATTCGTCGGCGAGGACATCATCGACCACACCGCACAGGACGAGAACGTCCGCCTGCGGATGGGTTCGGCCTTCGATCTTGTCGGTGAGCGCAGACAGATCGACTTCAGGCTCGACACCCCACGCCGCCAGATGAGCGAGGAGATCGAGGTCCGCCTGCGCAAGCACAAGAAGCAGCCGGCAACGGTCATCGTCAAAGAGAATCTCTATCGCTGGACAAACTGGAAGATCGCGGAGAGCAGCCACAAATTCAGCAAGGAGGACGCACGCACCGTCCACTTCCCGGTCCAGATCCCGGCCGGTGGCGAAGCTACCCTGCGCTGCACCGTACAGTACAGCTGGTAGCGTCCATAGGCGGCCGGCGCGGCCCGCAACTGCCTCTGGCACGGCGATCGCTAGCTGGCGTGACATCCCTCTTTCCCGGAGACCCATCGCCATGATCGTCGTCATCGTCCTGGGCGGGGTTGCGATCCTGGCTGGCGCCTACTTCGTCACCACGTACAACAGCTTCGTGCAGCTCAAGCACAACGTGTCGAAGGCGTGGGCCAACATCGACGTCTTGCTCAAGCAGCGCAACGACGAGCTGCCGAAGCTGGTGGAAACGTGCCGCCAGCACATGCGGTTCGAGCGCGACACCCTGGAGAAGGTGATCCGTGCGCGATCGATGGTGGCTGACGCCCGCGAGCGGGAGAACATACCGGCGCTCGGTGCGGCGGAAACCGTGCTGCGCGGCGCGCTTGGCCGCCTCTTCGCCGTCGCCGAGGCCTATCCCGAACTGCGCACGAACGAGACCTTTCGTGAGCTCCAGTCCCGCATCACGGCGATCGAGAACGCCATTGCCGACCGGCGCGAGTTCTACAACGAGTGCGTCAACCTGAACAACGTGCGCGTCGAGCAGATCCCCGACAACATCGTCGCCGCGCTCGGCCTGTTCAAACGCTTCCCCCTGCTGCGCGTCGCCGAGCGCGAGAAACGCGACGTCAACATGAAGGCGCTGTTTCGATAGGCTTCCCGCTGACTTTAGCCACGAACCGGCGGATGGAGGGCCCGCAGGCCCGATTACCGTGGAGTGGTCGCGAGACCGTTACGCTCGCCGCGCAGGGTGCGCTCGGGCTGGTCGCCTACACCGCGCATACGCAGACCGTGCTGCTGCTCGCGCTCACCGTCCTTGCCTGTATCAGCGTCGCCGCCTGGATTCTCGTCACAAGGCGCGCGGAAGCCATGGCCGTCACGCCGACATCGAAAGTCGCATCCGCCGCCCAGGGCTACGTCGAGATCTGTGGACGCGCCGAGCAACTCGATGTCACGCCGACGCTGAGCCCATACACCGGCCTGCCGTGCGTCTGGTACCGCTATCGCGTCGAGCAGCGCGACTCGAACAAGCGCTGGGTGCACGTGGACAGCCGCTGCAGCGATCAGTGCTTCCGTCTGGTGGATGAAAGCGGCGCCTGTGTCGTCGATCCCGCGGGTGCCGAAGTGCTCACGAGCCGTGCCGAGACCTGGATTCGGGACGGTTATCGATATACCGAGCAACTGCTGCTCGCCAAGGATTACCTGTACGCGATCGGCGAATTCTCCAGCGCATCCGGGGCGACGCTCGAGCGTGACACCCGCGCCGCTGCGGCGGCGCTGCTCGCTGAATGGAAAACGGATCGCCCGAAACTGCTGTCGCGCTTCGACCAGAACCGCGACGGCGCGATCGATCTCGCGGAATGGGAGCGCGCCCGCGCCGAGGCACGGCAGGAGGCGAGCGTGCAGCGCGCGCTAACCGCGCTGCGCTTGGGCGCCCACCGCATGGGCAAACCGCGCAACGGCCGCCCGTATCTCCTCTCCAACCTGCGGCCGGACGCGCTTTCCCGGCGCTGGACACGGCTCGCCTGGTTTCACTTCGCCGTCGGTTTCGGCACCGCCGCAGCGATTGCCTGGATGGCGTCTCAGCCCTGATCAGGCAGGCTCGTCGCCGACCTGGATGCGCTCGCCATCGATGCGGATCGGAAACGTAAGCACGTCGTCATAGGCGGGCGGAGACCGCACAGCACCCGTGCGAATGTCGAAGCGCGCGCCGTGGCGGGGACACACTACACAGCCATCCTCGATCTCCCCGCCCGCCAACTCGCCGCCGTCGTGGGTGCAGACGTCTTCCAGCGCGAAGAACTCGCCGTCGAGGTTGAAGACGGCGACGAGCCAGACGTCGACGTCCACGGTCTTCCACTGACCCAGCGCGAGCTCCGCGGTGGACGCGACGTCGATCCAATTCATGGCGAAAAGCTAGAGGAACCCGAGTTGCAGCTTGGCCGCCTCGGTCATGCGGTCCTGCTCCCACGGCGGATCCCAGACCAGGTCGACGACCGCCTCGGTCACACCCGGCACAGTGTAGAGCTTGCCTTCGACCTCGCCCGGAAAGGTCTGCGCCACCGGGCAGCCCGGTGCCGTCAGCGTCATCTGCACCGTGACCTCGCCCGCCGTCCTCGACGTCCAGATCGTAGATGAGCCCGAGGTCATAGATGTTGACCGGGAATCTCCGGATCGAACACCGTCCGCAGCACGTCGATGACGTTCTGCCGCAGTTGCTCTACAGGCACCTGCGTGTTTCCCACCTCTGCCACGTTCTGCCAGTCGCTCACGATCTGTACCTCATTCGGTCGTAGTCGCGGTCTGCTGGTGCAGCGCCGCGTTCAGCGTGTGCCACGCCAGCGTGGCGCATTTCACGCGCGCCGGAAATTCGCGCACACCGCGACAGCACCTCGAGCTTACCGAGGTCCGGGTGCGGCGACCGCGCTCGCGTCCGTCACCATGCGCATGGAAGCCGGCAAAGAGCTGCTCGACCGCCTCGGCCAGGACTTCCCTTTCAGCACCTCGGTCATGAGCGACGCCGACGCGGTCGAGATGGCGCACCCCGAACCCTCGAACGAGACGTCCTCGATCACTCCGTCGTTGGTCTTGAGATAGACCGTGACGCGGTCGCCGCACAGCGGATTGTGACCCTCCGCCGAGCAGTCAGCGCCGCGCAGCGCGTGGAAGTTCCGCGGCCGCTTGTAGTGATCGAAGATCACCTCCTGGTAGAGCTCGCGCAGGTCAGCCATCAGCCGAACAGCTCCTTCACCTTGTGCAGCCCCGCGACAAGAGCGTCCACGTCGTCACGGTCGTTGTAGAGCGAAAACGAGGCACGCACCGTCGCCGGCACGCCGAAACGCTCCATCACCGGCATCGCGCAATGGTGACCGGCGCGCACCGCGATCCCCTGATGATCGAGAATGGTACCGATGTCATGCGGGTGCGCCCCATCCATGACGAAGGACACGATGCTCGCCCGCTGCGCCGCGGTGCCGATCAGCCGCAACCCTGGAATCTGTTTCACCTGCGATGTCGCATAGGTAAGCAGGTCGTGCTCGTGCGCACCGATCGCCTCGAAGCCGATCTCCGTCACATAGTCGATTGCTGCACCGAGGGCGATCGCACCGGCGATGTTTGGCGTTCCCGCCTCGAACTTGTACGGCAGCACGTTGTAGTCGGTCTTCTCGAAGGTGACGGTCCGGATCATGTCGCCTCCGCCTTGGTAGGGCGGCATGGCTTCGAGCAGGGCATGCTTGCCGATAGAGCACGCCGATGCCGGTCGGACCGTACAGCTTGTGCGCGGAGAACGCGTAGAAGTCGCAGTCGAGATCCTGCACGTTGACCTTGGTGTGCGCCACGGCCTGCGCCCCGTCGACGAGCACGGGCACGCCCTGCGCGTGCGCCGCGCGGATGATCTGCTTCACCGGGTTGATGGTGCCGAGCGCGTTCGACACGTGCACGATGCCGACCAGCTTCGTGCGAGAACCGAGCAGCTTCAGGTATTCGTCGAAGACGAACTCGCCGTCATCGTTGATCGGGACGACCTTGAGCACGGCACCAGTCTGCTCGCACACCATCTGCCACGGCACGATGTTGGCATGGTGTTCCATGGCCGACAGAATGATCTCGTCGCCCGCCTGCAGCCGCGGCCGCGCGAAGCTCTGCGCCACGAGGTTGATGGCCTCGGTCGTGCCGCGCGTGAAGATGATCTCTTCGGCATGGCGCGCATTGAGCAGATGCTGGACCTTGACCCGCGCATCCTCGAACGCCTCGGTCGCCTTCTGCGACAGGGAGTGCACGCCGCGATGGATGTTCGAGTTGAAGTGCCGGTAGTAGTCGGCTTCGGTCGCGATCACCACCTCCGGTTTCTGCGTGGTGGCAGCGTTGTCGAGATAGACCAGCTGCTTGCCGTGCACGCGCTCCTTCAGGATCGGAAAATCCGCGCGCCAGTGCGCCGGGATTCCGGTTCGACACCGGGCACTCGGCGCACTCGGCGACGACCGTGATCTTCCTGCATCGACAAGAGTGTTCATACCAGCTCCTTGATGCGCTCGCCCTCCGGCAGCATTGAAATCAGATGGCGTTCGATGTGGCGCTTGAGCGGATCCAGACGGATGCGCCCGATGATGTCGTGGGCGAACGCGTAGATCAGCAGCGCCTTCGCCACCTCCGGCTCGATCCCTCGCGAGCGCAGATAGAAGAGCATGTTATCGTCGAGCTGACCCACCGTGGCGCCGTGCGCGCATTTGACGTCATCGGCAAAGATTTCCAACTGCGGCTTGGTGTCGACCTCCGCCGTCTTCGAGAGCAGAAGATTGTGGTTGGACTGTTCGGCGTCGGTATGCTGGGCGTCCGGGTGCACCACCACCTTGCCGTTGAAGACGCCGCGCGCGGCCCCATCCAGCACGCCGCGATAGAACTCGCGGCTCGTGCCGCGGGGCATGGCGTGGTCGATGCGCGTGTGGTGATCCACGAGCTGGCGTCCGCCGACCATGTAGAACCCGTTCAGTGTGCACTCGGCACCTTCCGCTGCGAGGCGGGTCGTGATGTCGTTGCGCGCGATCGCCCCCCCAAGCGCGATCGAGTGCGAGGTGAAGCGACTGTCGCGCGCCTGTGTCGCGTGAATGCCGGCGATGTGGAACGCCTTTGCGCTCTCCTGCTGCAGCTTGTAATGCTCGATGTTGCTGTTCGCCTGCGCGGCGATCGTCGTCACCGCGTTGGTGAGGTAGGCAGCCCCCTCCGTCCCGGCGTAATGTTCGACCACCGTTGCCTGCGCGTTCTCGCCCGCGACGATCAGATTGCGATAGTGGCGGACGTCTCCGCCTCGCTCGCGACATAGAGCAGGTGGATCGGCCGCTCGACGCACCGCGCCGCGCGCGAGCTCGATGACCACGCCATCCGCCATGAAAGCGAGATTGAGCGCCGCAAAGGCATGCGCCGGTTCGCCGGCGAGCAGCGGCTCGAGGCGCGCCGCGTCCTGCTCGAGCACCTCGCGCAGGCTGCGAATGGAGACGCCGTCCGGCAAAGCACCGATGATCGAGTACGTCGGATCGAAGCGGCCGTCGACAAACACCAGCAGATGACACGGCAATTCGCCCAGAGCGAGTGCGCTCACCTGCCCGGCGGTGACGGCACCGGGAGCGGTCGCCGCGCTCATGAAGCGGCGCTCGATCGCACCGGCGATTGGTGTACTTCCAGTCTTCGTCGCGCGCGGTCGGATAGCCGCGCTGCGCAAACCAGTCGAGGGCGGCACGGCGCGCCTGGCCGAGCCACGCCACGCCGTGCCCAGGCAGAGCTCTTTCGATTCGCTGGAAATCCGCGACGATGCGGTCGATCGCGACGCTTGGCATTGTGGTCAGGCTCCCGCGCGCGCCGCCGCGACGGCCTTCGCTTCGCCATCGATCCAGCCGTAGCCGCGGCGCTCGAGCTCGTGGGCGAGGTCGCGCGCTCCCGATTTCACGATGCGCCCCTGGGAGAGCACGTGGACGAAGTCGGGAACGATGTAGTCCAGGAGCCGCTGGTAGTGCGTCACCATGATCATGGCGCGCTCCGGCCCGCGCAGACTGTTGACGCCGTTCGCGACGACCTTGAGCGCGTCGATGTCGAGACCCGAGTCGGTTTCGTCGAGGATCGCCAGCGTCGGCTCGAGGATCGCCATCTGCAGGATCTCGTTGCGCTTCTTCTCGCCGCCGGAGAAGCCCTCGTTGACGGAACGGTAGAGCATTTCCTCCTTCATCTCCATGAGCCTCATCTTCCCGCGGACCAGCGCGAGGAAATCCATCGCGTCGACCTCGGACAGGCCACGGTGCTTGCGCGCGGCGTTGAGCGCCGCCTTCAGAAGATAGACGTTGGAAACGCCCGGGATTTCCACGGGGTACTGGAACGCCAGGAAAACGCCGTCCCGTGCGCGGTCCTCCGGGGACAAGTCGAGCAGGTTCCTGCCTTGGTAGACAACCTCTCCGTCTGTCACTTCGTAGCCTTCGCGGCCGGCGAGGACGTTCGCGAGCGTGCTCTTGCCCGATCCGTTCGGCCCCATGATGGCGTGTACCTCGCCGGCATTCACCGTGAGCGCGATGCCCTTGAGGATGGGTTTGCCGTCGACGCTCGCGTGCAAATCTCTGATCTGGAGCATGGTGATCCTTGGTTACGATTTCGACTCCACTTCAACCGACGCTGCCTTCCAGGCTCACGCCCAGCAGCTTCTGCGCTTCCACGGCGAACTCCATCGGCAGTTCCTTGAAGACTTCCTTGCAGAAGCCGTTCACGATCATGGACACCGCGTCCTCGGCCGCAGAGCCCGCGCTGCATGCAGTAGAAGAGCTGGTCTTCCGACACACGTGAGGTGGAGGCTTCGTGCTCGACCTTCGCCGTCGGATTGGCGACCTCGATGTAAGGAAACGTGTGGGCACCGCACTTGTCGCCGAGCAGGAGCGAGTCGCACTGCGTGTGGTTGCGCGCGTTCTCGGCGCCTTTGCCGATCTTGACGAGTCCGCGATAGGCGTTCTGCCCACGACCCGCCGAGATGCCCTTGGAGACGATGGTCGAGCGGGTGTTGCTGCCCGAGATGGATCATCTTGGTTCCGGTGTCGGCCTGCTGAAAATGATTGGTGAGCGCGACCGAGTAGAACTCGCCGACCGAGTCGTCGCCACGCAGGATACAGGACGGATATTTCCACGTGATCGCCGAACCGGTCTCGACCTGGGTCCAGGAAATGTGGCTGCCGACACCGCGGCAGTCGCCGCGTTTGGTGACGAAGTTGTAGATGCCACCCTTGCCCTCTCGGTCTCCCGGATACCAGTTCTGCACAGTGGAATACTTGATCTTCGCGCGATCCAGCGCGATCAATTCCACCACTGCCGCGTGCAACTGGTTCTCGTCGCGCATCGGCGCCGTGCAACCCTCCAGGTACGACACCTGGCTGCCCTCGTCAGCGATGATCAGCGTGCGCTCGAACTGCCCGGTGTTCTTCGCATTGATGCGGAAATAGGTGGACAGCTCCATCGGGCAGCGCACGCCCTTCGGGATGTAGCAGAACGATCCGTCGGAGAACACCGCGGAATTAAGCGCGGCAAAGAAATTGTCCCCAGGCGGCACCACCGACCCGAGATACTGGCGCACCAGATCCGGATGCTCCCGCACCGCCTCCGAGAACGAACAGAAGATGATGCCGAGCGAGCCGAGCTTGTCCTTGAACGTGGTCGCCACCGAGACGCTGTCGAACACTGCGTCGACCGCGACACCGGCGAGGATCTCGCGCTCGCGCAAGGGGATGCCGAGCTTGTCGTAGGTTGCCAGCAGTTCCGGATCGACCTCGTCGAGGCTCTTGGGGCCCGCGCGCGTCTTCGGTGCCGCGTAATAGCTGAGGTCCTGATAGTCGATCGGCGGGTAGTGCACATTCGGCCAGGCAGGCTCCTTCATCGTGAGCCAGTGCCGGTATGCCTTCAGCCGCCACTCGAGCATGAAGTCGGGCTCGTTCTTCTTCGCCGAAATGAGGCGAACCACGTCCTCCGACAAACCCTTCGGAATGGTGTCGGACTCGAGGTCGGTGACGAAGCCGTGCTTGTATTCCTGACTGATCAGCGCGTCGAGTTTCTGCGCGGTGGTGGACATATCTGTCAAAGCCTCGTATCTGCCGCGCTCACGCCGGAGTCGCGTTCGCGTATGCGGATGGGATGGGTCACGGGCCGCGTCATCTCGGCCAGCGACACCCTTTCGAGCGCCTGCACGATCACCTGATTGATGCGCTGCCAGTTCGTGCGAATGGAGCAATTGCGCTCCTGCACGCAGACTCCCGGCGTCGTGCTGCATTCGGTGAGACCGAGCGGCGCGCCCTCCATGGCACTGATGATCTCCGCCATCGTGATGGCGGCCGCAGGGCGCGCGAGCACGTAACCGCCGCGCGAACCGCGGGTCGATACCACGAGTTCGTCGCGAGCGAGCATCTTCAGCACCTTGCTCACGGTAGGTGCCGAGATGCCGATCTGTTCGGCGATTTCGTGGGCGCTGTGAACCTGACCCTCGGCTCGCGCCATGAAGGTCATGATGACCGTGCCGTAGTCGGTAAGCTTGCTGAGTCTGAGCATGAGTGCAACCGGGTTGATCTGATCGACCGGAACGATCGCGTAATACCTACCGGCCGCCTGCCGGCCAATCGTGCATCTGGAAACGGGGACAAGTTTAGTCCTCTATGGACGCACAGGCAAGCGCGGCGCGGGCGCTTGTCCCTACGTGCTCGGGTGCAGTCTCGAGCCTCTGCCAGGGAACCGATGCTCGGCGCTCCAGCGCGGTTGCGGCAACCTCGTATAATTATGGAGTTACCGTCAACGGCGGCTCCGAGAAGGACCGAGTTCGAAATGAGACCGGCACTTGCACGACGAACACACGCAGCGATCCTCCTTGGATGGATGCTCGCCGCCTGTTCCACAGCGCTCGCGTGGGCAACCACACCAGCGCCCGCCGAGATCGCAGCGGAATTGCAGACGCTGCTCGCGCACCATGCGTCGGCGCCTCCGACAGCCGCGTCCTCACGTTACGGGACGGAACTGGAGCGGTTCTACGTCGGGCGCGGCTTCACCCCCGCCTGGACCACGGATGGCCGACCCAATCACCAGGCCGAAGAGGCTGTCTCCCTCCTCGAGCGCGCCGACCAGCAGGGTCTCGCCAGTGCGGATTACGGCATGCCGCACCTGCGCACGCAACTCGTGACCCTGCAGCACGGCGATCACGCAGCATCTGCCCACGAACTGGCGGTGTTCGACGCCGAGCTCACGCTGGCGCTCATTCGCTACACATCGCATATCGCCCACGGGCGCATCGACCCGCGCCGCATCTATCCGGATCTCCAGGTCAAGGCTCGCCCGGTGGACATCGCCGTGCTGCTGCAGCGTGGCGTCGACAGCAACCGCCTTGCCGCCGACATCAATAGCGCAGCGCCTGATCTTCCGCTCTACACCGAACTGATCCAGGCCATGGCGCAGTATCAGTTGCTCGCGGCGGGACCGCCGCTGCCGCTCGTCCCTGTGCCAGGCGGCAAGATTGAGCCGAGTGGCGTCTTCGCCGGCTTGCCGCAGCTCAAGGAACGGCTCATCGCCTTCGGCGACCTGGACCCCGCTGCGCTCAGGCGGCACGACGCCGACCGCTATGCCGGCAGCGTGGTCGCTGCGGTCAAGCGCTTCCAGTATCGCCACGGGCTGGCGGACGACGGCGTGCTCGGGCAATCGACGATCGCCGAACTGAACCGGCCGGTCGCCGAACGCGTTCGGCAGATCGAGATCGCGCTCGAGCGCCTGCGCTGGCTTCCATCCCGACCGGCGGGCCGCTTCCTCGTGGTGAACATTCCGGAGTTCAGGCTGCTTGCCTTCGCCCCGGCCCAGCCGGGCGAGCGCCCGCTGCTCGAGATGCCGGTGATCGTCGGCCGCGCGGAGAAGACGCCGACGCCGATATTCGGCGGCGACCTCGCCTACCTCGACTTCAGTCCCTACTGGAACGTGCCGCGGAGCATCGCGGTAAAGGAATTGCTGCCGAAGCTGAAAGCCGATCCCGGTTATCTCTCGCGCGAAGGCATGGAAGTCGTCGGCAACGGCGTGCACAGCGAACTCGACGCGTCCACCCTTGCCGATCTGGAGCGCGGCGCGCTGCGGCTGCGCCAGCGTCCCGGCGCGAAGAACGCGCTCGGCGGCGTCAAGTTCATGTTCCCGAACACGCACGACATCTACCTGCACAGCACCCCGTCGCCGAAGCTCTTCGGTCGCACGCGCCGCGACTTCAGCCACGGCTGCATCCGTGTCGCCGACCCGGTGGCACTCGCGCAGTTCGCCCTCGATGACCGACCGTCCTGGGACGCCGGGCGCATCCGCGCGTCTATGAGCCTGCCACAGCCACTTCGCGTGAACATGACGGAACCCATCCCCATCCTCATCTTCTACACGACCGCGGTGGTCGACACGCAGGGCAGAATCCGCTTCCTTCCCGACATCTACGGCTACGACGCCAAGCTGGCGCAGGCGCTCGCAACGCGGACGCCTGCCGTGCACTGAGGGGGACGGTCTGCCTAGCTGGACGCGGGATACCAGTCTTTTTCCACACCCGATAGGGCACGATGTAAGGCGGCAGGCCCACGGTGACGACCACCGTGGTTCATCGCCCTGCCTGCCGTGGATCGTTGCGATGCTGGCGCCGGTATTGCCAAGGCGGCAGCGGCAGCGGCTGCGCCCACAGACCCCGGCGCGCCGCCTGCGCCTCCTGCTCGGCCTGCGCCAGCAGATCATCGTCCGCAGTCCAGGATCGAACGCTCAGCACGTAATGCCAGGCGAGTCCTGCCTGAACCTGCAGCAGGTTAACGCTGACCCCCTGATCGACGTAAACCCACGCCAGCAGCCGTCCGTACTTGTCGACGCCGTCATAGGCCACGGTCACCGCCTGCCCGCGCGCGAGCTGCGACAGGTTGCGCCGCGAGACATTCGCATACGGCTGCGAGCGCTCGGGCGCGTCGATGCCGCGCAGGCGCACACGGAAGCGACGCCCCCAGTCGTCGCGCAAGTGCAGACTGTCGCCGTCGTCGACCCACAGCACGCGCCCGGTCAGCGTCTCCGGCTCCGCCCGCGTAGGCCCGCAGCACAGCTGCAGCAGTGCGGCAAGCAGCAGGCAGCGCCAGCGCGGAAGTCCTGCTCTGCTCACGAGGTGCGCTCGACGCGGACCTCGGCGCTGCCCGCCGCGAAGGAGAGCGACAGTTTGTCGTCGACCGCCAACTCGGCAGCGGCGCGCACAATGCTGCCGTCCTGGCGCCGGGTGATGCTGTAGCCGCGCGCCAGCACGGTCTCGGGGTTCAAGTGCGCGAGCTGCGCACCCAGACGGCCGATGGCGTCACCCCGTCGCTCCAGCAAGCGCCGGGCGGCACTGCCGAGGCGGTGACCCAGGCTCTCCAGACGGCGCGCAGACTGCATCAGGTCGGGGCGGCACGCGGCGTGACGCTGCGCGACGAGCGCGAGCCGATGCACCGCTGCGGCGTGCGTGCATGTTTGCGCGCCGCGCAGTCGGCTTGCCAGGTGCGCAAGCTGGACACCGCGCTGGCGCAGCAGGTCAACCGGCGACAACAGGCGCCGGCCAAGGTAGTCGAGCTGCTGCATGCGCTGCTCGATGCGGCGACGCGCCGCGTGCGCGAGCCGCTGCCTTTGCTCCGCGACGCGGGCGGCAAGTTCGGTGCGACTCGGGCTCACGAGCTCGGCGGCCGCCGTCGGCGTCGGTGCACGCAAATCGGCCACGAAATCGGCGATCGTGAAGTCGGTTTCGTGACCGACACCGCTCACGACCGGAATCGGTGAAGCAATGATCGCCCGCGCCACGCGCTCCTCGTTGAAGGCCCACAAATCCTCGATGCTGCCGCCGCCCCGGCACACCACCAGCACCTCGCACTCCGCCCGTTCGCCGGCGATGCGCAAGGCGTTGGCGATGCGCGTCGCGGCGCCCTCGCCCTGCACCGGGGTCGGATAAACGCATACCGCGATGCCCGGCATGCGCCGCGCCAGAGTCGTCAGCAAATCGCGCAGTGCGGCGCCGTCGCGCGACGTGACGACACCGACCGTGCGCGGGAAGCGCGGTAGCGGCCGCTTGCGCGATGCGTCGAAGAGGCCTTCGCCTCTCAGCTTTGCCTTGAGCCGCTCGAACGCCTCGAACAGGGCACCGATGCCGCCACGGCGCAGCGTCTCGACGTTGAGCTGGAACTGGCCGCGCGCCTCGTAGAGGGTGACGAGAGCCCGCACTTCGACGCGCTCGCCGTTCGCGGGCAACGACCCGAGCAGCGCGGCGCGCTGTCGAAACATGACGCAACCGACCTGAGCGTCCTGATCCTTCAGCGTGAAGTAGCAGTGACCGGAACCGTGGCGCAGGAAGCCAGAGACTTCGCCCGCCACCCAGGTGAGCGGGAAACTGCTCTCGAGCGCACCGCGTGCGGCGCGGTTGAGTTCGAACACGGTGAGAACGGCTTCACCCTTACCCTTACCTGCGAAGAGACTGTCCATACCGGGCGCCGGTCGCAAAGCTAGGATCGGCGCGGCTTAGCGCGGGGTGGCCGCGGCAGACGCAGAAGGCACGCCGCTTGGCGCCGATGAGCACACGAGAAAGCCCGCCGTGCGTGGCTTCCACGCACCCCCGCGCTGCAAAAACATCCACATTCCGGGGCATTCGCGCAAGCGGCACCCTGCAATCCCCTGAGAAGTCGGGTGGTTCCCCCAACTGGATGATTAAGCAAGCGAAAAATTGCGGCCATTTTTTGGGCGGAGGAGGAAAAGCCTTTTGTTAGACCCCACTTAAGCATCATTTTTACAATCTGCGCACAAAGTTATCCACAGCAAATGTGGAAAAGGCAAGCACATCGGGCGGGAATTCCACAGGCTGCCTCCAAGTTCCCGTCGAGGTTGCGGAGACGCCCTTACGAGGATACATTTCCGCCTTTCGTGAATTCGGGGACGTGCGGTGATCGACATCATCCAGGCAGCGGGCTGGCCCATCTGGCCAATCATCCTCTGCTCCATCGTGGCGCTCGGAATTATAGGCGAGCGTGCGTGGTCCCTGCGGCAGAGCGCGGTGGTGCCAAAGGACCTGCTGCCCCAGGTGGTGCGGGAATACCAGCAAAATGGCGTGACCCCGGAGATGCTGACGCGGCTCGCCGGCGACTCCCCGCTCGGGCGCATCTTCGCGGCGGGGCTGCGCAATGTTAAGAGTTCGCGCGACATCATGAAGGAATCGATCGAGGAGTCAGGGCGCGGCGTCAGCAACGAACTCGACCGCTTCCTCACCACGCTCGGCACCATCTCCACCATGGCGCCGTTGCTCGGCCTGCTCGGCACCATCATCGGCATGATCGAGATCTTTGGCGCGCAGACCGGGTCCGGCATCGCCAATCCCCAGCAACTCGCGCACGGCATCTCGATCGCCCTCTACAACGCCGCCTTCGGCATCATCGTCGCGGTGCCGGCGCTCATCTTCTACCGCTACTATCGCGCCAAGGTCGACACACTGGTGGTCGAGATGGAGCAACAGGCGATCAAGCTGGTGGAAGTCGTGCACGGCGAGCGTCAGGTGTGAGGCCGGGTCGCTGATGGACTTCCGCCGCAAGGGGAGCCGGCACGACGAGCCGGAGGTGAACCTGATCCCGATGATCGACGTCCTCCTCGTCATCGTGATCTTCCTCACCGTCACCACGACGTACTCGCGTTTTTCCGAGCTTCAGATCAACCTGCCGAAGGCGGACGCGGAGAAGCCGGCCGATCGCCCGGAGCAGATCGGCGTGGCGGTCGATTCGAGCGGGCGCTACGTGGTGAACAAGACTCCGGTGGCCTTCACGAGCGTCGACGCCCTCGCGGTCGAACTCAAGAAGGCAGCGGGCGACACGGCCGATCCGGTGATTATCATCAACGCCGACGCCAACGCGACGCACCAGTCGGTCATCCAGGTCATGGAAGCCGCTCGCGTCGCCGGCTTCGGGCGCATCACCTTCACCACGCAGTCCCGTTCGGGCGGCAAGTAGCGCGCCGGCGCTCGGGGCCCGCGCCCCGAGGATGCACCGATGAACCTGCTGGAACGGACCTGGTATCGCGCAACCCCGCTGTGGCCGCTCGTTGCAGGGGCTTTGCTGCCGCTCGCGGGCCTCTTCGCAGCACTGTCCGCGCTGCGCCGCGCGGCCTATCGCGCCGGTCTTCTGCAAACGGTGACTCTGCGCGCGCCCGTTGTCGTCGTCGGCAACCTCACGGCCGGTGGCACCGGCAAGACACCGCTGGTACTGTGGCTCGCGCGCGCCTTGCAGGGGCGCGGCTTCACACCCGGAATCCTGAGTCGGGGCTATGGCCGCCATGCAAACACGCCCGCGGAAGTGAGTGCGCTCGCAAGTGCGGCGGACGTGGGCGATGAACCGCTGCTGCTCGCCCGCGCGAGCGGCTGTCCAGTCTGGGTCGGCGCCGACCGTGTGAAGGCAGGTACCTGCCTGCTCGATGCTCACCCCCGCTGTGACGTGCTGATCGCCGACGACGGCCTGCAGCACTATCGTCTCGCGCGCCGTGTCGAGATCGCCGTCGTCGATGGCCAGCGCAGCCACGGCAACGGACTGCCGCTTCCCGCAGGCCCCTTGCGCGAACCGGTGTCGCGACTCGGGCGCGTTGACGCCGTGGTGGTGAACGCCGCGCCCTCGTCCGCACCGACGCTGGCAGCCAGTCCGCCGTCTTTCGCGATGCGCCTCGAGGGCACGCGCCTGCGCAACCTCGCGCGTCCGGACGAAATCAACGACCTCGCACATTTCCGCGGAAAGCGGGTCCATGCCGTGGCCGGCATCGGCAATCCGCAACGATTCTTCGACGCACTCGTGCGTCACGGCCTGCAGGTGACGCCGCACCCCTACCCCGATCATCACGCCTACCGCCCGGAAGACTTCGACTTCGGCGACGATGCGGCCGTCCTGATGACTGAAAAAGATGCGGTAAAATGCGCGAGCTTAGCGCGTGCCCAGTGGTGGGCGCTGCTGGTCGAGGCGCAACTCGATCCCGGCCTTGATGAACTGGTGATGGAACGCCTCCAGGGGAAATGATGGATGCCAAGCTGCTCGACCTGCTGGTTTGCCCGCTGTGCAAGGGGCCGCTGCTCTACGACAAGTCCGCGCAGGAGCTCATCTCCGTGGAAAGCGGACTCGCCTATCCGATTCGCGACGGCATTCCGGTCATGCTAGAAGACGACGCGCGCCGCCTGACGCCTGAGGAAACCGAGGGCTGGCGGAAGAAGCGGTAGGTTTCTTTTCGCCAACCTCTCGCCGCACGCCTCGCGCATGGTGAACTTCATCGCCGTCGTCCCGGCGCGCTATGCCTCGACCCGGCTGCCGGGCAAACCCTTGCTCGACATCGCCGGCAAACCGATGGTGATCCGCGTGGCCGAGCGCGCGCTCGCGAGCGGTGCACGCAGAGTGATCGTGGCGACCGACGACGAGCGTATTGCGGATGCCTGCGCCGCGCACGGTGTCGACTGCACGCTGACGCGCAGCGATCACGCAACCGGCACCGACCGCATCGCCGAAGTCGCTGCGCGCGAGGGGCTTGCCGATGACGAGATCGTGGTCAACGTGCAGGGCGACGAGCCGCTGATCGAACCGGCCTTGATCCGCAGCGTGGCTGAACACCTCGCCCTGCACCCGTCAGCCGCGATCGCGACCGCGGCGCATCCTATCGGCGATCGCGCCACCTTCGTGAACCCGAACGTCGTCAAGGTCGTGCTGGACGACGCCGGCTGCGCGCTGTATTTCTCGCGCGCGTCGATTCCGTTTCCGCGCGATGCCGAATTGGCGGGCGACACGGCGTTGCCGCAGGGGTTGCCGGCGCTGCGGCATGTCGGTCTATACGCCTATCGCACGCGCTTTCTCAAGGTGTATCCGCAGCTGTCGCCCTGTCCGCTCGAAGCGTTCGAGGCGCTGGAGCAATTGCGTGCGCTGTGGCACGGTCACCGCATCGCGGTCGCCGTCGTGGACCACGCGCCTGCCGCGGGAGTGGATACGGCGGAGGATCTCGCCGTGGCCCGGATGTCATTCACGTTCTGAATCGCTGGCAACGACGCCACAACGGTGGCGGATGCGCATATAATCGGCAGATAACGAAGGAGGAGGCCCGCCGCATGCCGGCGTAGACGGGCCGACAACAATCAGCGCATCACATCGGAGCCCGTGTTCATGGCTGACCGCTCGCTACGCCTGATCCTGCTCGGCGCGCCCGGCGCAGGCAAGGGTACCCAGGCTGGATTCATCACGCAGAAGTACGGCATTCCGCAGATTTCCACCGGCGACATGCTGCGCGCTGCGGTCAAGGCCGGCACTCCGCTCGGACTCGCTGCGAAGAAGGTGATGGATGCCGGCGGCCTCGTGCCCGACGACGTCATCATCGGGCTGGTGCAGGATCGCATCCTGCAGCCCGACTGCGCGCACGGCTTCCTGTTCGACGGCTTCCCACGCACCATCCCGCAGGCCGAAGCGATGCGCAAGGCCGGTGTGGCAATCGACTACGTGGTCGAGGTGGACGTGGACGACGCCGAGATCATCAAGCGCATGAGCGGTCGGCGCGTGCACCTGGCATCCGGCCGTACCTATCACGTTGTTTTCAACCCGCCCCGCGTCGCCGGCAAGGACGACGCCACCGGCGAAGATCTCGTGCAGCGCGACGACGACAGTGAAGAGACCGTGCGCAAGCGCCTCGAGGTCTACCACAGCCAGACCAAGCCACTCGTGGACTATTACGCTAACTGGGGCGCCTCCGGCGCTCCCGGTGCACCGAAGCACGTGAGGATTCCAGGCGTCGGTTCGGTCGAAAACATCCGCGATCAGATTTTTTCCGCATTGGGTTAGCGACCCTCGAAGGCTACAACCCGCGCGATTACCCAGCACTCCCAGGGAGGGAGCATCACCATGGCGAAGCGAAACGCCTTTTACGCTCAGTCCGGCGGTGTCACCGCCGTCATCAACGCCTCCGCCTGCGGCGTCATCGAAACCGCGCGCAAGCACAAGGACAAGATCGGCAAGGTCTACGCCGGCCGCAGCGGCATCCTCGGTGCGCTGGAGGAAGACCTGATCGATACCGGGAAGGATTCCGATGCCGCGATCGCGGCGCTGCGCCACACACCATCCGGCGCATTCGGCTCCTGCCGATTCAAGCTGAAGGGACTGGAGCAGAGCCGCGCCGAATACGAGCGCCTGATCGATGTGTTCAAGGCGCACAACATCGGCTACTTCTTCTACAACGGCGGCGGCGATTCGGCCGACACCTGCCTCAAGGTGTCACAGCTCTCCGAGACCATGGGCTATCCGCTGCAGGCCATACACGTGCCGAAGACGGTGGACAACGATCTGCCAATCACCGACAACTGCCCCGGCTTCGGCTCGGTTGCCAAGTACGTCGCGGTGTCGACGATGGAGGCCTGCTACGACGTCGCTTCCATGTGCAAGACGTCGACCAAGGTTTTCGTGCTCGAGGTGATGGGCCGCCACGCCGGCTGGATCGCCGCCGCCGGTGCGCTCGCCGCCAGAAAGGAAGGCGATCTGCCGATCATGGTGTTGCTGCCCGAGGTGAAGTTCGACCAGGCCAAGTTTCTCGCCAAGGTGGAGGCGATGGTCAAGGAGCATGGCTATTGCGCGGTGGTGGTCTCGGAAGGCGTGCAGGGACCGGACGGCAAGTTCCTGTCCGACCAGGGCCTGCGTGACGCCTTCGGCCACGCGCAACTGGGCGGCGTCGCGCCGGTGATCGCCAACATGGTGAAGGAAAGCCTGAACCTCAAGTTCCACTGGAGCGTGGCCGATTACCTGCAGCGTGCCGGCCGCCACATCGCATCGAAGACCGACGTGGCGCAGGCCTATGCCGTGGGCAAAGCAGCGGTCGAGGCCGCGCTGAAGGGGCGCAACTCGGTGATGCCCGCGATCAAGCGCGTTTCGAACCGCCCCTATAAGTGGAAGATCGAGATTGCCGACTTGAAGGATGTCGCGAACGTGGAGAAGTTCATGCCGGACGACTTCATCACCGAAGACGGCTTCGGCATCACCCGCAAGTGCCGGACTTATCTCGAACCTCTCATCGGCGGTGAAGATTACCCGCCCTATGCGGGCGGCCTGCCGGACTACGTGCGGCTCAAGAACGTCGCAGTCGCGAAGAAGCTTTCGACTTCCTTCAAGCTATAAGGTCCGCGGCGAGGTAAGGTTCAAGGTGGCACCGAACGCACAGGATCGGTAGTATCCAGCGTTTTTCAGGCATTTTCAGGGATTAGGCCGCGCCAGGTAGCTACGGCCGCGGCGCGCGCTTTTTTCTCTTCCAGAATAG
The DNA here is from genome assembly GCA_963719715.1 of uncultured beta proteobacterium. Classification (GTDB taxonomy): domain Bacteria; phylum Pseudomonadota; class Gammaproteobacteria; order Burkholderiales; family JAEUMW01; genus JAEUMW01. Next base: position 44,465 of record CAVRDD010000012.1, read on the forward strand.
GGGAGTCTCATGGGAGCAGGTCTCACATTCGCGCTCGCGTGCGCGGCCATCGCCATTCTTTACGGCGCGGTGTCCATCAAGTGGATTCTGGCTCAGCCTGCCGGCAATGCACGCATGCAGGAAATCGCTTCTGCCATTCAGCAGGGCGCTTCGGCATATCTGAACCGCCAGTACACGACGATCGCGATCGTGGGTGTGATTCTCTTCGTGGTGATCGCCTTCACGCCCGGCCTCGGCTGGCCGACTGCGATCGGCTTCCTCCTCGGCGCCGTGCTTTCCGGCCTGACCGGTTACATCGGCATGAACGTCTCGGTACGTGCCAACGTGCGCACTGCCGAGGCGGCGCGCGTCGGCCTCAACGAAGCGCTCACCGTTGCCTTCCGTGGCGGCGCCATCACCGGCATGCTGGTGGTCGGCCTGGGGCTGCTCGGCGTGGCCGGCTACTACGCGTTCCTGCTCAACGGCGCTGCCCCTGGCACACCGGTGCATGAGGTCGTGAAGCCTCTGGTCGGGCTTGCCTTTGGCGGCTCGCTGATCTCGATCTTCGCGCGACTCGGCGGCGGCATCTTCACCAAGGGCGCAGACGTGGGTGCGGACCTCGTGGGCAAGGTCGAGGCCGGCATTCCCGAGGACGATCCACGCAATCCCGCCGTGATCGCGGACAACGTGGGTGACAACGTCGGCGACTGCGCGGGTATGGCGGCGGACCTCTTCGAGACCTATGCCGTCACCACGGTCGCGACCATGCTGCTCGGCGCCCTGCTGTTCTCGAAGCCGGAGATCTCGGCGAACGCTGTGGTCTACCCGCTTGCCATCGGCGGCCTTTCCATCATCGCCTCGATCGTCGGTGCGATGTTCGTGAAGGCAACGCCTGGCAAGAAAATCATGAACGCGCTCTACCGCGGCCTCATCGTCGCAGGCGTGATCGCGGCGATCGCCTACTACCCGATCACCCAGTGGCTCATGGGCAATATCGCCGATCAGTACCCGGAACTCTCGGTGATGCGCCTCTATCTTTCCGCCATCGTCGGCCTCGTTCTAACCGGCCTCATGGTCGTGATCACGGAGTACTACACGGGCACCGACTTTCCGCCGGTGCGGCACGTGGCGCAGGCATCCACCACCGGCCATGCGACCAACATCATCGCCGGCATCGGCGTGTCGATGCGTGCGACGGCCTGGCCCGTGCTCTCGGTCTGCCTCGCCATCCTCGTCTCCTACTGGCTCGGCGGCCTGTACGGCATAGCCATTGCCGCCACCTCGATGTTGTCGATGACCGGCATCATCGTCGCCCTTGACGCCTACGGACCGATCACCGACAACGCCGGCGGCATCGCCGAGATGGCGGAACTGCCGAAGTCGGTGCGCGACATCACCGACCCCCTGGACGCCGTGGGCAACACCACCAAGGCGGTGACGAAGGGTTACGCCATCGGCTCCGCCGGACTCGCAGCGCTGGTGCTGTTCGCTGACTACACGCACGCGCTCGAATCGAGCGGCAGCGTGCTGCGCTTCGATCTGTCCGATCACATGGTGATCGTGGGTCTCTTCATCGGTGGCCTCATCCCCTATCTCTTCGCTGCCATGGGCATGGAAGCCGTGGGCCGCGCAGCCAGTTCCGTGGTCGTCGAAGTACGCCGGCAGTTCAAGGAGATCCCGGGCATCATGGCGGGCACCGCCAAGCCTGATTACTCGCGCGCTGTCGACATGCTCACCAAGTCGGCGATCAAGGAGATGATCATCCCGTCGCTGCTGCCGGTGCTGGTGCCGATCGTCGTCGGCCTGCTGCTGGGTCCGAAAGCGCTCGGCGGCGTGCTGATGGGCTCCATCATCACAGGTCTTTTCGTCGCGATCTCGATGACGACCGGTGGCGGCGCGTGGGACAACGCCAAGAAGTACATCGAAGACGGCAACTTTGGCGGCAAGGGCTCCGACGCCCACAAGGCGGCTGTAACCGGTGACACTGTCGGCGACCCCTACAAGGACACCGCCGGCCCCGCGGTCAACCCGCTCATCAAGATCATCAACATCGTCGCACTCATGATTGTGCCCCTGATCGGTGGCGGCGTCGGCGGCGGTCACGCATCCGCTCCCGCAGCGCCGCACGGTACGGCTGCCCCCGTTGCCGCCATCGCCGTGGTGCCGGTCAAGGTTTTCTTCGAAGTCGGGCAGATCGTGTTGAACGACGCCGGCAAGAAGACCGTGATCGACTTTGCCGAAGCGATGAAGAAGGATGGAACCGTGGTGGCGGAGATCACCGGTTACACCGACCAGACGGGCGATATGGAGAAGAACAAGGAGATCGCCAAGGACCGCGCCAAGGCCGTGCACGAGCAGTTCAAGGCCGCGGGGATCGCGGAAAGCCGCGTGCGGATGCAACCGCCTGCCGATGTGATGACGGGTAGCGGCGCCGACTCGGAAGCACGCCGGGTCGAGATCAAGCCGATCAAGTAAAGGTCGCAGACTCTGAGGGGCGGGATTTCCCGCCCTTTTCCTTTTGGAGGGATGATGCAGAAGCGCGTTCTAAGCCTCGCAGAGGCGCAGAAAATGACCGCCGCAGCCCAAGCCAGGGCGCTGGAGGAAGGCTGGCCGGTGGCGATCGCCGTGGTCGACGACGGCGGTCATCTGGTGTGTCTGAACCGGCTCGACGGCACGCAGCTCGGCAGCATTGAGGTGGCGATCGCGAAGGCGCGCTCGGCGGTACTCTTCAAGCGACCAACGAAATCCTGGGAAGAGCGGCTCGCCGAAGGAAAATTCGGCTACCTCAACCTGCCCGGACTGGTGCCGGTCGAAGGCGGCATCCCCGTCATTCTCGACAATCAGATCGTAGGCGGCATCGGGGTGTCGGGCGTGCGCTCCGGTGAGGATGCGATGGTCGCCCAGGCCGGACTCATCGCGCTCATCGGATAGTCCTTACCAACCCGCACGCACAAAGAAAAACGGCCTGCTCGAGAGCGGGCCGTTTCCTTTTGAAGATTGGCGACCCTCAGGCGATGGTCACGTCCTTCGAGAGGTAGACATCCTGAATCGCGTTCAGCAACTTCACCCCTTCGTCCATCGGCTTCTGGAACGCCTTGCGACCCGAAATCAGACCCGTGCCGCCAGCGCGCTTGTTGACAACCGCCGTGCGCACCGCGGCCGCCAGGTCACCCGCACCCTTCGCCTCGCCGCCCGAATTGATGAGTCCTGAACGACCCATGTAGCAGTTGACAAGCTGATAACGCGTCAGATCAATCGGGTGATCGGTCGTGAGATCGCTGTAGACCTTCGGGTTCGTCTTCGAGAACTTCAACGCATTGAAGCCGCCGTTGTTCTCCGGCAGCTTCTGCTTGATGATGTCGGCCTCGATCGTCACGCCGAGGTGGTTGGCTTGGCCGGTCATGTCGGCGGAGACGTGATAGTCCTTGTCGCCCACCTTGAACGCGTTGTTGCGCAGGTAGCACCAGAGGATCGTTGCCATGCCAAGTTCGTGCGCACGCTCGAACGCCTGCGACACTTCCCAGATCTGGCGCCGCGATTCTGCCGATCCGAAGTAGACCGTCGCGCCTACTGCCACCGCGCCCATGTCGAATGCCTGCTCGATGCTTGCAAACATCGTCTGGTCGAACGTGTTGGGGTAGCTCAGGAGCTCGTTGTGGTTGAACTTGAGAATGAACGGGATCTTCGGCGCGTACTTGCGCGCAACGGACCCCAGTACGCCCAGCGTCGAGGCCACCGCATTGCAGCCACCTGCGATGGCGAGCTTCACGATATTCTCGGGATCGAAGTAAAGCGGATTTGGCGCAAATGATGCGCCAGCCGAATGCTCGATGCCCTGGTCGACCGGCAATATCGAAAGATAACCGCTGCCGGCGAGGCGACCGGTGCCGAACAGGGTCTGCAGGCTGCGTAGTACCGGCACCGAACGATCGCTCTGTGCGACCACGCGGTCGATGAAGTCCGGGCCTGGCAAATGCAGCGATTCGTGTGGAATCCCCTTGCAAACATGGCCGAGCAGCGAATCTGCATCGCCCTCCAGCAACCCGACGATGTCGGTCACAGTATCTTTTGCAGTCATTTGGTTTCCCCCTCTCCGGTGGAGTGGGGCATTATCCTGCCGCGCGCGATCGGGGTAAACTCCCTCAATCGTATTCAGCATTGCGTTTCAATAGGTGACCCCATGAAGTACAGCCTCGGCGAGCGCCGCATTGAGACCCGCGGTGATCACTGGATCGCGCCCGATGCCTCTGTCATGGGATCGGTGGTGCTGGAGAACAACGCGAGCATCTGGTGGCAGTGCGTCGTGCGCGGCGACAGCGACGTCATCACCATCGGCGAGAACTCCAACGTGCAGGACGCCTGTGTGCTGCACACAGATCCGGGCATCCTGCTCACCCTCGGCAAACAGGTGAGCGTCGGCCATCTGGCGATGCTGCACGGTTGCACCATCGGCGACAATTCGCTCGTGGGCATTCGCGCCGTGGTCCTGAACCGCGCGGTGATCGGCAAGAACTGTCTGATCGGTGCCGGTGCACTGGTCACCGAAGGCAAGGAGATTCCCGATGGTTCGGTCGTGATGGGCGCGCCCGGCCGCATCGTGCGCCAGGTCACGGCAGACGAGATCGCGCACTTCCGCCACATCGCAGACCATTACGTCGAGAATTTCAAGCGCTACCAGCGTGAACTCGCCGCGCAGCGCTGAAGCACGCGCTACAGCAATCCGCGCTCGGCAAACGAGACGATCGCGCCGCGCCCGACGACGAAGTGGTCTAGCACCTTGATGTCGATCAGGCCGAGCGCCTGTTTGAGAGCCGTCGTGAGCAGTTCGTCGGCGCGACTCGGCTCGGCGATGCCCGAGGGATGGTTG
>CAVRDD010000013.1:0-33938 GCA_963719715.1 uncultured beta proteobacterium
CTCAGGTCCTCGAGCACGCAGCCGGCCGCACGCCAACGGCCGGCACAAAGCAGGCTCACGGCGTGCAGGTGCCGGCGCTCGCGGTCGTTCGCCGGCAACTCCGCGGCCGAGGCGTGGCAGGCGCGCGCCACGCCGATTGCCGCCGGTTCGGTGCCGAGCAAATGCAGGTAGGCCTTCATGACATGCGCGATGACCATCTCTGGGCTGCAGCTCAGCGCGCGGTCGATGGTGGCGACCGGGTCGCCAATGAAGCAGCGCAGTTCGTGCGCAGCGGTCTCATATGCCGCCAGGGCTTCGGGATTGGTGCCGGAAACCGGGTATCCGGCGGCATCAAGCAGGTTCATCATTCCTCTCCTCGCGTCTGGAGTCGGCGCCGTGTGGAACATGCGGCGCGTTCCGAACTCTAGGTCACGCGCGCGGCCAGGAACATGACCGGTCCGCCGCGTGTATTGTCAGATCCGCCGGCGCCACCGAGGGAGCGATGGACGCGCTATCCGAGCTGTTGAAAGTCGTCCGCCTCGCTGGCGGCGTGTTCCTCGAGGCCTCGTTCACCGCCCCCTGGTGCATCCGGGCGCAGATCGGGCCGGAGGACTGCCGCCACACGCTGACCGAGTCGGCCAGCGTCGTGGCATTCCATTACGTGCTGAACGGCCGCATGCTCATCCAGCTCGACGGCGCCGCCCCGGTCGAAGTGGCGGCGGGCGCGGTCGTACTCCTGCCGCGCAACGACGCGCACCTCCTTGCGAGCGAGCCGGGACTGCGCCCGGTCGATGCCGACGCGTTGATGCAGATGCAACTCGAGGGTGCGCTGGCACACATCGACCACGGTGGCGGCGGTGCGCTCACCCGGATCGTGTGCGGCTTCGTCGGCACCGAGATGCGCCGGCACCCGCTCCTCGACGCGCTGCCGCAGTTGCTCGCCCTCGACCTGAACGGTCGACCCGAGGCGGAGTGGGTCGCCTCGTCCTTCCGCTTTGCCGCGCAAGAGGTCGCCGCCGCGAGCGCCGGCTCGGAAACCGTGCTGGCGAGGCTGTCGGAGCTGTTGTTCGTCGAAGCCGTGCGCCGCTACCTGGCGATCTTGCCCCCGGAGCAGAACGGCTGGCTGGCAGGTCTGCGCGACCCTGCAATCGGCCGCGCGCTGGCGTTGATGCACGCGCGAGTGGCGCACCCCTGGTCGTCGGAAGAGCTGGCGGCCGAGGCGCTGCTGTCGCGCTCCGCATTTGCCGAACGCTTCACGACGCTGGTCGGGGTACCGCCGATGTCATATCTCACCGCATGGCGGATGCAGGTCGCCGCTCAGCGATTGCGCGAAAGCCGTCGCAGCGTCGCGCAGATCGCCGAGACGATCGGCTACGAATCCGAGGCGGCCTTCGCGCGGGCGTTCAAGCGCGAGATGGGGGCGAGCCCGGGCGAGTATCGGCGGCGGGGATAGAGCAAGCTCGCTCATCATCAACCTGCCGTGTCAGAAGCGCTGGGCCCGCCCAGTCGTTCCTCCAGCTCGCGTATCCTGCTTTCCAGCGCCGCAATCCGCTGATCGCGCGCCCTGAGCGTGGCGGCCACGTCCTCCGCCTCGAATCGCTGCGGGATGTGCTGCGGGCAATTCGCATCCCACGCCGAGACGGTGAACAGAATGACTTGCTCGGGCTCGGCCCGCATTGGGTAGCCCTCGGGCCTGAGCTTCGCCGTGAGTTCGCGATCGCCCTCGACCACTCGTGCTTCTCCCCAGAGCTTGACGCGCCGACGCTCCCCGTAGTCGATCAGGAAGAGATGCGCCTTGGGATTGTCGGCGAGGTTGCCCAGGGTGATGAATTGCCGGTTGCCCGGGAAATCGGCAAAACCAATCGTCCTCTCGTCGAGCACGCGCAAGAACCCGGGTGGGCCGCCCCGATGCTGTATGTACGGCTGCCCTTCGTTGTTCACGGTGCCGAGGAAAACACTCGTCTGCTGCGCGATGAATCCGGCGAGCTCCGGGGTGATGCGTGTGTTCCAGCCGCCCCGCTCTTCCATGCGCTCGTAGGCGCGGCGCGAGCCCTTGCGGGCTTGCACCGCCTTGACGCTCGGCGTGAACGCAACGTCGCTGGAGTGAATGTGGGTCTCGTCCATGATCGTGCCAGTGAAGTCAGTTTGAACTCAGTTGAACTTGCCCGGAGTGACAACGGGAAAATCGATCTCGGTCGCGCCGGCTACATTGATGTAATTGGTCCACGTGTTGAGCGCGACGTGCAGCACGATTTCGACGATTTGTGCGTCGTCGTAGCCCGCATCCCTGACCGCTCTCACATCGTCTTCGCTCACATGTCCGCGCTCGCGCACCAGCTTGACCGCGAAGCGCACCGCCGCAACCGCCTTCGAGTCCGTGGACAGGCCGTGGCGATTGGCGGTGATCTCGTCGTCGTCCAGCTTCGCCAGGTTCCGGCCGAGGTAGCTGTGCGCGGACAGGCAGTAGCTGCAACCGTTTTCCTCGGCCACCGCCAGTGCGATGCGCTCGCGCGTGGCGGCTTGCAGAGCACCTTTGCCCAAGGCACTGCTGAGGGCAACATAGCCTTCCAGGGCAGCCGGGCTACTGGAGATGAGGCGGAACATGTTCGGCACGAGGCCAAGCTGTTTTTCCACGGCATCCAGAAAGGGCCGCGCCCGGGCGGGGGCGGCGTCGATTGTGGCGGGTGTCGGAATGCGGGACATCGGTCCTTCTCCTTTGGGTTGACGGCTGGGACTTGCCGATGTCCACAAAGTTACGGCCTTTCATGATTGTCGATAAGCCGGTATAAATGAGAGATCTCCTTCCAGATAATGGAATGATCCGTGGATCGCTTGGAATCGATGCTGATCCTGGTTGCGGCAGTCGAAGCTGGCAGTCTCTCGGCGGCGGCACGTCGACTGCATATGCCACTCGCGACCGTAAGCCGCAAGGTCTCCGACCTCGAGTCGCATCTCAAGACGCAACTGCTCGTCCGCTCCACCCGCAAGCTCACGCTGACCGACGCCGGCCAGCTCTATCTCGCCGCGTGTCGGCACATTCTGGAGGACGTTCGAGAAGCCGAGCGCGCCGCCTCCGGCGAATACAGCGCACCGCGGGGCGTGCTGATGCTGACCACGCCGATCGTGTTCGGCAGGCTGCACGTGCTGCCGATCGTGGTTGAATTCCTGCAGGCGTATCCGCAGATCGACATCCGGATGGTGCTGGCCGACCGCGTCGCCAACCTCGTGGAAGAACACATCGACGTCGCGGTGCGGGTCGGCGAACTGCCTGACAGCAGTCTGTTCGCCACCGAAGTTGGGTTCATTCGCCGCGTGGTCTGCGCCAGTCCGGCCTATCTCGCCGCGCGAGGCACACCGCGCCACCCACTCGATCTCGAGGCCCATGACTGCATCAACTTCGATGGTCTGGCGTCGCCGGAAGCGTGGTGGTTCACGACCGAGAAGGGTGTCACCCCGGTCGCTGTCCATTCACGGCTTACTGTCAATACGGCCGAGTCCGCGGTCGACGCTGCGATCGCCGGCCTGGGCGTCACCCGCGTGCTCTCGTATCAGGCCGATACGGCGGTCCGTTCCGGCAAGCTCGCGATTCTTCTCGCCGACTTCGAACCCGCACCGTCGCCCGTGAGCCTCGTGTTCGTGGGTCACCGACTCTTGCCGCAGAAACTGCGCGCTTTTCTCGATTTCACCGCTCCGCGGCTGAGGGCAGATCTGGCTCGAATCGGGGCGCCGTAGACGCTGCCGTCTCGGGCGCATGCATGGCAGTGTCAGGCCGCCTTGTGCCGCGCGGGGAGATCGTCCTCAATATAGGCTTGCAGGATGCCCTGAAAGTCGGCGTCGCCTGCCAGCCCCAGGCTGGTCGCCCGCGTCGTGTCCCAGGCTGCCGGCCAACCCCCAACGATGCGCTGGACGGTCGGGTCCGGTTCCCAGTGCACCCGCCGGGTCACCTCAGCGCCTGCCACCCGCTTCAAGGTGTCGACCATTTCGCCCGCTGTCACCGATATGCCGGGCAGATTGAGGCAACGGCGCCGCCCCAGCGCTTCGCTCGCCAGCTCATGGCCGGCGACCAGGGAGGAAATCGCCCGGCGCGGCGAGAGCAGCCACAGGCGCGTCTCCGGGCTTACCGGGCAGACGGCGTCGATGCCCGCGAGCGGCTCGCGCACGATGCCGCTGGCGAAGCTCGACGCGGCCTTGTTCGGCTTGCCAGGGCGCACGCTGACCGTCGGCAGGCGCAATACCCGGCCGTCGATGAATCCGCGGCGATGGCAGTCGGACAGCAGCAACTCGCCGATCGCCTTCTGCACGCCGTAGGACGATTGGGGTTCGAGCGCCGTCGCGTCGCCCACGAGCGCAGGCATATCCCCGCCATACACGGCGACAGAGCTGGTGAACACCACCTTGGGTCGCGTGCCGAGCTGCCGGCAGCGTTCCAGCAGCAGGCGCGAAGCATCCAGGTTGTCGCGCATGCCGAGGTCGAAGTCCGCCTCCGCCTGGCCGCTCACCACCGCCGCGAGGTGGAAGATCGAGGCGGTGTCGGCGCCGATCACTTCCCGCAGCAGGGCGGCGTCGCAGATATCGCCGGTGAGCGTGCGCAGGCGCGGATCGGCAAATCCCTCGGCAGCCATGATGTCGAGCAAGAGGATCTCGGAAATCTCCCGCACCGCGCCCGCTGCGTCGATCAGGTGCCCATCGCGCAATAGCCGACGCGCCAGGCGCTGCCCCAGGAAACCTGGCGCCGCCGGTGATCACCACTTTCATCTTCGTCTCCTCTGTCAACGCTGACCGAGCGCGGCACGGAACCAGCCGAGGCCGTCCTCGGTGCGCCCGCGCGGGCGGTACTCACACCCCACCCATCCTTCATAGCCAAGCTGATCCAGAAGTCCGAACAGGTAGGGGTAGTTCACTTCGCCGTCATCCGGCTCGTGCCGCTCGAGGACGCCGGCGATCTGCACGTGGCCGATGTTGTCGAAGTATTTCCGCAGCGTCATCGCCAAATCACCCTCGACGATCTGCGCGTGGTAGAAGTCCATCTGCACCTCGAGGTTCGGCTCGGCCACCGCCTCGCGAATGGCATGGGCCTCGGCCTGCGTCTGCAGGAAGTACCCCGGCATGTCGCGTCCGTTGATCGGCTCGATCAGCAAGCTGCAGCCGTGGCGGGCGAGTTCCCGCGCGGCGTGCTGCAGGTTGTCGATGTAGGTCTCGCGGCAGGCAGCGCGGTCGACGCCTTCCGGCGCCAGCCCGGCCATCGCGTGCAGGCGCGGCGTCCCCATGGCAATGGCGTACTCCAGCGCGCGTGCGATGCCGGCGCGAAATTCCTCTTCGCGGCCCGGCAGCGCAGCGAGGCCGCGCTCACCCGCCGCCCAATCGCCCGGTGGCAGGTTGAACAGGGGCGTTCTCGAGGCCCGCCTCGCGCAGCCAGCCTGCGACCTCCGCAGGCGGGTAGTCGTAAGGGAACAGAAACTCTACCGCGCGAAAGCCCGCCCGGGCCGCGGCAGCGAATCGCTGCGGGAAGGGGACCTCGTTGAACATCATCGTCAGGTTGGCAGCAAATCTCGGCATGGTGGCTCCTTCCTTTCACAGATCGAGGCCGAAGGCGGCCTTCAGCTCTTCGATCTGGACCTGGTTCAGGGGGCGGGTCGGCGCACTGCGCAGCAGGAAAAACAGCTTGGCCGTCTCTTCCAATTCCTCGATGGCATATACGGCAGCCTCCAGGCTTGTGCCGGAGACCACCGGACCGTGGTTGGCGAGCAGCACCGCGCTGTGCTTGCGAGAGAGCGCGCGAATCTCTTCGGCCAGCGCCGGGTCGCCGGGACGGTGGTAGGGCACCAGCGGCAAGCTCCCGATCTTCATCACGTAGTAGGCGGTAAGCGGCGGCAGACAGTCACGCGCGTCAAGACCGTCCATGCAGGACACCGCCGCCAAGTGCGTCGAATGCAAGTGAACGATCGCGCCTGCAGCGGGCCGCTCGGCGTACACCGCCCGGTGCAGGAAAGCCTCCTTCGAGGGTGGGTCGCCGGCGAGGAGCCAACCGTCCCAGTCGAGTTTCGCCAGGCGAGCCGGGTCGAGCCGGCCGAGGCAGGCATTGGTCGGCGTGAGCAGCCAGCCATCGTCGAGACGCACGCTGAGGTTGCCGCTGCTGCCTGAGGACAGCCCACGCTCGAAGAGCGAATGGCCGAGCGTGACCATCTCCTCGCGCAGGCGGTTCTCCGCACGCTTGGTCGGAAGTGTGTCGCTCATGACAGATGGCTCCAGGCCTTGAGGAAAAAATCGTCGCTGCCGAAGTTGCCGGATTTCAACGCCAGCGCCAGCGCCGCGTCGCCATTGTCCTCCTGCAGCGCCACTGTCCAGGGCACGCCGGGGTCGATCTCCGGCCCGATACGCAGCCCACTCACCCCCAGCGCGTTGACCACGGCTCCGGAGGTTTCTCCGCCGGCGACGATGAGCTGGCCGACGCCGAGCCGCACCAAGCCCGTGGCGACGGCTGCCAGGGCGGTTTCGACCATGGTGCCTGCTCGCTCGACGCCGAGTTGTCGCTGGATCTCTCTGACGATCTCGGGGGTAGCCGTGGAGTAAACGAGAACGGGCTCCTGCGTCACGCGTAGGGCAGCCCAGTTGAGCGCGGCGGCCACCACGTCATCGCCCTGGGCCAGCCGCAAAGGGTCGACTTGAAAGGACGGGTGGCGCGCGCGCATGGCTGCCACCTGGCTCTGGGTGGCAACCGAGCAGCTGCCCGACACCACGGCTCGCAGGCCGCCGGTGTGCGGCAGGGCGGAGGCGATGACCCCGTCCGGCAGCAGGCCCAGGCGGCGGAAGTTCTGCGGCAGCCCCAGCGCGATGCCTGATCCGCCGGTCACCAGCGGCAGTTCCGCGCAGGCGGCGCCGATGGCATGAAGGTCGTCGTCCGTGATGGCATCGACGACCGCGAAACCCGTTCCTTCTGTGCGCAGTGTGCAGAAACGTTGCGCGATCGCGGCTGCACCGCGCGCCACCGTCGCATGGTCGACTAGTTCCACACGGCGTCGCACCTGCTGCTGCAGCACCCGCACGAGATTCGCGTCGGTCATCGGGGTCAGAGGATGGTTGCGCATACCCGAGTCGCTGAGCAGTGCGCTGCCGACGAACAGGTGCCCCTGGTAGACCGTGCGGCCGTTCGCCGGGAAGGCCGGGCAGGCAATGGTGAAGTCGGTGCCGAGCGCTTCCATGAGCGCCTCTGCAATTGGACCGATGTTGCCCTTCGGAGTGGAATCGAAGGTCGAGCAGTACTTGGAATAGATCTGTCGGCAGCCGGCCTCCTGCAACCAGCGCAGCGCTGCCAGCGACGCGCCGACCGCCTCCTCGATCGGCGCGGTGCGCGACTTCAACGCAATGACGACTGCGTCGACGCCCTCAGGCGCCGGCCCCTGCGGGACGCCAATCATCTGTACCGTGCGCATGCCGGACTTGACCAGGATGCCCGCCAGATCGGTGCCGCCGGTGAAGTCGTCGGCGATGCAGCCCAGAAGCGCTCCCATGGCCGGCGTCCTCAAGCGCCCGACGCCGGTAGCGGGAAGAAGCGCTTCTTCTCATAGTCGAGAACGATCCCCAAGTCACGCATGGTCCCGAGGCCGATCACGCCCGCGCGGCGCACTTGCTGTTTCATTTAGTCGCTCCTGAATGAACGGGAATCTGCCGCCGGAGTGGGCGGCAAGAAATAGCAACGTCATACCGGGAGAGGCGCTAAGATTCTGACTCGCACTCGACGGGAGACTTGTGCCATGAAAAGCAGAACACAGAACATCCTTTTGAAAATTGTCGTGTCCGCCATCCTTCCACTCTCGACCACCGTCGCCACTGCAGTGGCGGCCGATCCAGAGCCGGCGGGCTGGTATGCGGGTGATATGCATGTACACCGCAGCTGCGGAGGCGCTCCGGTTTCGGTATCCAGCATTTACAACAAGATGAGCGCGAACAACCTGGCCACCGTATCGCTGCTTGCTGATATGGGCAATGGCGAAGTTCAAAACCCGGGGACTGACCTGCCCCTGGTGAACGGCCAGAATGCTTCCGTTTCGACTGCCGGCCGGATCGTTCATTGGGATACGGAGTGGCATTGGGATGCCACCTATACCGAATACCCGCACCAGGCCTTGGGCGGCCATCTGGTGGTGCTGGGGCTCGGAGAGGCTCATCAGATCTGGGCGGAGTACACCTATCCCATCTTCAACTGGGCGCACCAGCAGAATGCCATCGCCGGGTTTGCGCACATGCAATATCTGGATGGCAGCATTCCACAGACCTTGAATTGCTGTCTGCCAATGGAATACCCGGTCGAAGTGGCCTTGGGCGCAGCCGACTTCATCTCGGAGGACGTCACCGGTAGCGACTCCGCGATGCAGGCCTACTATCGCCTGCTCAATACCGGTTTTCGGCCCGGACTCGCCGGCGGGACGGACTATCCCTGCGGCGTTTCGGTGCTGGGGTCGGTGCTGACTTACTCTCAGGTCGCGGGTGGTCAGATGACCTACCGCAACTGGATCGAGGGCATCAAGAAGGGGCGCACCGTGGTGTCCCGCAACGGGCACAAGGAATTTCTGGATTTGAAGGTAAACGGCAGCGCAACACCCGGAGATGAAATCCAGTTGACGGGTGCTGCAACCGTGCCAGTAACGATCGCATGGACTTCGAATACCAAGCTCAGCGGAACAATCGAACTGGTACAGAACGGCGCTGTCGTGGCGAGCAAGAAGACATCGGTTGCCGCAGGCGGCAAAGTCAGCTTCACTGCGAACGTAACGTTCGACAAGAGCGGTTGGCTGGCTGCGCGGAGGATGGGAAGCAACGGCCACACGGTCCACACGGGCGCGGTGTTTCTGCTCTTGGCAAACAAACCCATCCGCACCAGCGCTGCGGACGCCCAGTATTTCGTGCAGTGGATCGACAACCTGTTGGACAAGACCTCGCCGGGTGGCGAATGGAACTCGTATTTCCCGACCAGCCTGGGTGCCGCACAAGCCCGGTATAAGGCCGCGAAGGCCGTGTACCAGCAGATTGCGACAGAGGCCGGCACTGGTACGCAGCCAGCGGGGACCATTTTCACAAGCCAGATGCCGACGATGTTCGAGAATGACTCGGCTTACGAATTGGGCACGAGGTTCTCGGCAGAGGTGACTGGGAAGGTCACGGCGGTGCGCGTGTATACCAATGCCACGGAGAGCGGGAACCACACGGTACGTATCTGGCGGGTCACGGACGGTGCGCTGGCCGCAGGCCCGTACACCTGGAACATTTCGCCAGGCACGGAAGGATGGAAGACCCTCTCTTTGCAACCGGCGTTGCAGATTGATGCAAACGTGGATTACATCGTCGCAGTATCGAACAGCAGCGATCACTACTACGCAGAACAGTCGCATGGGTTTGATGCCCCAATTGCGAACGGGCCTTTGCATACGTATATCGGCAGCGGCGTGTACACGGATGTATTGGGGGCCATGCCCGTATTCAACTGGAGCAACACAAACTACTTCCGAGATGTCGTATTCAAAGCCGGGACGTAATGCCGGCCAGCCACAACCTCAACGGCAACAGGAAGCGAGTCCTATCCTCGGACGCCGTGACCGTCTGTTCTGAACCTCAGCCTGTGTGCTGACCATGGAGCGAGCACCGCCCGTTCGGTGCTCGCCACCACGCCCTCGGAATCCACAGGTTTCTGGGCGATGGTGCACGTCTCGTTTCCGGGGCGAGACCAATGACCGCCAACGTGTCGCGCTGAACCTCGTGACACCGACCGTGTCCGGCGTCATCGGCCAAAAGCCTGTCTCGCCAACTGACGACTCGAATTCTCCGCAGAGTCCGTGCGCGCAGAGCACAGCGCTGCAGGACGCCAAGGCAGTCCCGCCATGAATCCAAGGCCCCTACGCGCGCGCGTTCAGGCGCGAGATGGGATCAGTCCGGGCGAGCGCTGGCGCCCGGGATAGCCGGCTTAGCGCCAAGTCCCGAGCGGCTTTCAAAGTCCTGATTACCAATGAGCCTCAGCGAGCTTCACGAACCGGTATGGCATAGGCGGGGTCTATGCGGCGGCGGTGGCGAGCCGTGCGAGCATGCTCGCGAGGTCATAGCGTCGGTTGAAACGGTAGCTGAATTCGGCGAGGTAGCGCGGCAGATGTTTGGCACCGATCGCATGATAGGTGCCGTGGATCGAGTTCTTGACGTTGCCCAGCATGGTGTCGACCCAGGTGAGCACGCGGCGGCGTTGGGCCATGCCGGGACCGCTCATCACGATCGGGGTGTGCTCGCAGCCCGCTTCGTTCACCGCCGCAAAGCAGGCCAGCCCATCGGAGCACACAGCCGTTCCGGCGGCGAGCCGCGCCTGGCTCCAGCGGGCAATGGCCTTCGAGCGGAAGCCTCTCACGCGGTTCAGGCTCATGCGCTGGGGGTGCCCTGCGGCATCGGTTTGCACCGCCGCCACGAACGGCGTCTTGCCGCGCGTGCCGCGCCCGCGCTTGTAGCCGCGCCGCCGCCCACCCCAATAGGCGTCGTCAATCTGCACGAAGCCGGTGAGCTGTCGGCTGGCCTCGCGCTCGAGCATCGCCTGCATGAGCTTGTGTTTCATGAGCCAAGCGCTGTTCTGCGAGATCCCCAACTGGCGTGCCAGCGCCAGCGAGGAAATGCCGCTCTTCGCCTGGGTGATCAGATGCATGGCCAGGAACCAGACGGTCAGCGGCAGCTTCGAGCCGGCGAACACGGTGCCCGCCGTGACCGAAGTCTGCCGAGCGCAGGCGTTGCACTGGAACAGCCGCCGGCTCTTGAGCACGCAATGGCGAGGGTGAACCTGTCCATCACGATGTCAGCGCCTTCCCCCATTTTGTGACTGTTGGCCGGAGCCATCTCAAACCGGAACAGCCCAGCATCGCCGCGATTCATTTCACAACTACGGATCTGAAGACCCTCTTTTACGACTTCGACGCATTCGGCTGCATGCCCGACGCAAAGTCGATGATAGGCACGGTACTGAAAGAGGCCCGTCAGACACGACCAGTAGGATCAGGAGAGCGACCGGAGGTTGCTTACTTCACTGGAAGGGACTGCATAGCGGAGGTATCCACATGCGTCGGCAAAGTCTCGATACACCACCGACCGCAACGTAGTTCGGGCGGTCCTTCGGGTGTCTTCATCAAGAACCGCATTGTTGTGTCCATCGAACCCGAACAACCCGTGACGTTTCGGGATGCGCTCCATCGAATGTACGCCGTCACTTGCTTTCTTTCCATGGCGGCCGGCCGTGTTCAGGGCATCGATGGCATAGACCTGACTACCGATGGGCCCGAGGCAAGCCGCCAGTCGCTCACTGTTTATCCCAGTTTCCCTGCGAAGCTCAGCGACAAGAGCGAATACCGCAAGCCCTTCGCGCCGGACTTGCCGCTGGATCCGATCCAGCATCCCGCAGAGTTTGCAGTCGTGCTCTCCCAATGGATCAGTCGGCACGGAGGCCGGGGAGTTGCAAGAAGTTGCTATTTGGGGTGCATGGGCAAGGCTGCCACTTACAGTCCCGATCGGCTGATCGGCGCCGCCAACATGTTCGATATCTTGCCGGCAGAAGCGGTGCCTCTCTCCAGCGACCTGTCCAGCGACTTGCTTGCGACGAGGGACGATTGCGTAGCCATGTTCAAGAAGCATCCGGCAAGTGCTCACCGCGACAGCGTTCTGGATGCTCTGGGCCGCGTTGGAAAGCCTTCGCTCCCAAAAAAGGTTGCCCATCGAGTATCCATCATTGATGGAAAACTGGGCGGTAGATTCCCGGACTTGCGATTCGTAGCCACCGTTGCTGTCCAGTGCCGCAATCATTTCGTCCACGGCAGTAACAGCGGCATCGCTTATCCGAGAATAGAATCTCTCGTTCCGTTTCTCACCGACGCCCTGGAGTTCATTTTCGCAGCGTCCGATTTTATCGATGCAGGTTGGAATGCGCAGCGATGGAACGCAATTCCACATGCCACAGGGCATACCTTCGCTCGATTTCGTCTGGGGTACCACAAGGGATTGGCCGAGCTTCGGCGCGCGACTGAAAGGTAGTGAAGAGGCGCAGGCACGATTGCCTAGACGTCCGTTCTCGCATACGCTTCGCCGTCTCATTTCCTGCTGCTAACCCCATGCGCCAATACCTCGACCTGCATGCAGCACGTGCTCGACCACGGCGTGCGCAAGGCGGACCGCACCGGCACCGGAACGTTCAGCGTGTTCGGCTATCAGATGCGCTTCGATCTCGCGGCGCGGCTTCCCGCTGGTGACGACGAAGAAGCTGCACCTGAAGTCGATCATCCACGAGCTGCTCTGGTTCCTGCGCGGCGACACGAACGTCCGCTACCTGCACGAGCACGGCGTCACGATCTGGGACGAATGGGCGGACGCGCATGGCGATCTCGGGCCCGGTCTATGGCGCGCAGTGGCGATCCTGGCCCGCCGCGGATGGCCGCCACATCGACCAGATCGCGGCGGTGCTGGCCGAGATCAAACGCAACCCCGACTCGCGCCGGCTGCTCGTGTCTGCGTGGAATGTCGGCGAGCTCGACCGCATGCGGCTGCTGCCCTGCCACGCGCTGTTCCAGTTCTATGTCGCCGACGGCAGGCTGTCGTGCCAGCTCTATCAGCGCAGCGCCGACATCTTTCTCGGCGTGCCCTTCAACATCGCGTCCTACGCGCTGCTGACACTGATGGTGGCGCAGGTGTGCGGGCTCGCGCCGGGCGAGTTCGTGCACACGCTGGGCGATGCGCACCTCTACCTGAATCACCTGGAGCAGGCGCGCTTGCAGCTCTCGCGAGCGCCGCGCGCCGCTGCCGACGATGCGGCTCAACCCGGCGGTAACCGACCTCTTCGGCTTCGCCTTCGAGGACTTCACGCTCGAAGGCTACGATCCCCACCCGCACATTCCGGCACCGGTCGCCATATGACGCGCTGCGTGTCGCTCATCGTCGCCACGTCGAAGACCGGCGTGATCGGCGACCAGGGTCGCATCCCCTGGCATCTGCCGGCGGAGCTGCAGCGCTTCAAACGCATCACGATGGGTCACCACATCGTGATGGGACGCAAGACCTGGGAATCGATCGGGCGGCTGCTGCCGGGCCGCAGGAGCGTGATCGTCAGCCGCAACCCGGACTACGCGGTGGCCGGCGCGATCGTGGCGGACTCGCTGCGCGCGGCGCTCGCGATCTGCCTGTACGACGAGGAAGTGTTCGTGATCGGCGGCGCGGAGATCTTCCGCGAAGCGTTGCCGCTCGCTGACCGCATGTATCTGACCGTGGTCGATATCGACGTGCCGGGAGACACGCTGATGCCACCGATCGACTTTG
The DNA here is from genome assembly GCA_963719715.1 of uncultured beta proteobacterium. Classification (GTDB taxonomy): domain Bacteria; phylum Pseudomonadota; class Gammaproteobacteria; order Burkholderiales; family JAEUMW01; genus JAEUMW01. The sequence goes on from CAVRDD010000013.1 coordinate 13,300, forward strand.
GCGAGTGGCTGGCCACTGACTCGGAGCAGGTCGCCGCTGACGACCGCAACGCCCACGCTTTCCGTTTCACGCGCTACGAGCGCATTCGCGTCGACAGCGAGTAGAACCAACCGCGTCAGCCGTCCGCGCCGATGAGGCGCACCTCCGGCAGTGGGAACCCGTTGAAGGTGGAGGCGCGCGCGCTTGTGTAAGCGCCCGTGTTTGGCAGGTAGACGAAGTCGCCTTCGCGCACGTCCTCCGGCAGCAGGTACTCGCCCGCCAGCACGTCCGCCGCGTCGCAGGTTGGGCCGGCGATGGTCCAGGGCACGAGCGCGCCTTCGCGGTCGGTGTGAATGTCGTACGCGAGGCCGCCGCGCGCCGTTTCGATGATGCCGCCGTGCACACCCGCGTCCCAGTACATCCAGCGGCGCGCGCCGCGCGTCGTGGTCCCGATCACGCGGCAAACGAAACAGGCGGCATCGGCCACGAGGATGCGGCCCGGCTCGGCGATCACCGCGATCTCGGGCGACACGTCTGCAAGCGACCGATTGACGATCGCGCCGATCGCGCCGAGATCCGGAATCGGCCTCGCATAACGCACCGGAAAACCGCCGCCGATATCCAAGAGCCGCGGCCGCAGCCCCTGCGCCCGCAGCATCACCAACGTCTCCTTCGCGCGCTCGATGCCGAGACGCCAGCTCTCGGCATTGGTGCACTGCGAGCCGACGTGAAAGCTCACGCCGGCGAGGTCGGCTCTCAGCGCAGTCGCCAGTGCGGCGATCTCGCGTGCAGCCGCAGGAGAGGCACCGAACTTTCCCGCGAGCGGCCAGTCGCTGTCCGCGTTGGGCACCTCGATGCGCAGGCAGAGCTTCGCACCCGGCGCGATGTCGACGACCTTGCGCAGTTCCTCGCTGGTGTCGACGACGAACCACTCGACTCCCAGTCGTACCGCGTGCGCGATGTGCTCACGGGGCTTGAAGGGGTTCGAATAGAGGACATCGCGCGCCGACACGCCGAGTGCGGACAGCACATCGAGCTCACCGGCGGAGGCGATCTCGAAGGCGATTCCCTCGTCGCGCAGTGCCTTCAGAACCGCCGGGTGCGAGTTGGCCTTGACCGCGTAGTGCGGCCGCACGCGCGGCATCGCGCTGCCGAATCGGCGCGCCCTGGCTCGAACGACGTCGGTGTCGAGGAGCAGGAAGGGATGTGTGTAGTGCTCGGCGGCGGCAGCGCGCACGGTCTCGAGATCGAGACCGAACGCATCGGCCCCGGCGCGCGCGGTCACTTCGACGCGTGCAGCCACGCGGCTCCCCGGCAGCCGGCCCGGTACGGTCACATCTTCGGCAGCGTCACGCCGCGCTGGCCCTGGTACTTGCCGCCACGGTCGCGATACGAAGTCTCGCAGACGTCATTGGCATCGGCTTCCAGGAAGATCACCTGACCGACACCCTCATTGGCATAGATGCGCGCCGGCAGCGGTGTCGTATTGGAGAATTCGAGCGTGACATAGCCTTCCCACTCGGGCTCGAGCGGCGTCACGTTCACGATGATGCCGCAGCGGGCGTACGTCGATTTGCCGAGGCAGATGGTGAGGACGTTGCGCGGGATGCGGAAATACTCGACGGTGCGCGCGAGCGCGAAGGAGTTCGGCGGGATGATGCACGACGCTCCCTTCACGTCGACGAACGACTTCGGGTCGAAGCTCTTGGGATCGACGATCGTCGTGTTGATGTCGGTGAAGAGCTTGAATTCGTCCGAACAGCGGATGTCGTAGCCGTAGCTGGAAGTGCCGAAGGACACAACCTGCTGTCCGTTCACTTCCTTGATCTGGTGCGGCTCGAACGGCTCGATCATGCGTTGCTGCTCCACCATGCGGCGGATCCAGCGGTCGGACTTGATGCTCATCCGAAGGGTGACTCCTGTTGTCGCAGCGCCGCTCAGGCGCTGTAGGCGGTGAGGACGACGTCCGCGGCCGCGTCGCGCAGCGGCACGATGCGGCAATACTCGGGCGAGTGACGCCAGCGCTGCGCCGCCGCGACGTCCGGGAAGCGCAGGAGGACTGCGAGTTCGTGCGCGTCGCCGCCGTCGAGATTCACCGCGTCCCTGCCGCGGAACACGACTTCGCCCTGATGCGCAGCGACGGTTGCGCCGACCTGCGCGAGGTATTGCTCCCACCCGCCGGGATCACGCACATGCATGCGTCCGACCACAAAGGCCGCCATCACGTATTCTGGATGACGATCTTCGGAAACGCCGCGGTCATGTCGCGCGCCTGATCAGCGATCTTGATCGCGATGCGCCGTGCGATCTGCTTGTAGATCTGCGCGACGCGACCCTCGGGATCGGCGACCACGGTCGGCGTGCCCGAGTCGGCCTGCTCGCGGATGGCGATGTCGAGCGGCAGTGAGCCGAGCAGGTCGATGTCGTAGTCCTTGCACATCTGCTCGGCACCGCCGCTGCCGAAGATATGCGACTCGTGCCCGCAGTTCGGGCAGATGTGCAGGCTCATGTTCTCGACCACGCCGAGGATGGGGATGCTCACCTTCTCGAACATCTTGAGTCCCTTGCGCGCATCGATGAGCGCGATGTCCTGCGGCGTGGTGACGATCACCGCGCCGGTCACCGGGACCTTCTGCGCAAGCGTGAGCTGAATGTCGCCGGTGCCGGGCGGCATGTCGACGACGAGATAATCCATCTCCCGCCAGCGCGTCTCCGTCAGCAGCTGCTCGAGGGCCTGCGTCACCATCGGCCCGCGCCACACCATCGGCGTGTCGACCTCGACGAGGAAGCCGATCGACATCGCCTGGATGCCGTGTCCTTCCATCGGCTCGATGGTCTTGCCGTCGACCGACTCGGGGCGGCCTGTGATGCCCAGCATCGTCGGCTGCGAAGGTCCATAGATGTCGGCATCGAGCACGCCGACACTGGCCCCCTCGGCCGCCAGCGCGAGTGCGAGATTCACCGCCGTGGTGGACTTGCCGACGCCACCCTTGCCGGAGGCGACGGCGACGATGTTCTTGACGTTGGGGATCAGCTTGACGCCGCGCTGCACCGAGTGCGCGATGATCTTCATCGACACGTTGGCGCTCACGTTGCCGACACCCGGAATGCCCTTCAGTTTGTCGATAACCTGGCGGCGGATGCCGTCAATCTGACTCTTCGCGGGATAGCCCAGAACGATGTCGACCGACACATCGTTGCCGTCGACCCTGATGTTCTTCGCAGACTTGGTCGTGACGAAGTCCTTCCCGGTATTGGGATCGACGATTTCCTTCAGGGCGGTTTCGACCTGGAGGGTGGAGATGGCCATGGACAGCTTCCTCGGACGGAGAATGGGAAGTCGAATTCTAATCGACAGCGTGTGCTTGGCGGGTGCTTGTTCACCACGCGCTCGGGATTACACAACCACGACTGTCGGCCTTTGTTACAATTCATGAGCTTAAGTTCCCCTCTGCTCATGACCCGCCGCCTCCTCGTCACCTCCGCCCTGCCCTACGCCAACGGGGCCATCCACCTGGGACACCTCGTCGAGTACATCCAGAGTGACATCTGGGTGCGCTTTCAGAAGATGCTGGGACACGAGGTCCACCATGTCTGTGCCGACGACACGCACGGCACGCCGATCATGCTGCGCGCGGAGAAGGAAGGCATCACGCCGGAGGCGCTGATCGAGCGCGTGTGGCATGAGCACAAGCGCGACTTCGACGGCTTTCACGTCGATTTCGACAACTACTACACGACCAACTCCAGCGAGAATCGGCGCTTCTGCGAGGACATCTACCAAGCGCTCGATGCGCGCGGGCTGATTGTTCGCCGCGAAGTCGAGCAGTTCTACGATCCGGTGAAGGAGATGTTCCTGCCGGACCGCTTCATCAAGGGCGAGTGCCCGAAGTGCGGCGCAAAGGATCAGTACGGCGACTCCTGCGAAGTGTGCGGAGCGACCTACGCGCCCACCGATCTGAAAAACGCGTATTCGGCGGTCTCCGGCGCAGCGCCCGTGCGCAAGGCATCCGAGCACCACTTCTTCCACCTTGCGCACCCGGACTGCGTGAGCTTTCTGCGCCAGTGGACGCGCGAGTCGGGCCGTCTGCAGCCGGAAGCGTCGAACAAGATGCAGGAGTGGCTGGGCGAGGCGGGCGAGGACAAGCTCTCCGACTGGGACATCTCGCGCGACGCGCCCTACTTCGGCTTCCCGATTCCCGGAACCGGCGGCGCCAAGTTCTTCTATGTCTGGCTCGACGCGCCGGTCGGCTATTTCGGCAGCTTCCAGAATTACGTCGTCCAGCAGCGCGCCGAGGGCGTGTACCTCGAACCCGACGACTTCCTGCGGCCGGGCCACGCCACCGAGATGGTGCACTTCATCGGCAAGGACATTCTCTACTTCCACGCCCTCTTCTGGCCGGCGATGCTGGAATTCGCCGGCTACCGCACGCCGACCCGGATCTTCGCCCACGGCTTCCTCACCGTGAACGGCGAGAAGATGTCGAAGTCGCGCGGCACGTTCATCACGGCGGAGAGCTATCTCAGGCAGGGGCTCAACCCGGAGTGGCTGCGCTACTACTACACCGCCAAGCTGAACGGCACGATGGAGGATATCGATCTCAACCTCGACGACTTCGTGGCGCGGGTGAACTCCGATCTTGTCGGCAAGTACCTGAACATCGCCAGCCGCGCGGCGGGTTTCATCGCCACCCGTTTTGGCGGACGACTCGCCAACAAGATCAGCATCGAGCCCTGGATGGAGGAAATCCGCGATGCCGCGGAGACCCTGCAGGCAAGCTACGAGAGCCGCGAGTTCAGCAAGGCGGTGCGCGAGGTCATGCGCTGCGCCGACGTGGTGAATCATTACGTCGATGCGTGCAAGCCCTGGGATCTCGCGAAACAGCCGGACAGGAGCGCCGAACTGCATGAGGTCTGCACCATCGTCCTCAACGCGTTCCGTTGGCTCACGATCTATCTGAAGCCCGTGCTGCCGGCGATCGCGGAGCGCGTCGAATCGTTCATGCGGCTGCCGCCGCTCACCTGGCGCGACGTCGGGACGCTGCTCCTCGGGCACAGCATCGACCCCTATCGGCATCTGATGACGCGCATCGAAACCAGGCAGGTCCAGGCACTGGTGGACGCCAATCGCGCGTCCCTCGCCGACCCGCACTCGCCGCAGCGACACGCCGAAGCCCAAGTGCACCAGCAGCCCGTGGCGGAAACGATCTCGATCGACGACTTCGCGAAGGTCGACCTGCGCATCGCACGCATCGTGACTGCGGAGCACGTCGACGGTGCCGACAAGCTGCTCAAGCTCACGCTCGATCTCGGCGGCGAGTCGCGCACGGTGTTCGCCGGGATCAAGTCGGCATACGATCCGGTGCTGCTCAACGGGCGGCTGACGGTGATGGTCGCCAATCTCGCGCCGCGCAAGATGAAGTTCGGAATGTCGGAAGGCATGGTGCTGGCCGCCTCCGGCGACGGCACGGGCCTCTACCTTCTCGCGCCGGATACCGGTGCGCAGCCCGGCATGAAGGTGAAATAGCGCGGTGCGGCGCCGCCAGCCTCAGTGCTGAAGTGCCGAAGATCGCCGGGACATACTGGCAACGGGCTGGAGAGACGCGCCGTCGCGGCGAGTGCTATCATTGCCGCCAGCGTTGTCCCTGTTATCGCGCTGGCATAATGCCGCACCGTTCGCAGGGAAGATTCGCAGCCGCGACCCTCGTCGCGGCTTGCGTGGCACGGCAGTGATCAGCACATTTCTCGGGGAGGTCGGTGTCTCGGTGGCAGTGAGCTCACGCAGTCGATTCGCATTTCGCCTGTGATCGTTTCGTCGGTCGAAGTCATCGTCGGCGTCGCGTGCTTCTGGCTCGCCCTCGGCGCTGCGGGCGTCGCCGTGCCGCGCAACGTGCGGCTGGTGGCGAAGGGCATATATCCCGCAGGCGCCATCGGGCGGTCTCGTTCTCGCCGCAACGGCGTTCGCCAGCCTTGGTGAACTGCCGGTCTCGCAGGTGCTGCCGCTGGGGCTGCCGGATCTGCCCTTTCACTTGCGGCTGGATGCGCTCTCGGCCTGTTTCCTGACGCTGCTGGGCGCGGTGAGCGCCGGCGTTTCGATTTTTGCCGCCGGCTACATCCGCCGCGGCGAAGGCACGCCGCCCGGGTTGCAGAGTCTCTATTACCACGTGTTTCTCGCGAGCATGGCGCTGCTGCTGCTCGCCGACGACGCCTACGGATTCATGGTTGCGTGGGAAACCATGGCGCTCTCGTCATACTTCCTGGTCACGAGCGACCACCGCCTGCCGGAGATTCGCCGCGCCGGCTTCCTCTATCTGCTCATCGCGCACATCGGCGCGATCGCGCTCCTGCTCTGCTTTGGCGTGCTCCACGGCGCCGCGCACGATTACACCTTCGCCGCGATGCGCGCGGCAGTGCCGACGCCGCTGTGGGCGACCGTCGCCTTCCTTCTCGCGCTTTTCGGGTTCGGCGCGAAGGCCGGCGTCCTGCCGCTGCACGTCTGGTTGCCGGAAGCACACCCGGCCGCCCCCTCGCCGGTGTCCGCGCTGATGAGTGCAGTCATGCTCAAGACCGCGATCTACGGACTGCTGCGCGTGACCTTCGACCTCCTCTACCTGCAGATATGGTGGTGGGGCGTGCTCACGCTCGCGCTCGGTCTCATCACCGCGCTCTTCGGTGTCGTCTTCAGCGCCGTGCAAAGCGACATGAAACGTCTGCTCGCCTATTCGTCGATCGAGAACATCGGCCTCATTCTGGTCGGCATCGGGCTCGCGATCACCTTTCGTGCGTACGACATGACGGCGCTGTCTGCACTGGCGCTGACGGCTGCGATCTATCACTGCGTCAACCACGCCTTCTTCAAGAGCCTGCTCTTCCTGTGCACGGGCTCGGTGCTGCACGCGACGCACGAGCGCGCACTCGGCAAGCTCGGTGGGCTCATCCACCGCATGCCGTGGGTGGCGTGGCTGGCGCTGCTCGGGACGCTGGCGATCGCAGGCGTGCCGCCGCTCAACGGGTTCGTTTCGGAGTGGCTGCTGCTGCAGGCGTTTCTGCTCACGCCCGGCCTGCCACAGGCCTATCTCAACATGCTGATCCCGGTTGCCGCGGCAGCGGTGGCGCTGACGGCCGCGCTCGCCGGATACGTGATGGTGAAATTCTACGGTGTCGTTTTTCTCGGCCAGCCGCGCGAGGAAAGGCTCGCGGCGGCCAAGGATTGCGGGATCCTGCGAGCGCATCGCGCTGATCTGGCTCGCGGCCTGGTGCGTGCTGCTCGGCGTGCTGCCGGTGCAGGTGATCGACCGTATCGATCAGGTCACACTGCTGCTCAACGGACGCGGCCTCGGCGACGCGATCACCAGCGGCAGTTGGCTCTTTCTGGCGCCGATCAACCCTGACCGCGCAAGCTACAGTCCGCTGCTCATGCTCATCGGCGCAGCACTCGTGACCGGCATCGTCTGGATCGCCGTGCGCAGGCTCTATCACGGGCGTCTGCGCCGCGCCCCGGCCTGGGATTGCGGCTATCCGCTGCAGACCCCGCGCATGCAGGACTCCGCCGAGGGATTCGGCCAGCCGGTGCGCGAAGTCTTCGCGCCGTTCTTTCGCATCACGACGCGCGAGCTGCCGTCTCCCTTCGACGCCGCACCGCGCTATCGCGTTGTCGTCGAGGACCCCCTGTGGCACTGGATCTACCTGCCGCTGGCGAAGGCGGTCGACCGCATCACCGGCGTGGTGACCGTCCTGCAGCAGGGACGCATCTCCGTCTACCTGATCTACAGCTTCGTCACGCTGCTGCTCCTGCTGCTCTTCGTGCAGACATGATCTGGTCAGGCGCCCTCGCGCAGATCATCGGAACTGGTGCTCGCCGTGCTGCTCGCGCCAATGCTCACCGGCTGGGTCAACCAGTGTCGCGCGTGGCTGCAGAACAGGACGGGCCCGGGCATCCTGCTGCCTTACCGCACGCTCAGCAAACTCCTGCTGAAAGACGCGGTACTCGCGCACGATGCGTCACCCGTATTTCGCATTGCGCCTTACGTCGTCTTCGGCTGCATGTGCCTGGCGGCGGCCATCGTCCCCACACTCGGCACCGACCTGCCATTTGCCGCCGCGGCGGACGCGATCGCGCTGGTCGGCATCTTCGCCCTCGCGCGCATCTTCATCGCGCTGGCCGCCATGGACGTGGGCACCGCATTCGGCTCGCTGGGCGCGCGCCGCGAGATGATGATCGGATTTCTCGCGGAGCCGGCGCTGCTGATGGTGCTGTTCACGACATCGCTCATCAGCCAGTCCACCTCGCTTGCGACGACGGTCGAGAAACTCGTCCGCCTCGAACTCGGCATCTACCCGAGCCTCGCCTTCGCGGGGGTGGCGTTCACCATGGTGTCGCTCGCCGAGAACGCACGCATCCCGGTGGACAATCCGGCCACGCACCTCGAGCTCACGATGATCCACGAGGCGATGATCCTCGAATACTCGGGGCGCCACCTGGCACTCGTCGAGTGGGCGGCCAGCATCAAGCTCTTCGTCTACTCCTGCATCGGCATCGCGATCTTCTTCCCGTTCGGCATCGCCGAAGGCGGCGACGTGCTCGGCATCGTGCTCGCCGTGCCGGAGCTCGCGGCGAAGCTCGCCATCGGCGGATTCATGCTCGCGCTGATCGAGACCATGAGCGCGAAGGTGCGCATCTTCCGCGTGCCGGAGTTTCTCGGCACCGCCTTCATGCTCGCCGTGCTCGCGATGCTCGTGCATTTCCTGCTGGAGGTGTGATGAGTCCCGCGCTCTCGGGTCAGATCATCAACCTCTTCGCCTCCGCCATGCTCCTGCTGTCGTTCGCGATGCTCGCGCAGCGGCGGATCCTGTCGCTCATCAACCTGTTCATGTTACAGGGCGCAACGCTCGCGCTATCGACCCTGTTCGTCGCCTACGCGACCGGCCAGCACCACCTCTACTGGTCCGGCCTCATCACGATCGGACTCAAGGTGCTCCTGCTGCCGTGGATCCTGCACCGGCTCATCGAGCGGCTGCAGGTGAAATGGGACGTGGAAACCCTCATCAATATCCCGACCACGATGCTCGTCGGCATCGTGCTCGTGATCCTCGCCTTCAACCTGGCGACGCCGATCTCCCATTTCGCCTCGACCGTGACCAAGGGGACACTCGGCATCGCGCTCGCGAGTCTGCTGCTCTCCTTCCTGATGATGATCACGCGCTCGAAGGCAGTGCCGCAGGTCATCGGCTTTCTTTCCATGGAGAATGCGCTCTTCTTCGCCGCCACCAGCGCGACCTACGGCATGCCGATGGTGATCGAGCTTGGCATCGCGCTCGATGTACTGGTGGGGATGGTGATCCTCGGCGTGTTCTTCTTCCAGATCCGCGAGCGCTTCGACAGCCTCGACATCCGGCATCTCGAAAAGCTCAAGGAGTAGGGGTTTGAAAGGGGATGCGGGAAGGGCCAGGAAATTGAAGGCATGAACGTCGAGATTCTCGTCGTCCTCGCCACACCGCTCGCGGGCGGACTGCTCCTCGCGCTGGTGGGCCATCGGCGCTGGCAGCACACCTCAACATCGCGCTTTGCGCCGTGACGTTCGCCGGCGCCGCCGCACTCACCGCGAAGGTGATCGAGGAAGGCTCCATCATCGCCTTCGGCGAGCAGTTCTTCGTCGACTCGCTCAATGTTTTCCTGGTGGCGCTTACCGCCTTCGTGTCGCTGACCACCGCCATGTTCTCGCGCCCGTACATGCTCATCGAGCAGGAGCACGGCAAGCTCACGAGCGGACGCCTGCGCCTCTACCACAGCATGTACCAGCTCTTCGAGTTCACCATGCTGCTGGTGCTGCTCACCAACAATTTGGGCGTGCTGTGGGTGGCCACCGAGGCCGCGACGCTCACCACCGTGCTGCTGGTTTCGCTCTACCGCACGCCGGCTAGCCTGGAGGCAGCGTGGAAGTATTTCATCCTGTGCGGCGTCGGCATCGCGCAGGCCCTGTTCGGCACCATCCTGCTCTACATGGCCGCGGAGAGGGTGCTCGGCAGTGGCGCGTCGGCGCTGTTATGGACGCACCTGGCAGCGGTCAAGGGCCAGCTCGAGCCGACCGTGATCGGCATCGCGTTCGTGTTCCTGCTGGTCGGCTACGGCACCAAGGTCGGACTGGTGCCGCTGCACAACTGGCTCCCCGACGCCCATGCCGAGGGCCCCACGCCCGTGTCCGCAGTGCTTTCCGGCCTGCTGCTCAACGTCGCGTTGTACGCGCTGGTCCGCTGCAAGGTGCTCACCGACGGCGCGCTGCACGGTGCGGCGGCGGGCCGGCTGATGATGGGCTTCGGCCTGCTCTCGGTGGTCGTCGCGGCGTTCTTTCTGTCGCGGCAGAAGGACATCAAGCGCCTCTTCGCCTATTCGTCCATCGAACACATGGGGCTCATCACGTTTGCATTCGGCATGGGCGGACCGGTGGCAAGCTTCGCCGGGCTGCTGCACATGACCGTGCATTCGCTCACGAAGTCCGCCATCTTCTTCGCCGTCGGCCACGCCGTGCAGAAGACCGGCACGCAGATGATCGATGACATCCGCGGGCTGGTGCGCGTAAGCCCCCGCGTCGGCTGGGGACTCATGCTCGGAACGCTCGCCATTCTCGGCATGCCGCCCTTCGGCGTGTTCGCGAGCGAGTTCCTGATCCTGACCACCGCGATGCGCGAGCATGCGTGGGCGACGCCGTTCCTTCTCGTGTCGCTGGGCATCGCATTCGCCGCTGTCTTCAGCAAGGTGCAGCCGATGGTCTTCGGCGAGACGACCGCAATACGCCTGCCGCATCCGCCCGCGCTGTTGCCGCTGTTCGTGCATCTGGCGCTGGTGCTGCTGCTCGGCCTGTACATTCCGGAATACCTCGCGACGTGGTATCGCGAGGCGGCAAAGCTCATCGGCTAGCATGAGCGAAGACACCCGGATCGAAGCTGGCCTGCAGATCCCCGGCCTGACGCTCTCGCCAGTGCCGTGCGCAATGCCGGCGTGGCGCGGCACGGTCGCGCCGGGCGCACTCTGGTCCGCCAGTGTGGCCGTGCAACAGCGTGGCGGGCGGCTCGCGGCGCTGTGGGGAGCGGATGAGCGAGACCGTGCGGCGGGCTTCTCGCTGCACGCCCTCTTCGTCGTGCAACACGCCATGCTCTGGCTGGACGTGCCGCTGCCCGCGGCGGATCCCTCCGTGCCCGACCTTGCGGCGGTCTTCCCCTGTGCCGATCGCATGCAGCGCGCGGTGTTCGATCTCATCGGCATCCGCCACGACGGCGGCGACCAGCGACTCTGGCTGCGCCATGCCGCGTGGCCGGCCGATGCCTTCCCCTTGCGCCACGCCGGACTCGCCGGATTGAGCCCGCAGGCCGGCATAGACGATTACCCGTTCGTGCAGGTGAGCGGCGACGGCGTGCATGAGATTCCGGTCGGCCCGGTGCACGCCGGCATCATCGAACCCGGACATTTCCGCTTCTCCATCGTCGGCGAGAAGGTGTTGCGGCTGGAGGAGCGTCTCGGCTTCAAGCACAAGGGCATCGACAAGCGCTTCGGCGGCATGGATTTCAAGGACGGCTTCCGGCTGGCCGGGCGGGTCTCCGGCGACAGCACGGTGGCATACGCCTGGGCGTACTCGATGGCCGCGGAAGGACTCGGCGGCTACGAACTGCAGCCGCGGCCGCTCGTCCTGCGCGCACTGCTGCTGGAGCGCGAACGGATCGCGAATCACCTGGGCGACCTGGGCTATCTCGGCAACGACGGCGGCTTCGCCTTCGGCCTCTCCCAGTTCTCGCGACTCAAGGAAGACGTGCTGCGACTCAACCAGCGCCTCTTCGGTCATCGCCTGCTCATGGACCTGGTCGTACCCGGCGGCGTGGCGCGCGACCTCGGCCCGGAAATGGACGGTGCGCTGCTCAGGCAGTGCGACATGCTCGAACGCGAAGTGCAGGTACTGCGCGCCATCTATGACGATCACGCCGGCCTGCAGGACCGCTTTCTCACTTGCGGATTCCTCACGCCGCAGCTGGCGGCGCGCCTCGGCGTGATCGGGCTCGCCGGCCGCGCCAGCGGCCAGATGTGGGACGCGCGTGTCGCACCGGGCTTTGATCCTTACGATAGGCTCGATGTGAAGATGGCCACGCGCCTGCAGGGCGATGTTGCCGCGCGCGTCGCCGTGCGTTTCGACGAGATCTTTGAATCGCTGCGTCTCGTGCGAACTCTCGTCGACGATCTGCCGCGCGGTCCGGCGCATATCGCACTGCCGCGGCCCAACGGCGCGCAGATCGGCCTCGGTTGGGTCGAAGGCTGGCGCGGCGAAGTCCTCGTCGCCATCGAAGCGCACGACGGCGTGATCCGGCGCTGTCACGCGCACGATCCGTCCTGGCAGAACTGGCCGGCGCTGGAACACGCCATCATGGGCAACATCGTTCCGGACTTCCCGCTCATCAACAAGTCGTTCAACCTGTCATACAGCGGCCACGACCTCTAGGGCATGAACGCGCAAAGAGTGAAGGAGACGACGTGCACAAGTTGCTGAGGCAGATCGTGCGGACCGGGATCGTCACCGAGGCACCACCCGAGCCCGACGACGCGCTGCGCGCCGTCTCGCAGCGGCTCAAGGGCCACATCCTCGACACGCTCGGCCGCGCGCTCACCATCCGCCACGTCGATGCCGGCTCCTGCAACGGCTGCGAGCTCGAGATCCACGCGCTCAACAACCCCTACTACAACCTCGAGGCGCTGGGCATCAAGTTCGTCGCGAGCCCGCGACACGCCGACCTTCTGCTCGTCACCGGGCCGGTGTCGCGCCACATGGAAACGGCGCTGGTGCGCACCTACGATGCGACGCCGGGACCGAAGCTCGTCGTCGCCGTCGGCGACTGCGGCTGCACCGGCGGCATCTTCGGCGAGAGCTACGCGAGCGCCGGGCGCGTGTCCAACGTGATCCCGGTCGATGTCGAGGTACCCGGCTGCCCGCCGACGCCAACGGCGCTCATGCAAGGCATCCTGACGGCCATCAGCGCCGGTGCGAAACGGCGTGCGCAGGAGGCCTGAGAAAGCAAGCCAGCGCCGCGCGGTGAGCGTCAGGCGCCGCAGCTTCCTGCCATCCCTGCAGCGTATCGCGGCTCTCCCCACGCTGACAGGGATCGCGTTCTGGCTCCTGGTCGGCGCAGCGCACGCCAATGTCTTCGTCGAGGACCGTCGCGAGCAGCGCGATGCCGCGCTGCCGCCGTTTCGTTCCGTCGGTGTGCTGCATCACCGGGGAATCGGCGCGGGCGGCACCGCCTTCCTGGTGAGCAGTTGCCACATCGCGACCGCCTACCATGTGGCATTCATGAGCGGCCGCAACCCACGCACGGGAGCCGTCGAGATCAGTCCGCCGCGCGCCGGACAGTCTGCGGAATTCCTGGTTGGCCCGGATCCGAAGACACCCGCGAAGTTCGCCGCGCGCACGCGGGCCACGGTGGTTGCCTTCGGTCGATTCGCGAAGACGGATTTCAAAGGCATGGCGGGTGACTGGGCGATCCTGCGACTGGACTCATGCCTGGGCCGGCAGTACGGCTACCTCAAGAGCGCACGACCGGAGCCAGGCAGCCCCATGCCCACGGGACCGCTGATGACCATCGGTTACCCGGCATTACGCGCCGGTCGCCCGGGGATTACCGTGGAAAACGGCTGCAAGGCCCGCGATCACGGTCCGGTCAGCGGGTTGGTGGGCGTCGACTGCGCCTTCGAAAGCGGCATGTCGGGCGGACCCGTGCTGGAACGGCAGAGCGGCGGCGAGTGGCAGGTGGTCGGGCTGATCCAGCAATCGATGGCTCCGGTCGATGGGATCCTGCCCGAATACTCGATGACCCACCGCAACCAGATGGTTTACGTCACCGCCTTTCGGAAAGCGATCGACAACGCGCTGCGGGCAGATGCCAAACGGCTGCTTTCGGAGCGCGCCAAGTAAGCTCCCGCCGCCCGCCATTGTGCGGGCGCGACCCCACAGCAAGCCGTGCGTGCCTAGTTGAGGCCGCAGGCGCCCGGACCGTCCGGGTGACCGCAGCTGCCGCACGGACCGGCTTCGAAGCGCCCCGCTCCGCTATCCGATGCGTGCGCCGAGAAGACCGACAGCTTCTTCTCGAGTTCGGTGGACTGGCAGCTCGGACATTCCGGCACCGTTCCGTTGCGAACCAGCTTCTCGAACTCGTGCCCGCACTTGCTGCAAGCGTATTCATAGATCGGCATTTTGAACTCCCTTGTGTGCGTGCATTGTAAACCCGGGCCGCGGGGCGCGACCGTCGAGGCGTGATGCGGGATTCGTTCCCGCGCCCGGCTGACTCGGCTTACGCGGCTGCCAGCTCGCGCTGGCCCCCAGCATCGCGCACGGCAGCGGGTTCACGGGCGGCCCCGGCTCCGCCCTGGTGGCGTGGTCGTAGCAACGATTTCCCCCACTTCCGGCACCGCCGTGACAGCGCTCAGGTGCCGCAGCGCAGCGCCGTGCGATCCCGCAGCAAGGCGCTTGAATCGCGCCAGCGCCGCGAGTAGGGTTGCGGCAATGGCGTGACAATGAAAATAAATTCCAGAGGGAGGATCAGAATGACGAAGCGTCCGTTCTACAACACCCTTTACTTCCGCGTTATCGTCGGAATCCTGATCGGCGTCGCGATCGGATTCTTCTTCCCCGACGTCGGGCAGGCGTTGAAGCCGCTCGGCGACGCGTTCATCAAGCTGATCAAGATGCTGATCGCGCCGATCATCTTCTGCACGGTGGTCGTCGGCATCGCCAAGATGGGCGACCTGAAGGAGGTCGGCCGCGTCGGCATCAAGGCGCTGGTCTACTTCGAGGTGATGACCACGGTCGCGCTGCGTCATCGGCCTCGTCGTGGTCAACCTTCTGCAGCCCGGCGCCGGCATGAACGTCGATCCGGCCACGCTCGACACCAAGGCGATCGCCAGCTACGCGACCGCGGCGAAGACCCAGATCGACCGTCGAGTTCCTGCTGCAACATCATTCCGGACACGGTCGTGGACGCCTTCGCCAAGGGCGAGATCCTGCAGGTGCTGCTGTTCGCGATGCTGTTCGGCATCGCGCTGAACTGGCGTCGGCGAGCGCGGCGAGCCGATCGCTGCGGCTGCTCGACGAACTCGCGCACGTCCTCTTCGCGCATCGTCGCGATGGTCATGCAGCTGGCGCCGATCGGCGCCGTTGCGGCGCCATGGCCTTCACCATCGGCAAGTACGGGATCGGTACGCTGCTGTCGCTGGGCGAGCTGATGCTGCGCGTCTACATCACCTGCTTTCTGTTCGTGTTCGTCGTGCTCGGGCTGGTCGGCCGCGCTGCCGGCTTCAGCCTCTGGCGGTTCCTCGGATACATCCGCGAGGAGATGCTTCATCGTGCTCGGCACGTCGTCGTCGGAGTCGGTGCTGCCGCGGATGATGGAGAAGATGGAGCGACTCGGCTGCGCAACGCTCGGTGGTCGGTCTGGTGATTCCGACCGGCTATTCGTTCAACCTCGACGGCACCTCGATCTACCTGACGATGGCGGCGATCTTCATCGCGCAGGCGACGGATGTACGCCCTGACCCTGTGGCGAGCAGACTCGCCATCCTCGCTGTGCTGCTGCTGACGTCGAAAGGCGCAGCCGGCGTGACCGGAGGCGGCTTCATCACGCTGGCCGCCACGCTTTCGTCGGTCGGCAAGGTGCCGGTCGCCGGCGTTGACACTGCTCCTCGGCGTCGACCGCTTCATGTCGGAAGCCCGCGCCATCACCAACCTCATCGGCAACGGTGTCGCGACGGTCGTCGTCTCGCGCTGGGAAAAAGCGATCGACATGGAGAAAGCGCGGCGGGTGCTCGCCGGCGACTACGATGAAGACCTGCTGCCGCTCGCCGACGTGGAAGACGGCGAGGTGAGTGTGCCGGCCGCCCCAGTGGCAAGCAGCTGAGAGCAGGCGATCGGAAACGAAGCCGCCGTGCAAAGGGTATCGCGGAGGCGATAGGCGACGCGCAACCGCGCGTCGCGTCCAGTGCCAACGGGAGTGTCGGGTATGAGACTGCGTTTCTTGAAACTTGCCGCGGCGCTCGTCGCCGCCCTGCTCTGCGTGGCGCGCGCATCGGCTGCCGAGCCGAACTGGCCGCCTTCGCTGACGGTCGCCACCGCCTCGCCCGGGGGCACCTATCACGCGTACGGCGCCGGCTTGGCACTGCTGCTCACGCGCGCGCTCGACCTGCCGGTCGCCGAGCGAACGACCGACGGGCCGAGCGAGAACATCAAGCTCATCGAAACAGGTGACGCCCAAATCGCCTTCGTCACGATGGGTGTTGCTCTGCAGGGCTGGAACGGCACCGGCGACTGGACCCAGGGCAAACGCTTTCAGTCCATGCGCGCGCTCTTCCCGATGTACGACACGCCGTTCACCTTCGTCGTGCCGAAGAACTCTCCCATACAGTCGCTCGCCGGAATGGCCGGCAAGCGCATCGGCGTCGGTCCCGCCGGCGGGACCGCCGGAACTTACCTGCCGCAGTTCCTGGCGGCGCTCAAGATCGAGGCCGAACTCGTCCACGGCACCTGGGATGAGATGGCAGCACAGTTCCAGGCAGGCAGCCTGGATGCGCTGGCGGCCGCAGTTGGCGCACCGTTTCCGGCCCTGGCGGCGCTCGACGCGCAGAAGGCCGTGCGTTTCGTGCCGCTCACTGAAACCGAGATCGTTGCGCTGCGCCTGGCCATGCCCGAGCTCACTGCGTCCGTGATCCCGGCGGGTGCCTACCCGACGCTCCTGAAGGGCTACCGGACCGTCGGCCTCTACAACTTTGCGGTGGCGAGCAAGGACCTCCCCAACGACCTGGCCTACGCCATCGTCGATGCCGTCTTCGCCAACCAGGACACGCTGGTCAACGCCCATCCCGCCGCCGCGGCAACGGTCAAGTCGAACTTCTCGCACAACGGATTCCTGCCGTACCACCCGGGCGCGCTGCGCTATTTCGAGAATTCGGCGGTGCGCGGCACGCTGCGCGGCGATTGAGGGCGACCGCAGCAAAAGAAAAGGCCCGCCAAAAGCGGGCCGCGAAGCACCAAAAACGCGTCTCGGTGCGAGGGGAAGTGCACGAGCAGAACCAACGATACGCCGCCAACCTTACGCGGCACTTACAGTGAATGAATTCGATCCACGTGCGCAGGCAGTCGCCGGCGACAGGCGTATCCGGCATGCTCCTGTGACTGTCCGAAGCCGCCGTGAACAAGTGCCTACGGCAGCGGCTTCGGCGCGTCTAGCGATAGGCGCACGGGCTCCCAGCCGCCGCCGAGCGCCTTCACGAGTTGCACCGCAGCCGAGTATTGCCGCACCCGTGCATTGAGTTCGGCCTGCTCCGCGGCGAGCGCTGCATTCTGCTGCACCACCACCTCCAGATAGAGGGCGATACCGCCGGCGTAGCGGTTGCGTACCTGGGAGAGCGCCCGCCGCGCGTGCCCGGCCGCCGCCGCCTGTGCGGCACCCTCGTCGCCGAGCTGCCTCACCGCCGCGAGATTGTCCTCGACCTCGCGGTACGCCTGGATCACCGTCTCGCGGTAGTTCGCCACGGTCTCGGTGTAGGCAGCGGCGGCCTGCTCGTTCAGGCCAGCGCGGCGACCACCGTCGAACAGCGGCCAGGCGAGCGCGGGGCCCACCGCCCAGAAGCGGTTGGGGGCACTGATCCAGCCGCCGACCCGGTCGTTCTGGAAGCCGAAGATGCCGCTCAGGCTGAAGCTCGGATAGTAGGCCGCGCGCGCGACACCGACGTCGGCGTTGGCCGCCGCAACGTAGCGCTCGGCCGCGGCGATGTCGGGCCGGCGTTGCAGCAGTTCGGACGGCAGCTCGGCGGGCACCGTCGGCAGCTGCTGCCCTAGCGGCGCCGTCGGCAACGTGAAGTGCTCCGGCGCTTTTCCGAGCAGCACCGCAATCGCGTTCTGCAACTGCTCCCGCCGCAGGTTGGCGTCGATGCGCAATGCCCGCGCGGTTTCGAGCTGGGTCAACGCCTGATCGACGTCCGAGCGGCGCGCGACACCGCCCTGGTAGCGGCTGTCCGTCAGTTCAACCGCGCGCTGATAGGCTGCCTCGGTCTCTGCCAGCAGCGCGATGTTCGAATCGAGCCCGCGCAGTATGAAATAGTCATTGGCGAGATTCGCGCTCAGCCCGAGCCTGACCGATTCGTAGTCGTCACCCGCCGCCTCGGCACGGGCCTGCGCCGCCGCGACGCTGTTGCGCACCCGGCCCCAGAGGTCGATCTCGTAGGAGACATTCGCCGCCAGCAGCGCATCGGTGTAGAGGGACGGCGACGTGGGGCCACGCAGCGGGCGGTTGTCGGACTGGCGGTTGCGCGTGAGCAGACCGTCGGCGCCGAGAGCCGGATAGAGCCCGGCGCGTGCGATCTGCGCCAGCGCATTCGACTGCTGGTAGCGCGCGTACGCGGCCTCCAGCGTGAAGCTGGATTGCATGAGATCGTCTTCGAGCGCGTTCAACTGCGGATCGCCGAAGAGCGTCCACCACTGGCCCCTCGCCTGTCGATCCGCAGGCGCCGCGGGCTGCCAGGCAGGGTCGGCACGGTACGCTGTGACTTCGGGTGTGTCGGGCACCTTGTACTCAGGCGCCAGGGAGCATCCCGCGCACGCCAGCGCGAGACCGAGTGCCAGCCGGCGCGCGCGGCGCCTGCTCATCTCTTCTGCGCCGCCGTCGTGACGACGCGCACGCTCTGCTGATCGAAGACCGCGTCGGGCGGATTTACCACCACGCGGTCGCTGGCGGCGACCCCGCTCTCGATCTCGACTTCGGTGCCGAAATCGCGGCCGATCACGATCTTCCTGAGCGCGATGCAGTCGTTGTCATCGACGGTGGCGACCTGCGCTCCCTCGCGCGAGAAGATGAGCGTGTTCACCGGCAAGCGCAGTTTGTTCTCGTCTGCCGGCAGCGCAAAGTGCACGCGCGCGTATGAGCCCGGAAAGAGTTCGCCGCTGGCGTTGTCGATGAGCACCTCCACCCGCAAGGTGCGCGTGACAGGATCGATGGCGTCCGACAGGTAGGCGATCGTGCCCTCGAACCGGCGCCCGGGCCGTTCCGTCACCTCGACCGCTGCCAAGCCGCCGCGCCGCATGTTGCGGGCGAATGGTTCCGGCACGTTCACCACTGTGCGCATCTTGTCCACGGCAGCAAGGCGGAAGAGTTCCTTTGCATTGCCGCCGGCGGGCGGCGCGATGAGATCGCCGACCTGGGTATTGCGCGTCGTGATGATGCCGTCGAACGGCGCGACGACGCGCTTGAATCCCTGCAGATCGCGCAGCCGCTGTACGTTGGCGCGCGCTGCCGCGACCAGTGCCTTCTTGGCGGCGGCGTCGCCGACTTTCTCGTCCAGCTCCTGCGGCGTCACCGATTCGCTCCGGCGCAGATCGCGCCAGCGTTTCGCCGTGCTTTCCGCCAGTGCGAAGTTGGCCTCGGCAGTCGCGAGATCGGCCTGCGCCTGCCGCAGTTGCTGATCAACCTCGGGCGTGTCGATCTCGGCGAGCAGTTGTCCCGCCTTCACCCGCGTGCCGATTTCCGTCGTCCAGCGCTTGAGATAGCCGCTGGTGCGGGCATAGATGGGCGTGTCGGTAAAGGCGAGCACGTCTCCCGGCAGAACGAGATTCTCGACCTTCGCGCCCTGCAGCGGCGCTGTGACGGCAACGGTGACCACCGCCTGGGCTTCAGTGGCAGTGCGCAGGGCGGACTGCGCCTTGACGCGAGAGTAGATGCCCGTCGCCGCGACCACGAGCGCGAGCACGGTCACGACGATGAGCGTGACGCGCACCGCGCGCCCAGCCGCGGGCGGTGGCTGTCCGCTATCCAGCGGCGCCGGATCGTGCGTCATGCGCCCGCCTCCACGGCGGCAGCCTTCGCCTGACGCCGTGTGTGGATCAGCGCAAACACCGTCGGCACGAAAAAGAGCGTCGATATGGTTGCCAGCAGCAGGCCGCCGATGACGGCACGCCCCAGCGGCGCGTTCTGTTCGCCGCCCTCCCCCAGTCCGAGCGCCAGCGGCACCATGCCGATGATCATGGCCAGCGCCGTCATCAGCACCGGGCGCAGCCGCACGAACCCCGCCTCCACTGCCGCCTGGACCGCGGTTGCGCCCGCTGCGAGGCGTTCACGCGCGAAGCTGACGATCAGGATGCCGTTGGCCGCGCGGACCCCCATGCACATGATCGCGCCGGTGAGCGCCGGAACATGAAGGGGCGTGCGCGCTGATGAACAGCATCCAGACGATGCCGGCCAGCGCCGCCGGCAGCGCGGTGATGATGATGAAGGGATCCGTCCACGACTGGAAATTGACGACGAGCAGCAGGTAGACAAGCACGATCGCCAGCACCAGGCCGCCGAGGAGAACTGGTGTAGGAAGACTGGAGCGTCGGCCGTCGCGCAGCACAACCCGCGAACCGCGCGGTAGTTCCGCCTTCATTTTCTCGATCACCCGCTTGACCTCCGCCGTTACGCCACCGAGATCGCGATCCTGGACCGCGCCGAAGATGTCGACCGTGTTCTGGACGTTGTAGTGCGACCGACACCCGACGCCGACGCCGCCGCGCGCGTGATGCGCGTGACCCCGCCAAGGATCTGCGTGTCGCCGTTGTTGCTGGTGCCGACCGGCAATTCTGGAGGTCCTGCAGCGCAGCTAC
>CAVRDD010000014.1:0-10137 GCA_963719715.1 uncultured beta proteobacterium
ATGTTTATGTAGCCGCTCGACGGTTCGTCTTCCTCGGAGCAAGGAGTACTACGAGCTTTCGCATCGTGAAGGCGGCGTCGAATGGGCCAGCCGAAGCGGATCGGAAGCTACCCGCCGGACCTCACGCGGAGCGCCCAGGCTGGATTTGCTTTCCCGTTGGATCGGCTTATGATACCCGAACAATTCTCGCCGAGACAGGCCGGTTCTCCCCTCCCCGCCGTGAGCTCCTCCCAAGACCTCAAGACCATGGGGCTGAAGGCCACCACCCCGCGGCTCAAGATTCTCAACCTGTTCGAAACCACCAAGGTTCGCCATGTTTCCGCGGAGGACGTGTACAAGCTGCTGCTCGCCGAAGGCGAGGACATCGGGCTTGCCACCGTGTACCGCGTGCTGACGCAGTTCGAACAGGCGGGGCTCTTGCAGCGCCATCACTTCGAGAGCGGCAAGGCGGTATTCGAGCTGAACGAGGGCGGGCACCACGACCACCTGGTCTGCATCCAGTGCGGACGCGTCGAGGAATTCTTCGATCCGGAGATCGAAGCCCGTCAGGAGCACGTCGCGGTGGAGCGTGGCTTTCGCATCCACGGACACTCCCTGCATATCTACGCCGACTGCCAGAAGGTGAACTGCCCTCACCGCAAGCGCTCGACCTGAGCGCTTCGTTTCACTGGCGTCTCGCGCAAAGAGAGACACGCAGAGGTACCGCACCCTGGTGCGGTACCTCGCGCAACATTCAGCAACAACGATCGACGTACCCTACCGCTGAACTACCACCGGCGCCCGTTCCGGACGCTGTCCGGACGTCTGCTCGCGCACGCCACGATCCCCGCGCTGACGAACTTCCAACCCGCAGGCGTACATACGAACGTATAGCCCGTGGGCTCGTCGACAAACACCTTGTAATCCTCGGGGGAGGATACGTGCTCACGCACGCACGGCGTGGCCCGGTGGCCGATACCGTCCGCAGCTGCGAGGCCGATACCCGCCCCCAAGACGATGGCAAGCGACAAGATCGGAACAAAGGTCCTCTTCATTGCATACTCCTTTACTGGTCGACGCGTGATGGTGCATCGCAGCATACATAGAGTGTGCCACTTTCTAATGGTTCGCCGTCCGATCATCAAACAATGTGATGAAGAGGATCAGTCCTGATGATGCCGAGGAAGGAAGGGACCATCGATTGCCGGCGGACAACGGGGACTCGAACGCCGTGCCGCTCACGCAGCCGGGCGCGCTTGAGCTTCGGCGCCAGCCTGCAGTGAGCCCGGCTTCGTCCGCTTTTCTCCTGTCGGCAATGATGCGAGCAGTTCTTCTCGCCGCTGCGCTCCTGGCCATGACCGACGCGCTGGCGCAATCCCCGCGCACGGTATTCCTCGACGACCTGACCTGGCCTGAACTACAGGACCGGATTCGCACCGGCACGACAACCATCATCGTCCCCATAGGCGGCACCGAACAGAACGGACCGCACATGGTGCTAGGCAAGCACAACGCCCGCGCCAGGGCACTCACCGAGAAGATTGCCGCCGAACTCGGCAACGCGCTCGTCGCGCCGGTGATCGCCTATGCCCCCGAAGGCAGTGTGAATCCGCCCACCGCGCACATGAAGTTTCCCGGCACGATCACCGTCCCTGACGACGTCTTCCAGAAAGTGCTCGAATACGCCGCGCGGAGTTTCAAGCGACATGGCTTCCGTGACATCGTCTTTCTCGGAGACCATGGCGGCTATCAGGCGGACGAGCGCGCGGTCGCCGACCGCCTGAATCGCGAATGGGCGGCGACTCCCGTACGGGTGCATGCAATGGAGGAGTATTACCGCGCGGCGCAGTCAGTGTTCGCACAGACCCTGCGCTCGCGTGGCTACACGGACGCGGAAATCGGCACGCATGCGGGCCTGGCAGACACCTCGCTCACGCTCGCCACCGTTCCCGAAGCGGTGCGCATGGACAGGCTGCGCGATGTGCCAAGCGCCAGCGCGGGCGTTTACGGTGATCCACGTGGTGCGACCGCCGCGCTCGGCCAACTGGGCGTCGACGCCATCGCGACTCGCACCGTGGAAGCCATACGGGCGGCAACGCGCCGCGAGAACAGCGCGACAGGCAGCGACCCCAACCCGCCACTGAAGGCGCGCGGACGGTAAGTCCGTCCGGCGCACTCCGCGTCGGCTCGCGCGGTCGATCGCAGCCAGTTTGCGGCGGTGATTCGCCGCGGCGGTGCTTCAGTTCTTCTGGTCGGTGCGCAGCGCCAGTTCGCGCGCGGCATCGTCGGTGAGATCGCGCAGCAGACCTTCGTCACTCAGGTCGAGCTTGTGCGAATTCTCCCAGTCCTCGTGCGCGGTGCGCGCGAGCCTCTCGACGACGTGCGGGTCGTGCACCTCAATCGCCAGCTCACGACGGTGGTCGAAACTGCCGGGCGCGAAATTGATCGAGCCAACGATGGCGCGCTTGCCATCCGCCAGCATCATCTTGGCGTGCAGCTTGAGGTGACGCAGCTTGCGCACGTGACCGCCGACGTTGTGCAGGATGCGCAGGCCCTCGACGCCTTCGACCAGCTTCCCGTGCTTGAGCGTGTGGACGGGCCGTGCCAGCACGTGCAGCGTGACGCCGCGATGAGCCGCGCGCGTCAGGCGTTCGATGATCACCTCGTCCTGGTAGCGCTCGTTCTCCAGAAAGAGCGAATGCTCAGCCGAGTCGATGAAGCGGGCAATGCGGTTGCGCCCGTTCAGGTTGCACCAGATCAGGTGCGAGTCCTCGCCGGGATCGAACGGCTGCCGGTTCCAGTCGGAGTCGAAGCAGGCAATGATCTCGTTGACCTCGTGGCGGTGACGCGTGACCACCGCATAGTCGCGAGCGCGCGTGACATTCTCGTTCTCCCAGTTGAGCGACATGACGTAGGCCACCTCGTCGTCGACGACCATCGACTTCTCGTGCGTGATCTCGAAAGTCGGATGGCTGTCGGCCACGGTGACACCGGCGGCCACCAGCGCAGCGCGCGACACCTCGTTCTCCGCTTCGCCGCTGCGCCGTGCCGGGTTCAGCATCACGCGCACGTCGACGCCGCGGGCGCGCGCTGCCTTGACGGCGTCGAGCAGCGCCGGGTCGGTGAAGATGAACATCTTGATGCGGATGGAGCGCTGCGCCTGAGCGAGGGCGTCGAGCAGCGCCTGTGCTGTGTCGTCGGGCAGCACGATCAGCGAGCGTGACATGGTTCTCTCCTCCGGATGACTTGGCGCGAGCCCGCCTACGCGGGTGCCGCCGCAGTGCCTTCGATCTGTGTGCGGTACAACTCGCTGTAGATGCCGCCGCGCGCCACCAGTTCCTCGTGCGTACCCTGCTCGGCGAGCACGCCGTCCTTCAGCACCAGTATCTGGTCGCAGTGGCGGATGGTCGACAGACGATGCGCAATCGTCACCACGGTGCGTCCCTGCATCAACTTCCCGAGCGCGTCGATCACCAGTTTCTCGGACTCGGTATCGAGCGCCGCGGTGGGTTCGTCGAGAATCAGGATCGGCGCATTGCGCACGACCGCGCGCGCAATCCCGATACGCTGACGCTGCCCGCCCGACAGCGTCGAGCCACGTTCGCCGATCATCGCCTGATAGCCATCGGGCATGCGCTCGATGAATTCGTGCGCGTTGGCGAGCCTGGCGGCGGCGATGACCTCGTCCTCGCTCGCGTCGGGACGGCCATAGGCAATATTGTCGAGCACGCTGCCGTGGAACAGCACCGTGTCCTGCAGCACGAAACCGATGTTGGCGCGCAGCCCCGCGAGATCGTAGTCACGCACATCCACGCCATCGATTCGTACGCCCCCGCCGCCGGTGTCGTAGAAGCGCGGGATGAGGCTTACGATGGTCGACTTGCCGCTGCCGGTCGGGCCGACGACGCCAATCTTCTGCCCGGCACGAATGCTCGCCGTGACGCCGCGCAGGATCGGCGACTTCGGGTCATAGGCGAAGGCGACCTGATCGAATGCGATCTCGCCGCGGAGCTTGCCGGGGGCTTGCGCGTCAGCCTTCTGCGGCAGCATGTCATCGGCGAACAGCACGTCCTTGATGCGCTCCAGCGCGACTGTCGTCTGCGCGAGCACGTTGCCCTGCTGCGCCATGTCCTGCACCGGCTTGAAGAACTTCGACAGGTACGTCAGGAAGACGGTGAGATTGCCGACTGTCATGGCGCCGTGCAAGACGAGGCTGGCGCCGCGCCACAGCACCCAGCCCGAACACGCGGCAGCCGTCATCGCCACCGCGGGGCCGAGCGCCGACTTGATGCGCCGCGCCGACAGCGCCGCATCGACGGTGGCGCGGCTTACGCTCTGCAGGCGCTGTTCCTCGAGCTCCTCACGGCCGAAGGCGCGCACCGCGCGTACCTGTTCGAGCCCCTGCTCGACCACCGCGACGATGTCGCTCTGGCGCTTGCGCACTTCGCGCGTCGCCTGCTTCACGAGTCGGTTGAAGCGGGCGACGTACAACAGCAAAAAGGGCGAGACGGCGACCGCGATCAGCGCGAAGTCCCAGTCGAGCCAGAACATGAGCCCGAGCATGCCGACGATGGTCATCAGATCGACTGCCATCGAGAGCACGCCCGAGGACGCGAAGCCCTGGATCGTCTTGATGTCGGCGGTGATGGTGGAGAGGATCGCGCCCGACTGGTGGGTGTCGTAGTAGCGCAGCGAAAGACGGTGCAGGTGCTCGTACATGCGCATGCGCAGGTCGTGCGCGACCCACTGCGCGACACTGGTCGTGTAGTAGTTGTCGACGTAGCTTGCAGCGGCCTTGATCGCTGCGATGACGACCACCGCGATGGCGGCCGCAGCCGCCACTTCGAACCTGCCGCCATCGATCGGCACCAGCTTCAGCGACTCGATCCACGCCGGCGCCTTGTGCGAGCCCAGCACACTGTCGAGCACGACCTTGAGCGGCCATGGCGCCGCCAGCGTCATCAGCGTCTCGATCAGCATCATCGCAAGCACCAGCGCGAGCAAGCCGCGGTACGGCTGCAGCAGTGTGGCGATGAACCGCGTCAGCGGATGCGCGTTTGCTTCAGTAGCCATGGCCGTTCAGAAAGAAAACTCGCGCCTCGGCGCAGCGCCGGGAGCAACATGGGCGCCCCCCGCCTGCCGCAGCCGCCCCGTCCCCACTCGTGCCTGCGCCGTGGGGTCACGATCGGCGCGCGCCCTTGCCTTTCCGCCTGGTGGGTTCGGCCTCGCCGTCATCCGGCGCAGTGCCCGCCTGCGCGAGCATCTCTTCCGCATGCCGGCGCGTGGTGGCCGTGATCCTGACGCCGCCGAGCATACGCGCGATCTCGTCCACGCGCTCGGCACCCGCCACGGTCTCGACCGCACTCGCGACGCCGTCGTCCGTGCGCGTCTTGACCACCCGCCACTGCAGGTCGCCCGCCGCAGCCACCTGCGGCAGGTGCGTCACGCACATCACCTGGTGTCGGCGCCCGAGGCCCTTCAACAAGCGTCCCACAATTTCTGCCACGCCGCCGCCGATGCCCACGTCGACCTCGTCGAAGATCAGCGTGGGCACATGCGCGACCTCGCTCGTGGCGGTCTGGATGGCGAGGCTCAGACGCGACAGCTCTCCGCCGGAGGCGACCTTCGCCAGTGCTCGCGCGGGAAGCCCGGAGTGCGCCGAGACCTGGAACTCGATGTCCTCAAGACCCTGGGCGCCGCTCTCCTCCAGCGCGTTGAGCACGACTTCGAAGCGGCCACCCGCCATGGCGAGCGTCTGCATGGCGGCAGTTACCTTCTCCGACAATTGCGGTGCCCAGTGCTGGCGCGCGCCGGAGAGCAGACGTGCCGTGCACTCGTAGGCGTCGCGCGCCTGCGCTTCCTGGCGCCGGATCGATTCCGGGTCCATCCCGTCGGTGAGCAGTTCCAGCTGCAGGCGCGAGCGTTCGAGCAGAACGGGCAGTTCGTCGGGCGTCATGCGATACTTGCGGGCGGCATCGTGAATGGCCTCCAGGCGCCGCTCCACCGCCGCCAGCCGCGCGGGGTCGAGGTCGACTCGCTCGCCATAGTGGCGCAGCGCATACACTGCCTCTTGCACCTCCACGCGCGCCGATTCGAGCAGATCGAGCACCTCGCCGAGCGCCGGGTCGTGCTCGGCAGCGGCCGCGATGCGGCTGCTCACCGACGCGAGTTGCGACAGACACGCCGCCTCGCCATCGGCCAGCAGATCGATCCCGAGATTGGCGCATTGGAGCAGGCTCACGGCATGTGAAAGGCGCGAGTGATCCGCCTGCAGCGTCGCCCACTCGCCATCACCGACATCCAGCGCGTGCAGTTCGTGCACGCGAAACGACGCTTCGTCGCGCTCGCTCTCCAGCCGTGCGGCATCCTGTTCCACCGCGCGCAGACGCTCTGCCAACTCGCGCCAGTTCCGATACAGCTGCGCGACGCGGCCCGCCTGCGCCGCCAGCGATCCGTAACCGTCCAGCAGCTGGCGTTGGGTGGCCGGGCGCAGCAGCGACTGGTGCGCGTGCTGACCGTGGATGTCGATCAGGAACTCGCCGGCTTCGCGCAACTGTGCGAGCGTGCACGCATGGCCGTTGACGAGCGCGCGCGAGCGGCCGCCCGCGTCGATCACGCGGCGCAGCAGACAGATGCCCGCGTCACCGGCAAGTTCGCTTTCCGCGAGCCATTCCTCCAGCCCCGGCGCATCGGCGATGTCGAATTCGGCGGCGATCTCGGCGCGCTGCGCACCGTGCCGCACCACGCCGGCATCGCTGCGCTCACCCAGCACCATCGCCAGTGCATCGATCAGGATCGACTTGCCCGCGCCGGTCTCGCCGGTGAGCACCGTGAAACCCGGACCGAACTCCAGGTCCATCTTCTCCACGATCACGAAATCGCGGATCGCCAGCAACCGCAGCATCAGACCATCACCGTCACAGACTCTCGCTCCAGCGCAGCTTCTCGCGCAGCATGCGGTAGTAGTTGTGGCCGACGGGATGCAGCAGCCGCACTTCGACCGGCGAGCGCCGCACGCGCACGCGATCGTCTCCGTTCAGATCGAAGTGCGAGTGACTGTCGAAGTGAACGCGGACGTCCTCCGCCTCGTGCATCCGCACTTCCACCAGCGAATCCCCGGCGACCACGATCGGCCGCGCCGCCAGCGTGTGCGGCGAGACCGGCACGATGGCCATGAGGCGCAGCGATGGATGGAGGATCGGTCCGCCGGAGGAGAGCGCATAGGCGGTGGAGCCGGTGGGCGAGGACACGATGAGGCCGTCGGAGCGCAGCGTGTAGACGAATTGCCCGTCGACGCGGACATCGAACTCGATCATGTTGCCGGCCGCACCCTTGGTGACGACCACGTCGTTCAGCGCCAGCACGCTGAACGTGGGGGTCGCTTCGTCTCCGTTCACGATTTCCGCAGCGAGCAGCATGCGCGATTCGGCGACGTACTTCCCGGCGAGGATGTGACCGATGGTCTCGAACATCGTGTGCACCGAGATGTCGGTCAGGAAGCCCAAGCGGCCCTGATTGATCCCCACCAGCGGCACGCCGTGCGGCGCGAGGGTGCGCGCGATGTTGAGCATGGTGCCGTCACCGCCGATCACGATGGCGAGATCGACCTCGCCGCCGAGCTCGTCCAGCTCCATCACCGGAAAGCCGCGATTGCCGATGTGCGAAGCGGTCAGGCGATCGAGCACGACGCTGATCTTGCGCTCTTCGAGGAAGTGCGCCATGTCCAGGAGCGGCAGCGCGATGTCCGGGCTCTTGTACTTGCCGATCAGGGCGACTTTGTTGAATGACGTGCTCATCCCCAGCATTTAACCACAAGGATTCTCTCAGCGACACCGAGCAGAAAACGCAGTCCGCTGAAAACACTATAGAATCGTAAAGATGCTTTCGGAACGCGCGCAAATCCTGCTGAAAACCCTGGTCGAACGCTACATTGCGGACGGTCAACCGGTCGGCTCGCGCACGCTTTCGCGCTACTCCGGGCTCGATCTGTCGCCGGCGAGCATCCGCAACATCATGGCGGATCTTGAGGAAATGGGCTTCATCGTGAGCCCGCACACCTCCGCCGGACGCATTCCGACACCGCGCGGTTACCGCTTCTTCGTCGACACCCTGCTTACTCTGAAACCGCTCGACCGTATGGAGATCCAGCAGCTCGAAGGCAATCTGCAGAGTCAGAGCACGCAGAGACTGGCCACCACCGCATCGCACATACTGTCGGACCTCACGCACTTCGCCGGGGTCGTGATCGTGCCGCGGCGGCGCAATCCGGCGTTTCGCCACATCGAATTCCTGAAGCTCGCCGAGAAACGCATCCTGCTCATCATCGTCACCCCCGAGGGTGACGTGCAGAATCGCATCCTGTTCACGGAGAAGCCGTACTCGCCGGGCGAGCTGACTGAGGCCGCCAACATCCTCAACCAGAACTACGCCGGACTCACGTTCGAGGAAATCCGCAGCCGCCTGCACGGCGAGTTGCGACAGTTGCGCGAGAGCGTGACGCAGTTGCTTACCGTGGCGATCGACGCGAGCAGAGAGGCGATCAGCGAGACAGAGGAAGTGGTCGTCTCCGGCGAACACAACCTGCTCGACGTGCAGGAACTCTCGTCCGACATGGAACGGCTGCGCGGCCTCTTCGCGCTCTTCGACCAGAAGACGAGCCTCTTGCGCATACTCGATCTGAGCAGCCATGCCGACGGCGTGCAGATCTTCATCGGCGGCGAATCCGGCATCGCGCCGCTCGACGAATGCAGCGTGGTCACCGCGTCCTACGAGGTGGACGGCGAGGTGCTGGGCACCGTCGGCGTCGTCGGCCCGACGCGTATGGCCTATGAGCGCGTGATCCCGATCGTCGACATAACGGCGAAGCTGCTCTCCAGCGCACTTTCGCAGAACTGAGCCATCGAAGGCAGGAGGAAGTGCGAAGCGCCGCTTCGCGCTCGATCCTCGCACTTCGCGTGTCCCGCCCATGACCCTCACCCCGGAACCGCCCTACGTCCACGGCGCCCAGTCGAAGCCTGCGATCCTGCTCGTCAATCTCGGCACGCCCGAGGCGCCGACGCCTGCCGCGGTGAAGACTTACCTGCGCGAATTCCTGAGCGACCGGCGCGTGATCGAAGTGCCGCGCCCCATCTGGTGGCTGATCCTCAACGTGTTCGTGCTGCCGCGCCGGCCGAAAGACTCGGCCGCCCGCTACGCACAGATCTGGACGCCCGAGGGCTCCCCGCTGAAAGTCCACACGCAGCGGCAGGCGAAGTTGCTGCAGGGTTATCTCGGCGTCACCGTGAAATCACCCTTCGTCGTCGACTACGCGATGCGCTACGGCGCACCGTCGATCGCCGATGTGCTCGACCGCCTGAAGGTCCAAGGGTGCGATCGCATCCTGGTGCTACCGCTTTACCCGCAGTACTCGGCGAGCAGCACCGCAACGGTCTTCGACGCGGTCTTCCGCACGATCGAACGCATGCGCAACGCCCCCGCCGTGCGCACCGTCAAGCACTTCCACGACGATCCGCGCTACCTCGCCGCCATCGCCCAGAGCATCCGCGATGACTGGACCAAGCACGGCCGTCCGGACGTGCTGGTGATGAGCTTCCACGGTCTGCCGCGTTTCTCTCTCGACAAGGGTGACCCGTATCACTGCGAATGCCTGAAGACGGGGCGGCTGGTGGCAGAAGCGCTGGACTTGCGACCGCACCAGTTCCGGGTGACGTTCCAGTCGCGCTTCGGCCGCGCGGAATGGCTCAAGCCCTACACGGCGGATACGCTGCGCGAGCTCGGCGCCGCCAGGACCGAGCGCATCGACGTCATCTGCCCCGGCTTCATCGCGGATTGCCTGGAAACACTCGAGGAAATTGCGCTCGAAGGCAAGACGGAATTCCTCAAGGCAGGCGGCGGCAGCTTCCGTTACATCCCCTGTCTCAACGAGCGCGACGACTGGATCCACGCGCTCACCGCGATTGCGGCGGATAATCTCGGCGGCTGGGTAAGCACGACGTTCGACCGCGCACAGGCTGAGCAGGAGGCGACGCAGGCCCGCTCGCGCGCCCTGCAGCGAGGCGCCAGGGACTGAATCCCCCCGCGGCGGCGTACGAGCGATCCGCTGCGGCGACCCTTGAAATCCACGGTTTTCTCCCCCATGTCACTGCCAGACTTGGACGA
>CAVRDD010000015.1:0-56222 GCA_963719715.1 uncultured beta proteobacterium
CGTCAATCGGCTCCTTCGGTGCGTGGTGCGGCGCGTGGGTGGCGCCCGGCGCGTAGTAGGCGAAGAACGGCTTGGTCGGCGCAAGCGAGTGCTGCTGGCGAATCCAGCCGATGGCGTGGTCGGCCATGTCGGCGTCGAAGTGGTAGTTCTTCGCGTCGTGCGGCGCTTCGACGGGCTTGGTGCCTTCGTAGATGGCCGGATGCCACTGGTCGGTATCGCCGCCGATGAAGCCGTAGAAATACTCGAAGCCCAACCCGGTGGGCCAGAGGTCGAACGGCCCCGCCTGACTCGTCTGCCAGTCGGGTACGTTGTGATTCTTGCCGAACCAGGCGGTGTTCCAGCCGTTCTGCTTGAGCATTTCGCCGACGCTGCCCACGCTCTTGGGCATCAGCGAGTTGTAGCCGGGAAAGCCCGTGCCCATTTCGGTGATGACGCCGGTGGCCGCGCTGTGGTGGTTGCGCCCGGTAATGAGCGCCGCCCGAGTGGGCGAGCAGAGCGCGGTCGTGTGGAACGTGTTGTAGCGCAGCCCTGCCTGCGCCAGCCGGTCAAACGTCGGCGTGGGAATTGGTCCGCCGAACGTGGACGATGCGCCGAACCCCACGTCATCGGTGAGAATGAGCAGGACGTTTGGCGCGCCCTTGGGTGCTTCGATGCCCCTGGGGAAGTCCGTCTTGGAATTCTTGGCTGTGCGGCCAATCTTGCCTTTGAACGGTTCTTGAGGATAAGGCAGGACTTCTTGAGGGGCAGCGACCGCGCTGGTGAGCACCATCGCAGCCGTCAGCAGTGACAAGCCTGTAGTGCAGGAGGCTGTTTCTTGGTTTCATGTTTGTGTTCATTCCTTGCAGAATTTCGCTGCCGGGAGGTCAGGCGCGCGAGTGAGCTTGCCGCTCTTGCTGCCCGATTCAAGGGCGTTGGCCGCGTCGATCCGGCCTCGATGCTAGCACGATGGTGCATGTCGTAATCGATTGGCGGTGGCTGACGCTCGAACTCACGACGCTCGCGACCGGTTGCATCCTCCTCTATCGGTGGCGTGCCCCCTTCATGCTGATGCCGATCGCGGTCACGGTCTGGTAAATGAGCATGGATCTCGCGGCATTCCTCGTGCTCGAACTGGGTCTCAGCGGCTGGAGCGCGGGCGACATTACCTTCCACAAGTGGTTTTCGGTCGGCTTCGGGGCGGTGATCATTCTCGTGGCACTGCTCGTGGATGTGCGCAACCGGTCTCGCCTCGACTACTCGTACTGGCTGTATCTGTTCGGTCTGATGGCATTCTGGGGCGGCCTGACCTCGCTCGGCTCGAGCGCGCTCTCAGGCAAGCTCGTCTATCTCGCGATCAACCTGCTGCTCGTCCTGATCGGTGCGGTGCTTATGCGCCTGACGTTCACGGCCTTTGGCGCGATCGGGGTCAACGTCGTGCTCGGCGACCTGTCGTGGCGCTTCTTCAAGGACTCGTGGCTGTTCCCGATAGTTCTGTCCCTCCACGGACTGGCCATCGTCCTCGACGGGGTACAGTGGAGTCGCCACGTGGCACGATTGTCGGCACTGTTGCGGACATGGCTGCCCACAGGGATCGACGCTCTGATGGAGCGACGCGCGTCATAGTCGTTGCGCGGGCAGCGGGCAGCGGGGGCGAGGACCCAAATACCTCCGGGGAGTCGTGCACGTTCTGGCTGAGAAAGCCGGACGGCGGAATAGAATGGCGATGCCGTGAATGAGCCCCTGCCACCCGCCAAGCCGGAGGCGATTGCCGCCGAAGAGTCCGCCGATCGCTCGCTTTACCGCCATTTGGGCGGGACGATCCGGGAACTGCGGCAGAAGGACCATCTGACGATCGCCGACGTCGCCGCGCAGGCCGGCATCAGCCGCGGCATGCTGTCGAAGATCGAGAACGGTCAGGCCGCCACCAGCCTCGACACACTCTCGCGCATTGCGCGGGCCTTGGGCGTGTCGCTCGCGCACCTCTTTCGCTACTACGACGTGCCATCAGGGGGTGCCCAACTGGTGAGATCGGGCGCCGGAATGGAGGTGGTACGCCGTGGCACCCGCTGCGGACACACCTATCATCTGCTCGCCTACGATCAGGGTCCGCAAAAGACCTTCGAGCCGTTCCTGATAACCATGGACGATGCTTCCGAGGTGTTTCCCACTTTCGAGCATCCGGGCACGGAGTTCATCTACATGCTGGAGGGGCGGATCGAATACCGTCATGGCCAGCACACCTACGTGCTCGCGCCCGGCGATTCGCTCACCTTTCGCGGCAGCGTTCCGCACGGTCCGGAGAAGCTCCTCGAGCTGCCGATCAAATTTCTGGCGGTCATCGTCTACGGCGGCGACGAGGGCTGATCGCGCGGATGGACGATGTCACGATCACCCCGGCGCGTGCCGAGGATGTCACGGCGCTTCAATCGCTGCTGGCGACGTTGTTCTCTATCGAGATGGACTTCCACCCGGATGCCGAGCGTCAGCGCCGGGGCCTTGAGTTCCTTTTGGCGGATGCCGAGCGCGCGGTGGTCATGACGGCGCGTGATTCCACAGGTGCGGTTATCGGCATGGCGAGCGCTCAGCTCGTCGTCTCCACGGCCGAAGGCGCGTATTCCGTTTGGATCGAGGATGTTATCGTCGCGGAGGGCTGTCGCGGACGGGGGATCGGTGTATCGCTGCTCGGCGCACTGCTCGACTGGGCGCAGGGAAAGGGCGC
The DNA here is from genome assembly GCA_963719715.1 of uncultured beta proteobacterium. Lineage (GTDB taxonomy): Bacteria > Pseudomonadota > Gammaproteobacteria > Burkholderiales > JAEUMW01 > JAEUMW01. The sequence continues at coordinate 2,699 of CAVRDD010000015.1, forward strand.
GACACGTGCGCAACTGCTCGCGGACCGCACGAACGTTCGCGCGCTCGACTTCTACCGCCGCCTGGGGTGGCAGTCGACCCAACTCGGCGCGTGGCGCAGCGCGCTCTAGACAATAAAAACGGGCGCCCGCAGGCGCCCGCCAGATACCACTTCTGGAAATGTGATGTGTTACAGGTTGTACGCGGACTCGCCGTGCAGGGCCTCGTCCAGACCTGTACGCTCTTCCTCTTCCGTCACGCGGAGTCCGACGATGGCATCCACTATCTTGTACGAGATGAATGCCACGACGCCCGACCACACGATGGTGGTGATGACGCCGATCGCTTGGATGTAGACCTGAGCGCCGATCGAGTAATCCGGGGTGACGGCGTTGGCGACATAGTCGTACACACCCGTGCCACCAAGCGACGGCGAGCAGAAGACGCCGGTCAGGAGCGCGCCGGAGATTCCGCCCACGGCGTGCACACCGAAGACATCGAGGCTGTCGTCGTAGCCGAACATGCCCTTCAGGCCGGTCACCCCCCAGAAGCAGATGACGCCGGCGATGAGGCCGATGACGATGGCACCCATCGGGCCGACGAAGCCGCACGCGGGAGTGATCGCGACAAGACCTGCCACGGCACCGGAGGCGGCACCAAGCATGGTCGGCTTGCCGCGGATCATCCATTCGATGAACATCCACGACATGGTCGCAGCACCCGTCGCAATCATGGTGTTCAGAAACACCATTGCTGTCACGCCGTTAGCCTCGAGGTTGGAGCCGGCATTGAAGCCAAACCAGCCCACCCACAGGAGCGACGCGCCGATCATGGTCATCGTGAGGCTGTGCGGCGCCATCGACTCCTTGCCGTAGCCCAAGCGTTTCCCGATCAGTATTGCACCCACCAGACCCGCGATACCGGCGTTGATATGCACCACCGTGCCGCCGGCAAAATCGAGCGCACCCTTCTGGAACAGGAAGCCCGCAGTCGCCGTGGCGGCCTCTCCAGCCGCAGCGTCGGTATAGGCGTCCGGTCCGGCCCAGTACCAGACCATGTGAGCGATCGGCAGGTACGAGAACGTGAACCACAGCACTATGAAGAGCAGTACCGCCGAGAACTTCACGCGGTCCGCGAAGGCACCGACGATGAGCGCCGGCGTGATCGCCGCGAAGGTCAGCTGGAAGACGACGTAGATGTACTCGGGGATGACCACGCCCTTGCTCCAGGTGGCCGCGACCGAGTCTGGGGTGATGCCGGCGAGGAACACCTTGCTGAAGCCGCCCAGGAACGCGTTGCCCTCCGTGAATGCAAGGCTGTAGCCGTACAACGCCCACAGCACACCGAGCATGGAGAAGACGACGAACACCTGCATCAGGATTGCGAGCATGTTCTTTGCGCGCACCATGCCGCCGTAGAACAGGGCAAGGCCCGGAATCGTCATCAGCGTGACGAGTGCTGTGGCGACGATCATCCACGCCGTGTCACCCTTGTTCGGTATGGGCGTTGCCGTTGCCGCTGGCGCTGCGGTGGCCGCCGGAGTTGCGGCGGCGGGTGCCTCCGCGGCCGCGGCTGCGGGTTCCGCTGGTTTGTCCTGGGCCATTGCATTGCCGCCTGCGACGAGGCCGACGGCAAACACAAGCAGTGCTATTACCTTTCTCATGTGGCTCTCCCTTACAGCGCGTCCGGCCCGTTCTCGCCGGTGCGTATGCGTATGGCTTGCTCGATCGAGAAGACGAAGATCTTGCCGTCGCCGATCTTGCCCGTGTTCGCCGACTTTTCGATGGCCTCGATGACCTGATCGAGCAAGTCCCCTTTCACCGCGACCTCGATCTTTACCTTGGGCAGGAAGTCGACAACATACTCGGCGCCTCGATAGAGTTCGGTATGACCTTTTTGCCTACCGAAGCCCTTGACCTCGGTCACGGTGATGCCTTGTACGCCAATCGCGGACAGGGCTTCCCGAACCTCGTCAAGCTTGAACGGCTTGATGATGGCTGTGACGAATTTCATTGCGCTGTTCCCCTGGAAGTAAGCAGCAGTGGAGGGCAGTCCTGAGGACTGCCCAGGGAGCCGTGCGATGACACCTCAGAACGTCTTCGACAGGAAGGCGACAAACTGACCGTCCGCTATGTTGGCTGGATAGGTCGGCGGTCCGTACGAGGTCGCCTTGGCATCCCAGGTATCGGTGTAGAAGCCGCCGATGGTGGTTCCGGTCAGCCACGGGGCGAGCTTGCCAAGGTCGTAGTTGGCACCGACCTTCCAGTCGCCGTAGGAGTAGAGCGAGTTGTTGGAGAAACCGCCGTTCGAGCCGGCGTAGTACTGGTAGCCGACGTGTGCGATCAGCGTGACGCCGTAATCGGCGATCGGATAAGCAGCGGTCAGATCACCGTACCAAGTGCCGGCGGAACTGCGCACACCGAAAGTGTTCTCGGTGATACTGAAGGAGTTCTTGAAGGTGATCCACTCCCAGCCGAGGGAGAAGTAGGCTTCCAGCGTGTTGGCGCTCGCGCAGCACTGCCCGCCGAGGAAGTCCCGATTGATGTTTCCGGGGTAGGCGTAGTAGAGAAGACCGACGTCGTAGCTGAAGTCCGAGTTCAATACGTTGAACTTGTTGCGGAAGCCGCCGTAGAAGTCCATCTCGATGCTGGAGCTCGAATAGGCCTTGCTATCGGTGAGCCAGTTGATGTTCGAGTTCCAGTTGCCAACATAGAAACCGCTCTCGTGGCTGAAGTCGAAGCCGCCCTGCACGGCCGGCTCGCGGTTGGTCTGGCTGAGGCCACGGAATATGTACTGTGAGGCGACCCCGATATTGCCGGTGAACGTGTAAGGTGAGACCGGCTCTTCTGCGGAAGCTATGGCGGGGGCCGCCAGCGCACCCACAAGCGCAGCGGCAAGCAGTGTTTGCTTTTTCATATGAACGAATCCTTATTGGTAACAATGGACGGAATGAAGAAACTACGGCGCAGCCAGTTAGCATTCGGTGTGCCAACAAAATTGTCGTGTAATATCAATGAATTATGGCTATTCTGGCGACTATCAAAGGGGTTTTCGCTCCGATGTGGTGCCCGTATTTCGGGCGAGGCACACTTGTGGTGCGCTGAATCTGTGACTTTTTTCTGCGCGATCCGCAGGACTGTTGCGTGAATGCAACAATCCCTACTTGACAAACGTAATTGCTAGACTGGAACGTCTTTGCAGGCTGGCAGGAGAGAACCCATGCTGAACTCGAAGGTGCTGGACGACATCGGCAACCGCATCAAGGAGATCCTCGAGAAAAGTCCCGCCAAGGACGTCGAGAAGAATCTCAAGGCGATGCTTGCTGGCGCAGTCTCTCGACTCGATCTCGTGACCCGCGAGGAATTCGATGTGCAGACGCAGGTGCTGATGCGCACGCGCGAAAAACTCACTGAACTCGAAGCGCGACTGGCTGCCATCGAAGCGCGAAGCACCTCCGGCACCGGCGGCTGATTCCTTGCTCGCACGCTTTTTCCCCGCTTGAGTCTCGCTGTCGTCCATAGCCGCGCGCTCGCGGGCCTGGCGGCCCCGCTGGTGAGCGTGGAAGCACATCTCGCCAACGGGCTGCCGAGTTTCACCATCGTCGGGCTGCCCGAAGCCGAGGTGAAGGAATCGAAGGATCGCGTGCGCGCTGCCCTGCAGAACTGCAGATTCGAGTTTCCGGCGCGCCGCATCACTGTCAACCTCGCGCCGGCTGATCTGCCCAAGGAAAGCGGGCGTTTCGATCTGCCCATTGCCATCGGCATCCTTGCCGCCTCGGGCCAGCTGCCGGCGAACCGCCTGGGCGAATACGAGCTGGCAGGCGAACTCGCACTGAGCGGAGCGCTGCGCCCGATTCGCGGCGCGCTTGCCATGACCTTGAGCGCGTTTCGCGATGGGCGCAGCTTCATTCTGCCGCGCGAAAGTGCACCCGAAGCTGCGCTGGTCAACAGCGCGACGATTCTCCCCGCCACGTCGCTGCTAGAGGTCTGTGCCCATCTCGCCGGGCAGTCGCCGCTGGAACGCTACCGGGACGCCCGCGCCCCGGCTGCCGCCGAGTATGAGGACATGCAGGACGTGAAGGGCCAGACGCAGGCCAAGCGCGTTCTTGAGATCGCTGCAGCGGGGGGGCACAGCGTTCTGATGTCGGGGCCGCCCGGCACCGGCAAGAGCATGCTGGCACAGCGCTTCGCCGGCATTCTGCCGCCGATGACCGCTGACGAAGCGCTCGAGTCAGCGGCGATCCAGTCGGTCGGCAGCGTCGGCTTCGACGTCTGCAACTGGGGGCGCCGCCCGTTTCGCTCACCGCACCATACTGCATCGGCAGTCGCCCTGGTCGGCGGCGGCACGCACCCGCGCCCTGGCGAGGCGTCGCTTGCCATGCACGGCGTCCTCTTTCTGGATGAGTTGCCAGAGTTCGACAGGCGTGTGCTCGAAGCGCTGCGCGAGCCGCTCGAATCGGGTCGCATCACGATATCGAGGGCGGCACGGCAGGTGGATTTCCCTGCCCAGTTTCAGTTAGTGGCGGCGATGAACCCTTGCCCCTGTGGGTACTTCGGGCACTTCAACGGTCGCTGCCGCTGCACCCCGGAGCAGGTGGCGCGCTACCGTGCGAGACTTTCAGGGCCGCTGCTCGATCGCATCGATCTGCAGATCGAAGTGCCCGCCGTCCCGCAGGAACAACTTGCGCAGCGGGCGAGCGGCGAAGCCAGCGATACGATTCGCGCACGGGTCGAAGAAGCGCGCGCGCACCAGATAGAGCGCCAGGGCAAGCCGAACGCAAAGCTCGGCACCCGTGAGATCGACCAATGGTGTGCTGCCGACGAGGCAGGGCGGGGGCTGCTAAGGCAGGCGCTCGCACAACTGGGGCTTTCGGCGCGTGCCTACCACCGCATTCTGAAGGTCGCGCGAACGATCGCGGACCTGAGTGGCGCTGCAAACATACGCGCCTCGCACATCGCCGAAGCAATTCAGTATCGAAGGCTCGATCGCGCCTGAGCGCCCGCGGCTCCGGGCAGCCCGCCGCCCGGTGCGGCGGGGGATTTGGTACGATGCCAGCCCCGATTTACCCCGCGCCCTCGCGCAAACAAGGTTGCCACGCCATGCACAGTGACTCGGAACATCGCCTGCACTCCATTCTCCAGCGTCGTATCGCCATCATGGATGGCGGCATGGGGACGATGATCCAGGGTTACAAGCTGACGGAAGCCGACTATCGCGGGGAGCGCTTCGCCGACTTCCCGCACGACATCAAGGGCAACAACGACCTGCTGGTGCTGACCCAGCCGACGGTGATCCGCGAGATTCACGAGGCATATCTCGCCGCCGGTGCGGACATCATCGAGACCAACACATTCAGCTCGAACGCGGTATCCATGGCGGACTACCACATGGAACACCTGGTGCGGGAGTTGAACGTAGCGGCGGCCAGCCTCGCGCGCGAAGCCGCCTCGATCTGGACGGCGAAGAACCCTGACAAGCCGCGCTTCGTCGCGGGTGCACTCGGGCCCACCACGCGCACGGCCTCGCTTTCGCCGGACGTGAACGATCCCGGCTTCCGCAACATCAGCTTCGACGATCTCGTCGCCTCGTATGGCGAGGCATTGGAAGGACTCGTCGAAGGCGGCGTCGACCTGCTGCTTGTCGAAACCATCTTCGACACGCTGAATGCCAAGGCTGCACTCTTCGCCATTGACCAGTACTTCGCCGAACACGGGGTGCGTCTGCCGGTGATGATCTCCGGCACCATCACGGATGCCAGCGGACGCACGCTCTCCGGTCAGACGGTGGAGGCATTCTGGAACTCGGTCGCCCATGTCCGCCCGCTCTCCGTGGGATTGAATTGCGCGCTCGGCGGCAAGCTGATGCGCCCGTACATAGAAGAGCTTTCGCGTATCGCGAACGTTGCGATCTCGGCCTATCCGAATGCGGGCCTGCCCAACCCGCTTGCCGAAACCGGTTACGACGAGACACCGGAGGAGACGGCTGCCTTCGTCAGGGACTTCGCGCAAAGCGGCTTTGTCAACATCGTCGGAGGCTGCTGCGGTACCACGCCTGCGCACATCCAGGCGATTGCGCAGGCCGTGGCAGACGTGCCTGTGCGCCGCATTCCGACGATCGAGAAGAAACTCCGTCTGGCGGGACTGGAGCCGCTGAACATCGGCGACGAGTCGCTCTTCGTGAACGTAGGGGAGCGCACGAACGTGACCGGCTCGAAGGCGTTCGCACGGCTGATTCTCGCGGGCAACTACGGCGAGGCGCTCACCGTTGCCCGACAGCAGGTGGAAAACGGCGCCCAGATCATCGACGTCAACATGGACGAGGCGATGCTCGACTCGCAGCAGGCCATGTCGACGTTTCTGAACCTGATCGCGTCCGAACCCGATATCTGCCGGGTGCCGATCATGATCGACTCATCGAAGTGGTCGGTGATCGAGGCGGGGTTGAAGTGCGTGCAGGGCAAGGCGATCGTCAACTCCATCAGCATGAAGGAGGGGGAAGCCGAGTTCCTGCGCCAGGCGCAGCTCGTGCGGCGTTACGGGGCGGCCGCCATAGTCATGGCCTTCGACGAGCAGGGTCAAGCCGACACGCAGGCGCGGCGGATCGAGATCTGCACGCGCGCCTATCATCTGTTGGTGAACGAAGTTGGCTTCCCACCCGAGGACGTCATCTTCGACGCGAACGTCTTCGCCGTGGCGACCGGGCTGGAGGAGCATAACAATTACGCCATCGACTATATCGAGGCGGTGAAGGGGATAAAGCTTGCGTTGCCGCACGTGAGAACCAGCGGCGGCGTTTCCAATCTGTCGTTCTCCTTCCGCGGCAACGAGCCGGTGCGGGAGGCGATGCACACGGCCTTCCTCTATCACGCGGTGAAGGCCGGCATGACCATGGGCATCGTCAACGCCGGTCAGCTCGGCGTCTACGAAGAAATCCCGAAAGACCTGCTGGAGCGCGTCGAGGACGTGCTCTTCAACCGCCGGCCAGACGCGACCGAGCGGCTGGTGACCTTCGCGGAAAGCTTCAAGGGCGAGGCGAGGGAGCGGGTCGAGGATCTCTCCTGGCGTGATGCGCCGGTGGAGAAGCGGTTGAGCCACGCACTGGTGCGCGGCATCACCCAATGGATCGTGGAGGATGCAGAAGAGGCCAGACAGAAATTCGCGCGGCCGATCCAGGTGATCGAAGGCCCCCTCATGGACGGCATGAACATCGTCGGCGACCTCTTCGGCGCGGGCAAGATGTTTCTGCCGCAGGTGGTGAAGTCCGCGCGCGTCATGAAGCAGGCGGTCGCACACCTCATCCCCTTCATCGAGGCAGAGAAGGCGGCGTCCGGCCAGGCGCAGAGCAAGGGCAAGATCCTGCTCGCGACGGTAAAGGGCGACGTGCACGACATCGGCAAGAACATCGTCGCCGTCGTGCTCGCCTGCAACAACTTCGACGTCGTCAACATGGGCGTGATGGTCGCATCCGATAAGATCCTCGCGCAGGCGCGCGCGGAGAATGTTGACATCATCGGTCTTTCAGGCCTCATCACGCCGTCGCTTGAGGAGATGTCGCACGTGGCGAAGCAGATGCAGCGCGAGGGGTTCACCGTGCCGCTCTTGATTGGCGGCGCCACCACGTCGCGCGTGCACACCGCGGTCAAGATCGAGCCGCACTACGAGGGCCCCACCATCTGGGTGCCGGATGCGTCGCGTAGTGTCACCGTGTGCAGCAGTCTGATGTCGGACGAGCAGCGCGTCGGCTACGTGACGAAGCTCAAGTCCGAGTACGTCAGGGTGCGTGAGCAACAGAAAGGCAAGAAGGGGCCGGCGCCGGCGTTGCCTCTCGCGCAGGCGCGCGAGCGCGGCTTCCAGCCCGACTGGGACGCGTACCGGCCGCCGGTGCCCGTTTTCCTCGGCGTGCGCAGTCTCAGTGACTATCCGCTTGTCGAACTTGTCCCCTTCATCGACTGGACGCCATTCTTTCAGACTTGGGAACTGACCGGCCGCTACCCGAAAATTCTCGAGGACAAGACCGTCGGTGAGGCGGCGCGTGCACTTTGGAAAGATGCGCAGGCGATGCTCGCGCGCCTGGTGGAAGAGAAATGGCTGAGCGCACGTGGTGTGGCCGGCCTGTTTCCCGCGAACGCAGTCGGCGACGACATCGATCTCTACACCGACGAGGCCCGCCGCGAGGTGCTGATGACCGTCCACAACCTGCGCCAGCAGACGGAGAAGCCGGAGGGGCAGTTCAATCGCTGTCTGGCGGATTTCGTCGCGCCTAAGGAATCAGGCGTGCGCGATTATCTGGGCGCATTTGCGGTAACCACCGGTCACGGCATTGACGAGCGCGTTGCCGAATGCGAGGCGCACCACGATGACTACAGCGCGATCATGCTGAAGGCGCTGGCCGATCGCCTTGCGGAAGCATTTGCCGAACACCTGCACTGGCGCGTGCGGCGCGAGCTATGGGGCTACAGTCCAGCCGAGAATGCCGACAATGAGCACATGGTACGCGAGCAATACCGCGGCATAAGACCTGCGCCGGGCTACCCGGCGTGCCCCGATCACACCGAGAAGGGACCGCTCTTCGAACTGCTCGATGGAACGGGCAATGCAGGCATAACCCTCACGGACAGCTTTGCAATGCTCCCCACTGCTGCGGTGTCCGGGTTTCTACTTCTCTCACCCGGAATCGCAGTATTTTGCAGTCGGGAAAATCGAGCGCGACCAAGTCGAGGATTATGCCCGCCGCAAGGGATGGGATTTGGCAACAGCTGAGAAGTGGCTCGCGCCGAACCTCGGCTACGAGCCCTGATTCTCAGTCGTTGTGTGGCCTTCCGCCGTGGAGTTACGAGTCTTACGACGGGTCAGGTCGATTGTAGTGGCGATAGACGATCTGTGACGGTCGACCGACGAGGTAGCGCTCCACGCCATCCGCAAGCGCTTTCTTGTACACCGCCAGCGCACCATCGATTGCAGCGATCGTGCGATCGATATCGTCGTCGGCGTGCGCGTAGCTAACCACCAGCGAGGGCATGAGGACGCCGCGGCGAATCGTCTCCTGCAGGAAGAGGGTGCGAAACGCCTGCGAAGAAGCCTTGTTGGCATCAAGGGTGGCGTAGAACAGACAGCAAGGCTTGCCGACGATCTTCACGTAGTCGGACAGCCCGTGGTGTCGGATTACCTCTTCACCTTCGGTCTTCAAACGGGTGCCCTGCCGATACAGGTGCTCGACAACGGCCTCCTGACGATACGTCCTGATCGTTGCAATGGCGGCAGCAAGCGCGTGTGTCTCCGCACCGTGGGTAGTCGAAAGCAGGAACACGCGCGGCTTGTCGTAATGGTCGAGGCCGCCCAGGCGCATGAACTCGCGTTTTCCGGCGAGTGCCGAGATGGCGAATCCATTGCCCATCGCCTTGCCCCAGGTCGAGAGATCAGGGGTGACGCCGTGCAACTTCTGCGCGCCGGCGCTGTGCCAGCGGAAACCGGTGACCATCTCGTCGAAGATGAGCAGTGCGCCATCGGCGTGGCATGCGCCCTTGAACTCTTCGAGGAAATTGTCGCGCGGTGGTTCGGTGCGCTCCGGCTCGAGGATGCAGGCCGCGATCTGACCGGGGTATTGCTCGAACAACGCCTTGACGCTGGCGATGTCGTTGTAGCGGAACTTGACGGTGAGCGCCTGCGTCGCCGCAGGAATGCCCGCGTTTATCGCTGTTGTGCCAATGAACCAGTCGTCGACGGAGAAGAACGGGTGATCGCCGCAGATGGCGATGAGGTCGCGCCCGGTGTAGGCGCGCGCCAGCCTGACCGCGCCCGAGGTCGCATCCGATCCGTCCTTGCAGAACTTCACCATTTCGGCAGTCTTGATGAGGCCGAGGAACTGCTCTGCTGCAGCAACCTCGATCGCAGCCGGGCGAATGAAGTTGCAGCCCTTCGTGAGTTCTCGCTGAACTGCCTCGACGACGGGTTGGAAGCCATGGCCGAGGCCCACCGTACGGTTACCCATGCCGTACTCGATGAATTCGTTGCCGTCGACGTCCCAGACATGTGAACCCAATCCCCGTGCGATAAAGCCTGGGGCCAGAACAGGATATTGATCGTCGCCTTTGGCGTACGTGTGGCAGCCGCCGGGGATGAGCGCATGGGCGCGCTCGCGCAGACTGTTTGTCTTTGTGAATATTGGAGACCCTATCTCGGGAACGTCTTCTCCGTCTTCCGCGTCCGCAGACGATCCAAAGTCGTCTACCTCTCCGGCGACATCGCCGCCGCTCGATCCGTCTGTCATGGTTTCCTCGCTGTCAAACTGGGTCGCTAACACTAGTTCGCTGTCCACCTTGGCTAGCAACAATCTGACCAACGGCTGCTTGCCCTTACGGTTGACGATGATACGCGGAAGGCGGCGAGTCAACGCCGGTGCGATACCGTTCGGGAGGAGGCGAGAATCGGGGGAGTTGGTGGCGAATGCTGGATTTGAACCAGCGACCAAAGGATTATGATTCCTCTGCTCTACCGCTGAGCTAATTCGCCACTTGCCGGAGCCGGCGCGCGCAGCTGAAGGGCAGCGCGCAGAAACAAGGCGAGTGGAGGGTAATGACCCGGCTCCGACCCTGTCAAGGCAGAGCGGCGTCGCTCGGGGCCAGATCGTCGCCGCGGCTTCCGTGAAAGCGGCCGGCTTTGGCCTGCAGCCACGGAGCGTCAGTCTGTTTTCATCTTGCCGGCGAGGCCCTGTCGTGCCGGATCATCCGAGGTTCACCCAAGGAGGCACGGAACATGGGGCGCAAACTACCCGATCTTGAAGTTGTCGGGCCGGTCGCGGGCGAAAAGGTCACGGTCACCTTTCACGCTGACGGCAAGCAGTACGATCTGCCCGTCCTCGGCGGCACCCATGGCCCGAAGGTCATCGACGTGCGGCGCCTGTACGCGGAGACGGGCTACTTCGCCTACGACCCGGGATTCATGTCGACCGCCAGCTGCGATTCGGCGATCACCTATATCGACGGCGAGCGCGGCGTGCTGCTGCATCGCGGGCTATCCGATCGAAGATCTGGCCGCCCAGGCTCGGCTTTCTCGAAGTCTGCTATCTGCTGCTCTACGGAAAGCTGCCGAACCGTGCAGAGCTGCAAGTCCTTCGAGAACGTGATCAGCCACCACAACATGGTGCACGAGCAGTTCAAGCGGTTCCTCGAGGGCTATCGCCGCGACGCGCACCCGATGGCGGTGATGGTGGGCACTGTCGGCGCGTTGAGCGCCTTCTACCACGACAAGCTGAACATCAAGGATCCCGAGGCGCGGATGGTGGCAACCCACCGCATGATCGCCAAGATGCCGACCATCTGCGCCATGGCGTTCAAGTACTCGATCGGGCAGCCCTTCATGTTTCCCCGCAACGACCTGGATTACGCCTCGAACTTCCTCCACATGTGCTTCGGCGTGCCGTGCGAGGATTATGCAATCCGGCCAGTGCTGGCGCGGGCGATGAACCGCTTCCTCGTGCTGCACGCCGACCACGAGCAGAACGCTTCGACCTCGACCGTTCGCATCGCCGGGTCGAGCCGCGCCAATCCCTACGCCTGCGTCGCGGCCGGCATCGCCGCGCTCTGGGGACCGGACCATGGCGGCGCCAACGAGGCGGTGGTGAACATGCTGCGCGAGATCGGGACCAAGGACCGGGTGCCGAGCTACGTCAAGCGCGCCAAGGACAAGAACGACCCGTTCCGCCTGACCGGATTCGGTCACCGCGTCTACAAGAACTACGACCCGCGGGCGGCCATCCTGCGCGAATCCTGCCACGAGGTGCTGACCGAGCTCGACAAGCGCGACGAGCCGCTCTTCGAACTCGCGCTCGAGCTCGAACGCATCGCCCTGGACGACGAATATTTCGTCCAGCGCAAGCTCTTCCCGAACGTGGACTTCTACTCCGGCATCATGCTGCGGGCGATGGGTTTCCCGACCGAGATGTTCCCGCCGCTGTTCGCGCTCGGCCGCACGATCGGCTGGATTTCCCAGTGGAAGGAGATGATCGAGGCACCGGATCAGCACATCGGGCGGCCGCGGCAGCGCTACGTCGGCCCGCCATGCGACCCTACGTCCCGCTCGCGGAGCGTTGATGCAATGAAGATCTGTGTGGTGGGCGCCGGCTCCATCGGCGGCATGCTCGGCGCCAAGCTCGCCCTGGCGGGTGAAGACGTTACGCTCATCGCGCGCGGTCCGCACCTGGCAGCGATCCGGGCCAACGGCCTCAAGCTCGTCGGCCACGACGGCACCGAGCAGGTGGCGCGTGACGTGAAGGCCACCAGCAGCATGGCAGGAGGCCGGCGTGCAGGACGTCGTGATCCTCGGCATGAAGGCGCAGCAGCTGCCGCCGGTGGCGGCCGATCTGCGGGTGATGTTCGGTCCCGATACTGTCGTGGTGCCGACGCAGAACGGCGATTCCCGTTCTGGTACTTCCAGAAGCACGGTGGAGCGCTCGACGGGCGCATCGTCGAGTCGGTCGATCCCGGCGGCGTGTGCGTGAAGAATATCGAGAAGGAGCGGGTCGTCGGGTGTGTCGTCTACCCCGCGGCCGAGATTGCCGCTCCGGGCGTGATCCACGTCATCGAGGGCGACCGATTTCCGATCGGGGAACTCGATGGCGCCGAGACCGAGCGCGCGCAGGCGCATCTCGGATGCCATCACCCGCGCTGGCTACAAGTCGCCGATCCTGCCCAGCATCCGCTCCGAGATGTGGCTCAAGCTGTGGGGTAACCTCACCTTCAACCCGATCAGCGCGCTCAGCCACTCGACGCTCGTCGACATCTGCCAGTACCCGCTGTCGCGCGATCTTGCAGCGAAGATGATGACCGAGGCGCAGACCATCGCCAACAAGCTCGGCATCGAGTTCCGCGTGCCGCTGGAGAGGCGCATTGCCGGCGCCGAGAAGGTCGGCAAGCACAAGACGTCGATGCTGCAGGATGTGGAGGTGGGGCGCGTGCTCGAGGTCGATGCGCTCATCGGCGCCGTGGTCGAACTCGGACGCATGACCGATACGCCCACACCGCACATCGACACGGTCTTCGCGCTGACCAAGCTGCTCGACAAGACGATGCAGGAAGAGAAGGCGTTCATCCGGGCCCAGCAGCGCCCCTGATGCCGGACTTCGATGTCGTCATCGTCGGCGCCGGTCTGGTCGGCGCCAGTCTTGCGGCGAGCCTGTGCGGGAGCGGGCTGCGCTTGGCCGTCGTCGAGCCAGCCGCGCCGCGCGTGGCACGAGAGGACAGCTGGGACAGCCGCATCTATGCTGTCAGTCCGGGTTCCGTCGCGTATCTGGAGGGCTCGCGGCGCGTGGCAAAGGCTCGACGCTGCGCGCATCGCAGCCCGTGCTGGATATGCATGTGCGCGGCGACGACGGCGCCTCGCGTCTCGATTTCAGCAGCCTCGAAGTCGGGCACTCCGCGCTTGCTTGGATCGTGGAAGGATCTCGGTCTGCAGGACGCGCTCTGGCGCACGCTCGTCGCGGACGACGAGATCGAGCTGCGTTGTCCGTGCCTCGTGTGCGTCGATCACCTGGCTGGACGACCGGGCGGAGCTTGTCCTCAAGGACGGCGAGCGCCTGTGCACCAGGCTCGTCGTAGGGGCAGACGGTGCCGATTCCTGGGTACGCAAGCAGGCGCGGAATCGCCGCTCAGGTCCACTCGTACGGCCAACTCGGCGTGGTCGCCAATTTTGCCTGTGCGACTCAGTCACGGCGGCGTTGCGCGACAGTGGTTCCGGCGCTGACGGCGTGCTCGCACTGCTGCCGCTGCCCGGAAACCGCGTCTCGATGGTGTGGTCTACGTGGGAGGCGCAGGGCCAGGCGCTGATCGGGCTTGCGGGTGAGACCTTATGCGAGCGGGTGCGGGAAGCGAGTCACGATGCGCTGGGCGCGCTCACGCCGATTACCCCCGCCGCCGCGTTTCCACTGCGGCGGACCAAGGTCGCGCGCCTCGTTGCGCCGCGGCTGGCGCTGATCGGGGACGCGGCACATGTCGTGCATCCGCTGGCCGGGCAGGGGGTCAACCTGGGATTCCGGGACGCGCGTGAACTCGCGGCCTTGCTGAGGGATCGCGGTCCGGTGCCCGACTGCGGAACGCTGGCGTTTCTGCGTCGCTTCGAACGGGCGCGCGCTGAAGATATCCTGTCCATGATGCTCACCACCGACATGCTGCAGAAGCTTTTCAATACCGACCTGCCGACTTTGCCGACCGTCCGCAACCTTGGGCTGCGCCTCACTGGCCGCCTCGGTGTGCTGCGCAACCTTCTGATCCAACACGCGCTCGGCTGACGCCAAGCCGCGACAACCCGGAATTTACCCCATGCTGAAGAAATTCGTCCCCGCCCTTGCCGTGCTGACCCTTCTCGCGAGCGGTGCTGCCCTTGCCAACGAGGCACTCAAGAAGACGCTGCAGGAGAAGGTGCCGCAACTGCAGATCGAGAGCGTCAGCAAGTCACCCTTGCCAGGCTTCTACGAAGTGGTCGCAAACGGCACCATTTTTTACGCCGACGAGAAAGGACAGTTCCTGCATCCTCCCCGAGCGCGTGCTCGATCTGAACGCGAAGAAGGACATTCTCGAAGAGCGGATGGTGCGCCTGACCGGCATCCGCTTCGATGCATTGCCGCTCGACCTCGCGTTCAAGGATGTGAAAGGCAACGGAAAGCGTCGACTCGCGGTGTTCTCCGATCCCGACTGCCCGTACTGCAAGCGACTCGAGCAGGATCTCACCAAGCTCAACGACGTGACCGTGTACACATTCCTGTTGCCGATCGACCAGCTGCATCCGGCGGCTGCGGAGAAGGCGCGAGCGGTCTGGTGTTCGGCTGACCGCCAGAAGACATGGAGCGAGCTCATGCTCAACAACGTCGCGCCGACCGTGGCCAAGACCTGCGAAAATCCGGTGGAGAAGATCGCGGCGTTTGCCCAGCAGAAGCACATCAATGCCACGCCCACCATGTTCCTGGTCGACGGTACCCGCATCTCGGGGGCCAAGCCTGCAGCCGAGCTCGACCGCCTGATGAACGACGCGGACGCGCGCTGCGCGAAGGAAGGCAAGTCGCTCTGCTAGCTCCAAACGAGGGGTGGCCAGCGGGCGCCGCGGAATCCCGCGCGTGCGCCGATTCGACAGCAACACCGCGCCGTCTGGCTGCGGCGCTGCTTGCCTCAGCGGTTCTCCACGGCGCGCTCGCGCTCTCGCTGAGCGGCTCCACCCGGCAGCAGCGTGCGTTCCCCGCGACGCTGGAGGCGCGCCTGATCGGTGAGCCGCGGGATATTCCGGTCGCCGCGACCGCCCCGCCAGCAGTTCCCGATTCTTTCCCATCCACGCCCAGCGGCGAAAAGCCTGAGCTTACGCCGCGTCCGCAGGCGGCACAGCGGCGCTCGGACCGCGACCTCGCTGCAGCGAAAAGCCGCAGTGCGTCGGCCGCCGTCGCAGTGGCGCGCGATCCGACCTGGTACAGCGCCCGCGAACTCGACGAGTTGCCGCGGCCGCTGCAGCCGATCCGCCCGCCGCGCACGGCTTCGGTCCGCGCGCCAGGCAGGGTCGTGCTGCAGCTTGCCATCGACGAGCGCGGAATGGTGATCGATGCCGTCGTTCTCGACGCGGATGCCGGCGCAGAGCTCGCGAAGCTGGCGCTGGCGGCCGGTCGAGATGCCCGCTTTCACCCTGGGACCAAGGGCGGACGGATCGTGAAGAGCAAGGTGCTGCTCGAGCTGACATTCTCTCCGGCTGGCCGCGGCAAGCTCTAAGCCGTCACCTGGCGGGCGGTGCGACACCGTTGGGCAGCAAGACCCACATCCGGCCCTGCTGGCGCATCCGTCCGGCCTGCTTGCCCGCTTCCTCGCCGAAGCCCCAGAAGAAATCCGCGCGCACGCCACCCTTGATGGCGCCGCCCGTATCCTGCGCCAGCATGAGCCGGGTGAGCGGTTGGTCTGAATTCGGGTAGGTCGTGGCGAGGAACACCGGGGCGCCGAGCGGCACCGTGCGCGGATCGATGGCGACACTGCGGCCGGCCGTCAGCGCTACACCGAGGGCACCGATGGGACCGTCGGGGTTGAGTGGCAACTCCCGGAAGAAGACGTAGCTCGCGTTATAGTCGAGGAGCGCCTGCACCTTGTCGGGATTGTTCTTCGCCCAGGTCTTGATGCCTTCGAGCGACGCCTGATCGACCGTTAGCTCACCGCGATCGACGAGCCATTTGCCGATGGACCGGTAGGGATGGCCGTTCTGATCCGCGTAACCCACGCGCAGGCGCTGACCATTCTCGAGTTGGACCTGACCCGACCCCTGCACCTGCAGGAAGAACAGGTCGAGGGCGTCGTCGGTCCAGGCGATCTCGCGTCCGCCAAGGGTGGGCACCCCGGCATCGATGTCGTGGCGGTCGTAGTAGGGCACCACCTTGCGTCCGACCAGGCGGCCGCGCAGGCGCAGCCCCTTCAGTTGCGGGTACTGCTCGCCGAGATCGATCGCGAGAAGGTCATCGGGTACGCCGTAGATGGGGTAGCGGTACCGCCCCGCCGCCTTGCGGCTGCCGCGGATCAGCGGCTCGTAGTAGCCGGTGATGAGGCCGGTCTCGCTCGCATCGGCGTTCACCACCCGCCACGGCGTGAATTGCTGCTCGAAGTACGCTCGAATCGCAGCACGCGTCGGGTCGACGGATCGCGCGCGCTCACACGCCTGCTGCCAGCCGTCACGGCGCTTGAGTACGCCGCAGCTTTTCTGGAAGGCAACCCAGGCTTCGTCGAGCGTGTCTGTCTGCCAGCCCGGAAGGCTCGACCAGCGATCGGGCACCAGCCGCGGCGTGGCGTCTGGCTCCGGCGGGGGCGGTGTCACGGTCGGAGGCGGTGTCACCGTCGGGGCTCGCGTGGCGCAGCCGCCAAGCACGGCCGCGGCGAACATCACCGCCATGAAGTGCCGGGCGACGGCCGTGCTGGTGCGTGCTAACCTCGACGGATACCGACTCTGCCATAGATCCATGTGGGTGTTGCTCCTCGAAGCATTGCTTGCTCTGGCCATTCTGCTGTTCTTCGTCTGGTGGACCTGGCCAAAGAAGAAGTGAGCGGTTGAGCCTCTACGCTCGCTGCAGCCGGATCAGGCGAAACCATCCGCCGATCGGGCCCGGGATGTCGCTTGCCAGCTCGAATTCGGGCACCTGCGCCAGAATCTCCTCGAGGACCACGTCGAGACGCGTTGCGATCGCCCCTGCGAGCGGTGCAAGCGCCCGCCGCACGCTAGCCTTGTGTCCCGGACGTAGAAACTTGTCGAGGACGAGTACGGTGCCAGCGCGGCGCACCACGCGAGCTGTTTCGCGCAGGCACGCGAGCGGGTCAGGGACGACGGCGAGGATGAGATGCAGCACGGCGTGATCGAAGCTCGCAGCGGGGAAGGGCAACCGCATGGCGTCACCCTGTACGAAGTGCACCCGGCTCGTCCCGGGCACACGCGTCGCCCGCCGCAGCATGGCCGCGGTGAGATCGACGCCGACATATTCGTGCACGTCCGGAAGATACGGCAGATCGAGCCCGGTGCCGACACCGCTCAGCAGCACTCTACCGGCCGAGGCGGTCGGCAGACCGGCGAGGCTTTCGCGGCGGGCACGCGCCAGCGGCGATCTCACCACCGCGTCGTAGAGCGGGGCGATCAGCGTATAGCTGGTCCGCAGGGACATTCGAACAGGAAGTAACGCGACGCCCGCCTCGCGGCGCGCGGATCAGTGCAGCACCCGAGGTACGCTCAGCGTGAACTCTGGAATCGGCGCGTCGAATCGGTTGCCGTCCTCCGCCACCATCTGATAGCTGCCGCGCATGGTGCCGACCGGCGTCGAGAGCGCGGCGCCGCTCGTGTATTCGAAGCTCTCGCTCGGACGCAGGAAAGGCTGCTCGCCGACCACGCCGAGACCGCGCACTTCCTGGACACCGTTGTCCGCGTCGGTGATCACCCAGTGCCGGCTCACGAGCTGCGCCGGCACGCTGCCGGTGTTCGTGATGGTGACTGTGTAGGAGAAGACGTAACGCCCGTTGTCCTCGTCGGACTGGTCCGGAACATAAGCGCTGCGCGCGGAAACCGTGATGTTGTAACGAGTATCGGACATGAGCTTATTGCACACCATTTCCGGAACCGGGGCAAGGCACGTCGTCGCATGCAGTGTTGCAGCCTGCGGCTGATGCTTGCCATCACGGAGTCTGATGCCACGCACGGGCCTGTTCCCGTAGAATCCGCCATCCCCACAAGGAAGACTGCCATGGCCAACTTCCGCATAGCGCCCAGCATCCTGTCCGCCGACTTCGCCCGCCTCGGCGAGGAGGTGACCGACGTTCTCACCGCCGGTGCAGACTGGATTCACTTCGACGTGATGGACAACCACTACGTCCCCAACCTCACCATCGGCCCGCTCGTGTGCGAGGCGCTGCGCCCGCTCACCAAGGCGACGATCGATGTTCACCTCATGGTGAAGCCGGTCGATCGCATCGTGCCGGATTTCGCGAAGGCGGGAGCCAACGTGATCAGCTTCCACCCGGAGGCGAGCGAGCACATCGACCGCACCATCAGCCTGATCAAGGAGCACGGCTGTCTTGCAGGCCTTGTCTTCAATCCGGCCACACCACTTTCGTATCTCGATCACGTACTCGACAAGCTCGATCTCGTGCTCATCATGTCGGTGAACCCGGGCTTCGGTGGCCAGAAATTCATTCCGGAGGCCTTGCGCAAGCTGCGCGCGGTGCGCAGCCGCATCGATGCGTCGGGCCGCGACATCCGGCTGGAGATCGACGGTGGAGTCAAGGTCGACAACATCGCCGACATCGCGCGCGCCGGTGCCGACACCTTCGTGGCCGGTTCCGCCGTATTCAGCGCAGGCAAGAAAACCGACCCGCATCGCTACGACAGCGTGATCGGTGAGTTGCGCGCCGAGTTGTCCAAGGTCGAGCTGGTGGCCTGCTGATGGAAACTGCAAGCGGCACTCACAGGTTTCCGCTGGTGGCGCGGGCGATCGTCTTCGACCTCGACGGCACGCTGCTCGACACGCTGCCGGATCTTGCGCGGGCAGCGAACCTGATGCTCGCTGACCTCGGCCGGCCGCAGGTATCGGAAGTGGAAGTGCGCGCCTTCATCGGCGACGGCGCGGCGCGGCTTGTAAAGCGGGTGCTCACCGGGGACTGGGAGCGCGACCCCGAGGCGGCGCTCTTCGAGCACGCGATGCACATCTTCAACCATCACTACCGAGAAGGCGTGGCGCGTGAGACGCGACCATTTCCCGGCGTGATCGAAGGGCTGGACGCTTTCCGCGCCAAGGGCTTCCGCATGGGCTGCATCACCAACAAGCCGGAGATCTTCACGCTGCCGCTACTTGCCGAGACCGGGCTCGCCCCCTATTTCGAACTGGTGGTGAGCGGCGACATGTTGCCTCGGAAGAAGCCCGACGCGATGCCCATCACCTACGCCTGCGGCTATTTCGCGGCGCGCCCCGAGCGCGTCGTTCTCATCGGTGATTCCATCAACGATCGGAAGGCCGCGCACGCTGCTGGCTGCCCCGCCCTAGGAGTGACTTACGGCTACGTCCCGGGCGGCGACGTCCGATCGCTCGGGTTCGATGCTATAGTTGATTCGTTGCAGGAAGCGGTAGCCCTTATTCAGAAGTTCTAGGGTCTATTCACATTATGCTCGTGCACGCGAGCGGGTGGCTGAGCCACCAATCAAGGCGTCCGACCGCAGCCCCAATCATGTTCCACAGGATACAGAAAACACGGGAGCCGGCCGCGCGGCTGGCAGAGAGTTGGTGCCGCTGCGCCACTCGTCCCGGCGTGCGCGTGTGACCGCTCGCCGCCCGCTTTCCGTTTGCTGTGGAGCCCTTTGTGACCGAACAGGAATTCCGGCGTCTCGCCGATCAAGGCTTTAATCGCATTCCCCTCGTGGTCGAGACCTTCTCCGACCTCGACACACCGCTTTCCGTCTATCTCAAGCTGGCCAATGAGCCTTACACCTACCTGCTCGAATCAGTGCAGGGGGGGGAGCGCTGGGGGCGTTACTCGTTCATCGGTCTGCGTGCGGACACACGCTTCGAGGTCGTCGGACACACCTGCCGCGAATATCGCGACGGCGCCCTTGTCGATGAGACCGACCAAGAAGACCCGCTGGACTTCGTACAGGCCGTGCGCGCCCGCTACCGGGCGCCGCCGACGCCCGGCTTGCCGCGCTTCTGCGGCGGTCTGGTCGGCTGCTTTGGCTACGAGACCGTGCGCTACATCGAGCGCCGGCTCGCGGCCGAGCCTAAGCCGGACGCGCTTCGCACCCCGGACATTCTGCTGCTGCTCTCCGACCAGCTTGCGGTGTTCGACAATCTGTCGTGGAAAGCTTTTCCTCATCGTCTATTGCGATCCGACGCAGGCGGATGCCTTTCGAGAGGGGCAGGCGCGCCTCGCCGCGCTGATTCGCCGGCTGCGGCAACCCGTCGCCGTTCCCGAGGAACGCCCTGTGGCACCCGCGGCGCCACGCTCGGAGTTCGGACAGGAGGCCTTCATGGCCGCCGTCGAGCGCGCGCGGCGCTACATCTTCGACGGCGACATCATGCAGGTGGTGCTGTCGCAGCGCATCTCGATGCCGTATTCCGCCACGCCGCTTGCGCTGTATCGGGCGCTGCGGGCGCTCAATCCGTCGCCGTACATGTTCCACTTCGACTTCGGCGACTTCCACGTCGTCGGCGCCTCGCCCGAGATTCTCGTGCGCCTGGAGGAGGGCATGGTCACGCTCCGTCCCATCGCTGGCACCCGCCCGCGCGGCAAGACGCGCGAGGAGGACGTCGCGCTCGAGCGCGATCTTCTCGGTGATGCGAAGGAGCGTGCCGAGCACCTGATGCTGATGGACCTCGGCCGCAACGACGTGGGCCGCGTCGCGAGTGTCGGCAGCGTGCGCGTCACCGACAACATGATGGTCGAGCGCTACTCACACGTCATGCACATCGTGTCCAACGTCGAGGGGCAGCTGCAGCCCGGAATGGATGCGATCGCGGTGTTGCGCGCGACCTTTCCAGCCGGCACCGTGAGCGGTGCGCCGAAGGTGCGGGCGATGGAGATCATCGACGAGCTTGAACCCAGCAAGCGTGGCATCTACGCCGGCGCGGTGGGCTATCTCGGCTTCGACGGCAACATGGATCTCGCGATCGCCATCCGCACCGCCGTCATTCGCGATGGCACGCTGTTCGTCCAGGCCGGCGCGGGGATTGTCGCCGACTCGGTGCCGCTTTCGGAGTGGGTGGAGACGCAGAACAAGGCGCGCGCGGTGCTGCGTGCGGCCGAGATGGCGCAGTCCGGGCTCGACAGCCGGCTCAACTGAGGCGCTCTCAGTCTGACGCGAGATCCAGGAAGTCGCGTCGCTCCAGGAACCACGATACCGCGAAGCCGGCTACCAGTCCCCAGAAAGCAGCGCCGATGTTGAGGAGCCCGAGGTCGGCCACCGTCACCAGGAAGGCAACCAATGCACCGAACGTGAACCGCTCCTCGAACGACGCCACGAACGCGGCTTGCAGCACGCGCAGCATGGCGAGACCGGCCAGCACCATGATGAATGCCTTCGGGGCAATGAGCATGAGGCGCACGAACGCCGGCGCCATCAGCCCGAAGAAGACGGCGAGCAAGCCCGTGAAGATGCCCGCGGTGTAGTGTCGGGAGCGCTCGCCGGAGGACGTGATGATCGCGTTCGTCGGCCCGGTCAGGCACGTGCTCACGGCACCAACCACCGCGTTCAGCATCGCGCCGATACCGCAGGCGACGGTGATGGCGTCGACCGGCGGCTCGTGCTTGGCCGCCTTCAGCACTGCGAAACCCTGGCCGTTCTGCACCACCAGCACCGTGATCGCCAGCGGCACCACGAGCTCGATCATCGCCGCCAACGACCACACCGGCGTGTGCACGACGGGCCGCACGACTTCGATTGCGCCCAGCGTCGAGACGTCGAATCGGCCGAGCAGCGTGGTCATCGCGGCGCCGACGAGCAGCGCGCCGATCAGCGGCGGCACGTGCCGCCCCAGCCGCGGCACCGCGGTGAACAGCAGCCAGGCGGCGACCATCGGACCTGCGATCGCGATGTCCTGATGCAGCGAGCGCACGAGATCGAGCCCGAAGCGCAGGAAGACGCCCGCCACCATGCCCATTACGATTGGCATCGGCACCGCCTGAATCGCCCGCTTGACCCAGCCGGTCATGCCCAGCAGGAGCATCAGCAGTCCGGTCGCGTAGTACGCGCCAATGACTTCGGCGAAGCTCAGATGCGCCAGCGAAGGTCCGACCAGCACGGTGCCCGGGATGGTCCAGAAGAAGGCTAGCGGCTGCCGGTAAAGCCAGCAGAACAGAATGGTGATCAGACCGTTCACGAAGAAGGCGCCGAAGATCCACGATGCCAGATCGGTTTCGGTCAGACCCCCGGCGGTGCCGACAGACAGGATGATTGCCACCGGCCCGGTGGCAGAGAAGACCCACCCGATGAATCCGTGGGCGGCGTAGGTGGGGCCGAAGTCGGCGAGCACCTGCCGCCATCCCGGCGGCGGCTGCGCCGGGCGTTCCAGATGAGAGAACATGCGCTGTGTCAGCGATGGACCAGCACCGGGATCTTGCTGTGGGTGAGCACCTTTTGGGTCTCCGAGCCGATCAGCAGGCCGGCGAGGCCGCGCCGGCCGTGGGATGCCATGAAGATGAGATCGCACCCGGCCTCGTCCGCGGCGGCGATAATTGCCTCGTAGGGCAGGCGCGTCACGGCGGTGCGGGCGGCGCACGCCACCCCGGCCCGCTTGGCGCGTTCGACACAGCCCCTGAGTATCTCCGCCTCCTCGGTCTCGGTCGCGCGGGCGTATTCCTCCGGCGCATTCGTGATCGCGCCTTCGGGCAGCGCGGCCTCCGAGTAGACGCCTGCCGGAATGGGGGGGTGGGCGTGAAAGAAGGTGATCTTCGCGCCGGTTTCCGCCGCGAAGTCCACCGCCTTCTGTACCGCTGTATCCGAGAGCTCCGAGCCGTCGGTGGGAACGAGCAGGTGCTTGAACATGACGAGCCTCCAAAGAGTTGGGCGTTCAGGCTATATAGCCATACAGGTCGTGCAAAATCGCTGACGGCTGAATCGGGCAACGAAGTGGTTGCCTGCGGGAATGCCCGGTTCTGAGTTGGGGCAGCCGCTATCTGCCCTCGTGGACGATGCCGCGGCTCTTCAGCCGGTACACCATCTGCGGCCGGGTGATGCCCAGCAGCCGCGCCGCAGCGGAGAGATTGCCGCCCGCCCGCGCCACCGCCTTCTTGAGGAGCAGGGTCTCGATGTCGTCCAGCGACACCTTGTCGTCCTCGCTACCTTGGCCGAGCAGCAAATTCTTGAGGCGGCTCGATACGCGCTCAACCTCCTCGTCGCGCGGCGCCTCGGAAAGGTACTCGGCAGCCGGGTCGCTGCGCACCAGTTTGCCCTCGCGGTCGAGACCGTAACGCTTGTCGCCGAAGCGCTCGCCGCTGGTGAACAGATGGGGGGCGTCGATCGCCCCGCTTTCCTCAGCGAGGATGACGCCGCGCTCAATCACGTTCTCGACCTCGCGCACGTTGCCGGGCCAGTCGTACGACAGCATCGCGTCGACAGCGCGCTGCGTGAAGCCGGTGACGTGACGGCCATGCACACGGTTGAACTTCGCGAGGAAATGCGCCATCAGCAGCGGAATGTCCTCGGGGCGCTCGCGCAGCGGTGCGATGCGGATTGGGAACACGTTCAAGCGGAAGAACAGGTCCTCGCGGAAGAGTCCGGCCTCGACCGCCTTGCGCAGGTCCCGGTTGCTGGCGGCGACCACGCGCACGTCGACGCGGCGGGTCTGCGTATCGCCGAGACGTTCGAGCTCGCCTTCCTGCAGCACGCGCAGGAGCTTGCCTTGCGCGCTCGGGCTCAGGATCTGGACCTCGTCGAGGAACAGCGTGCCGCTGTCCGCGCGCTCGAAGCGGCCGGCGCGCGTTTGCAGCGCGCCGGTAAAGGCGCCGCGCTCGACGCCGAACAATTCCGACTCGACCAGCTGCTCAGGCAGCGTGGCACAGTTCAAGGCGATGAAGGGCTTGTGGCTGCGCGCGCTCAGCCGATGCAGCATGCGCGCGAAGACTTCCTTGCCGACGCCACTCTCGCCTGCGAAGAGCACGGTGGCGTTAGTCGGGGCGACCCGCCGGACGATGTGCAGCAACGAGTTGAAGGCAGGCGAGATGCCGACCGGGCCGTCGGCTTCCTGCGATGCCGGCGTCGACACCGGCATCATACCGGCCGGCCGGGTGGGGATCAGGGCGAGTTCGCCGGGCATCAGGAAGCGCAGGTCCGGTGCCGCCTCCTCCCCCCATTCCGCGACCGGCCGGCCGACGATGCGGCAGACCGGCTGGCCCATCGCCTGGCACTCGACTTCGCGGTACAGCACGGGACGGCCCATGAACTCGGTGGCGAAGCCTGACGCATAGCCGATCTGCATCCAGCACGCCGGCTCGGTGCCGATCTGGAAGTGCCGGATGTGTTCCTCGTCCTCGACCGGGCTGGTCCAGATGAACTCGCCGTAGTGTGTGCCGCGTTCGACGTCGACTTCGAGCCGCACGGCTTCCGACAGACCGATGCCTTCGAGGCAGTGCATCTGCGGGCCGACCACGAACATGTCCTTGAGCGAGGTCTTGCACCGCACCTTGCGCGCCATCCGCGCATCCTGGGCGCCAGCGTGATAGCCCATGCGCGTCAGCAGGCCGCGTGCGATGTCGCTTCCCAGCGTTGCGATCATGTCGCGGCGCATCGCGCCCAGCGCCTTCGCATGGATCAGCAGCATGCGCTGGTCGTCGAGCCAGATGCGACCGTCGCTGGTGGAGAAATGCAACCGTGCCATCAGGTCTGCGAGGTCGGGGAAGCGCACCTCGTCCACTTCGACTTGACCGGGACGCACGACGGGGAGGTGCCCCTGGGGTAGCTGGGGCCACGTCGACGTCTACGTCTGCGGTCCGCCGCCGATGGTCGAGGGGGTGCGCAAGTGGATCGCCGACATCGGCGTGACGCCGAAGAACTTCCTGTTCGAGAAGTTCACTTCGGCCAGCGAAGCGCTTCCGGTGGCGGCTGCGGCATGAGCCGCCCCGATCGGTTCGCCGGCAAGGTCGTCATCGTTACCGGTGCCGCCCAAGGCATCGGCCGGGGTGTCGCATTGACGGTGGCAGCCGAGGGTGGCGCGGTGCTGGCGGTGGACCTCTCGCCTCTGGTGCACGAGGTGGTGGCCGAGATCGTTGCCGCCGGTGGCAAGGCGTCCGCGTTCGAGACTGACCTCGAGACCTTCGCCGGCGCCCAGGGCATGGTCGACGAGGCGCTGAAGAAATTCAAGCGCGTCGACGTGCTGATCAACAACGTCGGCGGCACCATCTGGACCAAGCCGTACGATCAGTACGGGGAGGAGGAGATCGAAAAGGAAATCCGCCGCTCGCTGTTCCCCACGCTGTGGTGCTGCCGCGCCGTGCTGCCGTTCATGATCAAGAAGAAGCAGGGGGTGATCGTCAACGTCTCGTCGATCGCGACGCGCGGCATCCATCGCGTGCCCTACGCCGCGGCCAAGGGCGGGGTCAACGCGCTGACCGCGTCGATCGCGATGGAGCAGACCAAGAACGGCATCCGCATCAACGCCACCGCGCCCGGCGGCACCGAGGCACCGCCGCGCAAGATCCCGCGCAACGCGGCCAAGCAGTCGGCCAAGGAAAAGGCCTGGTACCAGGATATCGTGGAGCAGACCAAAGCCTCGAGCCTGATGCACCGCTACGGCACGATCGACGAGCAGGTGGCGCCGATTCTGTTCTTCGCGTCCGATGAGTCGTCCTACATCACCGGCTCGGTGCTGCCCGTGGGTGGTGGGGATCTGGGCTGAATCGAGCCGCCGCAACGACGGCTGACGATACACAGGAGACAGGACATGCGACAGCTGGACGTGCACAAGATCGCCGACGAAGCCAAGTTCAACAAATTCCACGCGCTCGTTCTCTTCTGGTGTGCCCTGATCATCATCTTCGACGGCTACGATCTAGCCGTGGCCGGCATCGCGCTGCCGTCGATCATGAAGGACATGGGGGTGGATCCCACGAGCGCGGGCTTCATGGTCAGCTCGGCGCTCTTCGGCATGATGTTCGGCGCGATTTTTCTCGGTACCATCGCCGACCGTATTGGCCGGCGCTGGGCGATTTCGATCTGCATCGGGCTCTTCAGCATCTTCACCGCGGCAGCCGGTTTCACGCACGACCCGATCGCGTTCAGCGTGATGCGCTTTCTCGCCGGGCTCGGCATCGGCGGGGTCATGCCCAATGTTGTGGCGCAGATGACCGAGTATTCGCCGAGAAAGATCCGCGCCACGATGGTGACGCTGATGTTCAGCGGCTATGCGGTCGGCGGCATGCTTGCAGCACTCCTCGGCAAGAACCTGATCGAAACCTATGGCTGGTCTTCGGTGTTCATCGCTGCCGGTCTGCCGGTGCTGCTGATCCCGTTCATCATGAAGTCGATGCCCGAGTCGATGCCGTTCCTGCTGAAGGCGGGCCGCCATGATGCGCTCAAGGGCATCGTCGCGCGGCTCGACCCGAGCTACCGTCCAGTGGCCAGTGATCACTTCGGGCTGCCCGGCGAAGACAAGGCCGACAACGCGCCCATCAAGCATCTGTTCCAGGACGGCCGCGGCTTCAGCACCTTTATGTTCTGGATCGCTTTCTTCATGTGCCTATTCATGGTTTACGCGCTGAGCTCCTGGCTGACCAAGCTGATGGCGAGCGCCGGCTACAGCCTGGGCTCGGCGCTGACGTTCGTTCTGGTCCTGAATTTCGGCGCGATGCTGGGCGCCGTGGGAGGCGGCTGGCTGGCCGACCGCTTCCACATCAAATGGGTGCTGTTCTCGATGTACGTGCTGGCGGCGGTGTCGATCACCCTGCTCGGCTACAAGATGCCGACCGAGGCGCTCTTCTTTGTCGTCGGCTTGGCCGGCGCGTCGACCATCGGCACGCAGATCGTCACTTACGCCTACGTGGGGCAGTTCTACCCGATGGCGGTGCGTTCCACTGGCATCGGCTGGGCTTCGGGCGTGGGCCGGAGTGGGGCCATCCTGGCGCCGATCCTGATCGGCACCCTCGTGGGCCTGAACCTGCCGCTCGAGCGCAACTTCATGGCGATCGCTATTCCAGCGGCGATCGCTGCGATTGCGGTGGCGATGATCAATCACAGCCGCTCCTCCTCGGCGCATCACGTAGACGTGAGCACCGAGCTACCGGACGAACCCGTGCCTGCCGGCGTGGCAGTGTCAAGCAAGTGATCCTCGCAGCGCCAGGGTCCACAGACGGAGGCACGCATGCAGTTTCAGGTGACGATCGAGAACACCGGCGAGACCTTCAGTTGCAGCGAAGACTGCAACGTCCTCGCGGTGATGGAGCAGTCGTGCTGCAAGGGCATCCCCGTGGGTTGCCGCAACGGAGGCTGCGGTGCGTGCAAAATTCGGATCATGGCGGGCCGCTACTACACGGGGAAGATGAGTCGCGCCGTAGTGAGCGCGCAGGAAGAAGCGGAGGGCTGCGTGCTGGCTTGCAAGACCTACCCGCTCAGCGACATCCGCGTCTGCGCGATGGGCAGGGTGTGGCAGACCGCTGCCACGGTCCAAAGCAATGCGTCGTTGGGCTTCGAGTTCACGATGACGACGCGAGTTTTTCAACCGCCCAAGGAGACTTGAGATGGCACTGACCGGCGTCTTGCGGCCCGGGCACGTGGTGATACGTGTGCTCGAGATGGAGCCCGCACTGCGACACTACGTCGACGTGCTCGGTCTGACCGAGGTGGCGCGCGACAAGAAGAAGCGTGTCTTCCTCAAGGCCTGGGACGAGCACGATCACCACAGCGTCGTCCTGCGCGAGGCCGACGAGGCCGGCCTGGACTACATGGGGTGGAAGGTGGATTCGCCGGCCACGCTGAAGAAGCTCGCCGCCGACATCGAGGCATCGGGGCTATGCATCGACCTCGAGTGGATCCCGGCCGGCGAACATCCGCAGACCGGTGAGCGCTTCCGCTTCACGATCCCGACCGGCCACGTGATGGAGCTCTATGCCGAGAAGGGGTACGTCGGCAACGACTGCGGCACCGAGGGCCAGAACATCAATCCCGATCCGTGGCCCGACGGCCTGCATGGCTGTGCGGCGTCGCGCTTCGATCATTGCCTCTTGTACGGCGACGACCTCGACGGTTCGGTGAAGCTGTTCACTCAAATACTCGGGTTCAGCATCTCCGAGAAGGTGGTGACCAAGGCGAACCCGGATTTCATGATTGGCACCTTCCTGACCTGCTCGAACAAGGCGCACGACGTGGCCTTCGTCCGCCAGCCGGTGAAGGGCAAGTTCCACCACGCGTCGTTCGAAATCGGCAGCTGGGAAAAGGTGCTGCACGCGGCCGACATCCTGTCGCGCACCAAGACCTCGATCGACATCGGGCCGACGCGCCACGGCATCACCCGCGGCGAGACGATCTACTTCTTCGATCCCTCGGGTAACCGCAATGAGGTCTTCTGCGGCGGCTACATCCACTATCCGGACAGGCCCGTCATCACCTGGTACGACGAAACGCTGGGTGTGGGGATCTTCTATCACGATCGCAAGTTGAACGAAGCCTTCCTCTCGGTATTCACCTGATGAAGATTTCAGCCCCTCAAGACGTCGTGCACTGGGAAGCGGCCAGCGCGGCGGTCGCCGCGGCGGCGCGCTGCGCCGACGATGCCGGCATTCGCGTCAACATTGCCGTGGTCGATGCGGGCGGCAACCTGGCGGCGTTCCTGCGCATGCCGGGCGCCTTTCTGCACTCGATCGACATCGCGATCGACAAGGCCTATACCGCGGCGGGCTTCGGACTGCCGACCGGGGCCTGGACCGAGGCCCTGCAGTCGCATTCGCAGGCGGTGCGCGACGGCCTGCCAATGCGTCCCCGTATGGTGTGCTTCGGCGGCGGCCTGCCGCTGCGTCACGAAGAACGGCTGATTGGGGGCATCGGCGTGTCCGGCGGCTCGGAGGACGAGGACGAGGCGTGTGCGAGAGCGGCGCTCGCGGCCATCGGCCTGACGATTTAACGGTGCGCGGCGCCGAGCCGCGAACGCCACAACACGAGAGAGCTCGCCATGAGTAAAGAGATCCTGAACTTCATCAACGGCGAATACGTCAAGAACGCGAGCGGGAAGACCTTCGAGAAACGCACACCGATCGACAACTCGCTGATCGGCATCGTCTATGAGGCCGGCAAGCCCGAGGTCGATGCCGCAGTGGCCGCGGCGCGCGCCGCGCTCCACGGGCCGTGGGGCAAGATCTCGGTCAACGAGCGCGTCAAACTGCTCGACGCCGTGGCCAACGAGATCAACCACCGCTTCGACGACTTCCTGGACGCCGAGGTGGCCGACACCGGCAAGCCGAACCACCTGGCCTCGCACGTCGACATCCCTCGCGGCGCGGCGAACTTCAAGATCTTCGCCGACACGATCAAGAACGATTCGACCGAGTCGTTCCGGATGATGACGCCCGATGGCAAGACCGCACTGAGCTACGCGGTGCGCGTGCCGCGCGGCGTCGTCGCGGTGGTCTGCCCTTGGAACCTGCCGCTGCTGCTGATGACCTGGAAGGTCGGCCCGGCGCTCGCCTGCGGCAACACCGTCGTCGTCAAGCCGTCGGAGGAAACGCCGAGCACCGCCACCCTGCTCGGCGAGGTGATGAACAAGGTCGGCGTCCCGAAGGGCGTCTACAACGTGGTGCACGGCTTCGGGCCTGATTCGGCCGGCGACTTCCTGACCACCCACCCGGGCGTCAACGGCATCACCTTCACCGGCGAGACGCGCACCGGCACCGCGATCATGAAGGCCGGTGCCGAGGGCATCCGCCCGGTCTCGCTCGAGCTCGGCGGCAAGAACGCTGCGCTGGTGTTCGCCGACTGCGACTTCGACGTCGCGGTCGAGACCGTGACCCGCTCGGCGTTCGAGAACTGCGGCCAGGTCTGCCTCGGCACCGAGCGCGTCTACGTCGAGCGGCCGATCTTCGACAAGTTCGTCACCGCGCTCAAGGCCAAGGCGGAAGGCATGAAGCCCGGCCGACCCGAGGACCCGGCGACCAAGATCGGCCCGCTCGTCAGCAAGGAGCACCACGGCAAGGTGCTGTCCTACTACGAGAAGGCCAAGGACGAAGGCGCCACGATCGTCACCGGCGGCGGCGTGCCGGACATGCCGGCGGCTCTGAAGGACGGCTGCTGGGTGCAGCCGACGATCTGGACCGGCCTGCCGGAGACCGCCACGGTCGTGCGCGAGGAGATCTTCGGCCCGTGCTGCCACATCCAGCCCTTCGACACCGAAGAGGACGCCGTGCGCATGGCCAACGACACGCCGTACGGCTTGGCGACCTCGATCTACACCAACGACCTCTCGCGCGCCAACCGGCTGGCCGCGCAGATCGAGGTCGGCCTGTGCTGGATCAACAGCTGGTTCCTGCGCGACCTGCGCACTGCGTTCGGCGGCTCGAAGGCCTCGGGCATCGGCCGCGAGGGCGGCGTGCATTCGCTCGAGTTCTACACCGAGCTTCGCAACGTAATGGTCAAGTATTGATCGAGGACAAGGACACCATGAACGAGAACCCGGAAATCGGCAAGCGCGTGCGTACCGGCGCGTTCGACACCAACGTGCACGACCTGGGCAAGGGCGCGCCGGTGCTGTTGATTCACGGCTCGGGGCCCGGGGTGAGCGCCTGGGCCAACTGGCGCCTCGTGCTGCCGGCGCTGGCCGAGCAGCGCCGCGTGATCGCGCCCGACATGGTCGGCTTCGGCTACACCGACCGCCCGCAGGGCATCGACTACGGCATGGACGTCTGGGTCCAGCAGGCGCTGGACCTGATGGACGCGCTGGACGTGGAGCAGGCCGACCTGGTCGGCAATTCCTTCGGCGGCGCGCTCGCGCTGGCGCTGGCGATCCGCGCGCCGCAGCGCGTGCGCCGCCTGGTGCTCATGGGCTCGGTGGGTGTGCCGTTCCCGATCACGCCGGGCCTCGACGCCGTCTGGGGCTACGAGCCTTCGTTCGAGAACATGAAGAAGCTGCTCGACGTCTTCGCCTACAACCGCGCCCTGGTGAACGACGAGCTGGCCAAGCTGCGCTACGAGGCCAGCATCCGCCCGGGTTTCCAGGAATCCTTTTCGGCGATGTTCCCGGCGCCGCGCCAGCGCTGGGTCGACGGCATGGCAGCCCCGAGGCCGAGATCCGCGCGCTGCCGCACGAAACCCTGGTGATCCACGGCCGCGAGGACCAGGTGATTCCGCTAGTCGACCTCGCTGACGCTGTCGCAGTGGATCCCAGGACGCGCAGCTGCACGTCTTCGGCCACTGCGGCCACTGGACGCAGATCGAACACAGCGCGCGCTTCAACCGACTGGTCGGCAACTTCTTCGCCGAGGCCGACGCGAATCCCTAGTACCCGAGGACTTCCATGGACACTGACCCACGATCTCAACGACTACGGCGACGAGCTGCTACCACGCGCTGATCAGCGCACCGCGGGTCGACCCGCTGACCGACCGCGAGCCCGAGATCACGATCGAGGACGCCTACCAGATCCAGCAGCGCATGATCCAGCGCCGCCTCGACGCGGGCGAGACGCGTCGTCGGCAAGAAGATCGGCGTCACCAGCAAGGTCGTGATGGACATGCTGGGGTGAACCAGCCCGACTTCGGCCAGCTGACTCGGGCATGGTCTTCAACGAAGGCGAGCCGATCGACACCAGCGAAGCGATGATCGCGCCCAAGGCCGAGGCCGAGGTCGCCTTCGTGCTGAAGCGCGACCTCATCGGCCCGGGCGTGACCGCGGCCGACGTGCTGCGCGCCACCGACTGCGTGATGCCCTGCTTCGAGATCGTCGACTCGCGCATCCGCGACTGGAAGATCAAGATCCAGGACACCGTGGCCGACAACGCATCTGCGGCGTGTTCACGCTGGGCGGCACGCGCAGGAGCCCGCGCCGCCTCGACCTGCGCTCGGCCGGCATGGTGCTCGAGAAGAACGGCGAGATCGTCAGCACCTCCTCCGGCGCCGCGGTGCAGGGCTCGCCGGTCAACGCGGTGGCCTGGCTGGCCAACACGCTGGGCCGCCTCGGCATCGGGCTCAAGGCCGGCGAGGTGATCCTCTCGGGCTCGCAGTCGCCGCTGGTGCCCGTGAAGGCGGCGACAGTCTGGCATTGCAGCGTCGGCGGCCTGGGCAGCACCTCGGTGCGATTCATCTGACCCCGCGAGACCCGCCATGAAACTCGACCAAAAGCACCATCGCTCGAGCTGGCCCAGCACCTCGAGAACGCCGAGCTCCAGGCGCGCGACGTCACCAAGATCACCGACGACCACCCGGACATGGACTGGGACGATGCCTACGCGATCCAGGACGAGATCCGCCGTCGCAAGGAGGCGCGCGGGCAGCAAGACCGTCGGTCTCAAGGGCGGGCTGACCTCGTTCGCCAAGATGAAGCAGATGGGCGTCGAGACGCCGTGTTCGGCTTCGTCAGCCGACTACATGGCGCGCCCCGACGGCGGCGAGATCAAGACGCGCGAGCTGATCCACCCCAAGGTCGAGGCCGAGATCTGCGTCGTCACCAAGGCGCCGCTGCAGGGCCCGGGCTGCCACATGGCGGCCGTGATGGCGGCGACCGACTTCGTGATGCCGGCGGTCGAGGTCATCGACACCCGTTACCGCGACTTCAAGTTCGACCTCAAGAGCGTGATCGCCGACAACACCTCGGCGTCGCGCTTCGTCATCGGCGGCCGCTCGCGCGACGTCGACGAGCTGGACCTGCGCACGCTCGGCGTGGTGCTGGAGAAGAACGGCGAGATCGAGGCCATGGCCGCGGGTGCGGCGGTGCTGGGCCATCCGGCCGCGGCCGTGGCGATGATGGCCAACCACCTGGGCGCGCGCGGCCAGGAGATCCCGGCGGGCACCTTCATCATGACCGGAGGCGTCACCGAGGCGATCGCGGTGAAGGCGGGCGACAACGTCTCGGTGCGCTTCCAGGACCTCGGCACCGTGTCGATGCGCTTCGTCTGAGCCGGCACCCGGCTAAAGGAGAAGCAGCATGCCGTTTGCACAGGTCTACCTCCTCGAGGGTCGTACTGAGGAGCAGAAGCGCGCGGTAATCGAAAAGGTGACCCAGGCGCTGGTAGAGGCCGTGGGCGCACCGAAGGAGAACGTGCGCGTCCTGATCCACGACGTGCCGAAAGAAAACTGGGGCATCGCCGGCGAGTCGGCCAAGGCGCGCGGACGCTAGCCCCGCACTCACGCTTCGTCACCCAGTCCCATGTCGTTAGCGCCGATGGGCAGTGGGGCGCGGGTGACCTCTGGCGGATCGAAGTGATACGACTTTCTGTCACCCCAACCAAGGAGGACGAGATGGCCAAGTACGTGATGCTGGGAAACTGGACCGACCAGGGTGTTCGCAACGTGAAAGACACCGTTTCGCGGGCGCGGGCAGTGCGCGAGCTGTTCGCGAGCATGGGTGTCAACGCCCGCGAGTTCTTCTGGACCATGGGGCAGTACGACGTCATTCTGACGTTCGACGCCCCGGACGACGAGACCATGATGCGGGCCACCCTGGCAGTCGTGATGCGGGGCAATCTGCGCACCACCACACTGCGTGCGCTGGGTGAGCAGGAAATGGAGCGGGTGCTGGCCGAAGTGAAGTGAGGGTGGCCGTCCCTTACGGGTTGGCCGACAAAATCGCACGGCGCGGCCCGGCAGGTCGCCAGGCCGCGCGTGGCCGTTACGATGGCGCGAGACGGTCCGTGAGGCATCCTTGCGGCGCGCGACGCCAGCTTGGAATCAAGCCGGAGAGATGAATTGAGCAACCTTACGGTCTTGGTGACGGGTGCGACTTCTGGATTTGGTGCCGCCATTGCCCGACGTTTCGTGAGTGACGGTCATCGGACTGTCGCACTTGGCCGACGTGCCGAGCGACTTTCAGCCTTGCGAGCCGAGTTCGGCGAACGGCTATACCCGATCACCCTCGACGTGACGGATGCAGCTGCCGTGGCATGCCTCCCTGGCAGCCTGCCAGAGAGTTGGCGCTCTATCGACGTGCTTGTGAACAACGCCGGCCTGGCACTGGGTCTTGAGCCCGCGCACAAGGCGCTCCTCGAAGACTGGGATCGCATGGTGGCAACCAACATCAGCGGGCTGATCCACATGACCCGCGCACTGCTGCCCGGCATGGTGGAGCGCAACCGTGGGCACGTGGTGAACCTCGGCAGCCCCGCGGGCAGCTACCCGTACCCGGGCGGACATGTGTATGGCGCTTCCAAGGCGTTCGTCATGCAGTTTTCGCTCAACCTGAAGGCGGATCTCGCCGGCACCGCAGTCCGCGTGACGAACATCGAGCCCGGCCTGGCGGGGGACACGGAGTTCAGCCAGGTGCGCTTTCACGGCGACACGGCTAAGGCGGCACAGGTCTATGCAGGGACACAGCCGCTGACCCCCGAGGATGTCGCCGAGGCCGTCGCCTGGGTCGTGGCCTTGCCAGCCCACGTCAACATCAATCGCATCGAGATGATGCCGACCTGCCAGGGGCCAGGGCCGTTCACGATCAAGCGCAGCATGGCAGGCACATAGGACCGGGCTCGCGAAGGATGCAGCGTTGCAACAAAGAAACGGAGAATACGATGAAAGGCAGAATTGCGGCGGTGTTCGTCCTGGTGACCGCTATCCTCTGCGCAGGCACGGTGCGCGCCGACGGTTCGTTCGTTCAGATCTACGGCACGCTGCTGCCATATCTACGAGGTGATCGAGATAACTGGAGCCACGCGGCCCGGGCTATCGCCCGCAGCGGGAGGAGCGAGCCAGGTTCGGGCAGCAAGCTACACGGGGGCCGAATTTCCTTCGCAGCCGCGTATGACGTCGGGCACGTCCAACATCGGCTTCCGCGGCTCCGAGGATCTAGGTGGGGGCTGGAAGGCGATCTTCCAGATCGAGTCGCAGCTCTTCCTCGATTCCGGCAGCGGTAACCTCGGTGGACGTAACTCGAATGTCGGCCTCACCGGACCCTACGGCACGATCTTCTACGGCCTCTGGGATACGCCGTACAAGTTCACCACTCTGGCGATGGCGCCGCTGCGCGGGCTCAATGCCTTTGACTACGTCCTTATCATGGGCAACCCGGGTTTCAACGTTCCCGGCACGACGACCCAGTCCACGCGTGTGAACAACGCGGCGGATGCGGCTTTCGACCGGCGCCAGGGCAACAGCGTGCAGTACTGGAGCCCGACCCTGTACGGCTTCACGGCGCGTCTGGGCTATTCGCCCGGAGAGGCCAAGACCGACGGGATCGCGACCTCGCCCTCGACGAACCCCTGGCTCATCTCGGCCGCGCTCATGTTCGAGTACGGGCCATTCGCGCTCCGTTACGCTTACGAGCAGCACGACGATTACTTCGGCCTTTCGCAATTAGGCGGTGCGCCCGGGGCCACGTTGACAAACAGCTCTTCCAAGGACATCGGCAACAAGGTGATCGCCTTCTATACCATCAACGCCACCAGCACGAAGCTCATCGCGGAGTACGAGTGGCTCGACTACAAGAATAGCGACGTCGCTCCGGGATCGGTCACAGCACTACAAGCGCAATGCTTACTATCTCTCGGCGCAGCAGCGCTTCGGTAACAATCTGCTGTGGGTGGCCTATGCCAACGCGAGCGACGGCAGCTGCACGCGCCTGGCCGCTTTCTGCACTGCGAACGGCCTCGGGTCGGATCAGTGGACGCTTGGTTATTCCTATGACTTCTCCAAGCGCACCAACGTGTACGCCGCCGTCTACAAGGTCAACAACGATCGCTCCGCGAGCTATGGGGTGTTTCCGCCTGCGGCGACGGTCGCGCCGGGCGGGGATACGTTTTCGTACGGCCTTGGTATTCTGCACAGCTTCTGATCTTCGCCGGCCATACGTGAATGTGAGCGCGGCAACTGCGAACGTCTTTGATTACCTGGCACAGGAGCCACCAACATGCGTGAAAATAGAATTCGCTCCATCTGGAAGGGCGGCGGTGCGGTGGTCAACGGCTGGCTGACCATCGCCAGCACGTTTTCCGCGGAGACCATGGCGCATCAGGGCTGGGACTCGCTGACCATCGACCTGCAGCACGGACTGGTGGATTATCAGAAGGCCGTGGACATGTTCGCCGCCATCTCCACGACGAATACGGTGCCCATGGCGCGTGTGCCCTGGAACGAGCCCGGCACCTTAATGAAGGTCCTCGATGCCGGCGCCTATGCCTTGATCTGTCCTATGGTTAACACCCGCGCCGACGCCGAGCGGCTGGTGTCCGCCACCCACTACCCACCGCGCGGCACGCGCAGCTTCGGTCCGCTGCGAGCAATGCTTTATGGCGGCGACGACTATCAGGCCCAGGCGAACGACACGGTGGTCATCTTCGCGATGATCGAGACCAAGGAGGCGTTGGAGAACCTCGAGGACATCCTTTCGGTGCCGGGACTGGATAGCATCTACGTTGGCCCCGTCGATCTGTCCCTTGCTCTCGGTTGCAGGCCGACGATGGACGACGTCGAACGGCCAGTGGCCGAGGCGATCGATCACATTCTCGCGCGGGCCAAGGCGCACGGGGTGGTGGCCGGCATCCACAACGCTTCGCCGGAGGCGGCCCGCAAGCGCATCGAGAAGGGCTTCCAGTTCGTCACCATCGGTTCGGACGCGGCGTTTATGGCGGAAGGTGCGCAGCGGGCGGTGAGCGTCGTGCGCACTGGTGCGGCCCAATCTGCCTCGCGCGGTGGCGGGTACTGAACCGGGTCCGCGACTGACGGCGGGGCGAAGCGCGGTCGCACCGATCGCGAGCGTCGACGCGCGATCGGTTACACTCTGGGCGTACCGGCACGTTCCACATCGTCGATCCTCGTATCCCGCCCGCTCGATGGCGGTAGCCTCGTTCTCGAAGCAGGCGTAGACCGGGTCGTCGCTCGTTTCTGTACCGGGAAACGATGCTCGAACCCGGGAAAGTGCTTCAGTCGGATCAGTAAGAAAGAGCCATCATGCTGTTGATGATCGACAACTACGATTCCTTTACCTACAACCTCGTGCAGTACTTCGGTGAGCTGGACGAGGACGTACGTGTCTATCGGAACGACGAGATCGGGCTAGACGAGATCGCCCGGCTGGCACCTGCCCACATCGTCATCTCGCCCGGGCCCTGCACGCCGACCGAGGCCGGCGTCTCTGTGCCGCTCATTCAACGCTTCGCGGGCGAGATCCCGATCCTCGGCGTGTGCCTGGGCCACCAGAGCATCGGACAGGCCTTCGGCGGGCGCATCGTCCACGCCAAGCAGCTCATGCACGGCAAGACCTCCCAGATCCACCATGCGAACGCCGGCGTCTTCGCTGGGCTGCCCAATCCCTTCACAGCCACGCGTTACCACTCGCTGGTGATCGAACGCGCGTCGATGCCGGAGTGCCTGGAGCTCACCGCATGGACGGAAGACGGCGAGATCATGGGTGTGCGGCACCGGACGCTGGCGGTCGAAGGCGTGCAGTTCCATCCGGAGTCTATCCTGACCGAGCACGGGCATGATTTGCTCGCGAATTTTCTGCGGCGCTCCGAGCGCGTGGCGAGCGTGACGTGACACCGCAAGAGGCCCTCAATCGACTGATCGACAGCCGCGAGATCTTTCACGACGAGATGCTCGCGGTGATGCGTCAGATCATGGGCGGCGAGATGACGCCGGCGCAGATCGCCGGCATCCTCATGGGTCTGCGCGTGAAGAAGGAAACTATCGGCGAGATCGCCGCCGCCGCGCAGGTGATGCGCGAGTTCGCCACCCAGGTGCCGGTAGCCGACCGCGACCTGCTGGTCGACACCTGTGGCACCGGCGGCGATGCTGCGCACACCTTCAACATCTCCACCGCCTCGGCGCTGGTGGCCGCTGCCGCCGGGGCGAAGGTCGCCAAGCACGGGGGGCGCTCGGTGTCGAGCAAGTCGGGCAGCGCCGACGTGCTCGAAGCGCTCGGCGTCAACCTGAACCTCGCGCCGGAAGCGGTCGCGCGCTGCATCGACGAAGTCGGCATCGGTTTCATGTTCGCCCCCAACTTCCACGGCGCCATGAAGCATGCGGCGCCGGTGCGGCGCGAACTCGGCGTGCGCACGCTCTTCAACATCCTCGGTCCGCTCACCAATCCCGCCGGGGCGACGCGGCAGTTGCTCGGCGTCTTCCATCCCGATCTTGTCGGCATTCAGGTGCGCGTGCTGCAGCGTCTGGGTAGCCAGCGCGCGATGGTCGTTCACGGGTCAGACGGCCTCGACGAGATCACCCTCGCAGGCGACACCCTCGTCGGCGAACTCAGGGACGGCCAGGTCTCCGAATACGTGCTGTCGCCCGCGCAGTTCGGGCTTTCGCCGTGCTCGACGGACGCCATACGCGTCGCCGACGCCGCCGCGGCAAACACGATGCTGCTCGCGGTGCTCGACGACACGCCCGGACCGGCGCGCGACATCGTGTTGCTGAATTCCGGTGCCACGCTTCACGTCGCGGGTGTCGCGTCGTCGCTCGCTGCCGGCATCGATCAGGCGCGGCGAGCGCTCGAAAGCGGTGCCGCGCGGGACAAGCTGCGCGCGCTGGTGAGCTTCGGCCAGCAGGCCGCGCGCTGAGGCGACAACATTGAGCGACATCCTCGCGCGGATTCTCGCGGTCAAGGCAGAGGAGATCGCTGCGGCGAAGGCGCGGATTCCGTTCGCCGCGATGCGCACCGAGGCCGCGCACGCACCCCCGCTGCGCGATTTCGTCGGCGCGCTGCGCGCAAAGATCGCGGCCGGAGAGCCCGCGGTCATCGCCGAGGTGAAACGTGCGAGCCCGAGCAGGGGTTTGCTGCGAGATCCCTTCGCGCCTGCGGCCATCGCCGCGAGCTATGCCACCCACGGCGCTGCCTGTCTTTCCGTGCTCACCGACCGGCAGTTCTTCCAGGGCGCGCCCGAATATCTTCAGGCCGCGCGCGCTGCCTGCGCGTTGCCCGTGCTGCGCAAGGACTTCGTCGTCGATCCGTATCAGGTCTATGAGTCGCGGGCGATGGGGGCGGATTGCATCCTGCTGATCGCGGCCGCGCTGGCGCCTGCCGCCATGCTCGACCTCGAACAGTTGGCACATTCGCTCGGCCTCGCCGTGCTGGTGGAAGTTCACGACGACGTCGAACTCGACGCTGCGCTCGCGCTCACGACCCCGCTGGTCGGCGTCAACAATCGCAACCTCAGGACCTTCGAGACGCGCCTCGACACGACATTGGAGCTTGCCGCCCGGATGCCCGCAGACCGCATCCTGGTCACCGAGAGCGGCATTCTCGCGCCGGAAGATGTTGCTCACTTGAGGGCAGCGGGGATCGCGGCCTTCCTCGTGGGCGAGGCGTTCATGCGGGCAGCCGACCCCGGCAAGGCGCTCCGGCAGCTCTTCTTCGCCTGACGGTTGTTGCGTGAATGCAACAAAAAAGGCAGGAATTGGCCTATTGCCTACAATGTTTGTTGCTCCTTTTTCCTGCGCTTTGGCAGAATGCATGCAGCTTCTCGAAAAAGGGGAGGTTGCCCAGCGGTGTGCTCTTTCGAGCGCCTTGGGTTTAAATCTCGAAAGAGCATTCCTCTTAACGGTTAAGGAGAATTTGTATGAAGAAGAATCTGCTTGCTCTGGCCGTTGCGGGCGCCTTCGCAGCGCCGGCAGCAGCCTTGGCGCAAAGCTCGTTCGTGCAGATCTACGGCACGATCAACGCCGACCTCGAGGCAGCCAAGGCGGATGGCGGTGCTGGACTACCCGCGGCATTTGGGCCCACATACGGCGTTACCGGCGGGGCAAACGCAGCCAATGGCGTGATCATCCGTCCCACCGGCGTGAACAGTCCGACTGCTGCCGCAGCCCGCGTTGACGCCTTCACGCAGATCCCGAATCAGGCCGGTGTTTCGAGCAACTCGTCAAATATCGGCTTCCGCGGTTCCGAAGATCTCGGCGACGGGCTGAAGGCCATCTTCCAGATCGAGAGCTTGATCAACATCGACACGGGCGGTGGCAACCTCGGCGGCCGGAACTCCAACGTGGGTCTGGCGAGCAACTGGGGTACCGCGTTTTACGGTCAGTGGGATACGCCGTACAAGTACATTACCCTGAAGTCCGACCCGTTCTTCGCCACCGGCGCGGCCTCGTTCAACAGTGTGATCGGCGCGCCTGGCTACAACGTCCTCAGCACAACCGTCAACTCGCCGACACTTGCCGGCGCGTCGACTCGCCACGCTTGGACAGGACGCGGCTTTCGACCGTCGCCAGGGCAACAGCGTGCAGTATTGGTCGCCGGACTTTGCCGGGTTCTCTGGCCGCCTGATGTACTCCCCAGGTGAGCGTACGCAGAACTATGCCCTTTCCGGGTTGACGACGGGGACGAACCGCGCAGGCCAGCTCAGTCCGTGGATGTGGGGTGGTTCGGTGCAGTACGACAATGGACCGATCTACGCAGCGGCGTCGTACGAACAGCACCAGGATTACTTTGGTAGCCGCGTATTCACCGGTAGCACTGCGCTGGGTTCGAGCTCCAAGGACTGGGGCGGCAAGGCTCGTGATCGGTGCGCAGAACCTCTGGGGCTTCAGCATCTATGGCGTCTTCGAGCGGCTGAGCTACAGCACGGATGGTCTGCAATTCACAAACGCGACCAACTCCGGCCTGGTCAAGGACTGGAAGCGGAATGCCTACGGCTTCATGGGCACCTATGGTTTCGGCAACTTCACCCTGCGCGCGGGCTGGATGACGGCGAACGACGCGAGCTGCACGTCCGTTGGTCCCCAGATCTGCAACGCCGAAGGTACCGGCACCAATCAGTACTCGTTCGGCGGCAGCTATAACTTCTCCAAGCGCACGCTGGCGTATGTCTTCTACACGCTTCAGGACAACGGCGACATCGGCCGATACCGGATGGGTACCAACACCGGTCCGGTGCAGAGCAACGTCCCGGTCGGTGGTCAGGCGCAGGCCTATGGCCTCGGTATCCGCCACACGTTCTGATGGCTTAGACGTCTTTACCAACAACAACATCGTTTCATCGACATCGGGCGCCGCAAGGCGCCCGTTTTATTTCCGGAACGTCGAGGCGAATGCAGTGGTCCGAAACTAGTCCGGGACCATTCCGAGAATGCAATGAAGGTCGGCCGCAACGATCCCTGTCCCTGCGGCAGCGGGCGCAAGTTCAAGCGCTGCTGCGGTGAAGCGCGCCCTGCTGCGGCTCAGCCTGCCTCGCGGCCCGGGGTGCGCTCTTGTCAGGGCTGCACCGCCTGCTGCGACGGCTGGCTCAAGATCGAGATCGACGGCGAGTCGGTGTATCCCGGGAAACCGTGCCCGCACAGCACCGGGAAGGGTTGCCGCATCTACGAATCGCGGCCAGATGATCCGTGCCGGAACTTCATCTGCGGTTGGCTCGAGACCGGCAGCCCATTCCCGGACAACTTCCGACCCGATCTGCTCGGGGTAATCATCCTGCGTGCGCGCTGGCGCGGACGCACCGTCTACGCCCTGGTGCCGGCGGGTCGCGACCCCGATGCGGGATTGATCGAATGGATGACCGCATTCGCGAATGCGAGCGGTACACCGCTGCTCTACCAGGTGCGGGGCGAGTGGTCCGGCCACGGCCCGGCCGAACTGCACAGCGACCTGCTCGCGAAGCGGGAGCGTGGCGAACTGCTCTGGTCCGGCAGCAGCTATGACATCACCCCTGCCGCTGCCTGAGCAGGCAGCGCGCGGCGGGCGCAGCGGATCAGACAACCGACCCGACGGCACCGATCCTGGCTGAGAGCGGCCGTTGTGTTGCCTGCGGGTTGTGCGTGCCGAAGTGCCCGACTTATCGCAAGACGCTGAGCGAGGCGGACTCGCCACGTGGCCGCATCGCGCTCATTCGCGGCGCGGTGGAAGGCCGCATTCCTGCCAACGAGCGCTTGCACGAGCATCTCGATCTCTGCCTGAATTGTCGCGCCTGCGAAGCCGTCTGCCCGAACGGCGTGGCATTTGGGCCTTTGTACGATCGCGCGCGCGCCCTGCCCGGCATCAAGGGCACAACCCAGTTGAGCCGCGCCGTCCCGTCGCATCGGCTGCTCTCACCGTTTGCGCTGCGCGTGGCGGCCAGTCTGCTCCGCCTCTATCAGCGCTCCGGCGCGCAGCGGTTGCTGCGCGGTACTCGGCTGCTGCGAAGCAGTGGGCTCGAGCGCACTGAGGCCTTCCTGCCGAGGCTGGCGGATGCCGTCCAGTTTCGCCAGCACTATCCTGCAATCGGCAATGCTGTGGGCGAGGTCGTGCTCTTTCTCGGCTGCGTTGCGCGCATCGTCGATACGGACGCCTTGCAGGCAGCGATCTACGTGCTCAATCGCCGAGGATACGCCGTACACCTGCCTGCGGAACAGGGCTGCTGCGGTGCGCTGCACGCGCACGCGGGTGATGCACAATCCGCGCACGTGCTGTGGCAGGCCAACGAGCGCGCGTTCGCCGCCTTTCCTGATCTGCCGATCATCACGCTGGTATCCGGCTGCGGCGCGCGACTGCTCGACTACGCAGCGCATTATGGCGAAGCCGGGCGCAGTGTCGCGCGACGGGTCGTCGACGCGGCTGCTTTCCTCGC
This sequence comes from uncultured beta proteobacterium, assembly GCA_963719715.1. Taxonomy (GTDB): domain Bacteria; phylum Pseudomonadota; class Gammaproteobacteria; order Burkholderiales; family JAEUMW01; genus JAEUMW01. Next base: position 45,310 of record CAVRDD010000015.1, read on the forward strand.
GCAGGCATCGGGCTGGGAGCGGGTGAAGTGCGAGCCGTTGCCGGCGCGGGCAGCCGTCCACGAGCCTTGCACGCTGCGTAATGTGATGCGCTCGGGCGGCGCCGCGCAGCAGTTGCTCGCGCGTATACCCGGCCTCACGATCGAGGCGCTCGCGGGCAACGATCAGTGCTGCGGGGCTGCCGGCGTGTATTTCCTCTCGCAGCCCGAGATGGCGGAGACATTGCGCGCCGACAAGCTTGCGGCCGTTCGCGCAGTAGCCCCCGAATTTCTTGTCACTTCCAACATCGGGTGCGCGCTTTTTCTCAGGGAAGGGTTACGATCCGGTGGTCGGCAGATCGAGATCCTGCATCCGGTCACGCTGCTGGCGCGCCAGCTTGGATTCAAGGGGGTATTGCCATGAACCTGGACTTTCTCATCGTCCCGCTCGACGCCGCACTGCGCACCCTTTTCGCACCCGCGCAGGCCAGTCGACCCACGCCGGGCGGCGCGCTGCCTGAGACGGGGTTGAGCGACGACGAAAAGAAACTGTCGGCGGCACTCATGCGGGTGAATCACTGCGGCGAGATCTGCGCGCAAGCGCTGTATCAGGGTCAGGGCCTGACCGCGCGCGACAGCGACGTCAAGACCGAGCTTGAGCAGGCGGCCCGCGAGGAAACCGAGCACCTCGCGTGGACCGAGCAGCGCATACACGAACTCGGCGGGCACAAAAGCCTGCTCAACCCGGTATTGTACGGCAGTTCCTTCCTGATTGGCGCAGCCGCGGGGGTGCTCGGGGATCGATGGAATCTGGGGTTTCTCGCGGAGACCGAGCGTCAGGTCGAGCAGCACCTGAAGGGACACCTGGGCCGTCTTCCGGCACAGGATCTTCGTTCACGTGCCATCGTCGATCAGATGAAGCGTGACGAGATGCGCCACGCCATCACCGCGGTATCCCACGGTGGCGCCGAGCTGCCGGCTCCGGTGCGTGCGGTGATGAAACTCAGTGCCAGGGTGATGACGACTACCGCGCACTGGATCTGAACACGCGCATCGAGCGCTCCGCATGATTCAGCCCTTGAACCCAGGCCCTTTGACCTAGTCCATCCGCCGGATTCCAGAGTCATTCGCGCCGCGCGAAAATTCGCAGCAGTGCGTCAGGCAGAGGAGGGCGGATCATGGGGGCGGGTTTCGACAAGGCCGAGAATCGCTGGAAGCCTGCCGTGCCGCAGGCCGCGAAGGAAGTGATCTTCTGGTGCGCCGTGCTGGTGGCGGTCGTGAGCGGGGGCGTTCTCATCGGCCAGATGGACGCGGTGTGGCGGTTTCCTGAGCCCGCAGAGGCGGCCGCGAAAACGCAGCAGGCGCCGCTGCCGGACACGCATGTGCTCGGTGCTGGCGGCAGCGTCCGCTGATGCGCGAGGAGAAGCTGCCATGCTCGACGACCTCTTCATGCTCGGACAGGCGCTGTGCCTCCTTGGACTCGGCTGGGGCGCCTGGCTCGCAGTCACCGCGTCCGAACTGGCGGTTGCACTGCGCGAGTTGAAGTCGAGGCCGCAGCTGCGATCGCGCGACAAGCGCCGGCTGACGGCTGCCGAGGATCCGCACGTTTCCAGTCTGGGCTATTGGCCCTGAGTGCGAGTCGGTTGCGCCAGTCACCCGCCGCGCAGGAAGTTCTCGATCTGAGTCGCGACCTGCTCCGGCGCGTCGTGATGCAGCATGTGTCCGGCCGCCGGCACGACGACGTGCCTGAGATTCGGGAAGACGGCCATGCGGTCCCGGAAGCCTGCGTCATCCTCGCCCAGCCACGCGCGGATCGGCGAGACTGCCCCTTCGACCCACAGCACCGGCGCGCGCACCTGGCGCCAGCACGCCAGCGCTTCCTCGATCCGATACAGCACCGGACTTTTCATCTTGTGCCTAGGGTCAGCCTTCAGCACGTAGCCACCGTCGAATTTGGCGCGTGCCCAGTGTTGCGCGAGGAACGCGGCTCGTTCGTCAGTGAGCCTCGGGTTGTTCTTCTTGAGCCGCCAGGCGACGCGATCGACTGAAGGATAGTCGGCAAGGCGCGGCGGATTGGCCTGCTCATTGAGCCAGCGCGCATAGCGCTCCGGCGCTTCCACGGACTGGGCGCGGTGAATGCCGAAACCTTCGAGTGACACCACGGCGGCCACTCTGTGTGGACGCACGCCGGCATAAATGCAGGCCACATTGCCGCCGAGGCTGTGCCCGATCAGGTTTGTCGCCTCGCCCGGCGCGTAGCGATCGAGCAGCACCTCCAGATCCGCCAGATAGTCGGCGAACAGGTAACTGCCGGCCGCCCAGTCGCTATCCCCGAACCCGCGCCAGTCCGGCGCAAGCACGCACCACTCATGCGCCAGCGCGTCCACCAGAAACTGAAAGGAAGCGGCGACGTCCATCCAGCCATGCAGCAGGAAGAGTTTTGGCGCCAGTGGATCGCCCCATCGAAGCAGGTGATAGCGCAGTCCGCCCACCTCCACGAATTCCGAAGTTGCCATCTTCACGCGGCGGGCTCGCTGCGTGCGGGTTGTGGCACCGCCACGCTTTCCCTTAGGCTGCGATGGCGATCCCCTACAGGAACTCGTTCAATGCTCTGGCGTGCATGTCTCACCACCTTGCTGTTCCTCTGCTTCCTGCCGCCGGGCACTGCAGCGCCACAGGTGTTCGAGCAGGGACTGCTCTGGCGCATCGAGCGCCCCGGGGTCGCGCCGAGCTATGCCTTCGGCACCATTCACATCGACGATCCGCGGGTGCTGGAACTGCCGCCGGCCGTCACGCGCGCGCTGCGCCGTTCGAAGACCTACACCATGGAGATGCTCACCGACGAAACTGCTCAGCGCAAGTTTACGCGTGCGAGCCGGCTTGCAGACGGCAAGGATCTTCCGGCCCTGCTCGGGCCCGAGCTCTACGGTCAGGTTGCCGAGAAGATGCAGGAGCGGGGTGTTCCCGACGCAGCGACGCGCCGGCTGAAGCCGTGGAGCGTGATGCTCACGCTGCTGCTGCCGCGCGAGCGACCGGTGGTGATTCTCGACTATGCGCTGTATCGGAGCGCGCAGGAGCAGAAGAAGCAGGTGTTCGCGCTGGAGAGCGTCGACGACCAGATCGAAACCTTCGATGGCATGCCGATGGACGTGCAGATCGAGCTGCTGAAAACCGTGGTGCGGCACGAAGACGACGTTTCGGAGATGACCAAGGACCTGATCCGGGCCTACCTGGATCGGGATCTCAAGCGGATGTGGAAGATCAACGCCAGTTTCACTGCCCTCGATCCCGGCACCGAAGCGGCGAACAAAGTGTTTCTAGAGCGCGTGCTGTTCGCACGCAATCAGCGCATGACCCGCGCTATCTCGCCGCGCCTGGAAGCGGGCGGCGCGTTCGTCGCCGTGGGCGCGCTGCACTTGTATGGCGAGCGCGGCATCTTGTCCCTGCTCAAGCAGCAGGGCTACCGGATCACACGGGTGTATTGAAGGAGAACGTCAGCGCAGCGCGTTGCGGGCCGCGATGGCGGCCTCGACGCGCGCCTGCGCATTCTTCACGTCGTCGGCGAGTTGTTGCTGGCGCGCGAAGTAGGCCTCCGACGGGCGCACAAAGCTGTTGCCAGCGTTGCCGATCATCTCGCCTGGAACCGGCGCCACACCGGCCTGCTGCGCCAGCTTGGCCGCACTCAGGGCCTGCTCGGCACTGCGTACTCCTTCCTCTGCTTTTACCCGTGCGGCGTCCTCGGTCCTGAGATCCTCGCGCACGCGCCGGGCGGCTTCGGGGCCCGGCGGCGCCGGCGGGGTGTCGGTGACGACGGCAGGTTGCACCGTGATCGGTTCCACTTTCGTCGCGCCTTTGACTGGTCCATTGCCGTAGACAATGCTGCCGTCGGGCATGACGGACTTGAAGACGGTCTCGGCGGTGGCGGGCAAGGCGAGGCAGGCGAGGATCGCCAGCAGGGCGGGGCTGTGTTTCATCCGGGATGTCCTTCGGTATCGGAAGAAGTTCACGACAGGGTCATTCGAGCACGTTGCGTTCGCGCCGGGTGCGGTCGAGCCGCTCCTGCGCCGCCTTGACGTCGTCCTCGAGACCCTTGACGCGTTCGAAGTGTGCTTCGGAAAGGCGCGAGCCGCCGTCGGCCGTGGCCATGCGCTCGCCCGCAAGGGGCTCGCGACCGGCAGCCAGCGCCTTCCCGGCATTGTCGAGACCCGCCTGGGCGGTTGCGACCTCGGTGTCCGCCTTGTCGCGGGCGGTGCGGCGCGCAGCCAGGCGCTTGTCGACTTCGGCGGCCTGCGCCTTCTCGCGCTGGCGGAGAGCTTCTGCGGCCTCGGGCTCGACCTCAACCACGGGCCGCGCCGGCTCGAGTTTCTGCACCTGCGCCGCACCCTTCGCTGCTTTGTGGCCGTAGACGACATGTCCGTCCGGCATGACCGACTTGTAGACCGTCTGCGCCAGTGCAGTGGACGTCGCCAAAGTGCACGCGAGGGTAAGGATGGCGACGGTGGCAGTGGTCCAGCGCGGCGTCATGACTTGGTTCGTTGGGTTCGGTGTGCTCGAGGTGGCGGTCGCCTGACTGGCAGGGTGATCTGATCAGGGGCGGACCGCGCCGCAGGCAAACTCGCAAGTTCCAAGCCGAGCGGGGACGCATGAGCCACGAAGAGAGGGCGGCTGTGCTGATAAAATCCGGGATTGATCCCGCTCGCTTCCCATGAACCAGCCCGCGTTCGTCCATCTTCGCGTCCACAGCGAGTATTCGATCCAGGACGGCATCGTCCGCATAGACGATGCAGTGAAGCGGGCAGTGGCGGATGCGATGCCGGCGCTGGGACTCACCGATCTTGCCAACGTCTTCGGACTGGTGAAGTTCTACCAAGCGGCACGAGCAGCCGGCGTGAAGCCGGTTCTGGGCTGCGATGCCTGGCTCACAAATCCTTCCGATCGCGACAAGCCCTTTCGCGTGCTGCTTCTCGCGCAGAATCATGCGGGCTACCTGGGTCTTTGCGAACTCCTGTCACGTGCCTATCGCTCCAATCAACATCGCAGTCGTGCAGAGATAGCCAAGCCGTGGTTCGTGGAGCACGGAACCGAGGGATTGATCGCACTTTCCGGTGCGCACTTCGGCGATGTCGGCCATGCGCTGCTCGCGGGGAATACACAGGCGGCCGAGTCGCTCGCGCGCGAATGGTCGACCCTGTTCCCGGGACGGTTTTATATCGAGGCCCAGCGCTACGGTGCTGCAGAAGCGGAGCCGCACGTACGCCAGGCGGTGCGCCTGGCTGCACGCTGCGCTTTGCCGGTGGTTGCCACTCACCCGGTGCAGTTCCTGGCACCGGATGAGTTCAGGGCCCACGAAGCACGGGTTTGTATCGCCGAAGGCTACATCCTTGCCGACCAGCGCCGACCAAAGCGGTTCACACCAGAGCAGTACTTCAAGAGTCAGGCGGAAATGGCCGCGCTGTTCGCCGATCTGCCCGAAGCGCTCGCCAACTCGGTCGAGATTGCGCGTCGCTGCAATCTGTCGCTGACGCTCGGCAAGAGCCGCCTGCCCGACTACCCAACGCCAGCCGGCGAGGGCCTCGACGACTATCTGCATGCGCAGGCCGCGGCGGGGCTCGAACAGCGTCTGGCCATGCTCTTTCCCGACGAGGACGAACGCGCGGCACGCCGCCCGCTCTATGCCCAACGCCTCGAGTTCGAGCTCAAGACCATCATCCAGATGGGATTCGCGGGCTACTTTCTGATCGTCGCGGACTTCATCAACTGGGCCAAATGCAACGGCGTTCCGGTAGGGCCAGGACGGGGTTCGGGCGCGGGCTCTCTGGTGGCTTACAGCCTTGGCATCACCGACCTCGATCCCCTGCGCTACGACCTGCTGTTCGAGCGTTTCCTGAATCCCGAGCGCGTGTCGATGCCGGACTTCGACATCGACTTCTGCCAGGACGGGCGCGACCGTGTCATCGAATACGTGCGCGGTCGCTACGGCGCCGACAGCGTGTCGCAGATCGCCACTTTCGGGACGATGGCAGCGCGCGCGGTGGTGCGCGATGTCGGACGCGTGCTCGATCTCGGCTACAACTTCTGTGACCAGCTGGCAAAGCTGATCCCGGTGCAGCCTGGCAAACAGATCACGCTCGCCCAGGCGCGCGAGATGGAGCCTGCGCTGGCGGAGCGTGAGAACAGCGAGGAGGAAGTGCGTGAACTGCTCGAACTCGGGGAGCGACTGGAGGGGTTGACCCGCAACGTCGGCATGCACGCGGGGGGCGTGCTGATCGCACCCGGCAAGCTCACCGATTTCTGCCCGCTCTATGCCGCACAAGGCGCGGAGAGCGTCGTCTCGCAGTTCGACAAGGACGACGTCGAGGCAGTCGGGCTGGTCAAGTTCGACTTCCTCGGGCTGACGACGCTCACCATTCTCGACTGGACCGAGAAGCTCTTGCGAGCAGGCGGCGCACCCGACTTCGCGCTGGAGCGCATCCCGCTCGATGACCGCGCAACCTTCGACCTGCTGTCCGCCGGCAATACCACCGCGGTATTCCAGCTCGAATCGCGCGGCATGAAGGACATGATCAAGCGCGCGAAGCCCGACCGCTTCGAGGACGTCATTGCCCTGGTGGCGCTCTATCGCCCGGGTCCGATGGACCTCATCCCGGATTTCACCGACCGTAAGCACGGCCGCCAGCAGGTGGAATACCTCGACCCGAGACTTGAGCAGATCCTGGGTGCGACCTACGGGATCATGGTGTACCAGGAGCAGGTGATGCAGATCGCCCAGGTGATCGGGGGCTATACGCTGGGCGGAGCGGACCTGCTGCGGCGGGCGATGGGTAAGAAGAAGCCGGAGGAGATGGCCAAGCACCGCGACATCTTCGTCGCCGGCGCGGAACGCAACGGTCTTACGAAGGGCAATGCTTCGCAGCTCTTCGACCTGATGGAGAAGTTCGCCGGTTACGGTTTCAACAAGTCACACGCCGCGGCCTACGCGCTGCTTGCCTATCAGACGGCATACCTCAAGTCGCATCATCCCGCCGCCTTCATGGCGGCCAACCTGTCCGCCGTAATGGATGACACCGACAAGGTGCGGCTCTTCCATGAAGACGCGATCGCCAACGATCTCGCCATCCTGCCGCCGGACGTCAACGTCTCGGACTGCCGCTTCATGTCGGTGGATGCGAAGACCGTGCGCTACGGTCTTGGTGCCATCAAGGGCACGGGCGAGTCCGCGATCGCGAGTATTGTCGCCGCGCGTGGGGAGGGCGGACCGTTCCGCGACCTTTTCGATTTCTGTGAGCGCGTGGACAAGCGACTGGTACACCGGCGCGTGATCGAGTCGCTGGTGCGTGCCGGCGCCTTCGATTCGATCACTGACCACCGCGCGAGTGTGCTGGCGACGGTGGGTGCGGCGCTGGAAACTGCGGAGCAGATCGAGCGCGCAGCACACCAGGTGAGCCTGTTCGAAGCGTTCCACTCGAACGGACGCGGCCCGCAGGCGCATCGCGAGGTGCCGCGATGGGGTGATCGCGAACGGCTGCAGAACGAAAAGGCGGCGCTCGGCTTCTATCTGTCGGGTCACCCCTTCGACAGCTATGCCCAAGACATTCGGCCGATCGCACCGACGCCGCTCGGCGCGCTGCAGCCCAGTAACGAACCGCGCCGCGTTGCCGGCATTGTCCTTGGCGTGCGCGTGCAGCAATCGCGCCGCGGGCGCATGGCGATCGTCGCACTGGACGATGGCACGGGCAGGATCGAACTCACGCTCTTCAACGAGGTTTTCGAGGCGAGTCGCGCCGTGCTCAAGGAAGACCAGCTCCTGTTGGCAGACGGCCGGGTCGTTCAGGACGACTTTACCGGCGGACTGCGCGTAACCGCGGACGCGGTGTGGGACCTGGCGGCGGCCCGCGACAAGTTTGCACGTGGAGTCCGCGTCGTCTGTAACGGCGGCTCCAGCGGGCCGAAGCTGAAGGAACTGCTCGGCCCCTATCGCCGTGCCGGCAAAGGCGGTTGTCCGGTTTCCGTGGTCTACTCGAATGGCGCGGCCGCTTGCGAGATCGAACTCGGCGATGACTGGCGGGTGAGTCTTCAGGACGGTCTCATGGAGGGGCTGCACGCCTGGTTCAAGCTGGATAACGTGCGCGTCATCTACTGAAGGCACGTGCGCTCTGACGAGCGGGGCGTCCCATGCACCGCTCGGCTGCACACCGCAGAACGGCGTTGACGCCATCGTGGCTTGCGCGTAAAAATCTTCACCGATGTTTGAACCAAGTCTCGCGTCCACTACCGTTCCGGCAGTTGCAGTCTTACGGTTCAGGCATTGTTATTGCGGCTTGCCCGCGTACTTTCCAGGGGACTGTAAATGGCAACGGGTACTGTGAAGTGGTTCAACGAATCGAAGGGTTTCGGCTTTGTTACGCCGGATGACGGAGGGGCGGATGTCTTCGCGCACTTCTCCGCAATCAATATGAAGGGCTTCAAGACCCTGAAGGAAGGTCAGAAGGTGCGGTTCGACATCGTCGAAGGACCCAAAGGCAAGCAGGCATCGAACATCACTGCCGCCTGAATTCCGTCCGCATTGCAGCAAAGGCCTCGGGGTGCTCCCCCGGGGCCTTTGTTTTTGGGGCCGACTCGTCGCGGGCTGGATTCCGAGTCAGGCGAGTAGAGAGGTTTCTGGTCTGCGCGTAAGGCAAGCGCGCTCAGACTTTTTTCGTTGCTGGATGTCTGGGCGATTGACCGGCATGCAATACGGGCGTATAACGGCGCCGAAGTGTTTGATGCAGAGCATTGTCTACTACCAGCTTGGCAGTTGCAGTCTTGCGATTCAGGCACTCGTTTGCGGGGTCGCCCGCGTAATTTTGAAAGGACTGTAAATGGCAACTGGTACCGTAAAGTGGTTCAACGACTCCAAGGGGTTTGGGTTCATCACGCCGGATGACGGCGGATCCGATCTCTTTGCTCACTTCTCCGCCATCAGCATGAACGGCTTCAAGACCCTGAAGGAAGGTCAAAAAGTCCAGTTCACCGTGGTGGAAGGCCCGAAGGGCAAACAGGCGTCGAATATCACTGCTGCCTGATTACCTTTGATTGCAACGAGGCCCCGGCGCGGAAGCGTCGGTGCCTCGCTGTTTCTGCAGCATGGTTGAACCCATGCCGGCGCGTGGCCTGCTTTGATCTGATCAACGCGCTTGAGAGTGTGTTGAACGGCTTGTCTTCAGTACCTCCGGTGAAAGTCATTCGGGGACGCATCCATCTCGAAGATTCGACCGCGTGGCATCTCTTCAAGTCACTCCTTCCAAGTAGTCGATTTTAAAGAACATTTGCAGAGTGACTTTCGGACGATTTGCGGTCCCGGCCGATTACTTCGCTAACTTGCCCGTCCAGTGCGCACTCGCCCCGCGCTGGTTTGCCACGTGTTCCTCCGTCTGCTCCTGGTCGTTGTCGCTGCCACGCTGGTCTACTGGTTTGCGCCCCTTGGTCCGCAGACATCGGGTGCCCTCGCGAGCACCGCGCTCGAACGTAACGGTTACCGCATCGTTCCGCTGGAGCCGTTCACGATCGACGCGAAGGTACTGTCGACACAACGCTATCGTTTCGACCGGGAAGCGGATCTTGCCCCGGTCGATCTCGCCCTCGGGTGGGGACCGATGTCGAATTCCGTCGTGAGCCAGAAGGTCACCATCAGTCAGAGCAATCGCTGGTATTACTGGCGCGCAACTGAACTGCCTATTCCCGTGCGCGAGATCGACATCCATAGCGCGAACATGCACCTGATTCCCGCGACGCCGGCGATGGAACGTCGTAGCGCTGCGACGCGGTGATGTAGTGCGTCTGCGCGGCTACCTGGTCGAAGCGCAGGCGCCGGACGGCTGGCGTTGGCGCAGTTCCCTGTCGCGGGAAGACACTGGAGCGGGGGCCTGCGAACTCGTTTGGCTGGAAGGTTTCGATCTGCTTTGAAGGCGCTGGCCGCGGCTATGTCGCAAGTCCCTGCTGTGCGAGAACCGACGTAAGTAGTTGCAGGCGCGAATCCGCATCCGGCATCTCTAGTAGCTGTTGTCGCACCGTATTCTCCAGTGGCAGAACTTCCGCCAGCCGATATGCAATCCAGGTCGCGTCGTCATAGCGCGGCGGCGCCGGGAACGTCGACTCGCCAGCGCGGCCAGCAACCGCGCGCAGGACGTTCGCGAAAGCAATGTGCTCCGTCGGCAACAGCTGATAATCCTCTTCCGGAAGCAGTTCGATGTTCGCCACGCGCAGCCGGTCCGGCTGCGTCCACTGCTCGATGATGCGCAGGCGCTGTGTGCCCTGCGTCATGAGAATGAAGATGCCGAGCTGGGGCATGTCCCACGAGACGATGCTGGCGAGACAGCCAATCTCATAGGGTTGCGCGGGCTCTCCGACTTCCCGACCTTCGCGGATCAGACAGACGCCGAAGGGAGTGGAGGCGCGAATGCATCGCTTGGTCATTTCCAGGTAACGCTGCTCGAAGATCATGAGCGGTAGCCGCCCGCCCGGAAACACGACCGTGTTCAGGGGAAAGATCGGAACCTGAATCACTCCTTCAGGCATTGATGGTCAGATGCTCTGGCGGCAGGTCAGGCAACAGGCCCGTCACCCCAGCGCGACATCAGGTCGTGATCTATGTCGAGATGATCGAGCACGCGGGCGACGACAAAATCGACGACTTGCTCGATGTTCGCGGGTCGATGATAGAACCCCGGATTGGCTGGCAGTATGACTGCCCCGCTGCGCGCCAGTTTCAGCATGTTCTCGAGATGGATCGTCGAAAACGGCGTCTCGCGCGGCACCAGCACGAGCGTCTTGCGCTCTTTGAGCACGACGTCTGCCGCGCGCTCGATCAGGTTGTCAGCAAGACCGGCCGCGACGGCGGCGAGCGTTCCCATGGTGCACGGGCAAATCACCATCGCATCTGGCGGGTTCGAGCCGGAGGC
>CAVRDD010000016.1:0-104421 GCA_963719715.1 uncultured beta proteobacterium
AACCGGGGCAAACCACTCTTCACGGCCGAATACGCGCAACTGCCCGGGGGGCGCGGCGAAGCGCTCGCAAAGGAAAACCTCCAGCTCTTTGGGACGCGACGGCAGTGCGAGATCCATCTCCTGCCGGGCGACGATCTGGGCGACCTGCGAATAGAGCAGCCAGACATGGGTGCCGCTCTTGAGCAGGCACTCGAGCAGTCGCATGCCGTAAGGCATGCCCGAAGCGCCGGTGAGTGCCAGCGTGACGGTCCGGTTCACGAGACCGAGTGCTTCATGCCAACTCCCGATGCCGCACCAGGACCTGCGCACAGCGACGGAAGTGGCGAGCCAACGATTCGGCGAAGAAGACGGAGCGGTGGCGCCCCCCCGTGCAGCCTATGGCGACAGTCAGGTAGCTGCGGCTGTCGGCCTGGTAAGCCGGCAACCAGCGCTCGATGAAACCGCGAATGTCGTGGAGCAGACTGGTCGCCTGCGTTTCAGCCTCAAGAAAATCGATCACCGCCTGATCCTTGCCAGTGAGCGGTTTCAGTTCGGGGTTGTAGTTCGGATTCGGCAGGCAGCGCACATCGAATACCAGATCCGCATCGAGCGGAATGCCCTGCTTGAAGCCGAACGACTGAAACAGCAAGGTGATGCGCGAGCGATCGAGCCGCACGAAGTCCATGATCCACGTGCGCAGCGACGTCGGGCTGAGACCACTCGTGTCGATGCGATGTGCTCGCTGCGCAACGTCTGCGAGCATCTCTCGCTCGCTCTCTATGCATTCGGGCAAGGTGAGTGCGCCGTCGCTCAGCGGGTGTCTGCGCCGGGTCTCGGAGAATCGATTGACCAGCGTGTCGGTTTTCGCCTCCAGAAACAGTACACGGGTGTCGGTGCCCTGGTTGCGCACGGTGGCGAGGTCGTGACCGAAGCGGTGTAGCGTGGCGCCGCTGCGCACGTCGATGCTTACCGCGACGTTTGCATACCCGGCGTGGTCGAGAAATGAGACAACATCGGGGAGGAGTAGCGCTGGCAGGTTGTCGACACAGTAAAAGCCACTGTCTTCGAGCATACGCAGAGCGATGCTCTTGCCGGAACCGGAAAGACCGCTGACTACGATGAGTTGCATGAGAAAGGATGCGCTTTGCGCAGGGGCTATTTCACTTGCTTCCGTTCAGGTGCTCTTCGTGGCGGCGGATGAACTCCTTAGTGCTGTCGTAGCCTCTCAGCTGGAGCACCGTGTTGCGAACTGCCGCCTCCACCAGCACCGCAAGGTTGCGTCCGGCCGCAACCGGAAGCTGAACTTTGCGGATCTCGTTGTTGAGGATGATCTCACGACTTTCGTTGAGCGGCAGGCGCTCGAGCCCCGGAATGATGCCGGCGACGGGCTTTTCCAGTTGCACGATGAGCTTCAGGTTCTTGCGAACGCGTACCGCGGTCTCGCCGAAGATGGTCCTGATATTCAGCATGCCGAGACCGCGCACCTCGAGAAAATCGCGCAGCAGGGGCGGGCACCTGCCTTCCAGAATGTCGGGCCCCATGCGGTAGAGCTCGACGACGTCGTCCGCCACCAGCCCACTGCCGCGGCTGATCAGCTCCAAGGCGAGTTCGCTCTTGCCGACACCGCTTTCCCCCGTGATCAAGACGCCCATCCCGAGCACATCGAGAAAAACGCCATGACGGGTGACGAACTCCGAGAGCAGTCGCGCGAGGTAGGGGCGCAGCAGCCACATGAGCTGGATGCTCGGGATCGGGCTCAGTAGCACGGGGATCCGGTGCGCATCCGCCATGGCGCACAGATCGTGATCCGCCGCGCGTCCATCCGACACCAGCAGGCACAGCGGCCCGCTGGCTGCCAGCTCCTGTAGCGATTCACGCGCCACGACTGGATCCAGGCGCGCGAGATACTCGGTTTCCCTGGCACCCAGAACCGGAATCCAGTTCGGGTGAATGACATTCAGGTGATCGATCAGGCCCTTCGTCGAGGCGTTGAGCAACTCGCTCGAAAGTTCGTTGCTCGTGCCGTCCTTGCCCGCGACCCAGGCGAGCTTCAGGCGCTCGCGGTTATCCTCAAACAGCTGGGCTACGGTGACTCGCGGCATTGGGCTCCCACTCGACGATGAGCCTGTGCGCTTCCTCTGCGCTCTTCGCCACGAGCAGATCCTCGCGCATGGCCCGGTCGCTGAAGAGCTGCGCCAGCTCTGAGAGAATCTGAAGATGCAAGTCGGTAGCGCGCTCCGGCACCAGCAGAACGAACACGAGATTCACGGGCTTGCCGTCGGGTGCATCGAACGGTACGGGCGAGGTGAGTCGCAAGAACGCGCCGATTGCATCCCGAATGCCCTTGATTCGGCCGTGCGGAATCGCAACCCCTTGACCGAGGCCGGTCGACCCCAGTTTCTCACGGGCGAACAAACTGTCGAAGACCTCGCTGCTCGGAATCTGCTGATTGTTCTCGAAGGAGAGGCCCGCCTGTTCGAAGACGCGCTTCTTGCTCGTGGCGTCGAGATCGAGCGCCACGTTCGAAAGTGGCAGCAATTTGGAGAGAAGGGTGAGCGCCTTGCTCTTCATGTGCGATGGCAGCGGATAAAGCCAGCGAGCGGAGTAGCCGATGATACGGAAAGTCAGGCCTGGTGTTTGAGCGCGGGGCCGTTGCGGCGGACGACGTTCTTGTCCTTGTACTTGAGAATCTGGCGATCCAGTTTGTCGACGAGTGCATCGATGGCGGCATACATGTCTTCGTGATCGGTCTCGCAGAAGATGTCCTTGCCGCTTACGTGAACGTTCGCTTCAGCCTTGCGCTTCAGCTTTTCCACCGAGAGGGTCACTGTGACGTCGATCACCTGATCGAAGTGGCGCGTGATGCGCTCTATCTTGCTCGTGACGTAATCCCGAATGGCGGGTGTGATATCGACATGGTGACCGGTGAGGTTGAGATTCATGCTCTCTCCTTGTTGTACCTCTAAATGGATTTGCGCAGATTCACTGGCAGGATCTGGAGGGACTCCCGGTACTTGGCGACGGTGCGCCGCGCCACCACGATACCCTGCTGACCCAGGATGTCCGAGATCTGACTGTCGGAGAGCGGTTTCTTCGAATCTTCGGCGCCGACGAGTTGCCTGATCAGCGCGCGAATTGCGGTGGCCGAGCAGGCGCCACCGGTCTCTGTCGAGACGTGGCTGCCGAAGAAGTACTTCAGTTCGAAGATGCCGCGGGGCGTGAACATGAACTTCTGCGTCGTGACCCGGGATACCGTCGACTCGTGCAGACCCGAGCGTCTCGGCAATTTCCCGCAGAACGAGTGGGCGCATCGCTACCTCGCCGTGCTCGAAGAAATGCCGCTGCCGATCGACAATGGCCTGAGATACGCGCAGGATGGTGTCGAATCGCTGTTGTACGTTCTTGATCAGCCACTTGGCTTCCTGCAGCTGACCCGCGAGCTGCTGAAAGCTCGAGTCCCGGTTGCGCGCAAGGATGTCGGCATACATGCGATTGATGCGCAGCTTCGGCATTGCGTCCGGGTTGAGCGAAACGAGCCACGTGCCCTTCACCTTCTTGGCGATCACGTCCGGTACGACGTAGCGCGTCTCGGGATTTCCATAAGCTCGATCCTGGCCGCGGATTGAGGCTGACGATGAGGCTCTGGATGCCGCGCAGCATGTTGTCGTCGCAGTGCAGGAGTTTCTTCAGCTTGCCATAGTCCTTGGCGGCAAGGATCTCCAGATAGTTCTTCGCGGTGTGAATGGCTTCCTTGCGAAACGGGGTGTCCGCGGACAGCGCCATCAGCTGCAGCACCAGGCTTTCGCCCAGGCTCCGTGCACCGATACCGGCCGGCTCCATGTTCTGCAGGTGCCTGAGCGCGATCTGCAGTTCCTCGATGTCGATCTCCAGTTCGGCCGGCAGGAGTCTCGCGAGTTCCTCGAGATCGCCACCCAGGTAGCCGTCGTCATCGAGCATGTCGATGAGCATTGCCACGATGCGCTTGTCGCGGTCAGGCAGGTTGGTCACGTTGAGTTGCCACAGCAGATGGTCGCGCAGCGACGACGAAACGGCCGGCAGCTGCGGATACTCGGATTCTTCGCCGTCATCGCGCGAACCGTAGGAGCCACCGTCATCCTCGATCCAATCGCGATCGGCGCGGGCTTCCGCATCGTACTCGGGCGTCTCGGCTACGTGGGGCGCCTCCGGCTCCTCGGATGCCGGGCGTTCCGCGGCGGCAAAATCAGGCTGCGGGAAGGTCGCCTCTTCCTGAGGTCGGAGCCTCCGCTTCGTTCTCTTCCTCGCGTTCCAGCAACGGATTTTCCTGAAGGAAGCGATCCAGCTCCTGATTGAGCTCGAGTGTGGAGAGCTGCAGCAGCCGGATGGACTGCTGCAGCTGAGGAGTCAGGGTGAGGTGCTGGGATAGCCTGAGTTGGAGCGTGTGTTTCATTAGGATAGGAGACTGCTGCGCCCGCTCTTGGCTTCTTGAAAAGGGCTTCCTCGCGAACTGCCGGAAGCAAGGTTTGGCTTAAAGTTTGCTGATACCCTTCAAGCCATTGAATTATAGCCTGAAATTTTCGCCCAGATAGATCTTGCGAACGCTCTCATTATAAACGATTTCTTCGGGCGTGCCGAAAGCGAGGACTGTGCCCTCGTTGATGATGTAAGCGCGGTCGCAGATGCCCAGGGTTTCGCGAACATTATGATCAGTGATGAGGATGCCGATCCCGCGGTCTCGCAGAAACTGGATGATCTTCTGAATATCCAGCACGGCGATCGGGTCGATACCCGCGAAGGGTTCGTCCAGAAGGATGAATCGCGGGCGCGTCGCAAGCGCACGCGCAATCTCCGCTCGGCGCCGCTCGCCGCCCGAGAGACTGATGGCAGCGCTGTCGCGCAGGTGGCCGATGTGCAGATCGTGCAGCAGGTCATCGGCCTGCGATCTCACCTCTGCGCGATCGAGATCCTGAAGCTCGAGCACCGCTTCCACGTTCTCGGCCACCGAGAGCTTGCGGAAGATCGATGCTTCCTGTGGAAGATACGACAAGCCAAGGCGAGCGCGCTGGTGTATCGGCATGTGCGTGAGGCGGCTGGCATCTAGATACAGTTCGCCGCCATCGAGGGGGACCAGCCCCACCATCATGTAGAAGCAGGTCGTCTTGCCGGCGCCGTTGGGTCCGAGCAGGCCGACCACCTCGCCGCTGCGCACGTCGAGAGACACGTCCTTCACCACTGTGCGCGCCCGGTAACGCTTGCGCAGTCGCTCCGCCCGCAGTTCGCTCATCGGTCGCGCGCTGACGACCGGGCGCTTGCGGCAGTAACGCCGTGGTTCAAAGCAACACATGGAGCTATCGGTCGGGAGGGCTCGACAGCCCGGTGGAGGGTTGCAGTGGCACCGCACTCTTGTTGGATACCGGAGGCCGAGCGCCGGGTTCGGGGTTCTTCTTCGGGATGATCACGGCACGCACACGGCCATTGCCGACTTCCTTCCCAGCGCTATCCTTCCCGCCGCCGAATGCCTGGTAGAACTCGGTCTTGGAGTTGTAGGAGATGTAATTTCCGCGCACGTCCTCAGCGCCCTTCTTGACGACCGCCTTGTCGAAGAGTTCGAGCGTTTCATTGCGTCCGTCGTACTCCATCCGCTGCGCCTGTCCGTCGATGTACTCATCGAAGCCTTCGCGCTTCTGCCGGAAAGTCGCAGGGTTTCCGTACGCCACGCCTTTGTTGAAACCGCCGCCATCCTGCGTGATCACCATCCGATCGGACTTGATGATCAGGGTGCCCTGAGTCACGACGACGTTCCCGGTCAGAGTCGCCACTTTCTTCGCGTCATCGATCTCCATCCGGTCGGATTCGAGGTTGATCGGCTTTTCGCGATCGGAGACGTCCGCCCGACTGCCGATCGGTCCGAGGCAGGCGACGACTGCGAGCGCCACGGAAAGGAATCGATTACTTCTTGCCGGACGGCGAGCGTGCCTGAGCGGCGCGCTTCGGCGGAACATACTGGCCCTTGACCCGAGACAGGAGGGTGACAATGCGATCTTCATCGCGCAATTCTAAGCCAACGGCCGTAGCCGTTGTACTCGCGTCGCGAATGATCACCGGGCGATCGGTGCGCGCGAGTCCCAATTCGGGCGTGACCTGAAGATAGCTCGTGTCCAGCGAGAGCTGGCTTTTGTCCTTGTACGGACTGCGCACGACCTTGACGTCATCCATGAAGTAGACGTTGTCACCTGGCCCCGAGACCGTACCGTACTTCGAGGTGATCGACGTGGTGATACCGGCATCGCTGATCTGCACGAAGCGTGGGTCATCGAGGCGGATCGTCTGATCGTCGGGAAATTGCTGCAGCGTGCTTGCAGTGAGGGTGTACACCGGCACACCGGCGGGACCGAGGCTCTCGGCGTTGAAGGATTGCAGTATGAGATCGGGAGCGTGGCGAGTGCGGAAATCGCGGACCGGCTCGGTCGATGTGACGAGATACTCCAGCCAGAACGACAAGCCGGTGAGGGCCGCGAGCAGCAGGAGCGGGAACCACACTGTCGCACGTGCGGCGAGCCTCGCCTTCACCGAAGATACGACTCCATCTGCGCGTCGAACGTGCCCTGCGCATGCATGATGATTTCACACAGTTCGCGGACGGCGCCGCGACCGCCCGCCAGCCGGGTGACGTAGTGGGCATGGCTCTTCACGAGCGGCGGGGCATCGGGGACAGCGACGGCGAGGCCGCAGCGTCGCATCACCGGCAGATCGACCACGTCATCTCCCATGAACGCGCAGCATTCCTTGTCGAGACTCGACGAGGCGAGAATCTGCTCGAAGACCGCGAGCTTGTCCTCTACACCCTGGTACAGAATGCCAACGCCGAGATTCTGAGCGCGCAACTCGACGCTCCGGGATGTGCGGCCGGTGATGATGGCGAGGCGGACGCCCGTCGCCTGCAGCATCTTCATCCCGTGCCCATCCTGCGAATGAAACGCCTTGAATTCTTCGCCTGCCTCGGTGATGAACAGACTGCCATCGGTAAGGACGCCGTCGACGTCCAAGATGACGAGCCGAATGCGTCGTGCCCGTTCGTAGAGCTCGCTCAGCGACATGGCTTCAGATCACCTTCGCGCGGAAAAGGTCGTGCATATTGAGCGCCCCCACGGGTCGATTCTCATCGTCGACCACCACCGAGCTGGCTGATGCGGTGCTCTTCCATGATCTGCACAGCCTCCGCGGCGAGACGCTCAGCTTTCACCGTGCGTGGATTGCGGGTCATCACTTCTGCGATGCAGGTGCTGCGGAAATCCACGTTCTTCTCCAGTGATCGACGCAGGTCACCGTCGGTATAGACACCGACGAGTGTGCCATCCGCGACCAAGCACACAGGTAATTCCCAGGCCCTTGCGGGAGATTTCCAGCACCGCATCGGCGAGTGTTGCAGAAGAGGGAACTGCCGGCAACGCTTCGCCGCTGCGCATCACGTCGCGCACCCGCGTCAACAGGCGAATGCCAAGTTTGCCGCCGGGATGGGAGCGCGCAAAGTCGTCGGCGCCGAAGCCTCGTGCATCCAGAAGCGCGACCGCCAAGGCATCGCCGAGGGCAAGCGCAGCCGTGGTGCTCGCCGTCGGCGCGAGGCCCAGTGGACAAGCCTCCTCTGCGACACCAGCATCGAGGTGCACATCGGCTAACCGTGCGAGTGAGGATTCCGGGTTGCCCGTGAACGCAATCAGCCTTGCCCCCTGCCGCTTGACGAGCGGAATGATGGTGAGGAGTTCCTCGCTTTCCCCGGAGTTGGAGAGTCCGATTAAAACGTCGTCC
The DNA here is from genome assembly GCA_963719715.1 of uncultured beta proteobacterium. GTDB lineage: Bacteria > Pseudomonadota > Gammaproteobacteria > Burkholderiales > JAEUMW01 > JAEUMW01. Next base: position 7,765 of record CAVRDD010000016.1, read on the forward strand.
CGCGTGACCATGCCGAGGTCGCCGTGGCTCGCTTCGGCGGGGTGTACGAAGAAAGCGGGAGTGCCTGTGCTTGCAAGAGTGGAGGCGATCTTGCGAGCAATGTGGCCGGACTTGCCCATGCCACTGACGACGACTCGACCGTGGCAGTTCAGGATCAGATCGAGTGCCGCGAGAAAGCTCTCGTCCATGCGTGGAATCAGGGCCGCCACCGCTTCCGCTTCGATGCGCAATACCTGGCGCGCAAGCTCGAGTGCCTGGCTGGTGGGATGTCGATTCAACCTAAAAACCTCAGTTAGGCGATTCCGTTTGCATGGTTGTCGAGAAGACGATGCGCGGGAGGCGGTCCGACCCCGGCGAGGAGGCCTTTGAGATGCTCGCACACGAGATGCCAAACGGTGGACGGATCCAACGGCTTGGCAGCACGAACCACCCAGCCCTGAAGCATGGCAGACACACGCATCAGCGCTGCCCGCGCCTTCTCGAAATGAGCGTGCAAACCGGTCAGCGTGATTGTCGTTTGCCCGGCGTGCTCCGTGCGCTGCCCCACCGACGACATCAACCACGGCCGGCGGGTGATGGCCTCGCGGCGGGCTTGCGGATGGGCCAGGCGAACGAACAGGCTCCACCAGTTGTAGATGAGCGCGACGGCGCGGGCCGAGAGTTGGCAGCGATGCAGGTCGTGGGTGGTGAATCCGCCCCAGCCCCACTGGTTCTTCAACTCATCAAAGGCGTTCTCGGCGTCGGCCCGATCCCGATAGAGTTGGCCCAGCGCAAGGATTTCGTGGTCGAGATTGGTGACCAGCACGGCGTACTCATAGCCGGTCACGCGCTTGCCGCCCTTGCGGTGGGCCTCGACGAAACCGAGCAGCCCCTGAGCGTTGTCTTGCGCTGCCAGCAACACCTCGCCCGTGAGCGCACGGCGCAAGACGATCACGCGCCGCTCGGTCGGCCATCCGGCCAGTCGCAGACGACCGTCCTTGCCTTCCCAGCCCTGACCGGCATTGTTCCAGCCAGCATCCCAGAACACGCGCTCGATGTGGCGCTTGACGTTCTTCGACAGCCGCAGCTTGAACAGACAAGGCTGCTGCCGAGCCTCCAGCGGGGCCATGAGGGTGTGCGCGCCCAAGCCGCAGTCCCCGCGCACGATCTTGGGCCGCCGCTGCGCGGGGAGAGTGTCGAGGATCTTCAACAGCCCCGGGAGACTGTGGCTACCCGAGTGTTCGTCACCGGCACGCACTTCGGCGCCCACCACCAGACGCAGGCCTGCCATGAGATCGGTGTGATAGGTGTGCGAGGGGCGGCCCGGCTTCTTCGGGTTGTAGGAAACGACCGCACCCTCCTGCTTGCCATAGAGCGGCTTGACGGTGGTGTCCACGTCGAGAATCCACGGCGCATCGAGCACAAGCGCCACGCTCTGGTCCAGGTGAGCGTCCAGCCAGGCCACGCCCTCGGCTTCGGGGGTGGCACTCAGCGCCCGACGCAGCGCGTCCTCGCTGATCACTTTACTCATCCCCAACAGTCCCGGATTGATCCCATCGCAGCGGATCCCGGTCACATGCGAATAGCGCTTGTGGCCCGAGAGAATCGACCGCATCCAGGTGCCCAGAATCTCCGCCTTGCTCGGGGCGTTCGGGCTGGCATAGGCCAGCGGGTAGCCGTCCTGCCAACGCGACCACAAGCCGGTCAACGTCAGAAATTCCATGAAGTACGCCAGCTGCCCCATCGGCGTGGCCGCGCTCTCGCTCTCCCAGCGCACTTGCACTCGGCCGCCGGCCCTCTGCAAGCCACCGCCCGGATTCAGCCTCGCCAGCACCTGCATTCGCTTCAATTTCGACTCACCCATCGGCTGACCCCCGCCAGAGTCTCGAAAACCACAGCCTGCCTCATTCTCCGGTCGATTGCATTCGATCAAATGCGGCTTTTAGGTTCAAGACTGCGTGCGCCACGGGGTCTCTTCGCTGTTTATGTTAAATTATCAAATGTTATCAGTTCTCTAATCAGCGCTACCAGCATACCGCCTGAACCATCCACCCGATTGATGGGATATCGGGGCGATTTGTCTTCCCGCATGCACGATACCCTGCAGGTGGTCCTTGTCCTTCTCGCCGTGGCGGTGCCCATGGTCGTGGCGTTTCGCCACTTTGGCCTGCCACCCCTCCTTGGCTACCTGTTGGTCGGTACGCTGATCGGACCTCACGCCCTGGCGTGGATTCCGGACTCTGCAGACACCCGATACCTTGCCGAGTTCGGCGTGGTGTTCCTGATGTTCACGGTCGGGCTCGAATTCAGTCTGCCGAAATTGCTGACGATGCGGCGTATGGTCTTCGGCATGGGAGCGGCGCAGGTGGTGGCGTGCATGCTGATCGTTGTTGCGCTTTCCGCAGCGCTCGGCATCACTTGGCAAGCCGGCGCTGTCCTGGGGGGTGCGCTCGCCATGTCGTCCACAGCGATCCTGGCGAAGTCGCTGGCGGAACGGCAGGAACTCGCCACGCAGCATGGGCGGCAGATCATCAGTGTCCTGCTCTTTCAGGATCTTGCTGTGGTGCCTCTACTGATCGTCGCGCCTGCACTCACGACACCAGGGGAGGCACTGGCACAGGAACTCGGGTTTGCCCTATTCAAGGGAACACTCGTACTCACCTTGCTGTTGCTTGCCGGACAACGGGTGATACGTCCGTGGTTTCATCTGATCGGCAGACAGAAGTCTCCCGAGTTGTTCGTGCTCAACGTTCTGCTCGTCACGATCGGGCTTGCGGCGTTCACAGAATTCGCGGGGCTATCGCTTGCGCTTGGCGCCTTCTTGGCGGGCATGCTGATCTCCGAAACCGAGTACCGTGTGCAGGTCGAGGAAGACATCAAGCCGTTTCGAGACGTGCTTCTGGGTCTGTTTTTCGTCACCATCGGGATGACAGTCGACCTTGCGGTCGTTCGGCAGCACCTGCTTGTCATTGTCGTATCGCTGGCCGCGTATCTTCTCGTGAAGGGCAGCGTCATCGCCGGTGTCGCTCGCCTTTTCGGCAGCGATGGCAGCGTCGCACTACGCGTCGGTATCGCCTTGGCGGGCGCGGGTGAATTCGGCTTTGTACTGCTGCACCCCGGAACTCCCAGCGGAGGCTTCGGAGACGACACGCTCCAGGTCATCCTCGCCGTGATGCTGCTGTCACTCACCGTGGCGCCACTGGCGGTCGACCGCGGAGCCTGGCTGGCGCGGCATTTCAGCGGTTCCGAATGGATGAACCGGGCAATGCAGATCCACGACATCGCAGTGCAATCGATGGGGCGCGATGCGCACGTGGTTATCTGTGGCTACGGTCGCAGCGGACAGAACCTTGCGCGCTTGCTCGATCAAGAAGGTGTCCAGTTCATAGCACTCGATTTCGACTCAACCCGCGTGCGCGAGGCCGCTGCTGCGGGAGAGAGCGTCGTCTTCGGTGACGCGGGGCGGCGCGAGGTACTGATCGCCGCCGGACTGCTGCGTGCGCAGGCACTGGTGGTGAGTTATGCCGACACCCGTTCAGCTCTCAGGATTCTCAACCATGTGTACGACCTTCGCCCCGATCTGCCCGTCATCGTGCGCACATGGGATGCCACGGATATCGTACGACTCAAGGACGCAGGGGCGGCAGAGGTGGTGCCTGAAATTCTCGAGGGCAGCTTGATGCTTGCCGCTCAAACCCTGATGCACATCGGACTGCCTTTCAGTCGGGTGATGCGCCGGATTCGTGATACGCGCTCACAGCGGTACGGGCTGTTCCGCGGTTTCTTCCGCGGCGCCAGCGACGGGGCCGAGGGCGGAGCCAGCCTGCTAGTACCGCAACTCCGGTCTCTGGCATTGCCGCGGGGAGCATATGCGATCGGGCGCCGGATCGCCGAGTTGGACCTTCCCGCCCTGGGCGTGGAAGTAACAGCGGTGCGCAACCGCCATGTACGCAGTAGTCAACCGGGGCCCGAGACGCTGCTCGAAGAGGGGGACGTGATCGTACTGCTTGGAACCGAACCGGATCTCGCAGCAAGCGAGGCCCGGATGCTGCAGGGATAGTCTAGAGGAGACTCGCAGCGCCACAGTCTTCTGCGGATGACGTCGATGCGGCGTTCCATGCGCCGCGGTTTGCCGCACCGTTGCTTATGCAGGCAGGTCCGGTCCCCAAGGCAACAGGGGGCGCGCCACTCGCCGCAAAGTCGGAAAAGATAAATTTGCCAGTGAGTGCATTATTGTCGTCGATCTTTAAGTCGACTTCAGCCAGGACCTCCGCGGGGATTCCGTTTCCGGTCTTTATGCTATGGATCTTGGGGGGGCGTTCGCTGGATCGCCGTACCAGTTGTCAAAGGCGATATCGAGGTGAGGTCCGAACGGATTTCGGGGAACGGCGTTGTCGTAGGGCGGGGTCGGCGTGTAGGTGAAACGGTCGCCGATGAATCCAGCGCGTGACAGGTGTTCCCACGCGAGAATGTTCTCGGTCCCCCACTCGCGTGTGCCCTCGATGCGACCGTCACCGTCCCCATTGCGTGTTGCGCCGATGGTGCGAATCGCATCGCTGAAATCGCCCGGTGGAAACTGGTATCGGTCCTGGAAGCTGAAGAATGCGACGCGTAACTCTTCCTGTTGGTTGATCAAACCTCTCGCCTTGGCGGCGACGATCAATTCGCGCCCGGCCGCGATCCCACCGAAGAGGAGGCCGACCACGACCAACACGAGTACGAACTCCAGAATCACCAATCCACGCTCCCCGGGCGCGGATACCCTGACGATAACCTGAACCGGCGATGCTTGGCATTGCGCTCCGGTCTGACACCCGCGCGGCTTCATGGGGTTAGCGAAAAAAGGAGCCCGCGGAATCGCGGGCTCTTGATACGGGTAGGCGGTGACTTTGTTAGAGGAGGCTTGCGCCACCGCAGTCCGGTTGACCATTGGTCGGCAGCCAGCTTCCGGTGCCCTCGTTCCAGCAGTTCGCAGGCGTCACTCCATTGTAGGCGGAGCCCCGGAAGCCTCCCGTATTGGCATTTCCGTCATCGACCTTGCGATCCACCTCGGCGATGATCTCGACCGGGATCTGATTACCGGTCTTGACGTTATGACGGGCTACTGGAGGGGTCGTCGTGTTGGCGTAGTCGCTGTCATAGGAGAGTTGAAGAGCTATGTTATATGGGTTCGCTGGATTCGTGACACCCGCAGTGCCGGATCCACCCGTAAAGCCGCTGGCGCTGTATGTCCCGGTGATGAATCCTGCATGACTCAGATGATCCCAGACGAGAATGAACTCCGGCGGGGTACCCGTAGTTTCAATCCGACCATTCCCATTGCCGTTCGCGAAAACACCCGTGATGTTGTTCGAAGCTTGGGAGTAATCACCAGGATATGCGCGATATCGATCCTGGAATCCGAAGAAGGCCGCTTTCACACCGTCTACTTGCGAGATCAGGTTGCGCACTTTCGCACCCGTGATCAGTTCTTGCCCCTTGAGGATGCCACCCAACAGCAGGCCGATGATGACCAGCACGATCGCAATCTCGATCAGCGTGAAGCCCGTCTGTTTCCTCATATTTCTGTCCCAAGGGTGCTAGGTTCGTGATGCCTAATTAGCAAGGCCCATGCCGAGCGTTTTGGCCATCGGTTGACGCCAGAAATCGGTTCAATCCGAGGTTAGGAATTTACTAGCAGCAGGACTGCAGCCGTGGTCGCGCCAGACTTGACCAGCCCAACTGTCAATTCTTCGACTTAACCGGCGATTTCTCGGCTTTCTGGAGCATATCGAGCCGCTGCATCAGGAAGGCGATTTCATGCGGGTCCCGAACTGTCCCGCTCGCGAGCAGACCCCCAAGCAGAACCTTGGCCGCTTCATGCTCGCCCATATCAGCGCGGACGAAGATATGCATCTGTCGCGCCCACGACGGGATAGGGGCGTTCCCTGCGTGATCTGACAGCGCTTGGGCGTACTGGAGGGAGAGAGGCAGATCGTGGAGCGCGTGCCTTGCCATGACGGATGCGTGAGCAAGCCACCGCCAGCGAAGCGGCGGGTCGTTCGACGAACTGACGGAAGACGAAGTCCAGCATCATCCGCTGCTTGGATTCATCGGGTACTTGAGCATAGACGGTGGCCGCCAACAGAAGCGGGTACTGACTGGCTGGATCCAGATCAAGTGAGACCTTCAGCCATTCGATCACCCTGCTGTAGTCGAGATCCTTGAACGGGATGCTGATTCCCGGCTGATTGTCGAAGGCCTGCAGGCGTAGCAGCAGAAGAGTAGCTGAGGAAGATCGGGTCGCCCAGGCTCAGCCCTCGAAGGACTATGGGCGGCGGTGGGGCAGACAAGTCTTGCGCCACGGCGACCGGCGCGGGTTGCGTCGCGTGCCAAGCGATCTGCAATGCCAGGAACAAGGCCCATTGCGGCGAGAACCGCCTTCGGCACGTATTTCCACGAGCGCTCTGTATACCCTGCATTGAAGTCAGATGGTTTTGTCGATAGAAGTCCACGAGCGCGGCGCTTGTCACGAGCGGCACGTAGACGAGTGTCTGCCCACAGGCACTGATCAGATCCGCGGTACTCGCGACTGCCTCCGACGAGCCAGGCAGTCTCGACTGAAGCGGTCGAGGGCTGGCAAGAGATACGCCAGGGCGTTGAGAAGCACATCTGCGAAACGGTGAGCGAGACTCTGGTCGGCGAGCAGTGGCGAAGCACCGATCAGTTGAATTGCGCCGATCGATCGTGCGAGCAGATAGAACGCGAGAACGAAGCTCGCAGCCGGCATGACCTGGCTGAACGTGATGATGCAGAATATGCTCAGCGCGACGACAATCCAAAGCTCAAACATGAGTGTCACTGTCCATGTGAGCAGTCCGGGGCCCTCGACTACTGGCGCGAGCACTAAACCGGCTCCTGCCGCCAGGATGGCCGTGACAACTGCGTAACCTGTGAATTTCCCTAGAACGTACGACGTTCTCGGCAGTTCGAGCGCCAACGTGAGATCGACGACGCGATCGTTGAATTCCCGAGCCAGCGTGCTGACGATGTGCAGGGACGTAATGAAAACCACTGCCAACCGAGTCAGCACGGCGAGAAATGAGATCTGGACCCTGCTGCTCTCGGTAATGGCGAGCTCCTTTACGAAGAGGCTCAGACTCATTGCGAGCGCAAACGCAATCCCGATGATCCAAGGAAGGCGCGTGCGCCACGCTTCCAGCACGACGAACCGACCTATGATCAGGATTTGACCCAGCATCCGGAAACGCGACCGCTGACAGAAATGGGAAAGTATAACGAATCTACCCGCACGCACCGGTGCGGGTCAGTTGGTGGCCACCGGCCATTCGAATGACTTGATCTCGCACGATACGGCTCCACCGCAGCCCGTCACGCAGCGGCCGGGCTCCATTGTTTCTGGGGCTCATGCTCCTGGCGCTGCACGCGTCCCTTGCGTTCGGCGTGCACGAGTGGTGGTCCCGCGCCTTCCTCCTCGCGCATTTCGGATTCTTCCTGATCTGGCAGCCCGTGTGGCTGGGCGATCGGAAGCTTGACGCTTTCCAGGGAGTTCGTCGTTGTTGGCGTCGGGCTTCTCTTTGTGGTCTGGAGCAGCTGGTGGCTGATGGCGTTATGGATTGCACTGCTGTTTGCGCTGATCGGCGGCAACGTTGCCGGCGGCCGACGCGGCGCGCAGCGCGCGATGGGGTTCATCGCTGCCCTCTACCTGCTAGCGCTGCTGCTGATGTGGGTGGTCCCGCACCTGTTCGAGGGCGAGCGTCTTCCGCAGAGTCGTGGCATTCGTCGTCCGCTTCGTGCTGCCGCTTCTGCTGCTCGCGCTGCTCCCGATGAAGGTCGACTCCGACCGGGCGTCGGAACCGCTGGCAGTGGATCTTCTCTACAGCGTGCTGCTTTTTCTTCTCGTCACCGCGCTCGTGCTCGGCAGCTTCGTTCTGAAGGTGATCAGCAGCGGTGACTATCCGAGTGCTCTCGCGCAGACCCTGTTCGTGATCGCGCTGGTGCTGCTGGTGCTGAGCTGGCTGTGGAATCCGCACGGCGGTTTCAGCGGCGTCAAGTATCTGGTTTCCAGATACTTCCTTACGATCGGTCTGCCGTTCGAGATCTGGATGCGCAATCTGGCCGAACACGCGCAGCGGGAGCCGCAGCCCGCCCGCTTTCTCGCTCTCGCGACTGGAAGACATGGCCGATCTGCCGTGGGTGGCCGGCGTCGGTTGGCGAACCGCGCAGGGTCGAGGGGCAGGTCGGAACGCGACTCGAAGTTTCACGCGGAGTTCGCGCTGCAGGAACTCGACCTCGACATCTACACGCACTCGTCGCTCAGCCCTGCACTGACGGTTCACCTGAAGCTTCTCGCGCAGCTTCTCGGCTATTTCTACGAGGCCAAGCAAAGGGAGCAGCAGCAGCGCCAGAACGCTTACCACCAAGCCATCTTCGAGACCGGCGCACGCCTCACGCATGACGTGAAGAATCTGCTGCAGTCGCTCAAGTCGCTGTGTTCAGCCGTCGAGCACAGCAGCGGGCACGACGCGGACAAGCTCCAGGCGCTGATGCAACGGCAACTGCCCCAGATCGCACAGCGCTTGCAGGCCACGCTGGACAAGCTGCGAGCGCCCAGCGAATCACCCATGGAAATGGTGGACGCTATAGCGTGGTGGGAGCAACTCAAGCAGCGCTATGCGGATCGCAACATCGAATTCATACTCGGTTCGCGCGCCATCGAAGGGGTATTGCCAGGCGATCTTTTCAACAGCGTGGCAGAGAATCTGCTGGAGAACGCGCTCTTCAAAGCCAAGAACGAACCCGGTTTGCAGATCTCTGCACAGTTGGCAAGCGCGGGGCGGGCGCATTCACTGCGCGTATGCGACGACGGAAGTGCAATCCGGGCCTCTGTGGCGGAAACACTTTTCAGCGGAGCCGTCAAATCGCAGACGGGCCTCGGCATCGGCTTGTATCAGGCGGCCAAGCAGGCCGAACGACTTGGTTACCGTCTCGCGATCGCGGGCAACGACCGTGGAATGGTGTGTTTCGAACTCGCGCGAAAGAGTCAGGGCAGCTGACCTGCAGCGATCATTCTCTGGAAGAGAATGGGCGGTGTGATCCACACCATCAGATCGTCGAACTCCGGACCAGCGCCTGCGCCCCTTGGGCGGCTCACAAACACGCGATCAGCGCTGCCGCCGTTCGGATTGGGATTCTCAGCCTCGTCGACGCTCACACCGCCGGTTGCGGCATTCGGACCCGCTGCCCAGATGACTGCCACCGCTTCACCTGTCAGCTTGAAGGCGGATCCGCAACTGCTTCCGCCGCCACCCCCGCCGCCGGCATTGCAGACGAAGAGCAGTTCGTTCGTATCTGCGAAAGCGCTGATCGCCGCCATGCCAGCCGCCCGGATTCCACCGATCTTCGTGAAGGCGAAGTTCTGGCCGCCGACATTTGCGCTGCGCACGGCATAGCGGATGCGATTCTGGTCGAAATTCGAAGCGTCTCGTACTTCACCGCCCCAGCCGTCGCGCGCGTAGCCCTCCGCATCTAGCGGGCTCAGGCCGAGAGTTGCCGCCGGAAGAAAGCCCCAGAAACTGGCGCAGTCACCTACTGCGGCGCTGGTCGTGAAAACTTCTCGGCCTCCGGTAGTCCCTGCCGGACACGGCAATCGTCCGCGCGTCGCGGCGAACGCCAACAGGGCGTCCCGCGCCTGCTCCAGGGCCTGCTCGGTGCTCTCGATCTTTCTCTGTTCGACCTGACCGGCCAGTGGCACCAGCAGGCTACCCAGCACGAGCGAAACGACGACGAGAACTACCGCCATCTCGATCAGGGTGAAGCCACGCGCAGGAACGCGACTGGTACCTGATGCGGGGAAGCGACTACTGCGATGGACTGGCGTCGTCACGGGCATGGGCTTGCCACTGGTTTGCCAGCGCTCAGGCCTACGCACCAGAGCACGTCGTTGAATACGGTGGTCGATGGGTTCACTCGTTCGTAGTTGCTGTTGCCGGATGCATTCGGATGATTCGCCAGATTGCGGCCTTCCAGATAGTTCGCGAGATTGCCCTTGTCTGCATCGCTCGACCGTATCTGTCCAGCAAGTCGTTTTCCGGAAAACATGACAACGGCGACTTGACCGCCGACGCCGTTTACGCTGAGACACCCAGAACCGCTACAAGCGACGGGCGACGTGCTCGATGCGGTGGGTTTGAAATCGGTGCCGAGCGCGTAGAACAAGTGATCCTTCCAGTTCTTCCACCAGTTCTCGTCGATATTGCCCGACGCGAAGGGGCAAATGGCGGGGGTCAGGGGCGAAGCATTCGGATTCGAGACCAGTGTTCTCGTCGTGTCAACCTGATAGGGAAAGCGACCCGAGAGGCTCCCTGCGATGTCTCCCCAATAACCGTTGGCGGTGTATCCGGCGAGCGCCACAGGCGCCGTCCAAGGGAAGCGATGATCACCTGCTGCAAAATTTGCGTTCAGCTTGCCGTACTCTGTTACGCAGAGCGCCGCGTTCTGCGCCAGGGTTTCCAGTTTCTGGGCAAAGTCTGATCGCCTCTCGATTGCCGCAAAAATCTCTGCAGGCGTGACGATGAGTGGGCGATCGTTGAAACCATCGCTGGTGTCGCCAGCAATCAATCTCGTGACGCCACCAGGTGAACCGTTCGGGGTGGCGTTATTGATCGTACCGATCGCATCGAGAAAGTGTGCCGCAGCATAGTCTTCGCTGCAGACGGGGCGCTGCGCTGTCCCCGGATCGTCATCTTGGCGATCCTGTCCGAGCGCCGCACCCGGTGCAAATATCACGGCAGCTGCGCGGTTTTGGGGCTGTGATCCGGCAAGTAGCACAATGCCGTCTGGACCATACACCTCGATCTGGCCGAGCGTATCCCAGTTCATCATCTCGGTCTTGACGTTGTTCTTGAAAGTGCCCGATACGGCATACCAAAGGCACTCGCCGGATCCATCACGCGGAGGTTCGATGCCTAGTGTTTTCCATGGGACTCGACCAATCACAGTGACGTTGGCAGCACCGCATACGCCCTCGGCACCCCCTTCTCCGCCAATGCCGCTGGCGCCGAGATCGGGGCAGGGAAGGTAGCCCGGCACTTGTCCGGGATGCGTGTCCGGGTAGGTCGCGGCATACGCGATCAGTGCTTCCTTTGCTTTCGCCATCGCGGCAGTCGTGGCTTCGTCGCGCTTGATGCTGGACGACCGCGTATTGGCCATGGCAATCAGGGCGAGCGCCGCGCCCAAGGCAACCACAGCCAGCAACGTCAGTAGAGCCAATCCCTGCTCGCGCCTGCCGAGGTTGGCAGGGACGTGTCGGTCTGCCATGGTGTTACGGCATGGCCCTCTCGACCACACTTGGACGCGCGGGCGCTGCGGTGGCGGGGGGCGCAGGTTCTGTTTTCAACCGCATGCCAGGGTCAACCGGGGGCCGTGCCTGGGTCTCCGCATTCGCCGCGTTTGGCGTGCCCGCAGGGTCTGTTTGCCGGGCTTTCTCGGCCAGCGACCGCTTCATCTCGGCGGCGGCCCTTGGCGCGTAGGGTTCGACGACCTGACCCGTAGTGACGTCGAGGTTCTGGCCGACGCGCAAAGTGACCACCCGATCGGCCTGGGGAATGGCGAAGAGCACTGGGTCCGAGGCGGAGCCCTGGGGATGGATGCTGATACCGCCTGCGGTCTGGCGATCGCTTACGGCGCGGTTGTTGAGCCAGACCGTGGTATGTCCGTCGTCGCGCTTCACCACGCCGCTCAGGCTGATGATCTCTGGAGCCGGCTCTTCCATCCGTTCTTCGATCTTCACCTTCTGCCCTCTGGCACTGTCGAGCAGAACCCGCTGTTCCGGCGTGAAGAAAAGTCGGCCCATGCCCTCCGCCTGTGCGGAGCTCGCGAGCGCGAGAATCGAGGCGATGACGATGTGCTTCACGCTTTCTTCTCCTTGCCGCTATCCTCTGACAGCGTAAGCCAGGTGAGTGTGCATTCGGCGGTGAGATTCGGTTGGTAGCGCGGGGATCCGCCGCTCTGGTTGATGCGGTCGAGCACACACTGGTTGACGAGGAAGAGTCCAACCTGCTGGCGCTTCAAGGTGTCGAGGAAGCGGAGAAGGTCGCCCTCGTGAAGCAGCGGCAGGCGTATCTTCATCACAGATTGCCGCAGCTCGATGCCTGCCTGGCTTGCACCGCCGCGCGAGTAGGGTTCCTGCACGCCGATCTGATAGTCGACGCCGAAGAGTTCCGAGTAGATATTGGCGTTCCGCAAACCGTCGATCCAGTTGATGCGCCTTTCTTCGCCAACCACTCCTTCTCGCTGCAACAGCTCGTAGCCACCGAGATAGCGAACGATGGTTTCCTTTTCGTCGCCGGAGCGCTGAAAGCGCAGTCGCGCCTCCTGCAAGAGCGCCTTCTGCCGAGTTGCTTCGCGCTCCGCCTGTTCCAGGAGCCGCCCGCTGAAGACGACACCAGCGGCGCCCAGCGCAATGATCGCCGCCAAGAGGCCGAGGGCACCACGCAGCGCTGACAGGTCGCGCAGGTTCATACGCGACCCTCACCTGAGGTGCACCACACGGCGTGCTTCGCGCGCCCCTTCATTCTTCGCCCGCCTTCAGCGAGATCTCGAGCTTGAACTGCGCGGTGGCTGCCTGCACTTGCGTTTCCTTGGCGGTATTGCCGCTCAGGACCGATGTCTGGCTCACATTGATAGGCAACTGCAGAATCCTTACCGCCGCCACCCCTTGCTCTTGTGAGAGCCGTTCGACGAGTTCGTCGATAGTTGCGATTGCCACGCGGTAATTTCCCTTGAACGGGCGTATCTCGGCGTCGATGACGACGCGCTCTCGAGCCTCGTTCGTGGCAGCCGCCGCCTCCGACAGATCGGGTGGTGTCGTCTTCCAGACAATGGATTGCAGAAGGACACCCGGGCTGGCGTCGAGGGCGTGACTGATCCGCAGGAGGGCGCGCTCCGGGGTGCGCACTTCCGCGCGCAGCCGCTCCGCCATCTCGACCGCCGTCTTGAGATTCGCCGCGCTGGTCGGCGCTTTTGGAAACTGCTGAGTTACTGACTCGTACCTTTGCTGCTCGACGATGGTTGCGGTGCGCAGTCTTTCAGTTTCCAGATTGAGCTCGCTGCGTTCCCAAAAATTGTTGCCGACCCAGACCGTGGCTGCGACGGCTACGGCAGCGCTTGCGCCATAGACCGCGCGGCGCGCCTGGTAGCGATGGTGGTGGGCGAGCAGGCTGGCTGGGGCGAGGTTGCGGTCCGGTGTGCGCTGTGCGAGCACGTGGAGATAGACGGCCTCCCGGCCGTGCGCGAGCAGGCCGGGAGAAATCCCAAGCCGGTCGACGATATCCGCGGGGGTGAGGCGCTCGACGTGCGTGTTCGCGAAGCCCTTCTGGACGAGCTGTGAGAGGTCACGCAGCGAATCGTCCTGATCGAGCAACGCCACGGTCATGTGGTCTTCGAGCGCCATGAACTTGAGCGCGTGCAGATAGAGGCGGGTGTTCTGGATTTCCTCCGCGTACGCACTCACGCGGGATTCACCGCTCGCGGCCTCGAGGCGGGTCAAGCGGGAAAGGCGTAGTTTGCCATCGCGCAGCACCGTCTGGCGCAGCCCGGAGGCGTGCTGGGAGACGAGCAGGAGGTTCTGGGCCTTGAGTTTGAGGCGCTCCGCCAGTTCGGCACCTACCAGCGGGAGTGTGTAAATGCCGACCAAGGGCGTCTGGTGGCGTGCGAGCGCCTGCACCCAACCGAACAGCATGTCGGGATTCGTGAGTGCAGCGAAGAGGTAGACGTCGTCCTTGCGCTTGCCGACGTTACGGCCCTGCGCCCATGCGGCGCAGTAGGGTGTGTTGCGATAGAGTTGCTTGAGTTTGCGCGAAAGCAGTTGCTGCTGGTCCCGTCCGCGGACATGGGGCAGCGTTTCGAGACGGTAATCCTCCTCTACAGCGTCGACCATGAGATAGGCTGGGGTGCTGCCGACCGTCTTCAGGAATGATTCGAAGCCTGCCCAGCCGCCTTCGTCGTTAGCAAATGTATGCCAGGCAGCGAGTTGACCGTGGTGCCAGCGCGCCACGGAACCCTGTTTGGACGTGATGGAGATCAGCACCTTGTCAGCCATGACACGCGTCCATTGCTTGCCTAGATCTTCACCTTGCCGATGACTTCGTAGATCGGCGTGAGAACCGCGAACATGATGAAGGCGAGAATGCCGCCCAGCACGAGCGTCAGCGTCGGTTCGAGCAGCTTCAACGCGTTGTCGACAGATTCGCGCACGTCCCGTGTGTAGAAGTAACTCACATTGAGAAGTGCCGAATCGAGCGCACCGGTGGTCTCACCCGTGCGCAGCATGCGAATGACCAGCGGAGGAAAGAGCGCCAGGCCCTGAAAAGCCTCAGTCAAGCTCTCGCCTGCGCTGATCTGCTGTCCGGCGCGTGCAAGGCCTTCCGCGATCACCCTGTTGGCGACGATGTCCTCGCAGGTCTTGATCGAGTCGAGGACGGTGATGCCCGAGCGGTACATGAGGGCGAAGAAGTTGGCGAAACGTGCAAGGATGATCTTCTGCAGAATCGGCCCGATGACAGGTGCGCGAAGTTTCAGGCCGTCCCACATGAACCTCGCTTTGGCATTGCTGCGCACGGCCGCTACCGCGAGGAACGCGCCGAGCACGGGCAATCCCAGTACCACGTACCAGTACTTTACGGTGAAGCCGGAAACGGCGATGAGTACACGGGTCTGAATCGGCATGGCCACGCCCATCGTCTTTAGCAGACCAACCACCTGCGGCACAAGGTAAACCAGCAGGAAGACCAGTACGCCAGAGACGACGACCAAAACCATCAGCGGGTACGCCAGCAGACGCATCGTCTGCGACGCCAGCTCGTCCTGCCAGCGCAGCGTCGCACCGAGATTTTCGAAGACCTCCATCAGGCGTCCCGTCTGCTCGCCGGCCCTGACCAGGCTCACGAAAACCGCCCCGAACACAGACGGATGCGCGGCGAGGCACTGCGACAGGAGTTTGCCCCCTTCCATGTCTTCGAGCATCGCGGTCAGCACATCGCGGAAGCGCGTCGTCTCGACGGAGTTGCGAAGGTCGCGCAAACCTTCAATGATCGGGATTCCCGCGCGCGCGATCTGCTCCATGTCGTAGCAGAACGCAATCAGGTCGCGGCGGGATATCTTGCCGCGGCTTCCTGTGCCGCTTGCCGTCGCCAGCTGTCGGCAGGTGATAAGGTCCAGCCCCATCCGCCTCAGTCGCAGCTCGAGGTCGACCTCGTTGGCTGCATCGAGAGTGCCGCGCGCTACCCGGCCACTCTTGTCGATGGACTTGTACTGATAGGCTGGCATGGCTTGGGAGGGCTCGTCCGCGAATGATCTGCAGAGCAATTATGCCCAGCGGATGCGACCCGTGAGGTCCACCGCGCGCGAGACCTCCACGAGGCTCGTGGTTCCCTCGAGCACACGGTCGGTCGCATCGTCGATGAGCGGACGGAAACCCTTTTCTACTGCCAGCGTACGCAATTCTCGGGCGGTGGCACGGCGCGCGACCAGTTCGTCCATATCCGCATCCATGTGCAGTAGCTCCATGATCGCGATTCGGCCGCGATATCCTTTGCCGCCGCATAGCTTGCAGCCCACGGAACGAAAGATTTCGACAGGTCGTTCGTCGGTCACGCCGAGGACGCTGCGCTCCTCGGACGAAGGCGAGTAGCACTCCTTGCACGATGGGCACAGCACGCGGACGAGACGCTGCGCGATCACGCCGATGATGTTGCCCGCTAGGATGGCAGGATCGATGCCGATGTCGAGCAGGCGCGGAAATGCGCCGAGGGCAGAGTTCGTATGCAGCGTCGTGAAGACTTGATGACCAGTCATGGCAGCGCGAAACGCCATCTCGGCGGTGTCGTGATCCCGGATCTCGCCGACCAGAATGATGTCGGGATCCTGGCGCATGATGGACCGTATGCCATTCGCGAAATCCATCTTCGCCGCTTCGTTTACGGACGTCTGCCGCATCATGGTGACCGGGTACTCGACGGGATCCTCCAGAGTCATGATGTTGACGGACTCGACGTTCAACTGTGAGAGCAGCGAGTACAGCGTCGTGGTCTTGCCGCTGCCGGTGGGGCCGGTCAGGATGAGCACGCCCTCTGGGCGCGTCAGCATGATCTGCAGCTTGCCGAGGGTGTCGCTCGTGAGCCCCATCCTGTCGAGGTTGATGATGGACTTCTCGCGATCGAGCACCCGCAGCACGATGTTCTCGCCATAGATGGTGGGCTGGCTAGATACGCGAAAGTCGACGGGCCGCCCGTTCAGATTGAGCGAAAGCCGCCCGTCCTGCGGTGCCCGTGTCTCCGCGATGTTCATCCCGCTGATGACCTTGATGCGCACCGCGATGCCGGCCCAGTACGTCTTGTGCAGACTGCGGATCTGCTCCAGCACGCCATCGATTCGATAGCGCACGCGCAGGAAGGCATACTCGGGTTCGAAATGGATGTCGGATGCGCCGCGCTTGACAGCATCGACCAGCAGCGCCCCCACCAGCCGCACGATCGGCTGGGTGTACTCGTCACCGCCCGCCTGCAGGCTCGTGTAGTCGATTTCCCCGGTCTCGATCTCCTGCAGAATGCCGTCGACAGAGAGCTCGAAGCCGTAGAACTGATCGATGTAGTCTTCGAGTTGCGCTTCGCCGGCCAGTTGAGCCTTGATCTCGACTTGCGGTCCCAGAAGGCCGCGTAGCTGGTCGAGTGCCACCACATTGAAGATCTCGGTGGTGGCGACCGTAAGCGTGCGGTTCTGCGCTTCGTAGGCAATCGGCAGCAGGCGATGGCGCCGGGCAAATTCCTGGGGAACGAGCTTGAGCGCCTCGGCATCGACGACGATCTTCGTGAGATCGATGCTCTCCTGACCGATCGTCCGCGCCATGATGTCGCGGATGGCGCCCTCGGTGACGAATCCCAGCCGAACCAGCAGGCGCCCGAGCGGGACGGCGTTGTGCTTCTGCTCGGTAAGGGCGATCCGCAGCTGGTCCGGTGTGATCAGACCGGACTGGACCAATAACTCGCCGATCCGGAGTTTCTTTCTTTGCTCGGCCATGGTTACTCCCCGCTGCTGGCGAGCTTGGTGATGCGGTCGCGAACGGCTTCGGGGTCGAAATTGGCGCGCCCGGCGACCCCGGCGAGTTCCAGCGCCTGCCGGTAGAAGTTGAGTGCGAGCTTCGGCTGACTCAGATGTTCGAGGCTGACCGCCAGATTGAAGGCGTAGTCGGGATTCGCACGCGCTAGGTGATGTGCCTGAAAGTAGGCGGCCTGGGCGGCTGGCCAATTGCCCTGATCGGCGTAGAGATTGCCCAGTGAGAAGTAAAGAAACGCCGATGGGTCTTTTGCGATAAGTGACTTCAGCTTTGATTCTGCACTCTGCGGATCAGCGGAGCCGAGCAGATTGATGAGGCCGCCTTGTGCGAGGGTGTTACTCGGGTCGACTTGCAACACCTGAAAAAGATAGCGCGTCGCGAGGTCCGCGTTGCCCTGTTGCTGCGCTATGGCGGCTCGACCGAGAAGGGCGTCGACGTTGCGCGGCTCTGACTTGAGGACTCCCTCGTACAGGTGCACGGCTTCGTCCAGGCGTCCAGCGCGCAGGGCATCGTAGGCCCGGGAAAGCTGCGGGTTGAGCGGCGGCGCTTCTCCGCCTGGCTTCACAGCGATTCCACCCTTTGGCTGGCGTGCTGCCGGGTCGTCGGTCGCGGTCGGTCGGCGGGCTGCCAGCCGCGGTGCTGGTGTCGGCGGCATCGCTTCGGGTTGTCGGGCGAGCGCTTTCCTGGCGGGCGCCACGCTTGCGGAAACCGCTTCTTCAGCGACCTGGGCAGATGCGGCAGATCCCGGAGCAGCGAGCGCGCCCGTCTCGATGCGCGGTGCCGGTTTTGCCGCCGGCGCCGCAGGAGCGGGGGGCGGTGCAACCGTGACTGCGGGCGAGGAGAACGTCCGGCGCAGGAGGGTAGGGTGAAACACCGAAAGATAAAAGTAGACCGAGTAGCCGAAGATGGCGAGCCCTATCAGAGCTCCGTAAAGCTGCTTGCGATGTTCCCGTGCCCAGTCGATCCAACCGGGTCCGCGATCCGAGGCCTGGATAACGGTTGCGGCCTGTGCGGGCGTTGCTCCGGTCGCAATGCCAGGAGACTTCGAGCCCGCTGTCGCCTGCTGCGACACACGATCCAGGTCGAGCGGCTCGAGCGCGAGCGCGCTCTCCAGCACGCCCGTGCGGGCAGCGGGCCCGATCACGTCTTCCCGCTCCTTTGCAGCCTTTTGCAAGGCCTGCATCAACAGGCTCATGGATCGTTGCGCGGCGGCGGGAGGGTTTCCGGGCGGTCGAGGACCGGCAGGAAGCGCTGGAAGAACTTGAGGTCGTCCGCGTCCAGCGAAGCTTGGGTGACCACGGTGGGCTTGAGGAAGATCACCAGCTCGGTCTTTTTGGTCATGTTGCTTCGCGCACTGAACGGCATGCCCGCGATGCCCGGCAGGGTGGAGAGGTAAGGCAGTCCCTTGCGGTCACGCGCGGCTTCGTCCTGCATGAGTCCGCCCAGGATAACGGTCTGTCCAGTTCCGACCTGCAGTACCGACTCGATCTCCCGCACCTGCAGCTGAGGTACCGGGTTCTTGATGCAGTTTTGGATAACACCAAGAGCACCAGTCGTGCAGAGCGCGGGATTGGGGTCGTCCACGAAGTTCAGGATGCGGGTAATGGTGGGGCGGATCGTGAGCGTCACCTGTCCGGTTTCGTGGACCTGGGGTGTTACCGAGAGGATAACCCCCACCGCGACGGTTTGCGGTGTCGTCGTATAAGTGTTGGGCTGAATCACTCCTCCGCCCGTGGCCACACCCTGCTGCGCCTGGATGGTGAAGTAGACGATGTTGTCCACCACCTTGAGGAGCGCGGTCTGGTTATTGATCACCATCAGCTTTGGGCTCGACAGCACCTGGGTGTTCCCGAACTGCTCCAACGCCCGTATGAGACCTTTGAAGTTGCCACCCGAATAGGCGGCGAAAAAGGTGGGCGCTGAGGTCAGCGCCTGAGTCCCCAAGTCCTGCACGATTTTCAATCCACCGTTGGTGATGACGCTCCAGTCCACGCCGGCCTGGAAATCATCGAACAAGGTGACTTCGGCGATCGTCGCTTCGATCAGCACTTCCCTTTGCGCCGCGGTTTGGACACTGTCGAGATACTGCTGGATGAGTCGCTGCTCGCGTTCGGTCGCCATCACGGTCACCGTTCCGGTGAATGAGTTGATGACGATCTCATCCTTGATGTCTCCGGGCAGTACCGGGGGTTGACTGAAGGCTGCCGTGTACAGGTCGGCCGCAGACTGGCCCGCCTTGCTCGCGGCTTCGGCCTGTGCCACGCGCTCCTCGCGAGCGGCGCGCAGCGCTTCGGCACGGGCGGCGCGGTCATCGGCAGACTGCATGAGCTGCCGGTTCGAGGAAATGATGGCGCGGACGTTGTCCCGCAGTTGCTCCCAGAAGTCGCCTTTCGAGGTCGTGCGGACTGTCGTGGCCGACGCGTTGCCACCGGCGCCGCCGAGGCCGCCCGCGCCCGCGATACCGCCCGTCCCCGATACCTGTCCTGACCCTGAGGGGCCGGCGATCTGCACCGATGCCCCCACAGTGGATATCGTGTCGCGCGTCATGTTCACGTAGTTGACGCGGTATGTTTTTGAGAACGGCATGTCAGGCTGGACGATGATCGTATTGCCTTCCATGCGGTAGCGGAGGTTCACCTGCTTCGAGAGCCGGTCGAGTATCGCGGGCAGCGTTTCGTTGACCGCATTGAGCGTAACGAGCCCGCTCAAACCCGGATGGATGTCTATGTTCTGTTTGGTGTCGCGGGCGAGTGCGAAAAGCAGCTCCCGCACTGGAACCTCGTTCACGACCACGCTGTACGTGGCGGGTCTCGGCGCGGGCTTGGGTGGGGGCAGGAAATCACCGCTGGAGCGGACCGGAGGCGGCGCATCCCCAGCGGGTGGCAGCACGCGGCTCTTGGTCAGATGTGCCTCCGACTGCGGAATGACGGGCCGGTAGGCGCACCCGGAGAGCGCTGTGGCGGAAACGGCGGCCACGAGGCTTAAGAAGGCGCATCGACCTCGAATGGCCGAAGGTGAATAGCTCGTCATGCGGTCTTGGGGGGCCGGAGCGGCAGTGGGAGGTTCCCGAGAGGATCGCTGCCTTTTTCGATCGCGGAGGCAAAAAAAGCAAGTATGGTACCCGAGGCGAAAAATCCCTTCGGCTCGCGGGCTTACTGAGATCGCTGGGCCTCGCGGCGGATTCCGGCTGCAGAGCGTATGTACGGTCGATCGCTGCGAACGGCTTCCGGCAGCCTGGTCAGCGCGGCGCGCGCGGCCTGGCGGGTGAGAAAGTTTCCGTAGGAGACGCCGAGATACGGTGTGTCCTTGACCCGCGTACGGTACACAAACAGCTTATCCGTTTCAACGAACTTCCCGAGGTGGCCCAGATATCGAGCCAGCTCGCCCGGGTCGTCCGCCGCGACCGCGAGTTGAATGGTGAATCCTTGTTTGTCGGAGTCCTCCAGCCAGCGTGTGGTCGCCGCCAGGCGTGCAGCAGCGGGGTCGTCGCTGCCGACCAGGGAGGCGCTCGCGCGCGGGTCCTCTGCGGTGGGAGGCGCCGGGTTGCTGGGTACGGCTTGGGACGCAGGGGACCGGTCGGGCGTTGCGGCAGATGCGGTGTCCGTTGGCCGGACAGTCGTCGGCGCAGGCGACCCTCCGAACCACCACAAGGCACCTGCACCGAGGGCCGCGCCGGCCAGCAGCAACGCGGCAGACGCCATCCAGCGCGGCACCGGTGACACTTTCCCCGCATTGAATTCGCAGTCGCGCACGGCCGCCTGCACGTGCGCGAGCCGAACCGTGTGCGTGTTGTCGGCAAAAGCAGCGAGCAGTGCCTTGTCGGCAACCAGGTTGACGCGCCGGCTCAGGCCGCCGGTTGCGTCCGCGATGTAGCGAACCAGCTTTGGCGCGAACAGGTCTGGCCCGCGATAGCCGGCGGCGCGCATACGGAAGCTCAGGTACTCGCCGATCTCATCGGCGCCTGAGCGGCTGCAGGCGGAAGCTGTGGGCGATGCGCTCGCGCAACTGGCGGATGCCGGGTTGGGCGAGCATCGCATCGAGCTCTGGCTGGCCGAAGAGCACGATCTGGAGGAGTTTGTAATGGTGCGTCTCGAGGTTCGACAGGAGACGAATTTCCTCCAGCGTCGTCACCGGCATGCTCTGCGATTCCTCGACGAAGACCACGACCTGGCGGCCTTCCGCATGACGCCGCACGAGGTGCTCGTGCAACGCGTGCATGAGCTCGAGTCGACTTGCCTCGCGCGTCGCCGGCAGTCCCAGTTCGAAGGCGATCGCCCGCAGGATCTCCTCCGGAGAAACACTCGGGTTGGCGAGGTAGACCCGCTCAATCTCGGCCGGCAGATGCGTCTGCAACATCCGGCACAGCATGGTCTTGCCGCTGCCGACTTCACCCGTGACCTTGACGATGCCTTCGCCCTGCGTGACCGCGTAGAGCAGTGCATCGAGCACGGCCCCCCGATTGCCCCCGGGGAAAAAGAAGTCGGTGTCGGGAGTGATCTTGAAAGGCGGTCGGTCGAGCCCGAAGTGCTGGTTGTACATGGGGTGTTCGTGCGCGGGCTCAGGCGTCCGCGCTGGGCCTATTTTTCCTCTTCCCGCTCGTAGTTCTGCATGCGGCTGTAGAGCGTCGTGCGGTGGATGCCTAGGAGCTTGGAGGCCTGCGACAGGTTGCCGTGTGTGATCTGGAGCGCAGCCTCGACGTAGCTCTGTTCCCACATGCGCAGGTGAACGTCGAGGTTGAAGTTTTTCTGCGACTGGAGGTGGCGCTTGGCGTTCTCGAGCAGGCTCTTCGCGTCGCTCGTTGCACTGGCTCCGCTTTCGGCAGAATCGCCGTAGAAGCTATCCATGTCGAATTCGGACTGCAGTTCGTCGCAGCCGACCTTGCGGCCGGGGTGCTTGGTGGTGAGGCGGATACAGATGTTGCGAAGCTCGCGTATGTTTCCGGGGAATCCGTACTGCAGCCACAGATCGTGCGCCGCAGGGTCGAGTTCGAAGCGCGGGGTGTTCGCCTGTCGTGCATAGAACTCGGCGAAGTGCTCGAGCAGCCGGAGCTTGTCTTCGCCGAGATCGCGCAGCGGCGGCGAGTAGATCGTGAAGACGGACAGGCGGTGATATAGATCGGGACGGAAGCGCCCGGCCTTCATTTCTGCGCGCAGATCCTTGTTGGCGGCGGCAACCACCCGCGCATTGCTGACCCGCGTATGTGTCTCGCCGACGCGCTGGAACTCGCCGTTCTCGAGTACCCGCAGGAGTTTCGCCTGCAACTCCAGGGGCAGGTCGCCGATCTCGTCCAGAAACAGCGTGCTGTCCGCGGCATCCTCGAAATAACCGGACCGTGGCTGCTGCGCGCCGGTGAACGCGCCCTTGGTGTAGCCGAACAGAGTGGGCTCCATCAGCGTGGGCGAGATGGCGGCACAGTTCAACGCGAAGAAGGGTTTGTTCGCGCGGCCGGACAGAAGATGCAGCGAGTTGGCCACGAGTTCCTTGCCGCTGCCCGATTCGCCTTCGATGAGCACCGGAAATGGCGCGTTGGCGTACTGGGAGATCTGCTGCTTCAGTTTTTCGATGAGCAGGCTCTGCCCGATGATCTTGATGTCACCGGGGCCGGCACGCTGCTCCGCATCGCGTGCGACCAGCGCCTTGGTGAGCAGATCCTTGAGCCGTTCCGGCTCGCATGGTTTGGCGACGAACTCGACGGCACCGAGCGTGCGTGCATGCCGCGCGTTGGCCTCGTCGTTCTGCCCGGAGAGCACCAGGATCTTGATGTTGCGGGAGTAGGCGAGGAGTTCGGTGATGAGCTTGAACCCCTCGTCCGGGCGATGCGGCGTCGGCGGCAGCCCGAGGTCGATGAGGGCGAGCTCCGGCGGCTCATCCAGTTGCCGCATGATGCTCTT
This sequence comes from uncultured beta proteobacterium, assembly GCA_963719715.1. GTDB lineage: Bacteria > Pseudomonadota > Gammaproteobacteria > Burkholderiales > JAEUMW01 > JAEUMW01. The sequence continues at coordinate 30,748 of CAVRDD010000016.1, forward strand.
CGCCTCGGTCCGCGACTGCGCGACCATGACGTCGAAGTCGCGCGAAAGGACGAAATTCAGGGTATCGGTGATGAGCGGATCGTCATCGACGATGACAAGGTGAGGCTTTGCGCGCTGGGTTATTTCCACTGTGATTCCTTCGTTCTGACCGAACTGCGGGGGGGCCCCAGGAAAATTGTGCCAGATCGACGGGAATCCGTCACACTAAGGAAAACCGCGCCGGTACATCCGTTACCTGCGCATCGATGCAGCGCAGGTACGCTTCTTCGAGACTCTTCGTCTGCTGCTCGTCCTTGAGTGCTGCCGGTTTGCCCACGAAGCGGATCTCGCCCAGATGGAGCACCGCCAGTCGATCGCCGATCTCTTCCACGTCGGCGAGCGAGTGCGATGTGAAGAAGATCGTCCTGCCGGCCTCGCGCAGCGCCTTGAGCCGCAGCTTCAGCAGCGCCCGTGCCTTCGGATCGAGGCCGCTGGTGGGTTCGTCGAGCACATAGAGGTCCTTCCGCGAAAGAAAGCAGGCGGCGAGTCCGAGCTTCTGCGTCATCCCCTTGGAGTAGGCCCGCACCGGTTTCTCGAGCGCGGCATGCTCGAGGTCGAGCGCATCGAGGGTGGCGCGGGCGTCGTCCTCGGCATAGGCGACTTTCTGCAGCGCCAGCATGTAGCGGAGAAAATCCCGCCCGGTGAGGAAGTAAGGCGGCGTGAAGCGCTCGGGAAGGAATGAGAGTCGCGAGCGCGAGCGCGTCTCGTGGTGTGGCACGCCGAAGATCGAGATCGATCCTCCATCTGCCTCGCAGAAATCCAGTAGGCACTTGAGCAGGGTGGTCTTTCCGGCGCCGTTCATGCCCACCAGCGCGAACGACTCGCCTGGCACGACTTCGAGCGTGAAGCCTGCAACCGCGGTTTTCCCGCCAAAGCGTTTGGTTATCTGGTCGAAGGCGAGGGCAGGACGGTTCATCAGGGTTTGGTGCGTCGTCTGGCGAGGTCATCGACGATACGCGCCCTCGCTTCAACGGCGCAACCGCGGGGCAATCGATTGGGTCGGAGTTGGGGATCGACCGGCAATATCATACAATTTCGGATTTTTCGCCCTTCCTGGATGAATTCGGAAAATCTCGTCGAGCTTGAGGACGTATCCTTCGACTACGGTGGCCGCCCCATTTTCAGCGGGCTGGACTTGACCATTCACAGGGGTCAGGTGGTCGCCATCATGGGCGGCAGCGGCAGCGGCAAGACGACGTTGCTGCGCCTGATCTCCGGCCAGTTGCGCCCGCACAGCGGCAAGATCAAGGTCCGGGGTCGGCTGGTGCCCGACATGAGCCAGACCGATCTCTATGCCCTGCGCCGCCGCATGGGTTTCCTCTTCCAGTTCGGCGCGCTCTTCACCGACATGACCGTGTTCGACAACGTCGCCTTTCCGCTGCGCGAGCACACCGACCTGCCGGAGTCGATGATTCGCGACCTCGTGTTGATGAAGCTGAACGCGGTCGGGCTGCGCAATGCGGCGAGCAAGATGCCCTCGCAGCTCTCCGGTGGCCAGGCGCGTCGCGTAGCTCTCGCGCGGGCGACGGTGATGGATCCAATGCTCATCATGTACGACGAGCCATTCGCTGGCCTCGATCCGATTTCGCTCTCCGTCACCGGCAACCTCATCCGCAAGCTGAACGACGCGCTCGGTGCAACCAGCATCGTCGTCACGCACGACGTCCACGAGTCTTTGCTGATCGTCGACTACGTCTTTTTTCTGTCTGCCGGCGGCGTCGTCGCCCAGGGCACCCCGGACGAAATCCGGTCGAGCACGAAGCCGTTCGTGCATCAGTTCGTGCACGGCGACATCGATGGGCCGGTCCCGTTTCACTATCCTGGACCCGACATCGGCGAAGACCTCGCCTTGGAGCCATCGCGTGCTTGAGAGTGCGGCATCGGGTCTGCGGCTGCTCGGCGGGCGCGTCATCGACGGCGTCATCCGACTCGGCTATGGCAGCCGCTTCTTCCTGCTCGTGCTGCTCGGCTCGGCGACCAGTTTCCGGCGCTTTCAGCTCACCGTGCGCGAGATCTACTTCGCCGGGGTTCTGTCTCTAGTCATCATCATCGTGTCCGGCATGTTCGTCGGCATGGTGCTCGGGCTGCAGGGCTACGACACGCTGCAGCGTTACGGCTCCTCGGAGTCGGTCGGCTCACTCGTCGCGCTTTCGCTGGTGCGGGAACTCGGGCCGGTGGTGGCAGCTCTTCTGTTCGCGGGCCGCGCGGGTTCTGCCATCACCGCGGAGATCGGCCTCATGAAGGCGACCGAGCAGTTGCAGGCGATGGAGATGATGGCGGTCGACCCGATTGCGCGGGTGGTCGGGCCGCGATTCTGGGGCGGCGTGCTGTCGATGCCGTTCCTGGCAGCGCTCTTCAGCATTGTGGGAATTTTCGGCGGCTATCTCGTAGTGGTGGTGACGATCGGCGTCGACAGCGGCGCCTGGTGGTCGCAGATGCAAGGTGCGGTCGACTTCCGCGACGACATCGTCAACGGCATCATCAAGAGTATCGTTTTCGGCATCGCCGTCACTGCGATTGCCGTGTTTGAAGGCTATGATGCGCCGCCGACCGCCGAGGGCGTGTCGCACGCCACCACGCGCACCGTGGTCACTTCGTCGCTCGCCATCCTCGGTCTGGATTTCGTGCTGACGGCCTTCATGTTCATGGGAGGTTGAGAATGAACAGAGCGACCCTGGATCTCTGGGTTGGCATCTTCGTCGCCTTGGGGATAGCAGCGCTGGTGCTGCTTGCACTCAAGGTCAGCAACGCGAGCACGTCGTTCCGGCCGGATCAGGAATACACCGTCGCGGCCGAGTTCCAGAACATTGGCAGCCTCAAGGCAGGCGCGCCGGTGCGCAGCGCCGGCGTGATGGTCGGACGCGTCGGTTCGGTCGGCTTCGACACCGAGAAGTACGTCGCACGCGTCGTCCTCAAGATCGACGGACGCTATCCATTCCCGACGGACACGACCGCGGCGGTGCAGACGTCCGGATTGCTCGGGGAGCAGTATGTCGGCCTCGAAGCGGGCGGTGATGACCAGCGGCTCAAGGACGGCGACGTGATCCGGCTAACGCAGTCGGCCGTCGTTTTGGAAAAGCTCATCGGCCAAGTCTTGTTCGACAAGGCCCAGGAACCCGGCGCCAAGAAGTAGGCACGGCAATCGTTGCAGAAATCGGAGTGAAGTCCATGAAGCACGTGATTTTCTCGTTTTTCCTCTGTCTCCTTTTCGGCGCGACCACAGCCATGGCCGCCGCCGACCTTCCGCCGGACGTCCTCGCCAAGGCAACGACGGACGAGGTACTGGAGATCCTGCGCAACAACCAGGACATCCGCACCGATCCGAAGCGGGTGACGGAACTCGTCGAGGCGAAGATACTGCCCAATTTCGATTTCCCGAAGATGACGCGGCTGGCAGTCGGCAAGGGCTGGCGCCAAGCCACGCCTGAGCAGCGCGAAACCCTGGTGACCGAGTTTCGCAACCTGCTCGTGCGCACCTACGGCAGTTCGCTCACCAGATACAAGAACGAAACCGTTGAGTTCAAGCCGTTCAAGATGGAGCCGCAGGCCACCGACGTCACGGTGAAGAGCCAGATCTTGCGCACAGATGGCGGTCAGCCGGTTGCGGTCGACTACAGCATGGAGAAGACACCCAGTGGCTGGAAGATTTACGACGTCACCGTCGAGGCGGTGAGCCTGGTCACCACCTATCGCGGCTCGTTCTCCGACGAAGTGCAGCGTTCCGGCATCGACGGCCTCATCGCCAGCCTGCAGCAGAAAAATCGCGACGCGGCAGCCAGCAAGTCCGCGCCGGGCAAATGATCGATCGCCACGGCGACCGCTTCCGGGTGCAGGGTCCGCTCACGCTGCGCTCGGCCGGCGCTCTGCTTCGGCGCGGGCACGAACTCTTCGTCGAGCCCGTCTCGCGCGTCGATCTGGCTGCTGTCCACGAGCTCGATTCGGCCGCGTTGGGCCTGCTGATCGAGTGGCTGCGTGAGGCGCGAGCGCACAAGCGCGAGATCGTTTACCTTAATCTGCCCGCCAATCTGGTGAGCCTCGGCACCCTTTACGGCGTGCTCGAGCTGCTGCCACGGGCGGAGGCGCGGACGTAATCCGCGCCCACGACCGCGTTTTCCCAGAGTCATACCGGATGTCCGCGATCGAGGTGCGCGACGTGTGCAAGCGCTTCCGTGCAGTGCAGGCGCTCGACGGCGTCGACCTGGACATCCACCAGGGAGAGTTCTTCGCTCTGCTCGGGCCGAATGGGGCCGGCAAGACCACGCTCATCAACACGCTGGCCGGTCTGTGCATTGCCGACGCCGGAACGATTCGGGTAGACGGTTTCGACGTGATCGCCAACTACCGGCAGGCGCGGCGTGCGCTCGGTGTGGTGCCGCAGGAGCTCGTCTTCGATCCCTTCTTCAACGTGCGCGAGGCTCTCGTCTTTCAGTCCGGCTATTTCGGGCTGCGCAAAAACGACGCATGGATCGACGAAATCATCGCGCGCCTCGGGCTCACCTCGAAGGCGCGGACCAACATGCGCGAGCTTTCGGGTGGTATGAAGCGGCGCGTGCTGGTGGCGCTTGCTCTCGTGCACAAGCCGCCAGTCATCGTGCTCGACGAGCCCACCGCCGGCGTCGACGTGGAACTGCGGCAGGGGCTATGGGCGTTCATGCGCGATCTCAACCGCGACGGACACACCATCGTTCTCACCACGCACTATCTAGAAGAGGCCGAGACGCTCTGTTCGCGCATTGCGATGATGAAGGCCGGGCGCATCGTTGCCCTGGACACAACGGCGAACCTGCTGCGTAGCGTGTCCGGTCGCACGCTCCGGCTGCGGCTGGATTCGGATCGCCTACCGGCTTCAGTGGCGGCACTGCAGCCGGGTTGCGAGGACGGACTGTGCACCGTCGAGCTCAAGGATTTCGCGCAGGTGGGGTCGATCCTGGAGGCGCTGCGCCAGGCAGGGATCAGCGTGCAGGACATGGAGATCGCCGTCCCCGATCTCGAAGACGTGTTCGTGCGCATCATGCACAGATAGGGCGGGCGGGATGCAATCGGGCTTTCTCACGCTCTTCAACAAGGAGCTGCTCAGGTTCTGGAAGGTGAGCTTCCAGACCATCCTGGCGCCGGTGGTCACGGCGTTGCTCTATCTGATCATCTTTTCGCTCGTGCTCTCGGGTCGGGCGGAGGCATTTCCCGGCGTGAGTCACACCGCGTTCCTGATCCCGGGGCTGGCGATGATGTCGATCCTGCAGAATGCCTTTGCCAACAGCTCATCGAGCCTGATCCAGTCGAAGATCACGGGCAATATCCTGTTCGTGCTGCTGCCCCCCATCTCTCCCGGCGAATTCTTCCTGGCCTATGTGCTTGCGGCCACCGTGCGCGGCCTCGCCGTCGGCGCCGGCATCATCGTGGCGACCCTGTGGTTCGCCGAACTGCGGCTCGACCATCCGGTCTGGACGCTTGTTTTCGCCTTCTTGGGCAGCGCGGTGCTCGGCTGTCTCGGCGTCATCGCCGGCATCTGGGCGGAGAAATTCGACCAACTCGCTTCCTTCCAGAGCTTTCTCATCATGCCGCTGACTTTTCTCTCCGGCGTGTTCTACTCGATACACTCGCTGCCGGCGTTCTGGCAGACGGCATCGCACCTGAATCCCTTTTTCTACATGATCGACGGCTTCCGCTACGGCTTCTTCGGCGCCTCCGATTTCCCGCCGCAGCTGAGTCTCGCGGTTGTCTTGGCGAGTCTCGCCGCCTTATCATTCCTGACCCTCCGCCTTCTCGCGCGTGGGTACAGGCTGCGCTACTAGTCTTGAGAAAGGCAATTCATGGTTACCCCCGAGAGCATCAAACACAACATCGCCGACACGCTTCCCTGCCAGCTCATCGAGGTGAAGGGAGACGGCCATCACTTCGAGGCGCTGATCGTGAGCAGCGCCTTCGAGGGCAAGACACCCGTGCAGCGCCACCAGCTCGTCTACGCTGCGCTCGGCGACCGGATGCGCGAGGAGATCCACGCGCTTTCCATGCGCACGTTGACCCCCGAGCAGTGGCAGGCCAGCTGCTGAGACGGTCTTCTTTCAATTCCAGAACGTCAGGATTTCCTTGGACAAGCTCGCAATCGAGGGCGGCGTCGCCCTGCATGGAGAGGTTCGCGTGTCCGGCGCGAAGAACGCAGCGCTGCCGATTATGTGTGCGGCTCTGCTGACACGGGAGCCGCTCACGCTCACCAACGTGCCGCGCCTGAAGGATGTCGGCACCATGCTGACGCTCTTGCGTGAGATGGGGGTGCGCGTGCAGCAGGAGGCCGATACGGTCACGCTGGACGCATCATGGCTCGACCGTCCGCTCGCTTCCTACGAGCTGGTGAAGACCATGCGCGCGTCCATCCTCGTACTCGGTCCGCTGCTCGCGCGTGCCGGCGAGGCGCGGGTGAGCCTGCCTGGCGGTTGCGCCATCGGCGCGCGCCCCGTCGACCAGCACATAAAGGGCTTGCAGGCGATGGGTGCGGAGATTTCGGTCGAACAGGGCTACGTGCAGGCGTCGAGCCCGCGGCTCAAAGGGGCGCGTCTTTTCACCGATATGGTGACCGTCACCGGCACCGAGAATCTCATGATGGCCGCCTGCCTGGCAGAAGGCGACACGGTCATCGAGAATGCGGCGCGCGAGCCGGAGGTGGTGGATCTTGCCAACTGCCTCGTCGCAATGGGTGCGCAGATCTCCGGTGCAGGGACCGACGTGATCCGCATTCGCGGGGTAGCCCGGCTGCACGGGGCACATCACCGCATCATGCCGGACCGCATCGAAACCGGCACCTACCTCTGTGCAGCGGCGGTCACCGGCGGCGAGGTGCGGCTGATCGGCGCGTCGGCAGGTTATCTCGACGCCGTCGTCGACAAGTTGATGGACGCCGGCTGCGAGATCACGTCCGAGAAATCCGCCTCGTTCGAAGCCATTCAGCTGACGGCGCCGCGCACGCTCAAATCGACCTCGATCCGTACCGCGCCGTACCCCGCGTTTCCCACCGACATGCAGGCGCAGTTCATGGCGCTCAACACGGTTGCGCAGGGCACCGCCGTCATCCGCGAGACCATCTTCGAGAACCGCTTCATGCACGCCGTCGAACTGCAACGGCTGGGCGCTGACATCCGCATCGACGGCAACACCGCGGTGGTGCAGGGCGTGGCGCGGCTGCAGGGCGCGACGGTGATGGCGACCGACCTGCGTGCCTCGGCCGGGCTGGTGATCGCCGGCCTGGTGGCGGCGGGCGAGACCACGGTCGATCGCATCTATCATCTCGATCGCGGTTACGAGCGGCTGGAGGAGAAACTCGCTGCGCTCGGTGCGCGGGTGCGCCGCGTACCGGTCGCGAGTTGCCGCACCGGTCGGCGGCACCACGCGCCGCCGTGCGGTAAAATGCAGCACGATCCATGAAACCGATCACGCTCGCCCTCTCGAAGGGGCGCATATTCGACGAAACGGCGCCGCTGCTCGCCGCGACGGGTGTCGTGCCGACCGAGGATCCGGAACGCTCGCGCAAACTCATCCTCGGCACGACGCGTCCCGACCTGCGCCTGCTCATCGTGCGCGCGTCCGACGTTCCGACTTACGTCGAGCACGGTGCGGCCGACCTCGGCATCGCCGGCAAGGATGTGCTCTACGAGCACGGCGGACAGGGGTTGTACCAGCCAATCGATCTGGCGCATCGGCGCTTGCCGGATGATGGTCGCGGTGCCGAACGGCTTCGACTACGAGTCGGCAGTGCGCCACGGCGCGCGCCTGCGCGTCGCGACCAAGTACGTGAATGTCGCGCGCGACCACTTCGCGCGCAAGGGTGTGCACGTCGACCTGATCAAGCTGTACGGCTCGATGGAGCTGGCACCGCTCACCGGTCTCGCCGATGCGATCGTCGACCTCGTGTCGAGCGGCGGGACGCTGCGCGCCAACGACCTGAAGGCGGTGGAGCTGATTGCCCCGATCTCCGCGCGACTCATCGTGAATCAGGCCGCGCTCAAGCTCCGCCGCGACCGCATCCAGCCGCTCATCGACGCCATGGCCCGGGCGGTCGAAGGTCTCTCCTCGCAACCGAATGCTGATGCCGCGACGCCTCTCCTCCACGCAGCCGGACTTTGAGTCGCGGCTGGCCGCGCTGCTCGCCTTCGAGTCCGCGCAGGACCCGAAGATCGATACGGCGGTCGGCGAGATTCTCGCCGACGTGAAGCGACGCGGCGACGCGGCGGTCCTCGACTACACCCGCCGCTTCGATCATCTGCGAGGTGGACTCGATGCGCGCGCTCGAGGTGTCGCCAGAGCGGCTGCACGGCGGCGCTGGAGGGCTTGCCAGGCGCACAGCGCGCGGCGCTGGAGCTGGCGGCGGGGCGCATCCGCGCGTTTCACCTGCGGCAGGTGCAGGATTCCTGGAGTTACCGCGAAGCGGACGGCACCGAACTCGGCCAGCGCGTGACGCCGCTCGACCGCGTCGGCCTTTACGTGCCAGGCGGCCGCGCTGCCTACCCGTCGTCGGTGCTGATGAACGGGATTCCGGCCAAGGTCGCCGGGGTCAGGGAAGTCATCATGGTGGTGCCGACCCCCGCAGGCGAGCAGAACGAGCTGGTGCTGGCGGCGGCCGCGCTCTGCGGCGTTGACCGTGTGTACACGATCGGCGGCGCCCAGGCCGTCGGCGCGCTCGCCTACGGCACGCAGAGCGTGCCGCAGGTGGACAAGATCGTCGGACCGGGTAACGCGTACGTCGCGGCGGCGAAGCGGCGCGTCTTCGGTGTGGTCGGCATCGACATGGTGGCCGGTCCGTCGGAGATTCTCGTCATCTGCGACGGCAGCACCGACCCGGACTGGGTGGCGATGGACCTCTTCTCCCAGGCCGAGCACGACGAACTCGCGCAGGCCGTGCTGCTGAGTCAGGACCCAGGCTTTCTCGACGACGTCGCGGCGAGCTGCGACCGCCTGCTCGGGGAGATGTCGCGTGCCGAGATCATTCGGGCAGCACTCGCGGGCCGCGGCGCGCTGATTCACGTGCGTACGCTGGCGGAGGCGTGCGAGATCGCGAACCGCTTCGCACCCGAGCATCTGGAGCTGTCGGTCGCCGATCCGGACGCGCTGCTGCCGCTGATTCGCCATGCCGGCGCGATCTTCCTCGGCCCGTACGCCTCCGAAGCACTGGGTGACTACTGTGCCGGGCCCAACCACGTGCTGCCGACCTCGCGTACCGCACGCTTCTCGAGCCCGCTCGGCGTCTACGATTTCCAGAAGCGTTCGAGCATCATCCGCGTCTCCGCCGCCGGCGCTGCCACGCTCGGGCGCGTGGCGCAGGAACTTGCACGCGGCGAGGGCCTCGAAGCGCACGCCCGTTCTGCGGCCTATCGAATCCATTGAATTGCAGCGCCGGCCGCGTGCCGGCGGTCTGCCTGGCGAGTGTTTGCAAGATGCCCCTGAGTCCCGAGCAACTGATCCGCGACGAAATCCTGCGCCTGTCCGCCTATCACGTGCCGGACAGCCAAGGCTGTGTGAAGCTCGACGCGATGGAAAACCCGTACCGTCTGCCCGAGGTGCTGCGCGCGGCACTCGGCGAGATCGCGGCGGAGGCCGCGCTGAATCGCTACCCCGACCCGTCCGCACCGGCGCTCAAGGCACGCCTGCGCACGGCGATGGGCGTGCCGGACGGCATGGAGATCATGCTCGGCAACGGTTCCGACGAGCTGATCCAGATCGTCGCCATGGCGCTGGCGCGTCCCGGTGCCGTGATGCTCGGCGTCGAGCCGTCGTTCGTCATGTACCGGATGATCGCGACCTTCTGCGGACTGCGCTACGAGTCGGTCCCGCTGCGCGCCGATTTCACGCTCGACGTCGATGCCTGCGTCGACGCGATCGCGCGCCATCGGCCCTCCGTCATGTTCATCGCGTACCCCAACAATCCGACCGGCAATCTGTTTGACCATGAAGGGCTATCGCGTATGATTGAAGCGAGTCCGGGGCTCGTGGTCATCGATGAAGCGTACTATGCGTTTGCCGATGCGAGCTTCCTGCCGCGGCTTGCCGACTACCCGAATCTGCTGGTGATGCGTACGGTATCGAAGCTTGGCTTGGCGGGATTGCGGCTCGGACTTATCGCCGGTCGCCCCGAGTGGCTCTCGGAGTTTGACAAGGTGCGCCTGCCTTACAACATCAACGTGCTGACACAACAAGTCGCCGAGCGCGTGCTCGGTGAACCGCAGGTGCTCGACACTCAAGCTGCCGCGATTTGCGCGGAGCGGGGCCGGCTCGCCGCCGCCTTGGCGCAACTGCCGCAAGCCGAAGTGTTTCCGTCCAGCGCGAACTTCATCCTGTTCCGCATTCCAGGCGCGAGCACGCTCTTCGCAGCACTCAAGGCGCGACGCATCCTCGTGAAGAATCTGGATGGCGGGCATCCGCTGCTCGCCAACTGCCTGCGCTTCACGGTTGGCACGCCGGACGAAAACGATCAGTTTTTGCGGGCGCTTGGCGCGAGCATCTGAGCCCATGCGTACTGCTCGCATCGCGCGCAAGACCCTCGAGACCGAGATCGATGTCCAACTCGGACTCGACGGAACCGGCTGCGCGCGGCTCGCCACCGGCGTCCCGTTTCTCGATCATATGCTCGATCAGATAGCGCGCCACGGCATGCTGGATCTCGACATCACGGCGCGCGGCGATCTGCACGTCGATGCGCATCACACGGTAGAGGACGTCGGGATCACCTTCGGTCAGGCGCTGGCGAAAGCGCTCGGCGACAAGCAGGGCGTGCGCCGCTACGGGCACGCCTACGTCCCGCTCGACGAGGCGCTGTCGCGGGTGGTGGTCGACCTCTCGGGTCGGCCTGGGCTCGAGTTTCACGTCACCTTCACGCGGCCTCGAGTGGGCGAGTTCGATGTCGATCTGGTGTACGAATTCTTTCAGGGACTGGTGAATCACGCCGGACTCACCCTGCACATCGAAAACCTGCGCGGACGCAACGCGCATCATCAGGTTGAGACCATCTTCAAGGCCTTCGGGCGCGCGCTGCGCGCCGCGGTGGAAACCGATCCGCGGGCGGTGGGGCTTACCCCCTCGACCAAGGGTTCGCTGTAAGGCGGGAGCGCATGGCCGCGGATATCGCCATCGTCGACTACGGCATGGGCAATCTGCGCTCGGTGCTGAAGGCCTGTGTGCATGTCGCACCGGCGGCGCGCGTCGTCATCACCGACGATCCGGCCGAGGTGCGCGCGGCCGGCCGCGTGGTTTTCCCGGGCCAAGGTGCGATGCCCGACTGCATGCGCGAATTGGACGGCCGCGGGCTGCGACCGGCCGTCATCGAGGCGGCAGCGACGAAGCCCTTTCTCGGCATCTGCATCGGACTGCAGATGCTCTTCGAATGGAGCGACGAAGGCGGCGTGGCGGGTCTTGGCATCCTTCCGGGGAAGGTCGTGCGCTTTCCTCACGAGGCGATGGTGGATGCCGCCGGCGGCCGCCTGAAGGTGCCACACATGGGCTGGAACCGGGTTCACCAGACGCGTGCGCATCCGCTCTGGGCGGGGATCGAAGATGGCGGGCGCTTCTACTTCGTGCACAGTTATTTCGTGCAGCCTGCCGACGCCAGCTTGGTGGCGGGCGTAAGCGAATACCCCTTCCGCTTCGTCTGTGCGGTCGCACGGGATAATCTCTTCGCGCTGCAGTGTCATCCCGAGAAGAGTCAGGCGGCGGGACTGCGGTTGCTTGCCAATTTCGCCACGTGGCAGCCAGCAACGGGCGAGCGGAACGTCACGCCGGACCTCCGTTTGCGGGCGTAGCCATCCATTCGAGTCACCAGCGATGCTCATCATTCCAGCCATCGATCTGAAAGACGGCCATTGCGTCCGCTTGAAGCAGGGCGAGATGGACGGGGCAACCGTGTTCTCCGACGACCCAGGCGCGATGGCAAAGCTCTGGCTCGATCGCGGCGCGCGCCGCCTGCACGTGGTCGATCTGAACGGCGCGTTTGCCGGCAAGCCGCGCAACGAATCGGCCATCCAGGCGATCGTGAAGAGCATCGGTGACGACATCCCGATCCAGCTCGGCGGCGGCATTCGCAGCCTTGAGGTGATCGAGCGCTATCTGGACGACGGCGTGACGTACATCATCATCGGCACCGCGGCGGTGAAGACGCCAGGCTTTCTGCACGACGCGTGCTACGCCTTTCCAGGCCACATCATGGTCGGGCTCGATGCGCGCGACGGCAAGGTCGCGGTGGAGGGTTGGTCGAAGATGACGGGACACGACGTGCTAGATCTGGCGAAGAAGTTCCAGGACTACGGGGTCGAGGCCATCATCCACACCGACATCGGCCGTGACGGCATGATGCGCGGCCTCAACGTGGAGGCCACGGTCGCTTTGGCGCGGGAGCTTTCCGTGCCGGTGATCGCGAGCGGCGGCATTTCGAACCTGGAGGACGTGCGCGCGCTGTGCGGCTTTGAGGCCGAGGGCATCGTCGGCGCCATCACGGGGCGCGCGCTGTACGAAGGCAGTCTCGACCTCGCTGCGGCGCAGACGCTCGCAGACGAGCTGGCCAGCGGCCAGCGCGGTCAGTAAACGGCAAGCCTCGAGCGCACCCCACAATGCCTCTCGCCAAACGGATCATCCCCTGTCTCGACGTCACCGGCGGGCGCGTCGTCAAGGGCGTGAATTTCGTCTCCCTGCGCGATGCCGGCGATCCGGTCGAGATCGCGCGTCGCTATGATGAGCAGGGCGCCGACGAGCTTTGTTTCCTCGACATCACGGCGAGCTCGGACGAGCGCGACACACTCGTGCAGGTGATCGAGGCGGTGGCCGAGCAGGTGTTCATCCCGCTCACGGTGGGCGGGGGAGTGCGTTCTGTCGCCGATGTCCGCAAGCTCCTGAATGCCGGCGCCGACAAGGTCAGCATCAACACGGCGGCGGTACAGAATCCCGCGCTGGTCGAAGAGGCGGCGGGGCGCTTCGGCTCGCAGTGCATCGTGGTGGCGGTCGATGCGAAGCGATCGGGCGAAGACAGTGCCCGCTGGGAGGTCTTCACCCATGGCGGGCGGCGTGGCACCGGGCTGGACGCAGTCGCCTGGGGCGAGCGCATGCAGGCGGCCGGGGCAGGTGAGATACTGCTCACGAGCATGGATCGGGACGGGACCAAGGTTGGATTCGATCTCGCACTCACCCGCGCATTCTCCGATGCGCTGGAAATTCCGATCATCGCCAGCGGCGGCGCGGGGAACCTCGATCACCTTGCCGATGCCATAGTGGTCGGCCGGGCGGATGCCGTGCTTGCCGCGAGCATCTTCCATTACGGCGAGTTCACAATCGATGAAGCCAAGGAGCGGCTCGCGCAGCGCGGCGTCGAGGTGCGTCAGTGAGCGCGGGCTGGCTCGATCAGGTGAAGTGGAATGGCGACGGACTGGTACCAGTCGTCACCCAGGACGCCGCGAGTGGTCGGGTTCTCATGCATGCCTGGATGAACCGGGAGTCGCTGGCCGAGACGGTTGCTAGCGGGGACGCCGTATACTGGTCACGTTCGCGCGGGCGGCTCTGGCGCAAGGGCGAAGAGTCCGGGCACGTGCAGCGGGTCTCCGAGATTCGCCTCGATTGCGATGGGGACGCGCTGTTGCTCCGGGTCGAGCAGGCGGGCGGCGTGGCCTGCCATACCGGGCGCGAGAGTTGTTTCTTTGCCAAGCTCGACCAGGGCAAGTGGTCGGAGGTTGATCCGGTGTTGAAGGACCCTCGGGAGATCTATCGGAAATGATCAATGCCGAAGTGCTGCACCGGATCGGTGAAGTGCTGGAAGCCCGCAAATCGTCTGCCGCCGAGTCGTCTTACGTGGCAGGGCTTTTCTACAAGGGCGAGGACGCCATCCTGCGCAAGGTCGGGGAGGAGGCGGTCGAGGCCATACTCGCCTCCAAGACCGGTGATAAACTGCACTTGGTGCGAGAGGTGGCGGATGTCTGGTTTCACACCCTCGTGCTGCTCTCCTTCCACGGGCTCGGTCCTTCCGACGTGCTGCACGAACTAAGGCGGCGCGAAGGGATCTCGGGGATCGACGAAAAGGCCGGGCGCAACGCGCCACCCTGAGACGTGCCCGACGCCCTCCCCCTTACATAACACCCAGCGAGTTCCGGTGAGTCATGGATAACTGCATCTTCTGCAAGATCGTGCGGGGCGAGATCCCCAGCAAGAAGATCTATCAGGACGACGAGGTCATCGTGTTTCACGACATCCGGCCGATCGCCCCAGTGCATTTCATGGTCGTGCCTGCTGTCCACATAGCATCGCTTACGGAAGTGACCGAAGAGCATCAGGCGCTCATGGGGAAGATTCTGGTGGTGGCGTCGCGCATCGCGAAAGAGCAGGGCTGCACGGATGGTTACCGGACCATCGTCAACACCGGGCGAGTCGGTGGGCAGGAAGTGCTGCACCTGCATCTGCACGTGATCGGTGGCGATGAGCCGCTCGGGCCCATGCTCGCCAGGCACTGACTACAGATCAAGCCGAGCACGGAGGACGACATGGGTTCATTCAGCATCTGGCACTGGCTCATCGTATTGCTCGTGGTGCTGCTCATTTTCGGTACGAAGAAGCTGCGCAACATGGGGCAGGATCTGGGTGTGGCCGTGAAAGGCTTCAAGGACGGCATGAAGGACGACAGCGCAGCATCGAAATCGTCGGACACGCAGCACCTCAGCGGCCAGACCATAGAGGGCGAGGTCAAGGACAGGACGCAGAACCGGGCCTGAACGGTCGGCGCCGCGCGCTTTCCATCGAGCAGACGCAATGTTCGATCTCGGCTTCTCTGAAATGGTGGTAATTGGGCTCGTCGCGCTCGTCGTCATCGGACCGGAGCGCCTGCCAAAGGTCGCGCGCACCATCGGCACCATGCTCGGGCGCATGCAGCGTTACGTGAACGACGTGAAGTCCGAAGTGGAGCGGGAAATGCGGCTGGAGGAAGTTCGCAAGCTGCAGTCGAGCGTCGAGGAGCAGGCGCGCTCCCTCGAGCAGAGCGTCAAAACGCAGATGAACGAGACCGAGCAGTCGCTGCGCAAGCTTGCCGACGATGGCACGGGAGATCTTCAGGCAACCGCCGCCGATGCTCCGGGCAACCCGCAGGAAGTGAATCCGGGGCAGATGGAACTCGGGCTCGGCGAGCGTCCGGCCGTCTCGAAACCGGTCTGACCGGACGCTTGCCCGCTTCCCGCGCGCTTCATCCTGATCCGCGATGAGCGAGCAGGAAACCTTTATCTCCCACCTGATCGAGCTGCGCGATCGCATCCTGCGCTCGCTCATCGTCTTCGCGATCGTCTTCGTGTGCCTGTTCCCGTTCGCGCAGGACCTCTACACCCTGGTGGCGGGGCCGATGCTGGCAGCGTTGCCGAAGGGGAAGGAGATGCTCGCGACCGGCGTCGCCTCGCCCTTCTTCATCCCGGTGAAGGTGACCATGATGAGTGCCCTCGTGGTTGCCCTGCCGTACATCCTGTATCAGGCCTGGGCCTTCGTCGCGCCCGGACTGTACGTGCACGAGAAAAAGATGATCGCCCCGCTGGTGATATCGAGCACGTTACTGTTCCTGTGCGGCATGGCTTTCGCGTACTTTCTCGTGCTGCCGACGGTGTTCCGGTTTCTCGCGTCGTTCACGCCGGAGGGGGTGTCTTTCGCGCCGGACATCGCGCAATACCTCGACTTCGTCCTGACGCTGCTGGTGGCGTTCGGCCTGGCCTTCCAAGTGCCCGTCGCCGTCGTCGTGCTGGTTTGGATCGGTGTGATGACGGTCGACAAGCTGAAGGAAATTCGACCCTACGTGATCGTCGGTGCGTTCGTGGTCGGGGCCATCTTCACGCCGCCGGACGTGATCTCGCAGCTCATGCTGGCGATTCCGATGTGGCTGCTGTACGAACTTGGCATCATCGTGGCGGGCGTCATCGGCCGCCGCGCGCCGTCGCCGGAATCGCTCGACAACGTACCCGGAGCGGGCGGCAGCTAGCCGGGGGGGCTGGTGACGGTCGCCGCCGCGGGCCGTTTGGCGACGTGCACCTTGACTGTCAGCGGGTTCTGATTGCGCAGGAGAGACAGGGTGGCGGTGGAGCCCGGTTCGAGCGCTGCCACCAAGTTCAACATGCCGGCGACGTCCGTCACCGGCTTGCCCTCGACTTCCTTCAGGATGTCTCCCGGCTTGACGCCCGACTTCTCGGCGGGTCCGTCGGGCAGCACACCGGCGATCAAGGCACCGCCCTGCACCTTGAGGCCGAACGAATCGGCCAGTTCCTTCGACAGGTCCTGCGCCTCGACGCCGATCCAGCCGCGCGTCACCCCGCCGTTGGCGATGATCTGCTGCAGCACCTGTTTCGCCACGCTTTCCGGGATCGCAAAGCCAATGCCCTGCGAGCCCCCGGTGCGCGAATAGATCGCCGTGTTGATGCCGATGAGATTGCCGCTCGCATCGACCAGCGCGCCGCCGGAATTGCCGGGATTGATGGCGGCATCGGTCTGAATGAAGTTCTCGAAGGTGTTGATGCCCAGGTGCGTGCGGCCGAGCGCGCTGACGATGCCCATGGTGACAGTCTGGCCGACGCCGAACGGATTGCCGATGGCGAGCACGACGTCGCCCACTTTCAGCACTTCGGTAGCGCCGAAGGCGATGCTCGGCACGCCGTCGACCTCGGCCTTGAGCACGGCCAGGTCGGTCTCGGGGTCGGCGCCCACAATGCGCGCCCGCACCCGGCGTCCGTCCGCCAGCGCGACCTCGATTTCATCGGCCTGCTCGACCACGTGATGATTGGTGAGTATGTAGCCGTCCGTGCTGACGATGACACCGGAACCGAGGCTCGATTCCTTGCGCTGTTCGTTGCGTGATTCGTCGCCGAAGAAGCGGCGGAAGAAGGGGTCGTCCATGAAAGGATGCGACTGCATGCGTGCATCCTTGCTGGTGAAGATGTTGACCACTGCCGGCGTCGCGCGCGCCACGGCCTCGTTGTAGGATGGCGCCTTGACGCCATCCGTCCCGGCGCTGGGCGCTTCGCGGATCGTCACCACCTGACCGCGGCTGCCCAAGGATACGAGCTCGGGCCGCAGCGTCGAGACCACGAAGAGAATGGCCAGGCTGATGGTGGCCGTTTGAGCGAATATGAGCCAGAGCTTGCGCACGGAATAGTGATCGGTCATGCAGACGAGTGAATTGGTCGATTATACCGGACGCCTGCTGGAGGTCTCCCGCTTCCACGACTATTGTCCGAACGGTCTGCAGGTCGAGGGGTGCGCCGAAACACGTAGGCTGGCGACCGCGGTCACGGCGTCGCTGGCGGTCGTTCAACGCGCGATCGCGGCGGGAGCGGACAGCCTGCTAGTACATCACGGCTATTTCTGGAAGAACGAGCCGCCGGTGGTGACCGGTCCGCGGAAGACGCGCCTGGCGCTGCTGCTCGGCGGCGATGTCAATCTCATCGCCTACCATCTTCCGCTCGACGCGCATCCGGAGTTCGGCAACAACGCTGCGCTGGCGCGGCGACTCGACCTGCAGATCGAAGGCTGGTTCGGCGATCAGGCGATTGCGGCTTGGGGCGTCCCCTCACAACCGCCGACCCTCGGTGCGTTCGCGTGCACCGTCGAGGCGCGGCTGGCGCGCCCGCCATTGGTCATCGGCGCGCCGGAGCGGCGTCTGCGGCGCATCGCCTGGTGCACGGGTGCTGCGCAGGATCTGCTCGAGGAGGCGGTTGCGCTCGGCGTGGACGCCTTCCTGACGGGCGAGGTCTCGGAGCGCACGGTGCATCTGTCTCGCGAGACGGGTGTGGCCTTCCTCGCGGCCGGGCACCACGCGACGGAGCGCTACGGGGTGCAGGCGCTCGGCGCACACCTCGCTGAGCGCTTCGGGCTCGAGCACTTTTTTCTCGACGAGGAGAATCCGGTCTGACCACGGCGCAGTTGCGCGAAGGTTCCCGGTAACAGGTTTCGCCGCGCCGCAATATTAGAAAACTCTGTTTTGAGAGCCGTCAACATCATGATTTGGTGCGTGTTTTTTGGGTGATATCTCGCGAATTTCCACAAAAAAAGTGTTGGAAACGCGTGATTTTAGGTGCCCGGTTCGGGTAAAATTCGGGCCACGCACCAATTTCGAACAAAAAGTCTCGAGGGCCAAGCGTGATGGGCGATGAAGCGGTACTCGGGGCCCCTTCCTATCGGGGCCCTTCCGAGCTCAACAAGAGCAAGCGGAAATTCCTGATCGCAGCGACTTCGGCCGTCGGTGGCGTTGTCGGTGCGGCGGTAGGCGTTCCGTTCCTGATAAGCATGGAGCCGAGCGCGCGTGCCCGCGCAGCCGGCGCTCCCGTCGAAGTGGACATCAGCCGTCTCGAACCCGGCTCGATGCTGACGGTGGAGTGGCGGGGCAAGCCGGTATGGGTGGTCAACCGGACCAAGCCGATGCTCGAAAGCCTCACGAAGGACACGAGCCTGCTCGCCGATCCTGATTCGGCCGCATCGGAACAGCCGGACAACTGCAAGAACCCCGATCGTTCCATCAAGCCGGAGTTTCTGGTCGTAGTGGGCATCTGCACACATCTTGGCTGTTCTCCCAGCCCGCGCTTCGAGACCGGTGACGCCAGCGGCCTCGGCGCGAACTGGCCGGGCGGATTTCTCTGTCCGTGCCATGGGTCGCGGTTTGACTTGGCGGGTCGCGTATTCGCCGGGCAGCCTGCGCCCATCAACCTCCAGATCCCGCCGTATTACTTCATGACTGATACCCGTGTGCTGATCGGCGAAGAAAAAAAGGGAGCGTGATAGATGGCCAACGGCACGACGATGCCTGAGAAGTTGCTGCAGTGGGTCGACGAGCGCTTTCCGCTGGTCGAAACTTGGAAATACCACCTCGCAGAGTACTACGCGCCGAAGAACTTCAACTTCTGGTACTACTTCGGCTCGCTCGCGATCCTCGTGCTGGTCATCCAGATCGTCACGGGCATCTTCCTCACGATGAATTACAAACCGTCCGCGGAACTCGCGTTCGGCTCGGTCGAGTACATCATGCGCGATGTCTCGTGGGGCTGGATGATCCGCTACATGCACTCCACGGGCGCATCGTTCTTCTTCATTGTCGTCTATCTGCACATGTTCCGCGCTCTCTTGTACGGTTCCTACCGCAAGCCGCGCGAACTGCTCTGGATCATCGGCTGCGTCATCTATCTCGCGCTGATGGCCGAAGCGTTCTTCGGCTATCTGCTGCCGTGGGGACAGATGTCGTTCTGGGGCGCGCAGGTGATCGTGAACCTGTTCTCGTCGATCCCGCTGATCGGCGCCGATCTCGCGATCTGGATCCGCGGCGACTTCGTCGTCGGCGATGCCACGCTCAACCGCTTCTTCGCGTTCCACGTGATCGCCGTTCCGCTGGTTCTGGTCGGTCTGGTCTTCGTGCACATCATCGCGTTGCACGAGGTCGGCTCCAACAATCCGGATGGCATCGAGATCAAGAAGAACAAGGATCCGAAAACCGGCAAACCGCTCGACGGCATCCCCTTCCATCCGTACTACACGGTGAAGGATATCGCCGGGGTGACGGTATTCCTGGTGATTTTCAGCATGGCTGTCTTCTTCGCGCCGGAGATGGGCGGCTACTTTCTCGAATACAACAACTTCATTCCCGCCGACCCGCTGAAGACACCGCCGCACATTGCGCCGGTGTGGTACTTCACTCCGTTTTACGCCATGTTGCGTGCGGTGCCGGCGATGTTCGGATCGCAGTTCCCGGGTGTGGCGGTGATGGGCGCCGCGGTCGTCATCCTGTTCCTTCTTCCTTGGCTCGACCGCAGCCCCGTCAAGTCGATCCGCTATCGCGGGCCGATCTACAAGTTCGCCCTCACGCTTTTCGTCATCGCATTCTGTGTGCTGGGCTGGCTCGGCGTGGAAGCGCCAACACCACTCTACACTTGGATGGCGCGGGTGCTCACCGTTGTCTATTTCGCGTTCTTCCTGCTAATGCCTTGGTATAGCCGGATTGACTCGGTGAAGCCCGAACCGAAGCGGGTGACAAAATAATGAAAAGAATCGTTCTTCTCCTCGCGCTTCTGATGTCGGCATTCGCGTTCGCTTCGAGCGAGGGCCCGCCGCTTGATCACGCGCCCATCAACCCGCGTGATGGTGCATCGCTGCAGCGCGGCGCGCGAATTTTCGTGAATTACTGCCTGAACTGCCACAGTGCCGACTTCATGCGCTATAACCGCCTCGAAGCCTTCGGTCTGTCGCTGGACGAGATTCGCGAGAATCTGATCTTCACCGACGCCAAGGTCGGTGACCAGATGAAGATCGCTCTGCGCAGGCCGGAAGGGAAGGCGTGGTTCGGCGCCGCGCCGCCTGATCTTACGGTCATCGCGCGCTCGCGCGGGGCGGACTGGCTGTACAGTTATCTGCGCACGTTCTACCGCGACGATTCCACTCTTACCGGGTGGAACAACCTGGTCTTCCCCAGCGTCGGCATGCCGCACGTTCTCTGGGAACTGCAGGGGCAGCCGGTGGCCAAGGTAGAAGAGGTGACGGACGCGCACGGCCAGAAAGTCGCGCACCGTGAGATCGTCGCCGGGACGAAGGGCACGATGACGCCGGTGGAGTACGATCAGGCGGTCGCCGATCTCGTCAACTACCTCGTCTTCATGGGCGAGCCCACGCGCGCCAAGCGGGTGCAGGTGGGCATCATCGCGCTGTTCCTGCTCGGCGTACTCTTCATCTTCGCCTACTGGCTGAAGAAGGAATACTGGAAGGACGTTCACTGAGCGCGCTTGTCGCGCGTTTGGCGCAACTACCCCATAAGAACGAGGCGCAAGCGCCATGATGACCCTTTACTCGGGGACCACGTGTCCCTTTAGCCAGCGTTGCCGCATCGTCCTCTTCGAGAAGGGGATGGATTTTCAGATCCACGATGTGGACATCTTCAACAAGCCCGAGGATCTCGCGCTGATGAACCCGTACAACCGGGTTCCGGTGCTGGTCGACCGCGACCTGATCCTGTACGAATCGAACATCATCAACGAGTACATCGACGACCGCTTCCCGCATCCGCAGCTGATGCCCGCCGATCCGGTGATGCGCGCTAGGGCACGCCTTTTCCTCTATCGTTTCGAGCAGGAGTTGTTCAGCCACATTGAAGCGGTCGAGAAGAACCACAAGAGCGCGGACAAGTCCCGCGCGGCGATCCGCGACAACCTGGTGCAGATCGCTCCCGTTTTCGCAAGGCAGAAGTTCATGCTGGGCGAGGAGTTTTCGATGCTCGACGTCGCCATCGCGCCGCTCCTGTGGCGCTTGGACCACTACAATGTTGTGCTGCCCAAGCAGACCGCGCCGCTCATGAAATACGCGGAGCGCATCTTCGCACGTCCGGCGTTCATTGAGGCACTCACGCCCTCCGAAAAGGTGATGCGCAAGTGAAAGAGCTGTCCACCAAGCCCTACATGATCCGCGCAATCTTCGAATGGTGCGCGGACAGCGGCTATACCCCGTACATCGTGGTCAAGGTGGACCGCTTCACCAAGGTGCCGATGGAGTACGTGAAGAATGGCGAGATCGTGCTCAACCTGAGCCCGGACGCCACCCACAAGCTTACCCTCGGCAACGACGTCATCCAGTTCTCGGCGCGCTTCGCCGGTGTGTCGCGAGAGATCTCGATCCCGGTGGACACGGTCGGCGGCATCTTCGCCAAGGAAACGGCGCAGGGGCTTTTCTTCGACACGCCTCCCAACACCATCGTCGACGGTTCTGCGAAGACGGAGGAGAAGCCCGCGTCCGACGCGACACCGCCCGACAACGACGGTTCCAGTCCGCAGAGCGGTGCGCGCCGCCGCTTGCAGGTCGTGAAGTAGCGGGGAGCGGTCGCGCGTTCCCGCCTGACGCGTCTCGCCTTGCGCATCACCGCATTTCCCTCTCCTTCGTTCCCCTATAATTTCCCCAAGTGCCGCTTTAGCTCAGTGGTAGAGCAACCGCCTTGTAAGCGGTAGGTCGTCTGTTCAATCCAGACAAGCGGCACCACACCTCAGACCGACAGGTGCGTCCGGTGAGTTCTGGATCAGTTGCTCTGCGCTCTGTAGCTGCCTTGGTCTCACCAACTATTTTGTGTGAGAGCGTTTCTGTCGTTCCCAGTCTGGTTTGGCGCCACGGAACCGAAGCATCGCCTTGATGCAAATGGCTATCGACGAATCCGGCTCGTTCGAGAGCTTCACTAGGCGCGGTTCGCAGTGACCCACGGGTTTGCGTCCTTTCTACCGAGCGAAACGGTAGACGCACTTCAGCGTTTCGTTGAGGCGATGGATTATCGAGAGCGTCGCCTGTATCTCTGGAATCAAGTACCTCGTCCCTCCCGACTCCTCTATAGGTTCCGACCTCTTGTACACTGAGGTAGGCTGAAAAAAATGGAGTTCGACGATTCGTAGAATTGGACGAACGGAGGACGCAGATGGAACGGATGCCGAAGGGGGTATAGACGCTGGAATTTCGGGCGGAAGCGGTAAAGCTGGTGGAGTCGGAAGGGTTATCAATTGATCAGGCAGCAAAGCGCTTGTCAGTGCCGAAGAGCAGCCTGAGCAACTGGGTCAGGGCAGCGCGGGCCGGCAGAGCTTGCCGAGGTCGGGAAAGGTCAGCGGGTGCCGAGCGAATTGGAGCTTGAATTGGCGCGCACGCGGAAAGAATTGGCGGAAGTGAAGTTGGAGCGTGACCTGCTAAAAGTGTGCGGGCATTTCGCGAAGGAGTCGCGGTGAAATACGGCCGGATAAATGAATTGCGGCGCCAGCATCCCGTAGCCGCGATGTGTCGCGTGCTCGACGTATCGGAAAGCGGCTATTACGCCTGGCGCAAGCGGCCGCGGTCGCCACGCGCGCAGAAGAATGCCCAGCTGGAAACGCAGATCAAGGCGGCGCACGAGAGAACGCGGCAGACCTACGGTCCGGAGCGGCTGCAAGCCGACCTGGCCGACAACGGCATTCAGGTGGGCATTCATCGCATCAGGCGGATTCGCAAAAAACTCGGGCTACGCTGCAAGCAGAAACGCAAGTTCAAGGCGACGACGGACTCGAATCGTGTCCTGCCGGTCGCACCGAACCTTCGGATCGGCAGTTTGCCGTTGCTGCGCCGAACAAAGCCTGGGTAACAGACATCACCTACATCGCCACCGACGAAGGCTGGCTCTACCTTGCGGGCATCAAGGATTTGTTCAACGGCGACTGTCGGCGATGCTATGGACGCAGCATGACGCAGAAGCTGGCGATGCAGGCGCTGTTCGGGGCAGTGGCCACGAAACGTCCTGGGAAAGGGCGAATCCACACTCGGACCGCGGCAGGTCATACCGCGCATGCTTACCAGAAACGCGTCGGGAATCGACACGCAGGCGTCCGTGCAAGGCAACTGCTGGGATATGCGCTCGATGGAAAGCTGCTGGGGCTGCCTGAAGACGGAACTGATACATCAACGACGCTTCGCTACCCGCGAACAGGCAAAACGCGAGATTACGGCGTACATCGAGATCTTCTACAACCGCATCCGAAAGCAGGCACGGCTTGGCCATCTGCCACCCGCCGCTTTCTGTCAGCAGTACTATGCAATTCAAATGGCCGCTTAACCCGTTGGACTCTACGATTTGCATCCGACCTCAGTCTCTCGCACCAGTGCCCACATTCAGCCTGCCGGGCGCGCCCGGCAGGCTTGGAAGCTAAGCCATTTCTGATCTCCCTCCCGCCTCGTCGCTACATACCCTCCGATCACGAGCAGCACTCCGGCCCAGGTCGCGAGCGTGACGCCGGGCAGACCCGCAATCCAGACTACTGACGTGAAGTTGGCGGATAGCCCGATCATCGCGAACAGCTTCACCTTGCGGCTGATGACGCCGTGCTCGACCCAGTCGCGCAGTTCGGCGCCGATGCGAGGGTACGCGAACATGCGTTCTGCGAGTGCCGGTGCACTCTTCGCGAAGCAGTAAGCGGCCACCATCCAGAGCTCCGTGGTTGGCACGAGCGGCAGAATCATTCCGATTGTTCCAAATGCGAAGAATGTGACCCCGACCGCCTTGAGAGTGGCGGTCTGCACGTCGACGCGCGCCAGCCGGCTCTGCCACCGCGCTTGTGCCGTCGCGTTCATGGTGTGCGGCCGCGGTGCGTGAGCGCCGCACCTTCCAGTGCGCGCACCATTTGCTGCTGATAGGCAACCCATGCTTCCCGGTCAGCGTGCGTGAAGCCGGCGCCGAGCATGTGCTTCAAGGTCCAGAGCGCGGCAGAAAGGAGCACGGCCTGATCCCGCAGGCCGACCGGTCGCTGCCTGCAGCGCTGGGTGATCGTGCGCAACGCGGCACGCGCCCTGTCCTCGTGAAAGCCCGAGGCCGCCAGCAGGTGCACGCGTGTGCGCGCGAGGCGGTCGTTCGCGCCAGTTGCTCCGAAGAGCGTGAGCAACGATGGATCAAGCTCGGCGAGCCGCGCCAGGAAGAGTCTTGCCGGTGTGTCTCCCAGCGCCTTCACGCGCGCGAGCGACCAGGCGACGAGATCGGAGTGCGTCAGGTCCATGAGTGCCCTCTGTTTTGGGTGGGTCGGGGCCGCAGGTGCGGCGTCGGCCGACTACGGCTCACAAACCTTCACCGCAGACGGTGCGGTTTCGACGGTCGCACTTGTCTGCTGCGCGTGAACGTGTGCCTCTGCTTTGATCTCGGGCACCATGGCACCGGCAAACCAGACCCCGAACGCGGAGCTGCACAAGACGGCCAGACTCAGCACGACTTGGCGGGTCGCACTGAGCGAGCGTGCGAGGTCGCGATCCTCGTCGCGATCCAGTTCCACCGGAATTTGCAGCGAATCCCGGGTGCGCCGAACAGACCGACTCGGCAGTGTCGTTGCACGTGAGATGTCGGGCGAACTCATGATGCTGACTCCTCCAAATGTTTCGTAGCTTCTTCCCCGCGCCGCGCCGCAGCAGAAGAACTGCGGAGAGGAAAGCGAGCCATGCGTCTGTGGGGTCTCGCGTTCGACCGTTTCCTTGGCAGTCGCCGTGCCAGGGAGGTTTTCCTTCTTTGGTTCAACCTGTTAGCTCGATTTCTCGAGTCTGCGAGCGGTCGGTGACTGTTGGCCCAGCCCAACAGTCGGCCTCGCGTACCGATGCAAGTGCCTGATTGGGTGGAGTTACAGCGGTGTCGGCGCAAGCCAACAGAGTCGGCTTACTCGACCGACGACTTGAACTGGCCGGGGTCAAGCGCGTGGCGCGCGAGGAGTGAATAGAAGTCGCTGCGGTTTCGCTTGGCGAGCCGGGCGGCCTGGGACACGTTGCCGCGGGTCATCTTGAGGAGTTGCACGAGGTAGTCGCGCTCGAAGCGGCGCTTCGCTTCGTCGAGGGAGGACAGGTTCGCGGCCGCCTGCTGCAGCGCGCGCTGGACCAGCGACGCCGGCACCAGCGGTGTCACCGACAGCGCGACCGTCTGTTCCACCACGTTGAAGAGCTGCCGCACGTTGCCCGGCCACGATGCGGCGAGCATGAGCTCGAGCGCGTCGGGCGCCAGCGCGGCCACGTTCTTTCCGTAGCGCTCCGCGAGCTGCCGCAGAAAATGATTGGCGAGGAGCGGAATGTCCTCGCGCCGCTGCGCGAGCGGCGGCAGCGAGAGCGAGACGACGTTCAGGCGGTAGTACAGGTCCTCGCGGAAGCGCCCCGCGTTCATCTCGTCCTGCAGATTGCGATGAGATGCGGACACCACGCGCACGTCGATCGGCGTGCTCGTCACCGCGCCGACCGGCCGCACCTGTCGTTCCTGCAGCACGCGCAGCAGCTTCACCTGCAACGCGAGCGGCATGTCCCCGATCTCGTCGAGGAACAGCGTGCCGCCGTGGGCCGCCTGGAAGAGACCCTTGTGATCGCGCACGGCGCCGGTGAAAGCGCCCTTCACGTAGCCGAACAATTCCGATTCGAGCAGCGGCTCCGGGATCGCACCGCAGTTCACCGCGACGAACTCGCGCTCGCTGCGGCGGCTGGCGCGATGGATCGCGCGCGCCAGGAGTTCCTTGCCCGTGCCGCTCTCGCCGTGGATGAACACGCTCGCGTCGGTGGCGGACACCATCTGCGCCTGCTGCAGCACTTCCTCCATTGCCGGGCTGCGCGTGATGATCTCCCGTCGCCATGCGCCGTCGGGTGTCGCGGGCAGGGTTGCGGCCGCTGGCGTGCTCACGAGGAGCGCGCGCTCGACCTCGGCGAGCAGCGCGCGCGCCTCGAACGGTTTGGTCAGGAAGCCGAACACACCGCGCTTGGTGGCGGTGACGGCGTCCGGAATCGTGCCGTGCGCGGTGAGGATGATGACCGGCAGCGACGGATAGTCGCGATGGATCGCATCGAACAGATCGAGACCGTCCATGCCGCCCATCTGCAGGTCGGTGAGCACGAGGTTCGGGAGCTTCATCGCGATGTGCACGAGCGCCTGCTCGCCACTGCAGGCGGTGACTACGGCATAGCCTTCCTCGCGCAGGCGCAGCGAGATGAGCCGCAGCAGCGGCGCGTCGTCGTCGACGACCAGGATCGTGCCCTTCGGTCTGACCGGTAGCTTTCACGGGTGCAGCCATCGGCACCTCAGCGGCGGGAGGTGGCGCGCGACGGTGTCACGGATTTCTCCCAGCCGGAACGGCTTGGTGAGGTAGTCGGTCGCGCCGCGGCGCAGGCCTTCCTCGCGCTCGGTCTGGTCGGCGCTGGCGGAGAGGAAGATGAAGGGAATGGTCGCCGTGTCCGCGCGCGCGAGCAACTCGGCGAGCACGCCGTAGCCGTCGAGGACGGGCATGACGAGATCGCAAAAGATGAGGTCCGGGCGCTGCGCACGAATGCGCAGCGAGCCCCGCGAGGCCGTCTTCGGCCGTCACCACTTCATGGCCTTCCATTTCGAGCATCCGCGACAGGTTCGCGCGGATCGCCGGTTCGTCCTCTATGACGACGATCCTAGCCATGCGCACGTTCCGCACGACCGGAATCTGCACGATGAAGCGCGACCCGTGTCCGACCTGGCTCTCGACGCAGATGCTGCCGCCGTGCAGATCGACCAGGCGCTTGACGATGGCGAGACCGAGCCCGGTGCCGGAGATGTTGGCGACGTTGCGCCCGCGCGTGAATGTTGTGAAGAGTCGGGCCAGGTCCTCGTCCGGAATACCGATGCCGTGGTCGACGACCCTCGAACACGGTGGCGTCGTCGCGGCAATCGAGCTCGAGTCGGATGAGCTCGCCGCGCGGCGAATACTTGATCGCATTGCCGAGCAGGTTGGACAGCACTTGCCGCAACAACTGGCCGTCGAGCGGGCGCTCGCCCGCCGTGCCGCGCGCGGCGAACACGAGCTCGTGGCTGTCGTTGCTCGCGCGCCGCATCTCGTCGAGCAGTCCAAGGCAGAATCCGCGCGGATCGCACGGCGAGGGATTGATTTCCACGCGCCCGGCGTCCGCCTTGCCGATGATGAGCACGTCGTCGAGCATCCGCGTCATGCGTGAGACGGCCGCCTTGACGTGATCGACAAGCTCCGTCTTCTCTACCGCCGGCAGCCGCTCGCCGTAGTCCTGCAGCATTTCCGCCGAGGACAGGATGGTGGCGAGTGGCGTGCGGAATTCGTGCGACGTCATCGAGACGAAACGCGATTTCAGCTCGGAGAGTTCGCGCTCCTTCGCCAGCGCGCGACGAATGTCCTCCTGCGCGCGCTTCTGATCGGTGATGTCGAGAAACGTCCAGATCGTGCCCTTGCCGAGATCATCGGGGTCGATCGCCTCGCCGTACACCTGACACCAGATGAGCGTGCCGTCCTTGCGCTTCATCTGCGTCTCCGCGATGTACGCTTCACCGCGGGCGAGCGCGCCATAACCGACGGACCCGAAAGCCGCCCATGCCTGCTCGTCCGGAAAGTGGACGACCGAGCACTGGCCGGTCAGCTCTTCGACGCGATAGCCGAGCATCTGCGCGACCTTCTCGTTCAGCCAGACGTGGCGGCGGTGAACGGTGAACGTGATGCCCACGAGCGTGCTGCGCAGTATCGCCTCACGCTGGGTCAGGGTCTGCGACAGCTCTTCTTCGAGCTGTCGGCGCAGCGTGATGTCGGACAGCACCCAGATCGAGCCCGCCGTCGAGGTTCGTCGGATCGATCGCCTTGCCCGACAGCGAGCACCAGAATATCGATCCGTCGCTTGCGCTTCATCTGCAACTCGGTGGCGAAACTCTCCCCGGCCGCCAGCAGCGGATAGCACTCGCGGGTGACGCGCTCGTAATCCTCGGGCAGCGCATAGGTCACCACGCTTGGGCTGCCCGATGAGCTCGCCCTTGCCATAGCCCAGCATCTGCTGTTCGAGCGTCGCGTTGAGCCAGTGGACGCGGCGGTCGACGAGAAAGCGATGCCGACCATCGACGTCTGCAGAATCGCCTCCTGCTCGGCGAGCGTTTGCGCGAGGTTGTCCCGCAGTCCCTTGCTCTCCGTGATGTCGGTGAGGAAATTCAGGCTGCCTGGACGGCCTTCCCATTCGGTGCGCACCGCGCGCACCGAAAACCAGCGCACGCTGCCGCTCCGTGGAGCACGCGGAACTCGTACTCGTCGGGCGCCGGCTCTCCGTGCATGCGCTTGAAGTAATTGTCGATGAGCACCGTGCGGTCATCGGGGTGTGCCATTTCCTGGAACGGCGTGCTGTAGACCTCATGCTCGGAGCGGCCGGACGAATTCCAGCGCCTTCGCGTTGGCGAACCGGACGTAGCCTTCCTGCACGACGACGATGCCCTCGTTGGCATTCTCCACGACCTTGCGGTACTTCTCTTCCGACTTCTGCAGGGCCGAGAGGAGCTGCTGGCGGTTGCTCGTCTCCAGGGACAGCGAGACCATCGTGGCGAGCGAGGTCGCGAAGTCCACCTCTTCCAGGCGTCCAGTCGCGCGGCTGCGCCGACATGCTCGTGGCAGATCACGCCGAGGACGCGACCATGGAACCAGACCGGCACGTCCATCATCGACGTCGATGCCGAGCGGTGCGAGGTAGCTGTCGCCGAACTCCGCCGTTGCGGTGTTCTCACGTCGCGCGGTGCGATACGATCGGTCGGTCGCCGCACATTGCCGCGAAGTAGCGGGGATAGTCTTCGCGCGCGAGCGTGATGCCTGCGGGGGCCGTGATCGAGGTCGTTGCGGCTGCGCAGATAGAGCATCTCGCAGGTGATGGTGGAATCGTCTTCGGCGAGCGTCCAATAGCTCACGCGTTCCACCTGCAGCGTTTCGGCCGAGGCCTTGAGGATCTGCTGCAGCGCCTCGGGGAAATCGGATTTGTCGAGACGCGCGAGCTCGAGCAGCGCATCGCGGTGGACGAGGATCTGCTCGCTGCGCGCCCGCAGCACTTCCTCCACGCGCCCGCGCTCGGTGATCTCGGCGGTGAGCTCGCGCGTGCGTTCGCTGATGCGCGCCTTCGAGATCCCGGTTCAGGCGGGCGACCTCTTCGCGCGCCTGCACCTGCTCGGTGATGTCGGTCGCGATGCCCGTCACGCGATAGACTTCGCCGCGCTCGTTGCGAACCGGAAACGCCTGATTGCGCACCCAGCGCACCGTGCCATCTGGGTGCAGAACGCGGAACTCTACGACATGGTTGCCGCGCGCCTGCCTGGTCAGCCCGGCGACGACCCGCGAGCGGTCTTCCGGGTGTACGGCTTCGAGAAAGGACATGGGATGTCGACACACGCTCTCGACGCTGCGGCCCCAGATGGTCTCGTAGCCGGGACTCACGTAGAGAATCTCGTCACCGCGCGGATTCGTCATCCAGAATACTTCGTGGATGGTCTCGGTGATCTGGCGCAGCAGCTTCTCGTTCTCGCGCGGCGCCAGGTCCGTTCGATGGCGCGCGGGGACGTCGCGCACCTGGGCCAGCACGAACTGCGTGCTGCCAGCGGACTCGAGTATCGGTGTCAGCGTGATCTCGACGTGGCGGGATTCGGGCACGCCGTGCACCTCGGCCTCGCAGCGCGCGGGAGCGCCGTCCGCGACTACCGCCAGGGCTGCGCGGAAGCGGTCGGCCGACGCAGACGATTGCCACCATCCCGATGCACTCAAGGACTGCGATATTCCCGGTCGCAGCCAGCGACCGGCGCTCGCCAGTGCCGGGGTGCTCAGCCCCAGCAGGATTCCC
Source organism: uncultured beta proteobacterium (assembly GCA_963719715.1). Classification (GTDB taxonomy): domain Bacteria; phylum Pseudomonadota; class Gammaproteobacteria; order Burkholderiales; family JAEUMW01; genus JAEUMW01. The sequence continues at coordinate 60,874 of CAVRDD010000016.1, forward strand.
GCGGGATCGAGCACGAGCACAGCCTCGGCAGCGCCATCGACGAGAGCCTGGCAATCCGTGGATCGAACAAGACTGTGCGCGGGAGCCTGCAAATCGTCCTCCTACTGCAGCAGCGAACCGGAAGGGCGTCGGAAAGCAATCCGGGAATTATAGGGCTGCCGCGCCAGAGCAGAGTGACTGCAGCGGCGATTTGACGCCCTGCCGCCTTCGACCCGAAAACGCGGGCAGCAAGTTTTGCAATGTTGCGCACGGCGATGTGGTGCGTCGAGCGCGGAATGCTGCAACAATTTCCCTGTACACACCTGTTCACGTCTGCACGATTGGTCCGAATGCGATCGTCACGCAGGCGCTCCACTGAATCTGCACTTCATGCCATGCACACACACATCCTGTTTCTCAATCGATTGGAATCAACTGACGAGCCGCACGATGTCGTCGTGGTAATCGATGTACTGCGTTCCTTCTCCACTGCGGCGTATGCGTTCACGGCCGGCGCTAGTGCGATTCATCCGGTGGAGACCTCTGCCGACGCATTCGAGTTGCAACGGACTCGACCTGATGCATTGATCACGGGTGCCGTGGCCGGCGGCGATCCGGTGCCGGGGTTCGATTTCGGCAATTCGCCCGCCGCAGTGGCGGAGGCTGACCTGCAGGGCCGTGAACTGATCCAGACGACGGCGGCTGGCGTGCGCGGCTTGCTGCGTTTCGCCGACGCCCGATCGGTTTTTGCCGGCAGTCTCGTCTGCGCGCGAGCCACGGCGGAGGCGATTCGCCGGCTGCAGCCGCAGCACGTGACGCTGCTCGTCACAGGCGAGTGGATCGACCGTGACGGCGACGAGGACATCGCCTGCGCGGAGTACATCGATGCGCTGCTCGCGGGCAGCGAGCCGGACCCTGCTCTGTATGAGGAGCGCGTGCGTCAATCCGATTTCGGTCGCCGCTTCACTCGTGGCGACAATCCCAGCCTGCCGCTGCCGGATCTCGATCTGTCTGCGCGGGCAGACTGCTTCGATTTTGCGATGTCGGCGGTGCGCCGCGACGGGCGCTTCGTACTGCTTCCCATCCGTAATAGTGAAAGCGGTTGACGGTCGGGGGCGAGAGAGCCCGCGTATGCGACGCTTGTGCAGTCGCATTTAGGCGCTCATCATGTACTGCCCCCCTGTATGGCAACGGGAGACGCGTTGGAATCGTGATCCCTGCCAAGCCCAAGCTTCCGTTTCGAGGCCTTTATGTGGCCGCAGTCGCGGTCTGGCTTCTGCTCGTCCTGATTGCCTACAGCCTCGTCATAAGCCAGTCGATCGAAGCCGTCAGAGGCAGCTTCGCGCGCCATACGGACTCCGTGATTGCCGAACTGCGAGACAAGCTGAAGGCGAACGAGACGGTGCTCGCCGGTTTCAGCAGTTTCCTGTCTGCAGTCGAAGCGAATGACCGGGCCAGCGTGCAGCACTATGCGAGCATGATGCTCGCCACCTACCCGCACATCTACATGCTCGAGGTCGCGCGCGAAGTCAGCAGCGAGGACCGTGCGGATTTCGAGCGCTACCTGCGGCAGCATTGGGGCACGCCGTTCGACATCCGCAAATTCAGCTACGAGGGTTCGCGAAGCTGGAGCATCGCACCCGACAAGCCCACCTACCAGCCGATCGCTTTCATCTGGCCCGAGACGCCGGAGGCAAGACCCGTGGTCGGTCTCGACATGGACTCGGTACCGCACTTGCGCGAGGCGTTGCAGGAAGCGCGCGTGACCCGCAGGTCGGTTTCCTCGAATCCCTTCAAGCTGGTGGAAGGCGCGGGTGGATATGTCATGTTCCGACACACCGAGCGCAGCCGATCACGGTCGTCAGCGCGGCCGGAGTACGGCTTCGCGGGGGAGCTGACGGCGTTGCTCGTGATGCGGACGCGCGATCTCCTGCCTTCCGCCCCGACACCGCTCATCGCGTATCGGCTGCAGGTTACCCGGGTGGGCAAGCTGGTGGAGCCGCCGCTCTACGATGTGCCCGCTGCCACTGCACCGAACTGGCTGGAAACGGCTCTTTTCCCGCTTCTGCAACTCGAGACCAGCGATTTCAGCAGCTCCCAACCCATGCAACTCGTGTTACAGCGTCAGGTCCGCCTGAGAGACATGAGTAGTGGCGGAATCATGCTGGTGAGCCTGGTCTCCCTGCTTTTCCTTGCCCTGCTCGTGGCCTACCTGCGCGGGCATCACCGCAACATCGCCTACGCACGCGCGCTCGAAGCGCAGACCGAATACCTTGCGCTGCATGATTCCTTGACCGAGCTTCCCAATCGCTATCTGCTCGAAGATCGGGTGCGGCAGGCGCTCGCGAACTGGCGTCGGCACGGCAGCGGATTCGCTCTGCTGTTTCTCGATCTCGACCGCTTCAAGGACATCAACGACACCCATGGCCACGCGATGGGAGACGAGTTGCTCTGCGCATTCTCCATGCGCTTGACAGAAGTCATTCGCGAAAGCGACACCGTCGCCCGCCTTGGGGGTGACGAGTTCATCGTGCTGATCTCGGGTGTCACGGGCGACGACGATGTTGCGGAGGTGACGAGGAAGGTGATGAACGCGGTGGGAACTCCTTTCGAGATCGATGGCGCGACGCTCGGCCTGAAGGCCAGTCTGGGCATCAGCCGTTGCCCGCAGGATGGCCACGATTTTGCCGTCCTCCTGAGGCATGCGGACAGGGCAATGTACGGCGTCAAGAAGAGGGAGGAGCGTGCAGGCGACCCGGCGCCGAGAGCGGATCCGCCGGCGGCAACGTCAGACGACAAGGTCGAGTAGCCGGCAACGGGTGCGGGATCCACGCCTGCGCCAGAGCCAGGACTAGCTGTCCTTTGCCGTGTCGTATGCCTTCTTCATCTCCTCCCAGGCGCTCGCGAACCCGGCGCTCATATCCTTCCACGCATCGCCGCTCGCGTCCTTCACCGCGTTCAGCTTCTCGGTCGCGGCCTGACGCTGCCGCTCGAGCTGCGCCACGGCGAGATCCAGTTTCGCCTTCGCGTCGCCCTGCGCCTTGTCCGCGCGCGACTTGAGCTCCGCGATTCGGCCGTTCATGTCGGCGAGGTCGCTCTCGGCCTTCGCGACGAACGCTTCCTTCGTCTGCTGGGCGAGATCCGTCACCGATGTGGCGAGTTCCTGCGCGTTCTTCTTCACGTCCTGCACCGTGGCCTTCTGCCGCGGTGACTCGGTCTTGCCACACGCGGCGATGCAGAGCGCGCCGCAGAGTGCAAGTGTGACGGTCCAGATCCTCTTCATGCGCCATCTCCTGTCGTCTGCGAATACTGCCTGGAAGCTTCTTTACCCCGAAACGTTCGGGACGGATACTGCGCGACGATGCCCTGCACTTCAAGATCAAGATGATCGAACTTGCACCGCCGACGTTTGCAGACATTGTGGATGCCGCCGAGCGCCTGCGCGGCGTCGCCCACCGGACCCCCGTGCTCACCTCACGCACCGCGAACGAGGCCGCGGGCGCGCAGCTTTTCTTCAAGTGCGAAAATCATCAGCGGATGGGCGCCTTCAAGTTCCGTGGGGCGTACAACGCCATTGTCCAACTCGACGACGCGCGGCGTCGAACTGGGGTCGCGGCGTTCTCCTCGGGCAACCACGCGCAGGCGGTCGCGCTCGCCGGGCAACTGCTCGGCGTCGGCACTGCGATCGTCATGCCGACGGATGCGCCGGCGTCGAAGCTCGCGGCAACCCGAGGCTACGGCGCCGAAGTCATCCTCTATGATCGCCGCACACAGGACCGCGAGGCGCTCACGCGAGAGCTCGCCGCGCGGCGGGGCATGGCGGTGCTGCCGCCGTTCGATCACCCGCATGTCATCTGCAGGGCAGGGAACTGCAGCAAAGGAACTGATCGAGGAGGTCGGTCGACTCGACTATCTGCTGGTGTGTCTGGGCGGCGGCGGACTGCTCGCAGGGAGCGCGCTCGCGGCGGCGGCGCTCAATCCGCGCTGCCAGGTGATCGGCGTCGAGCCCGCTGCCGGCAACGACGGCCAGCAGTCGCTAGCGCGTGGTGAGATTGTCGAGATCGCGGTTCCCGACACGATCGCGGACGGCGCGCAGACCACGCATCTCGGCACGTACACGTTCGCGGTCATTCAGCGATACGTCGAGCGCATCGTCACCGTGACGGACGCGCAACTTGCCGCGACGATGAAGTTCTTCGCGCAGCGCATGAAGATGGTGGTTGAACCCACCGGTTGTCTTGCCGCGGCCGCGGTGCTGCACGGTGCGATCGCCGTGCGCGGCCGGGTTGGTGTGCTGGTGAGTGGCGGCAACGTCGACCTCGACGTGTTCGCACGACTCATCGCAGCGACCGATCAGTAGAGCGGCTCCCGGTAGAGCGACGGGATCGCGCCGATCGCGAGCTTCGCGAATACGGCCACCAGTCCTGCATCTCGCGCAACGCGCTCATCGCACGCATCGCGGTGCCTGCACGTCGCCTCGGCTTACCAGCAAAACGCGCGAGAGCTTGATCTCTATGCCGGTGTTGAAGCTGAGCAGCACCTTCGTCGGCTTGCCGGCCTTGACCGGCGCCTCCTGCAGCGTCGATCAGGCGAATGCGGCGTGCGCTGCGGCGTGAGCCGGCACCAGCGCGAAGAGCGCCGCGAGCAGGAGGACGGGAAAGCGACTCGAGTGCGGATGTACGGTGCGCAGTTCAGCCGGCCTTCGCTTTCAGCGCATGGCCGGCGAGCGTCTTGCCGAGTTCCCAGACCGAACCCGGCACCTTGTGGCAGTCGGCGAGGACGGCGTCGATCGCGCTGACCGTCCATTGCCGGTCGCGCTCGCCGATGACGAGCGGGGGCAGCAGCTTGAGCACGTTCATGCCGTGGCCTGCGGTCTGCGTCAGGATGCGGTGTTGCGCGAAAAGCGGGATCGCGACCATCTGGCAGAAGAGACCCTTGTTGGCTGTCTCCAGCAAGCCCCACGCGGCCTTCAGGCCAAGGCTCTTCGGCGAGCCGAATTCGAGCGCGATCATCAAGCCCTTGCCGCGCACCTCCTTCAGGAACTCGTGCTTGCGCGTGAGCGCCTGCAGATCGCGCAGCAGCGTCTCCCCCAGCATTGCCGCGTGCTCCACCAGCTTCTCCTCCTCGATCACCTGCAAGGTCGCGAGCCCCGCGGCCATCGCCAGGTTATTCTTGGAGAAGGTCGACCCATGGACTACGGCGCGGTCCATGCGATTGAAAACCGCGTCCATGACCTGCTTGCGCATCGCCACCGCGCCGACCGGTACGAATCCGCCGGAGAGCGCCTTCGCCATGCAGATCATGTCCGGCTCGATGCCCCAGTGTTCGATGGCAAAGAACTTTCCGGTGCGGCCAAGACCGGTCTGGATCTCGTCCGCGACGACGAGCGTCCCATACTTGCGACAGAGGCGCGCGGCCTCCGGCAGGTAATCGTCCACTGGAATGTTGACGCCCTTGCCCTGGATCGGCTCGAACACGAATGCGGCCACATCGCGGTGGTGCAGCGCCTTTTCCAGCGCCGCGAGGTCGTTGACCGGCACCGGATAGCATTCCGGCAGCAGGGGACCGAAGCCTTCGCGGAAGGTCTTATCGCCGTTCAGCGACAGCGCCCCCAGGGTGAGTCCGTGGAAGCCGTGTTCCAGATAGAGGATGCGCTCACGCTTCGTTGTGAAGCGGCTGAACTTGATCGCGGCCTCCACCGCTTCCGCACCGGAGTTGCAGAAGAAGATCTTGGAGAGATCGCCGGGCGTGAACCTGAGCAGGCGCTCGGCGAGCAGACCGGCGAGCAGCGACAAGTCGAACTGCACCATGTCCGGCAGGTCCTGCGCGAGCACGTCCTGCAGCGCGGCTTTCACCTTCGGGTGATTGCGGCCCAGCGCGAAGACGCCCCAGCCGGAAAGCAGATCCAGATACTCGCTGCCCTTGTCGTCGTACAGATAGGGACCGGCAGCGCGCGTGTACAGGCGATCGTAGCCGATCGTCTTCAACACCTTCACCATCTGAGCGTTGAGATAGTTCTCGTGCAGGAAGAAGTTCTCCCCGCGGTGCTCGTTCATGAGTTCGGTGAGGTACGACATCGATGCCATCCAGTGATGATCGTATGAATTCGGCGGCCGTCAGACGCCATCCGCGTCGAGCCGCATGCCGGCGCCCATGCGGTCGGCGGCGCGGGTGAGCGTTCGCAGCGCGGAACGAAACTGTGAGGCGAGTCGCAGCAGCGCGCCGATCTCGCCCGGATGTCGCAGCAGCTCACTGAGCAACGCAGCGCGGCTGACGGCGCCGGTCGCGTCGGTAGCGCTGACAACGGCGCGCGGCAGTGCCATGTCTGCTGGATCGGCGATCGCTCGCACAGCGATGAAGGGCATCTCGAACGCGCTCGCAACGGACGCGACAGCCGCGCTTTCCATGTCTACTGCGACGGCACCGGAAGTGGCGGCCAGATCGCGCTTGTGCGCGGCGCTGACGGCGAGCCGCTCTGCACTCAGCAGGCGCTCGCTGCACACCGCACCCGCCGCGTCCTCCAGCGCCTGGCGCGCGCGCTGATGCCAGAGCGCGGTCGCTGCCCATCGCCCTGTGTGTCCGTCGACGATCTCGGCGGGCAGACACACATCACCCGACTTGAGCGTCGGCGACAGTGCGGCGGCGCAGCCCCAGCTCACGAGACCTCGGGCACCCGCTTCGACCAGCCGGTGTGCCGCCTGCAGGGCGTTCTCGCGACCCATCCCGGCGACGCAAACGAGGCGCGCATCACCCAGGGAAAAACAATCGCCGCGCCGCACGCGCTGTGCGGTCAGACTGCGGCATTCCTCGGGCAGGGCGACGACGATACCGGCAAGTGCGACATTCACGCGCCACCGCTGCGCTCTCTGCGATAACGCGCCAATGCCCAGAGCGGGAAATACTTGCTGTAGCCGTGATACTTCAGATAGAAGACGCGCGGAAAACCAGGCGCCGTGAAGGCTTCGTCGTGCCACAGACCGTCAGCGAGCTGTGTCGACTGCAGATACTCGGCGCCGCGGCGCATCGCCGCCGATGACCCGTCGCCCGCCGCCATCAGCGCGAGCATCGCCCAAGCGGTCTGGAACGACGTGCTCTCGTGCGCCTGCCCCGCGGTCTCGGGGTGGAGATAGGTATCGTTGTCCTCTCCCCAGCCGCCGTCGTCACGTTGCACGTCCTTGAGCCAGGTGACTGCGCGCAGCACAGCAGGATCGTCAGACGGAATGCCGGCGATTTCGAAGGCTGCGAGCACGGACCACGTGCCGTAGATGTAGTTGGTGCCCCAGCGTCCGAACCACGCGCCGGTGGATTCCTGTCCAGTACGCAGATACCTGATGCTCGCTTCGAGCGCGGACCGATAAACTCGGTTGTCGCGCGCGCTGGAGGCGAGCACGGCGACGCAACGCGCGGTCACGTCCGCGGTTGGCGGGTCGAGCAGCGCACCGTGGTCGGCGAACGGGATCTCGTTCAGGTAGTAGTGGGTGTTGTCGACATCGAACGCGGCGAAGCCGCCGTTTTCCGATTGCATCCCGGCGATCCATTCGATGGCGCGCGCGGTTGTCTCAGCGTACTCGGGCCGGCCGACCACCTCCATCGCCCAAGCCACCATGCTGGTGTCGTCGATGTCGGGATAGTGCCCGTTCTCAAACTGGAAAGGCCAGCCGCCGCCGCGCAGATGTGGGCGTGAATCGCGCCAGTCGCCCGGTTCGTCGAGGAGTTGGTTGGCCTTCAGCCAGTCGAGTCCGCGCGTGATGCTCGCGCTGGCTTCGCCGCTTTCATGCAAGGCGAGGCACGCGATGGCGGTGTCCCACACGGGCGGGAAGCACGGCTGACAGTAGGCGGAATCCTCATTCACCACGAGCAGCTTGTCGATCGCCGCCCGCGCGGTCCGGCGGTGCGGGTGATCGGGCGGAAAGCCAAGCAGGTCGAGCACCTCGTAGGCATTCACCATTGCCGGGAAGATCGCTCCGAGCCCGCCCATCCCGTTCAGTCGCTCGAGAAACCAGGCTTCGGCCTTGCGCACGGCGCGGCGCCGTACCCAGCCCGGGATCAGCGGCTCGATCCCGCGGCCGATGCGGTCAAGCAGCAGGAACACGTCGTTCAGCCGCGAGCGCGACGGGAAGTAGTGGTGATCGTGTTCCGGTTCGACGGTGAAGAGTTCGCGTATGTCGACCCGCTTCGGGTTGCGCGCTTTCGGCTTCAGGCTGCACAGGATGAAAAGCGGGACCATCACCGTGCGGGACCAGTACGAGACCCGGCTAACGTGGAACGGGAACCAGCGCGGCAGCAGCATGACCTCGACCGGAATGAACGGTACGGCCCGCCACGGCACCTGCTCGAAGAGCGCCAGCGCGATGCGCGTGAAAACGTTCGCGCGCGCGGCTCCCCCATGCGCAAGAATGGCCTGGCGCGCCTTCACCATGTGTGCGGCATCGACGCTGTGGCCGGCCAGTTTGAGGGCGTAATAGACCTTGACGGAGCAGCTCAGATCGAATGCGCCGCCGTGGTAGAGGGGCCAGCCGCCGTGGGCCATCTGGCGCGTCTGCAGGTAGACCGCGATCTTCGCCTGCAGCGTCTCGTCCACCTCGTCCATGTAGTGCATCATCAGGACGTACTCGGACGGGATCGTGCAGTCGGCTTCGAGCTCGAAGCACCAGTGGCCATCCGGCTGCTGTGCGAGGAGCAGGCCGCTGCGCGCTCGCTCGATGGCGCGGTCGAGCGTATCCCGCGTATCCCGCGGGCTCGCGCGGACAACGGAAAGCTTGCGCTGCGGTTGCCCGGCAGTCGGAACCATCAACTGACCCCCCTTTCTCTTAGCGGCAGCCCGCTGGCCGCCACGTGCAACAGCATCCTGATTGCCCGGTCGTGACCGGCGGCGAGCCGGCTCGCAATCACCGTCGCCTTGACGCTGCGACGCGAGATCTTCACTTCGTCCCCGCTCGCGAATCCGGGATTACGGCGGATCTTGCGCAACGTCAGAATCGCCATGCCGATCGCCCACAGACAGAAATTGCGAATGCCTGCCTCATCCGCCGGAATCAACAGCGTGTAGCGCACGGCGTTGCGCAGGTGTCCGTGAGCGACAGCCACCAGCGTCATGAGACCTCGCTCAAACGCCGCATTATACGTGTTGGGCGCCAAGTCCTTGAGATCGAAGCCTGCCTGCGTGAAGACACTTCTCGGAAGCCAGCAGGCGCCGCGCTCGAGGTCGGCCCAGATGTCCTTCAGGATGTTGGTCATCTGCAGACCCTGGCCGAACGATACTGCCAGGGGCATCAGCAGCTCGCGGTGGCGCGCGATCGCGGCCGAATGCTCACAGAAGAGCCGGGTCAGCATCTCGCCCACCACGCCCGCCACGTGATAGCAGTAGCGGTCCATCGCCACCATGTTCTCCACACCGCGAGCGTTCGTTTCTTCCTGGAAGCGCACCATGCCTTCGCCCATCACGCGCACACAGGTGGCGAGCGCATCGCGCTGCGTGGGTGTAAAGCGGTGAGTGATGGCGAGCACGCGCGGCGTTTCGCGAACGAGTTCGCGCTCGGTGGCGAGTGTGGCCTCCGAGAGCAGCGGGGACAGCGCTGCCGCGAAGTGTTCCGCCGGCGCATCACCGCTCACCGCGCGCACGAACTGCTCCGAGAAAGCCCGCTTCGCAGCGGACACCAGCGCTGGTTCGTCCTCGATCGTGTCGATGATGCGGCAAAGCAGGTAAGCGTTGCTCACGACCGGGCGCAGGTCGGGCGGCAGCTGGGGAATGGTCAGTGCGAACGTGCGCGAGACACCGTCCAGCATGCGTGCCTGGAAGGCTGCGTCGGACGCCTCGTGCGTCATTGCCTGCGGGGCGACCGTGGCCGTCGCGATGGTGTCAGCAATCACGAGCCGGGGAACACACGTTGCGTGCTCCCTGCAGTGCCATGCACATGTAAAGGCATACCTTCGTCATAAATTCCGTCGCGCCGATGCGTGGCGGGCAATCGCCGGAGCAATCTCGTCGGCGTGCCGGCAGCGTGTTGCACGTTGCGGTGGCGACCCCGTACCGGGGTGCACACCCGCGCCGGCCGCGCTATTATGCTGAATTGTGACGAAAACGCCTAGGAATCACCCACGACTTCCAGGGCTATGAGTGCGGGTGAGAGCCGCAAGAGGTGGGTGTCAGGAACGAAGAAGAACTTACTTTGCAGGTTTGCAGCTTCTCTTCCATCGTTCGCTCGCAGTTGGCTAGCGGGTGATCCGAAACCCGTGTTCAACCCTTTATCAGGAAACCAATGAGCGTACCGTTACGCCAGCAGATCAAGGTCGGCTATTACGTTCTCAAGCAGAAACTCGCCGGCATCGAGCGTTACCCGCTCGTGCTGATGCTGGAACCCTTGTTCCGCTGCAATCTCGCGTGCGCGGGCTGCGGCAAGATCGCGTATCCGGAAGAGATCCTGAACAAGCGGCTGTCGGTGGCGGAATGCCTGGCGGCGGTGGACGAGTGCGGCGCGCCGATCGTCTCGATCCCGGGCGGTGAGCCGCTGCTGCACAAGGAAATGCCGGAAATCGTGCGCGGCATCATCGCGCGCAAGAAGTTCGTGTATCTCTGCACCAACGCGCTCCTGCTCAAGAAGCGCATGGGCGATTACACGCCATCGCCCTATCTCACGTTCTCGGTGCACCTCGATGGCGATCGCGAGCGTCACGACGAAATGGTGTGCCAGAAGGGCGTGTTCGATCGCGCCGTCGAGGCCATTCGGCTCGCTCTCGAGAAGGGTTTCCGGGTGAGCGTCAACTGCACCCTGTTCGAAGGCGAAGCGCCCGAGCGCGTTGCCGAGTTCTTCGACTACGTGACCAAACTGGGTGTGGAGGCGATCACCGTGTCGCCCGGCTTCAGTTACGAGCGTGCGCCGCTGCAAAGCGTTTTCCTGCAGCGGAACGCGACGCGGCGACTCTTCCGAGACATCCTGCGCAGGGGACGCGGACGCGGCTGGAGGTTCAACCATTCCAGCCTGTACATGGATTTTCTCGCGGGCAACCAGAGCTATCAGTGCACGCCTTGGGGCAATCCGACACGCAACGTGTTCGGCTGGCAGAAGCCGTGTTACCTGCTTGTCGGCGAGGGCTATGCGCCCACCTTCAAGGCGCTGATGGAAGACACCGCGTGGGACCGTTACGGCTCCGACCGCAATCCGAAGTGCGCGCAGTGCATGGCGCATTGCGGCTACGAGCCGACCGCCGTGAACGATGCGCTGGCGCATCCGTTGAAAGCGCTGGGGATTGCCGTGCGCGGCCCGCGCACCGAAGGTCCGATGGTCGACGATGGCATCTTGCCTGCACCGGCGCTCGACCAGACGATCCCAGAGCTCAAGGGTTCTTCCGCCGGTAGCTGACGAGCTCTCGGAATCGGGCTGCGGGGCCTCTTCTTCGCAGCCTGTCCGCCCGCCTGCTGGAGTAGAATACACGGTCGCGCGCGACGTTATTGGATCGCCAGCGTGTTTCAAGCGCAGGTGCGGCCGGAGCACGATCGGGGGCAACCTCGGTGGTCGCGGCCATGGTCAGAATCGCGTCCGGCGCAGTCGCGCGCCGATGCTCCCACAATCACCGGAAGAAGATCCAAGATGAAGATCCACGAATATCAGGCGAAGGAAATCCTGAGAAAGTACGGCGTCGTCACGCCGCGCTCGGTGCCCTGCTTTACGATTGATGAAGCCATGTCGGCGGTGAAGACGCTGGGCGGGTCGGTCTGGGTCGTGAAGGCGCAGATCCATGCAGGCGGCCGCGGCAAGGGAGGCGGCGTCAAGGTGGCGAAGTCCGAGGCAGAGGTGAAGCAGTACGCAAACCAGATCCTCGGCATGCAACTGGTCACGCACCAAACCGGCCCTGCCGGGCAGAAGGTGCGGCGACTCCTGGTCGAGGAAGGCGCCGACATCAAGAAGGAGCTTTACGTCGGCATGGTGGTCGACCGGGGCGCCCAGCGCGTGACGCTGATGGCGAGTTCGGAAGGCGGCATGGACATCGAGGAGGTCGCCGCCAAGACACCGGAGAAGATCCACAAGGTGGCCATCGACCCGGTGACGGGTCTGACGGATGCAGAGGCCGACGACATCGCGGCCAAGATCGGCATTCCCGCGGCGAGTGTGCCGCAGGCGAGGACCGCATTGCAGGGCCTGTACCGGGCATTCGACGAGACCGATGCATCGCTCGCCGAGATCAACCCGCTGATTCTGACGGGTGACGGGCGCGTAGTTGCGCTCGACGCGAAGATGAACTTCGATTCGAACGGCCTCTTCCGCCATGCCGACATCGTCGCCATGCGCGATCTGGACGAGGAGGATCCGGCCGAGATCGAAGCCTCGAAGCACGATCTCTCGTACATCTCGCTCGACGGCAACATCGGCTGCATGGTCAACGGCGCCGGTCTGGCAATGGCGACCATGGACACTATCAAGCTTTACGGCGCAGAGCCGGCGAACTTCCTCGACGTGGGCGGCGGCGCCACCACCGAGAAGGTGACCGAGGCTTTCAAGCTGATGCTCGCAAACCCGAAGGTGAAGGGCATCCTCGTCAACATCTTCGGCGGCATCATGCGTTGCGACACGATCGCCGACGGCATCGTCACCGCTGCCAAGGAAACCCATCTGGCGGTCCCGTTGGTGGTGCGCATGAAGGGCACCAACGAGGACATCGGCAAGAAGATCCTGCGCGAATCGGGGTTGCCGATCATCGCCGCAGACAACATGGCAGACGCCGCCGAGAAGATCGTCGCGGCCGTTTCGGGCAAGTAGGGAGAGGCGAGCATGAGCATTCTGATCAACAAGAACACGAAGGTGATCACCCAGGGGATCACCGGCAAGACCGGACAGTTCCACACGCGCATGTGTCGCGAGTACGCCAACGGCAAGAACTGCTTCGTCGCCGGCGTCAATCCGAAGAAGGCGGGTGAGGATTTCGAAGGCATTCCAATCTACGGCACCGTGAAGGAGGCCAAGGAAGCCACAGGTGCGACCGTCAGTGTGATCTACGTGCCGCCACCCTTCGCCGCCGCGGCGATCGATGAGGCAGTCGATGCGGGACTCGATTTCGTCGTCTGCATCACGGAAGGCGTGCCGGTGCGCGACATGGTCCGCACCCGTAATCGCATGAAGGGCAAGAAGACCCTGTTGCTCGGTCCGAACTGCCCCGGCATCATCACCCCGGAAGAAATCAAGATCGGCATCATGCCTGGCCACATCCACAAGAAGGGCCCCATCGGCGTGGTTTCCCGCTCTGGCACGCTGACTTATGAGGCGGTCGGACAGTTGACCGAACTCGGCCTGGGGCAAACCAGCGCGGTGGGCATCGGCGGCGATCCAGTGAACGGTCTCAAGCACATCGACATCCTGCGCCTCTTCAACGATGATCCCGAGACCGAAGCGGTGGTGATGATCGGCGAGATCGGCGGCTCCGACGAAGAGGAGTGCGCGGCCTGGGTCAAGAAACATATGACCAAACCGGTGGTTGGGTTCATCGCAGGGGTGACGGCACCGGCAGGCAAGCGCATGGGGCACGCCGGGGCGATCATCTCCGGTGGTAAGGGTACGGCGGACGAGAAGCTCGCAGCGATGGAGGAAGCCGGCATCAAGACGACGCGCAATCCGGCAGAGATGGGTTCCACGCTGAAGGCGCTGCTCAAGTAGTAAGCTCGCTGGTAGATTTCGAGCAGCGGCCGTGCGTTTCGCGGCTGCTGTTCGCCCTGCGAGGCATCCGTTTCGCGTGTCGGTACAGTCTGTTCCACACCCAGCCTGACGTTGTCAGAGTTGCCCTAGAAAAACAGTTGGTTAGTGTGTCCTGTCAGTTGGCACCGAAGTTGCAAACGCGCACAAAGTCTTGAGCTTCTGAGTTCAGGGTGCAAAGGGAGATTCGGCCCCATGCAGGGCCGCACCCCGCGGAGGAAGGGCAACGTAGATGGATCTCAAGAACATCGAGTCGGTCGGCGCGCGTCCGACACGGCGGCTGCGCGCGTCCCTCAAGGGGCGCACAGTCGATCCGGAGGCGCTCGCCGAGGTGCGCACGCTGCTCGAAGATGCGCCGCGGCAGCGTGAGCATCCCCACAAGATCCAGGACGCCCTCGGCCATTTCTCGGCCGCACACCTCGCCGCACTTGCACGGGAGATGAAGATGAATCTCCCGCTCGCCAAAGTCTCGGTATCAAGCTTGGTACAGTTGCCACCGTCGCTTCCCGCCGCGGGGCCATTGCGCTGTGTTCGCGCGCGCCAATGATGGCACGCCGCGCGGTGCAGTGTTCATCCGGTTCTGCTATTGCGAAGCGGCGGCGAACCTGCCCACCAATCCGGCGCTCGATGCCTTTGACAAGATTCCCGAGTTCAAATACTGCGCCGTGCGGGGAAAAAAGGGCGATCGGCTTGCCGCGACATCGAGCTACAGCGGCGGGCAATTGTTGCCGGGTGCGGCGTGAGGAAGCGCGGGGCAGACTGAAGTTACTACGGGCATGGACAGCCGGGAAAGCGGTAGTGCCAAGGCCTCAGTTTCGGGCGCCTCGCACATCGCTGACATAACAACTATGCGTTGGTGAACGGACCAAATGGAGGAGTTCGCAACATGCCGTCCGATATCGAAATCGCCCAGCAGGCGAAGCTCGTGCGCATCTCGAAAATTGCCCAGGAGCGACTCGGGCTGGACGAAGACCACCTCGAACCCTACGGCCACTACAAGGCCAAGATCTCCCTGGACTACCTCGATTCGCTGGCGGGGCGGCCGGACGGCAAGCTGATCCTCGTCACGGCAATCAGCCCGACGCCGGCTGGTGAAGGCAAGACGACGACCACGGTCGGACTCGGCGATGCACTGAACCGCATCGGCAAGAAGGCCATCATCTGTCTGCGCGAGCCATCGCTCGGCCCGGTGTTCGGCATGAAGGGTGGCGCCGCCGGCGGCGGCTATGCACAGGTGGTGCCGATGGAGGACATCAACCTGCACTTCACCGGCGACTTCGGCGCCATCGCGCTCGCCAACAACCTGCTGGCGGCGATGGTCGACAACCACATCCATCACGGCAACGAACTCGGCATCGACGTTCGGCGGATCGCCTGGAAGCGGGTGGTCGACATGAACGACCGGGCGCTGCGCGACATCGTCTGCTCGCTGGGCGGTACCGCGAACGGCTATCCGCGCGAGGACGGCTTCGATATCGTGGTCGCCTCCGAGGTGATGGCGATCTTCTGCCTTGCGACTTCGGTCAAGGACCTGAAAGAGCGTCTGGGAAACATCGTGGTCGGTTACACCCGCGACCAGAAACCGGTGCGCGCTCGCGACCTCAAGGCGCACGGCGCCATGACGGTGCTGCTCAAGGACGCGCTCAAGCCCAATCTCGTGCAGACCCTGGAGAACAATCCGGCCTTCATCCACGGCGGACCGTTTGCCAACATCGCACACGGCTGCAATTCGGTGATCGCAACCAAGGCGGCGCTCAAGCTTGCCGACTACGTCGTCACCGAGGCCGGTTTCGGCGCGGACCTCGGGGCGGAGAAGTTCATCGACATCAAGTGCCGCAAGTCGGGGCTGCGCCCGTCTGCGGTGGTGATCGTCGCCACTGTTCGTGCGCTCAAGTATCACGGCGGCGCGGACCTCAAGGAACTGAACCGGGAGAATCTGCCAGCGCTGGAAAAAGGCATCGAGAACCTGGAGCGTCACGTGAACAACGTGCGCAACCATTTCGGCCTGCCCTGCGTGGTTTCGATCAACCATTTCACCTTCGACACACAGGCCGAAATCGAGCGTCTGACCAGAAAGATGGCGCACCACGAAGCCCCGGTCGTGCTGGCCAGGCACTGGGCCGAGGGCGGCAAAGGTGCGGAGGCGGCTGGCTCTCGCGGTGGTGGACCTGATCGACCGTGTGCCCTCGGATTTCCGCTTCGTCTACGAGGACAGCCTTGGCCTGTGGGACAAGATGAAGGCGGTCGCGACCAAGATCTACGGTGCCGCCGACATTTCCGCCGATGGCAAGGTCCGTGCGCAGATCAAGAAGCTGCAGGACGACGGCTACGGTCACTACCCGGTGTGCGTGGCGAAGACGCAGTATTCGTTTTCTACTGATGCGAGTCTTCGCGGGGCGCCATCGGGACACGTCGTCAACGTCCGCGAAGTGCGGCTTGCTGCCGGGGCCGAGTTCGTCGTGATGGTCTGCGGCGACATCATGACCATGCCGGGCCTGCCGAAGGTGCCGTCGGCCGAGAAGATCGACATCGACGAGAGCGGCAAGATTGTCGGCCTCTTCTGAGCCGACGGTCTGCGCGGGTGAGGCGCGTGGCGGTGCGACGGGTGTGGCGTGATCGGCTCGGCGCATAGCCACCACCATGGAACGTCTCGAGTCCCCAGTTCTGGGTCGCCCTGCTGCAGATCATCGCCATCGACATTCTCCTCGGCGGCGACAACGCAGTCGTGATCGCGCTCGCCTGTTGCGAGCTGCCGCCACGCCTGCGCAATCAAGGCATTCTCTGGGGCGTGTTCGGCGCGATCGGCTTGCGCGTCGCGCTGATTTTCCTCGCCATCACACTGTTGCAGGTTCCCTATCTCAAGATCGTCGGCGGGCTGCTGCTGCTGTGGATCGGGGTCAAGCTGCTGCTGCCGGAGGAGGACGGCGGGCACGAGATCCAGGCGTCCGACCATCTGCTCGGCGCCATCAAGACGATCATCATCGCCGATGCGGTGATGAGCCTCGACAACGTGATCGCGATCGCGGGCGCGGCCAAGGGCAGCATGGTCCTCTCATCGTCCTTGGCCTCGTCATCAGCGTGCCGATCATCGTGTGGGGCAGCCAAGCTCGTGCTGGTGCTGATGGAGCGTTACCCCATGATCATCACCGCGGGCGGCGCCTTGCTCGGCTGGATCGCCGGTAGCATGTTGGCGAGCGATTTTGCCGTGCACGACTGGTCGCCGCCAACGCACCGTGGCTCTCGCATGCCGCACCAGTCGCCGGCGCAGTGCTTGTGATCCGTCATCGGCAAACTGGTCGCGCGGCGAATGCGCCATGCGCCCGCAGCCGCAACGGTGCACGTCGGCAGCGGCACGCAGCCGGCACGCACGACCGACCATCGCTGACTGGAGATCGTATGGACACTCTGAAATTTCTGCTTGCCGTCGACGGCTCAGACGGTTCGTCGCGGACGGTCGACCATGTTATCCGTCTCCTTCGCTGGTACAAGCCACCGGTCGAGGTCCAGCTCCTGAATGTCCAACTGCCGATTCTCTCTGGCAACGTGAAGACCTTCATCCGGCGTGAGCAACTCGAGGAATACTATCGGGACGAGGGCGCACGCGGCGCTGAAGGCGGCTCGCGAACGCTTCGATCAGGCGGGGTTGGAGTACACCTATCACATCGCCATCGGCGCACCTGCGGAGGTCATCGTCGAGTACGCGAAGAAGCTTCGCTGCCACCAGATCTGCATCGGGTACGCGGGGCCTGGGCGCCTTTGCCGGATTGTTGCTCGGGTCCGTCGCGACCAAGGTCCTCCACCTGGCGACTTGTCCGGTCCTGCTCGTGAGATGAGCATGCGGCAGCGCGCCCACCGTGAATGCTAATTGCTTACGCGACAGCCGGTTCGGCAATCCAGTGTCGAATCAATCCCTCCAAACCCTAATAGGAGCATGGCAATGCCAGAGGAAATAAACCGTGTAGCGCGTCGACGCCCCGCTGCTATTTTGGCGGCAGCGGTCGTGGCCGG
Organism: uncultured beta proteobacterium; assembly: GCA_963719715.1. Taxonomy (GTDB): domain Bacteria; phylum Pseudomonadota; class Gammaproteobacteria; order Burkholderiales; family JAEUMW01; genus JAEUMW01. Next base: position 78,543 of record CAVRDD010000016.1, read on the forward strand.
TTTTTCAGTCGGAAGCCCAGCCGTGGCGGCGTGGGAACCCACCAAACCGATCGAGTTCGTGGTTCCGGCCGGGACCGGGGGCGGCGCCGACCAGATGGCGCGCTTCATTCAGGGCATCGTTACCAAGTACGGTCTTACGAAGCAGCCGCTGGTGGTGGTCAACAAGGCGGGCGGCGCGGGCGCCGAGGGCTTCCTCGACGTGACGCAGAAGAGCAAGGGCGATCCGCACAAGATCATCATCACCCTGTCGAACCTCTTCACGACCCCTCTCGCAACCGGTACGCCTTTCAACTGGAAGGACATGACCCCGGTTTCGATGATGGCGCTCGACCAGTTCGTGCTGTGGGTGAATGCGGAAAAGCCCTACAAGACGGCGCAGGAGTACATTGCGGCGGCGAAGGCGGCCGGCCCCGGCAAGTTCAAGATGGGCGGCACGGGTTCCAAGCAGGAAGATCAGATCATCACGGTCGGCCTCGAGAAGGCGACCGGCGCCAAGTTCACGTACGTGCCGTTCAAGGGCGGCGGCGAGGTCGCAGTGCAACTGGTTGGCAATCACATCGATTCGACCGTGAACAACCCGATCGAGGCGGTGTCGCAGTGGCGCGCCGGGCAATTGCGACCGCTGTGCGTGTTCGACGACGAGCGGATGCCGTACAAGCAGAAGATCACCGACACCCAGTCATGGAACGACATTCCGACCTGCAAGGAGGCCGGCGTCAACCTCGACTACGTGATGCTGCGCGGCATCTTCATGCCGGGCGGTGTTACCGCCGACCAGGTTGCGTACTTCCAGAACCTGATGAAGAAGGTGCGCGAGACCGCCGAGTGGAAGGAGTTCATGGAGAAGGGTGCTTTCAACCAGACGACCATGGCCGGTGACGAGTACAAGGCATGGCTCGCGAAGGCCGAGGGCAACCACAAGCAGCTCATGGAAGAAGCGGGCTTTCTGCGCCAAGTGAGAACGGCATGAGTGATCCCGGGGAGGGGGAGGACGGGGCGCGCCGAGGACCCGTCGGTCGCGTTGATTGAGGTGATCACTGCGGCCGTCCTGTTCGCGGTCGGTGCGGTCGTCATCTACGACAGCCAGCGGCTCGGTACGGGATGGACTACGGACGGTCCACAGTCCGGCTATTTTCCCTTCTATATCGGACTCATGCTCTGCCTGTCGTCGGTGGTCATCGCCTTCCGAACGCTTTCCGGCGGAGGCGGAAAGCGGGAGATTTTCGTCGACGGCAAGCAGACGCGACAGATCCTGCCGGTGCTGTTGCCCGCTACGGTCTACGTCGGACTCATCCACGTGCTCGGGATCTACGTGGCGTCGGCCTTGTACATACCGTCTTCATGACCTGGCTCGGTCGCTACGGCATTGCGCGGGCGGCCCTCGTGGGTGTTGGCGTCGGCGTATTCTTCTTCCTGACGTTCGAGAAGTGGTTCGCGGTCCCACTGCCTAAGGGGCCGCTCGAAACCATGCTTGGCTTCTAGAGGCGGGAGGCTGCGTTGGCAGAGCTCAGCTCGCTGTTTCATGGCTTCGCGGTCGCCTTGAGCGGCTACAACATCGCTCTCATGTTCGTCGGCATCGTGCTCGGCGTTCTGATCGGCGTGCTTCCGGGTCTGGGCGGTGCGAACGGTGTGGCGATTCTTCTGCCGCTTACCTTCACGATGCCGCCGACGTCCGCCATCATCATGCTCTCCTGCATTTACTGGGGGGCGCTCTTCGGTGGCGCGATCACGTCCATCCTCTTCAACATCCCGGGCGAGCCGTGGTCGGTCGCGACGACTTTTGACGGCTATCCGATGGCGCAACAGGGACGAGCCGGCGAGGCGCTGACGGCGGCATTCACTTCGTCGTTCGTCGGCGCCTTCGTCGCCGTGCTGATGATTACTTTCCTGGCGCCGCTGGTGGCGAAGTTCGCCCTCAAGTTCGGTCCGCCGGAATTCTTTGCGGTCTACATGCTGACGTTCTTCAGCTTTGTCGGCATGGGCAAGGGTTCGCCCTTCAAGACCCTCGCCGCGATGATGCTGGGCTTCGCGCTGGCGGCGGTTGGCCTCGACACCGTGACGGGACAGCTGCGGCTCACCTTCGGCTCCATGGAGCTCATGCGCGGCTTCGATTTCCTGGTCGCGGTGATCGGACTGTTCGGTGTGGGCGAGATTCTGCTCACTATGGAGGAGGGGCTCGCCTTCAAGGGGCAGAGCGCGCGAATCAATCGCGCGGTCGTGCTGGAGACCTGGAAGAAGCTGCCCCGCTACTGGATGACGCTGCTGCGCAGTTGCCTGATCGGGTGCTGGATGGGGATTACGCCCGGAGGCGCGACACCGGCGTCGTTCATGGCCTATGGCGTGGCCAAGCGAGCTTCACGGGATGGTGAGAAGTTTGGAACCGGGCAGCTGGAAGGCGTGATTGCGCCAGAGACGGGCGCCCATGCCGCGGGAACCAGCGCGCTCCTGCCGATGCTCGCACTCGGCATTCCCGGTTCGCCGACGGCGGCGGTGCTCTTGGGAGGACTGATCATGTGGGGACTGCAACCGGGGCCGCTGCTCTTCGTCGAGCAGAAGGACTTCGTCTGGGGGCTCATTGCCAGCATGTATCTCGGCAATATCGCGGGACTGATCGTCGTGCTGACCTCAGTACCGCTCTTTGCGGCGATCCTGCGGATACCATTCTCCATTGTCGCGCCCCTGATCATTGTGGTCTGCGCAATCGGGTCATACACGGTGCACGGCGCAATGCTCGACGTCTGGCTGATGCTCGTTTTTGGCGTCGTGGGATATGTGTTCAAGAAGCTGAGTTATCCGCTCGCACCGATGGTCTTGGCGCTGGTTCTGGGTGACAAGGCGGAAGACGCGTTTCGGCAATCCATGCTGTTCTCGCAGGGAAGTCTGTCGATCTTCTGGTCCAACTGGTTGGTCGGCAGCATTGCGACGCTGGCGATCTTGCTACTCTTCTGGCCGCTGCTGTCGGCGGCGATCGGAAGGATCCGGTCCGGGCGCATCGATGCGTTCGAGCCTGGGCGGAAATAGAGGGAAAGGAGGTCAGAATGCCGGTCATTGCCATGACCCATGAGATGGGTTCGCTGGCGCGGGATGTCGCGATCGAACTGGCGGCGCGGATGGGCCTCAGGTCCCTGCAGCACGAGGTGGGCGACCAGATCGCCGAGCGCCTGCACGTGCCGAAGAGCCTGATTCGGCGACTGCGTGAAGGCAAGGTGGGTTTCCTTGAGAAGCGCCGTGCGGACGAAAGCGCCGAGGCGGTCTTTGCAGCGGAAGAGGTTCTGACGATCGCCTCCGAAGGCAGCGCAGTAGTCCGCGGCTGGGGTGCGACCTGCCTGCTGCGGCCCATACCCCATATTCCCTGCATTCGTATCACCCGCTCGGTGGAGAACCGCGTGCGCTGGCTGATGGAGCATGTCGAACTCGACGATGCGGAGGCTGCCCTGCACGAGATTCGCCGGTCGGACAGCGCGCACGCCGCGCGCATGCACGAGCGGTTCGGGGTGACCTGGGGCGACCCGGCACTCTACGACCTCACCCTCAACACCGACCGCATTGCGATCGATAGCTGCGTGGAGCAGATACGGCATCTGCTGACGCGTCCCGAGTTTCAGGAAACGCCCGCGTCCCGCGCCAAGCTCGCCAACATGACGCTTGAGGCGCATGTGCGGGCGGCACTGCGCGATGATCCGGCTACACGCGACGTTCGCGTCACCATCGAAGCCGACGCCAGCCGCGTCATTCTGCGCGGTATCGTCGTCTCGCAGGCAGAGCGAAGCGCAACCGAACGGGTCGTGCGCAGTGTGCCGCAGGTGGCCGAGATCGACGATCAGCTCAAGCTCATGGCCGGCAGCAAGATGTTTCCTTCCTCCAAGTATTGACGCGTTCGACGACCCATCACCCCCTTCCCTTCATACCATCCATCGAACTGAGGACATCTCGCATGAACAAGGCACTTTCCGGTTTTCGCATCCTCGACATGACCCACGTGCAGGCGGGACCGACTGCGTCGCAGTTGATGGCATGGCTGGGGGCGGACGTCATCAAGTTCGAGCCACCGACGGGGGATGTGACACGCGGACAGTTGCGCGACGTACCGAACGCGGACAGCCTCTACTTCACTATGCTCAACTGCAACAAGCGCTCGATTACGGTGAACATGAAGAATCCGGCCGGCAAGGAGGTCTTCATCGCGCTGCATTAAGCATTGCGACGTGTTGATGGAGAATTTCGGGCCGGGCGTGCTCGACCGACTGGGTTTCCCGTGGGAGAAGGTGCATGAGATCAACCCGCGCATCGTCATGGCGTCGATCAAGGGTTTCGGTTCCAGCGGGCCGTATGCGGACTTCAAGGCCTACGAAAACGTCGCCCAGGCCATGGGAGGGTCCATGAGCACGACCGGTTTCGACGACGGACCGCCAGTGGTCACAGGTGCGCAGATCGGAGACTCCGGAACCGGTCTTCATCTTGCCATCGGCATACTCGCGGCACTGCATCATCGTAACAGGAGCGGTCAGGGGCAATACGTGGAGGTGGCGATGATGGACTCGGTGATGAATCTCTGCCGCGTCAAGTTCCGTGACCATCAACGGCTGACCCACGGCTCACTATCCGAGTATTCGGTTGCCACGGAGGGGCGGGAAGCGACGCCGCGCGCGGGCAATGACTCGGGCGGAGGACAACTCGGCAACGCCGTCCGCTGCAAGCCAGGTGGTTCCAACGACTACATCTATGTGGTCGTGCAGGAGGCTGTGTGGAACGCGTTTGGCAGCCGCATCGGTGGTGAGGCGCTATCAAAGGACGCGCGCTTCACGACGATCGGAGAGCGTCGGAAGAATCAAAAGGAGATGTGGCGTCTGATCGACGAGTTTGCCTCGAACTACACCAAACGCGAATTCATGGAACTTCTCAACGATATCAACGTGCCTTGCGGCCCAATCATGAGCACCCACGACCTCGCCAATGATGAGCACGTCAGGCTGCGCGACATGTACGTTGAGCTGGATCATCCACAGCGCGGGACTTGGCACAACGTCGGGATGCCGATCAAGCTGTCGGATTCGCCCGCGGATATCGCACGTTCTCCGCTCCTCGGTGAGCATACGGAGGAGGTTCTGCGTCAGGTGCTGGGCTATGCGGAAGCTGAGATAGCGGCCATGCGGGAAGCGGGGGCGTTCTCGAAGGAACCACCGAAGACGCAGGAGTACCATCCGCTGCGTGCCTGAGGGACGCGCCAAACCCACGTTTCCCGGTGACGGCGGAGCGCCGCGCCGGGCATGCTTTTGACCTAGTGCGGGAGTCGGGCATACGCCATGCTTTTGGCTCCGGCTTCCTGCGCTACCAATATGCTTCTCCCAGTCCCTGCGAAATCCCCGATAGCGGCCGCTTGCACATGCGCCGTTTACCCTGCGTTCGATAAGGCGCCGCGATGAGTTTGCGGAGAGCCTTGGAGACCGCGGGTGTGACGGACGTCGGGCGGCTGCGCGATCATAACGAGGACTGCATCGGCATTGACGCCGATGTTGGTCTCGCGGTGCTTGCGGACGGCATGGGCGGCTACAGTGCAGGAGAGGTGGCAAGCGGAATCGCGGTAGCGACCCTGATGACGAATCTCAAGGCGGCGCTAGTCAACAGCCAACCGCAGCTCACGGGCCACAACGGTTCCGATCCGGTTGGCGTTGTGTTGCTAAGGGATGGAATCACTCGCGCAAATAGTTCCATCTTGCTCGCGGCGGCCGGTCAGACTCAGTACTCGGGCATGGGGACAACGCTCGTGACTGCTCTTTTCCACGACGATCGGATGGCAGTGGGTCACGTCGGAGACTCGCGCCTTTACAGATGGCGTGACGACGGATTCGAGCAGATCACCCGAGATCATAGTCTGCTGCAGGAGCAGATCGACCGCGGGTTGCTGACGCGAGAGCAAGCGCGCCGCTCACAGAACAAGAACCTGGTTACGCGAGCGCTGGGGATCGACCCAGGGGTCGCGGCGGAGATCCACGTCCACGGCGTCCTCCCCGGCGATATCTATCTGATGTGCTCGGATGGTCTTTCTGACATGGTTTCCGACGAGGACATGCATCTGGTTTTGTCGAGCATGCGCGACAAGTTGCAGTTGGCCGCCGATCACCTGGTTCGCCTTGCCAATGACCACGGCGGACGAGACAACATCTCCGTGATTCTGGTACGCGTATTGCAACCGTTTCCGGCATCTGCAGGTTTTTTCGCCAAACTCAAGTCTTGGATGAAGTAGAGCTACGGGGATTATGCAATGGCGAAGTTGATTCTCAGTCTTGATGGAATCGTGCTCAAGGAACAGGAGCTCACGAAGGAGCGCACGACCATCGGGCGCAAGCCGCACAACGATATCCAGATCGACAACCTTGCTGTGAGTGGAGAACACGCCGTCATCGTCACTATTCTCAATGACTCGTTTCTCGAGGACATGGGAAGTACCAATGGTACTCTCGTGAACGGCACGAGCGTGAAGAAGCACTTCCTCCAGAACGCGGATGTTGTCGAAGTGGGGAAGTACAAGCTCAAGTACATCAATGAAGTGGCGTCGACCACCACGGCGGCAGACTTCGAGAAGACGATGGTGCTGCGGGCACCGCTGGCACGAACCCAGTCCGCATCGCGCAGCTTGAGCGACACGCAGTTGGGGCGTCTGGGACGCACCCATGGTGTCGGGACGGTCACATCCTTGAATCGAGCTGTGGCGCCAGTGGCTGGCACTCCAGGGCAGTCCCAAACGGGAGGAGTTGTCGGCGTTTCCTACTCCTCTCATGGGGCGATGGTTACAGGGGGGCAGGGATCGCCTGCATTGGCGCCGGTTGCCGCAATACTCGCGCAGTCAACGCCCGTGGCTGCGCGGTCGATAGCTGTCTCGCAACCCAGCCCAACTCCTATGCCCTTGGCCGCCATCCAGATTCTGACTGGGCCGAGCGCTGGTCGGGAACTGGAGCTCGCGAAGTCGCTGACGACCGTGGGCAAACCTGGTGTTCAAGTGGCCGTTATCACTCGTCGTCCGCAGGGCTACTACATCACTCATGTGGAGGGTGCAACCTTCCCCATCCTCAACGGCAAGTCTCTGGACTCGCAGGCCCATCCCCTCAACGATCACGACATCGTCGAACTCGCGGGGGTGAAAATGGAATACTTCCTGAAGTCTTGAGCCCGCAACTAGCGGCGGTCTGCTACCGCAGTTCGCGCTGTTTTCGGGTGCGAGGCATCTTGCCTCTCGCATGCTTACAGGGAGTTCTCTTCTCGGTGGAAGGCGACAGCCAGGTGGGAGGTTGCTATCATGGCCTCGCTGGATTCCTCAGCACATTCAAGCGGTCGCCGCTGAGACAGAAGATGATCATTCAGTTCCACAGGGTAGCGGCCCGAAACTTCTCCACTCGGCATTAAGCGTCCAGCCATCGATAGGGGTGGCACTTCGGTGAAGCTCCAAGTTCTCGGATGTAGCGGTGGGATCGGCGGTAATCTCCGCACGACATCCTTTCTGGTCGATGACGATATTCTCATCGATGCAGGAACCGGTGTGGGCAGTTTGAGCTTGTCGGAGATGACACGTGTTGACCATGTGTTCGTTACTCACTCTCATCTCGATCACATTGCGTGTATCGCGTTTCTTGTCGATTCGGTTGGTTACCTTCGTGATCAACCGCTGACCGTCCACGGGTCAGCTGAGACGATTCGGGTCTTGCGTGAGCACATCTTCAACTGGCACGTCTGGCCGGATTTCACCACAATCCCCGACGTACACCAACCATATCTGCGGTATGAGCACTTCGAGATAGGAAAGCCGACACAGTTCGACGGCCGATCAATAGTTGCCATTCCGGCGAACCATGTCGTGCCTGCGGTGGGATTTCACCTTGATAGCGGGCGGAGCAGCCTGATCTTTTCCGGGGATACAACCCAGAATCCCGCTCTGTGGGACTACGTCAACCGGGTGGATAACCTACGATATCTCATCATCGAAACCGCTTTTCCAGACAAGGAGCGTGAGGTCGCTATTGCATCGAAGCACCTCTGCCCGTCGATGCTTGCCGCGGAACTCGCGCACCTGCAACGCCCCGCCGAAATTCTGATCACCCATCTCAAACCGGGCGAGTCGGAACTCACGATGCAGGAGATCCATTCCCAAGTTGGCCGTTTCCGGCCACGCATGCTGCTTCACGGCGAAAGCTTCGACTTCTAGTCTGCCGGCACACCGAACCGGTTGCTTTCGTCGCGCCGAGTGCCGCCGCTCATAGATCCGCTCGGTATGATATTTGCAGACGATCCTCTGCGAGTCGTGCTTGAGACACTCTGCGGTAGGGCACGGCGGGAGGGTAGAAAGCTGGGCAGCGATTCCCCTTCGGCGTGACTGCCTGCGGTGCAAGCAAAGAAAGGGCTGAGCACGGCACCACCGCCGCTGCGGGTGCCGTCTTCTAGTGTAGTGCTTCGGTTTTCTTCGAACCGAGCTGCCGATTGGCACGAATGACTTTCTGCAGGATGTCATTGGCCTTGGCGGTCCAGACGAAGGGTTTGGGATTCTGGTTATGCGTGGCGATGTATTGCGCGATGGCGGCGATCAGTTTCGGGACGCTTTTGAACACGCCACGCTGCAGGCGATCGGTGGACAGGCTTCGGAAGAAGCGCTCGACCATGTTCAGCCACGAGGCCGAGGTGGGCGTGAAGTGGACATGGAAGCGCGGATGTTTTTCCAACCACGCCTGAACGTTGGGATGCTTGTGGGTGGCGTAGTTGTCGCAGATGAGATGGAGGTCTTTGTCCTTGGGCGTGTCGCGGTTGATCTGGCGCAGGAACTCCAGCCACTCGGTGTGGCGGTGGCGTTGGGCGCAACGCGAGATCACCGAGCCATCCAGCGTGCTCATGGCCGCGAACAGGGTGGTCGTGCCATGTCGCTTGTAGTCATAAGTCATCGTTTCCGCCCGGCCCTTCTTCAGCGGCAGCCCGGGCTGGGTACGATCCAGCGCCTGCACCTGGCTCTTCTCGTCGCAGCACAGCACCAAGGCATGCTCGGGCGGCGACAGGTACAGCCCGACGATATTCTCCAACTTCTCGACGAACCTCGGGTCGCGCGAGACTTTGAAGGTCTCGACCCGGTGCGGCTTCAAGCCATGGGCACGCCACACCTTCAGTACCGTGGTGTCCGAGATGCCCAGTTCCGCAGCGAGCTTGCGTGTACTCCAATGCGTCGCCCCCTGGGGCGTGGTCTGAGTCGTGCGACGCACAATCTCGGCCGCATCAATGCGCGGCTTGCGTCCACTGCGCGGCAGGTCGCCTTCAATGGCCGCCAGAGCACCCGCGGCAAACCGATCCCGCCAGCAGCCCGCCTGGATCCGACCGATGCCCAGCTCACGGCCAATCTGGCGATTGCCCAGCCCCTCGGCCGCCAGCAACACGATGCGCGCCCGCCGCACCGCCCGAACGTCCAGCGTTTGCGATCTCGTCCGACGCTCCCGTTCGGCGCGTTGCTCATCGGTCAGCCTGATCGGCGTTCCGCGATTCATCATTCGCTCCGTGGACAAGATACGAATATGACATACGCAGACATAAACGGTTCAGACAATTCGCAAGCACTACACTAGCACGTGGGTAGGCGGCGAGAGGAATTTGTCTGGCGCAGACCCACGGGGTCGGAAGGTCGGAGATAGCATGAGCGCAACGATGGAACCGCGTCCGGTGGGACAGGAGAACTTGGCAGCAAAGCTCGAGTTCTCGAAACAGCTACAGGCGCTGACCAACCGGATCCACGCGGCAGCCAACGTCGAAGAGATCATGCTCGAGGTCAGTCAGGATCTCTGCAACCTGCTCGAGGCTGACCGGCTCACGATCTACATCACCAGCGAGGACCGTCAGACCATCGTATCGAAGGTGAAGACCGGCCTCGCGTCCTTCAAGGAATTAAAGCTTCCGATCAACGATCAGAGTGTTGCTGGCTACGTTGCGGTCCACCGTCGCCCGCTTAACCTCAAGGACGTATACGACGATCAGGATCTCAAAAGCCAGAAACCAGCCGTCCACTTTCTCAAGGAGGTGGACAAGCGCACAGGCTATCGGACCCGCCAGATGCTGGTGGCGCCGATCATCGACAGCGCGGGCCAGGAGCTGCTCGGCGTCATCCAGCTCATTAATACGAAATCCGGTGGACCTTTCGCGCGAGCAGCCGAGGAGGGGGTAGCCAGCGTCGCGGAAACCCTTGCGATCGCGCTGCGCCATCGGAACAAGGCGCAGCAGCTGTTCCGCGGAAAGTTTGATCATCTTGTCGTGAATGCAGCTATTTCAGCCGATGAGCTCGAATTGGCAACCCGCTCTGCTCGACGCAAGAATCTGGAGGTAGAGGATGTACTGATAGACGAGTTCCAGGTGAAAGCCGACATAGTGGGCAACGCTCTCTCGGAGTTCTTCGGAGCGCCGTATCAGAACTACAAGCCGGACACCGTCAAGCCGATGGACTTGCTCCGGAACCTGAATCGCAACTACCTGGAAGAGAATCAGTGGCTCCCGATTGAGGATTCCAAGGATGGCATTCTCGTCGTCTCCAATGATCCGGATCGGGTCCGTAGCGCACGAATCGTCAATAACGTCTTCCCCAAGAGCAAGATCCTCTATCGCGTTACCACTCGTCGCGAGTTCGTAAACTACCTCGACCTTTTCTACGGTGGCGGCATTGCCGACTCAGGCGACATCGGGGACATTCTCGACGGTCTCACGGAAGATGGCGACCTGGAATCACAGGATGTCGACGGCATCGATCAGGCGCAGGACAACGAGGTTGTCAAGCTCGTCAACAAGATCATCATCGACGCCTTCCACCAAGGTGCGTCCGACATACATATAGAGCCTTATCCGGGGAAGGGAAAAACGGAGGTTCGCTTCCGCAAGGACGGAACACTTTTTCCCTACATTTCGGTGCCGTCTTCGTACCGTGCGGCCATTGCTGCCCGCCTCAAGATCATGTGCGACCTTGACATCGCAGAACGTCGCAAGCCACAGGACGGCAAGATCAAGTTCAAGCGCTTTGGGCCGTTGGACATTGAGTTGCGTGTTGCAACCATTCCTTCGCAGGGCGGCCTGGAAGACATCGTGATGCGTATTCTCGCCGCGGGAGAGCCTATTCCCCTGGACAAACTTGCTCTCTCCGAGCGCAACGCCGAGACGCTGAAGGATTGCATCTCGAAGCCGTACGGTCTCTTTTTCGTCTGCGGGCCGACGGGGTCAGGAAAGACTACCACTCTGCACTCGGTCCTGGGTTACCTCAACACGCCCGAGACCAAGATCTGGACGGCAGAGGATCCGGTGGAAATTACCCAGCGCGGTCTCCGGCAGGTCCAGATGAATGTGAAGGCCGGTCTCAACTTTGCCACTGCCATGCGAGCGTTTCTGCGCGCAGACCCTGACATCATCATGGTGGGGGAGATGCGCGACAAGGAGACGACGGCCATCGGGATCGAGGCTTCCCTTACTGGCCACTTGGTGTTCGCCACATTGCATACGAACAGTGCCACGGAATCCATAGTGCGTCTGCTCGACATGGGGATGGACCCATTCAACTTTGCTGATGCGCTCCTGGGGGTATTGGCGCAGCGACTCGCCAAGCGACTGTGCAGCAAGTGCAAAAAGGCCAGAATCGCAGGGCAGGACGAAGTGAAGATGATGCTGGAGGAGTACTGCCAGGAGCTCAGGAACACGCTGTACTGGAAGGCGGATCCTAAAGGTGCGTATGAAGAGATCTATAAGGAATGGGTGAAGTCGTTTGCTGACGAGCGCGGACAGTTTACCGTCCACGCGCCAGTCGGGTGCGAGGCTTGCAATAGCACAGGGTACCGTGGCCGTGTCGGTCTGCACGAGCTTCTGGTGGGTAGTGACGCCGTGAAAAAGCACATTCAGGAACACTCGCGGGTAGCGGACATGCTTCTAACTGCGTTGGAGGAGGGCATGCGCACCCTCAAGCAGGACGGCATAGAGAAAGTGCTCCAGGGCATCACTGATATGCATCAAGTGCGAGCGGTGTGTATCAAGTGATGGAGTCTGCAAAGATTCAGGGAATCGCATGGGAGTCGAGTGAATGAAGATGGATGTCGACGCCGCCTTCGAGTTTCTTGATCGCGCCGAGGAATTGAATCGCGTGGGCATTGCGCTCTCGCGCGAAAAGAACATCGATCGCCTGCTCGAGATTGTCGTGCTCGCAGCCAAGAGGATCACTCATGCAGATGCCGGCACCTTGTACCGAATCGAGGATGGGAAGCTTCGTTTCGAGATAATGCGGACCGATTCGCTTGGTCTCTCCCTTGGCGGGACGACGGGACGTCCGATTCAGCTCGATCCTATCCCGTTGTTCGACGAGGCGGGTCGGCCCAACGAGTCGATGGTTGTTGCATACGCCGCGCTGCGTGAGAGTACCGTCAACATCGCGGATGCTTACGTAGCCCAAGGGTTCGATTTCTCTGGCACGCGCCGCTTCGATGCCAAGACCGGATACCGATCGCAGTCCTTCCTCACGGTCCCGATGAAGAACCACGAGGACGAAGTAATCGGTGTGCTGCAGTTGATCAATGCCAGAGACACAAGCACGAGTGAGATCATTCGATTCTCCGAGGCGGACCAGAGGTTGGCGGAGTCTCTCGCCTCACAAGCGGCCATCGTTCTTACGACAAGGCTTCTCATCAATCAGTTGGAACAGCTTTTCGAGTCGTTCGTCAACCTGATCAATGCTGCAATTGACGACAAGTCTCCATATACAGGCCGCCATTGCGAACGAGTACCCGTGCTGACCATGATTCTTGCTGAGGCAGCGCACGCCAGCGACAACGGTCCGCTAAGCAGTTTCGTGATGACGGACAAGGACCGCTATGAACTCAAGATCGCCGGTCTGCTACACGATTGCGGAAAGGTCACGACCCCTGTCCACGTTGTCGACAAGGCGACGAAGCTTGAAACCATCTTCGACCGCATGCAGTTGATTGACACGCGTTTCGAAGTGCTGAAGCGGGACGCGGAGATCGAAATGCTGCGCGGCCAGCTTGACGCTCTCGAGCGAGGGGGCAAACGCGAAAAGGCGGAGCTCGAAGCCCGATTTCAGTCGGTGCTGGCCGAGCTTGGCGAAGAACGAGCCTTCCTGCGGCATTCGAACATCGGACAGGAGGCGATGAGCGTCGAAGATCAGGAGCGGGTGCGAACGATCGGAACGCAACGGAAATGGCGCAACGATCGAGGTGCCTGTGTGAGCTTTCTGAGCGACGACGAAATTACCAATCTGACCATTCGCTCGGGCACTCTGACTGCCGAGGAGCGACAAGTCATCAATCATCACATAGAGGTCACGATTCAGATGCTCGAGTCCCTACCGTGGCCAAGGCACCTGAGAAATGTGCCGGAATACGCTGGCGGGCACCATGAACGCATGGATGGCAAGGGGTATCCGCGAGGGCTTACCCGGGAGCAGATGTCCGTCCCTGCGCGAATCATCGGCATAGCTGACATCTTTGAGGCATTGACCGCTGCAGATCGCCCGTACAAGAAGGGCAAGAAACTGACAGAGGCTCTCAGTATCCTCGGCAAGCTCAAGCTGAATAACCACATCGATCCCGATATCTTCGATGTTTTCGTCCGCGAGAGGGTCTGGCTGAAATTCGCCCACGAATTTCTTGACGACGAACAGATCGATGAGGTCGATCTGTCCTGCATACCAGGCTATCGCAACTGACCGCTTTTCGCGTTTGGCGGCGTCCAACTGACAGCTACGATAGGGCATAGGGCTTCACCCTTGCCACCTCCGCCTTCCCCAGCGTGCGAAACGATGTCTGGTCAGCGTCGGAGTCATGGAATATCCATGGAAAACAGGGGATTGAGGACACGGACAAACGGTCGACGGTCATAGCGCTGGCCGGGGGAATTTGGACGGTGGGAAAGTGAAAGAGCTGCTCTAAACTGAGGCGACTTGGAAAGGAGCAGAGGGCAATGAGCAGGAGACCGAGGAAGAACCACGGGGCGGGGTTCAAGGCGAAGGTGGCGCTGGCGGCAATCAAGGGGGAACAGACGTTGGCGGAGTTGGCGCAGCGCTTCGACGTGCATCCGAGCCAGATCAGTCAGTGGAAGCAGCAACTGCTGGAGCGGGCGGAGGACGTATTTGCCCGGGAAAGTCTGGCGCCGGCGGGTCCGACGGTGGCGGATATGCAGGCCAAGATCGGGCAGCTGGCGTTGGAGAACGATTTTTTGGGCAAAGCGCTCGGGCGCATCGCCGTACCGAGCGCCAAGCGATGATCGATCGCGGGCACGACTTGCCGCTGGCGCAGCAGTGCCGGATTCTGGAGCTGTCGCGTTCCAGCCAGTATTACCAGCCAGTGCCGGTCTCGGAACGGGATCTCGAGCTGATGCGGGCGATCGACGAGGTCCACCTCAAGCACCCGTTCTATGGCAGCCGGCGCATACGCGATGCACTGAACGACGAGGGCCACGACGTCGGCCGCGATCATGTGCGTACGCTGATGCGCAAGATGGGCATCGAGGCGCTGTACCGAAAGCCGAACCTGTCCAAGGCGAACCCGGCGCACAAGGTCTATCCGTACCTGTTGCGCGAGCTTGAGATTACGCGGGCCAATCAGGTGTGGGCCACCGACATCACGTACATTCCGATGGCCAGAGGCTTCGCGTATCTGGTCGCCATCATGGACTGGCATTCGCGGCGGGTATTGTCCTGGCGGCTGTCCAATACGCTCGACACGGGCTTCTGCATCGAGGCACTACAAGAAGCGATCGAGCGCTATGGGGTGCCGGAGATCTTCAACACCGATCAAGGCAGTCAATTCACCAGTGCCGAATTCACCGACGTGCTCAAGGCGCACCAGATCCAGATCAGCATGGACGGCAAGGGGCGGTGGATCGACAACGTCTTCGTCGAGCGGTTGTGGTGGAGCCTGAAGTACGAGGAAGTCTATCTGTGCGCCTACGACTCAATGGGCGAAGCACGACAGCATATCGGCGCCTGGATCGAGTTCTACAACACCAAGCGGCGACACCAAAGCCTGAATCGGCAAACGCCGGATCAGGCGTACTGGGCTACACTGCCGCAGCTGGAGTCGGCGGCATGAGCATTGGGTTTCCCACCGCGCCCCTCGCCCTCCGCCATAGAGAGGGCGGGCGGCGGTGCCATGGAAAACCCGCAAGCGGCGCAGCACTTTCATTATCCCGACAGAAAACCTGTTCAACTTACCCCGACCACCGCTATGGCACGCGGGTTGCATTATCTAAGGCAAACACAAAAAGTGTTTTCTTGTGCAGTAAGATCTTAAACAAACTTTGGAGACTATGATGAAACGTGTTCAACAAGGCTTTACGCTGATCGAACTCATGATCGTTGTGGCGATCGTCGGCATTCTGGCCGCAATCGCTCTTCCGGCTTACCAGGACTACATCGCTCGCTCGAAGGTGACCGAAGTGATGGCAGCGCTTGGCGCGGCAAAAACGTCGATTTCGGAGTACGCATCCAGCCAGGGTGTGGTCCCGCCGGACCAGCCCACCGCCGGTGTTTCTCTCGGGTCTAACGCGAAGTATCTGAGCGCGCTGACTTACACGACCGGCACTCCGGTCAAGATCGAGGCGAAAGTGGCGAACGTCAACAGCTCACTGGATGGTCAGAATCTCACATTCGCAGGTACGCTGAACACGGCCGACAACACGATGAGCTGGTCTTGCGGCGTCGGCGGCGGAACGAGTAACTACAAGTATGTGCCGGCGAACTGCCGCAACCCCGCCTCCTGATCGATCTTAAGAATCCGGAAGAAAGTGGGAACGAGGGCCCCTTCAAGGGGCCCTTTTTTTATGTCTCGCGAAACCCATTCGGGACGTGGCATCTTCGGCCTGATCTGGCTCGGCGGTGTTGTCCTCTACTTGGCTCTTGGGCCGACGCATGCGCCGTTCTATACGCCCAGCCTTTACGATAACTCGCGCTTGCTGCAGCTGTTCTCGCTGTGCGGACTGGGACTGGCGGCGCTCGCTCTGCCGTCGATGAGAAAGGAAATTGTCTGCACTGTCGCGGCTGGGAACCAGGTTGTGCGCTGCAGCCTTCTGCTTTTGGGTGTGCTGGCTGTCGGAAGCGGGCTACGGGCTGCGTTGCCCGGGATGGCGCTGCAGGAAGTCGCGCTGTTGATACTCCTCGGTGTTCTCACTCTGTCCGTTGTTTCGCTCGTCACCGCCAACGGTAGCCTGGCGGATCGCTGCCTCCTCGCCGCGTTCATCGGTTCAGCGCTGGTATTCATGTGCGTGTTTTGGATGGCGTACCTGGCCGCTCGCAACACCGGCTTGCCGTTCGAGTGGATTCACCCCTTCGTCACATTCGCCAACGTGCGGCACTTCAGTCAGTTTCAGGCGTACACACTGCCACTGTTGGTGGTACCGGTCGCCTCCGTCGCTCTCCCACGGCGTTGGCGGACTGCAGCCTTTCTTCTCTCGGCTCATTGGTGGGCGCTGCAATTCGCGGTGGGAACGCGCGCCGTGTGGTTTGCGAGCGGTTGCTCCGCAGTGCTGTTGCTCTTGCTGCTGCGACGCGACACGCTGCTCTATTTGAAATGGATAAGCCTGAGTGTGGCCGGTGGTGCGCTCGTGTACCTTGCGCTGGACGCGGTTCTGCTCACGGATGCACCTGGCCTGGCAGAGGTGGGGCGGCGCGGCTTCGATGCTTCGAAGCGTGGAGCACTTTGGTCAAGCGCTCTTGCGCTGGTGCGAGAAGCGCCCGTCCTGGGCATTGGACCCATGCATTTCTCTTTCAGAAACTTCGACTGGGCCGCGCATCCCCACAATGTACTGCTTCAGGTTGCCGCGGAGTACGGCGTGCCCGCTGCAACGATCGCCTTGGGTTTGGTCGCCTACCTTCTTTGGTCTTGCGTCCGCTGGGCGCGATCGGCGCGCACGGAACCCGATCGGCTGCTCAACATTGGTCTGCTGACGGCTCTGCTGATGGGGCTTCTGGACGCGCTACTGAGCGGGAATACGCTCATGCCGGTATCGCAGATGGTCCTGTTCATCCTGATTGGCTGGGTTATCGGCCGCAATCGCCAGATCGCACACAGCCAACCCGCGCGCATCTCTCCATCGACCAGTCTTGCGGTGACGGCGGTCGTCCTCGCTTCAGTGCTTACAGTGGGGCAGGGTGCGCTCGCCTACTACCGGTACTGGGACGCTCGCCAGTTCCTGGTCCCAAGCGGCGTTTCTCACCCCCGTTACTGGGAGGAAGGTCATTGGCCGGCGGTTGCGCCTGCCGGCGTTGTCGCCGATAGGGACCGGCTCGGCTAAGCGCCTCTCCGGTCACAAGAGGGCGACAGGTTATCGTCGCGTCAACCCCTTTTCGCTGCTGCCTTCTTCGGAGCCGGCGCCTTGGCCGGGACGGGACTGGCTGGAGCGGGTGCCGCGGCAGGTCTGATGACGGGTTCGTCCGGCGCCAGCGCGTAGCCAGGATTGCTCGCGACGCCGACGATCGTGGGAGCGTTGGGCGACACGCCTCGCACGACCTTCTGCGCGCGCAGGTACTGTCCGACGACTTCCCAGGCGGGTTCGCCGTTCACGCCTTCGGCACCAGGTGCCCAGCTTGCCACCTTGTAGCGCTTTCCCGCATCGAGAGGCTTTCCGTTCAAGCTGAGATTCGAGATCCGCTTTCCTGCGGCTTCGCTCGGATCGCACATGTATTTGAGGCCGCCCACGCGCACCATGTCGCCGCCCTGCTGGTAATAGGGATCGGGGTTGAACACATTGTCACAGGCATCCTCCAGAATGGACTTGACCTGTTCACCGGTTAGCTCATTCAGCGTCGTCTGCGGATACGTGATGGCCGTCTGGTTCATCAGGTCTTCCATGTGGATGGGATCGCCCGGCAGCAGTGACGGACCCCAGCGGAATCCAGGTGAGAGCGCGATCTCTGCGCCCTTGACGGTCAGCAGCGAATCGAGAATGACCTGATCGAACGGACTGCTGAAGTTGTCGCGGCGATAGAGCAGCCCTTCGGTCGTGGCGAGCCGCTCGCGCAACTGTTTTTCGAACGGGGCGCGGACCTTCTTGATATGTGCATCCATCTCGCGGTCCGGCTCCAACAGATTGGAGAAGACCGGAGCGAGACGGTACTGATAACCGGTGATGCGTCCACCATCGACCTGCAGATCGAGGATGCCGAGAAACTTGCCGTTCGAGCCGGCGTTGGTGACCAAGGTGTAGCCGAGGTCGTTCTTGACCAGCAGTGGCTGCGGGACGGCGTCGTGGGTGTGGCCGCCGAGGATCACGTTGATCCCTCCAACGCGACGCGCAAGCTTGAGGTCGATATCCATGCCGTTGTGAGAGAGCAGCACAACGAGTTTTGCACCGCGTTTGCGGGCGTCTGCAATCCACCTTTTCAGATTTTCTTCTTGGATGCCGAAGGTCCAGTCCGGTGTGAAATGACGCGGATGAGCAACCGGAGTGTAGGGGAAGGCCTGTCCGATAATGGCAATCGGAACGCCGCTTACGCTCTTGATCGTGTACGGCTGGAAGACGGGGTCGTCACCGCCCAGAGTCACGTTCTGGGCAACGAAGTCGATCTTGCCTTTCAGATCCGAATTGACGATCTGCTTCACGCGGTCAGCGCCGTATGTGAACTCCCAATGGCCCGTCATCGCGTTCACGCCGAGCAGCTTGCTTGCGTCGACCATGTCCTGACCCTTGGTCCAGAGCGCTGTCGCTGATCCTTGCCAAGTGTCGCCGCCGTCGAGGAGAAGACAGTTAGGGCGCTGATCCTTGATCTTCTTCACCAGGGTGGCCAGATGAGCGTAACCGCCCATGGCGCCGTAGGTTCTCGCCGCGTGTACGTAGTCGAGATAGGTATCCGCGTGCGCAACCCGGCCGTCTTTGCTGATGAGGTAGTAGCGGAGAAAGGCGTCGCCCACCATATGCGGCGGTTTGCCGGATCCCTCGCCGACGCCGATGTTGCTGCTGGGCTCGCGATAGTACGATGGCAACAGCTGGGCGTGAGTGTCGGTAAAGTGCAGCAGCGTGACATTGCTGCCGAAATCGTGGAGATCATAGAAGCCGCTGATGCTCGCGGCGTCGGCGTACTTCCATAGCGGGAATCCCGAAGCGGCGGCGATGCCGAGCGCCTTCAGGAATTCTCTGCGGGTCAGGCCCATATAACTGATCTCCGTTGCGTGCTGTACGGGCAGCGCGGTGGCTGCCGATTGGAAAGGTTGTCTGCTAGGGCGGTGTGCGACACAGGCTCAAGCCGGGGCGAATGATACCAGCCGGCGCAGTTCGTCATCGGACAAGCAGGTCTCGCACCTCGTGGGTGGCCTCGCAGCCGCAAACTATGTACCCCGCGCAACAGAGAGGCGCTGTGGCGACTAAGTTCCGCTGGTGACCGTCGTTTCGATGGATCCTTGCTGACCCTTGTTGTCCGACCAGGCCACGGCGACGCAGTCGCCCGCTTTCGCGCCGCGAATCCTGAAGCCGAGGAACGGATTCTTTGAAATTGCCTGGCTCCATTGCGCTTCCATTACGGGCATTCCGTTGAGCGTGGCAGTAACCATCTGAATGAAGTGCAGCGGGACGCTGCTTCCCGACTCGGGGTCCTTGCGTTGACCCGTTTCCATCGGGTGGTTGATGAGTACCTTCACCTCCACCAAGTCACCCTGCAGCGTGGCGCGGATCTTCATCGGGTCAGCCATCGGGCGCTTTCCTCACGCGAGGCCGCGAGCTCGTCAGCCGCATCCGCCTATCGTCACCTTGACCTCACGGCGCGCGCTGTATACCCGATCGTCCGCTTTCACGATGACGCGCACCATGGAAGTCTCGCCGAGCTTGATCCGCGTAGAGACGAAGCCTTCGGCGCCTTCGCGAAACTCGAAGGTAGCGATCAGGGGGAAAGGGTTCTTGTCCGCGACGATTGCGATGAAGCGCGTGCTAGGAATCCTGCTGATCACCTCGATCGGCACGATGGCGCCGTTCTCGGCGATGTCCGGCGCCTTCACCAGGATGTCGGAACTCTCGACCGACTGAGTCGCACCGATCGACTGCAGGGCATCGGCAACCGCTTCGGCGCCGAAACCGGCCTGATTCCACGCGCCGGCCCAAGCCCTCAGCGGTGCCAACAATCCGGTCGCGAGTGCCACTGTCAGAGCACACGCGGTACCGATCCCGCTCAGCAGTGTTCGCCTGAGTATGTTTACTGGCACCGTCAGCCGCCGTTATGTAGGCCGCTGCCGGGAACCCGCACGCCCATTCGGGTCTCTATATGCAAGACGTGGCGGAAACACATAGACCGCGTGCACTTTTTTCCCAACCGCGAAACATGTGACGTTAGATGGGTTGGCGCGTCCATGTTCCCGACTTGCCGCCCATTTTCTCCTGCACGCCGATATCGTGGAGAAACATTCCTCGATCCATCGCTTTGCACATGTCGTAGATCGTGAGCAACCCTATCGTTACCGCCGTGAGCGCCTCCATTTCCACGCCAGTGCGGCCGCACGTCTCTATTGTGGCGTGGCACTCGACTGAACAGTCAGCCGCGCGAACGTGGAAATCCACAGCGATCTTCGTGATGGCGAGCGGATGGCAGAGGGGAATCAGGTCTGAGGTGCGCTTGGCAGCCTGGATGGCCGCGATACGTGCAACGCCGAGCACATCACCCTTGCCGGCGCTGCCGGCGACGATGCGCTCCAGTGTGACCGGAGCCATGCTGATGCGGCCGCTCGCAGTGGCACGACGCCGTGTTTCCGCTTTGTCCCCAACATCGACCATGCGGGCCTGGCCGGACGCATCGAAATGCGTGAGATCGGCGCTCATGGGAGCCTGCAGGCGTGACGCAAGGGGTTCATTGGTCAGGGATTTCGCTTCCTCGGTATCATAGCACCATGCGTGTAATCGCTTTCCTGCTCGCCTTCGTGTTCGCAGTCGAGGTTGCTCTGGGCGACGAATTGCCCGACTTGGGAGAAGTTGCTCAGGCGAGCTTTACTCCGCAGCAAGAGCGTGCGCTCGGCGAGAGCATCATGCGCCAGATTCGTCAGGACCCGGCCTATGTCGACGACCCGGAACTCGTCGACTACCTCAACGATCTGGGCTACCGACTCGTGTCTCAGAGCCCCGAGTATCGTCAGGAATTCGAGTTTTTCGTCGTGCTCGATCCGTCGGTGAACGCCTTCGCGCTGCCCGGAGGATTTATCGGCGTGCATACCGGGTTGTTCCTCGTGGCACAGAGCGAATCGGAGTTCGCCAGCGTGCTCGGTCACGAAATCGCGCACGTGACGCAACGTCACATCGCGCGCATGATCGCGGGACAGAAGCAGAGCACTATCCTATCGATCGCGGCGCTGGCCGTGGCGGTGTTGGCGGCCCGCGGCGCCCCGCAGCTTTCACAGGCCGCGATCATGGGTGCGGGCGCGGGCGCGATCCAGTCGCAGCTGAATTACACGCGCGAGCACGAACGCGAGGCGGACCGCATCGGCTATCAGATCCTCGATCGCTCCGGTTTCGACGTGAATGCGATGCCGGTCTTCTTCGAGCGTCTGCAGCGCGCCACGCGCACTTACGACAGCAGCGCCCCGTCCTATCTGCGCACCCACCCGCTGACGACCGAGCGTATCGCCGACATGCGCAACCGCGCGGACGGCGCGCCCTATCGGCTGGTCGCGGACAGCGTCGATTTCCAGTTGCTGCGGGCGAAGATACGCGCCACCTTGGACACGCCCAAGGAGGCAGTGGCGTTCTTCAAGGAAAGTGTCGGGGAGCAGAAATTCACGAACGAGGCTGCCGCGCACTACGGACTCGCCACCGCGTTCATGCGCGCGCAGCAATACCCGGAAGCGAACGAGGAACTGCGCAAGTTGCGCGTGATGTTGCCTTCCAACCCCATCGTCGAAACCTTGGCCGGCCGGCTATTGCTTGCCACCGGCGACGTGCCGGGCGCGCTCAACTTCTATCGCAACGCGCTGCGTGCTCACCCGCGTTACCGTGCGCTTGCCCTGGATTACGCAGCAACGCTGCTGCAGGACAAACAGGTGGCCGAGGCGCTCAAGTTCCTGCAGGAGCAGTTGCAGGTCTACCCCAACGATTCACATCTCTACGAACTGGAGGCGCGCAGCTACGCCGCGCTGGGCAAGAGGCTGCAACAGCACCGCGCTCAGTCGGAGTCCTATTTCCTCCTCGGCAACGTTCCCGCCGCCATCGACCAACTCCAGCTCGGCCTGAAGGCGGGCGATGGCGACTTCTACCAGCTCTCGAGTGCCGAAGCGCGTCTACGCGAGTTGCGCGCCATCGAGGTCGAAGACAAGGACAAGCCCAAGTAACAAGTCGAGATCGACCGTGGCCGGAACGCCTACCCGGCCAGCAACCGTACCGCCAAGCCGGCGAGGGCGCAGGCCGCTATGACCGGGATGACACCGACCCTGAACCGGGCCAGCGCGACGAAAGCGAAAGCGCCAATGATGGCCGCGATCCATTCGAAACCACCTGCAAACGGTTGCTGCGGTCTCGCCTCGGGCCAGAGCACGTGATAGGCGAAGAACACGGCGAGGTTGAGAATGACGCCCACGACGGCGGCGGTGATGCCCGTCAGCGGTGCGGTAAAGCGCAGCTCTCCGTGCGTGGACTCGACGATCGGACCGCCGACGAGGACGAACAGAAAGCTTGGCAGGAAAGTGAAGAATGTCGCGACGCCGGCAGCCGCGGCACCCCATAGCGCAGGCCACTCTCCGGCCGCGACGGCCTGCTTGTAGCCGGCAACGAATCCGACGAAGGCGACCACCATGATGAGCGGGCCGGGGGTGGTCTCCCCCAGCGCCAGGCCGTCAATCATCTGGGTCGCCGTCAGCCACTGATACTTTTCGACTGCGCCCTGCAAGACATACGGCAACACGGCGTAGGCGCCGCCGAACGTGAGCAGGGCCGCCTTCGTGAAGAACCAGCCGAGTGTGGGCAGGAGGCCATTCCAGCCGAAGATTGCCACCAGTGTGATCATCGCCACCGCCCAGATTGCGAGCCCGATCGCACTCGCGCACAGGGCCCAGCTTCGCGAAAATCGGACATGAGCGGGCGTTGGGGCCCCGTCTTCGATCGCGGCGGGACCCGCGCGCGCGTCGTCAGCGCTATGCGAGCCGGCGGCTGCGAACCAGGCGGGGCGCCACCGGCTGCCCAGATACCCCAGCATGCCCGCCGCGATCACGATCGCCGGGAAGGGCACATTGAATGCCAGGATCGCGACGAACGCCGCCGCGGCGATGCCCCAGAGTGCCGGATTCTTGAGCATGCGCGAGCCGATGCGGTAGGCCGCGAAGACGACGATGGCGGTGACCGCAGGCTTGATCCCGTAAAGAACCGCCGCGACCGCCGGTTGCTCGCCGAGCGCCATGTAGACCCAGGACAGAGCGATCAGGATGAAGAGCGACGGCAGCACGAACAGGCTGCCTGCAACGATGCCGCCCCAGGTGCGGTGCATGAGCCAGCCGATATAGGTCACGAGCTGCTGTGCCTCGGGGCCGGGCAGCACCATGCAGAAGTTGAGCGCGTGCAGGAAGCGACGCTCGGAAATCCAGCGCCGCTTTTCCACGAGTTCCTGATGCAGGATGGCGATCTGGCCGGCGGGGCCGCCGAAGCTCACGAATCCGAGCTTGAGCCAGAAAAGAAAAGCCTCGCGGAAGCTCACGGTGGGCGGGCGAGCGACGGGTGCATCTTTGTCGAACATGGTGGACTGGCGTCGCGCTCAAGCGGTGCCGCAGCATAGCAGTTAGGCAGGGCGATTGCTTGAAGGCCGGGACGTATCCGCGGCTGTCAGGCCGTCCTTCAACCTCAAGCGCCTCCATGACCCAGATCGGCAAGTACGAGATCATCCGGCAGATCGGCAAGGGTGCAACGAGCGCTGTATTCCTCGCGCGCGACCCTTTCACGGACCGCCAGGTCGCGGTCAAGGTGGTTTATCCGGAAGTGCTTGGCGACAAGGAATACGGCCGGCGCTACCGAAAGCTCTTCGTGACCGAGGCGTCGCTGGCGGGAATGCTGTCCCATCCTCATATCGTCGCCATCTACGATGCTGCCGTCGAGGGCGACTTCAGCTACATCGTCATGGAGTACGTCGCGGGCGGGACGCTCGAGCGCCACACCTGCGTCGACAATCTGCTGCCGATCAACAAGGTGCTCGAGATCGCCTTCAAGTGCTGCAAGTCGCTCGACTATGCGTACCGCAACGGCGTCATCCACCGCGACATCAAGCCCGCCAACATCCTGCTGACCGAGGCTGGCGACATGAAGATCTCCGACTTCGGCGCGGCGCTCGTCACCTCCAACGAATCGACGCAGGTCAGTGGAGTCGGCTCGCCGGCCTACATGTCGCCGCAGCAGCTGAAGGAGCAGCCGCTCACGCATCAGACAGACATCTTCGCGCTTGGCGTCGTGCTCTACCAGCTCTTCACGGGTCAACTGCCGTTCAAGGGCGCGAACAAGTACGCGATGATCTACCAGATCATCCACACCGAGCCGCTGCCGCCCAGCACCCATCGGCCGGATATCCCGAAGCGGCTCGACGACATCGTGCTGAAGGCGCTGTCGAAGGATCTCGAAGCGCGCTATCAGACCTGGGACGAATTCGCGCGCGACCTGGCCGATGCGTTCGGCGAACTGCGCCGCGTCGAGGCGCCGATTCCCGACACCGAGAAGTTCTATACGCTGCGGCGGCTCAAGTTCTTCAGGGCGTTCACCGACGTCGAACTGTGGGAGGTGGTGCGCATCGGCACCTGGGTCCGACGCCCTGCCGCAACCGTGTTGATTCGCGAGGGCGAAGCCGGGAGCAATTTTTACGTGGTCGCCACCGGTGAAGTCAGCGTCACAAAGAATCGGGCAGTTCTCGCAACCCTCGGTGCTGGCGACGCCTTCGGCGAGATGGGTCACCTCTCGAAGCACGAGTTTCGACGCAGCGCCAGCGTGACTGCGGTGAGCGAAGTCACGGTGCTCGAAGTCGGTGCGGCTTCACTCGCGGGGGCGAGCGAAGAATGCCGCGCCCGTTTCAATCAGGTGTTTCTCGAAACCTTGGTGGAGCGCCTGTCCACCGCGAACGATCGCGTAGCCGAATCGCTCGCCGACCGCGACGTGCTGCTACTCTGAGCGCGCGCTGCACACGGCTGCGGTGGCGGTACGGCTTCCGCGCCTATAATCCCGATCGCTGCTGGTCGACGATATGGGGAACTGAATGAATCACGATAGGGAACTGGACGCGCGCGGACTGAACTGCCCGCTGCCGATCCTGCGCTGCAAGAAGGCGCTCGCCGACATGTCATCCGGGCAGGTGCTCAAGATTTTTGCCACCGACCCCGGCGCGGTCAAAGACTTCCAGGCATTCTCCCGGCAGACTGGCAACGAACTGCTGTCCTCCGAAGAGCAGGGCGGCGAGTTCCGCTTCCTGCTCAGGAAGAAGTAGCCGGCCGCAACGCCAAGCGCTCCGGGTCGAGGCTGGAGGATCACGCCGCTTATCACCCTCTTCCAGTTTGCCCCCGGCTTCGGCCTGCCGAACGCGAGCCCCTTCTGCATGAAGGTCGAGACCTATCTGCGTATGAGCGGCCTCGACTACCGGATCGTACCAGGCGCCAACATCATGAAGGCGCCGAAGGGCAAGATGCCGTGGATCGAAGATGACGGCCATGTCGTGGCGGATTCAGGTTTCATTCTCGATTACCTCAAGGCGCGCTACGGCGATGCGCTCGATGCGCATTTCACCGCGGAGGAACGCGCGATCGCTCTGGCGTTACGCCGCCTGCTCGAAGAGAACCTGTACTGGGCGGTGTTGTATGTTCGCTGGTTCACGCCCGAGGGCTGGGCGCCTACCCGTGATGCATTCTTCGGCAGTCTTCCACCGGTGTTGCGTCAACTCGTCCCTGCA
>CAVRDD010000017.1:0-183525 GCA_963719715.1 uncultured beta proteobacterium
TTCTTTGGCCTGCAAATTCCACTGCCCCTTGTCGGCGCGGCCGTCTGGCCCCCAGCGGAAGCCGATGGCACCGTGCGGCAGCACCACGCTGCCCATTTCGTCGAAGGCCACGGTCTTCCATTCGGGGTTGTTTGCCTGGCCGAGCTTGCCGGTGAAGTCCGACGCGCGCACGTAGCGGTCGGGCACCGTGATGACCTCGCCGTTGGGCAGCGTGTGCTCTTTCAGCATCACCAGCATCGGCATGTCGGTGTAGCGGCGCACGTAGTCGTCGAAGTAGGCGCTGCGCTCGCCGCTGTCGGGGAAGTAGAACTCCTTCAGGATGACGTGGCCCATGGCCATCGCCACTGCGGCATCGGTGCCCTGCTTCGGGTGCAGCCAGATGTCGGACAGCTTGGCGACTTCGGAATAGTCGGGTGTCACCGCCACCGTCTTCGTGCCCTTGTAGCGAACCTCGGTGAAGAAGTGTGCGTCCGGAGTGCGCGTCTTCAACACATTCGAGCCGACAAGCGTGATGAAGTTCGAGTTGTACCAATCGGCGCTTTCGGGCACTCGGTTTGCTCGCCCCAGACCAGCGGACAGCTCGGCGGCAAGTCGCAATACCAGTCGTAGAAACTAAGGCACACGCCTCCGATCAGCTCAGGTATCGCGCACCAGCGGCGTAGCTGATCATAGACATCGCCGGGATCGGCGAGAAGCCAATAACGCGGTCGGGGCCGTGCTTCATGATGGTGTGCACGTTCGCAGCGGCAGACGATCTCTTGACCTCGTCCCAACTCAAGCGCACGAAACCACCCAGGCCACGCACCTGCTGGTATCGCGCCGTTTGCTTCGTCATCGACGATGGTTTTCCACGCTTCGACCGAATCGTACGCCAGCCGGGCTTCGCGCCAGTCCATGACAGGCACCGCGCACATCGGGTAATTTAGGCGATTGGCGCTGTAGATGTACCAGGAGTAGCAGACTCCGCGCGACATCCGCGCGGCTCGTGGAGGGCATATCCCAGCGGGTGAGTGGGTAGTCGGTGCTCTGCGTTTCCCAGGTGACGATGCCGTTTTTGACATAGATATTCCACGTGCAACCGCCGGTACAGTTCACGCCGTGCGTGTCGCGGTCTTATCATACGACCAACGATTGCGGTAGCCGTCTTCCCAAGTGCGGTCTTCGCCGGTGGTGCGGCCGAGGTCACCGGAGAACGGCTCCTTGGGGTTGGAGAAATAGTTCAGTCGGTCGAGGAAGTGGCTCATGAGTCCTCCTTGGGATCGGGTTCGCGAAGCATCAAGGGTTCTTCACATACGCGCTCTTGCGCAGATAGAACCACCAGTTCAACATCAGACACAGCGAGTAGAACACGGCGAAACCGTACATCGCCGCCTGCGGCGTGCCGGCCTTGATCTGCTCGCCAATGACCACTGGCGCGGCGAACGCGCCGTAGGCGGCGACGGCCGAAGTCCAGCCGAGCACGGGGCCGGCTTGCTGGCGGTCGAAGATGACGCCGATCGAGCGGAAAGTCGAACCGTTGCCGATGCCGCTGGCGGCGAACAGCACGATGAACAGTCCCAGGAAGAGGAAGAAATACTGTTCCGGCGTGGCCGAGTGGTAGGCCAGCATCATCACGTAGCCGACCGCCACCGCGGCCAGTGCCATTACCACGCACACCCATTGCGTGACGACCGAGCCGCCGAGCTTGTCCGAGATCCAGCCGCCCACGGGACGAGTCAACGCGCCGACGAAGGGGCCGATCCAGGCATAGGCCAGCACCGGCAGCGCGTTCGGGTTGTGCTGCGTGTGCGTCATCACGCCGCTGGCGTCGGGCACGTGAACGACGTCGAAGATCACCTTCATCGACAGCGGCAGCGCCATCGAAAAGCCGATGAACGAGCCGAAGGTGACGATGTAGAGGATCGTCAGCGACCAGGTGTGCTTGTTCTTGAAGATCTCGAACTGCTTTGCGACGCCCTCCTTCATCGGACCGAAGGCGGCGAGCTTCATCGCCGTCAGCATAAGCATGATGTCGAGCGGAATCGCCACCCAGACGTTGAGCAGCCCCAAGCCCGTCGGCGCCGGCAGATACAGCCACAGCATGAAGATCGACGGCACGAAGGCCAGCGTGTACAGGTAGGTGATCTTCGAGAACGCGACGATCGGGTTGCCGGTGGCGGGCGAGATCGTCTTCAGGTTGTTCATGCCGAACCAGCACAGGATCGATAGCGGCATCAGCGACAGCACCCAGGTGAAGCCGGCGTTCTGGATCCAGGTGGGCGTGCCGACAGGGATCTGCCGAAGGATCAACCCGATTCATGGAGCAGGATTTCGGAGACACCGAGCGTGCCGAGAAGGCCCACCGTCATCACCAGCGGAATGATGATCTGCATCGCCGTCACGCCGAAGTTGCCGAGGCCGGCGTTCAGGCCCAGCGCCGTGCCCTGCAGCTTCTTCGGGAAGAAGGTGCTGATGTTGGACATCGAACTGGCGAAATTGCCGCCGCCCACGCCCGACCACAGCGCCATCAACTGGAAGGCCCACAGCGGCCAGTCCTTGTGCTGTACAGCACGATGCCGGTGCCCAGCGCCGGCGCCAGCAGCATCGCCGTTGTCAGGAAGATCGTGTTGCGCCCGCCCGCGAGGCGGATCAGAAAGGACGCCCGGATGCGCATCGTCGCGCCGGCGATGCCGGCGATCGCGGTCAGCGTGAAGAGCTGTGCTTGGGTAAACGGAAACCCGAGGTTCAACATCTGCACGGTGATGATGCCCCACATGCCCCAGACAGCGAAGCCGCACAGCAGCGCAGGGATCGAGATCCACAGGTTGGGGTGGGCGATTCGCTTGCCGGTGGATTCCCAGAAGAAATCGGGATCCTCTACGCGCCAATCTCGGATGTCTGACATGGTCTGCGCTCAGGTGCAAAGAAAGTTGTACGGATCAATCCGGGCGCTAACACGCGACCTCGGCGCTCGGGCGCGACCACCACCAGGTCAGCACCACGCAGCTCAGGTAGAACAGGCTGAAGAAAATCAGCGCACCTTGAGGACTGCCAGTCAGACTGATGGAGGCGCCGCAAGCGATGGGGGTGAAGAAGCCGCCGAACGCCGCGACGGCCGAGCTGAATCCCACCACTGCAGCCCCTTCGGTACTGCCGTCGCGCCGCGCCTGCTCCAGTGCGACCGCGTCGTTGCGGTCGGCGACGCCCCGCTTCCGCAAAGTGCGGAAGATGATCGGGATCATCCGCATGGTCGTGCCGTTGCCGATGCCGGCGGCAAGGAACAGGATCAAGAACATCAGCACGAAACCTTGCAAGCTGCCCTCACCATTTGCCGTGGGCAGGAACAGGATCGAACCCAGGGACGCCACGACCATTACTACGAAGATGCACAACGTGATCTGGGCACCGCCCTCGCGATCGGCCAGCCAGCCACCGACCGGGCGTACGATCGCGGCCAGCAGAGGACCGACGAAGGCGAACTTGAAGGCGTCCACGGCGGGAAACTGGGTGTTGACCAGCATAGGGAACCCCGCAGCCAGGCCGATGAAAGAACCGAAGGTGCCGGTATAGAGCCAGCTCATCAGCCATTGATGCTTGTGCTTGATGATCGCCACCTTCATCAGCGGAAAACTGGCTGCCCGCGGTGGCGATGTTGTCCATGCCGAACCAGGCGGCGACGGTAGCCAGGACGATGAACGGCACCCAGATGAAGCCGGCGTTCTGCACCCATACCTGACTGGCAATGCCTCGGTCGACGCGGGTCTGCGCACTGCCGCCCAGGATCAGCAGCGCGCCGCCGTAGATCGCGAACGGGGCGATCAGCTGCGCCAAGCCGACTCCCATGTTGCCGATGCCCGCGTTCAGGCCCAGCGCCGTGCCCTGCAGCCGCTTCGGGTAGAGGAACGCGATGTTCGCCATGCTGGAGGAGAAGTTGCCCGCCCCCAGCCCGCAGAGCAGGGCAATCGCTGCGAAAACCGCGTAGTTGGTAGTCGGATCCTGCACCGCGAAGCCGATCCACAGCGTCGGCAGTAGCAGCAGCATGGTGCTGAACACGGTCCAGTTGCGCCCGCCGAAGATCGGTACCACGAACGAGTACAGCACCCGGAACAGCGCGCCGGAGAGCCCCGGTAGCGCCGCCAGCCAGAACAGCTGGTTCGTGGTGAACTCGAATCCGATGCGCGGCAGCTCGACCACGATCACGCTCCACACCACCCAGACCGCGAACGCGAGCAGCAGCGCGGGCATCGACAGGCAGAGGTTTCGGTTGGCGATGCGCCGGCCGGTCGCGGCCCAGAAATCCTCGTCGTCCGGCCGCCAGTCCACCAACACGTGGGGGCGCCTGCGGATGCGCTCGATGAGGTCGGCGCCGGCGAGCGCCTCGCGGGCGGCGGCGTGCTGCTCCAGGATCCCGGCGCGCTCGTTCCGCTCGGCCACCCACATCCAGATCATGGTGACGACCACCACGCCCGTTATGAGCATGAAGCAGCTCGTGCGCAGGTTGGTCACGTCGGCGGCAATGCCGAAGACGATCGGCAGCGTGAAGCCGCCGAGGCCCGCCGATCACCCCGACGAGCCCGCCGACCACACCCATGTTCTTCGGATAGTGATCCGCCAGGCTGCGGTAGACGCTCGCCTTGCCGAAACCCTGTGCCAACCCGACGATGAGGATCAGCACCGTGAACAGCACGATGCCATTCCCGGTGCTGAACTCCATGTCGCCCCGGATGCCGTGGACGATCATGGTCGTTTGCGGATAGCTCAGGAGGAACATGCAGGCGAGGCTGATCCACATCACCCACCACGTGACCGTGTTGCCGCCCCACTTGTCCGAGGCCCACCCGCCGAGCGCGCGGATCGCGCCCGAGGGCAGGTCGAACAGGATGGTCAGGAACGCTGCGGTCGCCAGCGGCAAGCCGAATTCACCGACGTAGTACTTGGGCAGCCACAGCGCGAGCGCCACGAACGCGCCGAACACGAAAAAGTAGGCCAGCCCGAAGCGCCAGACCCGCAGGTCGAGCAGCGGCAGGAGCTGCTCGGACAGCTTGGGATGCTGCCGATCCTTCCGCGCGTCCTTCCGGTGCAAGGGGTCCTCGGACGTCGAGGAACCAGAACGCTACCGCCATCACCAGAATCGAGACGGCGTAGACCTGGGGCACGGCCCGCCACGAGCCTACCGCGGAGGCTGCGATGATGAGGGGGGCGATGAACTTGGTGAGCGAGGAGCCCGCATTGCCGGCGCCGAAGATGCCCATCGCCGTGCCCTGGCGCTCCTTGCTGAACCAGGCCGAGGTGTAGGCGATGCCGACCGCGAACGAGCCGCCGGCGACCCCGATGAACAACCCCAGCACCAGGTACTGCCAATACTCGGTGGCATACGACAGCAGCCAGGTGGGGATCACCACCGCGAGCATCTGCAGGAAGTACACCCTCCGCCCACCGTAGCGGTCGGTCAGGATCCCCAGCGGCAGACGTACCAGCGAGCCGGTCAGGATGGGCGTTCGCGACCAGCAGGCCGAACTCGGTCTCGTTGAGATTGAGCTCCGCCTTGATCTTGATCCCGATGACGAGAACATCACCCAGATGGCGAAGTTCACCGCGAAGGCGAAGCGGTGCTCGCGGTCAAGCGCCAGCGTCTCGCTGGCGCTGTACCGCGGCGTGCTCGACCCCGCCGCTATCGCGTCCGTCGCCATCGACTCGCCCTCTTCTTGTCATGGGGCGAAGGTACGCCTCGCCACCGGCGCGACCTATTCATCGGAAGGCGAGGCGGAGGTGCTCGGGAGAGCTATCGGGTCACTCGGTGGGGAGTAGAGATTGCGTGTTGGACAGTGTCGATCGGAGTACTCCTTTGGAGGATGCGGAGGAAACACGAGCGCTTCACCGCTCCCTTGGATCAGGACCGGTAAAGTCCTGGCGCGCGCACTCCGCGCCTGTTGGGGCCAGTCGTTGCTCCGTATATACGGCGTGCGTACACTTGGACTCATGCGTGAACTACGGTTCGAATGCGACGCCGGGGAGGCTGCGTTGAACGAGCGCAAGCACGGCGCAAGCTTCGAAGACGCGAAGACGGTCTTCTCGATGAACGTGCCCGCCTGATCGATGATCCGGACCACTCGAAGACGCGGAAGCGCTTTGTTCTCCTCGGCCTGAGCAGCAGTCAAGCTTCTTGTGGTGGTCCACTGCTATCGCATAGAGGGAAACACGATACGAATCGATCTCCGCTCGCAAGGCGACGCGACTCGGCCAGCGAAGTTCGACTCCATGAGGGTGCTGCCTATGCGTAAAAGTACGATTCTCAACTTAGGAAGAATCCTGTACGCGGCACAGTTGAAGAAGTCCGTGACGATACGGTTCGACCAGGATGTGATCGTCTATTTCAAGGCCCTGTTCGAGGAAACCGGGATCCCTATCAGAGCCTAATCAATTTGTACCTCAGGACTGGCGCGACTTCAGGAAGAAGCTCGACCTGGCTTGGAAGTGAGTCGTGTCAATGGCGAGCACCCCCGCCCGCGCCAGTCGAGTGAAGTCAGCGGCAAGACCGCCACTCGCGCTTCGGCAGCAAACGCTCACGGCTCTCGGCTGCCTATTCTGTGTTCCACGGCGTAGACCGCGGCCTGTACCCGGCTCGTCAGCTTGAGCTTGCGGAGGATGTGCCGCACATGGATCTTCACGGTGCTCTCGGCCAGCGCAGCTCGCGGGCGATTCCTTGTTGCTCGGCACCGCGGGCGAGCACCGTGAGCGACTTCCCCGCTCGCGCGGCGTGAGCAGGTTCGGGGTTCGCCGGGGCCTTGCTCTGCCCTCCCCGTCTCGCTTCACTCCCGGCCACCAGCTTGCCGGTCATCTCTTGCGACACCGCGGACGTCCCCGGCGGCGCGCGGCGGATGCGTCTGCACCAGAAATACCGGCGTCGATGTTCTTCAGGAGGTAACCGGCGGCGCCTGCCTGCAGCGTTTCCAGCAGGTCCTCGGCATCCTCGGACACCGTCGAGCATCACACGCGCGTGCCGGGCAATTCTTCGGACAGGGTCCGCACCGCATCGCGGCCGCTGACACCCGGCATGTGCAGATCGAGCAGCACGACGTCCGGCCGCAACGCCTGGCGCTGCTTCACGCCGTCGAGGCCGTCCGCCGCCTCGCCCACCACCTCGATGTCGGCCTGGCGCGCCAGCAGCGACTTGATGCCGCTGCGAAAAAGCTTGTGGTCGTCGACCAGCAGCACCCGAACTCGGGCTCATGCCGACCTCGCCCCCTGGCGCGACTTCGGCATGGACTCAGCCGGGACAGTCGGTGCCGGCGCCCGGCTGCGAACTGAGCTCGACTTGCCACCGATGCGCTGGGCCCGCTCGCGCATGATGCGCAGCCCGACATGGGTCTCAGCCGCATCGGCGGTGCGGCGGCATCGAAACCGCGCCCGTTATCGCGCACGGAAAAGCGGTATAGCCGCCGCTTCACGGCACCGTCACCGTCACGGGTGGCGCCGGGCATGCTTGCGGACGTTCGACAGCGCTTCCTGCACGATGTGCAGCACCTGCGGCTGGATTTCCGCCGCCAGGGACACGGCCGTGCCGGTCATCTCGAAGTGGGTGCGAATGCCCGTCTGCCCCTCGAACCGCTGCAGGGCGCCGCGAATGGCGGTCTCGAGATCCGCCTGCTTGACGCGGGTGCGGAAATGCATCAGCAACTCGCGCACGTCGTCGTAGCTTTCCTGCACGCCCTCGCGGATGCTGCGCGAGCTCCTGGCGCCTCTTCGCGGCTTGCCCTGCGCGCAGCGATTCGTCGAGCATCTGCACCTCGATGTTCAGGAACGCCAGCGACTGGGCAATCGAGTCGTGCAGCTCCTGGGCGAGCAGGTTGCGCTCCTCGGTCACCGCGAGTTCCTTGTCGCGCGACACGAGGCGCTGGTTCTCGATGGCCGCTCCCAAGTGCTGGCCCAGCGTCTCCAGCATCTGCCGCTCCGCGGCGCCGAATTCGCGCGGCTCCCGAAGTAGAGATTGAACACGCCCAGGAGATTCCGCTTGACGCGGATGGTGAACACCGACACGGTGCGATAGCCAAACCTATGGCACTTGTACAGCTCGTTTGCCGGGCGTGCGGGCGAGATCACGTGAATCGCGGGACGCGCCCTCTGCGCGGCCTCTCCGCACAGGCACTCGCCCATGTCGAGGCAGCGCTCCTCGACGACGAACGCGGGGTCGAGACCCTCATGCAGATAAAGGTGGACGTGCTTCGACGGCGCATCGGTGAATCGCACCGCACCGGCCGCCGCACCTGTAATCGTCATCAGCTTCCTGAGGAAACCGCGGCAGGTGTCCTCGATCGACACCGGTTCGTTCAGCAGGCTGCTGATCTCGTACAGGGTCGAGAGCTCGCGGTTCTTCTGCTCAGAAGCGTGCGGGTCTTCTGCGCGACCCGGTCCGCCAGGGTGCGGTAGAGCCCCTGCAGATGGTCTGCCATGCGATTGAAGCCGGCGGCGAGCGAGCCGAACTCGTCCGTCGACTCGACCGGAAGCCGCACGCCAAAGTCGCCGTTCTGAATGCATTCAAGGCTTTTCTGCAAACGGATGACCGGCTGCACGATGAGGTGAAACAGCAGCAAGGCCATAGCGAGCGAGGCGACGAAGGCGAGCACCATCAACATCATCTGCAGCAAGCCAAGTGTCTCGGTGTCCCCTGCAATCCCCTGCTCCACGGTCAGCACAAGCGCGTTCACAGCACCGACCAATTGCTCGACCTCGACGCGGTAGCGCTCGAACAGCGCGTTGTGGGTTGGGGTCGCTTCGCCGGCAAGAATCTCCAGCACGAGCGGCTTGACGATTTCGCGCCAGCGTTGCACCACGGCGTCGAATTGCTGACGTACAACCTTGCCGCGAGACAGGAACAGTGGCCGTGCGGGATCGCCCTTTCGCGGAGCCGCTCGAGCGTTTCTTCGAACCGCGCGACCTCGGCGAACGCCTGCTCACGCAGAAGCGGGGTGTTGCCGCGTCCGCTCGCGATCTCGGAGACGGTGAAAGCAATGCGGTAGGCTCGCATGCGTTCGCTGCCGAGATCGTTCACGGCTGCCGCGCCTCCCTCGAGTTTCCGCGACTCGATGAGCGCGAGGCCGATGGCGGCGAGCGCAAGTAGAAAGAAAACGATCACCAGCGTGGTGATCTTGGTTCTCAGCTTGCGCGGCCCGCGACCCGCCCAGACAGTGGGAGCGTCGTTCATATGTGGTGATCTTAGAGTCGTGCGCGGGGATTTGCCAGCGGGGTATCAGGAGCAAATGGACCTGTCCGGTTTTGTAGCGAATGAACCTAAAAACCGCAGTTAGCCGATTCCGTTTGCATGATTGTCGAGAAGGCGATGGGCGGGAGGCGGCCCGACCCCGGCGAGGAGGCGTTTGAGATGCTCGCAGACGAGATGCCAAACGGTTGTCGGATCCAACTGCTCCGCAGCACGAGCTACCCAGCCCTGAAGCATGGCAGACACACGCATCAGCGCTGCCCGCGCCTTCTCGAAATGAGCGTGCAAACCGGTCAGCGTGATCGTCGTTTGCCCGGCATGCTCCGTTCGGCGCCCCACCGACGACATCAACCACGGCCGGCTGGTGATGGCCTCGCGGCGAGCTTCAGGATTGGCCAGGCGAACGAACAGGCTCCACCAATTGTAGATCAGTGCCACTGCCCGGGCGGCCAACTGGCAGCGGTGCAGGTCGTGCGTGGTAAAACCACCCCAGCCCCACTGATTCTTCAGTTCATCGAAGGCATTCTCGGCATCCGCCCGATCCCGGTAGAGCTGGCCCAGGCTGAGAATCTCATAGTCCGTGTTGGTCACCAGCACCGCGTACTCGTATCCCGTGATGCTCTGGCCTGCCTTCCGGTCAACCTCAACGAAGGCGAGTAGCTGCTGACCGACATCCTCACCGGCCACCACGATCTCGCCCATCAATGGCCGGCGCAGCACGACGACGCGACGACGCTTCTCCCAGCCATTGAGCACCAACTCCCCATCCTTGCCCTCCCAACCCTGGCCGGCATCCGTCCAGCCCGATTGGCGGAACAAACTGCCAATGTGGCGCTTGACGTTCTTCGAGAGCTTGAGTTTGAACAGGTAAGGCTGCGCCCGTGCCTCCAGGGCCGTCATCATCGAGTCGTTACCAAAGGCGTTGTCGCCTCGCACCAGCTTCGGTTTGCGACCCGGCGCCAGATCATCGAGGACCTTCAGCAGACCGGGCTGGGCGTGCTTGGCCGTGTGTTCGTTTCCGGCACACACTTCCACACCCAGCACCTGCCGCAGACCAGCCATGAGGTAGGTGTGGTAGCTGTGCGAGGGGCGCCCCGGCTTCTTCGGGTTGTAGCCGATCACCGCCCCTTCCTGATGGCCGTACAGCGGCTTGATGGTGGTATCGGTGTCCAGAATCCAGGGGGCGTTCAGCAGCGGCGTGACACTGTCGGACAGATGCCCATCCAGCCACGCGCACCCTTGCGCTTCCGGGATGCGTTTCAGGGCATTGCGCAGCGCGTCTTCGGAGATCACCTTGTCCATGCCGAGCAATCCGGGATTGACGCCATCGCAGCGGATTGCCGTCACGTGCGAATAGCGTCGGTGGCCCGCCAGCACCGAGAGCGTCCAGGTCCCCAGCACTTCCGCCTTGGAAGGCGCATTACCACTGGCGTAGCTCAGCGGGGCGCTTTCCAGCCAACGACTCCACAGTCCAGACAGGTTGAGAAACTCGATGAAGTAGGCCAATTGCCCCATCGGCGTCGCCGCACTCTCAGACTCCCAGCGTACCTGCACTCGGCCTGCCATCGTCTGCACCCCCGCGCACGACAATAGCATCTCTTCGCTTTTCGCCAGCTTCAGTTCCGACTCACCCATCGGGTGACTCCTCAATTCCATCCCAAACCCACAGTTTGCCAACCTTTACTCGCTTTGGCATACCGGCAACTCAGGTTTGCGGATGAATTGTCCGCTTTTTGTGCTTCTGAGCGGCGCGCCTGGCGGACGTCTCAAGCGGCCTGAATCGATTGCTCTGTGTCCGGGTCTCCTGTAACCATCGTGCCCGGCTTCAAGGTGCTTCCATCTCTCACCCCAAAACCGGACAGATTACGTGCTACTCCTCAGGACACATCATGTGCTCTCAACAGGGTTGCTAAGCGTCGATAACATTGACTGCGTCTTCGGCAACGCCGCGCACGGCTATCGCGCAAGGCCCGGCCGTTTCGCTCACGCCCCGATGCTTACAGACCGCCGCCACGAGTGGATCGCCCTGCTCCAGCGCCTCGCCGACCGCGCGGACGCCGTTGCACTGCGCCATTTCCGGGCGCCCTCGCTTGCCGTCTACAACAAGGCGGATGGCAGCCCGGTAACGGAAGCCGATCGCGAGATCGAACGCGAAGTCCGCGCATTGATCCACGAGTCGGCGCCGACGCTGGGTCTGCTGGGAGAGGAATACGGAGAACTGCCCGGGTCGTGCGGTGCACGGCTCATCGTTGATCCGATCGATGCAACACTCAACTTCGTCCGCGGCGACCCCGTATTCGCGACGCTGCTCGCGATCGAGGTCCAGGGTGAAGTCGTCGCTGGGCTTGTCAGCGCGCCGGCACTCCCTGGGCGCTGGTGGGCGGCGCGCGGTATCGGCGCATGGCGCGACGGCCGCGCAATACGCGTATCAGGCCGCAGAGAAATAGCCGAGTGCCGGCTGTTCTGTGGCACGCCCGCCGACGACGCAGCGCGCGCCCGCCATTTTCTGGACGAGTTGCTTCGCGTCACCCACCCGGTCCGCGGAGTGGGGGATTTTCTGCAGCACCTGTGGGTGGCGGAGGGCCGCGGCGAGATCGCGATCGACCTGGATGTTGCGCCGTGGGACATCGCGGCGCTGCAGATCATCGTCGAAGAAGCGGGCGGGGCCGCCACAACGCTGGATGGGCGCCATACGCTGGATGGTGGCACTCTTCTCACCAGCAACGGCTTCGTTCACGAAAGCGTGCTTGCCTGCCTGAAACCTACCCACGCAGTGCGCGGCGGTCGCGTGCCCGCCGCCGCTCACGACGTCGCGTCGCCGCCCCACAATCTTTGACGCGACTGCCGCGTTCACGCCAGCTCAGTTTCGTTCTTCACTTCCGAAGCGACCGTCAGCTGTTTGCCTTCGCGCGAGACGTCGGCTTGCCTTGATCTACTTCAACGATACGACGCGATCCTCCGACAAGCCCGACACTGCTGCGACCGCACGAGCATCAACCGCCTGCGACGTGTCGATCACGATGGCTTCCGGCAACTCGTCGACATCAAGTTCACTCGTGCCCTCGAGCTGGCGCGCCAATACCGACAGATCCGCTTCCGATGCATCCTGTTTGGCCTGGCTGCGTCGCGCGACCCGCTCCCGCAGCGTGTCGGCGTGAGCACGACACGCGAGGATCCGAAATGCCGCCGACGCAGCGCGTGCACTTGCCCGGCAGGCATCGCGCTCCTCACGGTCGAGGAACGTGGCATCGAGCACGACCGGGTAGCCCGCGCGTAAGACGATCGCGGCCAGCCCGCGCAGCCTCTCATACGCGCGCCGCCTGGCTTCCGGCGCGTACAGCCCGACTGTCAACTTCCGAAACGCGGTGTAACTCGGCCACCCGTCGAGCCGGGCGCTTGCGCTCCACGTCGGAGCGGATGCGGATGAGGTCAACTACTTCCATCAGTGCGTTTGTGACCGTCGTCTTGCCGGAACCCGCGACGCCGTGAGTAACAAGGAGCGCGAGCGGTCCGCCTGCGTGAAGTTCTTCGGCGCACTCGAGATAGCCCCTCACTTCGGCATCGATGCTCTCGGACGATTCACTCTGAGCGCCGCGGATCGCCGCGACGCTTGCGCGCACCAGCGCGCGATAGACCAGGTAGTAGCGCAGCACCGTGAGGCCTGCGTAGTCGCCGCTGCGCTCGAGATAGCGATTGAGCAGCCGCCGCGCGAGGTCCGGCCGGCGGCGGTGCGTCAGATCCATCACGACGAAGGCGATCTCGCTCACCACGTCGACCCATCGCAGCCCAGGGTCGAATTCGATGCAGTCGAAGATCAGCACGCGCCCGCGTTCGAGCGCGATGTTCCCGAGATGCAGATCGCCGTGGCCCTCGCGCACAAAACCGCCGGCGCGCCGCTCTTCCAGAATCGGAAGGAGACGCTGATGCTCGGCCTCAGCCCAGCCGCGCAGCCGTTCGAGTGCCACTCGCATGGCGGGATCAACGAGTCGGCGCTGCAGCGTAGCGAAGTTGTTGCGGATCGGCCGCTGCACGGCCTCGGCAGCGCCGTATCCGGCAACCGACGTGTCGCATGGGCATGCTGCGTGGAAAGCCGCGATGCAATCGGCGATTTCGTCGATGATCGCCGGGGTCACGACGCCGGTGGGCAGCAGCCGGCTGAGCTCGGTGCCGCGCTCGAATTCACGCATCTCTCACCGCCCACTCGATCGGCTCGCCCGACCCGCCGATCCGGGGCGAGTCCACCTCACCCGTGATCGGGACGACATCGAGATACCAGTCCGGCGCGAGCCGCCGGTTGAGGCGCACCTCCTCGCGGCAGAAATGCTCGCGCCGCGCCAGCGTGGCGAAATCCAGGAACCCGAGGTCGACGGCCTTCTTGATCTTGTAGGCATAGTCGCCCGTCAGAATGACCCACGAGATGTGGGTCTCGATCACCTCGATGCTGTCGACCGTGTGGGGAAAGCACGCTGGATCACGCAGCGCTGCAACGAGCCTCGCCTGCCGCGCGAGGTCCTGCGCGCTCACTACGGCACCAGGGCGAACTTGCTCTCGATCATCTTCTTGCCAGCCGCATCCACTTTCTCGACCGGCTCGATCGCGATACGCTCCGCAGACAGCTTGCCCTGCGTCGCGAACTCCGCCTTGACGCCGTCGGCGCGACGCTGGGCGAGCGCCTTGAGTTCCTCGTCGCTCACCTGCTCGCCGGCTTCGAGCTTGCCCAAGAGCGTCTCGGCGATTTGCGCGCGCATCTGTTCCTTCGCCTCGGGGGTGAGCGGCTTGCCGTCGGCGGTCTGCGCCTTCTCCGCCGCGTCCCGCACCTTGGCGAGCTCGTCACTGCCGACGCGTTCACCGAAGAGGCCGCGGATCGCGTCCTGGTTCTTCGGTTCCGTCACGTCCAGCGGGCCCGGATCTTCGTCCTGCTTCAGCTTCAGCCCGATACGCTTGCCAATCTCACGGCGCACGCGCAACGAGCGGATCGCATCCGCGTCCTGCGTCGCGTACACCGGACGGATGCCGACCTTGAGCTGCGGGCGTTTTTCGAGCGCAGTCGCCACCTTTCCCGAGCTTCGCTTTCTCCGGCGGCAGCAGTACGTCGCTGCCCGCGATCGAAGGAGACCCCTTCGAGCTCTTCGCTGCCCACGCCGAGCAGTGCACCCAGCGCCCGGAACGGTGCGGTGACGATCTTCGTGAGCACGTTGACGACCGCCTTCCACACGATGCCGCCGATGCTGAACTGCGGATCGTCGAGGTTGCCGCTCACCGGCAATCCGAGGTCGATCTTGCCGTCGGCGTCCTTGAGCAGTGCGATACCGAGCTCGAGCGGAAGATTCACGGCGTCAGGGCTCTCCACCCGCTCGCCGAGCGTGAGCTGATCGACGATGATCTTGTTGTCGCCCTTCAACTGGCGCTGCTGGATCAGGTATTCGAGGTCCGCGTCGAGCTTGCCGGAAGCGATGCGGTAGCCGGCGAACTTGGCCGAATACGGTGTCATGCTGGTCAGCTCGACGTTGCGGAAGGTGGCGGTGACGTTCATGTAGTCGGTCGGCGCGAACGGGCTCAGATCTCCGGCGAAGCGCGCAAGCCCGTACTCGTCGACGACACCCTCGAGCTTCATCTGCGCCTTGCTGCCGGGTCGCGTGGACAGGTTGTTCACGGTCCCGTTGAAGTCATGGATCCGGGTGCCGAATTGCGGCGTGAGCGTGAGGTCGGCGAAGAAGAGCTCGCCCCTGGTTCACGCGAATGCGCTGGATATTCACCGGGAACGGCAGAGCCGCTGCCTGCGTGGGGGCCGCCGCGCGCTTCGCTTGCGGCTTCGCTGCTGGCGTCGCGCCAAAGCGCACCGAACTCGTCGCCGCTTCGCGCCCGACTTGCCGCTCGGCTTCACCGCCGCCCGCCGCCGCAGCGCCGCCCGTCGTCCTCGCCGCTGCGGGCTGCGCCGCCGCACTCGCCTCCGGCTTGCCGCCCTTTCCGCCCGTAGTGCGCATGACGCGCTGGACATTGAGGGTGCGGTCTTCGTAGATGATGAACTTGCCCGCAGGTCGGTCGAGCCGTACTTCCAGGATGTCGAGCCGGGTCGGTTCGAACTTGAAGTCGATGCCGCGCACGTCCATGAGATCCCAGCCGAGGAAGCGCTCCTTGGTGTCCTCTTCGACGAGATCGAGCTTCGCGACCTGGAAGCCGCCGGTGTATTGCGCGGTCGGCTTGCCGTCACGCATGGCGAACGCATACTTGCCGGCTGCCGCCACGGTGCCCGACTTGAGCACGAGCAGGGCGAAGCGGTTCACATAGCGCTCGCCGAGCTTGAGCGGCAGATCGCGCAGGGCGAGCGTGCCCTCGGCAGCCGGGGTGGCCGGCACGACCGACCCTTTGGAGACGAACTGGCCCCCGGGCTGCACGCCGACTTCCAGATCGTAGCCGACGGACTGCTGGAGGTCGCTGGACACGCCGTCGATCTTCACCCGGATCGGCTCGATCTTGACGGAGACCGGCGGTGTCATTCCGCGGTCGGTGACCGTAACCCCGCCGTCTGCCACCTCGACCGTCTTGAGGGCGATGCGCCAGGGTTGTTTCTCCGCGCCCACGCTGGCCGCAACCTGCAATTCCTCCGCCCTTTGCTCCGAAACCGCCGGCGCCGGCTGCCTGGGCGCGAGACCCGCCCAGTTGAGATTGCCGTCGCCGTCAATCCACGCGTCACCCCTGGGCTTCACGATCTTGAGCGCGTCGAACTCGACCTTCTTGTCCTTGTAGTTGGCCATGCCGGTGCCGAGCTCGACAGCAGCGAGCGTGAAGATCGGCGCCTGCTCGTTGCGGGGTTTGAGGCTGATGTCCGACACAGCGAGGACGATCTGTTCCAGGGCCAACTGCGAGCCCGCCGCCGCGTAATCTATGGCGGCCGCGAACGCGAGCGCGATTTTCTTGACGCTCACGTCGTAGGGCGTCACTGCCGCGTCATCCGAGAAGGTAAGGCCGAAGTCCCCGACGCGGAACGCGTTCACCTCGATCCGCCACGGTCCCTCGTCGGTGGCGGGCTCGGCCGCAGTTGCATTGGCCGCAGTCGCGGTTTCACGCGCCGCTGTGGCCCCCTTCAGCTTGAGCAGCTCGACCCAGTTGATGAGGTTGTCCGAGCCACGCTGCGCACCCATCCCGCCGCCCCTGACGACGAACTGATCGAGCACGAGATGCCGCTCGCCGAGGTCGAACGTACCGGGCCCGATCTGCACGTCTTCGAGCTGCAGCACGCGGTCTTCCTTGTGCTGGGATTTGAGCGCCCAGCCCTTGAAATGCGCGCGGATGTCGGTCACGTGCAGCCGCGGTTGCGGCTGCTTGAGGTCGACCTCGTAGGTGGCGCTTATGTCGGCGCTACCGCTCGGGATCTCGAAGTTGACCAGCTCCTTGCCGATACGCCAGATCTTGGGGCCGGACAGCCCCGTCAGCGCGATCGTGCCGTGCGACTGAATGGGTGACAGGGCGAACTCACCGTCCCATTTCAACTGCTCGCCTTCGGGCGTGCGGGCGACCAGACTCTGCTTGCCTTCGCGATCGGGCAGCGTATTCAGATCGGTAAGCAGCACCGCCACCGGATCGACTTCGGTGGTGAAGGGTTCGGCGCGACGCTCGTCCCGGAAGTTGACTCCAGCGCGGTCGATCTCCAGCTTGTCGATGATGACGCGGGGAAGTGGCTCGTTCTGCTGCGCCTCTTCCGGCGTGCTGTCCCGGGTCGCATCCGCGATCAGCCGCGCAAAGTTGAGCGTGCCCT
The DNA here is from genome assembly GCA_963719715.1 of uncultured beta proteobacterium. Lineage (GTDB taxonomy): Bacteria > Pseudomonadota > Gammaproteobacteria > Burkholderiales > JAEUMW01 > JAEUMW01. The sequence continues at coordinate 16,953 of CAVRDD010000017.1, forward strand.
CGTGATCGATGACAACGCTGGCGAGTGGGCGGGTAAGCGAAATTTCGCGGAAACCGAAAGCGCGCTGCGTAAGCGCGGGAAAGATCTCGTAGTCGACCAGCAAACGCTCGAACGACGCCAGCGGCGAGCCGTCCTTGTCCTTCAGCGCCACGTCCCGCATCTCTAGCCGGAGATCGAATGGGTTGACCTTGACCTCGCCGATGGTGAGTTCGCGCTGCAGTTTCTCCTGCGAGAGTTTTTCGAGTTGGGAGCGCAGCAGCGGCGGCACCGCGAGAAAGCCGATCGCGGCAAACAGCACGACGGCGGCCAGTACGGCACCGCCGACGATGAGAAGCTTTCTTTTCATCGGCGGGCGATGGTCAAGGAACACTCGCGGTGTCGCATTCTCCGCCCCGCCGCAATAGCGCCGCTCAAGACTTTGCTGGAACCGGGACCAGCTTGCGCTGTGCGAGCGCGTCGATGATCAGCTTGGCAAAGCCCGGTGCCTCCTGATTGACGCTGCCCGGCGCGAACGTCTGCGTCGTGCCCGCCCACACGAGCTTGCCAGTGCGCACGTCCCAGAGGTTGGTCTCGACCGTCACCACCTCGTAGTCGTATGTAACGGGTGGGGTGTAGGTGACCGCCGCAGTGTAGTACCCGTAGAAGTTATTGTAGTAGCCGACCCCCGGGACCACCGTCGGCGAGTAGCCGGGCACCTGTTGTTGCTCCTTGTCGGATTTCACGAGACGTGCCACGAGAAAGCCGTCGGCACCCGCGTCCCTGGCGGCCTTCTCGATTGCCTCACGCGAGGGCTGCTCTCCCTGTGGGAACAGCTTGTGTCCCGGCACACCCTCGACCCCGCGCCGCGTGAGCTCGGCGCCAAAGATGTCCTCGAACGTCTGGCTGCTACCCTCCGCACCGAGCCCGAGAACGATGACCTTCCTGAACGGCCCGCCGCTGTACGCGGGATCTTCCCAGACGTTCACCAGGTTGGTGGAGGTTGCGCAGGCTGCGAGCAGCAGCGCGGGCAGAACCGTGAGGACGCGGTGGAAAAGCGAACGGGTAAGCGCCATGTTATCTCCGCAGATTGTTTGTTTGGATCAGGCGGTCGTCCCGCACCCGGATCATGACGCCATTGTACCGCTCGCGGCTGGTATCGCCAGCCTAGCCCGGAACGTTGGCGCGCGGCGGCTGTGGCAGAGTGCGCACCGCCTCCGCAATCTGTCCGGCGAGGACGGCGAGCGCACGGCTCATGGCCGCAGCGCAGGGACCCGGTCCGCTCTCGGAGACCGGTTCCACGATCTCCGACTGCCGCGTGAACAGCACTTTGGTTGCACCCGGCGACAGCAGTTCCCAGCGGGCGACCAGCACCACCCCCTTCCCTGCCACCGGCTCGAACTGCAGCACCTGCACGGGAATGCGCACGACGATCTCGCGCTGGGGAGTCCACGGCCAGACGATCACACGGTCGCTGTCGAGCAAACGCGACAGGTTCTCGCCCAGCACGCGCAGGACCTCCTGGTTCAGCGGTGCGCCCCAGGCGTGCCGCGCATCCACGCGCAGTTGATTGGCGGCCTCACGCGAGACCATCTCGTTACGGTCAAGATAGCCCGGTATCGTCACCGGGCCGACGCCGATCGGGATGCCGGAAGACGAGAGCTGGACCGCCGGCACCGTCGCTTCGAGGACGTAGGTCGGAGCGCTCGGGGGCGTCCCGGGGCCGAGGTTCACGCACGCGGAGACGACCGTCGCGAGCAGCAGCCACAGTGCGCTGCGCCGCGGGACGAGAGAGAGCACAGTCGTCTTACTGGATTTGTATGCGGGTGTGCGGTCGGTCGCGGCACTCACTGCTTACCCTCCTCGCCGGGGCGGCCGCGCAGCAGCGCATCGGGTCGCTTTTCGAGCTCCGTCGCGAGCAGACGTATCGATCGAGCGGCCGCGGCAACCTCCTTCAGTGCGGTGTTGAGTTCGTAGATCAAGGGAGCGTTCTCGCTCGTCAGGTTCTCGATATTCCGCAGGGCCTGCTGCGTTCTGTCGAGCGTCTTGTCACCGCTCGCGGCAATGCGGTTGATAGCATCGGCGACGGTGTTCACCCGCTTTTCCGCCGAAGCAGCCGTGACGCGGACCTGCTCCAGCGTCAGCGTGCCCTCGGCCAGCGTTCGCTTGGCCGCCACGGCGGTGCTGTCCAGCGCCGAAGTCACGCGCGGCAGGCTCTTTTCGACCTGCACCAGGGCGCCGGTCGCGGCCGCCAGCATGTCGCGCACATTGCGGCGGTCCTTCCCATCCACCGGTCCGAGGACATCGTTCACGTTCTCCAGCACCGCACGCAAATCGTTGACGATCTCGCCGACCGGCAGTCCCGTCAGAAATTCCTCGAGTTCCTGTGTGCGCGAGGGCAAGGTCGGAATCTCCCACCAGCCGGAGGGCGCGCCGCCGTGCAATTCGGTCGGCGTACCCGGCTCGAAGTCGAGTTGCACCCGCTGCAACCCGGTCACGAAACTGATGACTTCGAGCCGCGCCCGCAGCCCGAATTTTTCTACCACTTCGTTTCTCACGGTCGCGAGCTGCTGATCGGCCGCTCCCCGCTCCTGCCGCCCGACGATCTCGACGCGCTCGGTGAGCCTGCCCTCGACAGGGAAGAGGAACTGCTTGTTAGCGGGATCGTATGCGGCGCGGATGGCCGTCACCTCACCGACCTTCACGCCGCGAAAGGTAATCGGTGCGCCGACCTGAAGTCCCGTGACGCCGGCATCGAAGTTGAAGATCACCGGGTTGGCACGGCCGGCGCGCAGAAGCGGCGTCAGAAAAATGAGGGCGAGCGCAACGAGCGCAATGGCACCGAGGATGAAGGCGCCGATGAGAGTGGGGCCGGCTTTGCTTTTCACGATTGCGATTGTGCCATGGAGGGCTTGGTCGTCGCAGCCTGCTCCTGCTTGCTGCTGTCCTCGCCGCGGGTGAGAAAGCGGCGCACGCGCGGATCCTCGCACTCGGCGAGCAGCACCTTGGGGTCACCGGTTGCGATCATGGTCTTCGTCTCGGCATCGAGAAACACGGAGTTGGTGCCGATCGCGAAGATGCTCGGCAGCTCGTGTGTGACCATCACGACTGTCGCGCCGAGACTGTCGCGCAGTTCGAGGATCAGATCGTCCAGCAGTCGCGAGCTGATCGGGTCCAGACCCGCGGAGGGCTCATCGAAGAAGAGCGCTTCGGGATCGAGCGACATCGCGCGCGCGAGTCCCGCCCGCTTTCTCATGCCGCCGCTGATCTCTGAAGGATAGAAGTCCGCGAAGCCGGCGAGCCCGACCAACGCGAGCTTGAGCTCGACGAGCTCGCGGATCTCCGCCGCCGACAGCCGCGTGAACTGCTCGAGAGCCAGCGAGATGTTCTCCGCCAGCGTCATCGAACTCCACAGCGCGCCGCTCTGATAGAGCGCGCCGAAACGGCGGATGAAGTCCTGACGCGCGCCCTCGTCGAGGTCCCACAGGCTCTCGCCGTCGACAGTGACCTTCCCCTTCTTGGGCGGGACCAGCCCGATGAGGGAGCGCATCACCGTGCTCTTGCCGCAGCCGCTGCCGCCCATGATGATGAAGATGTCGCCGCGGCGGATGGTGAAATCGAGATTGCTCTGGATGACGCGCTCACCGTAACCGACCGTGACCCCGCTCACGACGATGTGGTCGTCGGTACCGGTCGCGGGAATGGCGGTCGACGTTACCATCCGATCGCGTTGTAGATGACTGTGATGATCGCGTCGGCGACGACGATCAGCACCAGGCTCGTGACCACTGCAGACGTGGTCACCCGGCCGACCTCCTCGGCACTACGCCCGCACTGCATGCCGCGCAGGCAGCCTGCCATCGCCACCAGCACGCCGAACACGACGGCCTTGATCAGACCCTTGGCGAAGAAAGTCAAGGTGAGCGCGCTGCGCGTCTGTGTGATGTAGGCTTCCCACGACAGGTCGAGCAGCGTCACGCCGACAAGCGCCCCGCCCATGATGCCGAGGAAATTCGCGTAGAGCGCGAGCAGCGGCGTCATGACGAAGAGCGCGAGAATGCGCGGCAGCACTAGGAACTCGCTCGGGGCGAGGCCGGTGGTGCGCAGCGCGTCGATCTCCTCGTTCACCTGCATGGTGCCGATCTGTGCCGCGAACGAAGCGCCCGCGCGCCCGGCCATGATGATGCCGGTCATGAGTGCGCCCATCTCCACCGCCATCGCGATGGCGACCAAGTTGGCAACGAAGATCTGTGCCCCGAAGGCGGTGAGCTGAATCGCGCCAACGAAGGCGAGAATCATCCCGGTGAGGAAGCTGATGAGCGAAACGATGGGCAGCGCACCGGGACCGCAGTCGGCGAAGTTCGCTATGAAGTCCGCGCGCCGGAAGCGCGCACGGCCGGTGGCAAAACGCAGCAGCGCGATCGCCACCTCGCCCACGAAGGTGAACACCTCGCGCACCGACCCCGCGAAGCCGATCGCCGCCAGGCCGACCCGCTCCACCAGACCCACGTGCCTGTCGGCACCCGCTGTCGACCGCGGCGGCACCGCCCGTGCCAGGCGGAACACGCGCTGCGCGCCCTCCGGCAGCCCCGAAATGTCGCACTGCGCGCCGACGCGCGCAGCGAGCGCTTCCACCCGCCCGATGTAGACGATGAGGGCGCTGTCCCAGCCGCTCAGGCCCGCGCTGTCGAAAGCCAAACGGCGTACCGGACTGCCTGCGGCCATGCGCCCCTCGAGGTCGGCGACGGCAGGCAGTTGTTCACTCTTGGTCCATGGCCCGGTCAGCGTCAGCACCCAGGTCCCGTCACCGGCGTCGCGCAAGTCAAGATCGAGCGTCTTCGCCGACGCACCCTGCGCCACGCCCACTCCTGTGCCAGGCAACGATGCCTCAGTCATTACTCGCCACGATGCTCAGGATGTCCTCGAACGCATCGCCCCGAACACAGCAGACGCAAGAGCGGACAGTCCCGCTAGTGCGCTGCAAGGCCGGCATTTCGGTGTCGATCACGCAAACGTTACCCGTCACTGCAAAGGCCGAAAGTCTATCAGACCCGCGGGCTAGTTCGCGCGCACGGAGCGTCAATCAGCGGGTCCTCAGGAGAATCCCGCGAGACCAAGCGCCGCACCCGCGGCGATCAGCCACAAGGGATGCAGCCGAACGACGAGCAGGACGACGACAGTGGCCGCGGTGAGCACGATCGAACGCCAGGACGCCGCCGCTGCCACCGTCAGCAGGCTGCCGCTCGACAAAACCAAGCCGACCGAAATCGAGCCGATGCCGATCTGCACCGCGTGGCGCCACGGTGCGTCGCGAAAGCGGTCCCAGAAACGGACGAGGAAAAAAATGAGCGCGCTCGAAGGTCCGCAGAAGGCGACGGTCGCCGTGAGCGCGCCGGCAAGTCCGGCCACATGCCAGCCAATGAGGCAGATGATCAGGAGATTCGGCCCCGGCGCCGCTTGCGCGATCGCGAAGAGATGGGCGAAGGTCGCGTCGTTCATCCAGTGCGATTGCTGGACCACGAGTCGATGGATCTCCGGCAACATCGCGTTGACGCCGCCGAACGCAACGAGCGAAAGCGCGCCGAAGCGCAGCGCAATGTCGAGGATCACGTTCATGGGAGCCGCCGCCAGCCGAGCCAGATGCCCACCGGTGCGGCAAGCACGAGTACCGGGATGAGCGGCCAGCGCAGGATGGCGATCGCGACCAGAACGGCGCCGGTGACCGCGAAGAGCTCGGGTTGAGCGCGCAGATCGCGCGCCATGTCGATGCCCATGGCCAGGATCAGGCCCGCGCCGACGGCGGCGATGCCGCGCAGCATCGACTGCACCGCGGGGATCTCGCCGAAGCGGTCGTACAGCGCGCCAAGCCCGAGAACGATGCAGAACGGCCCGGACATCAGGCCGAAGAAGGCGGCGGCGGCGCCGCGCGCGTCGCGGAAGCGGGAACCCACGCAGATGGCGAGATTGCTGATATTGGCACCCGGCAGGAACTGACTCAGACCGAGCAATGCGCTGAATTCCGCGGACGACAGCCAACGTCGCTCGTCGACGATCGCGCGGCGCGCGAAAGGCATGGTGCCGCCGAAACCCGACAGGCCGATCTTGCAGAAACCCACGAAGAGTTGCAGGACGCTGGGCGGCGGCGCCTCACCGTCAACGGCCGTGCGCACGCGGCTCACGGCGTGCTCGAAGCGGCACTGGCGCAGCCACGAAGCTCAGCGCTTGCCAAGAGTCATCCGCCAGCGCCGGAGAAAATCATGGCGCGCCGACTCGTCGAGACCGCGCGCGAGCGCGGGATCGAGCGGAATCGGTCGCAGCCGCTCCCCTGCCAGCCGCTTGAGGCCGGCCGCCGTGGTGGCGCCAGAGACATCATCGCGCAGCGCGAAGAGTTGTGCGCGGTCGGCGATCAACTGCTGACCGCGGCGTGACAGCAGATAATCCAGCCACAGCCGCGCAGCGTTGGGATGCTGCGCGCTGCCACTCACGAACGCGGTGCGCGTCATGACGAGCGTGTAATCGCGCGGTAGCACGTAACCCACGTTGCTGTCGGCCCTCACGGCGCGCATTGCGTACGCGCCAAGGGTGTTGTGCGCGATCAGCGCCTCACCGCGTGCGACGGCCCTCAGCATTGCCTCGGAGGTGAGTTGAAAGCGCGCGCCGGCCGCGCCGAGTGCCCGCACGAGCTCCCAGTACGTGGAGGAGACGGCAGCGTCCTGGGTGGCCAGCAGATAACCGAGTCCCGAGCGTTCGACGTCGTAGCTCACCACCCTGCCCCGCCAGCGATCGCCGCCACCCTGCAGCAGACGCAAGAGATCATCGTGCGTCTGCGGCACTTCCGCCGCGGTGAGCTGACGCGTGTTGTAGGCGATCACCACCGGCTCGAAGGTGATGCCGAAAGCCTGGTCGCGCCAGATCGCCCACGGCGGCAGCGCCGCCCGCTCGGGCGAGGCATACGTCTGCGCGTAGCCCTTCTCCACGAGGCTCATCTGCAGATCCATCGCGGAACTCCAGAGCACGTCGGCGGAATCGTGCCCGAGAACGTTCTCGGCCAGGTAGCGATGATGCAGCTGCGTGCTGTTGAGGTCCTGATAATCGACCTCGATCCTCGGGTAGAGCGACTGAAAATCCACGATCAGCGGGCTCGCCACAGCCAGATCGGTGTTCGAGTAGACGACGAGCGCGCCCTCCTCCTCGGCCGCCGCAATCATCTGCGCGTAATCCGCGGGATACCCGACCGGAACCTGGCCTGGCGGCCGGTAGGGGATGCTCTCTTCTGGCCATGCCGGCCGCGATATACAGACGGCGAAAAGGCACAGCAGGGCTTCGCGCCGGTTCATGCCTGCGTCGGCACCAGCAGCACCGGAATCCCGGCCGTCGATGCGACCTCCTGCGCCACCGAGCCAAACAGCAGCCCGAGCAGCGGATTGGTCTGGTGCGAGCCGAGCACGAGCAGATCCGCGTTCACGCGGCGCGCCTCGTCGAGCACCAGCCGCGCCGCGTCGTCGCCCTCGCGCACGATGACCTCCGACACCGCGTTGTCGAACACGCGGCCGTGATGCGCGCTGAGGTGCGCGGCGATGGCGGCATCGATGCGCTCACGCACTCGCTCGGCGCGCGCCTCGTGATAGCGGTCGAGCGCTTCACCCGGCACGTGACTGTCTACCTCCACCACCGACTTCTCGCGCTCGTCGTCGATAACGCTGACGACATGCAGTCGCGCGCGCAGCTGACCGGCGATGGCGATGGCGTAGTCGAGCACGGCGCCCTCGGTAAGGTCCGGGTTCACCGCGCAAAGAAGGATGCGAACGTCCGCAGTCATCTCTTGATCCGCCACCTACGGCACCACACGCCCCACCAGCGGGACAACGCCGGTCACGATCGCAGCAGCCAGCATCACCAGAGAAGCGGAAATCGACCAGATCAGGGTATAGCGCTGGTGATCTCCGAATTCGATCTCCGATAGTCCCACCAGCAGGTAAGTCGACGCCACCAGCGGACTCAGCAGATGCACAGGCTGCCCAACGATGGACGCGCGCCCGATCTCCGCCGCGCTGATGCCATAGACTGCGCCGGCCTTGGCGAGAATCGGTACCACACCGAAGTAGAACGCGTCGTTCGAGATGAAGAAGGTGAAGGGGATGCTCAGCAATCCCGTCACCATGGCGAGATACGGTCCCATCCAGTCGGGAATGACGGCGATGACACTGGTGGCGATGGCATCGACCATCTTGGTACCCGAGAGGATGCCCACGAAGATACCGGCGGCAAAGATGAGCGCGATCACGGGCAGGACGTTGACCGCGTGCGCGGCGATGCGCTCCTTCTGCTCGTTCAGGGACGGATAGTTGATCATGATCGCAATGGCGAAGGCGACCATGAACAGCACCGGCAAAGGCAGCACGCCCAGCACCAGCATGATCAAGAGACCCACTGTGAGCAGCAGGTTCACCCACAGGAGCTTCGGCCGCGCCAGATTCTGCTCGACGCCTTCACTCGTTCCGCCCGTTCCCGCCGCGCCCACCTCCAGCGCAGTGACGTCGATGGGACCGATACGCCGACGCTCGCGCGTGCCGAGCACGTAGGCCACGAACAGCACCCAGCCGATGGTCAGCACCATCGCCGGGATCATCGGCACGAACACCGCCCCGGGATCAACGCCGAGCGCGCTCGCGGTGCGCGCCGTCGGCCCGCCCCACGGCAGGATGTTGAACACGCCGCCCGCGAGCATGATGACGCAGGCGAGGACCAGGCGACTGATGCCGAAACGCTTGTAGAGCGGCAGCATCGCCGAGACCGTGAGCATGTAGGTGGTCGCGCCGTCACCGTCGAGCGAGACCAGCATGGCCAGCACCGTGGTGCCGACGACGATCTTCATCGGATCGCCGTGAACCAGACGCACGATCGTGCGCACGAGCGGATTGAACAGACCGGCATCGATCATGATGCCGAAGTAGAGAATGGCGAAGGTCAGCATCACCCCGGTCGGCGCCAGGTTCTTGATGCCGGTGAGCATCATCGGACCGAGCTCCTTGCCGAAACCGCCGATCAGACCAAAGAGGATGGGTACCAGGATCAGGGCAACCAGCGCCGGCAGGCGCTTGGTCATGATCAGGAACATGAATACGACGACCATCGTGTAGGCCAGGATCGTCAGCACGCCGCGGGTCTCCTCTTATTTTCCTGCTTTCCGCCTGCGCTCGTGGGCGCTGACGCGCTCATCTCGGGCCCCGTGTTCAATTCGAATCGCTCGGGATTCTGCCACGTTGCGGTGGATACACGCCGGCCAGCCGCGCAATGAGGATGGAGATGAAGAGCGCACCGACGAGTTGCTCCAGAGTGCAGAGTGATCGCGCCGGCCGCGAGATGGGCGACATGTCGCCGAAGCCGGTACTGGTCAGCACGGTAAAGCTGAAGTAGATGAAATCGGCAAGATCCGCCTGCGTCGCGACCCCGCTCAGGCTGAACGAATGCGGGTGGAAGTGTTCCACAAGGCCGTACAGATAGGCCCACACCACGCCGGTCATCACAAAGCTGGCAGCAGCTCCCCAGAGCCTGTCCGCCGTCATGACATCACGGTGAAACACATATCGTAGTAGATAGACCAGCGTTGTCGTGTACAGCGCCGCCGCAAACCCCCACGACCAGATCAGCATTTCCGGATGACTCGCCGTGATCGCGTCCCATTGCAGCGCGAGCGCCGGGATCCCGAGCAGCAGGGCGATGACGAAGGAACCGACGGTGCGGCCGAGCGCGGCAACGGCCGAGACGACGACGAAAACGCTGATGAGGTTGAGCACGATCCGGCCGTTCGCCGTTGGCTCGATCAGGGGCGCGACCGTCACCAGCACCAGCAACGCGACGAACAGATAGAAGCAGCGCTGAAAGAAAATGCGCCCTAGTGCGGCGCGTGCGATCCGGATCGCCACGTTTTATCTAGGGCCTGTTAGCACTACCTGTCACTTTGCGACGCACGGCTGCTCTTGCTTCGGGATGATGCCGCGGCGTTCGGTTCGAATCAGTCACCACCGCCACGCGACAGTCAGGCCACGGCAGCGCGCGCCTCGATCGGCGCCGGCAGTTCATTGGCCACGCTGCGCGCGGGCCGTTTCGCCGTCGCAAGACAGAAACGCAGGTCACGCGCCCCGCCGAGGTTGTGCCACTCGTGCAGGTGCAAGCCGGAACGGCCGACGACCTCCACCAGCTCATGCTCGTAGGTGACTCGCCCGAAGTGGATGGTGGTCAAGCGGTGCAACAGCGGCTTGACCTTCTCCATGACCGGCGCGCGCTTCGTGTGTATGGTCTGCGTGAAGTAGATCTCTCCACCGGGCGCCAGCATCCGCGCGGCGTGGCGCAGCGCGCCCACCGGATCGGGCAGCAGCATGAAGCTCGCGCTGAAATAGACCGCGTCATACGGACCGCCGTGATGGTCGTACACCGATTCGAGCAGCGGCGTCACGTGGCGACCCAGCCCCGTCTCTCCGATCAGCTTCCGACATCGGCGAAGGTAGACGTCGTCAATGTCGACACCGACGATGTGCAGGTCGCGCGACCTGACGAGCGCGGCGTTGCGCACCAGCGCCCCGCCGGTGCCGATCCCGACATCGAGCAGTCGTGCGCCGCGCGGCAGGCGTTTCAGAACTTCGCGGTACCAGCCAACGGTGAGCCCCACGAAGGTTTGGTCATAGATCCAGGCACGCATGGCATCCCTGTCACTGCGGTTGGGGAAGGCGCGTGGCGCTGGTCCGCCGACGGCAGGACGTGACGCGCACGCTGTTCTTGTGAGCGGGGACAGTACCGCCACGCCGGTCATCGGTCAATGACGCGCCCTTGAGCAACCACACCCGTCCAGCACGGCAATCGGAGCCTGGCGCCTGACTTCAGCTGCCGGTGCCAACGCCAATGCCGATGCTCGCAAGCAGCGACTTGACCCCGTTCCAGCTGATCTGCACGCCGATGCAAAGCACGATGAAGGCAGAAAGACGCACCATGATGATCATGCCCGTATGCCCGATCCATTGCCCGACGCGCGCTGCGTATCGGTACGTGAGCAATATCGCGCCCGCCACGATGCAGGTACCGACGATCGCGGCGATGACCTGTACAACCACGCGCTCCACGGTGTGCGCGTGATTCGCGCCGACCGTGATCGCCACCGAGATCGCACCGGGATCTATGGTCAGCGGCAGCGTCAACGGGTAGAACGCGCGCGCCAGAGCAGTGACCTTGGCATGGTAAGCATCGGCCGGCGGGGTGATGGGTTCGGCATCGGTGCTGCTGAGCATGTTCCAGCCGAGCGCACAGACAACTGCACCGCCGGCGAGTTGGACTACCGGGATCGAGAGGTCGAACAGGTTCAGCACCAGGGAGCCGAACAGCATCGATGCCAGCAGCAGCACGAATGAATAGATCGTGATGCGTCGCGCGAGCTCGGCACGGGTAGCCGCGTCGCAACCGCGCGTCATGTTGAGAAACAGGGCTGCATCGCCCAGTGGGTTGACCACCGGGAGAACGGCACCGACGATCAGGAGCACGGCACTGACCAGTTGGCCAAGGTCGCTCCATAGCATGTGGTGGGTATCCTGTCTGTTCTGCGCGACCGACAAATGCCGCCTGCAGCCGAGCGCGGAGCTGCTCAAGTCAAATCGCGCACGGTACCGTCACGGTAGCCAATGGTCAACGCCGGTGCGTCGCCGCAGCGCACGCGCGACGCGCTCCCGGGAGCCTGATCAAACCTCGCGCCAGCCCGGCGACCGCTCTCGACAGCATCGCCAAGGTACCTCCGCTTCTTATAGTCCGAACTGCAGCTCGGCCAGTCGCGCGTAGAGCGTGCTTGCCGCGATCAGTTCATCGTGACTACCGATGGCAACCAGGCGACCGTGCTCGATCACGGCGATGCGGTCGACACGCTTGACCGTGGCCAGCCGATGCGCAATGACGAGCGTCGTGCGGCCTTGCATGAGCCGCTCGAGGGCGGCCTGCACCATGCGCTCACTGGCGGAATCGAGCGCACTCGTGGCTTCGTCGAGAAGCAGCAGCGGGCGGTCGGCCAGCACCGCCCGCGCGATCGCTAGCCGCTGCTTCTGCCCGCCAGACAAACGCACGCCGCGCTCGCCGAGGTAAGTCTCGTATCCTTGCGGCAGGCGACCGATGAACTCGTCGGCGAAAGCGATCGCACATGCTGCGCGTACGGCTTCGTCGTTTGCATCGGGTCGACCGTAGCGCACGTTCTCGGCGACGCTCGCCGCGAAGATCGCCGGTTCCTGCGGCACCAGCGCGATGCGGCTGCGCACCGCGAGCGGATCGGCAGCGCGCAGGTCGACGCCGTCGAGGCGGATCACTCCCGCGTCAGGATCGTAGAAACGCAGGAGCAGCTGAAAGATGGTGCTCTTGCCCGCACCCGACGGTCCCACCAGCGCCAGCTTCTCGCCGCGCATTACCCTGACCGAAACGGCATCGAGCGCCGGCAGGTTGGGCCGCGACGGATAGCAGAATGTGACCTTCTCGAAAGTGACCTCGCCGTGTGCCGGGTCCGGCAGCGGCTCGGGGTGATCCGGCGCGCGAATCCGCGGTTCGGTGCGCATGATCTCGAGGAGTCGTTCGGCCGCGCCCGCACCGCGCTGCAGGTCACCCATGACTTCGCTGAGCGAGCCGCAGGCACTGGCGACCAACGTTGCATAGAAGACGAAGGCAGAGAGCTCGCCGGCGGTGATGCGTCCGGCCAGCACGTCGTGTCCACCCACCCAGAGAATGGCGGCGACCCCACCGAAGACGACCACGATGACCGCCGCGATGAGCGCGCCGCGGCTGCGGATGCGGTCGACCGCGGTGGCGAACGCCGCTTCGATGCGCTGCGCGAAGAGGCGACGATCGGCGTCTTCGTGCCGGTACGCCTGGACGACGCGAATTTCGTGCAGCGTCTCGTCGATGTGTGCGCCCAGGTCCGCGACCCGGTCCTGACTCGCGCGCGACAACTTCCGCACCCGTCGCCCGAAGAAGAGGATCGGCAGCAGCACTGCGGGCACACCGAGCAGCACGAGCAACGTAAGCTTGCCGCTGGTGAGAAACAGCATGACGAGGCTGCCTGCGCCGATGACCGTGTTGCGAAGCGCCATCGACACACTGCTGCCGATCACCGTTTCCAGCAGCGCCGTGTCGGCGGTCAGGCGCGAAATGAGTTCGCCCGTGCGTGTGGTCTCGAAAAAACCCGGCGACAGCCGCAGCAGATGATCGAAGACATCGCGCCGCAGGTCCGCAATCACGCGCTCCCCCAGCCATGAGACAAAGTAGTACCGGGAGTAGGTGGCCGCCGCCATGACGCCGACGACGGCGAGCAGTATCAGCAGCGCCTGGTTGAGGGCGTGTGGATTGGCCTGGACGAAGCCCTCGTCGATAACCCGCTTCAAGCCCTGCCCGACCACGATGAAACACGCTGCCGCGAGCATCAGTGCGGCCGCCGCTGCCAGGATCTGGCGCCGGTAGGGCTGCGCGTAATTCCGCAGCAAGCGCAGGTGACCGAGAGTCGAAAGGGAGGACGCGCGCTGCCCGGCGACCGTGGGCGGTGTGGCGCTGTCCAGGCTCGTGTCGCCTTTCATGAATCTGTGATCGCCATCTTGAACCGCGAGCGAAACAGGCTAGAGTGATTCGTTCCAGCCGAAGGAAATCGCATATGAATAAACCCACGGTCTACGATTTCACCGCGCGTGATATCAATGGCAGGGACCACGCGCTCGGTGACTATCGCGGAAAGGTGCTGTTGATCGTCAACGTGGCGAGCAGATGCGCATTCACGCCGCAGTACGCCGGCCTCGAAGCCTTGCAACAAAAGTACGCGCAACGCGGTTTCGCGGTGCTCGGCTTTCCCTGCAATCAGTTCCGCGAACAGGAACCCGGCACCGCGGACGACATCAAGTCCTTCTGCCAATCCCGCTTCGACGTGACATTTCCGATGTTCGAGAAAATCGATGTCAACGGCCCGCGCGCACATGCGCTCTACGTATATCTCAAGAGTGCGAAGCCGGGCTTGCTTGGCAGCCAGGACATCAAATGGAACTTCACGAAGTTTCTGGTTGGAAGAGATGGCGTGCCAGTCCAGCGCTACGCGCCGACCACCCGGCCGGCAGCCATCGCGGCCGACATCGACGCCAAGCTCGCGAAGCAGCACGCGGGCAGCGACATCGGGCCACGCAGCTAAAACAGAATCGCTTCCTGCGAACTCAGCCAGACTGCGATGACGGAATAGTTGTCGTGATCGGGCCGAACCCTGCGAAGCAGTTCGGCTTCCAGCGCCTTCAGCCAGGCCGCAGGACCGACCGCTTCACCGAGTTCCGCCTCCAGGACGTGCTCCTCGACGTATTCCCAGAATCCGTCGCTGCAGATGAGGAACACCTCGTCTCCGGTGAGCGCCAGAGGTGCATCGGGAATCGCCGGCGTGCACCCTGCCGCATCGCCCATGGCAGCGGTGAGTACGCTGCGCTTGGGATTGGTTCGAATACTGTCCTGCGCCAGGAAGCCGGCATCGACCATGGACTGCACGACACTATGGTCACGCGTCTGCACAATCAGGCTGCCGTGGCGGAAGGCGTAGATCCGCGAATCGCCGACATGTCCCCAGATCGCGCTCTGGCTTTCTCGATCGAGCAGCAGGACCGCCACCGTCGCGCGCATGTCGCGTTGCTCCGCGACTTGCTGCTGTTCGATCACCACCGCGCGGTTGGCCGCGTCGAGCAGCAGCGAGACGGTTTCGGCGGAGCTGCCGGGCGCATCTCGAAACGTATCGAGCACGGTGCGCACGACGACCTTCGAGGCGACGTCACCGCAGCCGTGGCCACCTGCCCCGTCGGCGAGCACAAAGCAGCAGAACGCCCCCGAGGAAGCGTGCTCGAGAGCATCCTCGTTCACCTCGCGGCCGCCCACCTCCGACAGCACTGCCACGTCGATATTCATCGCGTCGCTGTGCAGGGTCTCCGACGTAATCACGATCCTGCCCCATCCTTTGTTCAGGGAAATCGCGCGATTATGCACTGCAGCCTGCCGCCGCGCGAGGCGAATCGGGGGTACCGCTCGCCTGGGCTGCATCGCAAACCCGTCGCACGGGTCCGCCGGCCGGTTATCGGTGCTGGTTGACCGCTCATCTTTAGTTTCCTATCCTTAAACCTACCAAAGCGTGAGGTTTTAGTTTTCAGCCCGGCAAAGAACCGGGTGCCGAAGCAATGACCACGTGACAAGTGGTTACGAGCCACAAAGGATTCCATGGCAAACGCCGGCAACCGCGCCTCGCTGCGACACATCGCGGCGCGGTCAACAAATACCGCACAAGTTTTCGGGGGAATCATGAAGTGCAGTAGGGGACATGCGGCAGCCGCTGCAATCACCGCCGTCCTCAGTCTACTTGTTGTCTCCGGGCGAGCCGCCGCCGCAGACCCGGCGGCCCCGGGAGATTGCCTGCCCAGCGCGCAACCCATCGCCTATTTCTACGGCGCGTACTCCTCTGATGGATCTCCGCCAAACCGGGCGTACCTCGACCCGGCGAACTGGCGGCAATCCTGCGAAACGGCTGCGTCGCCCGAAAAACGGGAAGTCGCACCCGCCAGGAGAATAGCCAAGAGCTGGCTGCGCCTGGAACTCGTCCAGGACCGCGTGCAAGGACACCGCGCGCGTCACGGCGCCTTCCGCGGAGCGGGGCGGTCGCTCCCTGGCGGCGGCCCGGTCGTCGACATCACGCGCAATCGTGACCACTGTCGGTCGTTCCGGCCTCGCTGGCGCAGTTCCAGTCGCAATGCTCTCCGGGCGGGATGCAAGACCGGGTGTGGGCACGCTGGCGGAGCCAGGCCCCGGCGCCGACTTTCCTGTCGCGCGGTACGCAGACAAGGATGCCATTGCTGCGCCGCTACAGTCTTCGAGTGTCGGTAGCTGGGACAACACCAGTGAGGACGCCGACAACACCCGGCCCGGACCCTACGCGACACTGTTGATTGGCGCTGCCTTGGCGGGGTTCATGATGTTTCGCCGACTCACCGCGGATCACTGACCGCCGCGTTGAAGCGCGCCGCTCGATGCGCTCTCACGCTTTTTTCGATGCAGCGCGAACTCAATACCGTCCCGGGGCGGCGTAATTCTCGAACCGCGTGAACTCGCGCCGGAAAGTCAGCTTCTCGACGCCGATCGGCCCGTTGCGCTGTTTGCCGATGATGATCTCGGCAATCCCCTTGTCCGCACTTTCCGGGTTGTAGACCTCGTCGCGATAGATGAACAGGATCAGATCGGCATCCTGTTCGATCGCGCCAGACTCGCGCAGGTCCGACATCACCGGACGTTTGTTCGGGCGCTGCTCGAGGCTTCGATTGAGCTGCGAGAGTGCCATCACCGGCACCCGCAGCTCCTTCGCCAGCGCCTTCAGCGAGCGTGAAATCTCGGAGATCTCGGTCGCCCGGTTCTCCCCCGCCCCCGACGCAGACATGAGCTGCAGATAGTCGACACGATCAGCCCGAGACCGGGACCGCCGCACTGCCGTGCCAGGCGCCGGGCGCGTGCGCGCAACTCGAGCGCGGTCAGAGCCGCGCGTCTCGTCGATGTAGACCGGCGCATCGTTGAGCCGACCCACCGCGTGGGTCAGTCGTCGCCAGTCGTCGTCCTCGAGGCGCCCGGTACGCAGTTTGTGCTGATCGAGGCGCCCCACCGAGCCGATCAGACGCATGGCGAGCTGCGCACCGGACATCTCCATGCTGAAGACGGCCACCGGGAGTTTGAGTTCGAGCGCGACGTGCTCGGCGATGTTGAGGGCAAAGGCGGTCTTGCCCATGCTCGGACGTCCCGCCACGATGACGAGATCGCCCGGCTGCAGTCCGGAAGTCTGACGGTCGATATCGGCGAAACCTGTCGCGACACCGGTGACGTCGCTCGGGATTTTCCTGGCTGTAGAGCTGATCGATGCGCTCGACGACCTCTGTCAGATAGCGGCGGCAACTCCTGGAATCCCTGCCGACTGCGCGCGCCCGCCTCGCCGATCTCGAACACCTTGGCCTCTGCCTCGTCGAGGAGTTCGCGTGCACTGCGCCCGGCCGGCGGTGTACGCGGATTCCGCAATCGCCGACCCGACTTCCGCCAGCTTGCGCATGATCGCCCGCTCGCGAACGATCTCGCGTAGCGCCGGATATTCGCGCTCGAAGGTGTGCTCTGAGCAAGCGCGCTCAGGTACGCGAGACCACCGACGTCTTCCAGCTCATGACAGCTGTCGAGCACCTCGGCCACGGTCACGACGTCTGCCGGCTTGCTCTTCTCGACCATGCGACAGATATGTCGATAGATGAGCCGGTGATCCTGCCGGTAGAAGTCGCCCTCAGAGATCACATCGGCGATGCGATCGAGCGCGTCGTTGTCCGAGCAGCAGACCGCCGAGCACCGCCTGCTCTGCCTCGATCGGAATGAGGCGGCAGCTTGAGCGCATCGACGCGCGCGTCAGCGATTTGGGTAACAGGACGGAGCTCATGCTCGAGGGCGACTGCACGGTGGCGTTGGACGACTTCGGCTGCAAAGATTCTAGCACCGCCGTTCGCTGCCCGCCAGCGCGAAAAAGAAGGCCGCTCGCGCGGCCTCGTCTCCGGTGCGACCGCAGGCCGTGCTCAGGATTCCGCCACGCACCGAAACCGTCACTGCTATCGTGACGTCCGGGTGCAGCACGACCCCCAGAGCATGTGTCGCCGACATGCTTGAGCGGACCGTCGGGCATGCGGATCGCACGCGCGCGGCACGTCGAAACCCTCGCCCTTCAGCGCGTCGGCGACGTCGATGTTGGTGACCGAACCGAACAGCTTGCCGTCGACGCCCGCCTTCTGCGTGACCCGGATCACCAGGCCGTCGAGCTTCGCGGCCTGCGCCTGGGCATGGGTCAATCGTCTCGCCCTGGACCCGCTCGAGCTCGGCGCGCTTCGCTTCGAACTCGGCCAGGTTCGCCTGCGTGGCGCGCTTGGCCTTGCCCTGCGGAATGAGGAAATTGCGCGCATAGCCATCCCGCACCTTGACGATGTCGCCGAGCTGACCGAGGTTCGCCACTTTCTCCATCAGAATGATCTGCATGGCCGGTCTCCTCAGTGCAGGTCGGTGTACGGCAGCAGCGCGAGGAAGCGCGCGCGCTTGATGGCGGTGGACAGCTGGCGCTGGTAGCGGGCCTTGGTGCCGGTGATGCGCGCCGGGATGATCTTGCCGTTCTCGCCGATGAAGTCCTTCAGGATCTCGATATCCTTGTAGTCGATTTCCTTCACGCCTTCCGCGGTGAAGCGGCAGAACTTGCGGCGCTTGAACAGGCCGCGATAGCCGCCGTCCTTGCCCTTGCCCTTGTCGTCTTCTTGGCGGGGTCCTCTTCAAATGCCATGATTTGTCCTCGATTCAGTTGTCGGCGAGACGATGCCGCCGCCTGGTTGCGATCAATCCCTGACTTCGTCGCGTGCACCACGAGCTGCGTGCTGCGGCGACCGCGGCTCGCCAGAAATCCGGCAATCGCGATACCCGGTCACCGGGACGTCCTGTCGGCGAGCCGGAGCGCCAGCTCGCCGACCGCCACGGCCGGCACCTCGAGCTCGACCTGCCGCGCGTGGCCGGCTTCGACCTGCGACGAGGCGTGGCCAGCGAGAAATCGAGAACCGGTACGCCAGCAGGGGTGTGCCGCAGGACATCGATCTTCGAGACGGTTCCCGACAGCACCACGGTGTTCGCTTCCACGCCCGACTCGACCGCAGCGTCGATGCCTCAGGCCAGCCGCTGCCTCCTTCGCGTCTCTCTTCGGCAGGCGGCGGCGCGACCGGACGCGCCTTCTCTTCCCGCATCATCGGCGAGGGCGTCGTCACGGCCTCGCGTCATCTTGACCGTCAGGTGGCGCAGCACGGCGTCGTTGAACTTGAACGCATGCTCGAGCTCGTCGAGGGTTTCCTGATCGCACTCGATGTTCATGAGCACGTAGTGCGCCTTGTGCATCTTCTGGATCGGGTAGGCCATCTGGCGGCGGCCCCAGTCCTCGAGGCGGTGAATCTGGCCGTTGCGGGCGGTGACCATCGCGCGGTAGCGCTCGATCATCGCGGGCACCTGCTCGCTCTGATCGGGATGGACGATGAAAACGATTTCGTAATGTCGCATGCAGTCTCCTTGTGGGTTAAGCCCCCCACCCTGCGATGCGGTGGGGCAAGGTTGCGAAAACCGCGCATTGTATCGGCACCTGCCCGTGCGGACAAGCCGAATTCAGCGTCGGCTGCTCGGCTCAGCCTGCGTGGCTCGCGCGGCACGCTGACGCCGGCTCTCGTACAGGCAGATGCCGCTGGCGACCGAGACGTTCAGGCTCTCGACGCGTCCCGAGCATGGGGATGCGCACCAGCTCGTCGCACGTCTCGCGCGTCAGCCGGCGCAGGCCCTCGCCTTCGGCGCCCAGCACCCACGCCATCGGCCCCGCAGAGGTCGACGTCCGCAGATCGCGTCGCCGCCTCCGCGTCGGCACCGACGATCCAGATGCCGCGCTCCTGCAGCGCACCGCAGCGTGCGCGCGAGATTCGTGACCGCGACGTAGGGCACGGTTTCGCTGGCGCCGCTGGCGACCTTCGCCACGGTCGGCGTGAGCCCGACCGCACCGGTCCTTCGGGGCGATCGACGGCATGCGCGCCGAGCCCGTCGGCGACGCGCAGGCAGGCGCCGAGATTGTGCGGATCCTGCACGCCATCGAGCACCAGCAGCAGCGCCGGCTCGGCAAGGGTGTCGAGGACGTCGTCCAGATGCGAGCCGCGGCGCTGTCGCCGCAGACGCGACGCCACGACGCCCTGGTGGCGGGCGTGGCCGGCCAGCCGATCGAGACGTTCGCGCGCCACGGTCATGGTCCGCAGGCCCGCCCGGCCGGCCGACTCGATCAGGTCGCGCATGCGCGCGTCGTCGCGCGCAGTCCTGCACGTAGAGCGCCGCGACGCTGACGCCGGATCCTGGCGGATGCCGCTCTTGACCGCGTGAAAGCCGAAGATGATGCGCTCTCGCGCCACCGCTTGCGTTCCTGCTGTCGACCTGGTGAATCAGCGGCCGCGACGTTCGCCGGATCGGCGTCGTCTGGGTCGCAGTCCTGCGCCTCCTCCGCACCGGCGAGGACGAAGTCGATGCGTGCTG
This sequence comes from uncultured beta proteobacterium, assembly GCA_963719715.1. Taxonomy (GTDB): domain Bacteria; phylum Pseudomonadota; class Gammaproteobacteria; order Burkholderiales; family JAEUMW01; genus JAEUMW01. The sequence goes on from CAVRDD010000017.1 coordinate 37,059, forward strand.
CGTTCCATGTCCACGCGCACGACGCCGCACGCTGCATGCGGTCGCCCAGGCGGAAGCGCTGGCCGGTGCGCTCGCCGAGCAGCTGGTGGCGCGGCGGATCGAAATGGAAATAGTCGGCGCCCAGCTCGGAAATGTGCACCAGACCCTCGACGTAGATCTCGTCCAGCGCGACGAAGATGCCGAACTCGGTGACCGCGCTCACCGTCCCGGGAAATCCTCGCCGATCCTGTCCTGCATGTAGTAGCACTTGAGCCAGTTGATCGACATCGCGCGAGGCCTCGTCGGCGCGACGCTCGGTCTCCGAGCAGTGGCGGCCGAGTTCACTCCAGTTGCCGGGCGTATAGGTCCGCCCTTCCAGCACCGCCTTGATGGCGCGGTGGACGAGCAGGTCGGGATAGCGACGGATCGGCGAGGTGAAATGCGTGTAGGCCTCGTAGGCGAGTCCGAAGTGGCCGACGTTCTCGGGGCTGTAGACCGCCTGCGACAGGGACCGCAGCATCACCGTCTGCAGGAGCTGCGCGTCGGGGCGGTCCTTGATGCGAGCGAGCAGCTTGGCGTAGTCCTTCGCCGTGCGGCTCGTCGCCGCCGGTGAGGTGCAGGCCGAACTCCTTCAGGAACTCCTGCAGTTGCTCGAGCTTCTCGGGCGTCGGCCCTTCGTGGATACGGTAGAGCGCGGGATGCTCGTGACCCTGCAGGAAGTCGGAGGCGCAGACGTTGGCCGCGAGCATGCATTCCTCGATCAGGCGGTGGGCGTCGTTGCGCTTGACCGGGACGATGCGCTCGATCTTGCCCTGGTCATCGAAGACGATCTGCGTCTCGATGGTCTCGAAGTCGATGGCGCCGCGCCGCACCCGCGCCTCGACGAGAACCCGGAATAGGCGATGCAGGTCCTCGAGATGCGGCAGCAGGGCCTCGCGCGTCGTGCGCTGCAGCCGATGGATCCTCCAGCATGGCGGCCACCTCGGTGTAGGTGAGGCGCGCGTGGGAGTGCATCACCGCCGGATAGAACGTGTAGCGACGATGTCGCCGTGGTGGTCGATGTCCATGTCGCAGGCCACGCACAACCGGTCGACGCCCGGATTGAGCGAGCACAGTCCGTTCGACAAGCACCTCCGGCAGCATCGGGATCACGCGCCGCGGAAAATAGACGGAGTTGCCGCGCTCCCGCGCTTCGGCATCGAGCGCCTCGCCGTCGCGCACGTAGTAGCTCACGTCGGCGATGGCGACGATCAGCCGGAAGCCCTTGCCCCGCGCCTCGCAGTAGACCGCATCGTCGAAATCGCGCGCGGTCTCGCCGTCGATCGTCACCAGCGGCAGCTGCGTGAGGTCGATCGCGTCCCGCTCGGTCCACTTCGGCTGCGACTTCGGGCGCGAAAGGCCTTCGCACGCCGCTCCACCGCCGGCGAGAACACGAACGGCAGCGCGTGCTTGCGCAGCGCGATCTCGATTTCCATGCCGGGATCGCCGTAGTTGCCGAGCACCTCGACCACGCGGCCGATCGGCTGCGTGTGAAAGCTCGGCTGCTCGATGATCTCGACCGTCACGATCTGCCCGGGTACGCGCCGCGCCCGCATCGGCCGGCGGGCATCAGAATGTCCTGGGCGATGCGACGGTCTTCGGGAACCACGAACAGCGCCCCGTGCTCGTTGTGAAAACGCCCGACGACGCGCGTGTTCCTGCGCTCCAGCACCTCCACGATCTTGCCCTCGGGTCGACCACGACGGTCCACGCCGATGCGCCGCACCATCACGCGGTCGCCGTGCAGCACCTTCTGCATCTCGCGCGGCCCGAGCGCGACGTCGGGCCCGTCTTCGTCGGGGATCAGGAAACCGAAGCCATCGGGATGCCCCTGCACGCGTCCTGCGAGGAGGTCGAGCTTGCCGGCGACACAGATATCGCCCTTGCGGTTGAATAGCATCTGGCCGTCGCGCTCCATCGCCGCACAGCCGCCGCTGGAACAGCGCTTCCTCTGCAGGCTCGATCTCGAGCAGCTCGATGAGCCGCTCCGGCGTCATCGGAGCGCCCTGCTGCTCAAGCACATCGAGAATGAACTCGCGGCTCGGCAGCGCATGGCCGTAGCGGTTCTGTTCCCGCTCTAGGTGAGGATCACGATTGCGAAGGCGGGTGTTCGACATTTGACAAGCAGGCCGTTTCAACTAAAATCCCGGACCGAAAGCCGAGATGGCGGAATTGGTAGACGCACCAGGTTCAGGTCCTGGCGGGGGCAACCCTGTGGAGGTTCGAGTCCTCTTCTCGGCACCAGGACGGTCGACAGGGCAGTTGGTCGCCCGATGACACCTTCCCTTCCCTTCACCTTCCCGGTCACGTCAGTTTCGGTCGCACAAGGCTCGCAAAAGGGTGCCATGTTGCGGATTAACTCGCGGTTAATCAAGCGCGGGAGAAAATGACCCAAGCGGCGAATCGCGCGAGCCGCACGCCGCAGGCCGTGCGTGCGCACCTCACAACCCGCATGGCCGCATATGGGCTCGACGCCTTCGCCACGATGACGACATCGTCGAACGCAGAAGCGGCGCTTGCGTCCGCTCGAGCGTGCAGGCCGCGAGGAGTGCGATCATGAGCGAGAACCTGCGCTTCGGCATCGACCTCGGCGGCACGAAGACGGAAGGCATCATTCTCGACGCCGCCGGCATTGAGCGCTTCCGGCAACGCGTGCCAACCGATGCCTCGTGCTACGAAGGCGTGCTCGACGGCATCGTTTCCCTCTATCGGGTCATGCGTGGTGCGGCTGGCGATGCACCGCATACGCTCGGCATTGGAACTCCCGGCGCCGTCTCGCGCCGCAGCGGGCTGCTCAAGAATTCCAACACCGTGTGCCTCAACGGCATGCCGGTGGCTACAGATCTTCTAAACCGACTCGAGCGCGATTTCGTCATCGAGAACGATGCCAACTGCTTCGCGCTGGCGGAGGCGCTGCACGGCGCGGCTCGCGGCAAGCGGGTGGTGTTTGGCGTGATCATGGGGACTGGCTGCGGCGGCGGTCTCGTGCTCGACGGCACCGTGCACACGGGACTGCAATCGATCGCCGGCGAATGGGGCCACATGTCGATCGATCCCGGCGGTCCGCTCTGCTACTGCGGACAGCGCGGCTGCGTCGAGACCTTCATCAGCGGTTCCGGTGTGGAGCGCCGCTACGCCGAATCGACCGGCGTCCAGCGCACCGCCGTCGAGATTGTCGAGGCCTACCGCGTGGGCGAGGACGCCGCCCGCGCCACGATGCAGGGGTTGTTCGCGCACTTCGGCCGTGCGATTGCGAACGTCATTGCCGTTGTCGACCCCGACATCGTAGTGCTCGGCGGTGGCCTGTCGAAAGTCGACGAATTGTATGAGCGCGGCGTCGACGAAGCGGCGCGCTGCGTCTTCAGCGACTCCCTCGAAACGCCGATCGTGCGTCACGCGCTCGGCGACTCGGCGGGAGTGATCGGGGCAGCGCTGGTGGGTCGCTGACAAGCCCGCCGCGCTATGCCAGCAGGCGCCGCACCGCCACCGCCGGCAGCGCCGATGTTGGCCACAGCGTCGCTTCGGTGCCGAATTTCACCGCCACGGAAAGCGCTTCGGCCATCGGGTATCCGCTCACCAGAGCGTGCACGAGACCCGCGGCGAAGGCGTCGCCCGCCCCGGTCGTGTCCACCGACGCTACGTGTGCGGCCGCTACGTCCAGCGAATCTTTCCGCGATATCGCGCGCGCCCCGCCGGCGCCGGTGGTCAGCACGAACCAGCGCAACGGATCGCCCGCCACGTGCTGCCCGAGCGTCCACAGATCTCCGGGAGCGGCCTCCGCCAGGTCGGACTGCGATGCAACAATGATCTGAGCCGGTCGCGATCCTGCAGCGACCGGCGGGATGTGAGCGACCACGAGCGACTTCTCTGCCTGTTCCGCGAGCAATGGTCCCAGGTCATCGCGTCGGCTGCGCACGAAGACGGCGTCGCCCGCGAGATCCCGCAATCGATACGGTGGGTCGACTTCCTCGCAGCGTCCGAGATTCGCGATCGTGCGCTCCCCCGACGGGTCGATGAAGACCAGAGAATGCGTCGTCGCGCGCGCTACGCGAACGATGCCAGATGTATCGACGCCGCTCGCGCTCAGTTCCTGCAGCAGCCAATCGCCAGCGGCATCCTCGCCGACGGCAGCGAGCAGCGTGACCCGATGACCTGCCGAGGCAAGCGTCACGGCAGTGTTGGCGCCGCCGCCGCCGAGCCGCGATCCAGCCGCCACCCCGTTCAGATGGGCGCCGGGCTTGAGCGGTTCGACGAGCCTCACGACCTCGTCTCGCGCCACCGAACCGATCACGATAATCCACGCCATTTTTCGCCTCCCCATGCCGGCGCAGCCTGACGCCGACGGCAATGGCATCAAGCAAGAAACAAGGCGGGGTCCACAGCGACGGTGTTGAGGTAGACGGAGAAATGCAGGTGCGGTCCAGTCACCCGCCCCGTCGCCCCGACCTTGCCGATTGGCGCCGCGGCCGCCACGGTGGCGCCGACGCGGGTGTCGACCCTGGACAAGTGTGCATACAGGGTCAGCAGCCCCTGGCCGTGATCGAGGGTCAACGTCTGGCCCGAGAAGAAATAGTCGTCGGCGTCCAGCACCTTTCCTGCAGCCGCGGCCACCACCGGAGTACCCTGCGCCGCGGCGATGTCCATGCCGTTGTGCGGACTGCGCGGCTGGCCATTGAAAAATCGCCGCAGACCGAACGAACTCGACCTCGGCCCCGGCACCGGCTGCACGAGCCGCAATGTCGCCGGCGGTGTCTCCGAGAATGTCCTGCGCACACGTTCAAGATGCGCACGTTCGCGCTCGTAACGGGCGAGGTCTTCTGGCGAGAGTTCCACCTGTCCGGGTTTGACCTTGAGATGCTGCTCCGCGTAGTGCTTGGGGGCCACCTCGATCGCGAAGCGCTGGTCGGCGGCACCTGCCGCTGCCTCCGTGACCACCCACAGCTTCGTGCCCGGCGCGGCATCGAGCGGGATGCCCACCCACGCCGTCCACTGCTCGCGCTCGCGCAGCACCAGCACGCGGTCGTCTCCGAGGCGGGCGCGCGGCGCCGCAGGCGCGGCATCGAGATCGACCAGGGCCACGCCCCCGGGCACGCTTGCCGTGCGCGGCAATGCACCGGCAAACGCCAAAGGCATCAAGACTGGAAGGCCAATCATGGCGGTGAGCGGAGCGAGAAAGCGACGGCGGTTCATCGAGCAAGGACGCGGGCAACGGCGCGTGAATATACGCCAAGCCGCCCGCGGCCTCCAGCCGGTGCCGAACGACGCCTCGGCAACAGGGTAGAATGCGCCTCCAGCCGAGTGCAGGCAATGCAGAGCAAGCAATGCAGATTCAATTCAAGCTAAGCGCCGCCCTGCTGCGCGCATTCACGCTCATCCGCGCCCAGTTGCGACGCTGCCCTGGCATCCTCGCCTGGCTCGGGCTGGTTGTGCTCACCGCCTGCAACCAGGATGCATCGCCGCCCGGCGCTGTGCCGCCAGATCTCAACGGCAGCGCGGCGTCGACGCAGGGCGCAGCCGCGGAACGCACGCCGGCGGGCGCTGCCGGAGAGCCGGTGACCCTCGACGACGGATCCCTGCTGCGTTTCCGCAGCGCGGTCGACAAGCGCCTCGACCACACGCCGCTGCGCGACGTCGACACCCTGCGCGTGCTCGTGAACTACACGCGCACGAATTTCTTCGTGAGCAAAGGCGAGCCGCGCGGCTTCGAGTACGAGTACCTGCGGGAGTTCGAGCGCTTCCTGAACCAGCGCCTGCGGCGCAACGAACGCCCCATCCGGCTCGAATTCATCGTCACCGACCTGGACCGCGCGCTGCCGGACCTGATCGAGGGGCGCGGTGACATCGCAGCCGCGAGCCTCACCATCACACCGACACGACAGCAGAAAGCGGATTTTTCGCTGCCCTATCTGATCGACGTCGACGAGGCGGTTGTCACCAATCGCAAGGTGCCGGCCCCAACATCGCTCAGCAGCCTCGCCGGCAAGCGCGTCCTGGTCGTCCGTGGCTCCAGCTACGCCGAACATCTTCGGGCACTGGCGCGCACGCAGACGGAAAGTGGAAAGACACCTGTCGAGGTGATCGAAGCGAGCTCCAGTCTTGAATCCGAGGACATCCTCGAACTCGTCAATGCCGGCGTCGTCGACTACACCGTCGTCGACTCCCACCAGGCGAAGCTATGGGCGCAGGTTTTGCCGAACATCGTCGTGCACGACAAAGTGGTCGTGAACACGGCTGGCGACATCGCCTGGGCCGTGCGCCCGGCAAGTCGCCAACTGCGGGAGGCGCTCGATGCGTTCATCGCGCAGGATGGCGCGCGCAGCGCCATGAATCGCATGATCTTCGACCGCTACTTTCGCGACACTCGCTGGATCGTGAATCCGGGTGCACACCCGTTGCTGCGTAGCCAGGCGGCGGTGGTGGAATCGATCAAGAAGTACAGCGCCGCCGCCGGACTCGACTGGCGCCTCATCCTTGCCCAGGCCATGGCCGTGTCAGGACGCCGCGGCGACGATGGCGCAGTCGGCATCATGCAGGTGACGCCCGCGATGGCTGCGCAGGTCGGCGTCACCGACATCGCCGAACCGGAGCGAAATATCGAAGCGGGCGTGCGCTATCTCGCGCGCTTGCGCAATCAGTACGTCCGCGAAGACGGCGCTGCCGATCCGGCAAGCACCGATCTCGCGGTCGCGGCCTATCGCATGGGGCCAAAACAGGTGCAGACCCTTCAGCGCTATGCGCGCGAGCTTGGACTGGATCCTGCCAGGTGGGAGAAAAACGTCGAGCTGGTGGCAGACCTCACGCTGGGGGACCAACCGACGCACGAGGTGAACGACGTTCGCCTCTATCTGGAAGCACTTCGCCTCGACTCACAAAAAGACGGACCCGGTGCCTCAGCGGCGCGCCGCTGATAAACCCGCTCAGATCTTGAACGGATGGCGCAGGACGATCGTCTCTTCGCGATCAGGACCGGTCGAGATGAGATCGACCGGAACTCCGCACACTTCCTCGATGCGCTTCAGGTAACGCTGCGCGGCGTCGGGCAGCGCGTCGAAGTGCTTGATGCCGACGGTGCTGTCGGACCAGCCGGGATGCTCCTCGTACACCGGTTCACATTCGGCCAGTGCTTCCGCCCCGGCCGGCAGGATGTCGAGCTCGAGGCTGCCGACGCGATAACCGATGCCGATGCGCAGGCGCTCGAACCCGTCCAGCACGTCGAGCTTGGTCACGCACAGGCCGGACACGCCGTTGATCTGGATGGAGCGCTTGAGTGCTGCCGCGTCGAACCATCCACAGCGACGTGGACGACCCGTGGTGGCACCGAACTCTTTGCCGCGGGTGGCGATCTGGCGCCCGGTGTCGTCTGCGAGTTCGGTCGGAAACGGCCCCGACCCGACCCGCGTGGTGTACGCCTTGGTAATGCCAAGGATGTACTGCAGCGCCCCCGGACCGACGCCGCTGCCGGCCGCCGCAGCACCGGCCACGCAGTTGCTCGACGTCACGAATGGATAGGTGCCGTGGTCAACGTCCAGCAGCGTGCCCTGGGCGCCTTCGAACAGCAGGTTCCAGCCCGCGCGCTGCGCGTCGTACAGCATGCGCGGCACGTCCCCCAACAACGACTTGATGCGTCCTGCGAGCGCCAGTGTCTCTTCCAGCGTCTTCTGGAAATCGATGGTGGGCGCGCCGTAGTACTGCTTCAGGGCGAAGTTGTGATAGTCGAGCATCTCGCCCAGCTTCGCCGCGAAACGCTCGCGGTGAAAGAGATCCTGCAGCCGAATGGCGCGGCGCGCGACCTTGTCCTCGTAAGCGGGCCCGATGCCGCGACCGGTGGTGCCGATGCGGGCGTCACCCTTGGCCGTTTCGCGTGCGGCATCGAGCGCGGTATGACACGGCAGGATAAGGGGACACGCTTCGCTCACGACGAGCTGATTCATGGCATCGACGCCGGCCGCATGCAGCGTGTCGATCTCCTGCACCAGCGCCTGCGGCGAGACGACCACCCCGTTGCCGATGTAGCAGCGCACGCCGGCGCGCAGGATGCCCGAGGGAATCAGGTGCAGGACGGTCTTGGCGCCGCCGATGACGAGCGTGTGTCCGGCGTTGTGACCGCCCTGAAAACGCACCACGCCCTGCGCGTGATCCGTCAGCCAGTCCACCACCTTGCCCTTGCCTTCGTCGCCCCACTGGGTGCCGACGACCACCACGTTGCGCGCCATCTTCGGGTCTCGCTCCTCCTGGTATCCGCGTTCGCTGCCGCTAGGTGATCGGCACCACCTGCCAGCATCCGTCCACGCACCGCAGCTCGCGGTCGGTCGCGTCGATTTCACCCACGCTGCCAGGTAGTTCGACGATCACGACCTCGCCCGACCGGCGCAGACCCGCTATTGTCTCACGCAAGGCCGAATCGTCCGAGCATGGCGCGCGGATGCCGCGGCGCGGCCCTGCGCCCACCCCGAGCGGTGCGATGTCGCGTAGATCGAGGGTAAAACCGGTGGCAGGACGGGCCCGCCCAAAAGCGCGCCCGATCTCGTCGTAACGCCCGCCGCGGCCGATCGCATCGGCGTGACCTTCGCCGTAAGCCGCGAAGACGATGCCGGTGTGGTAGTGGTAGCCACGCACTTCGCCGAGATCGAACGAGCAGTGCACCGGCAGATCCGCGATCGCCTGCGAGGCCAAATCCAGGTCGTCGAGTGCAGCGAGAATCTGCGGGAAGTCGGGCAAACGTCGACGTGCCTCTCGCAGTACCTCCGCACCCCCATACAGTTCGCCGAGGGCGAGCAGAGCCTCACCAATGACACCCGGCAGCCCCGCTACGAGCGCGCGCAATGCCGGAAGATCCTTGTTCCGCAACGCCTGCGACAACGCCAGCTCACTGGCGGCATCGACCTGGCCGCGCTCAATCAGTGCGCGAAACGGCGCCACATGGCCGAGGTCCAGCTGTAGCTCCGTGCAGCCGGCGCAGGTTAGCGCCTCCAGCATGAGGCGCTGAATCTCGATGTCGCTCTCGATGCCGTCGTGGCCGTAAATCTCGGCGCCGACCTGGATGAGCTCGCGCCGGCGCGCGGCGCCTCCCGGCATCGCGTGCAGCACGCTCCCGGCATAGCACAGGCGCGTCACGCCAGAGCGATCCAGAATGTGCGCATCGATGCGCGCAACCTGCGGCGTGATGTCGGCGCGCACACCGAGCATGCGCCCCGACATCTGGTCGACCAGCTTGAACGTCATCAGATCGAGGTCGCGGCCGCTGCCGGTGAGCAGCGAATCGACGAACTCGATCAGGGGCGGTGCGACGAGTTCGTAACCGTGGACGCGGAAGAGATCCAGCAACACCCGGCGCAAGCCCTCGATGCGCGCCGCCTCGGCAGGCAGCACGTCATCAATGTCATCAGGCAGACGCCAGTCGTCCATGGTCAAAAGGAGGCGATTCGCGCGGGCAGTAGTTGCTCAATCCAGCAGGATCAGCAGCAGCAACCCGGCCAGCATGGAGGTAAGACCGATGAAGCGTATCTGACCGTCGCCGAGTTCGATCATCCGCCGAAACGCCTCTCTCCACAGAGACGGCGCGGCGAAGGGCAGTGCGCCTTCAAGCACGAGCACGAGCGCCAGCGCCGTCACGAGCGTGCCCGTCATCGATGGAGCGCTCGTCCGCGGCGGATGTTCAGTGCATGTGCGCCGACCGCCCGCGCCCCGTCATCTGGATCCCTTCCCGGCCGGCCCCTGGTTCTTGAAGTACCTGAAGAACTCCGTGTTCGGATCCATTACGAAGATGTCGCTCTTGCTCTTGAAGCTCTGCCGGTACGCCTCGAGGCTGCGATAGAAAGAGTAGAACTCCGGGCTTTGCTCGAAGGCGGTCGCGTAAATGGAGGATGCCTTGGCGTCGCCTTCGCCCTTGATCTTCTGCGCCTCTGAATAGGCCTCTGCGAGAATGACCTCACGCTGCCGATCGGCGTCTGCGCGGATTTTTTCCGAGTCGGCAGCACCCGTCGAGCGCAGTTCGTTCGCCACCTTCTTGCGTTCCGCTTCCATGCGGCGATAGACCGACTCGCTCACGTCCTGCGGCAGGTCCACGCGCTTCAGGCGCACGTCGAGCACCTGCACGCCGATCTTCTTCGCATCCTCGTTGGCGCGTTCGCGCATGAGATCCATTATCTTGTCGCGCTCACCGGACACGACATCGTGAATCGTGCGCCGCCCGAACTCCGCACGCACACTGTCGTTGATGGTCTGCAAGAGGCGCGTCTGCGCCCGCATCTCGTCGCCGCCAACGCTGATGTAATACTGCGTCACGTCCGAGATGCGCCACTTCACGAAATAATCGACGAGCACGTTCTTCTTCTCGGAGGTGATGAATCGCTCCGGTTCGCTGGTCTCGAACGTCTGTATGCGCATGTCGAAGAAGCGCACGTTGTCCACCATCGGAATCTTGAAATAGAGACCGGGCTTGGTGGCCACCGAGATGATCTCCCCGAACCGCAGCACGATCGCGCTCTGCCTCTGATCCACGGTGAACATGGACAGGCTCAACACGATCAACCCGACGATCGCGGCGACTGCGATCAAGCCAAGATTGCGCGCCATCACCGTGTCTCCCTGTCGCGGCCGCGGAAGCTGTCGCGGGAGCGCACGGGCGTCTCCGCGGAGGGCACCGACTCCGCAATCGGCGGCGGTTTCGCTGCGTCGGGAACAGGCACGGTCGCGCCCGACATCTGGACCAGCTTGTCGAGCGGCAGCATCAGCAGATTGTTGCCGCCCTTCTGGTCCACCAGCACCTTGGTGACGTTGCCGAAGATCTGCTGCATCGTGTCCAGATACATGCGATCGCGGGTAACGGCAGGCGCCTTCTGGTATTCGACCAACACCTGACGGAAGCGGCTCGCATCGCCGTCGGCGGTGGCGATCACACGCTGTCGATAGCCATCGGCCTCCTGCGTGAGGCGGGACGCCATGCCGGCGGCACGCGGGATGACATCGTTCGCGTAGGCCTGTCCTTCGTTCTTCAGGCGCTCGCGATCCTGACCGGCCTTGACCGCGTCGTCGAACGCGGCCTGCACCTGCTCGGGCGGCTGTGCGTTCTGCATCGTGACCTTGCTCACCTCGATGCCGGTCCGGTAACGATCCAGGATCTCCTGCAGGAGTTTCTGTACCGACGCCGCCACCTGCTCACGGCCCTCATAGAGCACGAAGTCCATCTTGCTCTTGCCCACCACTTCGCGGATCGCGGTTTCCGCTGCCTGCATCACCGCCTCGTCCGGATTGCGGTTGTTGAAGAGGAAGTCCTCGGGGTTCTTGACCAGGTACTGGACAGCGAACTGCAGGTCGATGATGTTCTCGTCATCGGTGAGCATCAGCGATTCCTTGAGCACCTTGCTCTTCACGGTCGCCCGATAGCCGACCTCCACCGTGCGCACCTGTGACACATTCACGATCTCCGCGCTTTCGAACGGAAACGGAATATGCCACTGCAGGCCAGGCTGAGTGGTCTGCAGGTACTTGCCGAAACGCAGCACCACGCCACGCTGGCTGGCGTCGACGATATAGAAGCCGCTCGCCAGCCACAGTGCGATGGCGATTGCCACCACCAGACCGGCGCCGCCAGGGATGCGCGACAGCGGTGAGCGCCCACTAGGCTCGGATCGGACCGCCACCCTTGCCACCGAACATCTTATTGAACTTCTGTGTGAGGTTGCGCCACAACTCATCGAGGTCCGGTGGACCTTCGTTGTTGCCGCGGCGACCCCAATTGGGATCATTGAGAGCCACGTGCCATCCCGTCAGCGTCGTTGGATTAAAAGGATTTCTCGTGCCGGAAGACCGTGTTGCCCCGGGCACGAGCGATGGGAGATTCGGACAACTATGCGGTTGCGACGTTCCGGGAGAGTCGTTCGGGGGAGGCTTCGTCGAGGGCAAGCCGGACAAGGTCGAGCCCCGCACCCGTACGAGCGCTTGCAAACACGCGCGAAATGTTACCACATTCATCGCGTTCGACCGCGGGCGCGAGGTCGACGAGGTCGATCTTGTTCAACACCTGAACTTGCGGGCGGGCGCCCGCGCCGATCTCCGCCAGCACCGCATTCACCTGCTCGATCTGGGTCGCGCGATGCGGATTCCCGGCGTCCACCAGATGCAGCAGCAGGTCGGCCTGCGCGGTCTCCTCGAGCGTTGCGCGAAACGCCGCCACCAGGCTGTGCGGAAGATGCCGGATGAAGCCCACGGTGTCGGACAGCACGATGGCTGCGCCGGAAGGCGTGAAAGTGCGACGCGTGGTGGTATCCAGGGTCGCGAACAGCCGATCCGCCGCGTACGCCTGCGCACGGGTCAGCGCATTGAAGAGCGTGGACTTGCCGGCGTTGGTATAGCCCACGAGCGACACGGATAGAACATCACCGCGCACGCGCGCACGCCGTTGGGTCTCGCGCTGCCTCTGCAACTTGACAAGACGATCCTTGAGCACCTTGACCCGCTTTCCAAGCAGCCTGCGGTCCGTCTCCAACTGGGTTTCACCCGGTCCGCGCAAACCGATGCCGCCTTTCTGCCGCTCGAGGTGCGACCACCCACGCACGAGCCGCGTCGCAAGGTGTTCAAGTTGCGCGAGTTCGACCTGCAGCTTTCCTTCGTGACTGCGCGCACGTTGCGCGAAAATATCGAGAATGAGCGCTGTGCGATCGACGACGCGACACTGCAGCCGCGTCTCCAGATTGCGCTCCTGGGCAGGCGTCAACTCGTGGTCGAAGATGACGAGCGTCGCACCTGCCCCCAGAACCGCTGCCCCGATCTCATCGACCTTGCCGGAACCCGCGAACAGCGCAGGATCAGGTCGCCCGCGCCGACCGGTGACGACACCGACGACAGTGAGCCCGGCACTGCGCGCGAGTTCGTTCAGTTCGGAAAGACTCTCGTCGTGCTCGCCCTCACCGAAGTCGAGGCTGACCAGCACCGCGTCCTGGCCGCTATCGGGACGCTCGAACATCAACTATCGCCGTGATCACTCGCCTGGAGGTTGACTGGACGCGACGGCACCACGGTCGAGATCGCGTGCTTGTAGACCATCTGGGTGACGGTGTTCCTGAGCAGCACTACGTACTGGTCGAAGGATTCGATCTGCCCCTGCAACTTGATGCCGTTCACGAGATAGATCGAGACAGGGATGTGCTCTTTACGCAGCGCATTGAGGAACGGGTCTTGTAGCGTTTGCCCTTTTCCGCTCATTTTTACTCCAAATTGTTGGCAATCGGGCTGATCACTGTACTTGAAATTACCCCGGGATACCACTGCGGGGCACGGCGCGGGTCAGCCCCGACCCGCACGCTTTCCATAGGGATTCTTCCCCTTGCGCAACTCCACGCGCAGCGGTGTCCCGCCGAGTTCGAACGTCTCGCGAAAGAAGCGTTCCAGGTAGCGCCGATAGCTGGCCGGGACGTGGTCGACAGCATTGCCGTGGATCACGATCACGGGGGGATTCGTTCCCGCCCTGGTGCGCATAGCGCAGCTTGGGTCGGATGAGTCCGGCGCGTGGTGGCTGCTGCTGCGCCACCGCCGCCTGCAGCGCCCGCGTAAGGCGCGGGGTGGGCAGGCGTGCCATGGCAGCATCATAGGCGGCCTGGGCCGAGACAAGTATCCCGGAAAGCCCCGTTCCGCGCAGCGCAGAAACGAAATGCCAGCGTGCGAACGCAAGAAAGCCGAGTTGGCGATCGAGATCGCGCTTCACCTGCTCGCGTTGCACTGGCGTGAGTCCCTCCCACTTGTTCACCGCGACCACGAGCGCGCGCCCGGCATCGACGACGAAGCCGCCGAGGTGCGCGTCCTGCTCGCCTACACCGTCGCGTGCGTCGAGCACGAGAATCGACGACGTTGGCTTCTTCCACCGCCTGCAGCGTCTTCACCACCGAAAATTTCTCGGCCACACCCTCCACGCGTCCGCGCCGCCGCACGCCGGCCGTGTCGATCAGCGTGAAGCGTCGTCCCTCACGCTCGAACTCGATGCGGATCGCATCGCGCGTCGTTCCCGGCTCGTCGCTGGCGATCACCCGCTCCTCGCCGAGCAGCGCGTTGACGAGAGTGGACTTGCCCACATTCGGTCGCCCGACCACGGCCACGCTCGGATGCCGTGGCGCCGCATCCTCCGCTATGGGCTCGTCCGCCGGCGCGAGGCCGGCAAGCGCAGCCTCAACAAGTGCCCCGATGCCCTCGCCGTGCGCCGCGGACACCGCCACCGGATCACCGAGACCGAGTTCGTGAAATTCCGCACATGCGGTGTCGCGGCCGATACCTTCCGCCTTGTTGGCGGCGACCACCACGCGCCGCCCGGCGCGGCGCAGTTGCTCCGCGATGACGCGGTCGGGCGAGGTCAGGCCGTCGCGCGCATCGACGACAAAGACGATGGCGTCTGCTTCGTCCATGGCCTGGACGGTTTGGCGCGCCATGGCCACAGGCAGGCCGGACTGCGCTTCCGGTTCGAAGCCGCCGGTGTCGATCACGAGAAAGGGAATGTCGCCGCCGCGTCCGTGCCCGTACTGGCGATCGCGCGTGAGCCCGGGAATATCCGCCACGATGGCGTCACGGGAGCGCGTCAGTCGGTTGAAGAGGGTGGACTTGCCGACGTTGGGTCGGCCCACCAGAACCAGGGTCGGCAGCACGGATCTTCTGCCCTCTACTGCACGTCGATGGCAAAGAGTCCGCCCTTGCGGGTCTGCACCAGCACGGCGTTCTCCAGCGCGATCGGCGTGGTGGCAATGGCGCTGCCGTCAGTAGTGATACGCGCCGCGAACGAACCGTCGTCGCGGTTGATCACGTGCACGACGCCCTCCAGGTCACCGATCACCAGATAGTTGCGGTAGACGAGCGGCCCGCTCACGCGCCGGTCGGTGAGCTTGTCCTGCTTCCACAGACTGCTGCCGGAATTCTTGTCGAGCGCGATCACTGCACCGCGCTCGTCCGTCGCGTAAATGGCTGACCCGCCGACGGCGAGCCCGGAGAAACTCGAGATATCGCGCGCCCACAGCGGCGTGCCGCGCGCAGCGTCGAAACACGCGAGCCGCCCCTGGTAGGCCACGGCACAGAGCTGCGTGCCATCGAGCACCGGGACGCTGATCACGTCGGCGACGCGTTCGAGTTCCGTCGCCCCGCGTGGCTGCGCCACCGTGCCTTCCCAGCCCAGCGCACCATTCTGCAGATTGATCGCGACCAGCTTGCCGCCCGGATAGCCGGCGAACACCGCGCCGCGGTTCACGAGCACGCCGCCAAAGCTGCGCACCGTGAGCGCCGGTGTGCCGCGCTGATAGACCCACTTGCGCGCGCCGTCGGCCGCGTTCAGCCCGTAGATGCGGCCATCGCCGCTGCGCGCGACGACCACACCGTCGGCATACTGTGGCGGCGCCAGCACTTCGGTGCTCAGCTGCGCGATCCAACGTTCGCGACCGTTGCCATCGAGCGCGATGACCTGACCCTTGCGCGTGCCCACGAGAACGTAATCGTTGCGGGCGCCCACGCCACCCGAGACCGCACGGTTCGTGTAGTTGGTCCACAACTCGCGGCCGTTCTCGCTCAAGGCCGTCACGGCGCCCTTCGCGTTGGCGGCATAAATTGCGCTGTCATCCAGCGCGGGCGAGAACACATACGGCCGCGCATCACCCACGCCCTCATTCCAGAGAACCTTCACGGAAGCCGTCGGCGTGAAGTTCACGAGCTTGGCCGGCTTTTCCTTGGAGCTGCTGAAGATCGAGTCGTAATACCCGGCGAAGGTCTCACCTACGCTCTGGCAGCCGGCGGCGAGCCCGATGATGAGCAAGGCGACGCAAAGCGTCGTCACGCGGCGCATGCCCGCCCGCTTCACTTCGCTTCTCCGAGACCATCGAGCTTGAGTTCGACGAGATCGCGGCCAGCGCTGCCGAACGGCAGCTTGGCGAGCACCGTCTGGTAAGCGGTGCGCGCCTCGGGAATCTTGCCTTGGGCAGCGAGCACGTCGGCCTTCAGCTCGGCAAACAGCGCGGCGGTCGCCTCGCCGTGTTTGGCGTCAAGCTCGCGCAGGGCATCGTCATAGCGCTTCTCGTCCAGCAGCACGGTGGCGAGCCGCACGCGCGCGATGTCGCGGGTGGCCTCGTCTGGCGCGTGCTCCACGGCCCAGGTGAGATTGCCCTTGGCCGCCGCGAGATCGCCGGCGGCGACGCTCGCGTGCGCCGCGGTAAGCGCTGCCATCGCCGCGTAGCCGCTCTTGCCGTGCGCCTTGAACATCTCGGCGGTGACGTCCTGTACCTTCTTCACGTCCTTTGTCTGCACCGCTTCCAGCAGCTGACCGTACAGCGTCGCCGCGTCCACCGCCTGCGTCTGCTGGTAATAGCGCCAACCCTGCACTGCGAGGATCGCGGCCACGCACGCGACCACAGCGAGAATCACGGTACGGCCGTTGTCGTGCCACCACCCCTTGAGGGCGTCGAGCTTTTCCTGCTCTTCGAGATCATAGATCGCCATGTTCGTGCAGCACTCCTAGACCGCGGCCTGACCGCGGATGAGGGCCGGCAGCTCGTGGATCTCTGCCTGCACCTGTTCCTTCAACTCGCGCAGCGCCTTGAGGCTCGCCCGCCCCGCCGCGGCCTCGTCATCGCCGACGATGACCGCGAACCGCGCACCGCTCGCATCCGCCCTTTTCATCTGACTCTTGAAACTGCCGCCGCCACAATGGAACAGCACGCGCAGCCCGGCATCGCGCATGCGCTCGACTGCCTCCCACGCGAAGCGGCCCGCAGCCTCGCCCTGGTGCACGAGGTAGGCGTCGACCGCCGGCGCTTGCGGCAAGCGCCCCTGCTCTTCCAGCAGTGCGAGCACGCGCTCGATGCCGAGCGCAAAACCACATGCCGGCGCTGCCTTGCCTCCAATCTGCTCGATCAGGCCATCGTAGCGGCCGCCAGCGCAGATCGTACCTTGCGCGCCGAGGCTGCCCGTCACCCACTCGAACACGGTGAAATTGTAGTAATCGAGTCCGCGCACCATCCGCGGCACGATTACGTACTCGACCCCGGCTGCCCGCAGAAGCGCCTGCAAGTCCTCGAAATGCCGCAGCGATACCTCGTCCAGATCGTCAAGGAGGCGCGGCGCGCCGGCGATGAGATCTTCCAGCGCCGGATCCTTGCTGTCGAGCACGCGCAGCGGGTTGCGCTCGCAGCGCTCGCGCAGCCCTTCGTCCAGCGCGTCCTGATGCCGCTGCAGATAGTCACGCAGCCGCACACGGTGGCGGGCGCGGTCCTCTGCGGTGCCGAGCGTGTTGATCTGCAGCTCGACATCGGTGAGTCCGAGCTGCCGCCACAGCCGCGCGATCATGACGAGATGTTCGGCGTCGATATCCGGGCCCGGCACGCCCAGGGCCTCGACTCCCATCTGGTGGAATTGTCGGTAGCGACCCTTCTGCGGTCGTTCGTGGCGGAACATCGGCCCCTGATACCAGAGCCGCTGCGGCCCGCCATACAGCAGATTGTGCTCGAGCACGGCGCGCACGCACGAGGCGGTGGCCTCCGGTCGCAGCGTAAGACTCTCGCCGTTCAGCTGGTCGACGAAGGTGTACATCTCCTTCTCGACGATGTCTGTCACCTCGCCGATCGCGCGCACGAAAAGCTCGGTCTTCTCCACCAGCGGAAGCCGAATCTCGCGATAGCCATAGCTCGCGAGCCAGTCTCTAACGGTGTCCTCGAAGAACTGCCAGACGTGGCTTGCCGAGGGCAGCACGTCGTTCATGCCGCGTACGGCTTGCAGGGTCGATTTCATCACTGGCTTGACGGAAGATGGCTACGGCAGAGCGGAAGCGTGGCGCGGATTATACGTCGGTCGCCGGCTTCCTTCGGCGCCGCGTGCTGCTCTCGTATCCTCAGGACTCCACGGTTGCCGGCGTCGATGCCGACGCTGCCTCCGTTCCCCCATAGGTGCGCTGCACGTAGTCCTCGACCAGCGCGTGGAATTCCTCGGCAATGGCCGTGCCGCGCAGGGTCACCGTCTTCACCCCATCGATGAACACCGGGGCCGCGGGTTGTTCTCCGGTGCCAGGCAGGCTGATACCGATGTTGGCATGCTTGCTTTCGCCGGGCCCGTTCACGATGCAGCCCATCACGGCGACCGTCATGGTCTCGACGCCGGGATAGCTCGAGCGCCACACCGGCATCTGCTGTCGCAGATAGCCCTGGATGCGGTCGGCAAGCTCCTGGAAGAACGTGCTCGTGGTGCGTCCGCACCCCGGGCAGGCAACCACCATCGGCGTGAACGAGCGCAGCCCCATGGTCTGCAGGATTTCCTGCGCCACCACCACCTCTCTGGTGCGATCACCGCCCGGCTCCGGCGTGAGCGACACGCGGATGGTGTCGCCGATGCCCTCCTGCAGCAGCACCGCGAGCGCAGCCGTCGATGCGACGATCCCCTTCGATCCCATGCCGGCCTCGGTCAGTCCGAGGTGCAGAGGATAACCGCAGCGTGCCGCGAGCGACCGGTACACGGCAATCAGGTCCTGCACACCGCTCACCTTGCAGGAAAGCACGATGCGATCGCCCGGCAGACCGAGGGCCTCGGCGCGCTGCGCGCTGGAGACGGCGGACACGATCAGTGCCTCACGCATCACGGCGGTGGCTTCCTGCGGCTCTGGCAGTCGGGCGTTGTCGTCCATCAGCCGCGCCAGCAGGTCCTGGTCGAGGCTGCCCCAGTTCACGCCAATTCGAACCGGTTTCTCGTAACGGCAAGCGATTTCGATCAGGGTGGCGAACTGCTCGTCACGCTTCGCACCGTAACCGACATTACCGGGATTGATCCGATACTTGGCGAGCGCCTGTGCACAGTCGGGAAACTGCTTGAGCAGGCGATGACCGTTGTAGTGGAAGTCGCCGATCAGGGGCACGTCGCAGTCGCGCCGCGCGAGCATGTCGCGGATCGTCGCGACCTGGGCCGCTGCCTCCGGCGTGTTGACGGTGATCCTGACCAGTCTCGGACCCCGCCCGCGCCAGCGCGAACACCTGTTCTGCGGTGCCTGCGGCATCGGCGGTATCGGTGTTGGTCATCGACTGCACGACTACCGGCCCTTCACTGCCAATCGACACGCCCCCCACCCGCACGGCGCGGGTGCGGCGACGCTGCAGCGGTCCCTCGCCTGGCGACATCGAGCTCACTCCAGCGTGAACCTGGCGACGTCGACCTTCGTGAAAGGCACGATGTCCATCGGCTTATCGTTCCAGTCGACTTTCACGCCACTCGCCGCACCCACGACGAGAGACAGCGGCGGTGTGCCCTGCACCGTTTTCTCGGTGCCGGCCTTGCCGAGCTGGTTCATGATGCGGGTGCCATCCCGGTCCTTGACCTCGATCCAGGCATCGCGCTCGAAGCGAAAGCGCACGGAGCCGGCGGCCGCCGCGGATGGGCTGCCGAGGGCCGCGGAGGCCGCCGCTGTCGCCTCTGCACTGGCAGGCGCTGTAGCAGTCACCGCTGCTTCGGGGGTGGTGGCTGTCGGCTCCGCGGGCACGACTGTTGTCGGCGTCGGGGACACGGGCGCCTGCCGCTCGACCTTCGAAGTCGCTCCGGGCGCCCTGAAGAAATCCGGGTCCACGGAATACTCGTAGATGCCGAGCATGACGGCCACGAATGCCACCCCGCCGAGCAGCATCTTGAGCCAGGGCCGGCTCGGTCGGTCGAAGCTGACCACCTCGCGCTGACGACGCCGGCCCTTCGGCTCAGCGGCCGCCCCGGGCAGTTCATGCACGCCGCCCAGCAACTGGTCGGGATCGAGTCGCACCAGCCGCGCGTAGTTGCGAAGGAATCCCTTGACGATGACGGGACTCTTCGGAAGACGCGCGTAGTCGTCTGCCTCGAGCGCCTCGACCTGGTGCACCGAAAGCTTGATCTGACGCGCGACATCCGCCACCGACAGACCGAGCGACTCGCGCGCGGCCGCGAGCCGGCGCCCGACAGTGGTAAGTTCGGATTGCGAGAGCGACGGCTCCGCAGCGCCGTCGATAGCTGGGTCTGTCATGGATAACTTCCGCTCTTCAGGGCGAGTGCCTCTTTCGAATCGGGGTAACGTCGCCGCAACTGCACTCCGTAGCTCGCCTCGGCATTTCGGTCACCGAGCCCCCGCGCCGAGAGCACGCCGAGCCACAGTATCTCCGGCGTCGGCTGCGCAACCTCGAGAAAGCGCGCGACAAGCTCCTTCGTTCCGGTGTAATCACGGCGCTGGTAATGGATTTCTGCCAGCACCTGCAGCGCGCGCGGTTGCCCCGGTCGCAGCTTGAGCGCCTGCAGCAGGTAGCTCTCCGCTTCCTGGTCGTTGCCGAGCTTGCGTGAGCAGAGACCCGCGTTTGTATAGGCAAGTTCAGGCGTCTGGTACAGCGGGTTCCTGATCGCAGCGAGGAAATACGCGATCGAGTCCTTCTCGCGACCGCGGTTGCACAGAAACCAGCCGTAGTTGTTGTTCGCCTCGGAATCGTTCGGATTGATCGCGAGTGCCTGCTGGAAGCTGCGATCGGCCGCTGCATCCTCCTTGAGTTCCATCTGCACGAGGCCGAGCACGTTGAAGGCAGGTCCGTACTGCGGGTCTGCCTCGACCGCAGTCATGGCCTCCTGCAGCGCGACGCCGTGGTTGCCGCGGCTGTAATAAAGAGCCGCAAGCTCGGTGTGAATGCGTGCCCGTTCTTCCGGCGAGGCCGGCTTCGGTGCAGCCTGCGGCGGATTGAGCCCGGTCGAGGTCTTTTGCTGGCCCGCGCAAGCCGCAAGAAAGACAAGGAGCAGAACGAGGAAGCTCTTCATGGCACGGCAGGACTCGTCGGATTCCCGAGCGCACGGCGGGCACGCATCTGCACCTGCCCGGCGAGCTGGCCGCAGGCCCCATCGATGTCGTCGCCGCGCGTCTTGCGCACGGTGGTGACGAGATCGGCGCGCGCCAGAACGTCGCGGAAGCGACGGATCGCATCCGGCGGCGAGCGTCGATACGCTGTGTTCGGAAACGGATTGAAGGGAATCAGGTTGAACTTGCACGGCACGTCGGAAGTGAGCCGGACGAGTTCGTGCGCCAGCGCCGGATCGTCGTTGACGCCGTTTAGCATGACGTATTCGAAGGTGATGAAATCGCGCGGTGCGACATCCAGGTAGCGTCGGCAAGCCGCCATCAGCTCCGCCAGCGGGTACTTGCGATTGACCGGGACCAGCACGTCGCGCAGCGCATCGTTCGGCGCATGCAGCGACACCGCGAGCGACACCGGGCAGCGCCCGCGCAGGCGGTCGATCGCCGGAACGATACCGGATGTGCTCACGGTGACGCGACGGCGCGACAGACCGTACGCGTGGTCGTCCAGCATCAGGTCGAGCGCGGTGACCACGCTGTCGAAATTGAGCAGCGGCTCGCCCATCCCCATCATGACGACGTTGGTGACTGCGCGCGCGCGCCCGTGCACGGCGCCCAGCGTCTTGTTCGCCCACCACAGCTGTCCCGACGATTTCCGCGACAGTGAGATCGCGATTCCAGCCCTGCTTGCCGGTCGAGCAGAAGCTGCAGGCGAGCGCGCAGCCGACTTGGCTCGACACGCACAGCGTGCCTCGATCGGCCTCCGGGATGAATACAGTCTCGATCGCATTGCCGCCACCGACGGCGAACAGCCACTTCCGGGTGCCGTCGCTGGCGACGACATCCGAGAGCAGCGTCCGGCGGCCGCACCTCGGCGCACGCGACGAGCCGTTCGCGAAACATCTTCGAGAGATCCGTCATGCGCTCGAAGTCCGCCTCACCGAGCTGGTGAATCCAGCGCTCGATCTGGCGTGCGCGGAAGGGCTTCTCGCCCATCTCCGCGCAGAGTTCGGCAAGGCCGTCGGCGTTGAAATCGAGCAGGTTGGTGGTGGTCACCGCAGACAACCGATCAGCGTGCGCAAACGTCCAGAGCCGGGAAGAAATAGCGCGATCTCGACTTTCGCCGTTTCGGGTCCGTCAGAGCCGTGCACGGCGTTGGCGTCGATGCTTTCTGCGAAGTCGGCGCGAATGGTACCCGCTGCCGCTTTCTTCGGGTCGGTGGCGCCCATGAGATCACGGTTCATCTGGATCGCGCTCTCGCCTTCGAGCACCTGGATCATGACCGGCCCGGACACCATGAAATCGACCAGATCCTTGAAGAACGGACGCTCACGGTGCACGGCGTAGAAACCCTCGGCCTGCTGCTGCGAGAGATGCATCATGCGCGCGGCCACAACGCGCAGTCCGTTCGATTCGAAGCGCGAATAGATCTTCCCGATGACGTTCTTTGCGACGGCATCCGGCTTGATGATGGAAAGTGTTCGTTCGACGGTCATGGATATTCTGCTCCCCTGAAGTATAAACATCAGAAAATTCAGAATTCTATCACGGGCGGCGTGATCACTGCTGGCGTCGCGGGTGCCGTCCCCACACACACAAAAAAGCCCGGCCGCAGCCGGGCTTTCGTCGCAAGCTTGCAGCGGCTCAGTTGATCATTCCGAGGGCGCGCGGGCAGGAATAGCGACAGCGTCGGCCAGTAGGTGACGACCACCAGGAACACCAGCATCGTCAGCAGCCACGGCCAGACCGCGACGGTGAGCTCGGTGATGCCCATCTTGGTGATGCCACTCGCGACGTACAGATTGAGGCCCACCGGCGGGTGGCACAGACCGACTTCCATGTTCACCACCATGAGAATGCCGAAGTGCACCGGATCGATGCCGAGCTTTACCGCGATCGGGAACAGGATCGGCGCCAGGATGAGCACGATCGAGGACGGCTCCATGAAGTTGCCGGCAGCGAGCAGCAAGATATTCGCCACGAGCAGGAAGCCGATCACACCCACGCCGGTGCCAATCATCGCGTCGGCCATGGCCTGCGGGATGTTCTCGTGAGTCATCAGAAACGAGAACAGCACGGCGTTGGTGATGATGTAGAGCAGCATGGCACTCATGTTCGCCGACGATAACAGCACGCGGGGCACATCCTTGAGACCGAGATCCTTGTAGATGAACACCGCCGCGATGAACGCCCACACCGCACTCATCGCCGCCGCCTCGGTCGGCGTGAACATGCCGGTGTAGATGCCGCCCATCACGATGAAGATGAGGGCCAGACCCCAGATGGAATCGCGCAGGGCCTTGAGGCGCTCCGCCCAGCTTGCCTTCGGCTGTCGGGGATAGTTCCGGCTGCGCGCGCGATACCAGGTGGTAATGCCGAGCATGGTCGCCAGGACGATCCCCGGAATGACGCCCTGCCATGAACAAGGCACCGACCGAGGTGTTGGTCGACACCGAGTACATGACCATCACGATCGACGGCGGAATCAGGATGCCGAGACCCCCGGACGTCGTGATCACCCCGGCGCCGAAGCTCTTCGGAAAGCCTGCCTTGACCATCGCCGGCAGCAGGATGGAGCCGATCGCCACCACGGTCGCCGGACTGGATCCGGATACCGCGGCAAACAGCGCACAGGCGAGCACCCCGCCGAGCGCGAGGCCGCCATACCAGTGGCCGACCATCGATGTGGCGAAATTGATCATGCGCTTCGCCACCCCGCCGTGCGTCAGGAAGTTGCCGGCCAGAATGAAGAACGGGATCGCCATGATCTCGAACTTCTCGATGCCGGTGAAGAGCTTGAGCGCGACCGACTCGATTGGAACCTGGGTCAGGAAAAACAGGAAGGAGAGCACCGTCAGGCCAAGCGAAATGGAAATCGGCATGCCGGTGAGCATGAGGGTAAGCAGCAACACGAAGATGATCATGGTATTCATGACCGGTCCCCTCCCTGCGGCGCATCGCCACTGCGATCACTCTTGCGGCGCTCCGCACCGGTGCGTCGCTCCGCGCCACCCGGCCCGATACTGTTGCGATCCTGCCGGCGGTCCGTAGCGCTGCGCATATCGCGCGGATGCAGATCGTCGTGCATGCGGTAGATCTCGTCCTCCTCCCCGGGCTCCGGCAGGGCGGCCCCTTCCTCCTCGACGCCCTCGACCTTGCCATGGTCGTGATGCGGGAGCTCACCGGTGCGCAGGAAGCTTGCGCACACCTGAAGGAACCGGAAGCACATCAGGTAGGAACCGAACGGAACTGCCGAATAGACAATCCAGGTAGGCCACTCGAGATCGGGCGTCGTCGGCCCCTCCGGCAGGTCGCCCGTGTCGAGGCCGAGCATCGTGAAGACCCAGTAGTGGGCACCGTTCTCCCAGACGAAGGTCGCGCCGAGGGTGCCGACGATGCCGGTGAATAGCGCGCCGGCCAGCAGCCCGAAGACGATGAATTTTGCGCGGGTAGTGTCCTTCATCCGATTGATCAACACGTCGACGCCGACGTGGATGCCGGTGCGCACGCCGTACGCGGCGCCGAACTTGGCCATCCACACGAACATGATGATGGTAAGTTCCTGCGCCCAGCCCATGTTGACACCGAGCAGCCAGTTCTGCACCGGACCGAGCCAAGCCGAGCCCGCCGCGTAGCGATGCACGACGGCAGCGAAAATTATCAGCGTCGCGCCCCCCATGAGGAACGTAATGAGCCATTCCTCTATATGGTCGAGAATCTTCATGATTTTGTTCTTCCCTCCCGGAGGATGAGGTGCATGCAAAAACGCCCGCTGGACCTCATCGGTGCAGCGGGCGTCGCGCGGCCACGAAGATTAGAGCTTGGCCGGATCAAAACCGGTTTCCTTATAGATCGACTGGATAAGATCCTTGCCCACGCGCGAGGCCATCTCTTGGTGAACCGGGATTAGCGCTTTTTTTAGCGCCGTCTTCTCGGCCGCACTAGGCGCAAATACCTCCGACTTGCCCGACTTCTTCACCGCCTCGATCGACTGCTCGTTTTCTTCCTTCGCGATCTTGTTGGCATACTCGGTGGATTCCTTCATCGCCTGCTCGAGCTGACCGCGGACGTCGACCGGCAAGCCATCCCAGAATTTCTTGTTGGTGATCACCGCGTAGCCGAGGTAGCCATGGTCGGTCAGGGCGACCTGTTTCTGCACCTCGAACATCTTCTGGGTGTAGAGGTTCGACGGCGGATTTTCGGTGCCGTCGACCACGCCCGTCTGCAGCGCCTGATAGACTTCAGAGAACGCCATGACCTGCGGGATCGCGTTCAGCGCGCGCATTTGCGCTTCGAGCACCTTGGACGACTGGATGCGCATCTTCTGGCCCTTGAAATCGGCAACCGTCTTGATCGGCTTGTTCGAGCTGAACACCTTGAAGCCGTTATCCCAGTATGCCAAACCTCTGATACCCTTCGGCTCCAGCTTGTCCAGGAGTTGCCGGCCAATCGGCCCCTGGGTGACCTTGTGCAGATCCGTGTACCCGTCGAAGATGTAGGGCAGATCGAAGACTTCAAATTCCTTCACGCCCAGCGGCCCGAACTTGGCGAGAGACGGCGCGAGCATCTGCACCGCGCCGAGCTGCAGCGCCTCCATCTCTTCCTTGTCCTTGTAGAGCGTGCTGTTGGCATAGACCTCGACCTTGACCTTGCCCTTGGTCAGTTCTTCGACGCGCTTCGCGAAGTAGTCGGCGGCCTTGCCCTTGGGCGTGTCGTTGGCGACGACATGACTGAACTTGATGACGGTAAGGCTCTGGGCGAGAGCCGGACCGGAGACGAACAAACTGACGACGACGACGGCGGACATGATGAACTTCATGGTGCTTCCCCTCTCCTTGTTGCTGCGCTAACGACGTTACGCAGATCCTTTATATTCGGGCGATTGTAACCACCCACCTGCCGCCGCGCCACCCCGCTCATTACCCACGCGCCATTCCGGCGCAATCGAGGTTTCGCCAGCGTTCGCCTGCCAGGCGCAGTCGACACCGATCCCGGGCACCCAGATGAGGTGTTCGTCACAGAACAGGAGCGGCAGACGCGCTCGTCGCCAGGGGTCGATCCCGTGTTCCTGCAGGAGGTTCTTGAGGGTGCGGCGGGGTCGCTTCGCATCCGGCTGAATCCGCTCTCCACCGCGCCGCAGGCGCAGTTCAACCTGCCTGCCGGCGAGCGATTGCGCCGATATGCCTGCTCCGTGCGCGTGCGAAAAGAGCACTTCGCCAAGTCCACATGGCGCTGCGAGAAGCGCTTCGCCGCGCCATGTGACACTTCCCACCACTGAGGTG
The DNA here is from genome assembly GCA_963719715.1 of uncultured beta proteobacterium. Classification (GTDB taxonomy): domain Bacteria; phylum Pseudomonadota; class Gammaproteobacteria; order Burkholderiales; family JAEUMW01; genus JAEUMW01. The sequence continues at coordinate 63,153 of CAVRDD010000017.1, forward strand.
AGTCGCGGGCGCACGCGCAAGCATCCCGCATCGCAACACAGCTCAGCGTCGCGCAGAACGACGCGCACGTGGTGGCCGTCGCATGCGTTCTGCAACTGACGGATGGCTTCCGCAAGGCGGCGTGCCGGTGGTGCAGTGACGCCGCGTTCCCGCAGAAACCAGCGCAGAAGATTGCGCGCCCGCGGCTCCGACAGCCCACGCAGCACTTTGACGTCGAGCGCCCCACTGTGCACAGCGTCGCGCCCATCCAGATCAGCCAGTTCATCGAGCAGTCCCGACGCCTCCTGGAAGAGCGCGCCTGAGCGGCCCAAGGTCTTGCGGTATCCGGGAAAGCGCTCGGCAATCAGCGGCAGGATGCGCGCCCGCAGAAAATTGCGGTCGAGTCGCGTGTCGGCATTGCTCTCATCGTCGACCCAGGCGAGTCTGCGAACCTGCGCGTAGTCCGCGAGCCGCGACCGCGAGACCTCGAGCAGCGGGCGGACGAGCGTGAGTCGTGCGTCAGCATCGATGTCTGCGGTGCGCACAGAGGGCATCGCCCCTGCCCCGCGCGGCCCGGCGCCGCGCAGAAGCTGCAGCAGAACGGTTTCCGCCTGATCGTCGAGATGGTGCGCAAGCACCAGCACGCCGCTCACATGGCAGTGGAACGCGCCGTAGCGTGCACGACGTGCGGCTGCCTCGAGACCCTCACCACGAGCGCCTACGACATGCACACGAACGACGGTGAGCGGCACGCCATTGGCATCGCTCAGCGTTCGGCAGAATGTTGCCCAGTCGGCTGCGTACCTGCTCAGCCCATGATCGACGTGGATCGCTGCAAGAGGAAAAAATCGACGCTCGCGCAGGCGCACGAGACAGTCGAACAAGACAACAGAGTCGAGACCGCCGGAAAGCGCGACCGTGATGGTCTCACCGGCCGCGAGAAAGCCTTCGAGACGCGTGCCGACGTCCGCTACGAGGGCGTCTGCATCGTCACTGGGGTTCGACTTCCTTGAAGCGGCCATACGCCATGATCTTCTCGAAGCGCGCCTCCAGCAGGGTGTCGAGCGATTTCTCGCGCACCTGCCGCAGCGCCTCGTTGAGCGCCTTCTTCATGTTGACCATCATCGCGTCATAGTCGCGGTGCGCCCCACCGAGCGGCTCCGGAATGATGCGGTCAACGAGACCGAGCGTCTTCAGGCGCGTCGCGGTGATGCCGAGCGCGTCCGCTGCCACCTGCGCGTGCTCGGCGCTCTTCCAGAGTATGGTTGCGCACCCTTCCGGCGAGATGACGGAGTAGGTCGCGTACTGGAGCATCTGCACGACGTCACCCACGGCGATCGCGAGCGCACCGCCCGAGCCGCCCTCGCCGATTACCGTGCAGATCGTCGGCACCCGCAGCTGCGCCATCTCGAACAGATTGCGGCCGATGGCCTCTGACTGGCCGCGCTCTTCCGCGCCCACTCCCGGATACGCCCCAGGCGTGTCGACGAACGTTAGCACCGGAACCTCGAATTTCTCCGCCAGCTTCATCAGCCGCAACGCCTTGCGATAGCCCTCCGGCTTCGGCATGCCGAAATTGCGGTGGATCTTCTCCTTGGTGTCGCGCCCTTTCTGGTGGCCGATCACCATGACCGACTGGCCGTTGAACCGCGCAAGGCCGCCGACGATCGCCGGATCGTCGCGCAAAGGCGCGATCGCCGTGCAATTCCTCGAAATCGCTGCACAGCCGCTGCACGTAGTCGAGCGTGTACGGCCGCGCCGAATGCCGCGCCACCTGCGCGATCTGCCAGGCGCTCAACTTGCCGTAGATCTCCTTGGTGAGCCCTTGACTCTTCTTCTGCAGACGCGCGATCTCTTCCGAGATGTCGACCGCCGAGTCCTCCTGCACGTAGCGCAGCTCGTCGATCTTCGCTTCCAGCTCGGCGATGGGCTGTTCGAACTCGAGAAAGGTGATCTTCATGACGCGCGGGTCGCCGCGGGAGCTCCGGAACGGGTCCCGATTCTACCGCAAATGCGGCTGCTCAGAACGCGGGCGCTGCCTCCCGCTGCCCGCGCGGATCGGAGGCGGCCTGCGCGCGCCCGCTGCTGCGCTCCACGTACACCGCCTGCATGTTGCCCCACGGCCGGCGTGCCATCGTCACTGTGTGCCCGCGACGCTCCAGCGCCGTGCGCAACAATGCCGGAAATCCCTCTGGCTCGATCTCCACCCGGTCGGGCAGGAACTGGTGGTGAAAGCGCGGTGCGGCCACCATGCCTTCGAGCGTCCAGTCAGGGTTGTGCAGGTAGTCGAGGACGCCGAGCAGCACCATGCTCACGATGCGCGAGCCGCCAGGCGTGCCGAGCACGAGAACCCCGCGCTCGTCCTCGACGAAGGTCGGCGACATGGACGACAGCGGGCGCTTGCCGGGTGCGATCGCGTTCGGCGCACCGCCGACGAGCTCGTAGGCGTTCGCCACGCCGGGCGCGATCGCGAAGTCGTCCATCTCGTCGTTCAGCAGCACGCCGGTCGCGCCGGCAACGAAACCGCTGCCGAACGGGAGATTGAGGCTCAAGGTGGCGGCCACGCGGTTGCCTTCCGCATCCGCGATCGAGAAGTGCGTGGTGTGGCCACCGCCGGCGACCGCTGCGCCCGCCGGGTCCAGCTCTGCACTCACGGAGTCGCACGGTCGAGGCGGATGTCGGCGGCGCGGGCCGCGGCATATTCGGGGGAGGCAAGCCGTGCCTCGGGGACCTGCGTGAACGCGGGATCGCCGAGGTAACGCGCGCGATCCTGATAGGCACGGCGCAGCGCCTCGACGACGAGGTGCGCACGCGTACCGGCGTCCAGCGTCGACAGTGGAAACTCGCGCAGGATGTTCAGGGCCTGCGCGAGCGTGAGACCGCCCGCCGATGGCAGCGGCGCGGTCGTGATCGTTGCGTCGTAGTAACGGATTTTCTGCGGCGCGCGCTCCACGACGCGATATCGGTGCAGATCTTCCAGCGTCCAGATGCCGCCACCGGAGGTCACGCTCGCCACCAGTTCCGCCGCAACCGCGCCCTCGTAGAACCCCGCATGCCCGCGTTCGGCGAGCGCTTGCAACGTGCCCGCGAGCCCCGGCTGGCGCAGTTTGAATCCCGCGACCGTGGCCATGCCCTCGCCCAAGAAGATCGCGGTTGTCGACGCATCGCGTTCGAGCACCACGCGTCGCAAGCGCACCATCTCCAGATAGCGTGCGTCGACGACGAAGCCATCCCGGGCGAGGCGAATGGCAGGCGCAAGCGTATGCGCCAGGGGCAAGCGACCGTAGCGGGCAGCGATCCAGACCATGGCGGCCGGCGCGCCGGGAATCGCGGCGGCTTTTGCACCCGCCAGCGCAGCTTCCGCCAGCGGCTTGCCGTCTCCATCCAGATACATGGACGGCGTGGCACGCAGCGGTGCCATCTCGCGCCCGTCCACCACCAGCTCGAAGCCGTCGCGGGCGCGGTGCAGAAGCCAGAAGCCGCCGCCGCCGAGGCCCGAGCCGTAGGGTTCGACCACGGCCAGGGCCGCGCTCACCGCGACAGCCGCATCGAAGGCGTTGCCGCCGGCCGCGAGAATCTGCTCGCCAGCCTGGGTCGCCAGGGGATGCGCGCTCGCAATGGCCGCTGCAGGCGCCGCGACTGCAGCGCCGGGGGCACTGAAAAGAAGGAACAGAAAAACCGCGGTGAAGAGCGCCGGCAGGCGCCCGTTCAACACGGCGCGCTTCCGTCCTACCAGCCCCCGTACCAGTACGGTCCCCATGCCGGTCCGTACCAATAGGGTCCCCAGACCGGCCCATACCAGAACGGCGGACCCCAGTAAGGGCCGTAGTACGGCGGCCCTGCGTAGACGACGATCGGCCAGAGATAGACGCTCTCGATACGCAGCCGCGGGAAGCGGTAGGGGACGGCATCGACGGTGCCTTCGGTCACGCCTTCCACCGTGCCGAGAACGGTAAGACTGCGATCCTTGGTGTATACGGCCGGGTCGTAGAACCCCGGTCCGCAGGCGAGGAAGCGCCCGTAGCTCGCATCGGTGACGAGTGGCCGCGCCGTCGCGTCGAGCGGACGGCTCAGGATTTCGATGCAGGTCGACCCCGCCTCGGGGGTGACCGCCAGGATGCTGCCGCCCCAGCGCGCGCGCTCACCCAGGCCGGCACCGCCGCCGTCGCGCACGATGCTGGGCGTTACCGAGGATAGTTGCGGAGCCTCCAGTGACTGCGGCACCGAGGCGCAGCCCGCTGTCAGGACAGTAATCAGCAGGACATACGAAAAGGCGCGCATGAGGGTGAGATTTCCAGGCGAGATGGATGTTCGCTCAGACTGACGTCGGCACGCTTGGTTCGGGCGTGCGCTGCAGGCGGAACCATGCCGCATACAGCGCCGGCACGAAGTACACGGTAAGCAAGGTCGCCACCAGCAGCCCGCCCATGATGGCAATGGCCATCGGCCCCCAGAAGGTGCTCTGAGCGAGCGGGATCATGGCCAGGATCGCCGCCGCGGCCGTCAGCACGATCGGCCGGAAGCGCCGCACGGTGGCGCCCACCACGGCCTGCCAGGGTGGCTGCCCGGCATCGATGTCCTGGTCGATCTGATCGACCAGGATCACCGAGTTGCGCATGATCATGCCGGCGAGCGCGATCGCGCCGAGCATCGCCACGAAGCCAAACGGCACGCGAAAAACGCAGCAGAAAGAGCGTCACCCCGATGATCCCGAGCGGCGCGGTGAGGAGCACGAGGAGCATGCGGCTCACGTTCTGCAATTGGATCATCAGCAGGGTGACGATGACGATCACCATGATAGGCACCACGGCCGCCACAGAGTGCTGCCCCTTGCGACTTTCCTCGACCGCGCCGCCGATTTCGATGTGGTAGTCGTCGGGCAGTTCCGCGCGGATCGGGTCCAGCAGGGGATCGATCCGCGCCGTGACATCGGGCGCCTGCACGGCGGCGACGATATCGCCGCGCACGGTCACGGTCGGCAGACGGTTACGTCGCCAGATGATCGGCTCCTCGAAGTCGTAGCGCAGCGTGACCACCTGCGAGAGCGGAATCGAGCGTCCGCTCTGGGTGTGGATGTTGATGTCCTTGAGGTTGCCGAGATCGAGGCGCTCGTCCGGCTGCGCGCGCGCCCGCACTTCGATCAGCTTGTCGCGTTCCCGGTAGTAGGTGACGCTGTGGCCGGTCAACACGGCGTTGACGAAGGTGGACAGGTCCTGCGAGCTGACGCCGACGACGCGCGCCTTGTTCTGGTCCACTTCGAGCCGCACCACTTTCGACGGCTCGTTCCAGTCGAGGTGGACGTTGTTGGTCTCCGGGTGCGCGCGCACCACCGCGGCCACGCGCTCGGCGATCGCCCGCACCCGCGCCGCATCAGCGACCACTCACCCGAAACTGCAGCGGCCAGCCGATCGGCGGACCGTTCTCGAGGCGCTGCACGCGCCCGCGCACCATCGGGAAAACCATCTTCCAGCGCGTGATTGAGCCGCACCATCACGCGCTCGCGCGCCTCGTTGTCGCGCGTGACCAGCACGTACTGCGCGAAATTGTCGTGGTTCAACTGCTGGTCGAGCGGCAGATAGAAACGCGGCGAACCGCCGCCGACGTAGGACACGTAATCGACGACGTCGTCGTCGCCGGCGAGAACCTCGGTCGAAGCGCTCGACCTCGGCCTGCGTCGCGCGGATCGAGGCGCCCCCGGGCAGCCACAGGTCCACCAGCAGCTCCGGACGGTTCGCCGACGGAAAGAACTGTTGCTCGACGAAGCGGAACCCGATCAGGGCAGCGATGAACAATCCGAGCGTTGCCGCGATGACGGTCACGGCGGTGCACGAGGCACCACTCGACGCTGCGCCTGCAAGCCGCCGGTAGAAGGGACCGTCGTAGACATCCGCGTCGACGGCGTGCGAAGTTCCGTAGTCGGGCAGGATGCGAAAACCGATCACCGGAGTGAAGACCACCGCCGCGATCCAGGACACGAGCAGCGCCGTCACCACCACGACGAAGATCGAGAAGGTGTACTCGCCAGCCGCCGAGCGCGCAAAGCCGACGGGGATGAATCCCGCCGCCGTAACCAGCGTGCCGGTAAGCATCGGGAAGGCGGCCGTCGTGTACGCAAAACTCGCCGCGCGCGTGCGGTCCCACCCCTGCTCCATCTTGATCACCATCATCTCGGTCGAGATGATCGCGTCGTCGACCAGCAGGCCGAGCGCGATGATGAGCGCGCCGAGCGAGATGCGCTGCAGCGCGACGCCGAAGATCAGCATGAAGAGGAAGGTGACCGCGAGCACCAGCGGGATCGACAGCGCCACAACCATGCCCGGCGCGCAACCCGAGGCTCACGAAGCTCACGCCGAGCACGATCACGAGCGCCTCCAGCAGCGTCTGCATGAACTCGTTCACGGAGCGCTCGACCACCTGCGGCTGGTCGGCCACCTGGTGGATTTCGATGCCCACCGGCAGGCGCGCCTTCACCGCCGCCATCGCGCGCTCGAGGTTCGCGCCCAGCGCGAGCACGTTGCCGCCGCTTGCCATCGAGATCGCGAGCCCGATCGCCGGTTCGCCCCGATAGCGCATCTTCGTGGTCGGCGGATCGACGTAGCCACGGTAGACGTGCGCGATGTCGCCGAGCCGGAAGAGCCGGCCGTTGGCGCGAATGCCGATCTCGCGCAGGCTCTCGATCGATTCGAAATCGCCGCTGACGCGAATGTGGACGCGGTCGCTCGGCGTGTCTCGACGCTGCCGGAGGGCACCACCGCGTTCTGTGCGCGCAGCGTGTTGAAGATGAGCAGCGGATCGACGTCCAGCGTCGCGAGTTTCTTGTGCGAAAGCTCGATGTAGATCTTCTCTTCCTGGACGCCGATCAGCTCCACCTTCGACACGTCCGGCAGCCGCAGCAGCGTCTGTCGCACGTCCTCCACCACGTCCTTCAACTCGGCGTGCGTGAAGCCTTCGCTGGTGAAGGCGTAGAGCGTGCCGAAGGTGTCGCCGAACTCGTCGTTGAAGTACGGACCGCGTACGCCGGACGGGCAGCAGGTCGCGGATGTCGGCCGACCTTCTTGCGCACCTGGTACCACGTCTCGGGCACCTGCTTGGGTTGGGTGAAGTCCTTCAGCGTGACGAAGATCAGCGACTCGCCGGGCTTCGAATAGCTGCGCACGTGATCGAGCCAGGGCGTCTCCTGCAGCTTCTTCTCGATACGATCGGTGACCTGCTGCTCGACCTCAGCTGGCCGTGGCGCCCGGCCACAGGGTGCGCACCACCATGACCTTCACGGTGAAATCCGGATCTTCGGCGCGACCCAGCTTGAAATAGGCGAAGACCCCTGCGAGCAGCAGCGCCACCATCAGGTACAGCGTGAGCGTCTGGTGACGCAACGCCCACTCGGAGAGATTCACGCCCTTCACGAGTCGGCGAGACCTCACCTTCTGACCGGGAACCAGCTTGTGCACGCCTGCCGTGACGACCAGGTCACCGGCCTTCAGTCCATCCAGCACCGTGAAGGTATTTTCGTGGTACTCGCCCAGGCGCACCGGCACCAGGTTCACGGTCGCGGTCGAAACGTCGACGACCCAGACCGCCGCTGCCCCGTCCTTGCGGTAGAGCGCGGTCAGCGGCAACTCGATCATCTGCTCCGCCAGGGTGCTGCCGAGCAGCACGTTGGCGGTCATGCCAAGCCGCACCTGCGCATCGGCGTCGACGATGCTCACCTTCACGGTGTAGGTGCGCGTCACCGGCTCCGCACCCGGCGACACCTCCCGCACCTGTCCCTGGTAGGTGACGCCCGGGTCCGCCCACAGATTCACGCGGATGTCGCTTCGCCGCCTTGAGCTCGTTCAGCCGATTCTCGGGCACACTGATTACCACCTCGCGCTCACCGCCGCGCGCCATCTTCATCACGGTCTGACCCGCGGCGACGACCTGCCCGGACTCGGCCAGAATCGCGGTGATGACACCGTCGCCGTCGGCGCGCAGGGTCGCGTATGCCGCCTGGTTCTCTGCGACTCCGAGTTCGCGCCTTGGCCTGCTCCAGCCGCGCCTTGGCAACTCGTTGCTGGTTGACGCGGCGGTCGAACTCCGCCTCACTGATGAAGTGTTTCTTGAGAAGATTGCGGTAACGCTCGAGATCGGCCGCCGCCTGCTGGTAATCGGAGCGGGCGGCCTCGAGTTGCGACCGCGCCGACAGGATGTTGAGCCGCAGGTCCTGCGGATCTAGCCGGGTGAGCGTTTCGCCGGACTTGACCGCGCTGCCGACTTCCACCTCGCCGCGTCGAGGATCTTGCCGCCGACGCGGAATCCGAGATCGATTTCGTAGCGCGCGCGTACCTCGCCGGAATAGGTCGCGTGCAGGCGCTGATCGGCGACAACGGCGCGCGTCACACGCACCGGCGGCGCCTGTTCGGACGCGCCTCTTCCTTGCTGCAGCCGAAGAGCGCGAGAAGCAGGAGCATCGGGGCAAGCGCCCGAGCTGCCCGCGAAGTGAGATCCGACCGTTTCATGGGTGTCCTCGCGCCGGAGATCGCCGTCGGCATCGACCGCGCGCACCGTCGCGGGGTCGATCGCGATGCCAGCAGAAGCGGTCCGCAGATGCGTGTCGAGATACGCATCCTCGGTGATGTTGCGAACTTCGAGGCGCCCGAACGAGTGCTTCCACAGGGCCGCCATCACCACCGGCGCGATAGCCACGCGCGTCAGGTGATGCGGATCGAAGTGCGCGGAACTCGCCCGCCGAGACGCCGCGCGCGAGCACCGATTCGACGAGGCGCGAGCCACGCTCGATCACCTCCTCGAAGTAGAAACGTGCGAGCTGCGGGAAATTGCCGGACTCGCCGATCACGAGCTTCGGAATGCCGCTGAAGGGCGAGCGCACGAGTGCGTCCCACCAGCCGCGGATCAGGAGCACGAGAAGCTCGGGTGCACCGCCGCGAAACTCCGCCACCAGCGCCTCCCCCATCTCGATCGTCTCGACGAGCCCCTGGCGGACCACGGCCTGGAAGAGCTCCTCCTTGTTGCGAAAGTACAGATAGAGCGTGCCCTTGCTCACGCTCGGCTCGCGCCGCGACATCCTCGAGCCGGGTCGCCGCATAGCCGCGCTCGACGAAAAGCTGAAGCGCCGCCGCCGTGAGTTCGGCCGGACGCTCGTCCTTGCGGCGCATCCAGCGCGGTCGCGGTTTCTCGCGTGAGGTGAGCCATGGATCAGTCCAGCGTTTCGCGGTAGCGGCGCAGCGCGATCGTCGCGACGACCGTGAGGAAGAGCGCGATCGGCCACAGGTTCGGCGTGATCTCGCTCAGGCCGTTGCCCTTGAGCAGGATGCCGCGCACGATGCGCAGGAAATGCGTCAGCGGAAACACCTCGCCGATCCACTGCGCCCACGACGGCATGCCGCGAAACGGGAACATGAAGCCGGAGAGCAGCAGCGAGGGCAGATAGAAGAAGAACGTCATCTGCATCGCCTGCATCTGGTTCGGGCGATGGTGGAAAAGGTGAAGCCCACCGCGAGGTGCGCCGCCATGAAGAGCACCAGCGCGAAGGACAGGAGCGTCAGGCTGCCGAGGAACGGCACGTTGAACAGCAGAAGCGCGGCCAGGAGAATGAGCGCGACCTGCACGTAGCCAATGATGATGTAGGGGAAGATCTTGCCCGCCATCACCTCCGCGGGTTTGACCGGCGTCGCGAGCAGGTTCTCCAGCGTGCCGCGCTCGCGCTCCCGGGTCACCGCGATGGAGGTCATCATCACCATCGTCATCGTGAGGATCACGCCCATGAGCCCCGGCACGATGTTGTACTGGGTGATGCCTTCGGGGTTGTAGCGCCGCTGCACGCGCACCTCGAACGGCGGCGGGTCGTTCTGCAGATGTCCGAGACTGCCCGTCGAGGTCACGGCCGAGCGCCGTCTGGTTCAGGCTGAGCAGCGCGGCCAGGGCGTTGCTGGTGGCCGCGGGGTCGGTGGCATCGGCCTCCACCAGCAGCACCGGGCGCTCGCCGCGCACGAGCTTGCGCGAGAAGTTCTCCGGGATGGAGACGACGAACTGCACTTCACCCATGGCGAGCAGCCGGTTCGCCTCGGCCTCGCTGTCGACGCTCTCGACGACCCTGAAGTAACCGCTGTTCTCGAGCGCGCGCACGAAGCTGCGCGAGAACGGACTTTCGTCGGCGGCCAGCACCGCCGTTGGCAGGTGCTTCGGATCCGTGTTGATGGCATAACCGAAAAGCACGAGTTGGAGCAGCGGGATGCCGATCATCATCGCGAAGGTGAGGCGGTCGCGCCGCAACTGGATGAACTCCTTCGCCAGCATGGCGGTGATCCGGGACCAGGAAAAACGTCTTCTCATCACTCGAAGTTGTCCCGTGCTTCGTCCATGAGTCTGATGAACACGTCCTCCAGCCCCGGCTCGACCTGATTCCAGTCCAGGTCCTGCCGTCCGAAGTACGGCGCCAATGCTGCTTCGAGCCGTGCTGCGTCCGTGCCGCTCACGTGCAGTGAGGAACCGAACGGCACCACCATCTCGACGCCGGCGTGCTCGCGGATCTCGCTGGAAAGACTTGCAAGCGCCGCGCCCGACACCGACCACGTCACCAACCGGGACTGCTCGACCATCTCGCGCGCCGTACCCTGACTCAGCAGGCGACCGTAGGCCAGATAGGCAAGCTTGTGACAGCGCTCCGCTTCGTCCATGTAGTGCGTGCTTACGAGCACCGTCATGCCACCCGCCGCGAGCGTGTGTATATGGTCCCAGAAATCGCGCCGTGCCTTGGGGTCGACGCCCGCTGTGGGCTCGTCGAGGAGCAGCAGTTGCGGCGAATGAATCAGGCAGGCAGCGAGCGCAAGGCGCTGCTTCCATCCGCCCGAAAGCTCGCCCGCCAGCTGGTGTTGCCGGTGCTCGAGTCCGAGACGCGCCAGCGCGCCGCGCACCGCATCGGCCCGCGCGGGCACGCGGTAGAGGCGAGCGATGAAGTCCAGGTTCTCGCGGATGGTGAGATCCTCGTACAGCCCGAACTTCTGCGTCATGTAACCGACTTCGCGCTTGATCGCCGCCGTCTCGCGCACGATGTCATAACCGAGACAGGAACCGCTGCCGGCATCCGGCGTGAGCAGGCCGCAGAGCATGCGTATCGTGGTGGTCTTGCCGCTGCCGTTAGGACCCAGGAAACCGAAGATCTCGCCGCGGCGCACGCGAAGGGTGAAGTTGTCGACCACGCGCCGGCCATGGAAGCTCTTCGCCAGACCACGCACGTCGATCACGTCGCAGTCGTTGTCGGAAGCCACTGCGCTCACGATTGTGGGAAGGTCACTTCTACCGGCTGGCCAGGCCTGAGCCGGGTCGCATCGGCGGGCGCCGGCCGCGCCTCGAGCAGGAACACGAGCTTGGAGCGCGTCTCCCGACTATAGATGACCGGCGGCGTGTATTCAGCCTGCGGCGCGACGTAGCTCACCGCCGCGCCGATGGGCTCGCCGCAGCCGTCGCAAGTGATGCGCACCCTGTCGCCGACGTGGACACGCCCGACGTCGCGCTCGGGCACGAAGAAGCGGATCTTGATGTTGGCCGGCGGCAGGAGAGAGACGATCGGCGCCCCGGCCGGCACCCACTCTCCCTGCACGAAAAGAGTGTCGTGCACCAGGGCCGCGGTCGGCGCAGTCACCGACTTCTGTGATAGCCGCCACTCGGCTTGCGCGAGTGCGGCGCGGGCGGCGGACACGTCGAACTCGGCGGCGCGGATCTGGTCTTCGCGGGCGGTCAGCCTTGCCGTGCGCAGCTGCGCGTCATACTCCGCGACGCGCGCACGGTCACGTGCCACGGCGCTCTGGAACTGATCCAGCGCGTCGCGGGAAATGAAGCCTTGGGCGGCGAGCTGCTGTTGTCGCTTGAGCTGGGTCTCGGCGAGGCTCAATGTCGCCTGTGCCTCGCTTTTCTGGGCCTGGATGGCTTCGAGTTCGGGCAGGCGTCGCCCCTTCTTCAGATCGTCGAGCTGCGCCTCGGCCCGTTGCAGGCGCTCCTGCGCTTCACGCCGGGCGGCGGCCTCGTTTTCCTGCTCCAGCACGAATAGGGGATCACCCGGCTTGACCTGCCCGCCACGGGCGACCGCCAGCTGTGTAAGGTTGCCGGCGAACGGCGCCGCGACGCGGACGAATTCGCCCTCTGCATAGCCCTGATACGGGCTTGGAACCGTGTCTGCGCAACCGGCAAGCCCGACCGCCACGAGCAGAAGCGCCATGCGGGCTGCGTGGGCACCCGGCCACGCGAGCGCGGTCAGGGGCATGCGACAGGAAATCGCGGGATAACAACTAACTGGCCAGTCGGTAAGTTATTGAATCGGCCACACAGCGCAAGAGGCGTTCCGCCCTGCCCCCCGCTGCGTAGAAGAATCGTCGCGGCTGGATGGCCGCCCCTTCGGGAGTCGCACCCAGTCCGCATTCTTTCGGATCTCGCCTTAGCGGTTGCCACTGGCGTGGGCGAGTTCTTCGACCAGCGCCTGGCGTCGCCCCTCGAGCTCCTGGTGGCGCGCGTAGAGCTCCTCCATCTGCCGCGTGTAATCGGCGAGCCGCTGGTCGCGATCCTTCTGCGCCGCGACCTGATCGTCGTAGTTGGGCGAGCGACTGTCCCCCGCCGTCGTAGCCGCTTACGGCCGGCTGCTGGACTGATGGCGCCATGAGCTCGTTGCGCAGCTCGCGCACCATCTGGAACTGCTGGAACACGGCCTGCTGCTCCTGCTGAACCAGGGCGAGATCGTCGCGGATGCGTTTGGTCGGGTCGGCCTGGGCCAAGGCCGCACCGAGCGTCAGCACCGAGAGCAGACTGAGCAGCACCCAGACGCCCCCGATCCATCGCGACGCGTACTGCGCGCTACAGGTGGCGAAATGGGGAATCATCGTCTTCGATATCAGGAACGCCGGTCCGGCGCGAACGACGATTAGAACCCAATCCGCAGACCCGCGCTCAGCGCGTCAGATCTCGACCTGCGTGCCGAGTTCGACAACGTTGTCGGTCGGGATCTTGAAGAAGTCGGTCGCGTTCTGCGCATTACGCGACATGAGGGCGAAGAGCTTCTCGCGCCAGATCGAAATGCCGGGCTGCAGGCTCGGCAGGATGGTCTCCCGGCTGACGAAGAACGACACCTGCTTCAGGTCGACCGGAAAGTCGCTGCTTCGACACAGCTCGAGCGCCGCAGGCACGTCGGGCGCCTCCATGAATCCGTAGCGGATCAGCAGCCGGTAGAAGCCCTTCCCGAGCGAGGTCAGCTCGACGCGCTCGATCGTCCTGCTACGTAGGGAATCTCCTCCGTGATCACCGTGGCGATCACGGTGCGCTCGTGCAGCACGAGGTTGTGCTTCAGGTTGTGGAGCAACGCGGAGGGGATCGAGGTCGGCGCGCGCGGTCATGAACGACGGCGGTGCGCGCCACGCGCGGCATGCTGTCGTCGATGCCTGGCGAGGAACACCTTCTCCGAGACGTCGAGCTTCGACATCTGGCGGAACAGCAGCGCGCGCCCGCGCTTCCAGGTCGTGAGCACCGTGAAGGACAGGATCCCGATGAAGAGCGGGAACCACCCGCCCTGCGTGACCTTGATGATGTTCGCGCTGAAGAAGGCGAAGTCGACCAGTAAGAACGCCGCCATCAGCGGCAGCGCGAGCCAGCGGCTCCACCGCCACATCAGGATCATCACGAACGTGACCAGGATGGTGTCGATCATCATCGTGCCGGTGACGGCGATGCCGTAGGCAGCGGCCAGATTGCTCGAGGACTGGAAGAACGATCACCAGCGCCATCACGGCGAGGAAGAGCGTCAGGTTGGTGAACGGCACGTAGATCTGCCCGCGCTCCTGGTGCGAGGTCTGGACGATCGCCATGCGCGGCAGGTAACCGAGCTGGACGCTTGCCGCGCGACCGAGAACGAGCCCGGAGATCACCGCCTGCGACGCGATCACGGTCGCCATCGTCGCGAGGATCACGAGCGGCAGGATCGCCCAGGACGGCGCGAGCAGGAAGAACGGGTTCTGGACCGCGGCGTGCTCGCGCAGCAGGAGCGCACCCTGCCCGTAGTAGTTCAGGATCAGCGCGGGCATCACGAAGCCGAACCAGGTGAGCCGGATCGGAAACCGTCCGAAGTGGCCCATGTCGGTATAGAGCGCTTCGCCGCCGGTGACCGCGAGCACGACCGCGCCCAGGGCGAGAAAGCTCTGCATCGGGTTGGCGAGGATGAAGCGCACCGCGTGGATCGGATTCAGCGCCTGCAGCACCGCGGGCGTCTCGACGATGCTGAGCATGCCGAGCACGCCGAGACAGGCGAACCACACGCACATGATCGGCCCGAAGAGGAGTCCGATCGTGCCGGTGCCCCGGCTCTGGATCCAGAACAGCACGGCCAGCACCGCGCACGTGATCGGCAGTACGTACGGCTTCGAGCGCGGGGTCACCACCTCGAGTCCCTCCACCGCGCTCAGGACCGAGATCGCCGGCGTGATCATGCTGTCGCCGTAGAACAGGGCAGCGGCGAAGATGCCGAGCGCGATCACCACCGGACGCCAGCGCGAACTTCTTGGTGAGCCCCATCACCGAGCGCCAGCAGCGCGAGGCTGCCGCCCTCGCCGCGGTTGTCCGCGCGCATGATGAGCGCCACGTACTTCGCGGACACCAGCATCATCACCGCCCAGAAGATGAGCGACAGCACACCGAGGACGCTCGCCTCCGCGACCGCGATTGGGTGGTGTCCCGCCATCGTCTCCTTGAGCGCATAGAGCGGACTCGTCCCGATGTCGCCGAAGACGACACCGATGGTGCCGAGGATGAGCGTGCGCAGGTCGCCCCGGTGCTGCTCACCCTGCTCGTTGGACACTCGGAATCTCCCTCGCCTGCGGTCTTGAGGGCAGCGCGCCCTCAGCCGATTATTTGTGGCATCGCAACAATTGTAATTGAACTGCGATCCGCTGTGTCGCCAGACTGGCAAGAGAGGATGTCTTCGACGGCGGGCTCCCGTCATGCGAAATCCGGCCGGCGCTCGCCGACGCGGCCGCAGGCATGTCGAAACCATTGTCTGTTGCCCGCTTCGTGCTATCCGGCAGGTTATCGAGCTTCGCCGCAGGGATGGCGTACTTGCCAGGCATCACCAGATCCGCTCGCCTGCGCTCAGCGCGCGCGACCCTGGTCCATCGCAACAATCACTGAGACGCCCGGACTATGCCGGGCGTTCGTTCAGTCACTCAATCGTCAGGAAGGCATCCGCTTCCGCCAGACGTGCGCGTCTGTCGGACGCAGACATCACGACAGCGCAAACTTGATGAGTTCACCCATCGAGAATGGCCGTCCCCCTATCGCGGGGTGCCAGTTCGGCGCCTGTCGCAGGTACGAATGACCGTCGGCCCACAGCAAGCCGATCAGAGTTTCTGCGACAATGCGCTTGCCTACGGTCCCGAGCGTCGAGGGCTCTTCGTTGCCCTTGCTCCCCTTGGCCTTGGCGCGTTTCACCCATTCGTACTGGGCCTCCGCCAACACGTAGCACCAGAGGGGGGTATTGCCCCGGAAGCTTGTGTGAATCGACGCGAGAGTCGGATTCGCTTCCCAGTCTTTGACCACGGCCTTGCCGATGCGAAGGTTTTCATCCGCCACCGGATCCACTCCCATTGTCTGCGCCACGTCCTGTCCGCTGGGCAAGCCCATGGACATGCCTCGCAGCAGATTGCGCAGCGCAAGGTTGGCTGGATCGGTCTGCGGGTCCAGGGGCCTGGCCTGAAGCTTGTCGACCGTCAACGGCGGCACGGCAGGGACGACCGCGGAGAACTCGGGCAGGAATCCGAGCGGATTGACGAGCGAGGTGTCGATCTTGTACGCGGGCTGTACGCGGGCCTTGCCGACGCGTTGCAGGGAACCGTCGATATCGAAAAAGAGGCTCCAGTCTATCGCCCACTGCTCGGGAAACGCATCGAAGCCGTTCAGTCCGCGTTGCTGGACCCCGGCAAAGACAAAAAACCGCCCCGCCACACCGCGGCTCACCTCGTTGGGTGTCGCCGCCAGCGGATTGTCTCCCCCGTTGAGGCGGGTGTTCAGCCGATAGATCGGTCGCACCATCGAATGTCCGAAGCGGTAGGCAGCGGCGGAAAACTCGATCGGCATGAACGGGTCGTTGCGCCACTGATAGAAGGCGAGGCGAGGCTCATGCCGCCATATGGGTTCATTCCGGCCGAGGTGTGGAAGGATCTCGTGCACGACTTCGCGTCCACAGATTTTCACCAGGAAATCGTTCACGACGATCCACTGGTAATGCCAGCGGACCATGCGCTGCACTTCCGCGAAGCTCGCATCCGGGAAACGATCCACCAGTTTGTTGTGAAATTGCAGCATCGCCGCCTGCAGTTGCGAAACGATGACGTTCTCGTCGTTGCGCTTGTCGCCGATGAGCGCGCGCTTCGCGCCGGCAGGATCGTTGGGATCATCGAACCGGGGCAGGTCGCGGACGTGAGTGGTTTGATCGAGTTCGAGCAGCGCGCGCCCCAGACGAAACTTCCTGCCGCTGTACATGTACGGCTGGTCGTCAGGCCCGCGCCCGTACAGGCAATCCAGGTCAAGTCGCGGCGTCCGAAAGTCGTACAGTCCGTTCGGATCATTGCGCTGCTGCAGGCTCGAGGCAGGATCGAACGTGATGTCGTGATCGATGAACTGTCCGAGGTACGTGTAGCCTGCCGGGATGCCCGCGTTCTCCTCGTCGTCATGGATGCGCTTGTTCGGATCCTCCGCGGCAGCTGCCGGCAGTTTGGGATCGACCGAATCGACCTCCGGATCCGAAACCATCTTCCGGCTCAGTTCCTCCAGCGCGGCCTTCGGCCATTCCGCGGCAGGCAGAGAACGAAACATCCTGCCGAACCGGCCTTCGAACTGAGGCGAACCTGCTACCGAGTTTTCCCCGCGTACGCCGCCACCATGCGCCGCCGATCCCCGCCTCTTTCCTCTGATAAACGCCTCTTTCATCACGCTTCCTCCTCCATGGTCAGCCGGACTTGGCTGAAATCGCGATGTCGATCAGCCCTGCCCTCTGACTGAACCGCATGTGCCCTCAAAGAGCGCTCCGTAGGCGTCGTCGTTCATCGAACTCGAACCTGCGGCCAGATTACCGTTCGCGCCTTACCCCAACCTTTCCCCTGCCGTTTTCGCTGCCGCGCCGTCGGCTCGGCGCGCACTCGGCCGTCCGGCCACGGCTACCACGGTTGAAGTGACGGCCACATGCTAGTTGGGTCACCTCTCCACGGCTATCGAAAGAGACCTAGTCCTACTCCGGCAAGACTCGTCCGACGTCGCGACTGCATTCGCGCACGCAGGCGGCACAATGTGTCCCGCATTCGAAGCGATTCGCAATCGAGCGCTCGCACCGTGATGGACTTCCAGGGAGACTGCCGTGAACGTCTTCTTTCGATTCGGCCGGCTGCTGCCGACGCTTTGGCTGTTATTGCTCGCGGGGCGCAGGCACTGAACGAGAACATCTTCGCGGTGGCGCGCTGGCCGGGCGACGATGTCGTACTCGCCTTCGTCAACCTGCGCGATCAGGCTGTCGGTCCTGACCTCTTCGCCGTGCCCGGCGGCGTCCCCCTGGACTGCAGTGCGGGCGTGCGCCACCAGGCTTTCAAGCTGGTCGCGGACAACCCTGATGCGCCGCTCTGGCCGCAACCACGAACGGCTGCGGACCTCCGTGCGAACGGTGCTTTGTTGCGTTCGTTTTTCCCAACGAGACGCAGTATCTGCGGCTGCGCGAGATGCCCTGAGTTGTCATTCACGCACTCCGGGTCACCGATTTTGGGCAAAGCACAGAAAGCTTGCGCCGCCGCACGCTGCCGCTACTCCCCTGCTCCCGGCGCCCGCAATCGCGCGGGGAGAGCAGCCAGCACCGCGCGTTTCTCGTCCGCAGAGAAGTCTCGCCACCCCGCGATCTCGTCGAGCGAGCGATAGCAGCCGAGGCACCAACCTGTATTCAGATCGATCGCGCAGACGTTGATACAGGGCGACTGCACCTCCTCGCCCTCGACCGATACGCCGCACATGCGCATGTCACTCTCGCTCATCGTGAAATCCCGGTAACTCCGATCTGTTGCGCCGGCACGGGACAGTAGATATCTCCGGGCGATTCTTCTCGGCGGCGCTCGAAGCATACACCCTCACCCGCAAGGCCGATCCTGGGCGACGAGGAGTTGACCGCTCCGGCGATCGGCGCAGGGAGCTAGGTATAATCGCGGCCATAAATGGAAGCGCAACCCAGGGAGGCTCAAGAATGAAAGCGCTGTTTCTCACCAACGAATTTCCCCCCAATGTCTATGGCGGCGCCGGCATCCACGTCGAGTACCTGAGCCGTGAGCTTGCCAAACTGATCCCGGTCGAGGTGCGCTGCTTCGGCGATCAGTCGGTGCAGGGCGGCAACCTCAGCGCTCGCGGATTCACTGCCGATGCCGCTCTTTTCGCGCGCACCGACCCGGGACTCAAGTCGACGCTGTCCGCGTTCAGCAACTGCATCGGCTTCAACGCCGAACCCATCGACGCCCAGATCGTGCACTGCCACACGTGGTACACGCATTTCGGCGGTCTGCTCGCGCAGATCGGCTACGGCCTGCCCTTCGTGCTCACCACGCATTCGCTCGAGCCGCACCGCCCCTGGAAACGCGAGCAGCTCGGCCGCGGCTACGATCTCTCGAGCTGGGTCGAGAAGACCGCGATGGAACGGGCGGACGCCATCATCGCCGTCTCACGCGGCATGAAGGAAGACGTGCTCAGTCTCTTTGACGTGGACGAGCGCAAGATCGAGGTCATCTACAACGGCATCGACACCGACGAGTTCCATCCGGTCAGCGGCACCGCCACGCTGGAGCGCCTCGGCATCGACCCCGCGGTGCCCTACGTGCTCTTCGTCGGCCGCATCACCCGGCAGAAAGGCATCATCCATCTCGTCAACGCCATCCGCCACATCGACGAGCGCGTGCAGATCGTGCTCTGCGCCGGGCAGCCGGATACGCCGGAGATCGGGCAGGAAATGACAGAGCGCGTGCAGGCGGTGCAGAAGACACGGTCGAACGTGATCTGGATTCGCGAATGGGTCGACACCGCCGCCAAGGTCGAGCTCTATTCACACGCCGCGGTGTTCTGCTGCCCGTCGATCTACGAGCCCTTCGGCATCATCAATCTGGAAGCCATGGCGTGCGGCACGCCCGTCGTCGGCAGCGCCGTCGGCGGCATCAAGGAAATCATTCTGCCCGGCGAAACCGGCTACCTGGTCGAGTTCGAGCAGCATCGCGAGAGCCCGTTCGAGGCCATCGACCCCGAGACTTTCGCGCGCAGCCTCGCCGCTCCGATCAACAAGATCATCGCCGACGAGCCACTGCGTAAAGCCATGGGCGAAGCGAGCCGCAAGCGCGCGATCGAGCACTTCAGCTGGAAGGCGATCGCCCAGGAAGTGCTCGCGCTGTATCAGAGGCTCGTGTGACGGGTAGCTAAAGGGTGGCCATAGACTATGGTAGGCGTTTCGCAACCCCGGGAACGCATCTCAGTTTGCTCAAACGATCCAGCTGCCCTAAGAAATGACGGCCCCAAATGGGAAGGCTCAAGTCGTAGGGGTCCACATCTCTCGGGGAGTCACACCTCGAATTCCCGTTGGCGGTTTGGTCATATCCATGGATCCCAACGGTGTGCCCACAGGGGGAACTGCACGGCTTGAGCTTCAACTCGACACGTGCATTCACTGGCTGGAGATAGCAGTTAGCCATCTCTTCGATGCCAAACGCGCACACGAAGGCCTGCTCGCGGCGAAGGTTTCTGGAGCCACCAACTTCGCCGACCTCGACAAGGAGTTCAAGGCCTGCGTACAGGCATCGGTAGCCGCAGCCACATTCTTTGAGGCACTGTACGCCGCAGTCATCGAACGCATGCCCCACAAACCGACTGCCAAGGGTCAAAAGTGTCATCGGCGGCCCGCGCGATACGCGGTAGTAACGGAAGCTCTGCGCCAAGCGTTTGGCCTCCGGAAGCAAGGAACTGCAAACCTTCGCGGCGTGCTCAAGGAGGTATACCGCTTCCGGGATGAAGCCGTTCACCCGTCAGCGCGGTTCTCCGATCCAGTACCGCACAACGGTTTGGGCGTTGGCGTAGAGAGGCGTTTCGTGATGTTTGGATATGCGAGCGCGCATCAACTGGTCCGCGCAGCACTCGTCTTCTCGAAGAACCTCACATCGCGAGATCTCACTCGCAGACCCAAGCCCATACAAGACTTCGCAGGCTATTTGCTCAGGGTTTGCGAGCCGCTATATGGACAGTGGGAGCAGAATTTCGGTGAACTGTTCGACCCGCAGCCCAGCAAGGTCTGAGCGGTCGCTCCGCGATGGACCAATTTTCAAAGAGCGATCAGTCGCCCATGGGGCGACAAGATCGTCACCCCAATGAGGAGGGCGAGCCGCAGGCAGCGCGCCCAATAGCGCGTTCACTCTTACAGGAAGTAATCGAAGTCGCGCTCGGTCCGTACTTTTCGCCGCACCCGGAAGATGTGCACCGGTGTCGAGGTCGGATCGAGCTGCACGAAGTTGCGCGCGCCGTGCCACAGATAGCGCGCATCGGAGACCAGATCGTGCACCTGATACGGACGGTCGGTCTCGAAGTCGCGGCCGGGCAGTGACAGCTCGACCCAGCCGGATTGCGTGTGGTGCGGGTCGAGGTTGGCGATGACGACGATGGTGTTGGAGCGGTCTTCGGTCGATTTGCTATAGCAGATCAGCGACTCGTTATCGACGTTGTGAAAGCGCAGGTTCCAGTCCGACTGCAGCGCGACGTTCTCGCGGCGGATGCGATTCAGGCGCGCGAGGAAGTGGCGCAGGCTGTCTGCTCGATTCAGATCCCAGCTGCGGATCTCGTACTTCTCGGAGTTGAGATATTCCTCGCTGCCGGGATCGCGGGCGACGTGCTCCAGCAGTTCGAACGCCGGTCCGTAGATGCCGTAATTCGCACCGAGGGTCGCCGCCAGTGCTGCGCGCAACATGAACCCCGGACGGCCGCCGTACTGCAGGAACTCGGGCAGGATGTCAGGCGTGTTCGGCCACACATTCGGGCGGAAGTATTCACGCGACTCCGACAGCGCGAGCTCAGTGAAGTACTCGGTGAGCTCCTGCTTGGTGTTGCGCCAGGAGAAGTAGGTGTACGACTGCGTGTAACCGAGCTTCGCCAGCCGGTGCATGATCTTCGGTCGCGTGAAGGCCTCGGCGAGAAAGATCACTTCGGGATGGTCGCGCTTCACCTCGCCGATCAGCCATTCCCACATCGGAAACGGCTTGGTGTGCGGGTTGTCGACGCGGAAGATCGATCACGCCCTGCTCGATCCAGAACGTGAAGATGCTCTTGAGCTCGTCCCACAGCGGCTTCCAGTCGTCCGTCTCGAAATCGAACGGATAGATGTCCTGATATTTCTTCGGCGGGTTCTCTGCGTACTGCACGGTGCCGTCCGGGCGCCAGCGGAACCACGTCGGGTGCTCTTTCACGTAGGGGTGGTCCGGCGCGCACTGGAAGGCGATGTCGAGCGCGAGGTCGATGCCGCGCTCCTTGGCGCACTTCAGCAGGCTGCGGAATTCCTCCAGCGTGCCCAGCTCGGTGTGCAGCGCCTTGTGACCGCCTTCCGGCGAGCCGATCGCCCACGGACTGCCCGGCTCACCCGTCTTCGCCACCACTGCGTTGTTCCGCCCCTTGCGAAACTTGTTGCCGATGGGATGTATCGGCGGCAGATAGAGCACGTCAAAGCCCATCTCCGCGATGTACGGGATACGCTTCTCGCATTCGGCGAAGGTGCCGTGGGTGCCGCCTGCCGGCACGCAGGAGCGTGGGAACATCTCGTACCACGCGCTGAAGCGCGCGCGCACCGGCTCGACGACGACGCGTCAGGATGCGCTCGTACTCGGTGGCGAAGCGCTGCTCCGAGTGGCGCGACATGAGCTCCGTCAGCTCGCGATCGGCGCCGAGCTGCTTCGCTGCTTCTGGTGCGGTCGTCTTGCCCAGCGTCGCGGCGATCTCCTTCAGGCGCGCGCCCGCAGCACCCGGCGCACGGGTCGCCGCTTCCAGAGCGAGTTCCTCCCCCACCAGCATTGCGACAGCGATGTCTTTCGGGTCACTGCGCCGTGAAAGGTCGTGCTGCCAGGTGAAGAACCGATCCACCCAGGCGACCACAGTGTAAACGTGGCGCCCGAGGGCGCTCACGGTGAAGCTCGCCTGCCACAGATCGTTGTAGGACGCCTCCATCGGCACTTCGGTCCACTTGTCGGTCCCTTCCGGACGGTGGCGCACCACGCAGCGGATCACGTCGTGGCCGTCGGCGAAAACATCGGCCTTGACGACGACCTGTTCACCCACGGTCCGCTTGATGGGAAACCGTCCCCCGTCCACCTCCGGCCGCACGCGATCGATGACGACGCGGCCGCGTCCGTCCCGGCTCTTGTCTGCAATGGCCATCTCTAGTCTCCCGTGGCACTGCTCTTGAGGAACACGACACCCAGCGGCGGCAGATCGAGCGCAAGCGACTGGAACTGTCCGTGCGCGCCCACCGGCGCCGCGGGCTTGCCGCCGAAGTTGCCGATGCCGCTGCCCCCGTACAGGGTCGCATCGCTGTTCAGTATCTCCTGCCAGTGCCCGGCCCGCGGTACACCGACGCGGTAGCTCAAGCGCGGCATCGGCGTGAAGTTGCACACGACGAGAATGATGTCGTCGGTGCTGCGGCCGCGGCGCACGAAGCTGATGACGCTGCTCTCGGCGTCGGAGCAGTCCATCCACTCGAAGCCTTCGCGCTGGAAGTCGATCTCGTACAACGCGGGCTCGCGGCGGTAGCGGCGATTCAGGTCGCGCACCCAGCCGAGCACGCCGCCGTGCTCGGGGTACTGCAGGGCGCTCCACTCCAGGCTCTCGTCGTGTGACCAGCCACGGCGCTGACCGAACTCGCCGCCCATGAAGAGCAGTTTCTTGCCGGGATGACCCCACATGTAGCCGTACAGCAGGCGCAGATTGGCGAACTCGCGCCACGGGTCGCCCGGCATGCGGCCGAGCAGCGAGCCGTTGTCGCCGCTGACTTCGTCGTGCGAGAGCGCCAGCATGAAGTTCTCGGAGAACGCGTACCAGATGCTGAACGTGAGCTTGTCGTGATGGCTCTTCCGCTGCATCGGCTCGTGCTGGAAGTATTCGAGCGTGTCGTGCATCCAGCCCATGTTCCACTTCATGCCGAAGCCGAGTCCACCGAGGTAGATCGGTCGCGACACCATCGGCCAGTCGGTCGACTCCTCCGCGATCGACTGAACGTCCGGATATTCGCGGTAGACGGTTTCGTTCAGCGTGCGCAGAAACGCGACCGCAGCCAGGTCTTCACGTCCGCCGTGGACGTTGGGCGTCCACTCGCCGGGCTCCCTTCCGAAGTCAAGGTAGAGCATCGAGGCGACGCCATCCACGCGCAGCCCATCGACGTGGTATTTGTCGCAGCCAGAACATCGCGCTGCTCAGGAGGAACGCGCGCACCTCATTGCGACTGTAATCGAAGATGTAGCTGTTCCACTCCGGATTGAAGCCGCGCTGCGGATCCGCGTATTCGAAGAGCGGCGCGCCGTCGAACTGCGCGAGACCATGCGAGTCGCCGGGAAAGTGCGACGGCACCCAGTCGATGATCACACCGATGCCGCGCTGGTGCAGATAGTCGACCAGATACATGAGGTCTTCGGGCGCGCCATAGCGCGAGGTCGGCGCGAAATAACCGGTGGTCTGATAGCCCCAGGAGCCGTAGAACGGGTGCTCGGTAACCGGCATCAGTTCGACGTGCGTGAAGCCGACATCGAGGACGTACTCTGCGAGCTGGTGGGCAAGCTCGCGGTAGTCGAGAAACCGATCGCCTTCAGCGCGTCGCCACGAACCCAGGTGCACCTCGTAGACGGAGAATGGCGCATCCAGGGCGTTGGCACTCTTGCGCCGCGCCATCCAGTCGGCATCACCCCATTCGTATTCGAGGGCAGACACGCGCGAGGCGGTGCCGGGCAGGGCTTCTGTCGCGAAGCCGAACGGATCGCATTTCGCGACCGCGTGACCGTCCTGTCGCGAGACGATGCGGTAGCGGTAGCGCGCGTTATGGCCCACACCGCACACGAAACCGTGCCAGACGCCGGAGTCGCCGTCGCGCCGCTGCAGCGGGCTGGCCTCGCCATTCCAGCCGTTGAAATCTCCGATCACCGACACCGCGGCAGCGTTAGGCGCCCATACGGCGAAGCGAGTGCCGTCGACGCCGTCTTCCGTGACGGGATGTGCACCGAGCTTTTCGTACAGCCTGACATGGCTGCCTTCCCGGAACAGGTAAACGTCGTGGTCGGTCAGCAGGGCAAGGTCTTGCCGCGAGCTCTCCTGGCGCTTCTTGCCGATGGTCTTGGTCATTTCGAATCCCCCTTAACAGCGTATTGTGCGATGACGACGGCGCGAATCGTCCCTCTCAGCGCTCAGTTGGCCACGCCCCGCCGCAGCAACGTCGGCGAGACGACCCCCCCGGACGATATGGAACCAGGACTTGCAGGTCCCTCGCCAGAGCGGATCAAGACTGCCGAGCACGCCGCGCCGGCGTGCCCCGATCGCCCGCCTCCCGCGCACCGATCAGCCCCGCGGCGCCCCCTCGCGCAGCGCCGCCGAGCGCCCGTCCGCTTGCGCATGGCACGGGTGTTCCAGCAGGTTCCAGCAGGCGATAGGGCGGGTAAGACACGGCCATTGCGCGCCGTCGTCAGGGCGGAACGCAATGCGTGTGGTGAGATTCATCGGGAAGGTGGGACGACCGGACAACCTAGTCTGAATTATACCGTGACCACCGCGACGCGTGCTCGCGGCAAGGCCTTATAATCCGCGCATTGCATCCCCGGAATCCGCATCATGGGAAACAGACTGTCGAAGATCGTCACCCGCACCGGCGACCAAGGCACAACCGGCCTCGGCGACGGCTCACGCACGTCGAAGAACGCTCCGCGCATCGAAGCGGTGGGAGACGTCGACGAGCTCAACAGTGCACTCGGCGTGCTGCTCACCGAGGAGTTGCCGGCGGAAGTGCGTGCGTGCCTCGTCGAAGTGCAGCACGACCTGTTCGATCTCGGCGGTGAGATTGCCACACCCGGCTTTTCCCTCGTGACGGACGCCCACCTCGCCCGTCTCGACGGCGCGCTCGAAGTGTTCAACCGTGATTTATCGCCGCTCAAGGAGTTCGTGCTGCCGGGCGGAAGCCGCGCGGGAGCGCTTGCGCACGTTGCACGCGCCATGTGCCGCCGTGCAGAACGACGGGTGGTGGCAGTCGCCGCACAGGAGCAGATCTCCCTCCTGAACCAGCGCTACCTGAATCGCCTGTCCGATCTTCTTTTCGTCCTCGCGCGGGTCATCAATCGCGGACTGGACGCGCCCGACGTCCTCTGGCAACGGGGCAAGGTGCGCGGCGACGCCGACGCCTGACCTTTCGTGGAGGAGTTGCTCGATCCCGGCGCGCTGGCCGCCCTCCTCTCACGCAGCGCACTCCGGGATCAGGCAGCCTTCGCCGAGCTCTATCGGCGCACCAGCGCGAAACTGTTTGGCGTTGCGCTACGTATAGTCCGCAGACGCGACTGGGCGGAGGACATCCTGCAGGAAAGCTTCGTCAACATCTGGCATCACGCCGGGGACTACACGGCCGCGCGCAGCGCTCCCATGACCTGGCTCACGAGCATCGTGCGCAATCGCTGCCTGGACTGGGCGCGGCGTCCGCGTGAGGAAACGCCGGAAACGTTCGACGGCATGCTCGAAGGCGTCGCCGATGACGCGCCGGGTCCGCTTGCATGTCTTGCGCGAACGAGCGATGCAAAGCGGCTGGCGCGCTGTCTGGAGACACTGGAACCGGCGCAGCGCCAGAGCATCGCCCTGGCGTTTTATCACGGGCTGTCGCACAGCGAGTTGGCGGAGCACGTGAAGGCGCCGCTGGGAACGGTGAAGACCTGGGTGCGACGTGGACTGGAACGGCTGAAGACGTGCCTCGGCACGCTCGAGAACGACGGATGAAGTATCAGGACCCTGCCCTGCGCGACAAGCTCGCAGCGGAGTATGTGCTGGGGACGCTGCACGGCCACGCGCGAGAGCGCTTTCGCCGGCTGCTGCGCTACGATCCGGCACTGCGCCGCACCGTGGAGGCGTGGGAAGCGCGCTTGCTGCCGCTCGCGCTCGGCGTGCCCGACGTCGCGCCGTCGGCCGCAGTCTGGAACCGGATTCAGGACCGCATCGCGCCGCCAGCGGCGCCGAATACCTTGCCCTCAGCTGCTCCGCGCAGCTTCTGGCAACACTTGGCACTCTGGCGCTGGACGGCAGCGCTCGCTTCCATCGCAGCCGTCATTTTTGCGGTTTTCCTGGCACAGGCACCGTCACCCGAAGTGCCGGCTCGAATGATGGTGGTGCTGGCCGACCAGGAGGCAAATCCGCGCATCACCGTTTCCTGGCCGGCGGCGGTGACACGGCAGCCGCGAGAACTCAGCGTGCGCGTCATCGGTCACGCGGCGATGGCGCCCGACACCGCATGGGAGCTCTGGTGCCTGCCGAGCGGGAATCGTTCTCCCATCTCCATGGGGCTCATCACCACGGACATCGATCAGTCGCTGCGACTGCCGAAGGACAAGTGGCCGGAACTCGACCAGGCGGCAGGCATGGCGATGAGCGTCGAACCGAAGGGAGGTTCACCGACCGGCCTGCCAACCGGTCCAGTGATCTACTCCGGCCCGCGGGTGGAAATCTAGGAAGCTCTAGGGCTTTCCACTCGCGCGGGCGCGCGCCAGCCGGTCGCAGATCTGCGCCGTCCCCTGCACGAGGCGGGGCGTGGAACGCTCCACCAGAGTTGCGTCGACGTTGTACACGTGACCTTCGCGCACAGCGCGCAGCTTCGCCGTTCGGGCCCACGACGGCACGCCTGTGCGGTCGTTGCCTGCCGTCAGAAGCACGTCGGGGTCGGCGGCCATCACGCTCTCTATTGCCACCTCCGGCGCGAGCAGATCGAGGTCGGCAAACACGTTGCGACCGCCGCAGATGCGAATCATCTCGTCGATGATGTGCGCCCCGCCGATCGTGCGCAGCGGCCGCTCCCACACCTGGTAGAACACCGTAAGCTCGCGCGCTTCCCGGTAGCGATCGCGCAATGCGGCAAGCTCCACCTCGAATGCTCGGGCGGCGGCTTCTGCGGACGGCTCGGTGCCCGCCGCCCGCCCGATGAGCCGCACCATGCGTGGGACGTCGGAGAGCCGGTTCGGCTCGGTGACCAGCACCGGAATTCCCAGCTTCTCGAGGCGCAGCACGTCCGACATGTGATTGCCGCTCTTCCAGGCCAGCACGAGGTCGGGCTTAACAGTGAGCACGCGCTCCAGATCGATCCCGCCGGACGAGGCCACCACGGGCAGGCGCGCAGCCTCTGCCGGGTAGTCGCTGTAGGCGGCAACACCGACCACGGCGGCACCGGCACCCGAGGCGAAGGCAAGCTCGGTGAGATTGGGCGCGAGCGTCACGATGCGCTGCGGCGGCTGTTCGAGCCGCACGCTCACCCCGCGATCGTCGGTGAGTTCGACCGCAGCGCGCCCAAGCGGGGCTGCGAGCAGCCCGAGCAGCACCAGGGCCGCCCAGCCCGCTCCGATTCGCACGCCAGCTAGACCGCGCTGCCGCGCGGCAGGAGATCGACCAGCTTCGCGCTGGTGCGGCGCAGACGCTGTGAGAGCAGCGTCACCAAGTTGATGAGGATCTGCGCGCCCAACCGGGGCGCCTCGTCGATGATGCGCAGCATGTCGTCACGGGTGAGGACGGCGATGGTCGTCGGTTCAATGGCCATGCACGTGGCAAAGCGCGGCTCACCGTCGATCATCGACATCTCGCCCAGGGTCATGCCGGGCCCCACTGAGGCCATCAACCGGCTGCTGCCGTCCTCTGCCTGCTTGAGTACGTCGACGCGCCCCGACAGTACGAGCAGCATGTAGTCACCGCTGCCGCCCTCGTGAATGACCGGCAGACCGGGTGTCGCGCGCATGACGTGGAAGAACCCGGCCACAGTGTTGATCTCTTCGCAGTCGAAACCCGAGAAGAACTGCGAGGTCACTGCCTGATCGAAGAACCCGTCACTGATCGCCGCGCCATCGCCCAGGTACTCGAGGCCGGCGAGCGCTCCCTGTGTCGGGATGCCAGCGGTCGTCATTTCCGCGCAGCCCCGGACCCCATGACTTCGAGCAACTTGGCACTCGTCTGGCGCAGCCGCTGGTTCAGCAGCACGACGAGATGCAGCAGCATCTTGGCGGCAAGCCCGGGACGCTGCTGCATGACCTGCAGGAAACCCTTGCGGTCGAGCATCGCGATCGTGGTGTCCTCGGCAGCGACACAGGTGGCAAACCGAGGCTCGCCGTCGATCATCGACATCTCGCCCAGCGTTTTGCCGCTGCCGACCACGGCGACGAGCTTCGGATTCGGTCCCTCGAACTGCTTGAAGACGTTCACCTGTCCCCCCAGCACCACGACCATGAAGGTCCCCTCGTCGCCCTCGTAGATGAAAGGCGTTCCGCTCTTGACCCTTAATACGTCGAGAAAGCCCGCGAGAAACTTCGCCTCCTCGAGCGTGAGATCCTTGAAGACCGGAACGGCTCGCAGTCCGCCGCTCAGCTTTTCGGCGAATGCTTCGCCGCCCCCCAAGTGGTCAACGCCCTCGATGTAGCGGCCGCCGACACGGTGTCCCATCTGCCTGCTCCTGTCCCGAATGGAAGAATCCCGTCCCTGACAACCAGGGCAAATGGAGCGCTCCCGGTGGACGGTCAGGCAGCTTCCCGCAACGTTCGCGCCAACTCCACCCGACGCAGGTAGGCCTCCCGCGCGATCCCGATATCCTGCAGGAAATGCGGCAGTTCCTTGATGAGCAGTGCCTGCGGTCCGTCCACCAGCGCTTTTGCCGGGTTCGGGTGAAAGTCCACGAGAACCATGTTCGCCCCGGCGAGTACCGCCTGGGCAGTGACGTGGAAGATGTCGAGCAGGCCGTCCGGCGCCTGTGCCCGAGAGCCGACCGAATGCGACGGGTCGATGCACACGGGCATGCGCGTCAAGCGCCGCACCACCGGGACGTGCGCAAAATCGACCAGGTTGCGGTGCGGATCGCCCATGTTGGTCTTCATGCCACGCAGGCCGAAGACGACGTGCCGGTTGCCTTCACTCGCCAGATACTCGGCCGCGTTCAGCGATTCGTCGAGCGTGATGCCGAAGCCGCGCTTGAGCAGAATCGGGAAATCCTTCTGGCGCCCGGCGATCTTCAGCAGTTCAAAGTTCTGCGTGTTGCGCGTGCCGATCTGGAGCATGACGCCGGTCGGCTTGCCGGTGGCCACTAGGGCGTCGCGGATCTCCGTGATGTGCGACTCGTGGGTCACCTCCATCGCGATCACCTTGATGCCATACTTCCCGGCCAGTTCGAACACATAGGGCAGGCAGGCCTTGCCGTGTCCCTGGAAAGCATAGGGACTCGTCCGCGGCTTGTAGGCGCCCATCCGCGTGCACACCTGACCGTTATCCTGCAGCGCGTGCATCATCTGTTCGACGTGTCCCGGCGTGTCGACCGCGCACAGTCCAGCGAACACGTTCAGGGTGTCCTGCCCGAAGCGCACGCCGTTGTAATCGAAATGCGTGGGGCGCGACCTGTCCTTGTGTCGCCCGAGAACCCGGTAGTCCTCCGAGATGCGCACCACGCGCTCGACGCAGGGCAGCGCCCTCATGTCGTCCAGGTTGAGCGCCGTCGTGCTGCCGATCAGGTAAACCTCGAACAGACCGCGCTCGCTGCCCTGCTCGTGGTGGACGCGTGCCGAGATGTTGGGCAGGGCGGCGAGTTGATCCATCAGCGCGCGGTATTCGGCGCTCTGCGGATCGGTGGTGCCTTCGAGTATGAGGATCATGGGGAGGGGTCGCGGCAGATACGCATACGCCACTGCGAGGAAAAACGTGGAATGTTAGCGGATTCGCTGCACGGCGTCATCGAGCAGCTTGCGACAGGGTAGAATCTTGCGGCGCAACAACGCGAGCTCGTCCATGCGAACAACGATAGAACTGCGAACCGACCATCGCGAGGAATTGGTGGACATCACCGCGCGGGTGCGCGAGGCAGTGGCGAAGTCGGGCATCAAGTCGGGACTCGTCAATGTCTACGCGCAGGGTGCCACGGCAGCCATCATGATCCAGGAGAACTGGGATGCGAGCGTGCCGACCGATGTAGTGAGCCTTCTGCGCAAGTTGATTCCGGCGGGCGTCTGGCTGCACGACGAGCAGGACAACAACGGCGATGCGCATCTCAAGGCGGGCCTGGTGGGTCCGTCCGAGACCCTCCCCATCATCGATGGTCAGCCGGGACTCTCCACCTGGCAAGGCATCTTCTTCTGCGAATTCGACGGTCCCCGTCGTAACCGCAGGGTCGTCTGCACCCTGATCGGCGACGTTGACTGACGCTCCCCGGGTCCGCTGCGGTCGGCACGCAGGCGATCAGGGTCAACCCAGGAGCAGCTTGCCTGCGACCAGCAAGAGCACGCACGCCATGGCGTTGCGGATCACCCCGTCCGGCGCTCGCGTGCTCAGGCTCGAACCGATCAGGATGCCGGGAATGGAACCGATCAGCAGATTCACGAGCAACCCGAAATCGACATTGCCCAGCGCGAGGTGCCCGGCGCCCGCCACCAGCGCCAGAGGAATGGCGTGCGCGAGGTCGGTCCCCACCAGTTTGGCCGCGTTGAGCCGGAACGGGTACAGGTAGACCAGCGCCACGGTTCCCAATGCCCCGGCACCGACCGAGGTGAGCGCCACGAGGGCGCCGACGATCACTCCGGCGAGAATCGTGAGCGGCGGCTGCGCGCGCTTGAAGCTGCTCGGCGCGCGTGAGCGCAACGACTTGCCGACCTCCTGCATGCGCACTCGCAGGAGCAGCCCGGCGGCAGTCAGCACGAGCGCGATCCCGACGCCGTTCAGGATGATATCGTTGCGCGCGCTGCTCGCCTCGGAGTACGCCAACATGAGTACGACGGCGAGTGCGGCCGGCAGGCTGCCGGACGCCAGTCTGGCGACGACCTGCCAGTCCACTGTGCCGCGGCTGCCGTGCACCAGCACGCCGAAGATCTTCGTGATGCAGGCAAAAAGGAGGTCGGTGCCGACGGCAGTGTGCGGCGCAACGCCGAAAATCAGCACCAGCACGGGGGTCATCAAAGCACCGCCGCCGATGCCGGTCAAGCCGACGATAGCACCGACCCCGAATCCCGCCAGGGTCGTCGGCAGGTCAACCACGATCGAGACGGCCTCCCAGGACCTTGAGGATCTCCCGCACGCACTCGTCGACGCTCTGCCTCGAGGTGTCGAGCGCCAGGTTCGCAGACTCCGGCGCCTCATAAGGCGCCGAGATGCCGGTGAAGTCTGCGATGCGGCCCTTGCGCGCCTTGGCGTAGAGACCCTTGGGATCGCGCTGCTCGCAGGTCGCAATATCGGCCGACAGGTATGTCTCGACAAATCGCTCGGGGCCGATCACCTGCCGCGCCAGCGCCCGGTCCTGAGCGTACGGGGAGATGAACGCGGTGATGACGATGAGGCCCGCCTCGTTGAAGAGGTGCGCAACTTCCGCGATGCGTCGGATGTTCTCTGTGCGTTCCTGCGGACTGAAGCCGAGATCGCGACTCAGCCCGTGGCGGATGTTGTCGCCGTCGAGCACGAAGCAGGCGTGAGCGCTCGCGATGAGCTGCCGTTCGAGCTCGAAGGCGATGGTCGACTTACCGGATGCCGAAAGTCCGGTAAGCCAGACGGTGACGGGGCGCTGGCGCAGGAGTAGCGCGCGTTCCACCGCTTCCACCCGGCCGCCGTGCCAGGTGATCTCGCTGCTCACCGGCTGCTCGGACGCCGCCGGCGCGGCTTCGGGAGCGCGCAGCCGATTGCTGACCATGGCCGCCCCCACCGTCAGATTGGTGAGCGGATCGATGAGGACGAAGCTGCCGGTCCCCCGGTTGCGTTCGTACTGGTCGAGATGCAAGGGCCGGAAGAGCGTCAGGCGCACACGGCCGATGTCGTTCATGTGAAGCTGCGTCGCGTCCTCCCGGCGCAGTGTGTTCGGGTCCACCCGATACAGAATCTGCGCACAGCTCGCCTTCACCACATTGGTGGTGTGTTTGACGAGATAGCTCCGCCCCGCCTCCAGCGGCGTGTCGGCGAGCCAGATGAGCATGGCATCGACCTCGCGCTCGACCCGCGGGACGTTGTTGGCGTGCGCCAGCATGTCGCCGCGGCTGACGTCGATGTCATCGGCCAGACACAAAGTGACCGACAACGGGGCGAAGGCATAGTCGAGGTCGCCGTTGTAGGTAACGATCCGCGTCACCCGTGAGCGCCGTCCAGAGGAGACCGAGACGACTTCGTCGCCGGGCCGGACGACGCCCGAGGCAATCTGTCCGCTGTAGCCCCGAAAATCCTGATTCGGCCGCACCACGCGCTGCACCGGAAAGCGCAGGTCGATCAGGTTGCGGTCCCCGGTGATGGAGACGTTCTCCAGATAGTTGAGCAGCGGCAAGCCCTGATACCAAGGCATGTTCGTGCTGCGGCTGACGACGTTGTCGCCCAGCAATGCGCTCATCGGAATGAAAGTGACGTCCGCCAGGCCGAGGCGCGCGGTGAACTCCCGATATTCCGCCCGTATGCGCTCGAAGACTTCCTGTTCGTAGTCGACCATGTCCATCTTGTTGACCGCAACCACGAGGTGCGGCACGCCGATCAGCGAGGCGATGAAGCCGTGCCGCTTGGACTGCGTGAGAACGCCGAGCCGCGCATCGATCAGGACCACCGCCACGTCGGCGGTCGACGCGCCGGTCGCCATGTTGCGCGTGTACTGTTCGTGCCCGGGCGTGTCGGCGATGATGAAACGCCGCTTCGACGTCGAGAAGTAGCGATACGCGACGTCGATGGTGATGCCCTGCTCGCGCTCCGCCTTGAGCCCGTCTGTGATGAGTGCGAAGTCCATCCCGCCGGCGTCGCGTCTCGCCTTTTTCTTGAGCGCTTCGATGTGATCCTCGTAGAGCGCGTTGGCGTCGTGCAACAAGCGGCCGATAAGGGTCGACTTGCCATCGTCGACGCTGCCGGCGGTGGCGAAGCGAAGAAGGTCGGGCTCCCCGGGACGTAGCAACAAGGTGCCTGCGTTCATCTCAGAAATAGCCCTCGCGCTTCTTCTGTTCCATCGAGCCGTCCTGATCGTGATCGATGATGCGCGTGATGCGCTCGGAGTGCCTTGCAGTCTCCAGTTCTGCGATGATCTCGCGCACGTTCTGCGCGGTCGATCGCACTGCGCCCGTGCACGGGTAGCAGCCAAGCGTGCGATAACGGCACATGACGCGCTCGGACGTCTCGCCCGCCAACAGGCGTGACTTCTCGCCGACCGGAATGAGCTGATGGCCGCGCACCACCACCTCGCGTTCCTGCGCAAAGTAAAGCGGCACCACGGGAATGTTCTCGAGCTCTATGTAGCGCCAGATGTCGAGCTCGGTCCAGTTGGAAATCGGGAACACGCGGATGCTCTCGCCGGGACTGACCTTGCCGTTGTACAGATTCCACAGCTCGGGGCGCTGGTTCTTCGGGTCCCACTGACCGTGAGCATCGCGGAACGAATAGATGCGTTCCTTGGCGCGCGAGCGCTCCTCCTCGCGCCGTGCCCCGCCGATCACCGCGTCATACTCGCCCTCCCGCAGCCCGCCGAGCAGCCCCTGTGTCTTCAGCAGCGAACAGCACTTCACCGTGCCCAGATCCCACGGATTGGCGTCTGCCGCGAGCGCCTCCACGTTGCTGTGGATGCGAAGATCGACGCCGATCTCGCTGCAGTAGCGGTCGCGAAACTCGTACATCTCGGGAAACTTGTACGACGTATCGATGTGCAGCAGAGGAAAGGGAATGCGTCCCGGATAAAACGCCTTCTGCGCAAGACGCACCATGGCCGACGAATCCTTGCCGACGGAATACATCATCACCGGGCGCTCGCATTCGGCGGCGACCTCGCGCAGGATGTGGATGCTCTCGGCCTCAAGGGTGCCCAATACCGAGAGCGAGTATCGCTCTTGCTTCATCACGGGTTCTCCTTGGTAGCCAGACATCACCTGCCTCGGCGGTCGATGGCCATTGAGGGAAAAATGCACGCAGGCGCGCAACTCAATGACGCAGTTCCGGCGAGATCCTCAGTTCCATACCCTGCCGTGGTACATGTCGACTCCGTGATCCAATCCGTCCAGGAAGTGAGCTTCGGTTGCGACCCATGACGCGCGATAGTGATTCGCATCGCGCAGGATCGGTGTCCCGTGCTCGTCTATAAACCAACACCGCCCGTCGTGGCAAAGTTGCTGTTCGGGGTCAGCCACGGAAGCGTCCACGGCGCTTGCAACATTCAGCAGCGCCGTGCGCACGCTACCGGCTTCCGCGAGATGGCGATCGTGCGCAATGGAGACGACCTCAGCCTCGTCGATTCCCAGAAACCGACGGCGTGCCAGTTCGCGCGGTACATTGTCATTGACAAGCGGTTCAGGCAATACCAGTGACACTGCCAAGCCGCCTCGCCTGAAATCCACCAGGAGATCTTCCAGAGTGCGGAAGACCAACGCACGGGATGACGGATCAGAGATGGTTTTCATACACTGTGCCTCCTGCCAGACGCAGGTATTCCCGTCAAAGTAACTCTGCCACATCGCAGCGACGACAATACGCTCGTAGCGTCCGGAAGCAGCGATCTTCCGGATCTCCTCAACGAACTCCGGACAGTGGAATCCAGGCCTAGCAGAGTTTGTGTTCGGGACGGGAAGGCAACCGCCAGAGGTCAGAAAGTCCACCGGACGTGTCGCATGTCTCTGGAAGTAGGGATAGTAGTGTTCGGCATGCGAATCACCGACAACGAGCCACGGCGCCCCGTGGGCCTGCTCGTTGATCCTGCAAATCGCGAACTTCTCGCTGACCTTCCAGTTCCCGCATTCGGCCGGGAACGCCCAATCCTGTTCAGCGTCCGCCAGGATTTTTAGCGAAGCGGCTAGCTCCGGCTTGCGTTGTGGCAACCCCTGAAGCTTGACCATCACGATAGCCAGACCAACTACGACGACCCAACTGCCGGCTGTTGCAACAGCGCCCAGGCGAATTCGGCCCCTGCCCCTGAACCAACTGCGTGTTGGCTCTTCCACGAAACGGAACGAAGCCCAGCCCAGCAACAGCGAGATCACCATCCCGACCGCCGCGTGCCAAGGGTGGTTCCAGTGCAGAAAGTGCAGTGCGGCAACCACCGGCCAATGCCACAGATATACAGAGTACGAGCACAACCCCAACTTCTGGACGGCGCCGCTACGCAGGAGCGGATTCCCTTCGTGCCCAGCAACAATGAACAGCGCCGTCCCGAACACCGGGAGCACGGCCCAAGGAAGAGGCCAGGGCCGATTGGCATCGAGGAAGGGGATGGAGACCAGTATCAGCAGCATTCCGCCGTGAGCGAGTAGGGGACGCGCAAATCGGCGGTTCGATGTAGGCTGGAAGTGGCGTCCGAGCAGATAGGCGACTCCTCCCATGCCCAACTCCCACGCCCTCGAAGGCAAGCCAAAGAAGCGCAGGGTGTCTGAGGGTTCCGAGAGACACCAGATCAGAGACGCCGGCACGACGAGTGCGAGAACGATGGCCGTTCCCCGCCGCCCGAACGCGCTTCGTCCTGACAGCAGCAACAGTGGGAAAAGCATGTAAAACTGCCACTCAACCGAAAGCGACCAGGTGTGAAGAAAGGGATTCTGGTCGGACGTCGGCGCGAAATATCCCGCTTG
Source organism: uncultured beta proteobacterium (assembly GCA_963719715.1). GTDB lineage: Bacteria > Pseudomonadota > Gammaproteobacteria > Burkholderiales > JAEUMW01 > JAEUMW01. The sequence continues at coordinate 98,948 of CAVRDD010000017.1, forward strand.
GTTTGCATAGATCTGATTCGACCAGAAGAACAGCGAGTAAAAGCCGTTCGCCGCGACGACCCGCAAATCGACCGGTGGGAGGCAAAGCATTGCGATCGCGATGACCGCAAAAGTGAGAACGATCAGAGCCGGCCAGATGCGCAGCATGCGCGCAGCAAGAAAATCCGCATAAGAGAAGCGGCCTCGTTCCTGAGCCCCAACGATGATCGAAGTCATCAAGTACCCGGAGACCACAAAGAAAATGTCCACCCCCGCGAACCCGGCCGCGAAATCCGCGAACTTTGAAGTGAAAAAGAACGACCAGAGCGACTCCCGAGGGCACGAAGCGCATTGATGTCCTTGCGAAATCCCTTGCTGCTTCCCTGCATTCATTCTCCCCTGTTTCTGATTTGCGGCAGACATTTGCCTTTGCCGCCAGACGATCCCTGTTGCATGCCGATCAAAGCACCACCGGCCGGTCGCCAAGCTCGTTGATACGCGTGTCGTCACCCGGAAAATGACGGGCGAGATGTACCCCGATCTCACGGATGCCACGGACTGCGCCGTCCTCGAAGCGGCCGGCACGAAATTCCGCTTCCATCCCACGGCAAATTTCTTCCCAGGTTTCGGGTCCGCAACGTTTGTGAATGCCGCGGTCGGCGACGATCTCGACGTCGTGGTCGGCAAGCAGCACGAAGACGAGTACGCCGTTGCGATGCTCGGTGTCCCACACATGCAGTTCAGAGAAGACCTCGACCGCCCGCTCGCGCGCGCTCACGCCGCGCATCAGGCGCCGCGCAGTCGAGCGCGCTCTGCACCGCGAACACGATCTCACCGAGATGGGTCGCCTCGGTCGTCCGGATCGAGGCTTCGATCGCCGCCATCGCGGAGGCCGGAAACGCGCGACCGACGCTCCACGGACCGCTCACGAGATGGCGCAACCAGCGACCGAGGTCCATATCACCAGTTCCCCGAGGCGCCGCCGCCGCCGAAACCACCGCCTCCGCCACCCGACCAGCCACCACCGCCACCACCGCCGCCTACCGGACCAGCCGCCGCCAGTGGGGAAACCGCCGCCCCAGCCGCCGCCGCTGACCACCGCGCGTGGACCGATAGCCAGAGCCGCCTCGCCAGCAGGCCGCCAAGCAGGATGACGGCGAACGCCGCCAGGAGTGCGATCGGCAACGAGGTGGAGGTCAGGAAAGCCATCAACCCGGTACCGCCCGCGCCCGAGTGCACCGCCGAAGAGGCGGCCGAGGACGCCGGACAGAACGCTCGTGACCACGAACCCGACGACCACGACGACCAAGGATGGCGCCGAGATCCACCCCCTGATCGGCGCTCGCCCCGCGAGGGCGAGGTGGCGGCAACGGCTCGCCGTCGACCACGCGGATCATGCGGTCCACCCCCGCGCTGATGCCGCCGTAGAAATCGCCCTGGCGGAAGTACGGGCTGATGATGTCGGACACGATGCGCTTCGCGCCGGCGTCCGGGATGACTCCCTCGAGCCCGTAGCCCACTTCGATGCGCAGCCGACGATCATTCTTGGCAACCAGGAGCAGCGCACCGTCGTCCACGCCCTTGCGCCCGAGCTTCCATTGTTCCGCCACGCGCAGCGCGTACTGTTCGATGGTCTCGGGTTCGGTGGTGGGCACGATCAGCACGCCGATCTGGCTGCCCTTGGCCGCCTCGAACGCCGCGAGCTTGTCCTCCAGTGCCTGGCGCTGGGGCGCGGTCAGCGTGCCGGTAAGATCGGTGACGCGCGCCTGCAGCGGCGGGACCGCCACCTCGCCGTGCGCGACCGCGCCGGCGAGGCAGGCGATCGCCAGCAAGAGGCCGGCGAGGTAGCGCGTCATGCGCTGGGATTACTTTGCCGGTGCAGGCACGGGTGCCGCAGGTGGTGGCGCCGCGGGTGCTGCCGGCCTGCCGAAATCGACCTTGGGCGGGGTGGCAATGGCGGCTTCGTTCTCCACCGCGAAAGTGGGCTTCACCTTGTAGCCGAACATCATCGCCGTGAGGTTCGACGGGAACTGGCGCACGGTGTTGTTGAATTGCTGAACCGCCTGGATGAAGCGATTCCGCGCCACCGTGATGCGGTTCTCGGTGCCTTCCAGTTGCGCCTGCAGATCGCGGAAGTTCTGGTCCGACTTGAGCTGCGGATAGTTCTCCACCACCACCATGAGTCGGGATAGTGCGCCGGTGAGCTCGCCCTGCGCGGACTGGAACTTGGCGAAGGCCTGTGGATCGTTCACCAGCTCAGGAGTGGCCTGGATGCTCGTGGCCTTGGCACGGGCCTCGACCACCCGGGTCAGGACTTCCTGCTCCTGCTGCGCGAATCCCTTCACCGTGTTGACGAGATTCGGGATCAGGTCGGCGCGACGCTGGTACTGGTTCAGTACCTCCCCCCACGCTGCCTTGACCTGTTCGTCGGCGGTCTGGATGGCGTTATAACCGCACCCTGACAGCAGCGCGGTCAGCGCGAGTGCGGCAATGAGCCACAATTTCTTGATCATGAAGGACCTCCTCAGTGTGAGCCCACGCATTGTAACGTCATCTGCGCGAGCCTTTGAACAGTTCATGCCACCGCCGGAAACTTCCAGAACACGAAATCGAGGTGTTTTCCAAGGCTGTCGCGGGCGTGCGCCTTGAGTCCCGCGGCAAGCTCCGGCGCACGCTGGACGAGCGCCTCGGGGATCCGGCCCGCAAGCCGGATGAAAACGGCATAGCGTTCCACATCCAGCGTGACGCTCTGGACTTCCGCGGCGACGTCCGCGCGCCCGAGCCATTCCTCGAGTCGGCTATTGAGCTCGCTGTCGCCGACGTCGATCAAGAGGCGTCGGTTCAGATTCGCAAGCCAGATCGCCATCGCCCCCAGCATGATGCCGACGGTGATCGAGACGATGGCATCGAGCGTCGCGTGCGGCCCGAAATACCACGAACTCAACGCCACGAAGAGCGTCAGCAGGATTCCGATGAGGGCGACACCGTCCTCCGCCAGCACTGCGAGCACCGTGGTATTGGAGCGGTTCTCGCGCAGTCCCTTCCAACCACCGATCTCGCGCAGCGCCGTGATGCAGGTGAAGAGTTCGAGCGCGAGCGCGAAGAAGAGCAATCCGATGACGAGCGGTGTGAACGGTTGCACTGCCTGCGGGTGCAGCAGCGACGAGATGCCGTGGTAGAGCGTCACGCCGCAGCCGAGAAAGAAAACCGAGACCGCGGATACCAGCGCCCAGTAGAAGCGCTCCTGCCCCACGCCGAACGGGTGCTGCTCTGGGTCGGCCTTGCCGCCCGCGCGCACCTCGCCCACCTTCAACAACACCTGATTGCCAACGTCTGCAAGAGAGTGGATGGTCTCGGCGAAAAGCGTCGGCGAGCCCGTCACGCTGAAGCCGAAGAACTTAGACCCCGCGATCAGCGTGTTGGTGACGATGGAGAGAGAAACCGAATTGGACATGACCTCAGCCCTTGAGTCGTGTCATGGCGTCGCGCGCGAAACACAGGTCCTGCCACGCCTTCGCCTTGTCCGGCAGACTGCGCAGCAGATACGCCGGGTGATAGGTGACCACCAGCGGTGTGCCATGGTAGTCGTGCAGACGCCCACGCAGGCTCGCAATGGTCGCATCGCGCGCCAGCAGGTTCACCGCGGCGACCCTGCCAAGCGCGATCAGCAGCAGCGGTCGGATGAGCGCGATCTGGCGCGTCAGATACGGCTCGCAGCAAGACGCCTCGGCCGCTTCCGGGTTGCGATTGCCAGGTGGCCGGCACTTGACGACGTTGGCGATGTAGACGTCGTTGCCGCGCCGTAGCCCGATCGCAGCGAGCATGTTGTCGAGCAGCTTGCCTGCCTGTCCCACGAAGGGTTCCCCGCGCGCGTCCTCCTCCGCCCCGGGTCCTTCGCCCACGAAGAGCCAGTCGGCCTGTTCGTCGCCGACTCCGAAAACAGTCTGCGTGCGCTGCGCGTGCAAGGCACACCCGGTGCAACCCGCGACCTCGGCCTTGAGCGCGCTCCAGTCGAGGCCCAGGATACGCGTCCGCCGGTCCGTCAACGTTGCTGCCACCGGGGACGATTCTGCCACCACGGCTTCGGCAGGAGCCGTCGCGCACGCGGGAGGTTCGGCTTCCTGCCGGCGCAAGCGCCAGACCGGCGTCAGGCCCATCTCTTCCAGCATGAGTTCGCGCCGGGAGGTGGGCGTGACCGCGCCGCGCGGGTGCGGTCGGTCGCCCCGTGTGCTCACAGCCTGCGCTCCATGACGATTGCGTCCTCACGTCCGATCAGCGCAGGATAGTAACCGCGACGGATGCCGACTTCGCGAAAACCGTCGTGCCGATAGAGGTCGCGTGCAATGAGATTCGATGGCCGCACCTCGAGGTAGATGGAGCGGGCACCGAGATCGCGCGCGAGGTCGAGGAAATAGTTGAGCAGCCGCCGGCCGTAGCCGCGCCGCTGCACTTCGGCGGCGATGCTGAGATTGAGCAGATGCGCCTCGTCCACACCCGACATCAGCACCCCGTAGCCGAGCACGACGCCATCGTGTTCGAGCGTCCAGCAGCTGTATCCGGCGCGCAGCGAATCGGCGAAATTGCCGCGCGTCCACGGATGCGTGTAGAGGCATTCCTCGATCGCGACCACGCGATCGAGATCGGGTGTGCGCATGGGACGAAACCACACCGCATCGGCAAGCTGCGCGCTCACCGCTCGGACACCTTCAGCGCCACCTTGTCGCGCACATAGAGCGGCGCCGCCTCTTCCGGCGCGACGCCGAGGCCGGCAGCAAACATCGGCACCGCCAGTCGCGCCATGTCCGCTGCGTGCGGATAGTGCAGAACATCGGTCTCCGCGAGCCGATCGCCACAGGCTTTCGTCAGTGCACCGTCGCACACCGCAAAGCCGCTGCCCACGCCAATCCAGCCCGCGCCTGGCAACTCGGGCGCGACCCCAGGCGCCTGCAGCGACGGCCGGATGACCGTGCGCCAGCCGTCGCCGTCGCGCACGTACGCCGCGATATAGACCTCGTTCATGCGCGCGTCGAGCGCAGCAACCACGCGCGCGGCGCCGCTGCCCGCGGCCATGGCGAGCAGCGTGGAGACGGGCACCACCGTCTTGCCGGCGCCGAAGGCGAGTCCCTGCGCCACGGCGCACGCGATACGCAGCCCGGTGAAGGAACCGGGCCCGGCACCGAAGGCGATGCCGGAGACATCCTCGAGACGCATTCCGGCCTCTTCGAGCAGTCGATCGACCATCGGCAGCAACAACTCGGAGTGCTTCTGCCCGGCGTGGACCTCCTCCGAGCGGACGCGGTCTTCGTCCAGCAGCGCAACCGAGCAGTGCTCGGTGGAGGTGTCGAGGGCAAGGATCTTCACGGCTCTCACCAAGCTTACAAGTGGGCGCAGATTATAAGTCGACAGGCGCAACCGGCGTAATTTCCTGCCGCGTTTTCTGCTTTCCGAACGTTACCATGCTGCGATGCCACAAAAAAGCTCACGAATGCGCCGGGCGCCGCGTAGAATCGGCGCTCGTTGCGCCTCTGCGTCTTCTGGAGACCCTTATGCCCCTGCTGCCCTGGAACACCGACGATCTGCGCCGTTACAACCGGGTCCTGTCGCGGTCCCATCCGGCCATGCTGTGGTGGCGTACCGGCATGAAAACGTGGGAGACCATGCTGGCGGCACCGGAAGTGATTGCGCAGCGCACGGCCCGGATGATGGCGGCCGGTCCATTCCCCGGGGTGAGCGACCGCCGCGAGTTCGTGGACATGGGCGCCGAGAAGGTCATGGCGTTCTCGCAGGCGTGTTATGGCGCCAGCCAGGAGATGTTCTCCTTCCAGCAGCACATGGCGAAAGTCGCCAGCGGCCAGTGGTGGGCGCTCCTGACTGCCTTCAATCCGATGATGGGCAACCGCGGCGCAGGCGCATTCCTGGACCCCGCCGCGATGATGACGAGCATGCTGAGCGCCGGCAACCGGACCCTGTCCGCCCTGCCACGTGTGGCGCACCGCGCCGTGAGCCCGTTTCACACCAAGGCCACCAGCAACGCCCGCCGATTGCGCCGCACCTGAGCTCGATCAGGCTGCCGCGTCCAACCTCGCAGCGCGCCTGCCCTCGACGAAGGCCAACGCTTCGAGCAGCAGTCGGGGGTCGTTGCCTTCCAGCCGCGACGCGTCGGACAGAATGCGCCGCCAGCCCCGCGCCCGCGGCTCGCCCTGATACAGGCCGAGCATGTGACGCGCGATCGCCCGCAGCGGTGTGCCTGCCCGCGCTTCCCGCTCTGCATAGATCGCCATCGCGTGCACAACATCGGCACGCGACGACGCCGAAACCGCCGAAAAGCTGCGCATCGAGCGTAGCGAGCAGATACGCGTCGTGATACGCGGCACGACCCAGCATCACCCCGTCGACCCGGGCGAGATGCGCGTGGATCGCCGCCGGCGCGTCCACCCCACCGTTGAGCACGATGGAAAGCCGCGGAAACTCCTGCTTCAGCCCGTAGACGTCGTCGTACCGAAGCCGCGGCACGCTTCGGTTGTCCTTCGGCGACAGGCCGCTCAGGACGGCGTTGCGGGCGTGCACGATGAAGGTGTCGCAGCCGGCGCCCGCGACGATCTCGACGAAGCGCCGCACGAAGTCGAAGGATTCGCTGGCGTCGACGCCGAGGCGATGCTTGACCGTCACCGGGATTGACACTGCCTCCCGCATCGCCCGCACGCAGTCGCCGACGAGTTCCGGCTCGTGCATGAGGCAGGCGCCGAATGCGCCCTGCCGCACGCGCTCGGACGGACAGCCGCAGTTGAGATTGATCTCGTCGTAACCCCATGCCGCGCCGAGCTGCGCGCACCGCGCGAGAGCTTCCGGCTCGCTGCCGCCAAGTTGCAACGCCACGGGCGACTCGATCGCATCGAAGCGCAGATGGCGCTCACTGTCACCATGCAGCAGCGCGCCGGTCGTGACCATTTCGGTGTACAGGCGCGCGTGCGGCGCAAGCTGGCGGAAGAAATACCGGCAGTGCCGGTCCGACCAGTCCATCATCGGGGCCGTGCACAGACGGTGAGCGGATCGTGTCGCGGTCGCCATGGCAGCATTATCGCATCGGCACCGATGTGCCTTCTCGGCGGGCTCCCGATGTTGTTACCATCGCACTCGCGAATGGCGACGCGGGGGAGACTGGCATGGCAACTCACAGGATTGCGGTAATCGCCGGCGACGGGATCGGCAACGAGGTAATGCCCGAAGGGCTGCGGGCTATGGAGGCGGCGGGAAGGAAGTTCGACTTCGGCTTCGACTGGACCGAGTTTCCCTGGGGCTGCGAGTACTACACGAAGACCGGCCGCATGATGCCGGAGGACGGACTCGATCAGCTGCGCGGCTTCGAGGCGATCTTTTTCGGTGCCGTCGGCTTCCCCGGTGTGCCGGATCACATCTCGCTGTGGGGCCTGCTGATCCCCATGCGGCGCGGGTTTCGCCAGTACGCGAACATCCGCCCGGTGCGTCTCTTCCCCGGCTTGCGTTCGCCGCTGGCGAATCGCGCGCCGGGCGATATCGACTATGTCGTCGTACGCGAGAACAACGAAGGCGAATATTCCTCGGTCGGCGGCCGCATGTACGAAGGCACCGACGACGAAGTCGTGCTGCAGCAGAGCACCTTCACGCGCAAGGGCGTGGATCGCATCCTGCGCTATGCCTTCGAACTCGCCCGCACACGCCCGAAGAAGCACCTCACTTCTGCCACCAAGTCGAACGGCATCGCCATCAGCATGCCGTTCTGGGACGAACGCTTCGCAGCCATGGCGCAGCACTACCCCGACGTGCGCACCGATCAGTACCACATCGACATCCTGTCCGCGCACTTCGTGCAGCACCCGGACTGGTTCGATGTCGTGGTGGGCTCGAACCTCTTCGGCGACATCCTTTCGGACCTGGGCCCCGCGACCACCGGCACGATCGCCATCGCGCCCTCCGCCAACCTCAATCCGGAGCGCGAATATCCCTCGCTCTTCGAACCGGTCCACGGCTCCGCGCCCGACATCTTCGGCCGCAACATCGCCAACCCCATCGGACAAGTGTGGGCGGGCGCGATGATGCTGGAGCACTTGGGGCACCCGGAGGCCGCCGCTGCGGTCCTGCGAGGAATCGAAACCGTCCTCGCGGCAGGACCGCATACGCCCGACCTGGGCGGCAAGGCCAGCACGCAGGAACTCGGGCGGGCGCTTGCCGAGGCGATCTGACTGCCCGCGCGGGAGGCGTGGGGCCATAATCTGCACGGCTCGCTGCGAGTCAACAAACCAGGAGGAGGACCATGCTCTATCATCTGCTGTTCAACGTGGAATACCCGGCGACCATGTCCCAGAAGGAGCTTTTCACCATCTGGGTGGGTGAAGCCGAAGCCGCCCTGGCTGCGAAGAAAGCCGGCGCCGTAGTGGATCTCTGGAAATGTGTCGGCAGCCGGCGCGTGGTGGCGATTGTGGACGTCGACGGTCACGACACGCTCGACCAGATTCTGATGGATCTGCCGATCATGCAGGAGCACGGTCAGCACGTGCATGTCGACGTGACGCCGCTGCGTCGTTACGAGGATTTCGCAGCCGACATCAAGAAGCGCGCCGGCTGACCTGCCCGGACGTGAACATCGCGCGACACGTCGCCCGGGCGGCGCGCACTGCACCGCGCCACCCGGCGATCTTCTTCGAGGGCGCGTCGGTCGACTATGCCACGCTCGACGCTCACGCAGCCCGACTTGCTCGATCGCTGGTCGCAGCGGGCGTGAGCCCAGGCGACCGCGTCGCTCTTTACCTCCCCAATATCCCCGCCTTTGCGCTGGTGTATCTGGCAGTTCAGCGGGTGGGCGGTGTCGCCGTGTCGCTCAACTCGACACTCACGGCCGACGAGGTGAAGTTCATTCTCGACGACTGCGGAGCGCACGTGGTGTTCACCGTCGGCGATCTCGTCCGCAGCATACCCAAGAGCGCTTGCCCGTCCGTCACCCACGTCGTCGTCTGCGAGGGAGAGGCGGAGGGAGCGCTGCCGCTCTCGGCCTGGATCGAGAGTCTCGAGATTGCGGGTCCGATGGTAACGAGACGTGCCGACGATCCCGCCGCCATCCTCTATACCTCGGGCACCACCGGCCAACCGAAGGGCGCGACGCTGACGGTGGGCAACGTCGTCTCCAACGCGCGGGTGACAGTGCAGGTGATGGGCTTCGGCAGCGACGACAAGGTCGCCACCTTTCTTCCGCTGTTTCACGTCTTCGCCCAGAACGTGATGATGAACGCCGCCTTCGAGGCGGTGGCCACACTGCTCCTCTTTCGGCGGTTCGACACGCGCACGATACTGCGTGCCATAGAAGGGGAACGCGCCACGCTTCTCTTCGGCGTCGCGCCCCACTACGTTGCGTTCCTGGCGATGCAGCTCGAAGACTACGACCTCTCGTCGCTGCGTTTCGAAATCGCCGGCGCGGCTGCGCTCCCCGACGAACTGGTCCGCCGCTGGCAGGCCCGCACGGGGCGTCCGATCTACCAGGGCTACGGGCTTACGGAAACCTCGCCGCTGACCAACGTCAACCTCCCCGGCCAGCACCGCCTCGGCAGCGTCGGCAAGTGCGTGCCCGGCGTGCGCGTGCGCATCCTGGACGGCGCCGACCGCACGGTGCCGTGCGGGAATTGGGGCGAGATCTGCTTCCGCGGCCCGGGCGTCATGCAGGGCTACTGGAATCAGCCGCAGGAGAGCGCTCAGGCACTGCGCCGCGGCTGGCTGCATACCGGCGACATTGGCCGGCTGGACGGCGACGGCTATCTCTTCATCGTCGACCGCGTGAAGGACATGATCAATGTCGCCGGCCTGAAAGTGTGGCCCGCCGAGGTCGAGCAGGTGCTCTACCGTCACCCTTCGGTGCAGGAGGCTGCGGTCTACGGAGCGGCGCATCGGCTGCGCGGGGAGCGTGTGTATGCGGATGTCGTGCCGAGAGCAAACACCGCGCCTACCCCGGAGGACATCGTCGCCTTCTGCCGCGAGCACCTTGCGCCGTACAAGGTGCCGCATCGGGTGAACATCGTCGAAGCATTGCCGAAGAGTGCGACCGGCAAGATGTTGAAGCGCGTGCTCCGCGACCGGGTGGCCACCGCGGCGGGCTGAAAAGTCGCGGACTCGGATTCCACGCTCGAGAGCGTGTTCCATCCTCTCAAAAAAATCCTTGCAAAACGCAGCCCGCAGGGCTGTACGAAATTCAACTAACAAGATTAAGATGCTCTCTAGCCCCCGGGACAGGGGACAGAAGGCACAGGGACGAGTGCGGTGCGAATAAGCGCCGGAGGAGATGTCGATGATGCTTTGCGCCAGGCAGCCCCGTGGGGTGCGCTCCGGCCGCACGCCCCCCGTCGATCGTGTCAGCCTGACCTACCGGGACGGCCGCCTCAGCCCTGATCCTCTTCCGAGTGCCCTGCTCCTGCAGGTCCTTCGCGCACGAGCTTCCGAATTTGCAGTCGGCCGGCGCGATCGCGCCCTCGTCTTGGTCCGCGACGCGCCTGACTTCCGGCAGCGCCGCACCCCGTGGAGGAGTGAAACGAAATGACGCAGCAGATTCGTCGTGTCGGCGTGATCGGCCTCGGAGCCATGGGTATGGGTGTGGCCCAATCACTGCTCCGAGGCGGTTTGGAAGTTCATGTCTGCGATGTGCGGCCCGAAGTCGTGCAGAAGATGGTAGATGCCGGCGCACGGCCGGCCGCCTCGCCTGCGGCGCTCGGCGCTGCCGTGGATGCTCTGATTGTCCTCGTCGTGAACGCACAGCAAACCGAAGCCGTGCTGTTCGGCGAGTACGGTGCGGTCGCCCACATGCAGCCAGGATCCATCGTCATCGCCAGCGCGACCGTCTCGCCTGAGTTCGCTGAGGCGCTTGGTGCCCGGCTGAAGGCCGCCGGGATGGTGCTGATCGACGCGCCCGTTTCGGGCGGGGCCGCCAAGGCCGCGCAGGGCGAAATGTCCGTCATGGCATCCGGCGACCCGTCCGCCTTCGCCCGCTGCGAAGAGCTGTTCAAGGCGATCTGCGCCAAGCTCTATCGCCTCGGCGACCAGCCCGGGCAGGGTTCCAAAGTCAAAATGATCAACCAGCTCCTTGCGGGCGTGCACATTGCCGCCGCCGCCGAGGCCATGGCTCTGGGACTGCGTGCAGGCTGTGACCCGAACGCGTTATACGAGGTCATCACCAACAGCGCGGGGAACTCGTGGATGTTCCAGAACCGCGTACCCCACATCCTTGCCGGCGACTACACACCCTTGTCGGCGGTGAACATCTTCGTGAAGGATTTGGGCATCGTCCTCGACTATGCCAAGAAGAGCGTATTTCCCCTTCCCCTCTCGGCCACCGCACACCAGATGTTCATGCAGGCCTCGGCGGCAGGCCACGGCGGCGAGGACGATTCGGCGGTCGTGAAGATCTTTCCGGGAATCCCGTTGCCGGCCGCGAAGCCGGCTTGAGGAGAGCCACGCATGGGCGCACTGCTGGGGTGTATCGCTGACGACTTTACGGGGGGCACCGACCTTGCCGGCATGCTCGTGAAGGCCGGCATGCGCACGGTGCAGATGATCGGAGTGCCCACGAGCCCAGTGCCGGACGACGTGGATGCCGTGGTCATCGCCCTCAAGTCGCGTACGAACCCGGTCGCCGAGGCCGTCGCCGAATCGGTCACAGCCTTGCGCTGGCTGCAGGCAGCGGGTTGCCGTCAGTTCTTCTTCAAGTACTGCTCCACCTTCGATTCCACGCCCAAGGGGAACATCGGCCCGGTCGCCGAGGCGCTCATGGAGGCACTGGGCACCGACTTCACCATCGCCTGCCCGGCGTTTCCTGCCAACGGGCGCACCATCTACAAGGGCCACCTGTTCGTCGGCGACCTGCTGCTGTCCGACTCGGGCATGCGCAACCATCCGCTGACGCCGATGACCGACGCGAGCCTGGTCCGGGTGCTGCAACAGCAGGTGCATCGCAAGGTCGGCCTGGTCGATGCCGCGACCGTGGCGCGCGGCTCGGCGGCAGTCGGCGATCGTTTCGCGGAATTGCAGCGCGAGGGATGCGGCTTCGGCATCGTGGATGCCCTGTCCGACGCGGATCTGGAAGCGATCGGCGCCGCTTGCGCCGACCTGCCGCTTGTCACGGCCGGATCGGGCATCGCGTTGGGCCTGCCCGCGAATTTTCGCCGCCGTGGCCTGCTCCATCGCGAGACCGCTGCCGATGCGCTGCCAGCAACCGGGGGTTGGCGCGCGGTCGTGTCGGGCAGTTGCTCGATCGCGACGCAGGGCCAGGTTGCCGCGATGCGCGCGGTCCATCCCGCCTTCAACGTCGACCCGCTGCGCCTCGCGCAGGGGGCCGACGTCGTCGGCGAGGCACTCGACTGGTCGGCACCGCGCCTGCGGCGTGAGCCCGTGTTGATATACGCCACCGCCGCACCCGAGGCGGTCAAGCAGATTCAGGCACAACTGGGCGTCGAGCGCGCGGGCAGCATGGTCGAGGATGCCCTCGCCGCCATTGCTCGCGGCCTGGTGGAACTGGGGGTCGGGCAGATGATCGTGGCCGGCGGCGAGACGTCCGGCGCAGTGGTGAAAGCGTTGGGAATCCAGGGCCTGCTGATCGGGCCCGAGATCGATCCCGGTGTGCCCTGGACCGCCGCGCTGCAGGACGATCGCGTCGGACCGCCGCTCGCGCTTGCGCTCAAGTCTGGCAACTTCGGCACCGGTGATTTCTTTCTCAAGGCCTGGGCTCTGCTGTCATGACATCGACGGTCGGCCGAGCCGCGGACGAGATGCGCTTGCGCGAGCAGATCGTCGCCTTCGGCCGCTCCATCTTCGAACGGGGGCTCACGGCTGGCAGCAGCGGCAACATCAGCGTGCGTCTCGACGACGGGTGGCTGCTGACCCCGACCAACGCCAGCCTCGGCGCGCTCGATCCCGCCCGCCTCGCCAAGCTCGACTGGAGCGGCCGTTCGATCAGCGGCGATCCACCCTCGAAGGAGGCCTTCCTGCACCGCGCCATGTACGAGGAGCGCGCCGGCGCGGGTGCCATCGTTCACCTGCATTCGACCCATTCCACCGCGGTGTCCTGCATGCACGGGCTCGACCACGCCAACTGCATTCCACCGCTCACTGCCTATTTCGTGATGAAGATCGGCCGCCTGCCGCTGATACCGTACTACCGCCCCGGCGACGCAGCCCTCGGCGAAGCCATCCGCAGCCTCGCCCGCAAGCACAGCGCGGTACTGCTGGCAAATCACGGTCCGGTGGTTTCTGCCACGACGCTCGAAGCCGCGGTCTACGCCACCGAGGAACTGGAGGAGACCGCGAAGCTGTTTCTGCTCCTGCGCGACGCGCCGGTCCGTACTTTGGACGAAGCGCAGATCGAGGAACTCAAGTCGGTCTTCAATCTCGACCTCTGAAAGAGAGAAGCGTCATGCCGAAATTCGCTGCCAACCTGACCATGATGTTCAACGAAGTCCCGTTTCCCCAGCGCTTCGCGGCCGCTGCAGCAGCGGGTTTCAAAGCTGTGGAGTTCCTGTTTCCCTACGAGCACACGCCACAGGAGGTGGCTGAATGGCTCACCGAAAACGGCCTGGAGAACGTGCTCTTCAACATGCCGCCTGGCGACTGGGCTGCGGGGGAAAGAGGCATTGCCTCGTTGCCCGGTCGCGAAGAGGAGTTTCGGGCAAGCGTTGCGCGGGCACTCGAGTACGCGCGGGCGCTCGGCACGCCACGGCTGCACGCTATGTGCGGATTACTGAAGGACGAAGCCGATCGCGCTGCGCACCGGCGCACCTATGTCGAGAATCTTCGCTATGCGGCGCGGGAGCTCGCCAAGCACGACCTGATGCTGCTCATCGAGCCGATCAACACGCGCGATATTCCGGGCTATTTCCTCAATTCCCAGGGCGACGCGCACGCCGTGCGGGAGGAGGTGGGAGAGGCCAATCTCAAGGTGCAGATGGACTTCTATCACGTGCAGATCGTAGAAGGCGACATCGCGATGAAGTTTCGCAAGTACTTCGATCACGTCGGCCATATCCAGGTCGCCAGCGTGCCGGAACGCAACGAGCCGGACGACGGCGAGGTGAACTATCGGTACCTGTTCCGCCTGGTCGACGCGTTGGGCTACCGCGGATGGATCGGGTGCGAGTACCGGCCGCGAGCAGGGAGCGCGCAGGGCTTGACTTGGATGAAGACGCTCGTTTAGCGACAGGAGGTGACTGACATGAAGGTCGTCATTACCGGCGGCGCTGGATTTCTCGGAAGGCGGCTCGCACACGCTCTTCTCGACGGTGGCACCCTGAAGGGCCCGAACGGCGACGAGCCTCTCGACGAGATCGTCTTGCTGGACGTGGTACAGGCGGAGGGATTTTCCGACCGTCGCGTCCGCACGGTCGCCGGAAATATCACCGATGCGGGCATTTTGCAGGGCGTGATCGATAGCGACGTAAAGTCGGTCTTTCACTTGGCGGCCGTGGTTTCGGGGCAGGCCGAGGCCGACTTTGATCTTGGCATGCGCGTTAACTTCGACGCCACCCGCCTGTTATTGGAACACCTGCGCCATCTCGGCAGCGGTGCGCGCTTGGTGACGACCAGTTCGGTCGCGGTATTCGGAGGTGAATTGCCCGCGATCGTGCCGGACAACCAAGTCTGGGCCCCGCAGAGTTCCTACGGAACGCAGAAGGCGATGGCAGACCTGCTGGTCAGCGATTACGCGCGTAAAGGCTTTGTCGATGCGCGCAGCGTCCGCCTGCCCACCATTGTCGTGCGTCCGGGCAAGCCCAATCTGGCCGCGTCCAGTTTCGCCAGCGGCATCATCCGTGAACCCTTGACCGGACAGGAGGCGATCTGCCCCGTCGCGCCCGAGACGATACTTTGGTTGATGTCCCCCCGGACGGGTCATCAACAACCTCTTGCACGCGCATAACTTACCGGCGGAGCGGCTCGGCACCCGGCGTGTGATCAACCTGCCGGGCCTGTCGATCCGCGTCGCCGACATGATCGCCGCGCTTGCGGGGGTCGCCGGCCCGAAGGTGACCGCGCGGATTCGCATGGAGCGCGACCCCAAAGTGGAGCGGATCGTCAACAGTTGGCCCGGCAACTTCAGCGCTGATTATGCGAAGAGCCTGGGGTTCGTCGCCGACACGGAGTTCACGGACATCATCCGTGCCTTCATCGACGACGAAAACATCGTCCTGTAGTTCGGGCTAACCACGAAGGGTATCTTCGGAGAGAAAACTATGGCAATCGCGCTCACCCAACAAGGAACATCGGATGTCGAGGAAGCAGCGTATCGCAAAGTCAGCCTCCGGATCATGCCAATCCTCATGCTCTGTTACGTTATTGCTTACCTCGACAGGGTCAATGTCGGCTTCGCCAAGCTGCAGATGCTGAGTGATCTGAAATTCAGCGAGGCGGTCTATGGCCTCGGCGCCGGTATGTTTTTCATTGGGTATTTCTTCTTCGAGGTGCCGAGCAATCTGATCATGCAGAAGGTGGGAGCGAAAATCTGGATCGCCCGCATCATGATCACCTGGGGAATCATTTCCGCTTTCTTCGCGTTTGTGACCACGGAGTTCTGGTTCTACGCGCTGCGTTTTCTCCTAGGAGCAGCGGAAGCGGGCTTCTATCCAGGCATTATCTTGTACCTGACCTTTTGGTATCCCTCCTACCGGCGCGCTCGCAAAGTCGCGCTGTTCATGACCGCTATTCCGGTTTCGGGAATTTTTGGTGGCCCGCTGTCGGGGTGGATCATGGAAAACTTCAGCGGCGTTCACGGTTGGAATGGCTGGCAGTGGATGTTCCTCATCGAGGCCGTGCCGGCGGTGCTGGTCGGGATTTTCCTTTTGTTCTACCTTGATAACGGCATTCACACCGCCAAGTGGCTATCTGACGAGCAGAAATCGATCCTCGAGCATCACATCGCCGAAGAGGAGCGCGAAAAGGTCCAGCATCCGTCGCTGTGGGCAATGTTCGCCGACAAACGCGTGTGGCACATGTCGGCGATCTATTTCGCGTTCGTCATGGGGCAATATGGCATTACGTTCTGGTTGCCCACCTTGATAAAGAACACCGGCGTGCAGGGTGTGTTCAATATTGGTCTGCTCACAGCCATACCCTATCTTGTGGCGGTGGTAACGATGCTGTTGGTTGGGGCGAACGCCGACCGAATGAGAGAGCGCCGCTGGCACTTGATCGTCCCCTGTCTGATCGGCGCCGCCGGCCTGACGGCGAGTGCCCTGGCCGCTCAGAATACGACGCTTGCGATCATCGCGTTGTGCTTCGCCGCAGGGGGAATCATCACCTGCGCACCGCTGTTCTGGTCGCTGCCGACTGCCTTTCTCGCCGGCACTTCGGCCGCCGCTGGTATCGCCGCGGTCAATTCCGTTGGCAATCTCGCCGGTTTCGCCAGCCCCTTCCTGATCGGCTGGGTGAAAGATCTGACGCAGAGTACAGATATCGGATTGTATATTTTGACCGGGGTCCTCGTGCTAGGCGCGATCTTGGTGTTATTAACACCCGCGAGGCTGGTGAACCGGTAGCGTTTGGTTACGAGCTCACGCCCGAAGGCAGATTCAGGCATGCCGTGGGCAATGTAGGAGTCGAGGCGCAATGCTGCGGCGTCACCTCGGCCGGGGGATGGATGGTGTGCCCCATGCACATGGGGCACACCTTTACAAACGCTAACGAGGAAAGCTGGTCTTGCTTACTTAGCGACGCCCTGCGTGTTCGCATCATTTGGGCAATGCGGATGTCCGTTCGTATTGTTGGTGTTGTTGGGGGTCGCGAACGGCAGTCTGTCGTCTCCCTTCGTCGGCTTCATACCCAGAAGGTCGCGGATGCGCCAGGCAACGGAATGATCTGCGCAGGCCGTGTCACCGGAGAGCCCGATACCGCCGATGCGTATCGTGCCCTTGTAAAGCGCAAGACCGCCGCCGAAGGTAATCGTGCCGCCGACTCTCTTCCCGACCATTGGATCACTCGGCGTACCGAAGGTCGAATAGTCACCCTGATAAGCGAAGAAGGAGTTGAGGACGTTGCCCCCCTCGAGGCCGAACAGAGGGTTCTGGATGTCTGGATTGCTCGGCTGCACCCATCGGTACAGTTGGGCGGTAGAGAGAGGAGCCGAATCCAGGCTCAGGCCGTTGGCCGTGAAGGCCTTGGCCGCCGCGATCTGCCGGCTGGACAACCACTGGTCACCGCGTGCCGCGCCAGAATAGGCGACCGCGCAGACAACGCCTCCGGGAGTCACCGCGACCGCCCAGTAATTATTGTTGAGGCCTGTCGAATCCGCAGCGGCAGCGCTCTGAAGGGCATTTTTCAGAGTCCAATAGCTGACCGGGCAGTAGTCATTGGAATGCGCAGGCGCGCCAGTGAAGAAGAGACCGGCGACTGCGCCCGACATGAACAGTTTCCTGATCACCGTCGCCTTCTGAGCCACGCCACCTGCCACTGCGATCCTCTTCGGGTTCATCATCGTTCCTCCTTCTTGCAGCACAACAAGGAATTCACGGCCGCAGTCCACCAAGCGGGCCACCAACCGTGGACCAGCTCGCGGCAAGCTTCCGAATTGTTAGATTTTCAATTGTAGGCGGACTTTTGGGAAATGCCAGCCGCCAACGACTCCCCCAGATTTGGCGGCTGGCAGTCGTCGCCGTGGAGATGCGGACCGGGTGCCGTAATCAGCACTGGAGCCAAGCCATTGGGCTCTGCTGCCGCCCGTCGACGCCCCGCCCGCTGACCGATGCGCCGAGTAAGAATGCCGCCCCACGCAGCGCGACGCGTTCCCAAACGGCGGATTCTCGGCGCGCACAAGATGTCTCGCTGTAAGCGCCGTGAAAGCCAAGAGGTCCGACAATAGCCTTAACGAGTCGTCCCCGAAGAAGGGGCCGCCGTTATGCGCCAGCAAGACAGAGGAACAACGACCTCCCCATTGCTCGCACTCAGGCGTGCACAGCAGCAGTCACGCACCGCGTCTCATCTGCGGCGCATGCGGTTGCTGCGGGTCGGCGAACGACGCATAGGGGAAGCACAGCTCCCCAACACCTTCGACCGGCACCATTCAGGGCCGAGATCGGGATCCATCGGCAGCGCTCGGGCCGGATGCCGTTCATGCTGCAGCGTTTCCTGCAGCCGGCCTGTCGCAGCCACAATGCTCGGGGTGTGCCTCCCAAACCGCCGGCCCGTTAGGCTGGTTCACCACTTGCAGCGCCCCGCAGGGCAG
Organism: uncultured beta proteobacterium; assembly: GCA_963719715.1. GTDB lineage: Bacteria > Pseudomonadota > Gammaproteobacteria > Burkholderiales > JAEUMW01 > JAEUMW01. The sequence continues at coordinate 117,144 of CAVRDD010000017.1, forward strand.
CCCTGAATATGCCATCACTCGTCGTCCCGATCGCCTGAGATCAATGTACGCCTCGCTTCTCTACCGGCACAGCCCAGTGTGGGCGCAGGAGGGTTTGATATCCCTTCGTGCTTGGTCTCGCGCCCAACTGCGAGAGGGTCGTACCTTCGAGGGCCTGCGCGCCGAGATCGACGCATCTCAGTGGTATGCGCCGGACGCTTTAGCGCGGTACCGCATGGGAATGCTGTCGCGGCTGTTGCGACACGCCTATGTCAATAGTGAATTCTACCGGGAACGCTTTCGGGAAGCTGGCATCCGTCCGGGAGACATCAAGAGCGAATTCGACCTCGCGCAGCTTCCGCTACTGGATAAGAACCAAGTGCGCAAGGCTGGGAGAGATTTGCTCTCATCCGTAGCGCGCAAGCCGCTTTTTGAAGGCGCGACCAGCGGTACTACCGGATCTCCCCTGAGAATATTTCAGGACCTGCAAGCGATCAACCGGGAGAACGCCTTCATCCAAAGGCAGCTGGACTGGGCGGGACTTTCGCCGAAAAGTCGACGCGCATGGCTGCGCGGCGACATGGTGGCGCCAGTCACGCAGACCGCGCCACCGTTCTGGCGCGCGAGTCGGGCGGAGGATATGCTGCTTCTTTCCTCCTACCATCTGTCGGAAGGCACCGCACCTGCCTACTTGGATGCGCTCGCGAAATTCGATCCTGTAGTGATTCAGGCATATCCATCGTCGGTAGGCTTTCTCGCGAACTGGCTGGAGGCCATGAATCGATCGTACGCCGGGAAATCGCTCCGCGGCATTGTCACATCCTCCGAGTCACTTTCCGACGCCCAACGCACGATGATCGAGCGGCGCTTTGGTTGCCGGATATTCGACTGGTATGGGCAGTTTGAACGTGTTGCTGCAATTGGGACCTGCGAGCACGGCACTTACCATGTTGTCGCCGATTACTCGTTGACTGAGTTTCTGCCAGCAGGAGACGGTACGTATGAGGTAGTAGGCACGTCTTTCAACAACTTCACCATGCCGCTCATTCGCTATCGGACCGGTGATTTCGTCGAGATTCCAGCCGGAGATACATCCTGCCGTTGCGGTCGCAGCTTTCCAATCGTTCGCGCGATCCAAGGACGCAACGACGACATCGTCAAACTCCCGGACGGTCGGCACATTGGTCGGCTGGATCATATCTTCAAGGGAGTCAGTGGAGTCATCGAGGCACAGATCAGGCAGGAAGCGCTCGATCGCATAGATATTCTCGTCGTACCAGGCGCCGGCTATGGTTCCACTGTCGAACGACTGCTGATGCAAAACGCCCGGGAGAGGATCGGCAACGGTGTGGCCATCGCCGTTCGCACACTTGAAAACATACCGCGCACCCGCAACGGGAAGTTCCGCGGGGTCGTATGCGAGGTCTGAACCCGAGCATTCTCATGCTCGGGACCTCGCTCGACACACGCGGTGGTATCTCGTCGGTAGTCAGCGTATATGAGCAGCATGGTTTGTTCGAACGCTTCCGGATTCGGTACATCGCCACGCATTGCGATGGTTCCGCGCTGCGAAAGCTCTGGTGTGCGATCCATGCGATGGCGGTCTATTTGCCCGCCTTGCTTCGCCGTCCAGCCCTCGTCCACGTGCACGTCGCCTCACGCGCCAGTTTCTGGAGGAAGTCGCCCTTCTTCCTGCTGGCATTTCTGTTCGGGGTTCCGGCGGTCCTTCACCTGCACGGGGCGGAGTTTGCCCTCTTCTATGCGAAGGAGTGCGGGCCGCTGCGCAAGCGGTTCGTGAGCTTCGTATTCGACCATTGCGCCAAGGTGATCGTGTTGTCGGCGGCCTGGAAGGCATGGGCCGTCGGGATGTGCCAGAATCGCAACGTGCTTGCGATCTACAACCCGGTACTCACGCCTCCTAGGCCGGATGAATCGGAACGCGCTCCCGGGACCGTTCTCTTCCTGGGTCGACTCGGCCATCGCAAGGGCAGCTACGATCTCCTGGAAGCAGCCGCACGAATCATCGCCCGCCGCCCGGACATGCACTTGCTGCTCGGCGGGGATGGCGAACTCGCACAAGTGAGAGCGCGCGCCACGGAGTTGGGCCTCGCCGACCACGTCGAGTTGCTGGGCTGGGTAAGAGGCGAAGACAAGGCAAGGTTGCTCGCTGCGGCGACCGTCTATTTGCTGCCTTCCTACAACGAAGGGCTTCCGGTCAGTGTGCTCGAAGCCATGGCAGCTGCGCTGCCGATCGTGACCACACCCGTCGGCGGCATCCCGGAGGCCGTGACTGATGGCGTCGAAGGTTTTCTGGTCGCGCCCGGCGATATAGGCGCCTTGGCGGACCGCCTGGACCAATTGCTGGGCGACGTGCAACTCCGCCGAAGAATGGGAGAAGCAGCCCGTCACAAGGTAGAAGTGGCTTTCTCTGCCAGCGCCGTGCTGCCGCAATTGGAAGCAATGTACGTCGGGATGGGGTTAGCCGGGTCTGCCTTGCCATCCCTCGTCAGCGAATCCGCGCGCTGACAGCGGGGCTCCTCTGCCCCGGCGCAAACCCCTTAGAACGAGCACAACCAATCGAGGAGCGCGCACGTGAGGAACCATTGGCGTTGTTTTCTTCTGCTCGCGTGGATGGCAACGAGTTACGTCAGTCTTGCGGCAAATGCCGCACCCGGCAACGCGGCCGCCCCGCCAGGACCTACGGATCCACGCGTCGTCGCCTGGATCGATCCGGGCAAGTCGCTCGACGGCTATCCTAAGTCTCGCCTCTCGCTGCAGGCTGGCCGGGACAGTGAGGGCAAGAACGTCGAGCGCGATCTCACGATGTTCGCCGACCCAGGCTATCGCGATCCGAACACCGGCGAATTCACTCTCGCTCGCGCCGCGGATCCTGAACGCCCGGAAGGCAAGGCGTTCCGCCACAAGATCCTCCAAGGCATGTCGTACCGGCAGGACTCGACCTATCAGTCGGCGCGGGCGTCCATCATGTCCGCATGGAGCGCGAACTCCCCCTTGCTGCTCCACGATGACGTTCCCTACTGGGCCGCTTTCGCTCTTTACGTCGGTAACGACCATCCACTCGATGGCAGCGGGGACCACATTTCGATTCTTAGCCTCGGACACTCGGTAAGCAGCAAGAATGTCCAGTCGATGAACAAGCTTGATCTGCGCAAGGACGGCAAGTTGCGCTTCTGGGTCCAGTCAAACCCTGTCCTCGACGGGGAAGACGCGACGCGAGCGGGAAGCACGCTCGACATTCCCGTACAGAAAGGAGTCTGGAACTACTTCGTCATCCAGTGGAAGTACGAGTGGGACCAAGCGAAAGCGCCCTATACCCGGATGTGGCGGGCTGTCGGCAATAGCTCACCGGTACAGATCGTTGATACCACCATTCCGAATGCATTTCGCGAAAGCGCAGGCTATCACCCCTGGAAGTTCGGGCTGTACATGTGGGACGTCAACAAGGGGTGGGGCACGAGCCCGACACGAACCCTCTATACGAAGGGCCTGTACATCTTCAAGGACGAGCCCGGAACTCCGACGCTCGACGTAAGTTCCCTGCTCTCTCTCTTGAGATCGATCTGATCTGATTGAAACAAGCCGGAAAGCGTCATTCATGACCGCCGCCGTTTCTCTGGCCGCCCTGCTCGTTGCCCTGTTCTTCGGGCTGCGCTGGTACGAGCAACAAGCGATGTACTACCCGACCCACGACGTCGTTCGTACCCCCGCAGATGCGGGGCTTCCGTTTGAGGACGTGACGATTGCTACCGACGACGGCGAAACGTTGCACGGCTGGTGGATCCCATCCGGTCGAGCCGGCACGCCAGTGCTGCTTTTCTTTCACGGCAACGGCGGCAATGTCTCCCATCGGACGGAAAAGCTCGCTGTTCTTCACAACCTCGGCGCCGACACTTTCATCATCGACTACCGCGGCTACGGCAATAGCAGCGGCACTCCCAGCGAACCGGGGATGTACCGGGATGCCCATGCTGCCTATCAGTATCTCGTCACCACCCGCGGCATCCCCGCTGAGCGCATCCTCGTTTACGGCGAATCGCTGGGCTCCGCAGTCGCAGTGCACCTTGCCACCGAAGCGAAAACTGGCGGCGTCGTTGTCGAGAGCGGATTCACTTCGGTGCCTGACATTGCGCAGAAGCGTTTTCCCGTCCTGCCGGTACGGTGGGTTCTCAAGCATCAGTTCGACACGCTCGACAAAGTGAGACGAATCAACGCTCCACTCCTCCTCCTCCACAGCCGCGAGGACGAACTGTTCGACATGTCACACCCGGAGCGCCTGCTTGCCGCAGCGCAGCCGCCCAAACGCATGGTGGAACTGCGCGGCGGCCACAACGATGCCTTCCTCGTGAGCGTCGATGTCTACCGGAAGGCGCTCGCGGCCTTTCTGGCCGAGGTAACTCCAGTTCCAGCGGTCGCCACAGCCAAGGAAACGTCATGATTGTCACCACGACCCTCAACATCGAAGGCCATCCCACTACGCGCTACCTCGGCATCGTTACCGGCGAGGCCATGGTGGGTGCCAATGTCTTTCGCGACCTATTCGCGCGCGTGCGCGACATCGTCGGCGGTCGCGCCGGCGCCTACGAGCACACCCTCGCGGATGCGCGCCAGACCGCCCTCGACGAAATGATAGAAACTGCCACCAAGTTGGGCGCCACCCCGCGGTGGTAGGCGTCGACTTCGACTACGAAGTGCTCGGCGCCGAGAACGGCATGCTCATGGTGTCGACAAGCGGAACTGGTGTCATCCTCGGTTAGCGAACGTACAGCCAGCGACGCCACGGCTGCCTCGCACTTGTGGGCAGCGAAGTATGTCGACGGATCAGCTACCTGCGTCGTGCAGTAGGTGTCATCGTCTCGTTAAAGTAAAATTGGCCCCTAAACGCCCCGGTAGCTCAGTGGATAGAGCAACCCCCTCCTAAGGGGTAGGTCACACGTTCGATTCGTGTTCGGGGCGCCAGAAACCAAGCCGCACCACTCCTAGTGTAGTGCTTGCGAATTGTCTGAACCGTTTATGTTTGCGTATGTCATATTCGTATCTTGTCCACGGAGCGAATGATGAATCGCGGAACGCCGATCAGTCTGACCGATGAGCAACGCGCCGAACGGGAGCGTCGGACGAGATCGCAAACGCTGGACGTTCGGGCGGTGCGGCGGGCGCGCATCGTGTTGCTGGCGGCCGAGGGGCTGGGCAATCGCCAGATTGGCCGTGAGCTGGGCATCGGTCGGATCCAGGCGGGCTGCTGGCGGGATCGGTTTGCCGCGGGTGCTCTGGCGGCCATTGAAGGCGACCTGCCGCGCAGTGGACGCAAGCCGCGCATTGATGCGGCCGAGATTGTGCGTCGCACGACTCAGACCACGCCCCAGGGGGCGACGCATTGGAGTACACGCAAGCTCGCTGCGGAACTGGGCATCTCGGACACCACGGTACTGAAGGTGTGGCGTGCCCATGGCTTGAAGCCGCACCGGGTCGAGACCTTCAAAGTCTCGCGCGACCCGAGGTTCGTCGAGAAGTTGGAGAATATCGTCGGGCTGTACCTGTCGCCGCCCGAGCATGCCCTGGTGCTGTGCTGCGACGAGAAGAGCCAGGTGCAGGCGCTGGATCGTACCCAGCCCGGGCTGCCGCTGAAGAAGGGCCGGGCGGAAACGATGACTTATGACTACAAGCGACATGGCACGACCACCCTGTTCGCGGCCATGAGCACGCTGGATGGCTCGGTGATCTCGCGTTGTGCCCAACGCCACCGCCACACCGAGTGGCTGGAGTTCCTGCGCCAGATCAACCGCGACACGCCCAAGGACAAAGACCTCCATCTGATCTGTGACAACTACGCCACCCACAAGCATCCCAACGTTCAGGCGTGGTTGGAAAAACATCCGCGCTTCCATGTCCACTTCACGCCCACCTCGGCCTCGTGGCTGAACATGGTCGAGCGCTTCTTCCGAAGCCTGTCCACCGATCGCCTGCAGCGTGGCGTGTTCAAAAGCGTCCCGGAACTGATCGCCGCCATCGCGCAATACATCGCCACGCATAACCAGAATCCCAAACCCTTCGTCTGGACCGCCAAGGCCAATGACATCCTGCAGAAAGTCATTCGTGCCAATCGGCAGCTCGGTTCGAAGAAAAACGAAGCACTACACTAGGTTCAAAGCTCGGGAAGCATGCAAGTGAGGATCTTGAGCCGCAGGTATTCCTCGTCGCGCAGGCCGTAGGCGCGGCGCTGGATGACGCGGATCTTGTTGTTGAGTCCTTCGACGAAGCCGAGCGAGACCTTGTTCTCCGGTTTGCAATAGGCGGCGATGCCATCCCAATGACGCTCGATCATCTCGGCGAACTTCTCGTAAGGCTTGGAGCCGCTGCCACTTCAGGCTTGCGCGCCAGTTGTCGAAGAAGCGCCGCGCCCAGCCCTCGCGCTCGTAGTCCCAGAGCTGGCCGAAGGACTCCTTGAGCAGGTAGGCCGTGTTCAGGCGCTTGTTGGCCGCCAAGAGCTCCTTGAGGTTCTGGCGACCGGCCGGGGTCGAGGTTCTCCCGGTGCGACAGCAGCGTGTACTTCTGGCCCTTGATGAAGCGGCGATCCTTGCCGGAGAGCCGCGCGTACTCGCTCTTGCGCACCTTGTCGAGCGCCTCGCCCAGGTGACGCATGACGTGGAACTTGTCGAACAAGATCGCCGCCTGCGGGCGCGTTCGTTCGTCGCGTTGCGAAACGGCTTCCACATGTCCATCACCGCCAGACGAATGCCGCGACTCTTCTTCGGCCCGAGCTGCTGTAGAACATCGCCATGCTCTTCTCGGAGCGGTCCTCGCCACCGAACCAGATCGGCCGGCCGCGGATCAGATCGCTCACGACGATCCGGTAGGTGTGCCCCTTGCGGATCGAGATCTCGTCGATGCCGATGGCCTTGGGGCCAGGCGTGCCCGCCTCGGCCAGCTGCGCCTGCATGTACTGCTTCTCCAGCGTCTTGACCGTGTCCCAGTCGAGATGGAGCTCCTTGGCAACGTCCTTGATCGTCGTCGACCGGCAGCGCCGGCCCACGTAATGGGCAAAGCGCTTGGTGTAGAACGGATTGTCGGCCAGGAAAGCGAGCCGCTCGCGCTTCACCTTGCCGCAACTTCGGCACTGGACCCGCCGAACCTCGATCTCGAGATAGATGCGCGTATCGCCGCAGGACAGATCGCGAACCCGACGCGTACGTCGATCGTACCAGCCCATGTGTGCTCGACCACAACAGCCGCACAGCGTTTTTTTGAGCGCCGTTCAAGGGTGATGACGCGCGCCTTCGGATCACCGAAGACCCCGCGCACCGTGGGTTGCGGACGAAAACCGGGGAAGGCATACGCGTCCCACAGCCGCCGCAATCGCTTTGTCGAGGTTGCCATGCAAACATGTTCGCGGTTTCAACCGACCTTGAACATGCCAGAAAGCCAGCATTCACGCCGCTTCCGGGCCGATTCATGCCCTCAAACGACCCACACGACTTCCTGAAGACCCTTCATTTGGTTGGCCACCCGACCGACGTCACCTCGAACCACTCCCCAAACTGCTGACCGAGACATCTGCCCCGCCGAAGCACAGCGTCATGGCTGATCTGACGAGATCGACCCGCTGCGCGTGCTGGTACGCGACAGCCACCCATCGCCGAATTCCGTCCCCTCTGGTAGCGCAGCCACCGCATGCCCGGCGTGTGGTCACGCACCGCACTGCTATTATTTGCCTTTTTCGCGGGAGAGGCGAGCGTGCCGAATATTGACCAGATGGGGGCCGAGCTCTGGGGTTTCCTGGGGTGCGCGCTGCTGCTCGTGGCCTACGAGCTGTTCCGCTGGAACAAGGTGCGCCGTGACAGGTTCTACACCGTGCAAGGAGTCAACGCCGCCGCGCGGGCGGCGTGGGTTCACAGCATCATGACGACGCCGGGCAAGGACATCCTGGCGGTGCAGACGCTGCGAAACGCCATCATGGGCCCGACTTTTCTTGCATCCACCGCAGTCCTGTTGATGTTGGGCGTGCTCTCGCTGACCGGCCAGGGCGACAAGCTCGCGTCGACCTGGCACACCCTCAATGTCTTCGGGACGTCCCACCCGTCGCTGTGGACGCTGAAGGTGGTGTTTCTGCTGTTCGATCTTTTCATCGCCTTCTTCTCGTTCACGCTTGCGATCCGGCTGTTCATCCACGTCGGCTTCATGATCAACGTGCCGGAGACACTGAGACACCGCACGATCTCCCCCGACCACGTCGCGCTGCACCTCAACCGCGCCGGCAGCTGGCACAGCATCGGTGTGCGTGCGTACTACTACTCGGTACCCTTGGTCTTTTCCCTGTTCGGGCCGCTTCTGATGCTGATCGCAACGCTCTTGCTGATCGGCGTGCTGTTCAGCATCGATCGCTCACCGACCGTGCTCGCCGACGACTTTCGTTGACCGTTGCCGACCTGTGCTCCTTCGCGCGCGGCGCAACTACAGTCGGGATTCAACCCTCTTCTGTACGAATCGCCGCGGCTGGATACGCGATGTCCGCCCGCCGCTCCCCGTTCGGAAGGAACTCCTTGCACTCGCTAAAGATGCGGACCTGGCAATTGCGACAGATCTCGGAATCGAGCTTCCGATAGATGGCGCCGACGGCATTGGTCTTCACCGGAAAGAAGTTCTCCTCGCCGATCTCCGCGAGATAGTGCCCGCGCACGAGTAACTTGAGTGGCTCGCCGTACTCTGGCGGCATGCCCGCAATGGTGGCGAAGGCAACGCCCTGGGGCACGAGGATGATGCCCCCCGTAAGACCGGCAATCAGGTCGGCACGCAGGGTCTGGCGGTCGACCCTGCTCCACCAGTTGAGAAAGGGAAGCCAGCGGGCAAGCGGTGAGTCGGCACCGGTGAGACCGCGCAAGCGCGTCCCGGATGCCTTCGCGCTCACGCAATGCTCTGGTAGTAGAGGTTCTGCGGGTGGTTGGCCTAGGCGAAGAAATACCAACGTTCCGCCAGCAAGCCGAGATACTGCAGCAGCACCGCCATCGCAGGCGGCGCCGGAGAACTCACGCTGACTCCGATTGCGAGCAGCATAAGCGGCACCGGGAACACCAGCACGAGGAAAATCCACCGCACGTTACGCACGAATGCGGCAGGTTTGCCGTGGAAGAATTCACGTGTGTTGAACGAGCCGCCCATGAATCCCTGAGATTGTTGCGCAATCTGTGGGTGGCGTATGCCGATGGCCGACTGGAGACTCGATTTGGGTTTCAGGCGCGCATTTCGAATCAGCGACGCGGTGCGCGAGACAAAGGCCATCGTCTTCACAGGTTTGTACACCCTGTGCACCCCCTCGGCGCAGCGGAACGCAGCGGCTCATGGGCGCCCCAGACTGCAGCAGATACTCCTTTTCGGCATCGGCATCGGCGCCGTCGCCGGCTTCGGCTCCGGCCTCACCGGTGTGGGCGGCCCCGCCTTATCCGTTCCGTTGATGGTGCTGTTCGGGTTCCCCACCCTGACCACGATCGGCGCCAGCCAGTGATCCAGATACTCGCGGCCGCCTCAGGAACATTGGGCAATCTGCGCTACGGCTCGATAGATTTCGCGGTCGGGGGCATGGTCGCCGTATTTGAATCGGTGGGCGTCTATGCAGGCGTGCGCATCGCCCATGCCGTGCCCATCCCTGTCCTGCGTCGATCGTCGCCGTGCTGTGCCTTGTGGTGGGAGCGGCGCTTTTGATACGGGGCTTTGGGTTGCTGTAGTGCCTGCGATCGGTGATGGTTACCGGCGACGAACGAGCCACCGACTCGGACGTCGCCCTCCAGGCAAACTCATGGCGCGAGAACCGCAGAGACAGGCCGTGCTCAGCAGCCGTGCTCAGTTCGCGCCTTCCGGACACGATCCCAGACACGGTGCTGCGCAAGCACCGCGATGAACGCATCCACGTCCTTGGCAGCAGTTCGGCTGTTGTCGGTAATCACCACCCCTGGGATGCTTTGATCTTTATTGTCGGCGTCAGCGACACCGGCATCCTCCAGCAGCGGCGTCGCATCGGCGGCAGCGTAAATTCCCTTGAGGTGTTGGAACGCTTCCGCGACGAAGGCGACGCACTTCGGATTCCCGCGCAGAGCGCTGACATGCTCGGGCCCACCCGGAATCGCGACCGCGTCGAACAGCGTCGATGCCACAGTCAGCAATGGATGGTCGACTGCAATAGCGTTGCCCTTGTCCGAAATGACTTGCCCGCCGCGCACCCCGACCACTTTGGGCACTGCTCCGGCTTTCTTGAGCGCGGCCTTGAGCATTTCAACCCCGTGCTCATCCGCCCCATCCGCAACCAGGATCGCGACCTTGCGCGACTCTGCGCTCGCCACCGGATCATGCAGCATGCTCAAGGCGGGCGACGGATCTATCGGCGCGTTCGCGTCGACGCGCGGCGGTGCGTCACCCAGTTCCATTCCCAAGTGCTCTGCCACGCGTTGAGCAAGCGCGGCATCCACACTCTGCAGGTTCTGGAGCATGCGCTGCTGCACGTGATGCGTCTCCACCTTGCCCAGTTCAAAACCGAACGCATCGACGATGTGGTCTTGTTCGACGGGTGATTGACTCCTCCAGAAGAGCGTTGCCTGCGAGTAGTGATCGAAGAAGCTCGCCGGGCGACCCCTGACCTTCTCACCCTCCAACTTCTCGGGAAAAGTGGCGAAACCGCCTTTGTCCGTCGGCGCCTGCCCTGGCGCGCCCTCGTCCAGCGAACTCGGCTCGTAGGCGACGCGCCCTTGATCCACGCGCTGGCGCATGAAACCGTCGCGCTGCAGATTGTGGAACGGACAGCCCTTGCTCTGATTCACCGGAATTTCATGAAAGTTCGGCCCACCGAGCCTGATCAATTGCGTGTCGAGATACGAGTGCAAGCGACCCTGCAGGAGCGGATCGTTCGTGAAGTCGATGCCGGGCACCAGATGTCCAGGATGGAATGCCACCTGTTCGGTTTCGGCGAAGAAGTTGGCGGGGTTTCGGTTGAGTATCATGCGACCGACCGGAGTGACCTTCACCATCTCCTCCGGCACCAGTTTGGTCGGATCGAGCAGGTCGATCGGAAATCTTCCGCGTCCGCCGCCGGAATCAACTGGATGCCGAGTTCATACTCAGGATATGCACCCGACTCGATTGCCTCCCACAGGTCTCTCCGGTGGAAGTCCGGATCCTTGCCAGATATCTGTCGCTTCGTCCCACAGCAGCGAGTGCGTCCCGAGCTTCGGCTTCCAGTGAAACTTGACGAAATGGACCACGCCTTCGGCGTTCACGAACTGGAACGAGTGAATGCCGAAGCCCTGCATCATGCGAAAGCTCCTGGGGATCGCCCGGTCGGACATGACCCACATCAGCATGTGGGTCGACTCCGGCGTCAGCGAGACGAAATCCCAAAAGGTATCGTGAGCGGATGCCGCCTGCGGCATGCCGTGGTGCGGTTCCGGCTTCACCGAATGAACCAGGTCCGGAAACTTCATCGCGTCCTGAATGAAGAACACCGGAATATTGTTGCCGACGAGATCAAAATTACCCTGAGCCGTGTAGAACTTCACCGCAAAGCCGCGAGCGTCACGCGCGGTATCCGCGGAGCCGGCGCCGCCGGCGACCGTCGAGAAGCGCACGAAGACCTCCGTCTCGGTGTCGGGGTCCTGCAGAAACCCCGCCTTCGTGTACTTCGCCATTGCGGCATGGGGCGGAACACTCCGTGCGCCGCAGACCCGCGCGCGTGTACTACACGCTCCGGGATGCGCTCATGGTCGAAGTGCGTGATTTTTTCCCGGAGGATGAAGTCCTCGAGAAGCGTCGGGCCGCGCACCGCAGCCTTGAGGCTGTTCTGATTGTCAGAGATCGCGACGCCCTGATTGGTAGTGAGCGTTTCCCATTCTCGACAAATCCCTCCCGACGAGGGTCGCCATCGGATCGCTTTGTCGATGAATGATTTACCTTCCTTGCGCGGGTGCTCATTGGCGTGCTCCTTTGGCCTTTGGTAGCAATACCCGCAAAGTCGCGCACCTTGCATGCCATTGCCTTTCCACATGTTATCAATGACATCACAGGATGCAGTGAGGTACAGAATCACACCTTCCACCGCCAATTTTTCTTGCGGCGGCATGGAAAGCCGCCGGACACCGAGCGACTTCTGCCACCTGGGTCGGCACTGACGCATTTACCCCGATGGCGGTTTCTCCTTACGATGCCGTCAGAGTCCACCGGAGCCGCCGATGATCACCATCGTCGGGATCTCGGGCAGCACACGTCGTGAATCACTCGACTCGGCATTGCTGCGTCCGGCCGCGTCCTCTGTGCCTGCCGGTGCAGGGACCCGCATCGAATCCATCGCTGCGATCCCGCTCTACAACGGTGACGAGGAAGACCGCGCACGGACCCCCCGAGCCAAGTGGCGCCACTGAAGACACGATTGCCGGGGCCGACGGCCTGCTACTGGTCGCACCCGGTCAGCGACAGCTTGCCGGGGGTTGCGAAGAACGCCGATTGACTGGCTGTCGCGGCCGCCGCCGACAGCGCACGCGTCGAGCCGGTGGCGGATGCCGGTCATCGCCGGCGGTTCGGAACAGTCCTGTCTCAGAACGCATGGCTACCCGTCTTCAAGACCCCTCGGCGCCGATCCCTGGTCCGGGGGCCGACTGCTTTTCTCGCGTCCCACACCGCGGTCGACGCGCACTGGGGGTTCACCGACGCCACCGCGCGCGAGAACCTTCACAAGTTCGTCGCAGACTTCGTCCATCGTCGCACGGCGCACGTCGCGCGGCGGAATGACCGTCGTGATCGGAGACGACTTGTCGGCGAAGACACGTGCCATCCGGATTGAAGCAGAACCTCATCGAGATGCCGTACAGCGACTGGAGGTTGGGGGTGCGCAGAGCCGTATCTCCGCACGGCGTTGGTCCTATCTCTTTCTGAACTCGCGCGACAAGTTTCCACAGGAGCAGATCAGTGAACCAATCCAGTGATCGTGTTCATCGCAAGTGATGCCGGCGCAAGGCACGGGCTCGTCTTCTCATTCTGGTTCTGTCCCTCTTTTGCGTTTCGCTGAAGGCATCGGCGCAGAAGGCGGGACAGGTAGCCTTCGTCGACTCGTGCAAGTACGGCATCACATTGTTCTCCCCCACGGACCCCCGTCGGCACGCTCTCTTCCCAACGGCAAGAATCGATCCAATCACCGCTTTCCAGCCGGGCGGGGCGAACGTGGTCATCCCCTATCCGAACTTGACCAATCAGCAGTGTCCGAACTGTGACGGCTGGACCGACCTCGGCGGAAGATCCGGGGACGCACAGCGTGCAGGCTGGATGTGGATGAAAGGAATACCGGTTGCGCCGCCTACTGCAATCCCAACCTCAGCGGGCGCAACATCTGCGCGCTGCCGCAGGAGCTGTGCGGTCCGCAGATGGTGCGGGCCAGGACGGCACGTTCGGCACGCACTGGGAGTTCACGCCGAAGGGGACGCCGACCAACGACTTCGCGAATCTGAGCACGAACTTCGGTTCAGGCCCGCGCTCCCCGCCCAGGCCTGCTGCGGGGGACCGGGCGTCAATCCAAACGATTGCGTCGCCAAGGCTGCCAACATCTTCTACAACATTCCCATTCAGTGGACGACGAACCTCGATTGCTCGTTCACGACCAAGCGCACCAAGGTGAAGGGCCTGAAGTGCCTCAGCGTTGATTGTCCCAATGCGTACCAGCATCCGACTGATGACAAACAGGCAGCGTGCTCTGTGAATCCCAAGCGATGGTATGTCGTGACCTATTGTCCGGCTGGAGCAGGCACGGACTGAACGTCAGGTTGACGGAATGGAGCCGAAGCCTTGACCAAAACCCCGACGTACCCCGCGCTGGACATAACGTTCCAGCCAAGAAGCGAAAACCGATAGAAGCAGTAATACAAACCCACGTTGCCCGTGATCTGTGGGTCCATTGGCGCAATGCTGTTGTTGTCTGCCATCTGCATTACTCGCCGAAGCGGAACTTGCTCGCTTCCAAATACTCCTCAAGCAGCTCCATCCCGATCCATCGCCGCCTGACGTTCCCATATTCCTTCTTGAAATGCAGTGCATACGGCGGCGACGTGAATACGAGGTTGACGGAGCTATCCGACAGCGCCTTCAATGTGTCACGCGAATCACCCGAAGTAAGCAGCGCCCGCCGTAGTGCGATAGAACGGATTCACCTCCTTCAAAAGACGAGTCGGGTGCTCGTGCGAAGGTACGAAAAGCTCAGGTTGTGCGGCTTCGATGATCGTCTTCGTCTTGGGCATCAGGAAAGCCATTGGTAACATGCATTGTTTTGAGTGAAGTATACCAATAAATACGTTGACAACGTCAACCCATAAATCGCCTGTGGCAATCGACCCTTCGGACTGGATCACTCAGGCCGAAGCCGCACGCTTGCGAAACGTGACACGGCAGGCCATCGCGCGATTGGTCGGCAACGGGCGTCTGCGCACGCTGGACATAGGCGGGCGCGCCTTCGTCAATCGTTCGGATGTGATTGCGTTCGAGCCAAACCCGCCGGGACGGCCCAAGGGAGCGAACAATGGCTGACGCGAACCTCGTTGCCATCCGCGAACTGCTAGCACAGTGCTCGCCCGGGGAACAAGAAACTCTGTTCCGGGAGCTTCGTCGCCGTCACCTGATCCATGAGTTTGACGGGTCATCGGCGCTCCGGCGGAAATGATCCTCGAGGCCCTCCATCGCGCTCCCGAACTGACCCGGCGGATGCTCCGGGGCGTAATCGCTGACGCTGCGTTCCGAACCTTCGTTGTCCCAGCGGCGGAGTCGCACGGCTGGCGTGATGTTACGCCCGAGGGCAACTTTGCCTATGATTACAAGATGGACGATGGGCAAGGCCCTGTCACGGTCCAAGTGAAGCTCCAGAGGAGCGAACGCGGCGCACCCGTTGTGAAGGCCGGTCAGCGGTTCGGCTTCGAGGGCGAGGTGTTCATGACGGAGACACAGAAAACGCGGACCGGCACGGACGGTGACGAGAAAACCCGCCCCTACCGCTATGGCGGGTTCGATGTGTTGGCCGTCTCGATGCAGCCCTCCACGGAAAAGTGGGATAGCTACATGTACTCACTGGGACGTTGGCTGCTGCCCGGGAAGAAGTCCGGTGAGATGGCGACCATGCAGCCCGTCACGAAGAAGCCGAGCGCGTTCTGGACCGATGACTTTGCAACGGCTGCTGCGTGGTTCCGGGCGGGAGGACGGCGGCAAGCGGATGACGATTGTCGCGAAGGTGAAAGCGCCGCGAGCGCCTCGCAAGAAGCGGGACAACGTGTACTCCCGAGCTACCCTGAGAAACAAAAAAAGCACCGCAAGGGTGACCTGTTTTCTCTCGTTCGCCGCGCTGTTTCCCGGTGCTTCGACGGTAGTCAGGTAGTTCATTGGGCAGGATTACAAATCCTGCCGCAACCCCACTATCCAGTGGGTAATTGGCGGAGAGGGTGGGATTCGAACCCACGATAGGGTTGCCCCTATTCCGGTTTTCGAGACCGGCCCGTTCAACCACTCTGGCACCTCTCCGTGCCACCGCCACACAACCGCTTGTGCTTGCCGTGGGCGCGAATTCTAGCAGCGATTCGGGCGCGGGGAGAATTGGCCCGCGTGAAGCCTCCAGGCGAAGTCGCGCCGGACACCGGGGTTTCTGTTATGGTTCGGCGTCCGCCAAGGCCATGGCGTCGCTCCAGCACCTCCAATTCTCGTGATGACCACGCCTCCCCGCAAGCTGCGCATCGAGCAGATCGTCGGCATAACACTGGTTGCGCTGCTGACGATCGGCACGTTCTATTTCCTGAGCCCGTTCCTGCCCGCGATCCTGTATGCAGCCATCCTGACGGTCTCGACCTGGCCGATGTTCGAGTGGCTGCGCCAGCGCCTGCGGGGCAGTTCGACAGCTGCGGCGACCGTGATGACCCTGTTCTTCGTCGCCCTGCTCGTGGTACCGATTGTCTTCCTCAGCGTCAGGCTGGTCGACGAGGTGCCACCGCTCGTGGACTCGGCAAAGGAACTGTTCGCCCATGGTTTGCCCAAGGCTCCCGGCTGGCTCGCAACGATTCCTGTCGTCGGCGCGGACGCGACCGCGCGCTGGAACGCGCTGGTGCAGGACACGCAGGCGCTTGGCGAAACGTTGCGCCCATGGATCGGCAAGGGGGGGGAGATCCTGCTCGGCCTCGGTGCGCACTTAGGATCCACCATCCTGCAACTCCTCGTGAGTCTGCTCATCGCATTCTTCCTGTACCGGGACGGCGCGCCACTGGTCCGCAGTCTCACGGCGATCGTCGAGCGGGTAGGCGGGACACGCGGTCCGAGACTGCTGCGCGCCGCCGGCAACACGATGCGCGCGGTGGTCTACGGCATCCTCGGTGCGGCCATCGCGCAGGGCTTGCTCGCGACCTTCGGTCTCTGGCTCACCGGCATCCACGGCTGGCTTTTCCTGGGGGTGGCCGGGGGATTTCTCGCGCTGATTCCTATCGGGCTCATCAACCTGGAACTCCTTGCTGCATCTGCCTGGCTCTTCTACCAGGGGGAGAACGGTTGGGGAATCTTCCTGGTGCTCTGGACCCTGGTGGTGGTGGCCAATGCCGACAGCGTCATCCGTTCCGCGATCATCAGCCGTGGCGCCAATCTCCCCATCAGCATCGTGCTCCTCGGTCTGCTCGGCGGGATTGCCACGGCCGGCATCCTCGGCCTCTTTGTCGGCGCGACCGTGGTCGGCGTCTTCTTCACCATGATCCGCGAGTGGGTCAGCGAGCCCGCCGAAGCGGCCCTCGTCAAGTCTCCCGAGACCGCCATGAACGGGTGACATTTCGCGGGAACCTCGACACACTCATACGCATCCGATTGCAGACGCCTCGCGTATCAGGGCTGGTACGAAACCACGGACGCCCTCGCGGCGGTCCGCCGGAGGACGGGAATCCCGATGCATGCGACTCTGCCCCGCCTTGCTGCCACCGACTTTCCCGCGCTGCGCCGCGCGGCGCTCACCACACTCCAGGTGAATGTCGGCTACCGCTGCAATCAGCAGTGCCTGCATTGCCACGTCAACGCCGGGCCCAATCGCAAGGAAGAGATGGGTGCGGAGACAGTGGATCTGGTCATTCGCTACCTCGAAGTCTCGGGAGTGCAAGCGCTGGACATCACGGGTGGCGCGCCGGAATTGAATCCGCACTTCCGCCGGCTGGTCAGCGCTGCGCGCACGCTGGGCGTCCACGTCATGGATCGCTGCAACCTGACCATAACGGAGCAGCCAGGGCAGGAAGACCTCATCGATTTTCTCGCGGCGAACCGGGTCGAAGTGGTCGCCTCGCTCCCCTGTTACCTCGAAGAGAACGTCGACAGCCAGCGCGGCAAGCATGTGTTCGAAGCGAGCATCCGCGCGCTCAGGAAGCTGAACGCCGCAGGCTATGCTCATGCAGGCAGCAAACTCGATCTTAATCTCGTCTATAACCCGCTCGGGCCCGTTCTGCCCCCCGCGCAGGACGCGCTGGAGGCGGCATACCGACGGGAGCTTGGCGATCGCTACGGTGTCGTCTTCAACCGGCTCTTCACCCTGGCGAACATGCCGATCCAGCGCTTCGGCAGCACGCTGGTCTCGAAGGGTCAGTTCGAGTCCTACATGCGGCTCCTCAAGAGCGCGCACCGCGACGAGAATCTCGACGGCGTCATGTGCCGCACCCTGCTTTCTGTCGATTGGCAGGGATACGTCTACGACTGCGACTTCAACCAGATGCTCGGCTTGCCGCTGCGTCTGAACGGCCAACGGCGACGGCACCTGTCGGATCTGACCGGCGTCAACGTGGAAGGTCTGCCGATCGTGGTGGCGGACCATTGCTACGGCTGTACGGCGGGACAAGGCTCGAGTTGCGGCGGCGCGCTTGGCGCCTGATGTGCCGATTCCCATCCTGATCATCACCGGAGGCTTCCCATGTTTCGTCGCACACTGCAAGCGCTGACGCTCGGTGCGGCACTGCTGATCCTGACTGCTGCACACGCCGACACGCCGCCCCTGCAGCTCGGCGTGGGGCTCTTCCAGCCCGACAAGGACAAGAACGACGCGACCTATCGCCCGCTTGCGGAGTACCTCTCGGCCGCGCTCGGACGCAAGGTGGTGCTGCGCACGGTCGATACCTGGGAAGGGCTCGCGAAATCGCTGGCCAACGGCGAGACGGACCTCGCGCTGATGGGCCCGTGGGGATACGTGCTCGCGAATCATCAATCCGGCGCGCAGGCGATCGCGACCGTCCTCTACGACGGCAAGCCCGAGTACCACGCGATCATCATTACCAACCCGAAGACGGGAATCGAGCGTATCGAGGACCTGCGCGGACACAGCTTCGCCTTCGGCGACAAGGGCTCGACCTCGGGTTACCTGATTCCGGTGTATCAGTTCCAGAAGATGGGCATCGACCCCGAGACCTTTTTCTCGAAGGTCATCTACACCAAGCACCAGGCGATCGAAACCCAAGTATCGCGCGGCGAGATCGATGCAGGCGCGGATTACAACCGCAACCGCAACGCGATGATCTCCGACGGGTTGATCAAGGCCGAGGAGAGCAAGATCATCTGGACCTCCGCCCCGCTGGCGAACGATGCCTTTGCCATCAGTGCAGAGATCGCGAAGGATCGCGCCCTCGTGCAGCGTGTGCAGCAAGCACTGGAGAAGGTGGGCGGCGAATTGAAGGCGCGGCCCGATCTGCTGCCATCGCGCTATACCGGATTCGTGAAGAGCGACAACAGCGCCTATACCCCGATCAAAGAGGCGGGTCTCGCCACCGGCAAGCTCGCGCCCGTCCAGCGCTAACGCATGTATCGCGGATTGGCTGTACGACCTCTGCGATGCTACCTCTTTCTCTACCTGGTGCTGCTCGCCGGGATCACCTGGCAGTTCGTGGCGAGCGGCGATTTCACCCTTGGCCGTCGGCCCTGGCAGAACCTGCAGCGCACCGCGCACGAACTCTCACGACCGAGTTTTCTCGATGTCTGGTTCGGCAACGAACAGCTGGAATATCGCGCGGAGGACGGTCGCGTGCTGCGCGTGGAAAATCAGCGCAGCACGGAGCTCAGGTTTCTGCACGGCCTCGCCAGCGCCGTCTGGACCACGTTCACGATCGCGACACTGGGTTCGCTCCTCGCCGCCCTCGCTGCCCTGCCCTTCGGCATCGTCAGCGCGAAGAACATGCAGTTGCCCCGCCCCGCGGCGTCCGCTGCCCGGTTTCTGCTCGACGTGTCGCGTGCAATCCACACGCTCGTCTTCGGACTGATCATCGTCGGCATTATCGGTCTCGGTCCCATGGCCGGGGTGCTGGCGATTGCGGCGCACTCGTTCGGAAGTTACGGCAAGCTGTACGCGGAGACGATCGAAGCCATCGATGCCCGCCTGATCGAGTCCGGCGTCGCGCTCGGGCTGACGCCGCTGCAGACCCTGATCCACGGGCTGCGGCTCACGCTGCTGCCACGCTGGTTGTCGGTGCACCTCTATGTCTGGGAGTACAACGTGCGCGACTCGACCGTGCTCGGCTTGATCGGCGCCGGCGGCCTCGGGCTGCTGGTGTCGGAGGCCGTATCTCTGTTTCGATGGGGACGGCTCGCGACGATACTGATTGCGATCGTCCTGCTCGTCGTCGTCTTCGACGCCGTGAGCCGCAAGATGCGTCACGACGTACTCGAGCCCACACGCTGATGTGCAACACTCACGCTGACTCCGGGCGCAATTCTCCGGGCGGGAGGCATGGACAATGACACGAGGTCGCCTCCTTCTGCTCATCGCGATCGTGCTTGCGATCGCGGCGTTCTTCGTGTTCGACCTGGGTCGCCTCTTCACGCTCGACTACTTCAGGACGCAGCAGGCGGCAATCCGCGCCTACGTCGATGCAGCACCCCTCCAGGCAGCGGCGATTTTCTTCGCCGTGTATGTCGGTGTCACCGGCCTCTCGCTACCGGGCGCGGCAATACTCACGCTGGTAGCGGGTGCGCTGTTCGGCCTGCTGTGGGGGACGGTGATCGTCTCCTTCGCGTCCTCGATCGGCGCAACGCTGGCGTTCCTGGTGAGCCGCTTCCTGTTTCGCGAGACGATCCAGCGCAAATTCGGCGACAAGCTCGCCGCCATCAATCGCGGCGTCGAGCGCGAAGGCGGCTTTTATCTCTTCACGTTGCGTCTGGTGCCGGTGTTCCCGTTCTTTGTCATCAATCTGGTGATGGGCCTCACGCCAATCAGGACGCACACGTTCTACTGGGTGAGCCAGATCGGCATGCTGCTTGGGACGTTGGTGTACGTGAACGCCGGCACGCAGCTCGCAAAGATCGATTCGCTCCAGGGCATCCTCTCGCCCGGCCTGCTGCTCTCGTTCACGCTGCTGGGCGTTTTCCCGCTGATCGCGAAGAAGATCGTCGACACCGTGAAGACACGTCGGATCTACGCGAAGTGGCAGCGCCCCGCGCGCTTCGATCGTAATCTGGTCGTGATCGGCGCCGGTTCCGCCGGACTCGTGTCGGCCTACATCGCGGCGGCAGTCAAGGCGAAGGTGACGCTCGTCGAACGCGACCGAATGGGCGGCGACTGCCTCCACACCGGTTGCGTGCCATCGAAGGCGCTGATCCGCTCCGCCAAGTTTCTCTCGCACGTGAAGCGCTGCCGTGAGTTCGGCATTGCCTCTGCCTCGGCCGAGTTCGACTTCGCAGAAGTGATGGAGCGCGTGCAACGCGTCATCCGCCAGATCGAGCCCCACGATTCGATTGCACGCTATACGGACCTGGGCGTCGAGTGCGTGGCGGGCGAGGCGAAGCTCACTTCACCGTGGACCGTCGAAGTGAAGCTCGCGGACGGCACCGCGCGCACGCTCGCGACAAAATCGATCGTCATCGCGGCGGGCGCGCGCCCGTTTGTGCCGCCGATCCCCGGCATCGACGCGGTCGGCTGCCTCACGTCAGACACCATCTGGAGTCTGCGCGAGCTGCCGCGACGCCTCGTGGTGTTGGGCGGCGGGCCGATCGGCTGCGAGCTCGCGCAGTGCTTCGCGCGCCTGGGCTCGAAGGTGACACAGGTCGAGATGCTGCCGCGCCTCATGATCCGCGAGGATCCCGAGATCTCCGAGATGGTGATGCATCGCTTCCGCGCCGAAGGTATCGACGTGCTGGTCGGCCACAAGGCGAAGGCGTTCGTGATCGAGGATGGCGAAAAGATCCTGATCGCGGAAGCGGGAGGGCGCGAGGTGCGGGTGCCGTTCGATGGACTCCTGTGTGCGGTCGGGCGCGTTGCCAACACGGCGGGCTACGGCCTCGACACACTGGGCATTCCGGTGACGAAGCAGCGCACAATCGAGGTCAACGAGTACATGCAGACCATCTACCCCAACATCTACGCTTGCGGCGATGTCGCCGGCCCTTACCAGTTCACGCACACGGCGGCGCACACGGCCTGGTATGCGTCGGTCAATGCGCTCTTCGGCGCGTTCAGGAAGTTCAAGGCGGACTTCTCGGTGATTCCGTGGGCAACCTTCACCGAGCCCGAGGTCGCACGGGTTGGCCTCAACGAGACTGAGGCGAAGGAGAAGAACATCGCCTTCGAGGTGACCACCTACGGCATCGATGATTTGGACCGTGCAATCGCCGACAGCGAAGCCGAAGGCATCGTCAAGGTGCTCACCGCGCCCGGTAGCGACCGCATCCTCGGCGCGACGATCGCGGGCGAGCATGCGGGCGACCTCATCGTCGAATACATCACGGCGATGAAACACGGCATCGGTCTCAACCAGATTCTCGGCACGATCCACATCTACCCGACGCTGGTCGAGGCGAACAAATACGCTGCCGGCGCCTGGAAGCGCAGGCAGGTAACGGTCGGGCAGCTCGCATTCCTCGATGCGTTCCACGCCTGGCTGCGTGGTGAACGCGGGGTCGGTGGGCTCATCGCACGGGTGCCCGCGCTGGTATCCGACAAACGCCGTGTATCGCCCGCCGAAGCAAATTGACATGACGCTCTGCCGGCTCGTCTCCCCCGCCCTCATCCTCCCATGATGCGATCAGACGGACACGGCGACGACGTCAGGCAAGGCGTCGATACGTGGCTATCGATCATCGTCCCTGTCCTCGACGAAGCGGAGACACTGGCGGAGGCGCTAGCATGCCTCCAGCCCCTGCGCTCGCGCGGGGCGGAGGTGATCGTCGTCGACGGCGGCAGCCGTGACGGCGGCGCAGTGATCGCACGCCCGTTCGCGGATCGTGTCCTTGCGAGCGCGCGCGGGCGCGCCATGCAGATGAACACCGGTGCGCGCGCAGCGCAAGGCTCCGTGCTGCTCTTTCTCCACGCGGACACGCGGCTGCCACCAGGCGCCGACAGCGCGATCGATGCTGCCTTGATGCGCAGCAATCGCGTGTGGGGTCATTTCGACGTCGGCCTCTCGAGCCATCGTCTACTGCTCAGGCTGGTGGCATTCCTGATGAATCAGCGCTCGCGTCTGACGGGCATAGCAACGGGCGATCAGGGCATATTCGTCCGTCGCGCCACGTTCGAGAAGGTGCGAGGCTTCCTGCCGCTCGCGCTGATGGAGGACATTGCGCTGTCCAGGCAGTTGAAACGCGAGAGCCGGCCGCTCTGTCTGCGACCGCCAGTTGTCACGTCCAGCCGGAAATGGGAGCGGGAAGGTGCGCTGCGGACCATCTGGCTCATGTGGTGGCTGCGTCTCGCCTTCTTCTGCGGCGCCGATCCAGCCGCCCTCGCACGCCGCTACTACCAACGGGATGGACAAGTCCGGTGATCCCCGGCTGCACCTGTCCACTGCATTACCGCTACTCGCCCGCCCTCTTTCGCGAGGTGCCGACGGAGCACGCCGCCACCGTCTACGCGATCGGAGGACTTTACGGCAACCCCGAAGCGCTGACGGCAGTGCTCGAACTCAAGCGCGAGGAGGAGCGGACGCTGCCACCCGTGACACTCGTGTTCAATGGCGATTTCAACTGGTTCAACGTGGATGCGTACAGCTTCCGGACTGTGAATGAAAGCTTGCTCGCACACAGCGCGACGCTCGGTAACGTCGAGGCCGAGTTGCAAAGCGATAGCGGCGCCGGTTGCGGGTGCGGGTATCCCGATTGGGTGGCCGACACGACCGTGGAGCGCTCCAACCAGATCATGTCGCGACTGCGCGAAACGGCGACCGGCTTTCCGGATCTGCTGGCCAAGCTCGCGGCCCTGCCGAAGGTCCGCACCTTCGAAATCGGCGGGATCCGTATCGGCATCCTCCACGGCGATCCGGAGTCTCTCGCCGGCTGGTCCTTCGCACGCGAGGCTCTCGCGCCGGAACCGGCAGAAAGCGACGCTCGGGCTGCCACGCCCGAGCACGTGGTCGCGCGCTGGTTCACCGAGGCAAATGTCCGGGTGTACCTTTCCAGCCACACCTGCCTGCCGGTAATGAAACCGCTCACCGTCACCGGTGAGCGCTGCCTCGTGGCCAACAACGGTGCCGCAGGAATGCCCAATTTCCGGGGCCCGCGCTGCGGTCTGATCACTCGCGTGTCCACCGTCCCCGCGCTACCCGGACGTGCGCTGTACGGCAGCCGTGTCGGTTCCCTCCATGTGGAAGCACTCCCGTTGCATTACAATCACCCCCAGTGGGTTGAACGCTTTCTTGCCAATTGGCCCGAAGGTTCGCCCGCCTATCGGGGGTATCATGACCGCATCGACACTGGAACGGAGCTTGCACCCGAGCCGGCAAAGATGCTTTCCGCCCGCTCTACCCCGACGCCCCCATCATGACTGAAACTGCCATCGCCATTCTCGCCAAGGCTCCGGTTCCTGGCACGGTCCGTACCCCGCTCATACCAACATTGGGTCCGGACGGAGCAGCAACCCTCTACGAACGCTGTACCGATCACGCCATCACCACCTCCCTCGAAGCAGGCATAGGTCCGGTCGAACTGTGGTGTCGGCCGTCGATGCTGAATCCGTTTTTCGCCGAAATGTCACGCGCGCATCCCATCACGCTGCGCGTGCAGGGCAACGGTGATCTCGGCATGCGACTCTTCCGCACTTTCGAGGCACTGCTCACCGCGCACCCGCTCGCAATCGTGATGGGGTCGAACTGTCCGGCCCTGCTGCCTGTCCATCTGCGGATGGTGACCGAGGCTCTGGACGATGGCTACGATGCCGCCTTCGTTCCCATGGATGACGGACGCTGCGCTGCAGGGGGCATGCGCAAGGCATCCGAAGAATTGTTCAAAGACCTGTCACGCACACCGGGTACCGTGATGGATGCGCTGAAGGTCCGCTTGCGCGAGCTGAAATGGCGCTGGCTGGAGCTCCCCACGCTCTGGGATCTGGATGCACCATCAGGGTTCTCCCGTCTCGCCAACGATCCGCTCCTGCGCCATCTGGCCGAAGATCTGGTCCCTGCCCCCCGCTCCCGCGCTGCTCGGTAGCACCCGCCGAGGCCCACGGAATACACCGTGGGCGGTAGCAGAAGGGTGCGCTATTCTTGATCGGTCTTTGAGAGTAATCTGCAAGCGCATGCTTTGAGCGACAAATGACCACCGAATCCCAGACTCCGATAGCCATCTTCGCCAAGGTTCCACGACCCGGCACAGTCAAGACGCGCCTCATCCCCGAACTCGGCGCCGAAAAGGCGACACGCCTCTACGAACGCTGCACCAGTCATACCGTCAAGATCGCACTCGACGCGAATGTCGGTCCGGTCGAATTGTGGTGCACGCCGACCATACTGCACCCGTTCTTCGACGGCATCGGCCGCAGTCTCCATCCGGTGCTGCGCACCCAGGGCAACGGCAACCTAGGCATACGCATGTGGCGCACGCTGGAGGCTTTGCTGGTCGGTCATTCGCGCGCGCTCTTGATCGGTTCGGACTGCCCGTCGCTCACGGTCGAAGACATCCGGAACGCGGCGCTGGCGCTTACGACAGGCAACGATGCCGTCTTCGTCCCCACCGAAGATGGCGGCTATGCCCTGATCGGCCTGCGCACCGTTGAACCCGCGTTATTCGAGGACATCCCCTGGAGCACCGACGCCGTCATGGAGATGACCCGCGAACGCATGCGGGATCTCGACTGGACGTGGAAGGAACTCCCGGTACGCTGGGACGTCGATCGCCCCGAAGACTTCCGCCGTCTCGCGAGCGACCCAGTGCTCGGCTACCTCTGCGATCGCATCTCGCGGCCAACTGGCGGTCCCCGACTACGCGCTGTCTCTTAGTCGCCAGCCGCAGATTGGGAGCGCGGCAGCAGCCCTCTCGCGCCCCGCGAGCTTTTCCAGCCCCAACGTCCGGGCGGATGTCATCCGCCGCCGCCCCCCTCCATTCCGTGCCGTGACGCCGGCTCCGGTCGCGCTCGCAACTGCGTGAAGCGACTTCTGTTGCTGGGCGGCGGCCACGCCCACGTGCATGTCATGCGTGCCTTCGGCCGCATGCCGCATCCTGCGACGGTGGTCACGTTGGTGAGTCGCGTGCGCTTCACACCCTATTCGGGGATGCTGCCCGGCCTACTCGCCGGCCTCGACGCATTCGAGGACAGCCACGTCGACTTGGCGTGGCTTGCGGATGACACGGGCTGCGCGTTCGTCCTGGCAGAGGCTGTTCGAATCCACCCCGACGCACACCGCGTGGAATGCGCGGATGGCCGCAGCTTCGACTACGACCTGCTTTCCGTGGATACGGGCTCAACCCCCGCCATCGATAACGTGCAGGGAGCGCGCGAGCATGCGCTGCCGGTGAAGCCCATCGATCGCTTTCTTTCGGGATGGCGCACGATCGAGTCGCGTATCGAGGCCGGCGAGCACCTTCGCATCGCAGTCGTCGGCGGCGGTGCCGGTGGCATCGAGTTGCTCCTGTCGCTGCAGTACCGGTTCAGCAAAACTGCAGACGGGAGGACGCGCTTCCTGCTCGTCACCGACGAAGCCGACGTTCTCATGAGTCACAACAGATTGGTGCGCCGCATCTTCCGCAACATTCTGGCGGCACGTGGCATCGAGGTGCACCTCGGGCGCGAGGTAGTTGGCGTCGAGCCCGGAGTCGTGCTGTGCACGGGGAGCAGGCAGATCGAGGCCGATGCATTCGTTTGGGTCACGACCGCCGCGGCGCCCACATGGATCGCGGAAGCGGGCCTCGCGACCGATAAGCGTGGATTCATCGCGGTGAACGATTGCTTGCAGTCGACCTCGCACCCAGAAATTTTCGCTGCCGGCGACGTCGCTACCATGCTCGACCACCCACGTCCGAAGTCGGGCGTATATGCAGTTCGACAAGGGCCACCGCTTGCCAGGAACCTGCGACTCGCCCTGGCTGGCGAGGCACTTACCCGCTACACCCCGCAACACAAGGCGCTCGCCCTGATCGGGACCGGGAATCACTATGCCGTCGCGTCCTGGGGGCCGCTCGCCGCGAGAGGACGTTGGGTGTGGCGCTGGAAGCGCTTCCTCGACCGCCGCTGGATGAAAAATTACCTGCCGCCGGACGGGGTCGCCTGATGCTCCGCTATTTCAGCGGAAAAGGAGACATCACGAAGTCACGTCCTTGCGCGTGGCATCCGGCACAGGCGGGCGCGCCGCGATCTGCGGCGAGCGTGCGGTTGCCGTCCTCGACGGAAAGCACCTGATACCAGTACCACCCCTTCCCGCCCGCACTTTCCGCATCGACCTTGATGGCTACCGCCCAGCCATGGGGCTTGCCCGACTTGCCGTAGAGTTGCAGGACTGCCGCTGATCCCACCGGGTGCGCCGAGCTGGCAGAGCGCAGCGAGTTCACCAGCGCCGGATTGAGGTATGCGAGAACGCCGCCCGGATGCGCACCCGGCGCGGGGTGCGGGGCACTGCCGTGCTCCCACTCCTGGTAGCTTCCCGCCTTCAACCACTCGAAGAGTTCCTTCGAAGCGGTCGGCGGCGCGGTAGTCTCCGCGGCGACCACTGCCGATCCCAGCCCGACCAGCACCGCTGCCACAAGCACCGCCGTCTTCCATGCCGTTTGCATTCCAATTCCCTCGGACCGGTACGTCTCACGCGCTTCCGATCACCTCGATCCCGCTCATATAGGGGCGCAGCGCGGCAGGCACCGTTACACTCCCGTCCGCGTTTTGATAGTTCTCCAGCACCGCGACCAGCGTTCTGCCGACAGCGAGCCCGGAACCGTTCAGCGTATGCACGAGTTCGGGCTTGCCCTTTTCGTTGCGAAAGCGCGCGCGCATGCGTCGCGCCTGGAACGCCTCGAAGTTCGAGCACGAGGAGATCTCGCGGTACGCGTTCTGCCCGGGCAGCCACACCTCGATGTCATAGGTCTTGGCGGACGAGAATCCCATGTCGCCGGTGCACAGCACCACGGTGCGATACGGCAGCTCGAGGCGCTTCAGGATTGTCTCTGCGTGGCCGGTTAGCTCTTCGAGCTGATCGTAAGACCGGTCGGGGTGGCTCACCTGCACGAGCTCGACCTTGTCGAACTGATGCTGGCGGATCATCCCACGCGTGTCCTTGCCATAGGATCCGGCCTCGCTGCGGAAGCACGGCGTATGGCAGACGAATCTGACGGGCAACCGGTCGAGCGCCACGATCTCGTCGCGGACGATGTTCGTGACCGGGACTTCCGCGGTCGGGATGAGGTAGAAATCGCCGAGATCGCCTCGCGGCACCGCGAACAGGTCCTCCTTGAACTTCGGCAGTTGCCCGGTGCCCTGCATGCTCTCCGCATTGACGAGATAAGGCGCGTAGATCTCGGTGTAGCCGTGCTCGGCGGTGTGCACGTCGAGCATGAACTGGGCGAGTGCCCGGTGCAGACGCGCGATCGCACCCTTCATCACGACGAAGCGGGCGCCACTGATCTTGACCGCGGTCTCGAAGTCGAGCCCGCCCAGCGCAGCACCGAGGTCCACGTGGTCTCGGGGCGCAAAGTCGAACGTTCGCGGCGTGCCAACCCGACGCATCTCGACGTTGGCGTCGGCGGAGGTTCCCGGCGGGACCGTCTCGTGCGGCAGGTTCGGTGTCGTCAGGAGCAAAGCGTTCAGCCGCGCCTGGACTGCGTCGAGCTGCCTGCTGAGCGCCGTCACACGGTCGCCGAGGGCAGCGCCTTGCGCCATCAGGTCAGCGGCGTCCTCGCCCTTCGCTTTTGCCTGCCCCACCTGCTTGGCGAGGCTGTTGCGCTGCGCCTGCAGGTCTTCGGACTCCTTCTGCAGCAGCTTGCGCTGCGCTTCGCTGGCGCGGAACGCGTCCAGGTCAAACGAGAAACCGCGGGCGGCCAAGCGCTCGACGGCAGTATCGAGATTGCTGCGTAGGAGTTGTGGATCGAGCATAGAGATGAGAAGCGGTGAGGGTCGGAATCGCGCGCGGCGGAATGGGCGTGAAGTTTACTCGCTGCCGAAACGGGTGCAACCGCGCCTCCGCTTGCGTGTCGCAGATCGTGATTCAACGGCAGCGGCGGCTGGCCTATAATCCAGAAATTGAAGCTCTGGAGGATTCAACAATGTACGGTCGACTCACCCTCGCGGCGCTGGCTCTGGCGCTGTCCTGCAGCGGCCAGGTTCAGGCACAGGCTTTCGGCAACGAAGCCGGTCAGGAGATGGCCAAGCCCGGCAAGCAGGGTGCCACCCGCGCGCAGAAGCGGGCGGCCATCGACAAGATGGCAAAGGGAACGTTGGCCGAGCTGTTCAAGACCAAACTTGACGTCAAAGCCGAGATCGCAGTCGCCGGGTATGCGGTGTTCGGTGAGTACGGGGCGATGGTGCTCTTCGCCGGGGGCTCCGGCGGCAGCGGCGTCGCGATCGACAACAAAACCAAGCGGCGCACCTACATGAATGTCGCACAGGCGAGCGTCGGCATCGGAGCCGGCGTGAAGGACGTGCGCACCGTCCTCGTCTTCAAGACGCGCGAAGCGTTCGATGAGTTCGTGAACAAGGGCTGGGAAGCCTCGGGACAGGCGTCCGCCGCAGCGGCCGCCGCCGACAAAGGCGGCGCCGCCGACGTCGGTCAGTCATTCCTGAGCAAGGACACGACGAGCATGTATCAGCTCACCCCGACCGGCCTCATCGCCGAAGCCACGGTCACCGGCAAGAAGTTCTGGAAGAGCGATCTCAACACGAAGTAACGAACCCGCACCGGAGAGACGCTCAGGGTCTCTCCTACAAGAAAAGAATGCCGCGGTCGTCCAGCCGCGGCATTCTTATTTCCACACCCACAATTATCGGTTCCCGTCCTTGCGCTCCGCCGCCGCGTCGAGCGCCTTGAGGCGGGCAAGCTTGTCGCGAATCTTTGCTTCGAGTCCGCGATCGGTCGGCGCATAGAGGGTGGGCGTGTCCATGCCGTCCGGAAAGTAGGACTCCCCGGCTGCGTAGGCTTCCGGTTCGTCGTGCGCATAGCGATAGGCGCGGCCGTATCCCAACTCCTGCATGAGCTTGGTCGGCGCGTTGCGCAGATGCTCCGGCACCGGGCGTGACGGCCCGCCCCGAATCAAAGCGCGTGCCTGATTGTAGGCCAGATACGACGCGTTGCTCTTCGCTGCGCAGGCGAGATAAATCGCCGCCTGTGCCAATACCAGCTCGCCCTCCGGGCTGCCGAGCCGCTCGTAGGTCTCACAGGCATCCAAGGCGAGACGCAGCGCGCGCGGATCGGCAAGCCCGATGTCCTCGCTCGCCATGCGCACCAGCCGCCGCCCGAGATACAGGGGATCGGCGCCGCCGTCCAGCATGCGGCAGAGCCAGTACAGGGCCGCATCGGGCGATGACCCGCGCACCGACTTGTGCAGCGCCGAGATCTGGTCGTAGAAGGCGTCACCGCCCTTGTCGAAACGGCGCAGGCCTTGCGCCACGGTCTCGGAGACGAACCCCTCGTCGAGGCTCGTAATGCCCTGCATCTTCGCCGCCGTGGCAAGCTGCTCCAGCAGATTGAGGAGACGACGACCGTCGCCGTCCGCGAAGCCGACGATGATCCGTCTCGCGTCCTCCGAGAACGTCAAACCCGACAGCGCCTGCGCCTGCGCACGAGCGAACAGCTCCGACAACTCGGCTTCGCTCAATGGCGTGAGCACATAGACCGCAGCGCGCGACAGCAAGGCGCCGATCACCTCGAACGAAGGGTTCTCGGTGGTCGCCCCGATGAATATGAGCAGGCCCTCCTCCACGAAGGGCAGAAAGGCGTCCTGCTGCGCCTTGTTGAAACGGTGGACCTCGTCGACGAAGAGGATTGTCGGCCGCCCCGACTGCGCCAGCACTACGCGCGCTCGCGCCACGGCATCGCGGATTTCCTTCACTCCCGAGAGCACGGCGGAGATCGTGATGAACTCGGCGTTGCAGGAGCTCGCGAGGAGCCGCGCGAGCGTGGTCTTGCCCACACCCGGCGGACCCCACAGGATCATCGAGTGCAGCTTGCCGGACTCGAGCGCCAAGCGCAGCGGCTTGCCCGCCCCGAGCAGGTGCGACTGTCCGACCACGTCTTCCAGCCGCTGCGGTCGCAGACGCTCGGCGAGAGGTGCGTCGGACATGGCCTGGGCGAAAAGGTCGGACATGGGCGGGAGGCGGAGGCGGAGGCGGAGGCGGGAGGCGGAGAGCAGTTCGAGGTTGCTCGCGCATCGCGCGTTCAAACTGCCACTGCCCTCATCCTCATGCTCTTCCCCTTCTCTGCCCCACGCCCTCCTCATTCCCCGATAACGTCCGCCCCCTGCGGCGGCGTGAACTTGAAGAGATCCGGAGAGAGCGTGGGATTGCGCTTCAAGTCGATGAAGCGGATCACCGTGAGCTGCCCGAACTGGTCCTTGAGCTCCATCGTGTCGAGGTCGGCACCCTTGAATCCCATGCGGATGCGCTCGAACGTCGTCTCGCTGCTCTTCGGCGTCGCTTCCAGCCATTCGAGGCCGTCCTTGGCGGCGGCATTCTTCAGGTCGAAGTTTTTCTCGATGGCGTTGTCGCCCGCCAGCAAGGCGGCCGGGCTCGCGCCCAGCGCATCGTCGAGCTTGCGCGCGGTGACCTGGTTCAGGTCCTTGTCGAAGATCCACAGCTTCGTGCCATCGCCGACGATAAGCTGCTGATAGGGCGAATCGTAGGTCCAGCGGAACTTGCCGGGCCGGGAAAACTGCAGGTTGCCGCTCGCCGTCTGGATCTTCTTGCCGCCGCGATCCATGACGGTCTGGCTGAAGTCGGCGCTGGCCGAGCGCGTCTGCTCGACAAAAGCTTTCAGGCGGTCGGTGCTGGCGGCGTCGGCCACCAACACAAAGGCCAGCAGGGCGGCGCCGAACGCCGCGCGGATCGTGATTCGAGTCATGTCAGAACTGTCGGACGCGGTCGAGAGAGAAGATCTGGCCACCGCTGATCTGGATCACCGTGGTGAACGGATCGGAGCCGGTCGGATAGTAATACCAGGTCTTCCCGATGTAGCCCGAGGAGAGGAACTGGTTCGACCGGTAATCGGGTGGCCCCGCTCGCAGCAGCACCTCGCCCTCCGGCATGCCGGTTTCGAGCTTGCGGAAGGTGTCGAAGCTCATGCCCCGCGCGCGTGGATGCCCGTTCTGCCTGCTTCGCAGCACGATGCTCTGCACGCTCCTGCGCCTCGTCCTGCATCCGTTGCGTGTGCAGGCGGTCGTACTGGCAGCGAATCGTGTGGCATTCCGTGGCTTCTCCCGGCTCGCGCACGTAGCCGCTGGGGGTGGTGTCAACAGCTTGGGCCGGCTGGCCGCTGGGCGGCTTCTCACCGTAATGGGTCACGCCCTTGCCGTCCACCCACTTGTAGACCTGCTGGGCGGCCGAGATCCCGGGGCAGGCAACAGCACAGCAAAGGCCAAGCGCGGCTAGAAAACGGATCATCATGGCACTCGATGGACGGGACTCGTCGTTCGACCGCAACGCGCGCGGGCGATTCCCTACCTGCTTCAATTGCTGTCGGACGCCGGCACCAGCACCTCGCGGTTGCCGCTCGACCCCATCGCCGAGACCATGCCCGAGCGTTCCATCTGCTCGATCAGGCGCGCTGCCCGGTTGTAGCCGATGCGCAGGTGACGCTGCACCAGGGAAATCGACGGCCGCCGTGTCTTGAGTACGATCGCCACCGCCTGATCGTAGAGCGGATCCGCCTCGCCGTCGGGCGCATCCCCCTCGCCATTCGCGTCGCCTTCCACTTCCGGGCTGTCGAGGATGCCCTCCACATACTGCGGCTCGCCGGCCTGCTTCAGGTGCTCCACCACCCGGTGAACCTCCTGGTCGGAGACGAACGCTCCATGCACGCGCTGCGGGATGCCCGTGCCCGGCGCCAGATAGAGCATGTCCCCTTGGCCGAGCAGCGCCTCCGCACCCATCTGATCGAGAATCGTGCGCGAGTCGACCTTGGCTGAAACCTGGAAGGCAACGCGCGTGGGGATGTTCGCCTTGATAAGGCCGGTGATGACGTCCACCGAGGGCCGTTGCGTGGCCAGCACGAGATGCACGCCGGCGGCGCGCGCCTTCTGGGCAAGACGGGCGATCAACTCCTCCACCTTCTTGCCGACGACCATCATGAGATCGGCCAGTTCGTCGATCACGACGACGATGACCGGCATCTCGGCGAGCGGCTCGGGCGAGTCCGGCGTGATCGTGAATGGATTCGTAAGCGGCTGCTTGTTCTTCTCCGCCTCGCGAATCTTCTGGTTGTAACCCCCCAGATTGCGCACGCCGAGCGACGACATGAGCTTGTAGCGCCGCTCCATCTCGGCGACACACCACGTCAGCGCGTAGGCCGCCTGCTTCATGTCGGTGACTACCGGCGCCAGCAACTGCGGAATGCCCTCGTATACCGAAAGCTCGAGCATCTTCGGATCGACCAGGATCAGCCGCACCCGCGCCGGCGGCGCCTTGTACAGGAGCGACAGGATCATGGCGTTGATCGCCACCGATTTGCCGGAGCCGGTGGTGCCAGCCACCAGCACGTGCGGCATCTTGGCGAGGTCGGCCACCACCGGCTTGCCGGAGATGTTCTTGCCGAGCGCGATCGTGAGCGGCGACGGTGCATCCGCGTACACCTCGGAGCTGATGATCTCGGACAGGCGAACGATCTGCCGCTTCGGATTCGGGATCTCGAGTCCCATGCAGCTCTTGCCGGGGATCGTCTCGACCACGCGGATGCTCACCACCGAGAGCGCTCGGGCAAGATCCTTCACCAGGTTCACGATCTGGCTGCCCTTCACCCCCACCGCAGGCTCGATTTCGTAGCGCGTGATAACCGGGCCGGGGTATGCCGCCAGCACCTTCACCTCGACGCCGAAGTCGAGCAGCTTCTTCTCGATCAGCCGCGATGTGAATTCCAGCGTCTCCAGCGACAGCAGTTCCACTTCCTTCGACGCCGGGTCGAGGAGCGCGATGGGTGGCAGCGGCGAATCCGGCAGCTCCTCGAAGAGCGGCACCTGCTTTTCGCGCTCCACCCGCTCCGAACGCGGAATCTCCAGCACCGGTGGCTCGATGCGCAAGGGCTCGTGCTCCTCGACGATCTTCTTCTTCACCACCTCGACCACTTGTTCGCGCTTGACTACGGCCACCGTTCCAACGCGTCTATCCTGCCAAACCAGATAAGTCGCGATTACCCACGCATACCCTTCCTCCATCCAGCCGCCGAGACGCTCCATGAAGCGGACCCAGGAAAGACCCGTGAAGAGCGAGAAGCCGATCAACGCCAGCATAAACAGGAAAAGAGTCGAGCCGATGAAGCCGAAACCCTTGCGCAGCCAATCGCCTAACAGCGTGCCGATGATGCCGCCGGGGGCTAGCGGCAGCGGTGTGGCCAGGCTGTACAGGCGCAGATGCTCGATGGCCGCGCTCGCGCAGACGAGCAGCACGAAACCGAAACCCGCCACGGCCACGGACCGACGGTCGATGAACGATGCGGATTCGAGTTGGCCATAGCCCCAGCGCACCGCGTTCAGCAGAAACAGGACGAACCAGTAGGCTGATATGCCGAAGAGATACAGGAGGACGTCTGCCAACCACGCGCCCAGGCGCCCGCCCGCATTGCGCACGACGTCGGAGGATGCGCTCACCGACCACGCCGGATCGCCCTTGTGATAGGTGACAAGCACCAGCAGCAGGTAGACGGAGGCACCCACCAGCAGGAGCCACCACGACTCCCTGATCAGGGTGGCGATCCTGGGCCGGGACGCGCTCGGCGGGGCGCTTTCGGCGCGCAATCTGGCCATCAAGAATATCGATCCATCAGAGAGTTGAAACGTTAATTATAGTCGTCACCGGAGGTTCGAACTAACCCGATACCGGGGCTTGTCTACAGCCGTTTGCCATGCCCTTCAATTGCTGGCGGATCAACGCGCAGATTGGGCGGGCGGAAGGCGCAAGCGGCAAGCAAAGAAAGCCGGCAACGCATCCGTCGGAGTCGACTCGCGCCGCGAGGTCAACACCGAGGAACGCTTCGATCGCACGCGAGATTGCCCCCTGCGATGTGCTACACAGGAAATCCGCGGCGCGGATTCGGAATACGACACGCGTAACGACGTAAGCTTACGTGCACGATGCCTTCACTGGAGATCGCGATGCTGTCTACCGACCCTTTCTTCGCCGATCAGGCCGAATGCACCCTCGCACACGTGCAGTTTGGAGGAGCCGACTTCGGCGAATGCAGGAGCACCATGGAGCGGGTGCCCCCCGGCGACGTGGCAGCGTGGCTGCAAGAGTGGACGGCGACTGCCGATCGTGTTGCGCCAATCGGTGATGCGTGCGCGGCGAGCGGACACATCGTCAGCGCGAGAGAAGCGTATCTGCGCGCCTCCAACTACTACCGTACCTCCTATGTCATGCACTTTGGCGCACCGCCGGCCCCCGAGGTGCGCCACGGTTTTGCGCGCGAATCGGCGACCTTCCGTGCATTCGCCGAGCGTGCAGATCCGGCGCTCGAGGCAGTGGAGATGTACGAAGGAACCACAATGTCTTCATAACTGTCTATAGTTACGTAGTTTTGTATATTTCGAGACTCACGAATACCCCACTACATACCCCACCAGGGATGACGGTTGCCGCCGAGCGCCGTGCCTACGTTAGGGAGCCGATCCGACCTTCACGACCTGAGACCGATCATCGCTCGGCAACGCGGAGAGCCATTGCCTTACTGTTACGGATCTGGGGTTCGCCGGTGTCAAGCTGCAGGAGAGCTTCGACTTCACCCGTCCGCGAACTCTACCTGTTGCCGGTAATAACCAAGCCGGCGGGGCGGCACTCCCTGAGCGCCAAAGGAATCAATCTGGCGCTGCCCCGACAATCGGGCGAGTGCGACACGATCGCAACCAAGGGAGAGGTAAACTCGGCTCGGGGTTTGCATTGGCATCAGCACCATGCGGATACCCCCAAATCGTCGCTGCAATTGTCGGCTTTGCGAGCGTTACACTCTCGCACGCTGAAATCCTCTATGGCCGCATAGTCAGAATCGCTGACGGTGACACGCTGACGGTTTGGACGGCAATATGCCCAACAAGGTCCGCCTTTATGGGATTGATGCTCCGGAGAAGAAACAGCCCTTCGGGACGCGATCCCAGCAGAATCTGACCGCTATGGCCTTCGGCAAGGATGCTCGCGTGGAATGGACCAAGCGCGATCGCTACGGGCGGATCGTCGGAAAGGTTATCGTAGACGGTCAGGATGTAGGACTACGACAGATCGATACCGGACTCGCGTGGTGGTATCGGAAATACGCGCGGGAGCAGTCAGTCGAGGACCGGACCAACTACTCCCCAGCCGAGGATGCGGCGAGAGCCGCGCAACGTGGGCTCTGGAGCGATTCCCTCGCCGTTCCGGCTTGGGAGTACCGCCACAAGAATGCGCGCCAGGTCGTGTATCGGTAGTTCGCTTTCCGACGTCTCACAAGGATAGCCAACAGCCCGCCGGTTTACAGCATCCGGAAGAGAGGTTTACTGTATAGCCGTAAGGCCTATCCAGTTAGCTCCACTCCGCGACCACCACTTCCACGGCTCTGTATCGCGCTCGTAGGGTTTGCAGTGGGGTTTGCTCTTCCGTGGGCTGTCCGAACACGCTGCGGTCTCCAAGCCACGCAGCGACCATCAAGTTGTCCCCGACACACATTCACGCAGAGCGTCGCGATTGGTGGAGCTAAGTGGAGAGCCCATATAGCCGTACATCACCCTCTCTTTCGCCATGCGTGTCCGGGTCAAGCTCATGCGCCGTCACGGCATTCGCCTGTCAGGTCGGGACATTGCCAATAGCCAAGCGCACGAGGGCGAACTTATAGCGGGTTACTTGAAGGCCTGCTTCTTCGCGAGTCTGACCCATCCGCAGAGCACCGTTGCTCCCGCGGTGCTTCCCGATCTTTACGGGGCTACTCTGATCGGTCTCGGGAACAATACCTTGGTGCTACAGGGTATCGGCATTGCGAGTTGATTCCGTAAGCGCGCAGGCGTTGGGTACTTGGACCGCGCTAGCTCGCTTTAAGCGGGATCTTCAGGGAATTAGCTTCTCAAGCCATCCTTCAAATGCCGATACTTGTTTCTTCTTCCACTGATCGAACTTCGTTGGTCCTCCGCCCGGCACCGCCGCATCCTTCGCACGTGCCTGCACGGCCTCTTGGATCTGCTTGTCGTCCAGCGGGTAGCTGACTCCGGGATCGCGCTCTTTAGGGGCAGGGAACTCAAAGTAGTAGAACCATAGCAGCAAACCCAACAGGAAGTTGGCGCCCAAAGCTAACCCGGGATGAGGCACCGCTAATGTCCAGATGAACCCTGTGGTTAGCGCATACCAAGAGCATTGGTCGAACGCAGACGCCTTCTTAAGGAGATCACGTTTGCCGCGAAGCTGCGTATTTAACCTGGGCGACAGCACTTCCGGCTTGGCGAAACTGGTCCAGCGGTGGGCCTGCGAGTAACACAACGCGGCAAACGTACCCAGTAAAAGTGCAAGCGCCAGCGCCGTCACAGGAAACTCCCGCATCGCCCCCGCGTCGAATTGCGAAACGATTCCCCAGATTGCGCCGCCAGCCAGCGCGGAATGCAGCGACAGCCGGGTTATGGCGGCTGCAGCATAGTCGCCGGGATCTGGGCCATACCTGCGAGCGCGGCCCCACAAGCCCCTCACGTCTTCACAATAATGATCGGCCAAATGCAGGCCGCTGAATATCACCAGGGACACTAATGGCATCAGAAACGCGATCTGATGGCGGACATCGATCTCCGGCAACCACGGCAGTTGTACCGCGCATTGGTCGAAGTAGTACCACCAAAAGGCGATGACGTGGGCCAGCAGAAATGACATCGCAGTTCCCCACTTCCAGCAGGACTCTTTGCGCGTGTACGACCGAAGATTCAGCCACGTTGGAGTTTTGTTATTACCCATGCCGTCGAAACTTACGCGTATTTCGCAGGACTTCGGAGGCGCTCCGCTCGGATAACACGAAGGGCTACGAATACATTAGGCCGATACTCAGCGGATATCAACCCGCTGACATGGCAAGACTTCTTGCGGGCGGGCTTGGATCTTGGCGCCGTTGGCCACGAAGCCGCGTTCAACGGCTCAAGCGACATGCGAGCGTCCGTCTTCAAACGCGATGTTGGGCAAACTCGATTGTCTGCATGACATGGGGGTGCCACTTGCAATCCGAGAACGACAATCACATCGGGCTCTTGTTGTTCAGTACTTCTGTAAATCCTGGTGACGCAGGAATGCCCCTGCAGTGCTCGTCCAGAATGCTTTGGTCTCCCCACCATCAATCTGTACCGGCTCGGATTGTCTGGACACGGTTTTGCAGCTCAGGCGGCCTGTCGCATGGCATAAGCCTGACGGGCTTCAAGGGGTGACATGAAGCCCAGTTTTTCGAGACGCCAGTGGCGATTGTAGCGGTCCCTGAACTCGGTCACGGCGACTCGGACCTCCTCGACGTTCTTGAAGACGCGGCCATAGATCGCCTGCTCCTTCAACGTCCGGTTGAAGCGTTCGGCAACGCCGTTGGTCTGCGGCTCAGCGACAAATGCGAAGCTGGGCGCAATGCCCCAGAACTTGACCTGGTTGAGGAAGTCGTCGGCGGTGTATTGCGTGCCGTGGTCCATGCGCAGCGCCAGGCCGCGTCCGGCATCGGCGCCGGTGGCGCCGAACTCGGCCTGCAGCCCTTGGGCAATTGGCTGCAAGGCGGCAAATCGGTCGCCGATCTTGACCGTGTGGATGCCGACACAGCAGGCATCGAAATGATCGACGGCCGAAAACAGCCAGACCCAGCCCTCGTCGAGCGTCTCGATGCGGATGCCGTCGGTGCCCCACATCTGGTTGGGACGCTTGGTCTGGATCGAACCCTCGTGCGCGATGGGCTCGCCCTGCGGCCGCCGATGCGGCGACAGCAGCGCGTTCTCGCGCATCAGACGCAGCACGCGGGCGCGCGAGACACGGATGTCGCGCCCAATGCGCAGACGTGCCCAGACCTTGCGGTGACCTTCGCCGGTGAAGGGCGACGCTTCCAGATCGGTGCGAATGGCCGCCAGCAGATCGGCGTCCGATACCTTGGGCTTCGGGCCGCGTCGCTTCGGGTGCAAGCACACCACCTTCGCCGATTCGCGAGCCTGCTGGGCGTAGAGCGTCGAGCGCGGGAATTCGAGTACCCGACAGACCCGTTCCAAACCGTAGAGCTTGCCAGCGCCCGCAGAGGTCTCGCGGCTCATCGCGACGACCTCCGGCCGACCAAAGGGCGCTTCGCCCGCCTTTCCTTCTGCAGTATTTCGACTTCCATGACCAGTTCCCCGATGCGCCGGTTGGCCTCATCGAGTTGCTTCTCGACCGGATCGTTCTCGCGCTCCTTGAGACCAGCGTCGATGCCTGCCAGCGCCCGGTCGCGCCAGCGCTCGAGCTTGTATATCGGCAGCGACACCTCGCGCGAGATCGCATCGACGGGTTCGCCGCGCAACAGCCGCAGAACGACTTCCTTCTTCCGACCCGCCGACCAGCGCTTGACTTCGGCGGCCGCGCCGGGCTCGCCCCCAGTCGCGCTACGCGCTCCTTCCAGCGACCCCGGCGCAACCCCTCCTACCTTCGACTCGTTCAGCATTACACAGCTCCTTTTTCCGACACGATTTAACCCTAAATTCGTGTCCAGAAAAATCGGGGCCGGGGCACCCCACCATCAATCTGACCTTGAACACAGTCGATCGTCAGATCTGGCTCGTCGTCGATTAGTATCGTCAGGTCAAGACGGACCTTTTGTGGCAAAGCCCGCAGATGCGGGCTGTTGTTTTTGAGGCGCGCAGGTACGCAGCCATTCCTCGCGTGCCATCTCAGGCATCACAGCAACCTGGATGATCGGGCGCCGCCCCTCGCCGCTAACCCTCACCGCGACAGGAATGCGTCGCAACGTCGTCATGGATTCGCGAAGCCTTCTCGCGCAAGCTCTCCCACAGCTTGCCGACACCAAGCAGCACATCCTTCATGTCGCTGCGCAGCTTCTCCGACTCCAGCGCCTGCTTGCTCATGGCGGTGTGCGCCGTCAGCGCATCCATGACCGCGTTCATGATCTCGCTTGGCCAGGTCGGGTGAGTTGGCGAACTGCTCCTTGGTGTTGTTCATCGCCTGCTCGATCGAGCTTCTCGGACTCCATCAGCTTGCCGCTGATCACGTCGTTGACGTAGACCAGCTTGTCGCCGGGCGTCAGGTCGCCCTCGAACAGGTCGTTGACCCGGGCGATCAGTTCGGCCAGCGCGATCTTGGTCTTGTCCTGCACCTGCGCCGGAGCCGGTGTCGTCGGTCGGGTCGATCTTCACCGGGTCGCCGTCGCCGAGGTTCAGTGCCGGCGTCGCCGATGCTCTTGATCGTGTAGGCCGTCAGGCGCAGCGCGGACAGGTCGACGCCTTCGCGCTCGCGGCCGAAGGTGAGCAGCGGGTGCAGCAGGCGGAAGAAGATCGAGCGCTTTTCGATGTCGGTGTTGCCGTAGTCGAAGATCTGCGACAGGAAGCCGTAGATGCGCACGTAGGCGGCGATGTCGCTCTTGAACAGGATCAGCGCGTCCATCGTGTCCTTGGCGGCCTTGGCCTGCTTGGCGTCGTCGCCGGCGGCCTCGAGGTCCTTCTTGGCTTCGGCGTAGGTCCTCAGCAGTCGGCTCGGCCACGGGCGTGGTGGCGGCGTCCAGCTCGGACTGCTTGGCCTTCTTGCCCTTGATCGCCACGTTGACGACGCGCTCGACCTCGTAGTTGTCGTACAGCGCCTGGCCGTCGAGCTTGGCCTTCAGCTCGTGGACGATGTACGGGTCGGTCACGCCGGACGAGTTCGGCGGTCTCGTAGTAGGGCTTGAACGCGGCGAGGATGTCGGCCGGGTCGTTGACGAAGTCGACGACGAAGGTCTGGTCCTTGCCCGGGTAGCAGCGGTTCAGGCGCGACAGCGTCTGCACGGCCTGGATGCCGCCCAGGCGCTTGTCGACGTACATGGCGCACAGCAGCGGCTCGTCGAAGCCGGTCTGGAACTTGTTGGCGACCAGCAGCAGCTGGTAGTCGCCGCTCTTGAAGGCGCGTGCGGATGTCCTGCCCGGCCAGCCGGGGATTCAGTTCCTTGCTGTGTCTCGGTGAACGGGTCGGGGCCGCTGTCCGAGGTCGATCACTTCGCCGGAGAAGGCCACCAGCGTCTCGATCTTGTAGCCGTGGTCGGCGATGTACTTGCGCGTGGCCTTCTGCCAGCGCACGGCTTCCTTGCGGCTGCCGGTCACCACCATCGCCTTGGCCTTGCCGGCCAGCAGCCCGGCGACGTGCTTGCGGTAGTGCTCGACCACCACCTGCACGCGCTGCGCGATGTTGTACTCGTGCAGCCGCACCCAGCCCATGATGCCCTTCATGGCCTCGGAGCGGTCGACCTCCGCGCGAGTCGATCGTCCTTGCCGTGGTGCGCCAGCGAGAACGCCACCTTGTAGCGAGGTGTAGGTCTTCAGCACGTCGAGGATGAAGCCTTCCTCGATGGCCTGGCGCATCGAGTAGACGTGGAAGGCCGCCGGCAGGTTGTCGGCCGCCGGCTGGCCGCGTCGGGATCGGGCCGGGTGCCGAACAGCTGCAGCGTCTTGTCCTTCGGCGTGGCGGTGAAGGCGACGTAGGTGATGCCGGCCTTCTCGTCGGCACCGGCCTTGGCCGCTCATCTGCGCGGCCAGGATGTCCTCGGTGCTGATCTCGCCGCCGTCCTGCAGCTCGGCCAGCTCGGCGGCGCTGAGCACCAGCTTGAGCTTGGCGGCGGTCTCGTTGGTCTGCGACGAATGCGCCTCGTCGGCGATCACCGCGAAGCGCTTGTGCCTTGCGTGGCCGCCAGCTTGCGCACTTCTTCCAGCGCGAAGGGAAAGGTCTGGATCGTGCAGACGACGATCTTCTTGCCGGCCGACAGCGCCTCGGCCAGTTCCTTGCTCTTGCTGGCGCCCTCGCCGGTGACCACGGCGACCACGCCCTGGGTGCGCTCGAAGGACTCGATGGCCTCGCGCAGCTGCGTGTCGAGCACGGTGCGGTCGGAGATCACGATGACGGTGTCGAAGACCTTCTGGTCCTGCGCGTCGTGCAGATCGGCCAGGAAGTGCGCGCGTCCAGGCGATGGAGTTGGTCTTGCCGGAGCCGGCCGAGTGCTGCACCAGATACTTGTCGCCGGGGCCTTCGGCGCTGCACCGCCGCGACCAGCTTTCGCGTGACCTTGAGCTGGTGGTAGCGCGGGAAGATCCAGCCGATGAGCTGCTTCTTGTCGTTCTTCACCGGCACCAGATAGCGGCCGAGGATCTGCAGGAAGCTGTCGCGCTGCCACACCTCCTTCCACAGGTAGTCGGTGGCGATGCCGTCCTTCGGCGGATTGCCGGCGCCGCCCGCGTTGCCCTGGTTGAACGGCAGGAAGACGGTGTCCAGCCCGGCCAGCCGCGTGGTCATCGCCGCCTCGGCGTTGCTCACCGCGAAGTGCACCAGCGCGCCGCCCGGGAAGGCCAGCAGCGGCTCGGGCGCGTTCTTCGGCTTGAACAGCGGCTCGCGGTCGGTCTTGTACTGGTAGATCGCGTCCTGGACGCTCTGCGTGTAGTGGCTCTTCAGCTCGGCCGTCGCCACCGGGATGCCGTTGACGAACAGCACCAGGTCGATGTGAGGTCGGATGCAAATCGTAGAGTCCAACGGGTTAAGCGGCCATTTGAATTGCATAGTACTGCTGACAGAAAGCGGCGGGTGACAGATGGCCAAGCCGTGCCTGCTTTCGGATGCGGTTGTAGAAGATCTCGATGTACTCCGTAATCTCGCGTTTTGCCTGTTCGCGGGTAGCGAAGCGTCGTTGATGTATCAGTTCCGTCTTCAGGCAGCCCCAGCAGCTTTCCATCGGGGCATTATCCCAGCAGTTGCCTTTGCGACTCATTGACGCCTGCATGCCGAATTCCCGGAGCAGTTTCTGGTAAGCATGCGCGCAGTATTGACTGCCGCGGTCCGAGTGGTGGATTAGCCCTTTCCCAGGACGTTTCGTGGCCACTGCCCCGAACAGCGCCTGCATCACCAGCTTCTGCGTCATGCGTGCGTCCATAGCATAGCCAACGAGCTCGCCGTTGAACAAATCCTTGATGCCCGCAAGGTAGAGCCAGCCTTCGTCGGTGGCGATGTAGGTGATGTCTGTTACCCAGGCTTTGTTCGGCGCAGCAACGGCAAACTGCCGATCCAGAAGGTTCGGTGCGACCGGCAGGGCATGATTCGAGTCCGTCGTCGCCTTGAACTTGCGTTTCTGCTTGCAGCGTAGCCCGAGTTTTTTGCGAATCCGCCTGATGCGATGAATGCCCACCTGAATGCCGTTGTCGGCCAGGTCGGCTTGCAGCCGCTCCGGACCGTAGGTCTGCCGCGTTCTCTCGTGCGCCGCCTTGATCTGCGTTTCCAGCTGGGCATTCTTCTGCGCGCGTGGCGACCGCGGCCGCTTGCGCCAGGCGTAATAGCCGCTTTCCGATACGTCGAGCACGCGACACATCGCGGCTACGGGATGCTGGCGCCGCAATTCATTTATCCGGCCGTATTTCACCGCGACTCCTTCGCGAAATACGCCGCACACTTTTTTAGCAGGTCACGCTCCAACTTCACTTCCGCCAATTCTTTCCGCGTGCGCGCCAATTCAAGCTCCAATTCGCTCGGCACCCGCTGACCTTTCCCGACCTCGGCAAGCTTGCCGGCCCGCGCTGCCCTGACCCAGTTGCTCAGGCTGCTCTTCGGCACTGACAAGCGCTTTGCTGCCTGATCAATTGATAACCCTTCCGACTCCACCAGCTTTACCGCTTCCGCCCGAAATTCCAGCGTGTATACCCCCTTCGGCATCCGTTCCATCTGCGTCCTCCGTTCGTCCAATTCTACGAATCGTCGAACTCCATTTTTTTCAGCCTACCTCAGGATATGCTGGGTCAGCCGCTGATAGTGGCGTCTTCAGAAGTTCTTTGGCGCAATTCCGGCATGTGGAATACGATCCATCACAATGACCTTTCGTGTCTCGTATGACAGGCCAGACAAGCCACTAAATAATCGAGACTCAGCCATGATCATTTCCGCGGCCACCGACTACCGCGAAGCCGCCAAGCGTAAACTGCCGCGCTTCCTGTTCGATTATCTCGACGGCGGGTCCTATGCCGAGATGACCCTGCGCAACAATGTCAGCGATCTGTCGTCGCTCGCTTTGCGACAACGCGTGCTGCGCAATGTTGCCGACTTGTCGACCGAGACCGAACTGTTCGGCGAGAAGATGGCTATGCCGGTGGCGCTCGCGCCTGTTGGCCTGTGCGGCATGTATGCGCGGCGCGGCGAGGTTCAGGTGGCGAACGCGGCCAAGAACGCGAAAGTTCCGTTCATTGTTTCAACGGTTTCCCTGTGCCCCCTTGAGGAAATCGTTGCGAAGTCAGGCTGCGATATCTGGTTCCAGCTCTATGTGCTGAAGGACCGTGGCTTCATGAAACACGCGCTTGAACGGGCGCAGGCACTTGGCGTCACCAAGCTGGTGTTCACCGTAGATATGCCAGTCCCCGGTGCACGCTATCGCGACAGGCATTCCGGCATGAGCGGCGATTTCGGCCCAATCCGCCGCATCGTCCAGGCGATGTTCAAGCCGGAATGGGCCTATGATGTGGGCTTACGCGGCACGCCGCACGATCTCGGCAATGTGTCGAAGTATCTCGGCAAGGCGACGGGCCTCGAAGACTATATCGGTTGGCTCGGCGCCAATTTCGACGCCAGTATTTCGTGGAAAGACCTGGAGTGGATCAGGGATTTCTGGAAAGGCCCGATGATCATCAAGGGCATTCTCGATCCGGAAGACGCGCGCGACGCCGTCAAATTCGGCGCCGACGGGATTGTGGTGTCCAACCATGGCGGTCGTCAGCTCGATGGCGCGCTCTCTACCTGCAAGGCCCTGCCAGCTATTGCCGATGTGGTCGGGGATCAACTGACAATACTGGCCGATTCCGGTATTCGCACGGGACTGGATGTGGTTCGGATGCTGGCTTTGGGCGCC
Organism: uncultured beta proteobacterium; assembly: GCA_963719715.1. GTDB lineage: Bacteria > Pseudomonadota > Gammaproteobacteria > Burkholderiales > JAEUMW01 > JAEUMW01. The sequence goes on from CAVRDD010000017.1 coordinate 161,534, forward strand.
AAGGGCGTGCTGCTGGGACGAGCCTATGTATATGCGTTGGCGACCAGCGGCGAGGCGGGGGTAAACAACCTGCTAGGCCTGATTGAAAAGGAAATGCGCACGGCCATGGCGCTGACCGGCGTCAAGACGATTGCTCAGATCGACCGGAATTTGTTGGCATAGCAACCGTCTTATACTCCCCTCAGGGCTACGCATACGCAGACGTTGACCCTCGGGAAAAGCGGTTTACAGTCAGACAGGCATGACATTGCATAGGTCCGGTGCGTGTCCATGTCCCAGTCACCCTCAGCCCCGAGAACCACGTCCCGCGTGACGCACGGACGCCGCTTCCGCTTCCCGTCCCAGCGAGTGTTTCGGGCGCTGCGGGCCACGCCGCTCGTTGTGCGCCTCGTCGCCGGTGCGATCGTTGCCATAGCGCTGTGGGCCGCAGCCAACTGGGTCTACCACGCGCTCCACAAGCCGACCGAGCTGCTGTTTCCAATGAGCGGCACGCTGACCAAGACACCTTCGGAAACGTGGCGGGAATACAGGCCAGAATTCCGCAAGCACGCCACCGCCGCCATCACCCCTGAGTTTCTGGCCGCACTTGCCCAAGTCGAAAGCGCGGGTAACCCCCTCGCCCCGACGTACTGGCAATGGCACCTGACATGGCATCCCTTCGAAGTGTACCGACCGGCTTCCAGCGCATTGGGCATGTACCAGATCACCGATGCGACGTTCGCCCAGACGAAGCGCGAGTGCCGGAATGAACCAACGAGCCTGGAGCATGACTCCACGCCCGCGCTGGGCTCCTGCTGGTTCGATAGTCTCTACGCCCGCGTCGTGCCCAGCCACGCCGTCGAGCTCACGGCGACGCTCCTGGATCGCGGCGTCGCGGCAGCGCTCGAGCGTCAGCGAATTGCTGTCACCACGCTCCAACACAAGCAAGACCTCGCGGCCGTGATACACCTTTGCGGTGCCGGGGCGGGCGACTCCTATGCCAAGCGCAGCTTCCGATTGACCCCCGGACAGCGATGTGGCGATCACGACGTGCGCGCCTACCTCGATCGGGTCAATGGCATGAAACGCCTTTTTGCCCGGTTGGCGAGCGAGCCCTGATTCCGATTGCGGACTGGCTGTCGCCTAGCGCGGCGGTCATTGGCGGCGTCCGCGCAGGACCGGGCGTTCGCAATACCTGCCCCTGTGAGAACTCTTAGCCGGTCAGCGACATGGCGGTTCCCGACCCCAACCCGCCGTTCACCGCTCTTCCACGGCGATGACGGCTTTGTAGCGCGTCGCAGTCGTCCCGAAGTAGCGGATCACCAGCTCTTCAATCTTCCACGAGCACGGCTCAGAATGCGGGCCGAACGAGAAGAGCATCGTCGGAAGACGATCAACGCCTGAGTGGCTCGTGCTCGTAGCCTGAAACCCCGCGTGCGTGGCTTTCCTTTTTCGCCTACACACGCACACTTGCCGCATTGGATTTTTGCACCGGCCACTCGCTGTTTCCACGCTGATGCCCGTCCTTCTCTTGCGAGCCTTGGTTCTGCTGTTGTCGGCGTGTACCTCGCTCCCGAGCATTCCGCCAAATGTTGTGCATGAGGACGCGCACAACGGCGGCTCGGCACTCGCTTTCGCCAAAGAGTTCCCCTTGATCGCCTCCGGAGGTTGGGAGGGTGCTATTCGAGTCTGGGCCCTGCCGAACGAAAATCTGCTCGATGGTTGGGGAGCCCATTTCGGGATGGTGCAGGCTATCGCTTTCGTCGACAGTGACCACCGCATCCTCAGCGCCGGCTGGGACGGCGCTCTGACCGCGTGGGACTTGCATGGGCAACGCCTGCGGACCGCTTTGTCCCCTTCACCGATACAGGCCATGGCGGTGGCGGAAGAGGCGGGCAAAATCGTCACTGGCCATGCCGATGGCAAGGTGCGAGTCTGGTCGCTGGCGGAGCTTTCTCTCCTGGGGGAGCATAGGCTGCATCGGTCGGCTGTTTTGGCCGTGGCCATTGACGCCTCGAATAGCCGCTTGGCATCGTCAGGTGGGGACGGCCGCGTGCTGATCAGCGAATTCGGCGCGCATGTGCGCGAGCTGCCCTCCCCGCCGAGCGACGCTCGTGCACTCGCCTTTTCCCCCGACGGCACGGTATTGATGGGCAGCGGTTGGTTTCGCCTGTTCCGCTGGCAACTGGGAGAAGGCACGCTCAGTGTTCTCTATACGGAGCACCACGGCTTGATCAACGATCTTCAGTTCAGTGCTGACGGACGTACCCTGGTAACCATCAGCCGACAAACTGACAGTTCGATCTATCAGCTCGACAGCGTCACCGGTGCGACCTCGCATCGCTTTGATAGGCATGCGCTGTGCGGCGCCAAAGTGCGCCTTTCCAGAGACGGCCGCTACATGGCCAGCATCTCCGACGATGGCAGCCTGCGGGTGTGGGATTTTCAGAAACTCGCCCCAGCACGCTGAGCGACCGGTCGCAGAAGGTTCGCGTGTCGACCCGAGGCGCGAGCGCTCCCCCACCGAGCGAGATCAGACCCTCCTCAAACCGTCGTGTGGGACAGCGATGAGGGCTCCTGGCCGGTCAGCGACCTGCGCTTAGCGACCTCTCAAGTCACTCCTTCCAAGTCGTCGATTTAAAAGAACATTTGCAGAGTGACTGGTGTATGGAATGCCTTGGGCATGGGTTGATTAGGCGGCGAGCCGCTGCTGTTGCGGGTCATCGACGGGTGCCGGGACCCCGTCCTTGAAGACAGTGCCTGCCAGCAGTTCGGCGATGCGTTCCACGGCGCGGATGCGGCGCCATGATTTCTGCGCTTCCTGTACCAGCTTGAAGGCCAGACCGAGAAAGGTTGAGCGCGTGACACAGTTCTTCGTTCGCGTGGTGCGATGTCGCACGGTAGCGAACGTCGATTCGATCGGGTTGGTGGTGCGCAGGTGAATCCAGTGCTCGGCCGGAAAGTCGTAGAAGGCGAGCAGTGCTTCGCGATCCTTGGCGAGCTTGTCGGTCGCCTTCGGGTACTTGGCGCCGTAGGTCTTCAGGAAATGATCGAAAGCGGTGATCGCCTGTGCCCGCGTCGGCGCCATCCAGATCTCATGCAGATCCGCCTTGGCTTTGGCCTGCAGCGACTTGGGCAGGGCGTTGAGGACGTTGGCCGTCTTGTGCACCCAGCAGCGCTGGCGGCGCGTGTCAGGAAATACTTCGTCGAGCGCAGCCCAGAACCCCAGCGCGCCGTCGCCCACGGCAAGCAAAGGGCCGGCGCCCAAGCCGCGCGCGGCAAGGTCGCGCAAGACGTCGAGCCAGGATTCCTTGGATTCGCGCAGGCCGTCGCCGATCGTGACCAGTTCTTTGTTTCCCTCGGGCGTCACGCCAATGATGACCAGCAGGCATTGCCGGGCGTCGTTTTCCTGCCGCAGCCCGGTATGAATGCCGTCGACCCACCAGTAGACGTAGCGGCTGGCCGACAGATCCCGCTTCATCCAGCCGGCGTATTCTGTCGCCCATTCGCTCTTCAGGCGAGAAACGACGTTCGGGCTCAAACCCTTGGCCTCATCGCCAAGCAGTACCGTCAGCGCCTCGCGCATGTCGCCGGTCGAGATGCCTTTCAGGTACAGCCACGGCAATGCCGCCGATACGCGCTGGGAGCGGCGAACAAACGGCGGCACCAGCGCTGAGTTGAACTTGATGCCACCACCCGAGCGGTCGCGCACTTTCGGCACCCGTACTTCGACATTGCCGATCGCCGTGAGTACCTCGCGCGCCGGCAGGTAGCCATTCCTCACCACCGCCCGCTGCCCACCCAGCATCTTTACGTTGCCGTACTCGGCCAGCAATTCCTGCACCTCGACCTCGATCGCCTTCTGGATCAGTTCCCGCGCCCCGCGCCGAATCAGTTCCTCCAGCGACCAGCCCCATCTCCGATTGCTCGGCGATTCCCTTCTTCGTATCCTTCATCTCGGCGTGCCCTCCTGTTTGCTGAAAATTCGATCTCGACAATCAATTCTCAGCAGAGGCACGCCGCCTCTTCAACCCCCTACCTGCCGCTCGGACTCATACACCAGTTTCACCGTACGCGTCGCACGGGCGCCGGGCGCAAGAGGATCGAAGTCAAGGATGAGACCTTGGTGGCGGACCTGCTTGCACAGGTGGATAAACTGACTCGCGGTGACTCGCAATCGCCGCTGCGTTGGACGTGAAGGAGTCTGCGCACGCAAGCTGTGCAACTCAAGCATCGGGCGCTCGGTGAGCCACGTCGTGGTGCGCCAGCTCGTCAACGGCAAGGCGACAGCTTGCAGGGCAAGCCAAGGTCATCGAGAGCAATCAAAGCCCCGACCGTAACGCCCAGTTCGAGAACATCAAAGCCACCGTCACATCCAGCCTGGCCGCGCATCAGCCTGTGATCTCGGTTGATACGAAGAAGAAGGAGATGGTCGGCGCGACAAGAACTACGCGCGAGAGCGTGAAGACAGCGGCGAGCCATGTGCAGGGCAAGGTTGAAGACTTCGTGGACGCTGAACTCGGGCGCGCCAGTCCGTACGGGGTGTATGCCATTGGCGCCGACGAAGCCCGGGTGAGCGTCGGCGCTGAACACGACGCGTCGGCGTTCGCCGTGCAAACCATCCGGCGCTGGTGGTTCAGCATGGGCCGTCAGCGCCACCCCCAAGCCAAGCAGTTGCTCATCACGGCTGATGGTGCAGGCAGCATCGGGCACCGGGTGCGCCTGTTGGAAGTTGGAATTGCGCCGCTTGGCGCACGAGACGGGCTTGGATATCCGGGTCTGGCACTTTCCGCCAGGCACCAGCAAGTGGAACGAGGTCGATCTCCGTCTGCGCACGTTCATCACCATGAACTGGCGCGGTCGCCACTAATCAGTCGCGAGGTCGTCGGTGAACCTGATCGCGAGCACGAAGACGCGCAGCGGCCTGAAGAACCGCGACGAACTCGACAGCGCCACTATGCCAAACGTTTGGTCGTAGCTGATGAAGACTTCGCCGCAAGGAGAATCGGCCGCGACGAGTTCTATGGCGACAGGAGCGAGCGGATTCGGCTGGACGATGCGACTTACACTTCGCTGACCCGTCGTTCGCCCCTCCAAGGCCGCAATGACGGCTTTGCGATGCATTACCGTCGCCCCCCAATCGAGGCTCAACAGGACCTCCATTGCCCAGCAATACAAGCTGAGAATCAATGTGACGCTGCCGCCCGCTCCCGGCTTGACGCTCTCATAGACCAGGCGCTCTGCATCGATTTCACGCAAGCGTTGCAGCGCAAAGGCCGGCCGGGCGCAATAGCGCAGCGGTCGCTCCAGGCCGAGGCGATCGTCCGCTTCTATGCGCAGGCTGGCATCGACCGAGAAGCCCCCCTGCGTGACCCCAAGTCACCATCGTCTCGGCATCCTTGCGTTGAGTACTCCGCGGCGGGCGAGAACGCTCAGCAGACGGTGGCGCACCTGGGGCTGAACCTCGGCGATGGTTTCGGGACCGAGCCCCGGGCTTCATGAAAGCGCACGCTGCCTGCGCCATCGCATCAAACGCGTCGACGCGCCTGCGCTACGGGCAACGCAGGTCGTCGCCGACAATCGCCGCCAGACTCTCCGCCGCCGCCGAGTGGCGTGAGATGAATATCCAAGACTCCGTTGGCGCATTCCGGGGTACACAGACCTTCGCTACCTCAGCACGCTTCAATGATGGTGTCAGACAGTTTGCCGAGAACATCGCCGTGCCTCTACGGCTCGTTGCCGGCAAGAAGCTCCAGGCTGATCTCAGGTCGAGTCGCACGAGTTATTCGCGGGCTGAGAATTGATTATCGAGATCGATTTTCAGCAAACAGAGGGGCACGCCGAGATGAAGGATACGAAGAAGGGGATCGCCGAGCAATCGGAGATGGAGTTGTCGCTGGAGGAACTGATTCGGCGCGGGGCGCGGGAACTGATCCAGAAGGCGATCGAGGTCGAGGTTCAGGAATTGCTGGCCGAGTACGGCAACGTAAAGGTGCTGGGTGGGCAGCGGGCGGTGGTGAGGAATGGCTATCTGCCGGCGCGCGAGGTACTGACGGCGATCGGCAATGTCGAAGTACGGGTGCCGAAAGTGCGCGACCGCTCGGGGGCTGGCATCAAGTTCAACTCAGCGCTGGTGCCGCCGTTTGTTCGCCGCTCCCAGCGCGTATCGGCGGCATTGCCGTGGCTGTACCTGAAAGGCATCTCGACCGGCGACATGCGCGAGGCGCTGACGGTGCTGCTTGGCGACGAGGCCAAGGGTTTGAGCCCGAACGTGGTTTCTCGCCTGAAGAGCGAATGGGCGACAGAATACGCCGGCTGGATGAAGCGCGATCTATCGGCCAGCCGCTACGTCTACTGGTGGGTCGATGGCATTCATACCGGGCTGCGGCAGGAAAACGACGCCCGGCAATGCCTGCTGGTCATCATTGGCGTGACGCCCGAGGGAAACAAAGAACTGGTCACGATCGGCGACGGCCTGCGCGAATCCAAGGAATCCTGGCTCGATGTCTTGCGCGACCTTGCCGCGCGCTGCTTGGACCCCACGTTGCTGAGCTCTGCGTCGGTGCGCTGGGGTTCTGGGCTGCGCTCGACGAAGTATTTCCTGACACGCGCCGCCAGCGCTGCTGGGTGCACAAGACGGCCAACGTCCTCAACGCCCTGCCCAAGTCGCTGCAGGCCAAAGCCAAGGCCGATCTGCATGAGATCTGGATGGCGCCGACACGGGCGCACGCATCCCGTGTGGATAATTTCCTGAAGAGCTACGGCGCCAAGTACCCGAAGGCGACCGACAAGCTCGCCAAGGATCGCGAAGCACTGCTCGCCTTCTACGACTTTCCGGCCGAGCACTGGATTCACCTGCGCACCACCAACCCGATCGAATCGACGTTCGCCACCGTGCGTCATCGCACCACGCGGACGAAAAACTGCGTGTCGCGCTCGACCTTCCTGGGTCTGGCATTCAAGCTGATACAGGAAGCCGAGAAATCATGGCGCCGCATCCGCGGCGTCGAACGTATCGCCGAACTGCTGGCAGGCACTGTCTTCAGGGACAGGGTCGGCGTCCGCGGGAAATGACGAGCCAGAGGGGCTCGCGCCTAATCAACCGCCAGGCTACACCGTGCGGCGCACACAAAGAGAGGTGCAGCATGAGTGCGGTAACCCTATTCAGCGGTCGAGAATTTGCTGGTTCGGCCGTGTCTCTGGACGAGGGTCACACCCGATTCACAACTGACTTCAACGACGCCGCTTCTTCGATTCGGGTGGCGCCAGGCTACTGTGCGGTGCTGTACGAGCACGCCAACGAACACAGTGGCTACGGCGCTTCGGTCGATCTGCTCGAGGAATGCCCCGATCTTTCAGTCTACGGCTTCGACAAGAAGACGTCGTACGTGCACGTCTTTCGAACCGAGCGCCCTGGCTTCGTGTGGGCGCGCGGCGCGATCCGTGACGGGCAATTTGTGAACGGGCATTGGGAACGGCAACGCGCAAGCGGCGCATCTCCTAATACCAACGTGACCCCCGCAGTGGCGCCTCCTATTCCGCCGCGCACAGAGCCGTTACCCGCTGACGGAGGTGTCATCGTCGTACGCGACCACCGAGGCGAAGACCCGCGGGGGACTCCAGGCCATGGAGGCGGCGATCCTATTGTGCGCGACCATCGTGAGTCCAAGATCAAGCACCTCTTTGTGCTGATGCTGGAGAACCGCTCGTTCGACCACATGCTTGGGTTCTCGGGTATCACCGGGACGGACGTGGCGACGGGTCAACCGACTTCCACCGATGGACTGAATGGCTCGGAATCGAATTCGTACAACGGCGTCACCTACACCGTGCAGCGAGGTGCTCCGGACCGGGCTGAGCACGACCCATCGCATAGTTTTCCGGGTGTCCTCGAGCAGCTCTGTGGCGAGGGGGCCGCGTACGTGAGCCGCCAGCCGTACCCGCCGGTCAACAACTCGGGGTTCGTATCGGTCTATGCGAAGTCGCATCCGGAGCTGCCGGATGGAGCCATGCGGTGCTTCACGCCGGACCAGGTACCGGTCATCACCGCTCTCGCGCGGGAGTTCGTCGTCTGCGATCGCTGGTTCTCTTCCATGCCGGGCCCGACGGAGCCCAATCGCTTCTTCGTTCACGCCGCGACGGCCGGCTTCTTTGATAATGCACCTTCCAGCAAGGAGTATGCGGAAGCCTTCTCGAGTCCGTGGTCCGGCATTGCATTCGAGCATGGAACGATCTTCGATCGGCTCGACGAAGCCGGCGTCAAGTGGCGGATCTACGGCGACGACAGTTTTCCCAACGTCGCCTTGCTCAAGGGTGTCAGCCGAACGTTCGACATCGACGAGTTCGAGGATTTCCGCGAAGACGTCGCCTCGCCTTCCTACAACGCGTCATACACCTTCATCGAGCCCAGCTACGACCCGTTTGACGAGTACGAGGGCGGCAACTCGCAGCACCCTCTCGGCAGCGTCAAGTCGGGCGAGATGATTATCAAGAGGACGTATGAAGCTCTGCGCGCCTCGCCGATCTGGAACGACAGCATGCTCATCATCACCTATGACGAGCACGGCGGCTTCTACGATCACGTCGCTCCCCCGTCGGCGCGGCGCACCGGCTCCACCGGACGAAAGTTCGGGTTCACGTTCGATCAGCTCGGTCCGCGAGTCCCCGCTATCGTCATCTCACCGCGCATTCCGAGGAATATGATCGACCATCGCACCTACGAGCACTCGACGATCGTAGCCACGGTGATAAGACTCTTCGGCCTTAAGGAGCTCACGACGCGATCGTCGGTTACCTCGGACCTGAAGCCCCTGGCCACGCTCGATGAGCCTCGGTCCGACGCTCCGATGACGCTGCCGGACCCGATGGGTGCGGCGCTCGCCCGGGTCGTCGAGGTCCCATTCGAAGCGAAGACGGCCAAAGAGCCAGACAGGGCCATTGATGACGATCCGACGGGCAGGATTGCAGCGACCCTCGCGTCGGGCCTTGCCCAGCATCTCGAGGTCACACCGCCGTTTGAGCACGAAATGATCATAGCTCGCGTCGACGCCCTGCGAACGCGCGGAGAGGCGCTGGAGTACTTGAAGGAAGTACACGTTCTCGTGAAAGCCGCCAGACAGAAGGCTGGTGTCCAGCGAAGCGCCAGCGTTCGCGTTCACCAATGACCCCGCGAGCTTGTGGCTGAGGCGAGGCCACACCGCAGGGTCACCCGTCAGGGCCAGGTTTGAGATGTTCAGTTCCGGTGGCGAGCGCGACGATCGCGCGGCGCTTCATGATCTACGATTAGTTCACGAGCGCCGACAACGCCGCCGCGCACGAGGCCACGACGGCCAGGAGATCCTGGAGGACATGCGCGGGACCGGCTTGGACGGCTGATCCTCGATCCGCCGAGGTGTGAGGTCGTGAGCGGCGGGTCGGACAGGAGAATGCTCCTGTGACAAGGGAGTCACCCCATGAGCATCAGTCACCCCATGACGGGCGACGCGGCTCGTCTCGTTGGCACCTACCACGCAACGCGCTGATCGAATTGGTAATCCGGTGCTGGCTGGGCCTTGGGGATCGAAGCCGCCCCCGGCAGGTATCTCCCACAGCGGTGGACCGCGAGCCGGCATCAGAGGCGGGGGTGAGGTCGCCTCGCCCAGGTGCGCGAGGATCTGGGCGCACGGCCGGCCGCCTCGGACACATCGCGGCGATTGACGGCTATCGAGCTTTGAACCTGCCGCTCGTAAGTGCCGTCTTGCGCCCGTATCAGTGTCTGCACGTGGCCGGTCTGCGCCGATCGGGTCGAACGGGCGCTATCGACCCGTTGCTGCCGCTGGCGGGTTTTGGGAGCAGACGTTCGCGAATCTCGCTGGCCGGCTCGAAGCCGCCGTTCAAGCGGATAGACGAATGCGCGCGGGCGCGGAGCGACGCCCCTACTATTGAGGGTTGTTATAGGGAGTCCCGTCTCCTCACCCGTCGATAGGTTTGTGAGCTTCTGTCTGCTGCAGCCGCGAAAGATCCGGCAGATTCTGGCTCAGCAAGATCAGCTCATCGCCTTCGCGCAACGGTCCCGCCTCCCCGCCAACCGGGTTGAGCATCATCTGTGTCGCCGCGATAGAGCCCGATGAGAAGGCACGCCTTCATATTCGTGCGATCGGGCAGGAACACGTTTGCCGCTGCGACGAAATCCATCCCGACAAGTTGGGCAGGCACCGGCACCAGGTACATCTCGTTGGCGTCGCGCCGGACCGAGAGCAGCTCTTGATAGACGCGCGTCATGCCATGAAAGAGCGAGGCACGTGCCATCAGCCGCAATCCGAAGTCGGCGGCCGAGATGACTTCATCGGCACCCGCCTTGCGCATGTGCGACCGGTACTTCGGATCCTGGCACTCGGCCACGATGTTCGGCTGGCGCTCTTGCACGCACACGTTCTTGACGGCAATGCAGCACACGATGGTCTTTCCGTCGGCGTGCTGGTCCTGGCGGTCATCCGACAAGATGACGACGGAATGCGCTTGCGCAACCTTGGCGCGGCGCAGGATCACTTCGTTGGCTGGGTCGCCTTTGACGATATAGACGTCGTTGAAGGCGGCTTCATCCAGTTTGTCAGGCAGCACGACTTCGTCGGGTGTGTCGTGAACGATCACGACTGGCCGCTTGTCGGTGACGATACCGCTGTGCACTTCGCGTATCCAGTCCAGTGCTCGCGGCGACCAGTTGCACAGCACCAGATGGTCAGACATTTCAAGATTAGGCACCTCACGACTCCTTAGTGAGCGTTCGATCAGGATCGACGCCACGCTGGCCGTGAACAAACCGGCCAAGGCGACACCGACGACAAGCACGACGGAAACCACGAGCCGCCCAACAGGAGTGGTGGGCGCGTTGTTGAGTCCGCTGAAGAGGGTGACCCAGACGTTCCAGAGGGACTCGCGCCACGTCGCGAACGCTGGATTCGTGCCACGCTCCGCGAAGTGGAGTGCTGTGCCGCTGACGATCCAGATCACCACGATGGCGGTCAGGATCTTCCAGACCTGGTGGCGGTTCCACGCCGTCAGCACGCTCAGCAAGGTGTCGCGCCACGACGCCTTGTCCCGAACTCGGCCGAGCTCGCTCAAAGCCGAGCCTCGGCGCCGGAGCCATCACTCATGTCATCTTCCGTGTGCGAGGCTGTCACGATTTGGGCGACCGGTAATTGTTTCTAGGCGGAGGCGCGAATGCGCTTGACCAGCCTTTCGAACCTGGGATCCCCATGGAGTCCCTGGGATCCTCGACCTGATGGTTGGCATGGGTGGCCAGAGCGTTCCCATGCAGCAGACGTACGGCGCACGCTGGATGGGCGCTTGCAAGTTGCGGATCAATGGGCCCGTTCGGCCCCAAGCCGCCTGATGACAACCGAAAGTGGTACGGCAGCTTTCTGATCACCAGCCGCCGGTCGCCGACGGTTATGTTCGAGATAAGTTCGGCCTAAGCGACCACACGGGTAATCAGTGATTCGTAGGTTTGTCTCAACGTTTAGTGTCTATTGTTGGCCTACTTCAGTGTCTATGCTGCGCAATCTACTATTTTGCTTGTGCGGCAAGCCTGACGAACGTCGGCGTCCTTGGCGTTGCTGCAATTGACGTCACCGTTCGTTCTTGTTGGCCTTCACTCGAAGACATTCGTCCCGGTTTTTGTTTTTTACGTCGCTGCAATTGATGTTGTTGGAGTTATTGTTGTTGGCCTTCGCCCGGATACATTCGTCCTGGTTCTTGTTTTTTACGTCACTGCAGTTTATCTTGGCAAAGGCCGTGGCAGAGAGCCCAAGGGTCAGGGCGAGTGCAATCAGTAGCGGTCTCAGGGTTGACATGGACCTCCTTCGAAAGATGGAAAGAGTGGCAATTTATTCTAGCAGCTGGTGTTTGCGATGCAAGTGAAGTGACTGACTGCTGATGCCGTCACTGGTGGCTTTCGGATCATATAGCTGCCATTCGCTCGAAGTATTTGTTACCTACTCGTGGTCCGCGAGTTGCCTTCGACGGGTGTCGACCCTAACCCGACCAGCTCGGTGGCCCCGCTGACGGTGTCCCCGCCGTGACAGCAAGCGTAGGGCGTTGCCGCCTCACTTTTTGCCTGGCGCCACCTGCTCGAGCGCCTTCTTCCGCGCCTCCTCAACATCGAGGGTCAGCTTGTAGGCCGCGTAGTGACTTGTAGATGTTGCGCACGTAGGTCGTGGTCTCCGTGCCGACTTTCTCAGGAATGGCCCAACCTGCCTTCAAGAGCCGAACCCTCTGAGACCGAAACTACTTTGGGGGAAAGTTGACCAGGATTCCCTCAACCGCATTCTTCAGATCGCCCGAAGAGGCGTCGGTCTTCATCGCCCCCCTGGCCACCCCCCGCCACACCAACTCGTTATTGTCGGCGCGGGAAACGTACAGGGTCAGCGCACGGAGTTCATAGACATTGTCGCCCTCATAACGCATCGATACGATGAAGTCTGCCTGGTCCGTCTTCGAAGCAAACCCTTTAGTCTGCAGCACACGATCCGCCAGGAATCGCACGTTGCTTTCCAGCAGCGGGTCCCTCCAACTCCAATACTGTGGCTTGGCTTCGGCCCACCGGTAGGTCTTCAACTCCGCAAAGCTGAACTGGGGCTCGTACGAATATGTGACGGACGAGCCGCCCAGGGGAGGAGTGGCGCAGCCGCCAACGAACACGACGGCCAGAACGGCGGCCACCAACGCCCGGAAACGAAGACCAGTCTTCATGGAAGCTCCTTTCCACGCTCCTCCGGAGCAGGCGGTCAACGGATGACGGATAGCGCGACCGGCACCGATTCCGGCGAACACTCAGACGCCTTCGACGATGCGGATTTCCCGTTCGGCACCGTCGCCCAGAGCGGCCAGCGCGGCTTGGTAGGCGGGGCTGTCATGAGCGGCGACAGCCTGCTCGACGCTGTCGAACTCGATCAGCACGATGCGCTGCTTCAGGCCGCGCTCGTAAACCTTCGCCGGTTCGCCGCGCGCCAGAAAGCGGCCTCCCCCGGCAGTGAGGGCAGGACCGGCGAGCTTCGCGTATGCGGCAAGTTTGTAGGGTCTTCACGGCGCGATACGCGCTGACCCAATAGACCTTTGGCATGGTGTTCCTTTTCTCGTTGCAGGTCGCGACCGAAGGATATTTCAATCACGCCAACTTGAGTATCCGGGGGTTGGTCGTGCCCGTCAACGGTCGGTGTTTGGAGGCAAACGACTGTCGGTAAAGTGTGCCCGAGTGACCGCTTTGTATGGAGCGCTTGATGGGCTGCTGTTGGCCGAATTCGGCGAGGTAGCGCGGCAGATGTTTGGCACCGATCGCATGATAGGTGCCGTGAATCGCGTTCTTGACGTTGCCCAGCATGGTGTCGACTCAGGTGAGCGCGCGCTGGAACGATCAGGCCTTCGCGCTCTCCTGGCCGCTGCCCGATCCGATCATGAACGATCGCGACCTGACCTGGCGGATTACTCGAACACCGGGGCGAGCGCGTCAGGGAAGTGAACCATCATCCTGGCCGGGTGCATCCTCAGCACCTGTGCAACGCGATCCGGGTGGCGGCTCCAGGTTGACGCCTTCAGGTCTCTTGCCGGAGATCGCCGAGTCCCGGTTGACCCAGCACCAAGTGTCAAGCGGCGACGCCCATCCGTCTTGACGGCCGGCGGATGTACTCGACCGCTTGCAGAAGGGTCATGTACATCACGTCCCGCTGCGCATGGCTACCGCCAAGTCGGTACGCGAGTGGCGGTAGATTCGCGAGCAAAGCAATCGCCAAGGTGTAATTGCCACGGCCGAAGGCGATCAGTGCGCGGCAGGCGGGCAGGCCGAGCTGCCGCGTTGTCCCGCCGTGGCGTGTTGGCTGCGACTGCGCTCGGACCAGAACACGCTCCAGGCGTTGTGCTCGATCCCAGTCGCGGGCACCGACGAATGCCAACATCGCGTGCAGATCGTTGAAGCTGCAAAAGCAGTCATCAACATGGGGCGCCCACGCGGCGGAGAGCTCCGTCCAACGCGCACCGGTGTCGCCGCCTTGCAGCAGCACGCGCCACAACAGAGCGGCGGCGTCGATCAGGTCGGCGACTTCACGGGAGTGGCCGTCCCGGATACGCTCGTCATATAAGGCAAGCGCATCGTCAGGCTGGTCTCGCTCGAGGTGGTACAGCGCCACGTGCCACCAGCAATGTGTCGCAACGACGGTATCCACGCCCCAGCAAGTGACGTTCGAATTCATCCAGCACACGCCCGCCTCAAAGTCATCCGTCATCTCAAAGATGTGCGCCATCACGTGATGTGCTCGCGCATCGAACGCGTTCAACGCCAGCGCCGCGCGGGCAACGGTCTCCGCCCGCTCGTACTCCCCGCATTCCTCGAGACCGAAGGCATGCATGGCGAGACAGCGTGGTAACCGGGCAGGTCAGTTGACCACGCAGGCAAGACCGCCAGTGCACGGTCGCGCAGGGATGCCACGTCACCGGTAACGTAGTCGAATGCATGCGCCACTTGCAGCGCCAACACATCACGCGGATATACACGCAGCAACTCGCCAAGCCTTGCCTTGGCGAGCTCGTAATCGTCGGCAAGCGCGGCGGCGAGCGCGGCAAGGTGCAGTCGCTCGCGCTGGTTGGCCGGCAGGCGCACGGCGCGCGCGAGCACCGGGCACGCCGATCGGACGCGTCGCGGATCGCGGCTGCACAGGAGCAGCCACGCCTGCAGCACATGCGCCATCAAGAAGCCGGGCGCCTCCTGCAGTGCCACCGCAAGCTGCGCGTCGGCGCCGCCCCGCCAGCTCTGGAACGCGCCAAGCGCGCGTTCGTATGCTTGCAGGGCGGCAGGCGTGGCTCCAGAGACGCGGCATCCGCGCTCGTCAACACCGCTCATGGCGAGGGCTCTTTCCCAAAGATGGTGGCGACCTTGGAACTAGAGATCCGAAGGCATTGATTGGGCGACCCGCCCTGCGGAGATATTGTCCACTACACTCCGAGGAGCGATTTGCATGCAATCCAGCTTCGCCGACCTGGAGCACGGGCGAAGAGAAGGCGCACCCGGCGCGATCGCTTCCTTGGCGAGATCGAAGCGGTGACCCCGTGGGGGCGGCACTGATCTCCGAGATAGCTCCGTACTACCCCAAGGGCGAAGGCCCGGGGCGCCCACCCATCGGGCTTGAGCGGATGCTGCGCATGTACATCGCCCAGCAATGCTTTGGGCTGTCGGACGAAGGCATCGAAGACGCCCTCTACGACAGCCAGTCGATCCGCCGTTTCGTGGGCGTCGATCTGGGGCGCGAAGGCGCGCCGGATGCCACCACCCTGGTCAAGTTCCGGCGCCTGCTGGAAGAACACAAGCTGACCGAGCGCATCTTCGAAGCGATCAAGACGCACCTGGCGGACAAGGGGCTGCTGCTTCGGGAAGGCACCATCGTCGATGCCACCCTGATCGCCGCGCCGCCCTCGACCAAGAATGCCGAGAAGAAGCGCGACCCCGAGATGCACCAGACCAAGAAGGGCAATCAATGGTATTTCGGCATGAAGGCCCACATCGGGGTGGATGCCGACTCGGGGCTTACGCACACGCTGGTGACCACTGCCGCCAACGTGGGCGACGTCACCCAAGCGCATGCACTGCTGCACGGGCAGGAGCAGGAGGTCTATGTGCCGACGCCGGCTACCAGGGGGTAGAAAAGCGCCCGGACGACAACAAGTGCTCGGCCACCTGGCACGTAGCGATGAAGCGCGGCAAGCGCAAAGCCCTGCCGAATTCCCCCTGGGGCAAGCTGTGCGAGAAGATCGAGAAGGCCAAGGCGAGCATCCGCTCCAAGGTCGAGCACCCGTTCCACGTGGTGAAGAACCTGTTTGGGCACCGCAAGGCTCGATACCGTGGGCTGGCGAAGAACACGGCGCAGCTGTTCACGCTGTTCGGGCTGGCGAATCTCGTGCTGGCGCGAGGGCGATTGTTGGCGCCTGACGCCCGAGGTGCGCCCTGAGTTGGCAGATCGCCCCGCAATGGGACGACAAGGAGCCGCAGACGGCCCATCCAGAGACCCTAGCCCGACGTCGTAGATGCCCTGGATGGCTTCCCTGGCCTTGTCATCGGAGGCGCCGTCGGCATCGAAGGTGGAGTACCACTTGACCAGCGTCTTGCCATCGGGCGTGGCGCTGAGCTCGATCGTGGCGACATAGTTTTTCACTGGCAACGGCGATTTGAGGAAGGCATAGCTGTAGCTGTGCCTGGCGCTGCCGTAAGCCACCAGCTTTTCGGTTACGCTCGCGTTGCCGCCAAGTTCGAGTACGCGGATCGCGCCCGGCTTCGTGGCATTGCCCGTAAGCGTGCTGCTGACTACCGGCGGAAGCCACACGTCCAGCGAGTTGAATTCGCCCAGCAGCTTCCAGACAGTGGTTGGGGGGCGATCCACGATTACTTCGCGCGACACGGCAAGGCTGCCGGCAGCGAAGCCGCTTGCGCTGAGCATGAGGGATGCGGCGCCGACACAATTGCGAATGGTTGTGTTCATGACTCTGTTTCCTTGGGTTGGTTGAATGTCGACGCCAAGAATGAGGCGTCCGTGAACTACTCGATTTCCCTAAGTTATGCCAAAGGCCTGATGCTGTGGTGCGACGGCCGGCGCGATGTTCAGATTCATGCGGAACAGGTTGTCGGGGTCGAAGCGCTGCTTGACGGCCTGGAGGCGCGGATAGTTCGCGCCGTAGCTCGCGCTGACGCGCTCGGCTTCGTCTTCGGTCAGGAAGTTGACGTAGCCACTGCTGGTTGCGTGCGGCGCCGCATCCTGAAAGACCCGGCGCGCCCAGGCCCGCACCCGCTCGTCGTCGCGCGCATCGGACCAGCGACCGTGCACGTTCATGATGTAGCGCGCATCGCGGCCGACAAAGGCGTGGCCGCGGGCGCCACGCGCGACATCGCGCCACCGAGCTGAGCCACGAAGATCTCGCACTCCGGTCCCGGCAGCCGACTCGCGGACGCGACGGCAACGTCGAGCGCGGCATCGCTCAGCGTGCTGAAGTTGTTCGACTTCCAGTAGTTGCGGCCGCCGGGCGTCAGCAGCGGATCGAACGCGGTCTGGAACTCGACGTAAGGCGTCGGCCCAAGCGCGCTCCCGATCGGGTCGCCGAACTGCAGCACCGGCGCGGCCGCGCGCTGGCCGGCTTCGACGTCCCCGCAGTAGACCAGAGGGAGGATCACCACTTCGCTGCCGTGCGCCGATGCGGGAAGGAACGGCAGAGGCGGCGCCTTGCGCAGCACCGTCCACACGCTCAGCTCGTCGGGCGCGCTGGCGGTGAAGTCGCGCCACGCGCGCAGGACCTGCCGCGCCTGCGCGAAGGGGTAGACAACCAGTCCGGCATAGACCTCGGGGCCGACCGGATGCAACCGAAAGTCGAACGAGGTCACGACGCCGAAGTTGCCGCCGCCGCCGCGCAGGGCCCAGAACAGCTCGGGTTCGGAGGTGGCCGACGCGACACGCACTTCGCCGTCGGCCGTGACGACGGTGGCGGCAAGCAGGTTGTCGATGGTCAGGCCGTGGCGTCGCGTCAGCCAGCCAAAGCCGCCGCCGAGCGTGAGTCCGGCGACGCCGGTGGTGGAATTGATGCCGAGCGGCGTGGCCAGTCCGTGGGCCTGGGCCGCGCGGTCGAAGTCGGCGAGTAGCGCGCCGGGACCGACGCGGGCGGTGCGCTTGCTCGCATCGACGCTGACCGAGCGCATGCCGGACAGGTCGATCATCAGGCCGCCTTCGGCGACCGCGTTGCCCGCGATGTGATGACCGCCGCCGCGCACGCTGAGCAGCATGCGGTGCGCGCTGGCGAAGCGCACGGCAGACTGGACGTCGGACACGGTCAGGCAGCGGGCGATCAGCGCGGGCCGGCGATCGACCATGCCGTTCCAGACCTTGCGGGCGTCCTTGTACCGACCATCGGCGGCAGTGAGCAAGCCGCCGCTGATGCGATCGCTGAGATCGTAAACATCGGTCTGGCGAAGCTGCCGGACATTCTTGTCCAGCGTGAGGTAGTTCAACGTATGCATATGATCCTCCGGCACTGGAAGCGCGGTTGAACGATCCGCTGCGGTTTCGGTTTCGTCGCAGCACGTGTGGCGGAATCGTGCGCGTCTGCGCGACCTGCCACTTGACTTGGCGTCGTCCATTCTTGTTTGCGCGTCCGGCGTTCATCGGACGTACACTGGCGTGTTTAATCGATCGTCCGCGCGCCTTGATCGAAACGCCTGCAGGGCCATCCAATTGAGTCAGGACATCCTGTCGGACGTGCTACGCAGCGTTCGACTGCGGGGCGCGGTGTTTTTCTACGTCAATGGCTGCAGCGAGTGGGCAGCTGAGGCGCCGGCCTCGAAGGACATCGCGCCGCTGCTGATGCGTGGCGTCGAACATGTGATGGAGTATCACGTCGTTGCACGCGGCAATTGCTGGGCTGGGATACTGGACGGGCCAGCAATTCGGTTATCGACCGGCGACATCGTGATGTTTCCGCATGGAGATGCGCACGTCGTCTCGAGCGCTCCGGGTATGCGCGGCGATGCACCCGATCGGCGATGGTTCAACGAATTGACCACGGACCAGTTGCCCCTGCGCCTCGCCTATAACGGGCTCAACAGTCCCTCGATTGGACCATCGGAACTCGATGGCGAAACGACGATCGTGTGCGGTTTTCTCGGCTGCGATCTGCAGCCCTTCAACCCGCTGATCGCGACCCTGCCACGCTTGCTGCACCTGCGTGCGCCGGACGACGGTGGCTGGATCGCCCAAGTTATGCACCAGGCGGTAGGCGAGTCGCAGGCGAGGCGCCCGGGCAGCGAGGCGATGCTGGCGCGAATGAGCGAGATGATGTTCGTCGACGCCGTGCGCCGCTACTCCGCCAGCCTTCCTGACGATAGCGGCTGGCTGGCTGGCAGGCCTGCGCGACGTCATGGTCGGGCGCGCGCTGGCGTTTCTGCACGAGCAGCCGGCACAGGACTGGACCATCGACGAGCTCGGACGGCGCGTCGGGCTGTCGCGCTCGGCGTTGCACGAACGCTTCGTTCAGCTTATCGGCGTGCCGCCGATGCAGTACCTCGCGCAATGGCGCATGCAAGCAGCGGCGCGCATGCTGCTCGACACGCGCGCAACCGTCGCCACGATTGCCCTCGACGTGGGCTATGACTCCGAGGCGGCATTCGCGCGTGCATTCAAGCGGCTGGTGGGCAGGCCGCCAGCAGCATGGCGACGCGAACGCAGTGCGCAGCTTTAGGGCGTGACGGATTTCCAGCATCTGATCGGAGAGCAAGGAAAAGACCGGACGCACAAGCAAAGATTCGCTACAGTCAGCCAAGCCTGAAGACCGCCGCCGGCTATGTCGCCGTCAAACTCACGGAAAGTAACGGTTGGACGAAGCCGCTACGCGGAGGAAACCCCGGTGCTGTGGATGTGTTGAAGTCGAGATGCTGCCTGCTCCATCCGAGGGATATTCATGACAAACGCGAGGTTACCGCAAGATGGAAGACGTGTCCGCAGTTGCTGCGACCATTTTCGACAAGAGCTACCAGTTGCATCTGAAGCACCTGAAGCTCAAGGGTTTGCAGCCAAAGACGATTGAGGCGTACTCCCGCGCCATCCGCCGGGTCGGAGATTATTTCGATCATCACATGATCCATCTGACCGAGGCCGACCTGATGGATTATTTCACCGACCTGCGCGAGACGAACTCCTCGTAGTCTCGGTCAAGCTCGATCTCTACGGGCTCAAGTTTTATCACGAGCACGTCCTGAAGAAGCCCTGGGTGGCTCCCGCTCTGATCAAGCCGCCGCGGTCACAGCGCATAGCGCACATCGTTACCGTTGACGAGGCTGAGCGGATTTTTCTGGAACGCAGGTACTCAGTTGCCCGCGTCTTCTTCTTCACCCTCTACAGTCTCGGCCTTCGCCTGGGCGAAGGTCTGCGGCTGACGGTCGCCGACATCGATGGGGCGCGCGAGCGTGTGCATATCCGCGATGCCAAGGGCAACAAGGATCGCTTGGTGCCGCTGCCGACGGCCACCTACCAACTCTTGCGCAGCTTCTGGAAACGCCACCGCAATCGCGTTCTGCTGTTTCCCAATCGCCACGGCGGCTTACCGGGAGCGCGTACCGCCAAGACACCGCTCGATCGCGGCGGCGTTCAGAAAGCACTGCGGGCGGTAGTCGAATCCTGCGGTTGTAAACATTTCGCCACACAGCCTTCGGCATAGTTATGCCACTCACCTGATCGAGGCCGGCGTCGATCTCATCGAGGTCCAGAAGATTCTCGGCCATCACTCGATTCTCACCACTGCACGCTATACCCATCTGACGGATCAGATCCAGCATCACGCGATCGACCGGATCAACGCGCCGATGGACCGCTATTCCCTGGCCAAGGGGGCACCGCGATGATCCGCCTCACTTCGGTCATCTCCGATTTTGAAGCGGACTTCCTGAGGCAATTTCGCCACCGACTGAGCTTTGACCAGCTCCGTGCGCTGGCAGCGATCAAGCACTGTCGCAGTCCGGCCAGCTCGATGATGCAGGTCCAATGTACCGACTGCGCGCACCACCGTCTGGTTCCGCATTCCTGCGGCCATCGCCTCTGCCCGCACTGTCAGCACCACGAGAGCCAGCAATGGCTGGAACGGCAGATGCAGCGACTCGTTCCGGCCGACTATTTCCTGCTGACCTTTACCTTGCCTGCCGAATTGCGCGGGCTGGCTGTGGCGCACGCCGACATCGCTCTTGACCTGTTGATGCGCTGCGCCTGGGAAACCGTGCATCGCTTCAGCCAGAACGACCGGCAGTTGCAGGGCACGCCGGGGGCTATCGCGGTGCTGCACACGCACTCGCGCCGGCTCGACTTCCACCCGCACGTCCATCTGGTCGTCCCCGCGGCTGCAGTCGATGCGGCGAAGCAGCGCTGGCGATGCAAGCGGCGCGGCAAGAACGGCACTTGTCTGTTCAACGCGAAGGCGGTGGCCAAGGTCTTCCGGGCAAAGATGCTGGCAGCGATCGAGGCGGCCGGCATTCCCCTGCCGGCGCGTTATCCGCAGGAATGGGTGGCGCATTGTAAATCGGTCGGAACCGGCCAGAAGGCGCTGATCTACCTCGGCCGCTATTTGTATCGCGGCGGCGTCCCGAGAACAGGACATCGTCGCCTGCGAGAACGGCCGGGTGAGATTCCGCTATCGCAATGCCGAAACCAGCAAGTTGCAAAGGCGCACGCTCGCCGGCACCGATTTCCTTTGGTTGATCGTCCAGCACGTACTGCCCAAGGGATTTCGCCGCGCCCGCAATTACGGCTTTCTGCACGCCAATTGCAAGCGCCTGATTGGTTTGCTGCATCTGTTGCTGAGGTTCGATCCCGCCCGTTTTACTCCGCCACGCAAGCAACGACCACCGATGCTTTGCTCCTGCTGTGGCGCTGTGATGGCGATCGTCAGGACGCGGATTCGATCGACATCGCTCGGAGTCGTCGCCGTCCCGCCGGTCCTCGCGGCAGCCATCTGATCATGTAAGCCCAGACCACAGCGCTGTCCGGCCGCTGTCGGGACTTCAGTTTCCCCAAGCTGAGTGACGCGGCCGCCCGGAATTCGCGGGTCCGGACGCAAAAACCGACGAGTTCGCGCGAAATTTGCCGACTGCGCAGCAGCACACCGGGGCTTCCTGCTTCCGGCCCTCCGCAGTTCATGCTTCCGGGGTAAATCCACAAAAGATATTTCCAAGAGGGCCGCCCAGCGCTCCGGGCCGGGCTCGTCCAACAAACGGATCAGATCGTGGCTTCGCACGATCTATCCTTATTCGTTAGGCACTCTACATCCCCGATTCGCGCACGGCTTTCAGACGCTCGAGGACGACACCGAGGTGTTCTATCAAATGTCGGAGTTCCACGCGCCAGAGCAGGCGCGGGGCGCGCACTGGAACGATCAGGCCTTCGCACTCTCATGGCCGCTGCCCGATCCGATCATGAACGAGCGCGATCCGACCTGGCCGGATTACTCGAACGCCGGTGCGAGCGCGT
>CAVRDD010000018.1:0-74198 GCA_963719715.1 uncultured beta proteobacterium
CCGCCGGCTATGTCGCCGTCAAACTCACGGAAAGTAACGGTTAGGCACTCTACATCCCCGATTCGCGCACGGCTTTCAGACGCTCGAGGACGACACCGAGGTGTTCTTATCAAATGTCGGAGTTCCACGCGCCAGAGCAGGCGCGGGGCGCGCACTGGAACGATCAGGCCTTCGCACTCTCATGGCCGCTGCCCGATCCGATCATGAACGAGCGCGATCCGACCTGGCCGGATTACTCGAACGCCCGGTGCGAGCGCGTCACGGAGGTGAACCGTCATCCTGGCCGGCTGCATCCTCAGCACCTGCACAACCCGATCCCAAGGTTGTGGCTCCGAGATGACGTGGTCCTAGCCGGAATTCGGCCTTACGGACAGTGTCGAATGGCTTCGAACTGCACTCCGCCAAATGACCGAGAACGACCCGTTGCAGTCACCCACGAACTCTGGAATCGGACATTCAATTTGCCCGCCCCGTGCTTCACGACGGTAATCGTTGCTCGCTCGCTCATCACATGAGTGTCACCACCGTGCGCCCCTTTACCCGTCCGCGCAGAAAGTCGTCAAATGCTGCCGGAAGAGCGTCGAGATCGATCGTTCGAGTGTCACCTTGCCTAGGTGCCGGGGCTTTAGGTCGGGCGCCAACCGATCCCACACGCGCTGAGGGGCCGCACTTGCCCGTGGTCGATCACGGTGTCAATCACGGAGGTCAGCTTGACCTCCGACGCTCAGTCCTCTCAGGTAGTTAGTTCGCTCACTTCACCTCGCCGACGGACAGGACTTTCAAGCGCCGCTTCTTGCCAGGGCCAACGATCTCGCTCTGGCAGCCGGTGGTCAATAACGCGTCAGGCAGGCTCTGCCTCGGTTGGCGTAGCGTTCGCTCGGAGCATTCCGGTTCCGGCATGACGCGCGTCGCGCGAAGATCCAGGACGATTGCCAAGTACAACTGGGCTCGACAGTCGGTCCCTGGGAAGAATACACCCCATCCGCCCGCCGCACGGTTCTGGCCCGATCGCCGCCTCTTTGTCGCCCCGGGTCTCGCGACCGAATCTCTCTAACTTCCTGACCATATCGCACGTATCGCGAATTGTCCCGCTAAAAAGTGGGTTGTCTACAAACAACTCGCAGCCTAGATAATCGAGCGACCACCACAGTGCTGCCGTCCCCACGACCTCGAATTCGCTGATGGCCGCCGATGAGGCTGTCATCTAGGTCACTTCCAGCAAGTGCCAGGAACAGGCGCTCGCTCGACTCAAACACGGGCGACCTTAGAGGCGGCTCCTGTCGCCACACGACGACGCAAGAAGGGTATAGATGCGTTCAAGAGTGTTCCAACACTCTGTTCTGTTTGTCATTTTAATGATGGCACGATGAATGCTTTTGCTGCGCCGCACCAAGCGGTTGTTTTTACACTGCGCCGGATGAAGGGAGCACATCTCGGCCCGGTTCCGTCGTGCCCAAAATTCCATTTCCTGATCTCCATGCAAACATTCATGGTCGCAAAGCAATCGTTTACAGTTCAAGGGACACAAAACGGCGCCGCATTCAGCGTCGTGAGCCGTTTCTTCCGCAACGGTCTTGCGCAAATTCGACTTCTAAGTCGCCATGCACTCTTGGGCATGCTGGCCCTAGTCGCAGCACTCGGCATCGTTAGCGCAGCCAATGCAGGCCAAGTGTCAGTCGCTTGGGACGCGGTGTCTGGCGCGACAGGCTACAAGCTGTATTACGGAACCGCCAGCGGCAGTTACTCTTCGAACGTGGACGCCAAGACCGCGACGAGTTACACGGTGGCCAATCTCACCGACGGCACCCGCTACTACTTCGCCGCGCAGGCATACAATTCAACGACGACCAGTGGTTACTCCGGCGAGATCAATACCGTCGTGGGCTATGCGGCACCCGTCGCGAATTTTACCGCGACACCTGTCTCGGGTACGGCTCCGGTTACCGTGAGCTTCACCGATACTTCGACGGGCAGCGTGACCGCCTGGTCGTGGAACTTCGGAAATGGCAGCACCAGTACCTCGACGAATCCGTCGACCACGTACTCCACGGTAGGTACGTACAGCGTCACGTTGACGGTCACCGGTTCTGGTGGAAGCAACACGGCCACTAAGACCGGGTATATCACCGTTTCCGCGCCCACTAGCAGCAGCGGAACAGGTGGAAGTACTTCGGTGAAGTCAGGTCTGGTGGCGGCATACGGCTTCGAAGAGCTCAGCGGTACGCAGGTCATCGACGCATCGGGATACGGAAATCATGGCACCATCTCGGGCGCCACGCGAGTCACGACGACGCAGTTTGGAAACGTGCTGCGATTCAACGGTTCCAGCAATTGGGTCACGATCAACGACAGCGCATCGCTGGATCTCGCCAGCGGCATGACCATCGAGGCTTGGGTATACCCCACCGCGATTAGTGGGTGGAGGACGGTGACCATGAAGGAGCAGACCAGCTCCGCAAGTTACTGGCTCTATGCCAATGACGATACCAGCCGCCCGGCCAACGTGGTTAATGTCGGCGGTACCGTTTGGCAGCTTTCCGCTGGATCCCAGTTGCCGATAAACACCTGGAGCCACCTCGCCTCAACGTATGACGGTGCCACCCAGAAACTCTACCTGAACGGCGTATTGGCTGGCAGTCGAGCGCAAACGGGAGCTATCGCTCTGTCGAGTGGCGCGTTACGGATCGGCGGCAATTCAGTGTGGGGTGAGTACTTCGCCGGATACATCGATGAGCTGCGCGTTTACAATCGGGCTCTGACGCAGGCCGAGATATCTTCGGACTTCACGACGGCGGTGGTTGGCCTCGTCGTAAGCACATCCGCGGATCGTTCGAACTCGGTTCCGTTGAACGGCGCTCCGATATCCGGGAACGTCTATGTATCCTACAAGCTGATCAGTCCAACCGCCACGGCGAAGCCGGCGAAGCAGGTGAAGTTCTGGCTGGATGACCCAAATCCCAACAGCCCGACCGGCTCAGCCAAGTTGACCGACTCCAGCAGTCCTTTCGATTTCGCGGGGACCGCCAGTAACGGTACCGCCAACGCCTTCAGCACCAACGGGCTGGCCAAGGGGGTTCATATCATTACGGCGCAAGTCACCCTGAGCGACGGGACGGTACTGCCTTACATCAAGGGGACCTTCACGATTCAATGACACGCACAGTTCGAAGTCATCAGACATTGTCTGTCAGGTCGAATTTCGGTTTGGACAGCCGAGAAAGCCGCCCAATCGGCGCACGCCTTCGCGCAGATTGTCCAGCGACGTCGTATAGGCAAAGCGCATGTGCTCGCGCGCGCGGTGCTCGCCGAAGTCAATGCCTGGCGTGATCGCGACACCTGCCTGCTCCAGCAACTCGTTCGCCAGCACGAAGCTGTCGCTCGCGAAGCGGTCGCAGCGCGCATACACGTAGAACGCACCCTGCGGCTGTGCGGCGATCTCGAAGCCGAGCCCGGCAAGCGCCGGCACCAGATAGTCGCGTCGCCGGCGAAACTCGTGCCGCCGGTCTTCCAGTATCGAGCCGGTGGGCGCATCGAAGGCGGCGAGCGCCGCGTGCTGCGCCGGCGTCGACGCCGCGAGAAAGACGTTCTGGGCGAGACGGTCGATGGCTGGCACCAGTTCGATGGGCGCCACCATCCAGCCCAGCCGCCACCCGGTCATGCCAAAGTACTTCGAGAAGCTGTTGATCACGAGTACGTCCTCGCCCAGTGCCAGTGCCGTCTGCGCCTCGCCGTCGTAGACCAGTCCGTGATAGATCTCGTCGACGATGAGCGTTCCCCGCCGTGCCCGCACCACGGCGGCAATGTCCGCGAGAGCTTCGGGAGCGATCAAGGTGCCCGTGGGGTTGCCGGGCGAGGCGATCATCACCGCCACCGTGCGCGCGTCCCAGCGACCCAACACCTGTGCCGGGGTGAGCTGATAGTAAGAACCCGCGTCGACGGGAACGCAGACGGGCTCACCGCCAAGCATGCGAATGAGGTGACGGTTGCAGGGATAGGTCGGGTCGGTCATCAGCACGCGGTCGCCGGGGTCCACCAGCGCGGCGAGGGCGAGCAGCAGCGCACCTGAAGCACCCGGCGTCACCACGATGCGATCCGGGCTCACGTCCACGCCGTAGCGCTCGCCGTAGCAGCGCGCGATCGCATTGCGCAGCGCCGGCATGCCGAGCGCCGGCAGGTAGTGCATGTTCCCGCCCGCGACCGCCCGCAGTGCGGCGTCGATGACCGGCTGCGGTGTCTGAAAGTCAGGCTCGCCGATCTCCATGTGGATGATCGAGCGCCCCTGTGCCTCCAGTTCCCTCGCGCGTGCGAGCAGCGCCATGACGTGGAACGGTTCGATGCCCGCGAGTCGGGACGCAAGCCGGGGTGAGTCGGGCTTCATCGGTTCAGTCTGGAACGGCGTGGTGTGCGCCCGAATCAGTACAGCGGCAGCAGCCACGGGACCAGCAACACGCAGACGATCATGCACAGCACCGAGAACGGCACGCCGACGCGCACGAAGTCGGCGAAGCGATAGTTGCCCGGACCGACCACCAGTGTGTTGACCGGCGACGATATCGGCGTCATGAAGGCCGTCGACGCGGCCAGCGCGACGATCATCGCGAACGGGTAGGGGGAAGCGTGCAGTTCTTCCGCGATGCCGAGCGCAACCGGGGCCATCAGCACCGCCGTGGCGGTGTTCGAGATGAAGAGACCGAGCGTTGCCGTGATTACGAACAGGCTTCCCAGCACGACATAGGGACCGGCGCCGCCGATCACCGCGACGAGAGCGTCGGCCGCGAGATCGACGCCCCCGGTTTTCTGCAGCGCGATCGAGAACGGCAGCATGCCCACGATCAGCACCAGGCTGCCCCAATGGATCGAACGATAGGCGCTGTTCATGTCGATGCAGCCGAGAAGCCCCATCAACAGGCAACCGATGAGAGCGGCCTGCACGTTCGGCACGAGGCCGGTCACCATGAGGCCGACGACGAGGGCAAGGCAGCCGAGTGCTTCCGGTGCGCGCCTTGCCGCCGGCAGCACGTCCTTTCGCTCGGCCGGCAGGTTGAGCACGACCAACTCCGCCGGCTCAGTGCGCAGCCGTTCGATGTCGCGCCAGAATCCCGAGACGAGCAGGATGTCTCCGACGCGCAGCGTTTCGGTGCGCAGCCCCTCACCGAACACGGTTCGGCCGCGCCGCAGACCGACCACCGTGAGCCCGTAACGCGTGCGGAAACCGGCGTCGGAGAGGCTCTTGCCGGCGAGCGAAGACGTGGCGGGCAGCATGGCCTCGGACATCCCGATGTCCTGCGCACGGTCGGCGAAGTAGGCCCCGGAGATCGGCAGCTCCTCGAGCGCCAACTCGCGGCGCAGCGCGTCGATGTCGATGTGCGGGGCGAAGAGGTCCACCAGCAGCACGTCGCCCGCCTCGATCTCGGTGTCGGCCGTGGGCCGGATCATGCGTCGCCCGAACCTGCGGCTGCGCTCGATGGCGAGAATGTGCGCACCGGTCGTGTCGCGCAATCTGAGCTCGGCCAGCGTGCGGCCAACGAGCGGCGAGCGCGTGGTCACGCGCACCCGGTGTTCGCGGCCCGCGAGCTGGTAATCGGCAACCCAGTCGCGCAGGCTCGGATTGCTCGCGGTGCTCGCCGTCCCGGCGGCTTTGACCACAAGCCAGCGCCGTGCAAACAGCATGTAGACGATGCCGAGCACCAGCAGCGGCGCGCCGAACGGGGTGAAACTGAAGAACTGAAAGCCTGCGTGGCCGCGCCGCACGAGCTCGCTGTTGACGACGAGATTGGGCGCTGTGGCCACCAGCGTCATCATGCCGCTGAGCAGTGCGGCGACCGACAGCGGCATCATCAGTCGCCCGGGTGCGGTGCCGGTGTTCTGCGCGATGCGCGCGACGATCGGAATGAAGATCGCCACCACACCGGTCGAGCTCATCACTGCACCGAGCGATCCCACCACTGCCATCAGCAGCACCACCATGCGCAGTTCGCTGGTGCCGGCACGCTCGACCAGCCAGTCGCCGAGTCGCTGCGCAACCCCGGTGCGGGCGAGTCCCTCGCCGATCACGAAGAGCGCAGCGATCAGCACGATGTTGGGATCGCTGAAGCCGGCGAGCGCCTCGTTCATGGTGACGACGCCTGTGAGCGGCAGCACCGCCATCATGACGAGTGCAACGGCGTCCATGCGCGGCTTGTTGCGCGCGAACATCGCGATCGCCGCGGCGAGAAGGCAGAGCACTACCAGCAGTTGCGAGTTCATCGTGTTGCGAGGTAAGCGGGCGCCCAAAGCGGACGCGACGGTGCGAGCCTAGTCAGAGCCCGGGTGGATGTAAACCCGCGCGGGTCACGGACGTCGAGGTGGCTGGCCGGTGCAGGGGTCTACGCGGGTATAATCTTGGCTCGCTGTTTCCTCCGGTCGTCCTCGTGTCCTCCATTCGTTCATCCGCCTTCCCTCGCTCCCCTGTGCGCGGCCGTCGGGCCCGTGTTGCAGTTCTCTGGGCAGCCGCCGCTGCCATTGCCATTGTGCCGTGGCTCGTGCCGCCTTTCGCGCAACCGGAGGCCTACCATCAGTTCGCCGACCGGCGCGAGATGCTCGGCATCGCCAACGCGCTCGACGTGGCTTCCAATCTCGCGTTCCTGCTGGTGGGCGTGCTCGGGCTCGTGTTCGTCGTGCGCGGCGGGCGGGCCCCAGGTCGGGACGCGTTTCTCGATTCCTCGGAACGCTGGGCGTGGGGTGTGGCGTTTCTCGGTACTGCGCTGACCTGCTGCGGCTCGGGTTTTTACCATCTCGCGCCCGACAGCGTTCGGCTCGTCTGGGACCGCCTGCCGATGACCATCGGCTTCATGGGCATCGTCGCCGCGGTGCTGAGCGAGCGCGTGAGCCCGCAGGCGGGGCGTCGGCTTCTGGCACCGCTGGTCGCCGTCGGCCTCTGGAGTGTGTGGTACTGGCGCTGGAGCGCGGTGCACAGCGTCGAGAACCTGAATCCCTACGGCGCGGTGCAATTCGGTTCCATGCTCATCATCCTGCTCACCCTGGTGCTGTTTCCGGCCCGCTACACGCGCGGGGCGGATTTCGTCGTCGCGGTTCTGTTCTACGGCATCGCCAAGGTGGGGGAGCATTTCGACCGGCAGATCTTCGACCTGACCGGCCACATCGTCAGCGGCCACACGCTGAAGCACCTGTTTGCCGCAGTCGCAATCGGCTGGCTGCTGCGCATGCTGTGGAAGCGCACCCCGGTTTCGGGTTTGCGGTGACGATGTCCGCACAGCGCCCCGGTCGGACGGTGCGGTCCGCAGCCGACACCGCGGCGCCGCCGGCAGCGGCGAAGAACTACATGACGCCGGCGGGTTATCTTCGCCTCAAGTCGGAGCTGAAGCAGTTGGTTGAGGTGGAGCGACCCGAGGTCACGCGCACCGTGGCGTGGGCGGCATCCAATGGTGACCGCTCGGAGAACGGGGACTACATCTACGGCAAGCGGCGGCTGCGCGAGATCGATCGACGCATCCGCTATTTGATGAAGCGGCTGGAGACCGTCGAGGTGGTCGACAACGAGGGTCAGCAGCACGCGCAGGTGTTCTTCGGCGCGACTGTCACCATCGCCGACGCGGCAGGGTGCGAACGCACGGTGAGCATCGTCGGCATGGACGAGATCGACACATCGCACGGACGCGTATCCTGGGTCTCCCCGATCGCGCGGGCGCTGCTCAAGGCGCGCGAGGGCGACGTCGTCAACCTGCGCACCCCTGCGGGGATGGAGCAGATCGAGGTGGTCGAGATTCGCTACGAGCCCCTCCCGTGACTGCCGGTCCCAGCCGTCCTTGCGTCTGAACCCGCCCCGGCGCTGCGGGGTCCGAGGTGTAGTACCGTTTCTGCCCGACCACACGGCGTGATTGTCTGACGATGCGCGATCGGTTTACCGATTCCCGGCGACACGATGTCGTCGCGATCCCCACCATTTGGATGGCGATCGCGCTGTCGGTGCTCGTGCATATCGCCGTGCTGTTCCTGCTGTGGCTCTGGAAGCCGGAGATCCTGTTTCCGTCCGCCGAAGGACCGGACCGCGGCAGGTCGGGTGGCTCACTGATGGTGCGGCTAGCGCCGAAGCCGACTCCGCCACCAGCGCCACCCCCGGCACCGGCGGCCATCCCGAAACCCTCACCAGCGCCGCAGGCACGGCCGACCCCGCCGCCGCCCGCACCGAAGCCCGCACCGCAGGCGCGCCCGCCAAAGGCGCCGCCGCGCCCCGCCCCCGCACCGCCGGTACTGGCCTTGAACAAGCCGAGTGCAAAGACGCCGGTACCCACGCCCGCTCCACCGGTCGTTACGCCGGCACCGAGGCAGACGCCGCCGGAGGGCGATTTTTCATCGATGCTGGAGGCGCGCCGTCGCGAACGCAATGAGTCCGCGCCGCCGCCAGCGCCGTCGAGCGCCTCCGAACAGCAGGCTCTGGCCGAAGACGACTCGGCGCGCAGCAAGCGCATCGTCGCCGCCAATCTTGGCACTGATCGCACGCCGACTTTCGGCAGCGACCCCACGCGCGGCGGCGGCGTCTTCCAGATCAAGCGCCTGGGCTACGACGACGCGGAGTTCTTGTTCTTTGGCTGGAATCCCAACATCCGCCGCAACACCTCGCAGACCATCGAGGTGCGCCGAGGCAACAACAGCGACATCCGCATCGCAGTGGTACGCCGGATCATCGGCATCATCCGCGAATACGAGCAAGAGGATTTCCTCTGGGAATCGAGGCGCCTCGGCCGCGATCTCACGCTTTCCGCACGCGCCAAGGACACCGCCGGGCTGGAGACGTTCCTGATGCGCGAATTCTTCGACGGCGTGCAGCGCTGACGCGGTTGGACGGTGCCCGCTTTTACTCCACGCCGTTGGCGTGGAACCACTCGATCATGCGGCGCCAGCCGTCCTGGGCCGCGGCCTTGCGGTAGCTGGGGCGGTAGTCCGCGTTGAAGGCATGCGGCGCATCCGCATAGATGACGATTCGCGATTGATTGCCGCCGCGTGAGATCGCGACGCGCATCAGGTCGACCTGATCGAGGGGGATGCCCTCGTCGCGGCCGCCGTAGAGTCCCAGCACCGGCACCGTGAGCGACGGCGCCACGTCGATTGGGTGCTGCGGCGTCATCGGCGTCGGATGCCCCGTCAGCCGTCCGTACCACGCCACCGCCGCCTTCACGTAGGGATTGTGCGCGGCGTACAGCCAAGTGATGCGCCCGCCCCAGCAGAATCCGGTGATCGCGAGTTTCTGCGTGTTTGCGTCTCCCGTCTCGCCGGCCCACGCCACGGTCGCGTCGAGGTCGCTCAGCACTTGCGAGTCGGGGACGTTGTTCACCACCTTGGCGAAGATCTCGCTCACGTCGCTCATCTTCGACACATCGCCCTGGCGCGCGAAAAGCTCGGGCGCGACGGCGAAGTAACCAAGCTTCGCGAGCCGGCGGCAGATATCGCGAATGTGCTCGTGCACGCCGAAGATCTCGTGGATCACCAGCACGGTGGGAAATGGACCGTCCGTCGCGGGCATCGCACGGTATGCCGGCATCGTGCCGCCCGCCACCGGAATCCGTACCTCGCCCGACTCGATGCCCACGGTGTCGGTGACGATCGTTGTTTGCGCCACGATGGGCTGCACGGCGAGCGCGAAGCCGGCGCCGAGAACGGTGACCACGAAGTTGCGGCGGTTCCATTCGGTGGGCGCTTGCAGGCTCAGGCGTTCGGAGTCTGACATGAGTTAGTCCTTGCGATCGGAAAGACAGGCTGTCATCTTGGGCGGGCTGTTGAAGAACCCTTCCGGAGCCGCGTTTGACACGAAGGGGCGTGGCTTCCGGGCGATGCGCAACTCATCCCGGGAAGCTGGTGACGCGGGCCTCAAGGGCTCAGCGCCGCAGGAGGGTAACAGAGGGGGGTACCCCCGCCAAGGAGGAAACAGGACATGAGAATCTGCATCATCGGCAGCGGTGGTGTCGGCGGCTATTTCGGCGGCCGGCTTGCGGCGGCGGGGACGGAGGTCGCGTTCGTCGCCCGCGGGGCGCATCTTGCAGCGTTGCGCGCGAACGGCTTGCGCGTCGAGAGCGCGCTCGGCGCGGTCCACGTGCAGCCGGTGGAAGCCACCGACGACCCGAAGGCACTGGGCCCCTGCGACCTGGTCATCATCGCGGTCAAGCTGTGGGGCACGGCGGCCGCGATCGAGGCGGCCGCCCCCGTCATGCGCGAGCACAGCGCCGTCATGTCATTGCAGAACGGCGTCGAGGCGGTGTCGCTGCTCTCGAACCGCTTCGGCCGCGAGCGCGTGATCGGCGGCCTGGCGCAGATCTCCGCCGTGATCGAGTCACCTGGCGTCATCCGCCACAACGGCACGCTGCAGCGGCTCGTGTTTGGCGAGCTCGACGCAACGCGCAGCGCGCGCACTGAGGCCTTTCTCACCGCCTGCGTCGCCGCCGGCGCCGACGCTCACCTGAGCGACAACATCGAGCGCGCGATCTGGGAGAAGTTCGTGTTCCTGGTGGGCCTGAGCGGCAGCACGGCGCTCACCCGTTGCCCCATCGGCCCGATCCGCGAGAACCCGCTGACGCGTGCCCTGCTGCTGCAGGTGATGGCCGAGGCGGCCGCGCTTGGTCGGGCACGCGGCGTTGCCTTGCCCGAGGACAGCGCGGAGCGCCAGCTCGCGTTCATGGATACGCTGCCGCGGGAACTGGTGGCATCGATGCTGGGCGATCTGCGGCGCGGCAATCCGCTCGAACTGGAATGGCTGAGCGGCACCGTCGCGCGCGCGAGCGACGAGTTGGGTATCCCGGCTCCCGCCAATAGCTTCGTTCGCGCGGCACTGACGCTGCACGCGGGGGGTGAGGGTGGATGAGCCCATGTCCGGTCCAGCTCGCGCAGGGCTCTTCCTCTACGCCAGGGACATGCTGCGTCTCGCGCGGTTCTACGAGTCCGTCGCAGGCTTTCGCAGGCTTCACGAATCTGCGGAGTTGATCGTCCTCCAGTCACCGGACATACAACTCCTCGTGCACGCGATTCCGGAGCACATCGCGCGAGACATCGCTATCACGTCGCCACCCGAGAGGCGGGAGAACACCGCGCTCAAGTTCTTCTTCACTGTGCCCAGTCTGTCGCGGGTGCGAGAACTCGCGGCGGGGCTCGGCGGCGAGGTATTTTGCGAGAACTGGCAGGGACCCGGTTTCGTGGTGTGCAACGCGATGGATCCGGAGGGGAATGTCTTTCAGGTGCGCGAGCCTGTCGCATGATCCTTCGCCCGAACGCGCTTCCGCGAGACGGCTGCTCACCATCGACCATGGACTTTGCGGCGCATGACGACATCGACTAACTGGTTCTTCTGGGCGGCACTGTCGGCGGTGTTCGCTGCGCTTACCGCAGTTTTCGCCAAAGTGGGCGTCCAGGGCGTCGATTCCGATCTCGCGACACTCGTGCGCACATTCATCATCGCGATTGTGCTGACGGCTTTTGTGTGGTTCACGGGCAAGTGGACGGACCCGCTCGCGCTGCCGCGGAACACCTGGCTGTTCCTGGGGCTGTCGGCGCTGGCCACGGGCGCCTCGTGGGTGTGCTACTTCCGCGCGCTGCAACTCGGCGACGCCTCGAAGGTGGCGCCGGTCGACAAGTTGAGTCTCGTCCTGGTTGCCGTGTTTGCGTTTGCTTTCCTCGGCGAACGCCCCACCTTGCGCGAGTGGTCGGGCATCGGTCTGGTCGCCGTGGGTGTGCTGCTCCTGGCGGTCAAACGATAGTCGTCTACGGCAACACGCCTCGGGAGCCGAGGGCGTCGGGAGGTAAGACAGTGCAAGTCGACCGACTCGATCACTTCGTTTTGACGGTGCGAAATGTCGACGCGACGATCTCGTTCTACGAGAAGGTGTTGGGCATGTCGGCGGTCACCTTCGGGGCCGGGCGAAAAGCGATTTCCTTCGGGCAATCCAAGATCAATCTTCACCCCGCGGACGCGCCGATCTCTCCGCATGCACGGCATCCCACGCCCGGTTCAGCCGACCTGTGCTTCATCGTTTCTTCGCCTGTGGCGGCGATCGTTGAACACTTGCGTCGGTGCGGTGTGGCCATTGAAGACGGGCCGGTTCCAAGAACCGGCGCGCTCGGCCCGATCACGTCTGTCTACTTTCGCGATCCGGACGAGAATCTTGTCGAGGTATCCACCTATGTTGCGTGAAGGCCTCGTTGTCGTCTGGAGCGCGCCGCTGCGGATCGGTTGGTTCGGATGTGGTCCAGCACCGCACGCACACTGCACGTCGATGGAGATGCAATGATCAAGACCTACCACGGCTCATGTCACTGCGGGGCGGTACGCTTCGAGGCGGACCTCGATCTGACTCAGCCGTCTTTCCGCTGCAATTGCTCGATCTGCCGACGAACGCGGTTCTGGCCCGCGATCGCCGGGCCCGAGGGCTTTCGCCTGCTGAGCGGCGAGGGTGATCTTACGAAGTATCTCTTCAAGACGCGGAAGAACGAGCATTTCTTCTGCAGGCATTGCGGTATTCGCGCGTTCGGTCACGGCACCGAGACTCCACTCGGCGAAATGTACGGCGTGAACCTCGGGTGTCTCGAAGATGTATCCGAGGAGGAACTGTCCCGCATACCCATCGTGTACGTCGACGGATTGTCCGAAGACTTTCAGCATCAGCCGCGGTACACGAGCCACATGTAGCAGCGAATTCCGCAGCCCTCGCCAGCTCGACAAGAGAAAGGTGTCCAGAGGCGCAGGGACCTGCGTTCGCCGCTTCCACGGAGAGTTCGCGCACAGCGGTAAAATCCCTAATTCGACCAAGCCTGCCCCAATTTCAGAGAGGGATTTCCGGCATGCACACCCACGATCTTTCGAAATGGCAGCACGATCACGTCTTCGATTCCGGCAACCGCGTCGCGGAGCGGGGCGCGAAGGCGGTGATGTGGATCACGCTCGCCATGATGGTCATCGAGATACTGGGCGGCTGGTGGTTCAATTCGATGGCACTGCTGGCAGACGGCTGGCACATGAGCTCCCACGCATTGGCGCTTGGTTTGAGCGCGTTTGCCTATGCGGCGGCGCGGCGCTACGCGCGCGATTCACGGTTCGCCTTCGGCACCTGGAAGATCGAAGTGCTGGCCGGCTACACGAGCGCAATCCTGCTCTTGTGCGTTGCCGCGCTGATGGCGACGACTTCTGTCGAGCGCATGCTTGAGCCGAAAGCGATTCAGTATCGGGAGGCCATTTTGGTGGCCATCGTCGGCCTGATCGTCAATGCCGTGTGCGCGCTCATTCTCGGCCATGCCCATCACGATCACCATGACCATGGGGGAGGCCATCATCATCACGGTCACCACCATCATGAAGATCTGAATCTGCGTTCTGCCTACATTCACGTGATTGCCGATGCAGCAACATCGATACTTGCGGTGATCGCGCTGATCGGGGGCTGGCTGTACGGTTGGGTCTGGCTGGATCCGCTCATGGGGATCGTTGGCGCCGGACTCATCGTGGTCTGGGCACTCGGTCTGATGGCAGAGACCGGCAAAGTGCTGCTCGACCGGGAGATGGATCACGGTGTGGTGGCCGAGATCAGGGAAGTGGTAGAGGACACGTTCTCGGCGGGTCATGCACGTCTGGCAGACCTGCATGTGTGGCGGGTCGGCAAGGGCGCGTACTCGGTTGCGATCGCCATCGTCACGCACGACGCATCGGTCACACCCGAGCGCGTGCGCTCCGCCTTGAAGATTCATGAAGAGATCGCACACGTCACGGTGGAGATCAACCATTGCTCGTGAGCGAGCCGCACTGACGACTTGCAGAGCCCGGCACTCGGAGTCGCCGGAGACGGCGGGCCGCAACAAGACTCGGAATCCACATGCTTACACCGGACGCATTCAACAAACTGGCTGCAGAGAATCTGCCGGGTCACCTCGGGCTCGTCCTCACACATGCGAGCGCGTCGGAGGTGAAGGCAGAGTTGACCGTGAAGCCTGCGCTGCATGCGCCGAATGGGTTTCTGCATGCCGGGAGCGTGGTCACGCTCGCCGACACCGCCGCGGGCATCGGCTGCTACATCAACCTGCCGGAGGGCGCCACCGGTTTCACGACCATCGAGCTCAAGTCGAATCATCTGGGGACGACTCGGGAGGGCACCCTCGATTGCGTCGCCAGGCCGGCACATCTGGGAAGGACGACCCAGGTGTGGGATGCAGTCGTCACACACCGGGAATCGGGCAGGACCATCGCGCTCTTCCGCTGCACGCAGATGGTGCTCTACCCCAAGCCGTGAAGTTCGATCCAACTCGCGCACCGGAGGAAACATGCCGACAACACCCGACCTGCACGCCATCGCGCAGGAAATGAAAGCCGCGCAAGATGGGGCACGACACGTCGAGCCGTTCACGGCGCGTGTGCCTGGTTTCGATCTCGAGGCTGCGTATGCGGTGGCGGACCTGATTCACCGCGAGCGGGTGGCAAAGGGTGCGCGGTTGGTCGGTCGGAAGATAGGCTTCACCAACCCTGCCATGTGGGCCAGGTACGGCGTTCGAGAGCCGATCTGGGCGCACGTCTACGACACTACCGTCGTGCGCTTGCACGATACCGGGGCGAGCTGTCGACTCGCGCGATTCGTCGAGCCGAAGATCGAGCCGGAGATCGTTCTGCATTTCCACAGCGCACCCGCGCTCGGGGCAAGTCCGCAGAATGTGCTGAGCGCCATCGACTGGGTCGCACACGGATTCGAGATCGTGCAGTCGCACTTCCCAGGTTGGAAGTTCGAGGCGCCGGACACGGTCGCCGACTGGGCGTTGCACGCAACGCTCCTGGTTGGTCCGCCGCAGCCGGTGGCGGCGCTCGGGGACGACCTCGTTGCCGCGCTGGAGGACTTCACGGTCACGTTGTCGTGCGACGGTCGCGAGGTGGAAGTGGGCAAGGGGTCGAATGCCCTGGGCAGCCCGCTCGCGGCGATTGTTCATCTGGTCACCACGCTCGCCACGCAGCCTGGCGCCGAGCCACTACAGGCCGGCGAACTGGTGACCACAGGCACCCTCACCACCGCGCGGACGGTCCGCGTCGGCGAGACCTGGCAATCCGCGATCCGCGGCATTGCGCTGCCTGGCCTCACGGTCGCGTTTTCGGACTGAAGAACAGCGATAGATGATGGCGACGGGCATTCTCACCGTCGTGCAGTGCTGGGACGACGGCGTGACGGCCGACGTCCGTCTCGCCGACGTTCTGCGACGTCACGGCGCGAAGGCGACCTTCAATCTGAACGCGGGCCTGCACGAGGTGCAGCGCACGCCGAGTTTCCGCTACCGGGACACCGAGGTGGTGCGGCTCGGCTGGGATGAGATGCGAGAGGTATACGCTGGATTCACCATCGCCAATCACAGCCTGACGCATCCCTACCTCGAACGGCTGTCGACCCAAGAGATGTGGCGCGAGCTCGCCGAGGGTCGCGAGCGTCTGCAGCAGTTCTTCGGTCAAGCCGTGTTTGGTTTTGCCTATCCCTTCGGTACCTATGATTCGACCGTGATGGCGGCGGTGCGCGACGCCGGACACGTCTACGCGCGGACCGATGGCAATGCTGATCACTGCTTTCCGCCGTGCGACCCGATGGCCTTCCACCCGACCTGTCATTTCCTTGCCGACGACTTTCAGGCGCGCTACGAAAAGGCGAGGGCGGGCGGAGTGTTCTACTTCTGGGGTCACGCCTACGAACTGACGACAGAGGCGATGTGGCTGGCGTTCGGCCACACGATCGCCGGCATCAGCGCCGACCCCGCTGCGCGCTGGGGAGAGATCACGGAACTCTTCGACGACAACGGCGCCATAGCAAGCGGTTGACTGCGCACGGCCACCAGCGCGTCGCTCGAAGGACGCTGCGCTATTGATGTTCTGTCCCATGAGTCGCGAACTACGTCATCTTCCCGACGCTGGCAACGCCTGGCATGAGTTGCCGGTGGAGAAAGTCGGCGAGTTGCTCGCAACCGATCTGCGGGCCGGACTTGCAGCGGCGGAGGTGAGCAGCCGTCAGAAGAAGTTCGGCGCGAACCGGCTCACGTTCAAGAAAGGGCGCAGCGAGTGGATGCGCTTCCTGCTCCAGTTCCACCAGCCGCTGCTCTACATCCTGCTCGCCGCGAGCGTCGTCACCGCCGTGCTCGGCGAGTGGGTCGATGCCTCGGTCATCTTCGGCGTCGTCTTCCTCAACGCCGTCGTCGGCTACGTCCAGGAAGCGCGCGCCGAGAAGGCGATCAACGCGCTCGCCCAGATGGTCGTCACCGAAGCCACGGTGCGGCGCGACGGTCGCAAGCAGCGCGTGCCGTCCGAGGAACTGGTGCCCGGGCGACGTGGTGCTGCTGGAGTCCGGCGACAAGGTGCCCGCGGATCTGCGGCTCTTCGAGGTGCGCAGCCTGCAGGTCGATGAGTCGGCGCTCACCGGCGAGTCGGTGCCGGTGCGAAAAGCACGGCGACGTGCTCGCGCTCGACACCGATTCTCGCCGACCGACGCAACCTTGCCTTCGCCGGCACGCTCGTGACCTACGGCCAGGCCGAGGGCGTCGTCTGGGCCACGGGCGACCAGACCGAGATCGGGCGCATCGCCAGGCTGATCTCCGAGGCGACCGATCTCTCCACGCCGCTCACGCGCAAGATCGCGCACTTCAGCCGGCTCTTGCTCTGGGCCATTCTCGGCGCTGGCCGGCGGCTACCTTCGCGCTCGGCGTCTGGCGCGGGGAAAAGCGCGGTCGAGATGTTCATGGCCGCGGTGGCGCTGGCCGTGGGCGCGATCCCCGAGGGTCTGCCCGCGGCGGTCACCATCACGCTCGCCATCGGCGTCTCGCGCATGGCGAGACGCCGCGCCATCATTCGCAAGCTGCCCGCCGTCGAAACGCTCGGCAGCACCACCGTCATCTGCTCCGACAAGACCGGCACACTCACCGAAAACCAGATGACCGTGCAGGCCATCTATGCCGGCGGAACGCTCTACCAGGTCACCGGCAGCGGCTATGAACCGCGCGGCGAAATCCTCGCGGCCGACGGCCAGCCGGTCGATCCTGCGCCTCGGCACCGCGCTTACCGAGTGCCTGCTCGCCGGCCTGCTCTGCAACGATTCGCAGCTCGTTCGCGAGGAGGAACGCTGGGCCGTGCAGGGCGATCCAACCGAGGCGGCGCTCATCGTCGTGGCGGAAAAGGCCGGCCTCGCGCACGCCGAGATCAACAAGCTGCTGCCGCGGCTCGATGTGATCCCGTTCGAGTCCGAGCACCAGTTCATGGCCACGTTGCACGGCGGCGGCAAAGCCGGGCACATCATCTACAAGAAAGGGGCCGTCGAACGTCTGCTCGACCGTTGCACGACAGCACTCGACGATCGCGGCGAAGCCGTCGCACTCGACCACGCCGCCGTGTCCCGCGCTGCCGAGGAGATTGCCGCGCGCGGCCTGCGCGTGCTCGCCTTCGCCCGCCGCCTGGCGCCGCGCGAACAACGGCAGGTCGAGCATCGGCATGTCGCAGACGGGACTCACTTTCCTCGGGCTGCAAGGGCATGATCGATCCGCCGCGGCCGGAAGCCGATCGACGCCGTGCGCCACTGCCGCGCCGCCGGCATCAGGTGAAGATGATCACCGGCGATCATCTCCTCACCGCGGCGGCCATTGCCCGCACCATCGGCCTCGAAGGCGCGGCGGGTCGTTTCGCGGTGAGCGGACGCGACCTGGACAAACTGGGCGACGACGAGCTGTCCGACGTGGTCGAGAGCGCGGCCGTCTTCGCCCGTGTTGCGCCCGAGCAGAAGCTGCGGCTGGTGCGCGCGCTGCAGGCGCGCGGCCATATCGTGGCCATGACCGGCGACGGTGTGAACGACGCGCCCGCGCTCAAGCAGGCCGACATCGGCGTCGCCATGGGCATCACCGGCACCGACGTGGCCAAAGGCGCCGCCGACATGATTCTCACCGACGACAATTTCGCCTCGATCGAAGCGGCGGTGGAGGAAGGGCGCAACGTCTTCGACAACCTGACCAAGTTCATCGTCTGGACGCTGCCGACCAACGGCGGCGAGGGGCTCATCATCCTCGCCGCCATCGTCGTCGGCGTCGCGCTGCCCGTGCTGCCGGTGCAGATGCTCTGGATCAACATGAGCACGCGCGCTCCTGCTCGGCCTGATGCTGGTGTTCGAGCCGAAGGAGCGCGACCTGATGCAGCGCCCGCCGCGCGACCCGGGGCAGCCGATTCTCACCTTTGCGCTCTTCATGCGCACGGGCTTCGTCACGCTCATCATGCTCGCCGGCGCCTTCGGGCTCTTCCTGTGGGAGCAGGCGCGCGGCGCCACGCTCGCCGAGGCGCGCACCATCGTCGTCAACGTGATCGTCATGGTGGAGATCTTCTATCTGCTCAACTGCCGGTCGCTCACGCGCTCGATGTTCTCGCGTCGGCTTCTTCTCCAACCCGTGGGTGCTGTGGGGGCGCGGCGGCGATGTTCGCGGCGCAACTCGCTCT
Source organism: uncultured beta proteobacterium (assembly GCA_963719715.1). GTDB lineage: Bacteria > Pseudomonadota > Gammaproteobacteria > Burkholderiales > JAEUMW01 > JAEUMW01. The sequence goes on from CAVRDD010000018.1 coordinate 18,464, forward strand.
TCACCTACGCACCGTTCATGAACCGCCTGTTTCACACGGCGCCGATCGCTGCTGAAGCGTGGCTGCACATCGTGGGTGTGGGGCTCGCCGCCTATGCGGCCGTAGGCACCGAGAAGTGGCTCCGCACCCGCGTGGCGCAGAGCCGGTCGCAGCGCTGAAAATCAGGCGAGGCGCCTGACGAAAACGCGGTTCAGATGCTCGTCCGGGGCGATATCCCTGCAGCCGACAACGGTCGCAGTCTTACGCCTCGATGATCACCTTCAAGGCTCGTGTGCTTGCTGCATGACCGAAGGTTTCGTACGCGTCCAGGATTTGAGCGAGCTTGAACCGGTGAGTGATCAGGACCTTGGGGTCGATCTTTTTCGACAGCACGGTCTTCAGCAGCATCGGCGTGCTGACCGTATCGACCAGCCGCGTCGTGATCGTGATGTTGTGAGCCCAGAGGCTCTCCAGATGGAGGTCGACCTTGGTGCCGTGCACGCCGACATTGGCAATAGTGCCGCCGGGGGCGACCAGGTCCTCGCAGAGCAGGAAGGTGGCGGGCACGCCCACCGCCTCGATCGCTGTATCCACTCCCCGACCATCGGTGAGCGCCTTGACCTGCTCGACCGCCTTGCCGTCTGCGCTGTTGATGGTCTGCGTCGCGCCAAAGCGCCGCGAGACCTCCAGCCGGTTGTCGTCGAGATCGATCATGATGACCTGGGCGGGTGAGTAGAACTGTGCGGTGAGCAGCGCGGCAAGGCCAATCGGACCAGCGCCGACGATCGCGACCGTCGAGCCGGGCGACACCTTGCCGTTGAGTACGCCGCATTCGAAGCCGGTGGGAAGGATGTCGCTCAGCATGACCAGAGCCTCCTCGTCCGCGCCCTTCGGGATCGGATAGAGACTGGTGTCGGCGTGGGGGATGCGGACGTACTCCGCCTGCGTTCCATCGATCTCGTTGCCGAGTATCCAGCCCCCGGTGAGGCAGTGAGAGTACATGCCGCGCCGGCAGTACTCGCATTTTCCGCAGGATGAGATGCACGAAATGAGTACGGGATCTCCCGGCTGGAAGGCGGTGACCCCTGCTCCGACAGAGTCGATCACACCGACGCCTTCATGTCCGAGGATCCGCCCCGGCACACAAGAGGGCACGTCACCCTTCAGGATGTGCAGATCGGTGCCGCAGATCGTCGTTCTGGTGATCTTCACGATCGCGTCGCCGGCCGCGCGAAGCTCAGGCTTCGGACGATCCTCGACGGCCTTGTTGCCGGGTCCGAGGTAAACAAGCGCTTGCATGGCATTCTCCTCTGGTGCTGGATAGCGGCTCTCGAAGGCCGTTACGCTATCCCCGGTGACAGTTCCTTGAACCTGGGCGTGGTTTCTGTCCTGAGGCGTGGCGCAGGAAAGGGGGTGAGAGATTCGGCCTTCCCGCCTGCTGCGTTCATTCTCGCGCATCGCCGCCAGCGATTCCAGACGCGCACAGCACTCCTCACCTTCGCGCTCGTCATGCGCACGGGCTTCGTCGCGATTCACGTGCTTGCCGGTGCCCTCGGGCGTTTCCTGTGGGAGAGAGGCCGCCATCCCCACCGAGGCGCGCAGCATCGTCGTCGTGGAGATCTTCTCTTGAGCACACGCCCATCCCGATGGTAGGGTCTCCGCCATGACACGACGCACCACAGCCATCCTCGTTCTCGCAGCCGCTCTTGCTGCTCTCCTCTACTGGACGCGGAGCGATCCGCAGGTCGAGGCACTCAACCAGGCAATTGCGCGAAGCGGCACTCCAGCACTGCGCGAATATCCCTATCAGTTTCGCGTGCTGCGACTGGAGAACGGTGTGGCGACGATGACCACGCCGCGGTCGCCGCAGGTTCCGGTCTTTCGGATGATCCGCGCGATCGATCCCAAGCTGAAACCGCGGGACACGCGAGACCCCGAATTCGTCGCAGCCGAGAAGGCGCTCGCCGGCGTGCAGGAGGAGGCACGCCGGATAGTGCTTGCTCAGCCCGACGTCAAGTCCGTCAAGTGGGAACTCGATCGGAACTGGCTCATCGACCACGGCATCGCCGTGGATTGACGGCCCGCCGCTCCCCTCTCACCCTCCTTTGGCAAAGCACGATGCCTGATCGCCACGGCGATGCAGGCTGCATTGTGCTTTGCTTTCCGCGAATCCGTGTCCTATGGTTGGAGAGCAACACCCGCAGTCAGGACAGGGGAATGTTCCCGTGCTGTTTCTTCCGGAGGAGGAGGAAATCATGGAGAAAACCAATGACGTAACGATGAAGAAAGCCTTGGCCGCAGTCTCGCTTGCGCTCGCCGCCAGCGGCGGATGGGCGCACGATGGTCGGGAGCCGGTTCATTTTCAGGGGACTCTACAGGTCACGAGCAGGGTCGAACTGCCGCCACAGGGGCGCTGCAAGGGTCCGACCTTGAAGGCAGTCGGTGCCGGCGACACAAACCTTTTTGGCTCGGTGTATGTCGAGCAATCTCATTGCCTGGGAGACGATGGGAAATTCTCGGACGGTTTCTTCAAGCTGACCAAGGCGCTGCCCTCCCCGGCAGCGCAGTCTGTGATCGAAGGGGTTTACTGCGGGAAACTCGAGCAGACACCGAACTCTACATTCCTGCCCACGACACCTCCGACCCCGCAGGGAACGTGGCTGGTCGCAGGTCATGTTTGCATCACGAAAACAACTCTCGGCCGAGTCGACAGCAATTGCGGAAGACCCACGACCTGCAACTCACTGCCCAAAGGCTACGATCCGGCGAGAGGGATCAGCAACCTCACCAACGGACTCGACGGCCCGGGAACGATCTTCATCGATCAGTGGATTCGATTTAGGTAATCGCTATCCGGAGCTTCGCGAGGGCCCGTGCAGGGGCCCTCGCAAAATCTGTCTGTCGGGCTAAAGCGAGCGCAGGAAATTCAACATGTCCTGCTTCTGTGTCGGCGAAAGCTGGGTGAACCTCGCGATCACTGAGTTCGCTTCGGATGCATTGCCGCCGCCGCTTGCATGCGCCTGGATCGCTTCCAGCAGATCCTTCGTGCGCCCGTCGTGCAGGAAGAAGATGCGTTGGCCCAGTCCCCACAGCGGTGCGGTGCGAAACTCCTGCGGCCCCGCCTGCCCTTGGGTGACGCCGTCGGCGAGTCCAGGCCCCATGTTGTGGGTCAGCAGGTCGGAGTAGAGATTCACCGCTTTGTTGCTCAACGCAGCAACGGTCGAGTTTCCGGTATTCAAGGTCGGCGTGTGACAAAGTGCGCAACCGGTGCTGGCAAACACGCTGCGCCCGTTCGTGATCGACTGCGCGCCACCCGGGGTGTTTGAAGAAGGCGTCGGTGGTGCCAGGAGGCGCATGAAGAACGTGAACTTTTCGATTGCGCTGAACGCCTCGACGGCAGTTGCCGCGTCCGGGTTCGTCACGTCATTTGGTTTTGGAAGGGATGCGCTTTCCTGGCAGCCGGACCGGGTGCGCTCGGAGGAGAAGAGCTCGTTGCTGATGCCCATTTCCACGTTGTACGCTTCACCGGCGAAAAGCAGCAGGGACTGGTTCTGGGCCTTCCACCCAAAGCGGGAAATCGTGCCGTCATTCCCGTTCACGTTCGGCTGGCCGGTGATCGTGCCGACGCGGACCCGATTCACACGCCCGCCGATTCCGAACGATCTTTTCTGGGTGGTGTTTGCGGCCAGGTTGGCGAGAATCGCGCTGTCGGGAATCACCTCGATGAAGCCTGTCCCGAACAGCGGCGTGGGAATCCGGAAGCTCACGTTCTTATTGGTCACGGCAGCCTGAAAGTTTTCCTGGGAACAGCCACCAATCGTAAAGAGGGAATGCACACCTCCGTCTGCGGTGCCGTTGGAGTTCCGTATGAACCTCGCCTCACGGATCGGGCCATTGCTGGAAAGGAACGACGGAACCGCGTTGCCCATCTTCGCGGCGAACGCCATCTGTGGGTTCACGCCGGGGCTGGTGCCGCCGATAGCTGGCTGGGAATGACATCCGCCGCAGCTGTCGAGATTCATGGTCGGTCCAAGACCATCTGATGGGATCTCCACCTCGATGAAGTCGGCTCGGCCCGCATTGAAATAGTCGATGTAGCGCCCGGACAGAAAAGGTAACGGTCCGCCGGCGGCGGCCGGGCCAGGCCGCACGCCCGGATCACGGGCGACTGTGGTCTGAGCAAACCCCGGAGCGTTCAGCAGAAAATAGGCGGCGAGCGCCGACGGCAAACACGCGCGTACCGCGAATCGAGTTCTCATGATTTCACTCCTGGTTTTGATGTGGGTGCGCACTCGGAACGGTGCGATCGGGCCGAGCGTGACTAGGCGATCCATTCGGCCAGGCACGGATGTGCGCGACATCCGTGCCGGTGCCACCACGGTGCAGGCGGCTGGCATAGATCTGGCGCGCCGTGCGGGTCTACCGGCCCGACCCCATGAACCTGAAACGATCGCGTCTGAGCGTTCAACAACGGGAGCGACTGCTCGAACATTTCGTTGCGGGCACGCCGGCGCGCACGGCAGCAGAGCTTGTCGGGGTCAACCGCAACACCGCCACCCACTTCTATCACCGCCTGCGCGAACTGATCGCGAACCGCCTCGAGCGTGTCAGTCCCTTCGCGTTGCAGTGCCCGTCGCCTGGCTCCGAGTCTTCTGGCGGCGACAGGCAGAACGGCGGCGCGACTTCAGACGGGCAGCGACGTCTTCTCGTGCTCGGCGTGTTCGTGCGTGGCGGCAAGGTCTACACCGCGCTGCTTCGGAGCGCACAGGCAGAAAGCGCGCTCGCCAGCCTGCGTATGAGCGCGAACGCAGAGGCGATCGTTCACGTCGAAACGTTCGAATTGTCAGCGCTGCTCGACTTGGGCGGGCGCCGGCAGCCGCAGCGAAGGCGTGGCAGAGTTTCGCAGCCGCGCGCGTCGATCGGATGCGCGCAGAACTTTCAGAGTCAGCTCAGGCGCAACCTGCGCAAATACAACGGCGTACCACTGCACCACCTCCTGCTCTTCCTGAAGGAGTGTGAATGGCGTTTCAACTACGGATCGCCACGGCGGCTGCTGGAGATTCTCGGTCGCTGGCTTTGCGAGCCACGCTGACGTCCCTGTCTATGCCAGCCCCTGCGCGAGCGACGCCCAATCGACGGCGCCCTGCGGGCGAGTCGTGTCGTGGCGGCACGACGTGAATCACCGATGCGGCAGGCAGCCTGTTGTTTTGAATGACATCGGAAAGTCGGCGGGCGGCGACTCGCACAACTTCAAGCGATGGGTGTTCCCCACTTGCCCGCGAAGAACCGCGAGGCCGCGGGCTTGCGGGTGCGCGGTCCCAGTTCCTTGGCACGCTGTTCGTCCGCCAGCACGTCGGGCGCGGCCTGGTAGCCGATCGCAATCATCGCCATCGGCGTGCACTCCTGCGGGGATGCCGAACTCCGCGTGCAGCCTCTCCGCGTCGAAGCCCCCCATTTGGTGCGCGGCAAGACCAAGTGCTACAGCCTGCAACACGAGGTTCTCGGCGGCGGCGCCGGTGTCGTACTGTGCCCAGCGATTTGGCTTGCCGTTGTGATCGAACGCAGGATCTGCGACAGCAGCGAAGAGCAGCGGCACGTTCTTGACCCAGATCTGATTCCCGGCAGACAGGCAGTCGAACGCGCGCTGCCATCCCGCATCGTCGGTGGCGCGATCCCAGACCAGGAAGCGCCAGGGCTCGTTCCCAAAGCACGACGGCGCCCAGCGCGCGGCCTCGATCAAGGCACTGATCTGCTCGCGTGTCACGGCGCGCGTCGCGTCGAATGCGCGCGGGCTCCAGCGTGTGGCGAGCAGGTCGTGGATCGGAACCTCTGTGCTTGCGGGTTTGTGGGGAAGGTCGGTGTCGTGGCCGGTCATGCGATTCTCCTGTGCAGTTATGGTGTTGTCTGTGCCGCGTCGCCGGCCGCTGCGGTGACCGGTGTAGGGTCCACCTGTTCCTGCGACCAGCCGCCGCCGAGCGCGCGGTAAAGCTGGACGATGGCGACGAGCTCGGCCAACTGCGTGCTCGTGAGCGAAAGTTCGGCATTGAACAGCTCGCGCTGCGCGTCGAGCACTTCGAGATAGCTCGATACGCCGTGAAGATAGCGCTTGTCGGCGGACTTGAAGGCGCGTTGTGCCGCGTCCACCACGCGTACCTGCGAGTCGCGCGATGCGCGCGTCTTGCGATAGGCGACGAGCGCGTCGTCGACCTCGCGGAACGCCTGCTGCACCGACTGCTGGTAGCGCAGGATCGCTTCGCGCTGCTTCGCCTGCGCGAGATCGACCGTCGAATCGATGCGTCCGGCATCGAAGATCGGCACTGTGAAACCGGCGGCACCCTGCCAGATGCGCGCTGGCCCGGTGAAGAGATCGGACAGCGACTTGCTCGCGTAGCCGAAGTCGCCGGTCAGTGTGATGCGCGGAAAATACAGCGCGCGCGCCTCGCCGATCTGCGCGTTGGCTTGGACGATGCGTTGCTCGGCCGCCTGCAGGTCGGGGCGCTGTTCAAGCAGCGAGGACGGCAGACCCGCCGGCACCTGGGGCGGCAGCGGTTGCTGCGCCAGCGCGATGCCGCGCGCGATCGCACCGGGATTGCGGCCGAGCAGTATCGACAGCGCGTTCTCGGTCTGTGCGATTCTCTGCTCGATGAGCGGGATGGTGGCGACCGCTACCTCGTACTGGCGCTGCGCCTGGGCCAGGTCGAGCTCGGCTGCTATGCCGCGGTCGTAACGGCTCTGCACGATGCGCAGCGATTCGGCGCGGGTGTCGCGGGTGCGGATTGCGACTTCGAGATCCTGATCGAAGGCGCGCAACTGGAAGTAGGTCGCGGCCACGTCGCTCACGAGCGTGATGTAAACGGTGCGCTGTGCGTCCTCGGTGGCGAGCAGGTTCGCCCGTGCGGCGGCCGACGCGTTGCGCAGGCGCCCCCATAGATCGACCTCGAAGGCCGCGCCCGCGCTGAGGGTGAAGTCGTTGTTGGTGAACGGCTCGGGTAGCTTCGGATAGGTTCGCTCCGAGTATCTCTCACGCGCCGCTGAACTGCCGGCCCCGATCTGCGGAAAGAGCGCGGCGTTGACCACACCGGCCTCTGCACGTGCCTGCTCGATGCGTGCCGCTGCGATCGCGAGATCCTTGTTCTCGACGAGAGCGATCTGGATGAGCGCCTGCAGCGCTTCGTCCTGGAAGATATCCCACCACGCGAGCCCGGCAAGCGACCCGCTCGGGGCATCCGGCGTTCGCCACGTGGCCGGCGGGTCGGCCGGCGGGCGCTCGTACTTCGGCGCGAAGGAACAGCCTGCCAGCAGCGCAGCGCACAGCAGAATCGCGACGGCCCTCGTCATGTGGCCTGCCCGGACTGCGTGGCGGAGCGTGGCGCGCGGTCGCTCCAGCCCCAGGTGAAATCGCGCGCGTCGTCGGTGAGAAGAGTCGTCTCCGGCCGCAGGGGGATGAACAATGCGATGAGCAGCGCGAGCATCGTGGCGAACAGCAGGAGTCTGCGCCCGGCACGCTGGCCGGTGTCCTGCGCGTTGTAGGCGACCCAGCCGCCAACGACGCTGGCGGCCTGTTCCGCTGCGATGGCAGGCGCGCTCCCGCGCGACGCGATGTGCTGCTGCACCCGCTCCAACACCTGCGCGTAGGCGGGGTTGTTCCGGTTCACCGTCTGCCGCAGCAGGTCCTGACCGATGTCGGTGCCGCGCTGGACGACGATCAACACGGCAAACGACAACAGCACAGTCACCGAGAAGCGCAGCGCCACCTTCACGCCCGCGAGCTGTCGCACCGCCGACGCATTCTGTCCCGCCAGGGTGAGACGCAAGGCGGTGGGAAATACCAGGCCCGCGCCGGCAGCCCAGACGCACAGCATCGCGGTGATGGTGGTTTTGGCGGTGTAGAGATCCGCCTGGAGAAACCACAGTGCGCCCGCGAGGTTGACCGCAAGCCCCGTCCAAAGCGCGACAACAGTGGTCTCGCGGCCGTAGAGGAACCCGCTGGCGAGGCAGGAGGCGAGGATCGCCACACCCGGGAAGAAGAGAATCCATCCCTCGACCATGCTCGGATAGCCGCGCAGCTGAAGATAGCTCGGCAGCGCGTCCAACTGCCCGTACACCGCACCGCCGAAGATTGCGATGACGGGCAGCGTGAGCGCCAGCGTGCGAAACCCGGCGAGTCGCAGATTCACGAGCGGATCGCTCGAAGTCAGTGTTACCCAGAGGAAGCCGGCGAACGTGAGGGCGCCCCCGACGATGGAGAAGGCGACAAGGTTGGAGTCGAACCAGCCGAAGTATTGGCCGCGCAGAACGAGGAACACGGCAACCGCGAGCGAGACCGCGAGCAGCGAGGTTTCCAGCACGTTCAAGCTGAGCGGCACGGGCTGCGCCGGCCGGTCGTGGATGAGGGCGCGATGGCCGGCGATGGCGAGCAGGAGGAAACCCGCACCGGTGAAGCCGTAGATGGTGCGCCAGGACGTCTGGAACTCGAGGAAGCCGCCCACCGCGGCGCCGATGAACGCGCCGCCGTAGGTGGCCGCATTGAAGACACTCATGGCGAGTCCCTTGCGGCGCGGGAAGGCGAGCCACATCTGTGAGAGTCCTACCGAGAGCACCAGGCCCTTCGCGCTCATGAGCAGGCGCGCCACGACGATTGCGGGCAGCGACCCGGCGAAGGCGGCGACGACACAGCCGGCTCCGGCTAGTGCCGCACCCGCCAGGAAAGTGCGTTGCGAACCGTAGCTCGCCGCAAGGCGCACGCTCAGCAGTGCGCCGATGATGAGCAGCACCACGTATGGACCGGTTGCCCACTGGTAACCGTAGACATCGGTGTCGAGGGCCTGCTGGATGATCGTGCTGGAAAAAGGAGAGCGGCGAAGGAGACCTCGGCCAGCACGACACTCGGGGTCACGACCGCCAGGACCCACCACTTGCGGGCGAAGCCGAGCCACACGATCTCGTCACCGGCTGCGATGGCAGCCGCGGGCGCGGCGGAAGATGCATTGCTCATCGTGGCCGACGCGTCACTTTGCCGGTGCGCTGTCCGTGCGGGCAGGTGCGGCGGATGCCGCGTCGCTCGCGGCCGCCGGCGCACTGTGCGAGATCGCGACGGTGGCGGAAAGACCCGGTTGCAGCTTCGGCCAGCGCTCGTCGCGCTCGATCGCCACCCGCACCGGCACGCGCTGGATCACCTTCGTGAATTCACCCGTCGAGAGATTTCGCGGGATGAGCGCGAATTGCGCGCCGGTGGCTTTGCCGACCCACAGCACATGGCCGTCGAACGGTTTCGAGAACGCGTCCACGGATACCTCGACCGGGTGACCCGCGCCCACGCCGGCGAGCTTCGTCTCTTCCAGGTGCGCGGTCACGTACAGGTTCTCGGTGTCGTACAGGCTGAAAATGGGCACGCCGGGCGTGCCGAAGTCACCGCGGAACTTGAAGCGCTTGGCGACGACGCCGTCGAAGGGCGCCACGACATCGGTATAGCCGAGCTGCGTTTCCTGCAGCGCGAGCTCGGCGAGCGCGGCTTCGATGCGCCCGGCCGCGGCGTCCACCTTGCGACTCGCCTCGGCGATCTCGAGCGGCCCCTGGCGCGCGATCGCGAGCTGCGCCTGGGCCTCGCTTCCACGCTGCTCCGCCGCCAGGGCGAGCGCCTCGGCGGACCTCACGCGGGCAAGATCGCTCTTCGCCTGCGCCAGACGAGTGCCGGCCTGGGCGTGCTGTGCCGTCGCCGTCGCGAGCGAAGTCTGTTTCGCATCGCGTTCTTCCGGCGCCACCGCCCGGTCCTCGACCAGGGCGTTCCAGCGCTCGGCGGTCACCCGTGCGAAGTCGAGATTAGCCTTCGACGCAGTCAGTCCCTGCTCTGCGAGCTTCACGTCGTGCTCGAAGGTCGCGCGCGACTGGACGAGAATGTGCGCCGCCGACTTGCCCTCGTTCTGCGCGACCCCGAACTGGTGCTCGGCGGCGGCGATCTGCTGCGGCACCTGCGCTTCGAGCCGCTGCAGCGCCGCAATCGCGGTCGCGTGGTCGGCCTCCGCGACCTTCAGCGCGGCCTGCGCCTGGGCCACCTTGCGCTGGTAAGGCAGCGGATCGATGCGCGCGAGCAACTGGCCGCGGATGATGGGCTGACTGTCCTCCACCAGCATCTCGGCGATCTGCCCTTCGACACGCGGCGCGAGCTCGATCATGTCGGACTCGATGAAGGCATCGTCGGTGATGGAGTGCGTGAGGCGGTAGCCGATCCACCAGACCAGGGTGATCAGCAGCAGCAAGCCGGCGAGGCCGGCGGCGATGAGCACGGGCCGTGACCGCAGCCACGCGCGCGTGGGTGAGCCGCTGTCAGCCGGATCTGGCACCGGAATCTCCGCAAGATGGTTTCGGCGGCAGCCGCGAAGCAGTGAAATCAGCCGTCAATCCGCGCCCGGGGGACGCCAGAGAAGGGTGCCGCCGCACGGCGCTTGCGGGGCGTGTTACTTCGGGCCTGCGATCAACCCGCGCGCTCGCAACTGACCGATGATGACGGCGGCGAAGCGGGGGGTTTCCTGCGCCACGGCCGAAGGATTGATCGTGTCGGTTGTTGCCGACCAGATCAGCCGCTGCGTCTTCGTGTCGTAGAGGCTGCTCTCGATACGCGCGACGTCGAACTGATTGACCTGCGTTGCCGGAAACCACATCGGGCCGTAGAAGCCCCCCCGGTACGGACCCCACACGGAGGGGCCGGGCACCATCGCCGTGGAGACCTGCGTGCGCGTGTCGACGTTGAGCAGGCGCACGACCAGCAGGCCGTCGGCGCCGGTGTGCTCGACCGCGCCGGCGAAGGCCGCATCGTCCATCCGCGTCTCGTCGGGCGCGACCGTGTAGCCGGGGATACCCTCGACACCGGCCGCGCGCAACTGCGCCGCAAAACTGTCTTCGAACACGCGCCGGTCGGCAACCTGTCCGCCGACACCGACCACGACAATGCGCTTCATCGGGCCGCCCGTGTAACTCGTGTCGAACCACGCCGAGCGGATCGTCGTCGAGGCGCACGCGGCAAGAAGGAACGCGGTGAGAAGCAAAAACAGGGGGCCCATCAATTTCATCGCATGCTCCTTGAGGGATGACATAGAGTACATGGTAGCCATGGTCGCGTTGACTATCGCTGTTAGTTCGCTGCTAGGCCAACACCGCGCAATCATTCAGTTGGAGATGGGTCGGCTACCATTACTCTCGGAAGAATGTCACGAGAAGCCCTCTTGCATGCCTGAAGGCAACCATTCGGTCAAAGCAGGCCGAAATTCCGACCTGGGCGCTGACGCGAGAGAACTGAACCTTGCCTGAGGTTAGCAACTGCCGCTTGTGCATGAAGCCTGCTGAGCTTCGCAATTCCCATATTGTCCCTGAGTTTCTATACCAACGACTTTACGACAGTAAACATCGCGCCGCAGCCATCAAAGCGCAACCAGGCTCTTGCGAGGACATGATCCAGAAGGGTCTACGCGAATACATGTTGTGCCAGAACTGTGAGACGCAGTTCTCGCGTTATGAGACTTACGCTGCGAAGGTACTGCGAAAACTGCCCGACTGGTCCACTGCCGAGCCTGGTCAAATGGTCGTGGCTAAGGATTGCCAATACGCGAAGTTCAAACTGTTCCAGCTTTCCTTGCTATGGCGCATGGGTGTGGCGCACCAGCGGTCATTCGAGCAGGTCGACCTTGGTCCGCACGAGCCGGTGCTGCGCCGGATGCTGTTCCAAGAAGATCCAGGAAGACCTCTAGAGTATGGCTGCCCATTGATCTCAACCTGCGGACCCGGCCGCGCCGATGAATTTCTGAAGCCGCCCGTACGCCATCGGATTAATGGGCACATAACCTACACGGCAATCTTTCATGGTCTGATTTGGGTTTTTTTCGTTTCCAGCCGAGCCACGAAGATGCGCGAAGTTCGTTCGTTCCTTTCCACAAGTGGTGATCTGCCTATCAACGTCTGTAGCCGAACCGTGGCGAGTCTTAGAACGGGACTTGCACGCGCGCTCATTGCGGTTGGAGTTGTGTAACCGGCGCTGTGGAATTTCGAGTTCGAGCTTGTACGACGCATTGCGCTAACGCGGACGCACAACGTCCCTGTCTACCCGATGTGTACAGCGCTCTTGTGCTGGTCTATTCGGTAGCACTTCGCGACGCCTTCGCCAGCGTCATCGCGAGCGCTCCCTCTGCGGTGCGCAGTTCCAGACGGTCGCTTTCGAAGCGTGCGGTGGCTACCGTCTCCAGCGCCTTCAGGAACTGCCGTTCCTGCTCCATGACTTCGGGTTTCGCGCACATCATGCGCGTGGTGGCAGTCGGGCCGATGGTGAGCTTCTGTCCATCTGATGCGTAGGTGGCTGTGTAGCGGTTGCAGCCGGCCGAGCCGGCGACCTTGCCCTCGCCCGTGAACGCCAGCGTCAGGCTGCTGCCGGTGAGCACGCTCACCACGGCCTGTTTGCCGTTGTTGAAGCCGGTGACGTTCCACGACGTTCCGGCGAGCGACTGTGACTGCGCCGTGAATGACGCGAGCACGGCACCGTCGGCCGACAGCAACTCCAGCTTGCCGGCACTGACGCGATAGCTGCGCGCCTGCGTGAGCGCGCGGGTGAACGCACTGGCCTGCTGCATGACCTCGGGCGGGCAGGCCATCTGCGTCGACATGCCTTTGGGGCTGACTTCGAACGTGGTGCCGGTCGCGGTATAGGGTGCGCTGTGACGGTTGCAGCCATCGCTGCCGGAGGCGCGCCCGCCTTCGAAGCGCACGGTCGGTGTGCTGCCGGCGACGAGGGACTGGCCGGGAAGCGCCGACAGTATCCACGCCGTGCCGTTCAACTCGGGGCGCTCAGGGGCGGACGACACGGCGCTGCAGGCGGCCAGCAGGCAAATCGCCGACAGGCTCGCGACCAGGCGGGCGGTGCAGAGATTCATCGTGCTCCTCGCGGCATGGAATGGGTCTTCTCATCGACGGGCAGGCGGCGCAATGGTGCGCGGCTCGCGTCCGGCGCATTGTACGCGGGCGGGTTGCGCGCGCCCTTATGAGTTGGGCGTTCCCTAGAAGAGCCCTGCCTTCTGCATCGACTCGAAGGTCACGCGGTTGAGGTCGATGAGTTGGCGGATGAATGCATCCGAAGGGGGGGCGACAGCACGGCCGGACCAGACCATCTGGCCGCTGGCGGTTTCCACGAGGCTCGTGCTCGCGGCGAAGCCCTGCTGCACGGTGGCTGGCCCCACGGGCATGCCCACTGAAGTGCCGACTCCGCCGAAGCTGCCACCGCGGCCCCAGCCGCCGCCGCCGAAGCTGCCACCGCCGACACCGATGCCGATGGTCGGTCCCGGATTCACCACGGAGGAGTCGGGTTGCACGGTCATGCTAAGGACCACCGGAGCGCCTGCGGCCTGTGCCGCGGCAAGGTACGCCGCAGGTTGGTTCGGTGTGGCGGGCGGCGTCTCGGCCGACGGCGCGACGCTCGCGGATGGGCGCACGGCGATCGCGCCGCGGGCGTTGAGTCCGTTCGCCATCTCGTCCTCGCACAGACGCTGCACCGTGGGGTCGGGTGCCTGGCAGGCGACGAACACCCGCTCGCCCTTGAGCGAGCGCCCGGCGAAATCCTTGTTCATCCACTCCGCAGCCATCTGCGTGGTGGCGCAGCCTGCTGTGAGCACGAGAGCGAGCGCTGGCAGGGTGCAGGTGAAAGCTGATCGATGCGACATGTGTGTTCCGGTTTCCGTGGATGAAAGATGCGATCGAAAGCGCATGATCTCGCCGCGACGAACGATCTTCAAGCATCCAGAGCGAAGAGGCCCATCGTGCTGGCGCGTCTAAATTCGAAGTCCGAAACGCCGCTTTGTTCCCGATTACGGACTCACCGACAGCCGACAGCGGGTCGTGCTCTTCGGTTCGGCGCAACAAATGGCAATCCGAAATGGGTTGACCGGCGCATTGATCGGCGACATGCTCGGCGCACTTTGCGTGTTTGCTTATATCCGTGGGCGGAGCCTTTACTCGATCCATCTCCCAGTGGCATGACTGATCTTCGTTGCGTGAGCCGGACCACCGCGCGCGAGTGTCCGTGGGATGGCGCAGGAGCGGGACGCAGATCCGGATCGTGGCTTGTCGCGCCGCTTGTTCGGGCCGCGTTGCTCGCGCTTGTAGTCTGCCTGTCGGCCTGCGGAACGCTCCCGCGCAATGCCGTCCCGCCCGATCTCACGGCGCAGGCGGTGATTCCGGACATGCCCGACATACGCGCCCCCGCGGGCCGGGTCGATCCGGCGATGGAGCGCGATCTGCAGAAATCGTTCGAGCACGAATCGCCCGAGGATTTTCCGCGCGCAGCGGATGGGCTGATTCACTACTCCCATCTCGCGCTGTCGGGCGGCGGCTCCAACGGTGCCTTCGGCGCCGGCTTCCTGAATGGGTGGACGAGCACGGGAACCCGGCCCGTCTTCAAGATCGTCACCGGCGTGTCGACCGGTGCCCTGATGGCCCCGTTCGCCTTTCTCGGTCCAGCCCATGACGACTCGCTCCGCCAGTTCTACACGACGACGCGGACACGCGACATTTTTGTCCTGGGCACGCTGGTGACGCGCTTGCTGGTGGGGGAATCGCTCGCCAATACGGAGCCGCTGGCGGCGCTGATCGCCCAGCATGTGGACGCGGCGTTTCTGCGCCAGATCGCCGACGCCCACAATCGAGGGCGACGGCTCTACATCGGAACGGTGGACCTCGACTCCCAGGCTTTCATCATCTGGAACATGGGCCTGATCGCCACGAGCGGTCGCCCCGAGGCGCTCACCCTGTTTCGCCAGGTCATGCTCGCTTCGGCGTCGATCCCGATCGCTTTTCCCCCGGTTTTTTTCGAGGTCGAGGCAGGCGGGCAGCGCTATGACGAGATGCACGTCGACGGCGGCGTCGGCGCGCGCATGTTCATGAACGGGGGCCTGTTCGGTCCGTCCGCCGTGCGCGACCGCGGCGGTCGCGGGGACGGCAGGGAAGACATTTTCGTCGTCCACAACGGCCAGCTCGGTGCGGTCCCCATGGTGACACCAAGATCGTTGCGAGGCATCGCGCTGCGCACCCTGGAGTCGGCCGGGAAGTCCGCGTCGGTTGGCAATCTGTGGCGCATCTACGCCGGCGCGAACCGGGAGCAGGCGGGATTTCACTGGACGACCATTCCCGACAACGTCCAACTGACTGCAGAAGAGGTTTTTGATCCGGTAAGGATGAAAGCCCTCTACGACATCGGCTACAGCAGTGCGCGTGCGGGGCCCGTCTGGTCGACCCGCCCGCCGGCGGGCCTGCAGTGGGAAGCCACGCCCTGATGGCGCAGGCGGACCGTGCAGACGCCCGGGTCGGAATACATCTTGGAGATTGGCTACATGCTCGTCGAACGCGGCAAAGGCAAGGTAGGGCTCATTGGCACCGGCATGGTCGGAGCCTCTTTCGCCTATTCCCTCATGCAATCCGGCCTGGCGAGCGATCTCGTCCTCATCGACAAGGACGAAGGCCGTGCCCAGGGTGAGGCGATGGACCTGCAGCACGGGGTTCCCTTCGTGCGGCCGATGCGAATCCGCGCCGGCGGCTACGAACTGCTGGCGGGCAGCACTGTTGTCGTGATCTGCGCCGGCGCGAACCAGCGGCCGGGGGAGACGCGCCTCGATCTGCTGCAGAAGAATGCCGGCGTCTTCCGCGACATCGTCCCGCGCGTGGTCGCGGTCTGCCCCGAGGCGATCATCGTGATCGCCACCAACCCGGTCGATATCCTGACCTACATTTCGGCGGATATCGCCGGTCTGCCTTTCGGTCATGTCATCGGCTCGGGCACGACGCTGGACACTGCCCGCTTCCGCTTCAATATCGGTGATCACTTCGACGTCGATCCGCGCAGCGTGCACGCCTGGATCGTCGCCGAGCACGGCGACAGCGCGGTGCCGGTCTGGAGCCACGCCAACATCGGCGGCATACCGCTCGCCGAGTTCCATGCACCCGAGGGCAAGAAGCTGGATCAGGCGCAGATGCAGCGGATCTTCGAGCAGACCCGCGATGCCGGGTACGAGATCATCAAGCGCAAGCAGTCCACCTACTACGCGATCGGCATGGCGCTTCTGTCGATCGTGGTCACCATCATTCGCGATCAGCGCACGGTCATGCCCGTCTCACTGCCACTCACCGGCCAGTATGGCGTCAACGGAATGGCGCTGAGCCTGCCTGCGGTGGTGGGTCGCACCGGCGCGGAAGATCTCCTCGAAATTCCCATGAGCGAGCACGAAGTCGAGGGTTTCAGGAAGTCGGCCGAAAACCTCAAGGCGCATTTGCGGGAACTCGAGGCGCGGCCCTCGCAGAGACCGCGACATCAAATGGAACACTCAGTGCACAGGATTCCGGAATGAAAGACATCGGGGTGATCAAGGCGGTGAAGGAAGTGCTGGGGGTGAACCGGCCGCGGCTGGCGGCGGCCAGGAAGACGTAGGGAACGTAGCGCCTCTGATCGCGCGGGGCGCGGTCAGAGGCTATTCGCAGATCAGGACTGCGGTTCGGCCGCGGAGGCTGATGCGAGCGCGTCGCGCAGCACCTTCTCCTGGGTTTCGTCGAGCGAGGTGTGGAGGATCGTGCCGCCATGCGGCTTGATCTCGGCCAGCACCTTGTCGGCGGTCATGTCCTGCACCAGAACGAACAGCGCAGCATCGCCGGGCTTGAGGGAGCTTCCCAGATTCTTCATGAAGTTGTCGTTGATGCCGACGTCGGTAAGCGCTCCGGAGATCGCGCCACCTGCCGCGCCCGCCACCACGCCCAGCAACGGATTCATGAAGATGAGGCCGATCAGGAGGCCCCAGAAGCTGCCGCCGGCAGCGCCCGATACCGTGGTGTTGAAGAGCTGATTCAGCTTGACCCGTCCCTTGTCGTCGCGGGTCGCGATGACGACATCGCTGAACTTGATGAGATAGCGCTTGGCGAGGTCGAAGACGAGCAGGCGCACTTCCTCCGCTTTCTGCTCGGAGGGGTAGACGATGGCAACCAGAGTGGACATGGGTTTGTTTCTCCTAGGTTTGGGTGAACAACAAGAAAAGCGTCGTGACTTGCGCGCTATTCGAACGCAAATGATCGCGCCGTGTAGCCCTTGGCGGCGATTGCCTGCAGCATGGCCGCGACCGCGTCCGCTCCGCGCGTCTCGACCATGAGTTCGATCTCGGTTTCGCGGTAGCGGGCGGAAGTGAAGGTGCGGCCGTGGTGAATGTCGAGGATGTTGGCCTGCTGCTCGGCGGCAATGATGGCCAGCTCGGCGATGCTGCCGGGGCGGTCGGGGACGACGACGATGAGCTTCGCGAGCCTGCCTTCCTTCGCCAGCCCGCGTTGCAGCACGTTCGCGAGGAAAGTCGTGTCGATGTTGCCGCCGGTCAGCACGCAGCAGACCTGCTTGCCGGCGATACCGGAGACCTTGCCGTGCAGGCACGCGGCCACAGCCGTCGCACCGGAACCCTCCACCACCGTCTTCTCCGATTCGAGCAGCACAAGGATGCCGTCGGCGATCTCCTCTTCACTGACGGTGACGATCTCGTCAAGGTACTTCTGGATGATCGGAAAGGTGTAGCTGCCGGGCGTGGCGACCGCGATGCCGTCGGCAATGGTCGTGCCCTTGACGGTGACGATCTTGCCGGCTTCGACGCTCGCCTTCATGCTCGCGATGCCTTCCGCCTGCACGCCGACGATGCGAACCTTGGGATTGACCGCCTTCAGCGCCACCGCCATGCCGGCCGCGAGACCACCGCCGCCGATGGGTACCACGAACACTTCAAGATACGGGTTCTGCTCGAGGAGCTCGAGCGCGACCGTGCCCTGTCCGGCGATCACACGCGGATCGTCGAAGGCGTGGACGAAGGCGTACCCCTTCTCCCTCTGCAGTTCGGTGGCGCGGCCAAAGGCGTCGTCGTAGCCATTGCCATGCAGGATGACTTCGGCGCCGAACTTCTCGGTGCCCTTGCGCTTTGCGATGGGGGCGGTCTCCGGCATCACGATGGTGGCGTGGATGCCGTTCGCCTGTGCGGCGAAGGCGAGCCCCTGCGCGTGGTTGCCGGCAGAAGCGGCGATCACGCCGGCTTTTCTCTCGGAATCGTCCAGGGCGAGCACTGCGTTCATCGCGCCGCGGTCTTTGTAGGCACCCGAGCGCTGCAGGTTCTCCATCTTCACGTGGAACTTGCAGTCGGCGCGCTCGGATAGCCGTGGCGACAGGTTGCACGGTGACAAGGTAACGTACTCGCGAATCGCGCTGCGTGCTGCCTGGACGTCATTCAGGGTGACTGAAAGGTCGGAAGCCATGGTGTTCCCCCGGTTCAGCCTGCGATCGCGATGCACTCGATCTCGACCAGCACGTCGCGCGGCAGCCGTGCCACCTGCACCGTCGAGCGGGCAGGCGCATGACCGGCGAACGCGCGCTCGTACACGCCATTCATCTTGGTGAAGTGTTCGAGGTCCTGAAGGAAGACGGTGGTCTTCACCACCTGCGAAAAATCGCTGCCTGCCGCCTTCAGCACGGCGGCGATGTTTTTCAGCACCTGCTCGGTCTGCGCCTCGATCTCCCCCGGCACCACCTGCATGCTCTGCGGGTCGAGCGGGATCTGGCCGGAGCAGTACACCATGCCGCCGTGTTTGATCGCCTGGCAGTAGGGCCCGATTGCCTTCGGCGCCCCGTCTGTTGCAATTGTGTTCATCCGTCACATCCTCTGGAAGTTTCCATCAACAGTCGACCCAGACGACGGCGAGTCCGCCCTGCGAGGTCTCCTTGTACTTGTCCGACATGTCCTTGCCGGTGAGGTAGAGCACTTCCACCACCTGGTCGAAGGTGGGCCGCGCCGGTTCCTCGCCCCGCAGCATCGTGAGCCGCACGGCGTTGACCGCCTTGTTCGCGGCGAGCGCGTTGCGCTTGATACAGGGCACCTGCACGAGGCCGGCGACCGGATCACAGGTGAGGCCGAGATTGTGTTCGAGCGCCATCGCACCCGCGTTGAGCACCTGATCCACCGTGCCGCCGAGCACCTGGCAGAGACCGGTGGCGGCCATCAGGCTGGCGGATCCCGACTTCGCCCTGGCAGCCGACTTCCGCACCCGAGAACGACGCGTTGATCTTGACCGGAATCGCGCAGCCGGCGGAGGTGAGCAGGAAGTCGCAGATCTTGTCGTCGGTCACATCCTCACCGAATTTCTTGTACGCCTGCAGCACGGCCGGAACGATGCCGGAGGCGCCCATGGTCGGCGCCGTGACCACCTGGCCCAATGTCGCGTTCACCTCCATCACCGCCAGCGCGTAGGCATTGACGTGGTCCTGCAGCTCGAAGAGCTGGGCGCCCCACGGCACCGCCTTTACCTTGTCCCAGATTTCCTTCGCGTGCCGTTTAAGGCCGAGCCCGGGAATCTCGCCCTCGGTCTCGAGACCGATCTCGATGGATTTCTCCATCACTGCCGCGATCTCCAGGAGCCCATTCTTGATCTCGGGCGTCGTCCGCCAGGTGTGCTCGTTCTGGAACACGATCTCCGCGATCGACTTGCCCTCCTTCTTGCAGAGATCGGCGAGCTGCGCGCCGGTCGCGTACGGGAAACGGCTTCTTCTTGTCCCCGACCGAATCCTTCGGGTTGAGCGACTCGTTCTCGCAGATCACGAAGCCGCCGCCGATGGAGAAGTACAGCGCGCGCTTCAGCTCCTGCCCGTTCTGATCCAGTGCGACGAACGCGATCCCGTTCGGGTGTGTGGGAAAGCTCTTGTCGCCGTACCACTTGATGTCCTGCTCGGGGTCGAACGGCACCATCTTCCTGCCGCCGAGATTGAGCGTCTTCTCGGTCTCGATCCGCTGCTGCTTGGCGGGGATCTGGGCGCTGTCGAGCGTGGCGGGCTCGTTGCCTTCGAGGCCGAGCATCGACGCGAGATCGGTGAAGTGGCCCTTGCCGGTCAGCGACATCGATGCGTAGAGCTCGATCTGCGCGCGCGCCGTCCTGTCGAACAGGTTCTCTGCTGCGAGTTCCTTCAGGAACCGCTGCGCGGCCACCATCGGCCCGAAGGTGTGCGAACTCGACGGTCCGACGCCGACCTTGTAGATATCGAAAACGCTGATCGCCATGAGACTCCTCCTTGTTTCTTATCGATGTGCAGAGTGGCGCTTTGCCTGCTCGACTAGAACACCGTCAGCCCCCGGCTGCGGAACTGGCCGCGAACGCGCTCGGCGAGCTCCGGCGCCGGCGGCTCGGTGTCTGCGAGCGGATAGTCGATGCCGAGCTTCTTCCACTTGTCCGCGCCCATCTGGTGGAAGCGCAGGATCTCGACGCGCTGCAGGGTCTTGAGTCCCGCACAGATGTCGGCCACACGCTCGACGTTGTCGTAATCGTCGGTCAGGTTGGGCACGAGGACGAAGCGCACCCACAGCGGGCGGCCGAGATCGGACAGCCGGCGCGCGTAGTCGAGGGTCGGTTGCAAGGGCTGACCGGTGACCCGCTGGTAGGTCTCCTCGTCACCCGACTTGATGTCGAGCAGGTTCAGATCGATGTCCATGAGGTCGGCGTCCGAGAGCTTCTCGCCGAGCCGGCCCGAGGTGTCGAGACAGGTGTGGATGCCGAGCGCCTTCGCGCCGCGGAAGATCCCGGTGGTAAACGCGTGCTGCTGCACCGGCTCGCCGCCCGAGATCGTGAGCCCGCCCTTGGAGATCTTGAGCACCTTCTGGTACTTCGCGATCTCCTTGGCCATGCGCTTCAACGGCACCGGCCGCCCGTTCATCTTGTGCCAGGTGTCGGGGTTGTGACAGAACTGGCAGCGCAGCAGGCAGCCGGTGAGGAAAAGCACGAAGCGGATACCCGGACCGTCAACGGTGCTGCCGACCTCGATCGAATGGACGTAGCCGACCAGATCGTCGGTCGCCTCGAGCGGCTCCTCGACGTCGGTCTCGTAGACCTCGCGATACGACTGGTGGGTCTTGTTTTCCTGGCTGCCGCTACGGGTAACGCAAAGCCCGTAGCGGCTGCCAACCAGGGGGGCAGCCATGGTGCGCGCCTGCCGCTGTTATGCCTGGCCGTGGAACGTGCGGTTGAGCACGTCGAGCTGCTGTTCCTTCGTGAGCTTGACGAAGTTGACCGCATAGCCCGAGACACGCACCGTGAGCTGCGGATACTTGTCGGGATTTTCCATCGCATCCTTCAGCGTGTCGCGGTTGAGCACATTCAGGTTCGAGTGGAAGCCGTTCGAGCTGAAGTACGCATCGAGCCCGCCGACGCCACGCGTGATGCGCTCCTCGTCCGTGCCAAGCGAAGTCGGAACGATCGAGAGCGTGAGCGAGATGCCGTCCTCGGCATCGTCGTAGGGCAGCTTCGCCACCGACAGCATCGCCGCCATCCAGCCGCTCGAGTCGGCGCCGTTCGAGGGATTCGCGCCGGGCGCGAAGGGCTGGCCGGCGCGGCGGCCGTCGGGCGTATTGCCGGTCTGCTTGCCGTAGACGACGTTCGACGTGATGGTCAGCACCGATTGCGTGTGCGTGGCACCCCGATAAGTCGCGAAGTTGCGGATCTTGTTCATCATGCGCGTCACCAGCATCTGCGCGATGCTGTCGGCGCGATCGTCGTTGTTGCCGTACTTCGGAAACTCGCCTTCGATCTCGTAGTCGATTACGAGTCCACTGTCGTCGCGAATCGGCTTCACCTTCGCGTGCTTGATCGCAGACAGGCTGTCGGCGGTATGCGAGAGCCCGGCGATGCCGCAAGCGAGCGTGCGCAGGATGTCGCGGTCGTGCAGCGCCATCAGCACCGCTTCGTAGCAGTACTTGTCGTGCATGTAGTGGATGACGTTGAGCGCGTTCACGTAGACCTTCGCCAGCCATTCCATCATGGTGTCGAAGCGCTCCATCACGTCGTCGTAGTCGAGCACGTCGCCCTGGATCGGCGCGAGCATCGGCCCGATCTGTTCGCCCGACTTCTCATCGCGGCCGCCGTTGATGGCGTAGAGCAGCGTCTTCGGCAGGTTCACGCGCGCACCGAAGAACTGCATCTGCTTGCCGACGCGCATGCCCGAGACGCAGCACGCGATCGCTGCGTCGTCGCCGTACTTGGGCCGCATCATGTCGTCGGACATGTACTGGATCGAGCTGGTGTCGATCGAGCACTTGGCGGCGAAGCGCTTGAAGCCCTCCGGCAGGCGCGGGGACCAGCCGACCGTGAGGTTGGGCTCGGGCGCCGGGCCGAGGTTGTAGAGCGTGTTGAGGACGCGGAAGCTCGTCTTCGTCACCAGCGTGCGGCCGTCCTCGCCCATGCCGCCGATGAATTCAGTGACCCAAGTGGGGTCGCCGGAGAAAAGATTGTTGTAGTCGGGTGTGCGCAGGAAGCGGACGATGCGGAACTTGATGACGAGGTCGTCGATCAGCTCCTGTGCCTGCGATTCGGTGAGAGTGCCGTCGCGCAGATCGCGCTCGAGGTAGATGTCCAGGAACGACGAGATGCGGCCGACCGACATCGCCGCGCCGTTCTGCTCCTTGATCGCCGCAAGATACGCGAAGTACGTCCATTGCACGGCTTCGCGGCCGTTCGCCGCGGGCCGCGACACGTCGTAGCCGTAGTTTTGCGCCATCTGCCCGATCTGCTTGAGCGACCTCAGCTGCTCCGCAAGCTCTTCGCGCAGGCGGATGATGTCCTCGGTCGAGTGCCGGTCGTCGAGTTCGGCGCGCTCGGCCTGCTTGGCTTCGATCAGGCGATCGAGGCCGTAGAGCGCCAGGCGCCGATAGTCGCCGATGATGCGGCCGCGACCATAGGCGTCGGGCAGACCGGTGAGGATGTGGGAACTGCGCGCCTTGCGGATATCCGAGGTGTACGCATCGAAGACGCCGTCGTTGTGGGTCTTGCAATACTTGGTGTAGATCTTCGCGATCTCGGGGTCCGGCTCGTAGCCGTACGCCTTCAGGCTCGCCGCCACCACCCGCCAGCCGCCCTTCGGCATGATCGCGCGCTTGAGCGGGGCGTCCGTCTGCACTCCGACGATCAACTCGAGATCGCGGTCGATATAGCCGGGGCCGTGCGCAACGACGCTCGAAGGCTCCTGCGAGACGTCGAGCACGCCCTTCTTCGTCTCCTCGGCGAGCATCGGCAGCAGCTTTTCCCACACCTTGCGCGTGCGCTCTGTGGGCCCTGCCAGGAAGCCGCGGTCGCCCTCGTAGGGCGTGTAGTTGCGCTGGATGAAGTCGCGCAGGTTGATGCGCGACTGCCACGGGCCCGGCTCGAAGTCGCGCCAGGGATTGCTACGGGATTCTTCTGCTTCCTTCGGGACGGCTGCCATGGGAATGTCTCCGCGCTGCTGATTTGAGAACGTGCTTTCTTGTCATGTCCGCCTGAGTTGATAACTCCGGTGCGACGGATTCACCGGAGCGGGGCGATTTGTCGAGGTCACACGGTGTGCGTTGTGCGCCTTATTTCGCAAGCTGCCACGTGTGCCGCGCAATCATCAATTCCTCGTTGGTCGGGATGACCCATGCTGCAGTCCGGCTGGACGGCGTGCTGATGGTGCGGGCCCCGCGCGCGGCATTCGCCTGAGCGTCGAAGTCGACGCCGAGCCACGCTGCCTGGCCGCACACGGCTTCGCGGATCGGCGCCGCGTGCTCGCCGATGCCCGCCGTGAACACGATCGCATCGAGCCCACCCAGCGCTGCGGCGAGTGAACCCAGCTCCCGGCCGATGCGGTAGACAAAAAGATCGATGGCAAGTTTCGCCTTGGGGTCGGTGCTCTCCAGCAGCTCGCGCATGTCGCTGGAGACGCCGGAAACCCCGAGCAGCCCGGATTGCTTGTAGAGCAGGGACTCGATCGCGGCCGCGTCCATCTTGAGCTCCTGCATGCAATAGAGCACCACTCCAGGATCGAGATTGCCCGTGCGCGTGCCCATCGGCAGGCCATCCACCGCCGTGAATCCCATGGTGCTCGCAACGCTCTTGCCGCCCAGCATCGCGCACATGCTGGCGCCGTTGCCAAGATGCAGTACCACCGTTTTGCCGGCGGCCGCGCGCGGATCGTGTTGCGGCAGCACGGAAGCAATGAATTCGTAGGACAGACCGTGGAAGCCGTAGCGCCGCACGCCGCGGTCGGTGATCGAGGCCGGCAGTGCGAAGGCCTGTGCCAGCGGGCGGCGCGGTCTGGTGGAATGCGGTGTCGAAGCAGGCCACCTGCGGCAGATTCGGGCGGCGCTCGGCGATGACGCGGATCGGCAGTAGATTGTGCGGCTGGTGCAGCGGTGCGAGAGGCACGAACTCGGCAAGTCGGTCGAGCACCGTCGCGTCCACGTGCACCGGGGCCGCATAAGCATCGCCGCCGTGCACCACGCGGTGGCCGATGGCGATCAGGTTCGCGTCGCCCGCCTGCGCGAGGAGCCACTCGAACAGAAACTCCAGCGCTCCTGTGTGCTGCGGCGCCGCATCCTCTTCCCACGCGTGCTCGCCGACGACCTTGCCGTTTGCATCCTTGGCGCGAAACCGGGCGCGGCCGTACAGCTCTTCGAGGTTTCCGCTTACAACTGCTTCGAGCGCGCCGTCGGCCCGGACCACGAATTCCGTGAACTTGAGGCTGGACGACCCGGCGTTCAGCACCAGGATCGCGTCGCTCACTTGAGTTCCCCCTTGGCGGCAAGTTCGCGCCGCCGCTGCACGACGAGGGCCGCCACTGCGCACGAGGCGAGCCGGCTTTCCACCGAATCGGCGCGGCTGGTGAGGGTGATCGGCACGCGCGCGCCGACGACGATGCCGGCGGAGTCGGCGTTCGCCAGGAACGACAGGCTCTTCGCCAGCATGTTGCCGGCTTCGAGATCGGGCACGACGAGGATATCGGCCTGGCCTGCGACGGGGCTGGTGATGCCCTTGATGCGTGCTGCTTCGGCGCTGATCGCATTGTCCAGCGCGAGCGGACCATCGAGCACGCCGCCGGTGATCTGGCCGCGGTCTGCCATCTTGCACAGCGCGGCGGCTTCCACCGTCGACTCGAGCTTGGGATTCACCGTTTCCATCGCCGAGAGGATCGCGACCTTCGGCTGCGCGACACCGAGCGCATGCGCGAGATCGATGGCGTTCTGCACGATGTCAATCTTGTCCTGCAGTGTTGGAAAGATGTTGATCGCGGCGTCGGTAATGATGAGGATGCGGTCGTGGTTCGGCACGTCGAGAATGAAGCAGTGGCTCAAGCGCCGTTCCGTGCGCAGCCCTTTTTCGCGGCTGACCACGGCTCCGAGCAGCTCATCGGTGTGTAGTGACCCCTTCATCAGCATTTCGGCGCGACCTTCACGCACGAGCAACACGGCCTTTTCAGCGGCCTCGTGGCTGTGCTCTGCATCGACGATCTCGTACGGCGTGATGTCGAGGCGCGCAGCCTCCGCCGTGGCGAGGATCTTGGTGCGCGGCCCGACCAGGATGGGCGAGATGATTCCCATCTGCGCCGCGTCGACGGCGCCGGCGAGTGCGAACTCGCTGCATGGATGCGCCACTGCGGTGCGGGCTGCCGCCAGCCCCTTCACCCGTTCAATCAGGCGCTCGTAAGCCCTGCGCGTTTCCGCATTCATGACAGATCTCCCCTGCACACAAAACGTATGATCATACGCTCTGAAAACGGCAGGTATTGTGACGCTGCGCCGCAATAGACCGGAAAGCGAGTTCCAAAACGGGCCACGGCGGCAAGGCAAAACATGCATCCCTCGCGCGCGTCGCTCTTGACGCCACTGTCCCGACAGGCCATAAAGGCAGCGCCGTTGGCCTGCGCCGCTCGCGCCCGAACACAAATCAAGCCGAAAGCCGAATGAAGCAAAGGAAGGGAGGTTGGTGTGAGTGACGCCACGATTGTTTTTTTGGTGATTCTTGCCGCGCTTGCGCTTTTCATCTGGAACAAGATACCGGCAGTCATCGTCGCCATAGGCGTGTCGCTAGCGCTGTTCTTCACCGGCATTCTCACCGGAGGCGAAGTTCTCGCCGGACTCGGCGATCCAACTGTCATCCTGATCGCCGGCCTCTTCGTGGTCGGCGCGGGTCTCGAGGCATCGGGGGTCACGACCTGGGCCGGCCAGGTGCTGGTCAAAAAATCCGGCGGCAACAAGACGCGCGCATTCCTGCTGCTGTGCCTGCTGGCCGCGCTGGCGACCGCGACCATCAGCGTCAACGGAACAGTTGCTGCGCTGCTGCCGATGGTGATCGTCGTGGCGCTGCGCCTCGGCGAGCCGACCTCGCAGTTGCTGCTGCCGCTGTGCTTCGCGGCGCACAGTTCGACCATGCTGACGCTGCTCGGCGCGCCGCTCAACGTGATCGCGAGAAATATGGCGGAGGAGGCAGGCTACGGGATCGGCTTCTTCGAGTTTGCGGTCGCGGGCGTGCCGATTTTCGTCGGCTCCGTGATCATCATGCTGCTTACCAAGAAGTTCTTGCTGCCGAAGCGCAACGGGGCGTCGCTGCCTGCCGATTTCAGCGCGCACGCGCAGACGCTGATCGAGCAGTACCGCATCGAGGACGGCCTGCATGCGCTGCGCGTGCGCGGGACGTCGCCCTACGTCGGCAAGGCGCGTGATGCCGTCGACCTCAAGGGCTACCCGGGCCTGAGCCTGGTCGCGATCCAGGAAGGCGAGGACGGCAAGCCGATCGCGCGCCCGACCATCGCCGAGGGCGACATGATCCTGCTCCGCGGCGAACGCGAGCCCTTGGGCCGCCTGGCGACGCAACAGCATCTCGCCCTGCATTCGGGAGACGAGGTGGGCGGCGTTGCGCAGACGCTGTTCAACAAGGGTTCGGGTCTTGCCGAAGTGGTGATCCCGACCCGCTCCAAGCTGGTCGGGCAGACGGTGTTTCCCGGCATGTCGGCGCGAGACGGCGACCTCATGGTGCTCGCGGTGCAGCGCGGCGGCGAGGATCTGGGCGCCAAACCGACCGAGCTTCAGGTTGGCGACCATCTGCTGCTGCAGGGCACCTGGCAGGCGCTCGACAAGCACCTCGCCGATCCGCAGGTGATCGTGGTCGACTCGCCCGAAGTGGTGCGCCGCCAGGCGATTCCGCTCAGTCACCGCGCGTGGGAGGCGATCGCCGTGCTCGTCGCGCTCGTCGTCATGCTCGTCGGCAACTGGTTCCCGGCAGCACTGGTGGCGGTGATCTGCTCGGTCGCGCTGGTGCTGCTGCGCGTACTGACCGTGCCGCAGGCGTACAAGGGGATCGACTGGAACACCTGCATCCTGGTCGGCGGCATGATCCCGCTCGCCACCGCCATGCGCAAGACAGGCGCCGCAGAACTGCTCGCGGACCAGCTCATCCTGGTGGTCGGCGGTCTGGGTCCGCGCGCCATCCTCGCCGGTCTGTTCCTCGTCACCTTCGCGCTCACCTCGGTCATGAGCAACACCGCCGCCGCCCTGGTGATGCTGCCGATCGCGGTGGCCACTGGAGCAGAATTGGGTGTCTCGCCGATGGCGCTCATCATCGCGGTCACCGTGGGCGCGCATGCCGCGCTGCTCACGCCAGTTGCGACCCCGGTCAATCTGATGGTGGTCGGCCCCGGCGGCTACAAGTTCGGTGACTACTGGAAATACGGCCTGCCGATCGGCATCTGGTGGCTGGTCGTGGTGGCTTTCCTGGTGCCGCTGTACTGGAAGTTCTGAAGCGTCCGCCAGGACGGCGGACCATATAAATAACGGAGTGACCCCATGGCTGTGAACGCCCCCCCTGCTGGCGACGATACGCTTTGGCACGCGTTGCCGACCGACGACGTTCTGCGACGGTTTTCCACCAGCGTCGACAAGGGACTGGACGGGCAAGAGGCGCAGAGTCGGCTGCAGAAATACGGGCCGAACCGCCTGCCGGAAGGCAAGAAGCGCGGACCGTTCGTGCGCTTCCTCGGCCAGTTCAACAACATCCTCGTCTACGTCCTGCTCGGCGCCGGCTTCGTGAAGCTGATGCTCGGCCTGTGGCTCGACGCGGGGATCATCCTCGGCGTGGTCGTCCTCAACGCGCTGCTCGGCTTCATCCAGGAAGGCAAGGCCGAGAAGGCGCTCGACTCGATCCGCAACATGCTGTCCGCCGAGGCGCGCACGGTGCGCGGCGGCAAGACGCGCATGATCCCGGCCGAGGACCTGGTGCCGGGCGACGTCGTGCTGCTCGAATCGGGCGACAAGGTGCCGGCGGACCTGCGCCTCGTCGACGTGAAGAATCTGCGCACCGAGGAGGCCGCGCTCACCGGCGAGTCGGTGCCCGGCGGACAAGTCCACCGAGCCGGTCGCCGAGAAGGCCACCGTCGGCGACCGCGACAGCATGGCGTTCTCGGGCACGCATGGTCGTCTCCGGCCGCGCGACCGGCGTGGTCGTCGCGACCGGCAGCGACACCGAGCTCGGCAGGATCAACCAGCTGCTCGCCGGCGTCAGCGCGCTCGAGACGCCGCTCCTGCGCCAGATCAAGAAGTTCGGCTACGCCATCACCGCCGTCGTCGGGGTCGTCGGCGTTCTGGTCTTCGCCTACGGCCGCTGGGTGCATGGGCATGGACGTTCGTCGAGCTGTTCCAGGCGGTCGTCGGCATCGCGGTGTCGCTGATCCCGAAGGTCTGCCGGCGCTCATCACGATCACGCTGGCGATCGGCGTGCAGCGCATGGCGCAGCGCAACGCGATCATCCGGCGCCTGCCGGCGGTCGAGACGCTCGGCTCGGTGTCGCGCATCTGCTCCGACAAGACCGGCACGCTGACGCTGATGGAGATGATGGTCGTGTCCGGCGGCCACCGCCGAGGCCGAATACCAGGTCAGCCGGCAACGGCTATGCGCCCGAGGGCGAGGTCAAGCAAGGACGGCAAGCCGGCCGGCGAAGATCCGGTCCTCGAGCTGCTGGGCCGCGTCTCGCTGCTCTGCAACGACGCCGAGCTGTTCCAGGCAGGAGGGCGTCGTGGAAGGTCGAGGGCGATCCGACCGAGGGCGCGCTCTATCCGTTCGCGACCAAGCTCGGCATGGAGCGGCGAGGCCGAGCAGGCCGCCTATCCGCGCATCGACGCGATCCCGTTCGAGTCCGAGCACAAGTTCATGGCGACGCTGCACAAGGCCGCCGACGGCAAGGAGGTGCTGTTCGTCAAGGGCGCGCCGGAAGTCATCCTGGCGAGCACTGCGACCGGCAGCAGACTCGCCGACGGCACGACCGCGCCGATCGATCGCGACCATTTCCAGAAGGCCTCGGACAAGCTCGCCGGCCAGGGCGAGCGCGTGCTCGGGCTGGCGTGGCTCGAGAGCCCGGGCGTCAAGGCGGGCAGCCTCGGCCCGGCCGACCTGCCGAAGAACCTGGTGCTGCTCGGGCTGATCGGGCTTGCTCGATCCACCGCGCAAGGAGGCGATCGAGGCGGTGAAGGAGTGCCACGGCGGCGGCATCCGCGTGACGATGATCACCGGCGACCACAAGATCACCGCCGCGGCGATCGCCAAGATGCTCGGCATCGGCGACGGCAAGACCGCCAGTCACCGGCGCCGAGATCGAGGAGATGAACGAGGCCGCAGCTGCAGGAGGCGGTGCGCGACGTCGACGTCTTCGCGCGCACGAGCCCCGAGCACAAGCTGCGGCTGGTGAAGGCGATGCAGGCGAACCGGCAGATCGTGCGCCATGACCGGCGACGGCGTGAACGACGCGCCCTCGCTCAAGAAGGCCGACATCGGCGTGGCCATGGGCATCAAGGGCACCGAGGTCACCAAGGAGGCGGCCGGACATGATCCTCGCCGACGACAACTTCGCCTCGATCGGCGCGGCGGTGAAGGAAGGGCGCACCGTCTACAACAACATCGAGAAGGCGATCCTCTTCCTGTTGCCGACCAACGTCGCGCAGGCGCTGGTGATCGCGGTCGCCATCTTTGCTCGGCTTCACCCTGCCGATCACCGCGCCCCAGGTCCTCTGGGTCAACATGGTGACCTCCGTCGCACTCGGGCTCGCGATCTGCTTCGAGCCGCACGAGCTCGACGTGATGAGCCGGCCGCCGCGCGCGGTCGACCGGCCGATCCTCACCGGCTTCGGCATCTGGCGGGTCATCTTCGTCGGACTGACTCTCCTTGCGTTCACGCTGTGGGCGTTCTTCTGGATGAAGGGACAGGGCGCGTCGGACGCGCTCGCGCGTACCGTCGCGGTCAACGCGATCACCATCGGCCAGTGCTTCTTCCTGCTGAACAGCCGCTACCTGATCGACAGCTCGCTGTCGATCAGGGCGCATCTCGGCAACAAGTACGTTGCCGCTCGGCATCGGCGCGGTGATCATTCTGCAGCTTCTCTTCACCTACGCGCCGCCGCTGCAGGCACCTGTTCGGCAACGAGGCGGTCCCGCTCTACGTCTGGCCGTGGCTGATCGCGGGCGGCTTCGTGTTCTTCCTCGTGGTCGAGCTGGAGAAATTCATCATCCGTTCGAGCAGCTGGCCTGAAGGGCATGGTCACCGCGGTCGAATCGGGCACCTGATCTGACAGGCTGCTGAAGACAGCCGCTTAACTGGAGCGCTCATGCTTTACGTCGATATTCCTCACCGTTCCGAGATCGAGCAGTTGATCGCGCAGCGCGCGCCTGTTTGCCTCTCGATTTATCTGCCGACCACACCCATCACACAGGACGCCCAGGCCGACCGCATTGCGCTCAAGAATCTGGCGAAGGAAGGCCTCGAACAGTTCCGCGCAGCGGACGCCGACAAGCGCGACCTGTGGCCAATTGAAGAGGCCATCGACGACCTCGTCGAGGACGACGAATTCTGGCGCTTCCAGGCGCACAGCCTGGCTCTCTTCGCGACCCCGGATCACCTCGTGACCTTCCGGCTGCCCAGCGCGCTCACGGCAATGGTCGAGGCCTCGGACCGCTTTCACGTGAAGCCGCTCTTGCGCAGCGTCACCTGGCCGCAGGCGGCGTACGTGCTCGCGCTCTCTCAGAACGCGGTGCGCGTGGTGGAGGTGTCGGGCGACCTGCCGGCAGCGACGGTGAAGGTCGACGGCATGCCGACCGATGCGGCCAGCGCGGTCGGCAAGTCCACCGTGCTCGACCGCTCGCAGAAGGGTCGGATACACGGATCGGAGGGGCAGAAGGTGCGCTTGCGCCAGTATGCACGCCAGGTCGATCAAGCCTTGCGCGGCCTCATTCACGGACGCGAGACGCCGCTGATCCTCGCCGCGAACGAGCCGCTCGATGGCATCTACCGATCGGTCAACAGCTATCCGCACCTCGCGGCGCGAGGCATCGCCGGCAACTCCGACACGCAGACCGACGCCGAACTGGCGGCAGCAGCCCGCGGCATCCTCGATGGCTTGCATCGCAGTGAGCTCATGAGCGTGCACACGCTGTTCGATGCCCGTGCGAAGGCAGGGCGGACGACGACCGACATCGCGCAGGCTGCGCGCGCTGCCACCTTTGGCGCCGTCGATACGCTGCTCGTAGACATAGACGAAGTGGTGCCGGGCACCATCGGCGACGACGGCAGCATCGCCCTCAAGGACGGTCCCTGCGCGGGGAGCTACGGGGTCGTCGACGAGATCGCCGGCGCGCGCTTTCACCGCCGGCGCCCGCGTGCTCGGCGTGCGTCGTGCCGACATTCCTGGCAGGCAAGCCTCGCCGCCATCCTGCGTTACCCGGTATGAGGATGCAGGCGCCTGCCTGGCGCGGCGCATGAGCCGGCGTCGCGAGAGCGTCGCGCAAGCGGCATGCGCAACACTCGTCCTCGCACTGCTGGCCATGATGGCCGGCTGTGCACCGCCGACGCTGCGCCGCGACTGGTCGAAGTACGACGGACCCGGTGCGGCTGCGTTTCATCAGGAGAACGTCCCGCCGCCGAATTTTCCGGATCCGCTGGAGCCGATGAACCGTGGCTTCTGGGGCCTCAACAACATTCTCATCATCGGCATTGCGCAGCCGGTCGGCGTCGTCTATCGCGCGATCATTCCGTCCTTCGTGCGCGATCGCATCAGCGACTTCTCGGCCAACCTGATTTTTCCGCGCAATTTCCTCGCCAACGTGGTGCAGGGACGGTGGGACGGTGCGAGCCGCGAGACGCAGCGCTTCTTCGTCAACACCACTGTGGGGATCGCCGGCTTGTGGGACCCGGCCACGCAGTGGTTCGGCATCCAGCCTGCCCTGCAGGACTTCGGGCAGGTGTTCGCCCGCCGGGGCTGGCAGCCCGCAACGTATCTGGCACTGCCACTCGCGGGGCCGAGCTCGGTCCGCGACGCGGTGGGTCTCGTGCCCGATGCCGCGCTCGACCCGGCAGCCTATTTCTTTCCGGCCGCGCCGGCCCTCACCTACAACGACCTGGTCGACTCCATCGACGATTACGCCCGCCGGGAACAGAGCAGCGCCGACTTCTACGATGACGCGCGTCTGGTGTCGACAGTTGCGCGCGACGCGCGCATCGCGGAGCCCGAGCTCGAGATGAGGAGTGAGCGAACCGGCGCCACGGACACGCTGCGGGCGGTGTTCCTCGCGCCCCGTGATCCGGAATTCGTCAGCAGCCTGGCCGAGGGCACGGTGCCGATGCCGGTCACGCGCAAGCAGCTGCCCTACTCATACCGCATGCAGCCGCAGCGCGCGCCGCTCGTGTTCGTGGTGCCGGGGCTCTCTGCGCACCGCCTCGGCAGTTCGACGCTGGCGCTGGCAGAGATGGCCTATGCGCGGGGCTTCTCGGTGGCGATCGTGAGCAGCACCTTCAACTTCGAGTTCATCGAACAGGCAGGCAGCGTGCCGGTGCCGGGTCACGCGCCGGTCGATTCGCACGACGTCCACGTCGCGCTCGATGGCATCGCGCGCGACCTCGCCGCGCAGTATCACGACCGGATCACCGAGCGGGTCTACATGGGGTACTCGCTCGGCGCCTTCCACGGCTTCTACATCGCCGCGGACGAGAAGCGCAATCCGCAGAGCGGGCTCGTGAGCTTCGATCGCTACGTGCTGCTCGACCCGCCGGTGCGTCTTGTCTACGGCATGGGGCGGCTAGACGCCTTCAACAATGTCTTCGTGTCGCTGCCGCCGGCCGAGCGGGAGGCCGAGATCCGCCGTGTCCTGTTCCAGGCGGTAATGGTCGGCGCGAAGCTGCACACGACCCCGAATCGAGGTGCCTACACGCGGACCGACGCGATCGACGTTCGCCACTCCACGTTCGAACCGGAGATCGTGATGCCGTTCACCAACCAGGAGGCCGAGTATCTCATCGGGCTCGCGTTCCGGCGCACGCTGCAGGCGTTGCTCTGGACGAGCCAGCAGCGCGAGGACCAGGGCGTGCTGCTCACCGAGCGCCGGCCGCTGCAGCGCCTGCCCGCCTACGAGGAGATCGGCGACTACTCGTTCACGATGTACATGTACGCGTTCGTGCTGCCGTACTACCGCGACCGGCTCGGCACTGTGACATCGGCAGAAGATCTGCTGGCGAAGAACGATTTGCGCTCGATCGCGGACGGGCTGAAAGGCAACCCGAAGCTGCGCGTGTTCGCCAACCGCAACGACTTCCTCACCAGCGAACAAGACATCGAATGGCTGACCGTTCAGGTCGGGCCGGAGCGGACGCGCTTCTTCCCCACCGGGGGCCACGTCGGCAATCTCTACAAGCCCGAGGTGCAGGCGGAGGTGATGGGGTCGCTCGCGGATCTGCAGCCGCAGACGGATGCGGACAAGCCGGTGAACGGCGGAGCGGGGCGCTAGCGCAAGGCAGGCTGGTAACTCACGGTTGGCGGCCTTCCTTGCCGCCAGACATTTGCGGGGAGCGATCGTGACCACGACCGACCACGGCAATACCGCTGTCGCTCCCCTGCGCAAGCCCTTGAGCGGCACGGTCTGGGTCGTCGTCTACCTGCTGTTCGTGCTGGCGCCGCTTGTTCGCGCTGCTCCTCGGAACGCTGCCGCCCGCGCGCGATTTCTGGACCGAATTCTCGGTGGCGATTGGCTATGTCGGCCTCGCCATCATGGGCCTGCAGTTCGGCCTCACTTCGCGCTTCCGTTACGTGACGGACCCGTGGGGCGAAGATGTCATCTACCACTTTCACCGCAGGATCTCGCTCGTCGCGGTCGGGCTGGTGATCGCGCATCCGATCATCCTCTTCGTCGTGCGGCCCGGAACTGCTGGCGCTGCTCAACTCCTTCCAGGCGCCGTGGCGCGCACGCTTCGCCGCCCTGTCGACGTATTCGCTCATCGCGCTGGTGGTGATGGCGCTGTGGCGACAGCGGCTCAACATTAGCTACGAGACGTGGCACCTCACCCATATCGTGCTCGCGGTGGTCGCCGTCGCGGCCGGAGTGGCGCACATGGTGGGCTGGAGCTTCTATCTCGACGCACCGTGGAAGCGCGCGCTGTGGATCGGCCTCACGCTGTTCTGGCTCGGGCTGCTCGTCTATGTGCGCATCGTCAAGCCGCTCTTCATGCTGCGCCGACCCTACCGCGTCGCAGAGGTGCGCCCCGAGCGCGGCGATACCTGCACGCTCGTGATGCGCCCCGATGGGCACGCCGGCTTCCGCTTCGCCCCCGGCCAGTTCGGCTGGCTGACGGTGTGGGCGAGCGCGTTTCGCATCACCGGTCACCCGTTCTCGTTCTCCTCCAGCGCGGCGGTGGACGATGGTCGTATCGAGATGTCGATCCGTAACCTGGGCGATTTCACTGCACGCATTCCGACCGTGACGGTGGGGCAGCGCGTCTATCTCGACGGTCCGTACGGCGCCTTCACCATCGACCGGAATCCGGCCGACATGCACGTGCTGATCGCCGGCGGTGTCGGCATCACGCCGATGATTAGCATCCTGCGCACGCTTGCCGATCGCGGCGAGCACCGACCTGTGACGCTCGTCTACGGCAGCAGGGATTGGGAGTCGATCACCTTTCGCGAGGAGTTGGACGCGCTCTCGCGCCGGCTCGACCTGACCGTCGTCCACGTGCTGGCGCAGCCGCCCGACAACTGGACCGGCGAGAGAGGCTTCATTGACGCTGAACTCTTCAAGCGCCACCTGCCCGCCCCCTATGCCGAGCACGAGTACTTCATCTGCGGGCCGAATCCGATGATGGATGCGATCGAGAACGCGCTCGGCGAACTCGGCGTGCCGCTCGCGAAGTACCATTCCGAACGTTACAGTTTCGTTTAGGAAATCACATGCGCCGCCTGTTCGCAGACCGCCTCGTCTTTGCCACCGGCATCATCGTCATCCTGCTCTCGGCGCTGTTCGCGCTGATACGCTCGGCGGGGTAGCGACGCAGAAAAGGTCGTTCCCCTGTTGCGCTTGAGGTTGCAACTGTCGCGCGCCACAAGTTACGCTGCGCGGTCGCATGTCGACGTCGTCACCACGTTTCCCACCCCAACCACAGCAGGACTCCATTTCATGAATAGTTCCCGATTGACGAGCTGGATCAGCGCGGGTGTTGGCACCCTTTTCGTGCTCGGATGTGCGACGCCTTACCAGGCGCCGAAGACGGACGCCGCGACGTCTGCCGCCGCACTCACCGTGAAGGAAGTCGACGCCGCCCAGCAGTCGTGGTGCGACGGATTGCTCAGCATCGCAAAGGCGCACGCGGAAGGTCGCGACTACAAGCCGATCGCAGTGGCGATGCTCTCGAACAACTACAATTACGACTACGGGACGGTGCTCTTCAAGCCCACGCTCACCTTTGGCGAGCAGACCTTCCGCATGGACCGCGAAGCCGCTGCGGCGTACTTCATCGGCGGCAACCCGGC
Source organism: uncultured beta proteobacterium (assembly GCA_963719715.1). Classification (GTDB taxonomy): domain Bacteria; phylum Pseudomonadota; class Gammaproteobacteria; order Burkholderiales; family JAEUMW01; genus JAEUMW01. The sequence goes on from CAVRDD010000018.1 coordinate 54,084, forward strand.
GTTCCCGAACGACAGCGGGTTCGCGCTCAAACCCTGGGTCGGCTGCCGCTACACGAACGCAGGCGTGCTGATCGATGGCGACTTCGCGGCGACGATGGGCAACGTCTACCTGACCGATGCCAAGGGCAACGTGACGATGGTGGACAAGCTTTTCGTTTTCCGGCGCGGCAACGACGGCAAGCTCAGAATCATCGTGCACAAATCGGCGCTACCGAACCCGGTGCCGAAGTGAACGCTGTTGGTGCGCGTGCTCGGCCTGCGTCTGACCGACATCTGCGGTCGGGCGAGCCTTGTTGCTGGGCCGGCTGACCCATCGTGAAACACTGGCCCGTCGCGCTTCCGATCGTCGCCGCGCTGCTCCTCGGAGTGGCGCTGGTGGCGCCTCTCGGGTTGCTGCTCGGGGGGCTATGCGCACTCGGACTCATCGGTGCGGTGACGGCGGCGGTACATCACGCAGAGGTGGTGGCGCACCGGGTGGGCGAGCCGTTCGGCACGCTGGTGCTCGCGCTCGCGATAACGGTGATCGAGGTATCGCTGATCGTTTCCGTCATGCTCGCGGGGGGACCGGAGGCGGCCACGCTCGCGCGCGACACCCTCTACGCAACGGTCATGATCATCGGCACCGGGGTGATCGGCCTGTGCGTGTTCCTGGGGGCGCTGCGCCACGGCGAGCTCGAGTACCAGACCCAGGGAGCGGGACCTGCGCTGTCCGCGCTCGCCGCGCTCGCCATGCTCGTCCTCATCATGCCGGTGTTCACCAAGAGCGCTGGCTACGCGCAATACAGCAAGGCGCAGCTCGCCTTCGTGGCCGCCAGTTCTCTCGCGCTCTGGCTGGTGTTCGTCTTCTTCCAGACCGTGCGCCATCGTGACTTCTTCCTGCCGAAGAAGAGCGCGCAGGACGCCTCGGAGCACGCGGCCCCGCCGACGGCTGCACAGACCTGGGCGAGCTTCGGCCTGCTTCTGGTATCGCTGGTCGGCGTGGTGGGTCTGGCCAAGGTGCTGTCGCCGACGGTCGAGGCCTCGGTACGTTCCGCCGGTTTGCCACTCGCGGTGATCGGTGTGGTGATCGCGCTCGTCGTGCTCCTGCCGGAAACGGTGGCGGCACTTCGCGCCGCCCTCGCCAATCGCCTGCAGACCAGCCTCAACCTGGCGCTGGGCTCGGCACTGGCCACGATCGGGCTTACCACCCCGATCGTCGTGGCGATGTGTCTCGCCTTCGACCTGCCGCTCGTACTCGGCATCGAGCCGAAGGACATGGTACTGCTCGCGCTTACCCTGCTCGTCGGTGGCATCGGCGTCGGCACCGGCCGCGCCAACATGATGCAGGGGGCCGTGCAACTCGTGCTCTTCTCAGCGTTCCTTTTCCTGACTGTGGTTCCGTGACGCGCGGGCGCGCAGAACCTGCGTCATCGAGCTGTCTTAGCGCGGTGTGAGGAAAGGGCCGGCAAGTTGCAACGTCCGCACCTGCGGGTTACCCTCCGATCGAAGTCACGTACCGCACGATATCGTGCGTCCTCGTCGTTCCCATTTTTCCTCCGCAACACGAAAGGACCGCATGAACTCAGCTCGTACCAGGAGCGGGATCCGTTCACGCACGTGCGCGATTGTACGAACTGCGCCGCGCGGCAATACGGTGCCGCGGCGATGGCGCGCCGGGATCGTCGTCCGCCCGTCGTCGCCGTCGAACGTGATCCCACGATGATCCGGATCGAGACATGAGCGACATTGCCATCACCTTCACGATCCTGGGCGTGGCTGTTGCGCTGTTCGTGTGGAACCGCGTCTCGGTCGCAGTCGTGGCGCTCGGCGTGGACCTCGCCCTGTTCTACAGCGGGGTGCTCGATGCCGGCGCGGCGTTCGCCGGCTTGGGCGACCCGGTGGTCATCTTCATCGCCACGCTCTTCGTGATCAGCACCGGCCTCGAGGCGGCCGGGGTCACGACCTGGGCCGGGCAGTTGCTGATCGAGAAGGCAGGGGCAAGCCACACGCGCCTGCTCGTGCTGGTCATGCTGGTGTGCGTGCTCTTCACGGCGGCGATGAGCTTCATCGGCGCTGTCGCGGCGCTGCTGCCGGTCGCGGTGGTGGCGGCGACGCGGGTTGGCATGCCGGTATCGCGCATCGCGATGCCGCTTGCATTCTCCGCAAGCGCCGGCGGCCTGATGACGCTGGTCGGTTCGCCGGTGAACGTGCTCATGTCGAACGCCGCAGAGTACGCTGGCGTCGGCGGCTTCGGTTTTTTCGAGTTCGCCGCGGCCGGCATGCCGCTCGTGCTTGGCACGGTGACGATCATCCTGCTGCTCGGCCGCCATCTGTTGCCCGAGCGCAACGGCGAGTCGCTGCCGGCGGACTTCAGCCGGCATGCGCGCACGCTGGTAGAGCAGTACCGCATCACCGACGGCCTGCTGCACCTGCGGGTGAGGGACACGTCGCCCTACGTGGGTTTGACGCGGTCCGCGCTCGTGCTGGACGACTATCCCGGCCTGAGCCTGGTCTCGATCCAGGGCAGAAGCGGCCGGGGTGCGCGCGAGCGCGCAACGATCGCCGAGGACGATGTGATCCTCGTGCGTGGCTCCGCCGAATCGGCAGGGCGGCTCGCTGCCGACAAACATCTCGCGCCGCATGCCGAGGGGAGCGGCGGCGACGTCGTCTCGACGCTCTTCAATCGCGAATCGGGTCTTGCAGAGGTGGTGATTCCGCCGCGTTCGAATCTGATCGGGCGCGCGGTGTTTCCCGGCATGGCGACGCGAGACGGCGAGCTCATCGTCCTCGCCGTCCAGCGCCGCGGCGAGGACCTGGGCGTGCAGCAGACGACGCTCGCCGTCGGTGATCACGTGCTGCTGCAAGGGACATGGGAAGGGCTCGACCGCCGGCTGGCCGACCCAGGGGTGTTGTTCGTCGACTCGCCAGATCTGGTCCGCCGTCAGGCCGTGGCGCTGGGGCCGGGTGCCAAGCGCGCCATCGCCATCCTCGCACTGCTTGTGCTGCTGCTTGCCACCGGGGCGGCGCCGTCGGTGGTTGCGGGGATCACCTGCGCCTGCGCCATGGTGCTCTTCGGAGTACTCACGATCCCCCAGGCATACCGCGGCATCGACTGGAACACGCTTATCCTGCTGGGGGGCATGATCCCGCTCTCCACCGCAATGACGCAGTCCGGCGCCGCTGACCTGATGGCCGAGCAACTGCTCGCGCTGGTCGGCGACGCCGGCCCGCGCGCACTACTCGCCGGGCTCTTCGTGCTGACGTTGGTGCTTGGCCAGCTCATCAGCAATACGGCCACCGCGCTCATCATCGCGCCGATCGCCGTGGCGGCCTCTGTGGAGCTCGGCATCTCGCCGCGGCCCGTCCTGATGAGCATCGCGGTGGCGGCGGCGGCGTCATTCTTCACGCCCGTGGCGACACCGCCGAACGTGATGGTGATGGGCCCGGGCGGCTATCGCTTCGGCGACTACTGGAAGCTCGGGCTGCCCTGCGCCATCTGGTTCGCCGTGGTTGCCGTGTTCCTGGTCCCCCTATGGTGGAGGTTCTGACGATGAGTGACCTGTTCGAGCGTCTTTCCGATCAGCTTTCAAGCCACTGGAAGGTGCGCAACGCGGCCCGCGTGGGGCGCTCCTTTCGCTGCCGCTGCGAGCGCCCGATCTTCTTTCGCAACAGCCTGTGCATCGGCTGCCAGGCAGCCTTGGGCTTCGATTCCGAGAGCGGCGAACTGAGGGCGCTGACCCCCGGCGCAGCGCCGGACATGGGGTCGGCTGGTGCGCAGCAGCGGATGGCTGCAGCCATACCGGGAGCTCGTCGGCGACGAACGCGCCGACTATGCCGATGCGCTCAAGGCCAAAACGAGAACGGACCCCCCGCCGACTGGGCGCTGTGGCACATCAGCTCCTGCGCCTCGACGCATCCGTGGGAGGAGTGGGGTGGAGGCCTGGGGTGGTTAGCCGATTGTTGCGTTGAAGCAACAGACAAAAGCGGAGCCGGAGCATACCGGGTACACTCCGGATCAGCTTCTGAGTTCCTCAGGAAATCACATCGGACTGTCTTTTGCAAGGGAGAATCGACGTGAAAATCCCGTTTCAGGCTCGTGCTCGTGCTTGCCGGCCTGCTGGCGGCGGGTTCAGCGCGGCCGCCGGCTACTCGACCCGGTCGTGGACAGCTCTGCGGAGCGGGAGCGGGACGGGGAGCTGGAGCTCATTCGCTTCGGTAACGCCGGTCTACCAAGGCAACGCCGACCTCGATCGCCGCGGTGATTTCAGCATGGGCGGCGTGATCCTGCGCGGGGGCGTCTCCTACGACCTCGGCGGTGCCAGCCGCGTGGGCATCACGCTCGACTACGACTATCTCGACTACTCGTTCTCGACGCCCGAGCTCCCTGGGCTTGAGGCCGCCGTGGGGCATCGTCCAGCGTTACGGCGTGACGCTTCCGCTCGCATTCGAGGTCGGGGACGGCTGGAGCGTGGGGGTCGCCCCCTCGGTCGACTGGTTCAAGGAAAATGGTGCAGACAGCGGCGATTCCCTGTCATGGGGCGGCCACGGTCACCGGCACCAAGCGGTTCGACGACGGCAATCGTCTCGGCCTCGGCATCGGGGCGTTCGACGGGATCGAGAAGACCACCGTGTTTCCGTTCCTGATCGTCGATTGGCGCTTCGGCGACCGCTGGCGTGTGATCAACCCGCTGCCGAGCGGCCCGACCGGCCCCGCCGGCCTCGAGCTCGACTACGAATTCGACGGCGGCTGGACAGCGGGTGTCGGCGCGGCGTGGCGGGTCTTCCGCTTTCGCCTGAGCGACACTGGCCCGACGCCGAACGGCATCGGCCAGGAGCGCGGCGTACCGGTGTTCCTGCGTGTGACGCGCAATTTCACCGATCAGATGGCGTTGCACCTCTATGGCGGCGTCGTGGTGGCGGGGCAGTTGCGGCTGGAGAACTCGTCCGGCGGGTTGCTACGCGAGGATGACTTCGACGCGGCACCGCTCTTCGGCGCGACCTTCGTCGGGCGCTTCTGAGCCGACACCCTTCCGGTACGTTGTATTGAGCCGACGCCTGTCGCGTCGGCTCAATCCTGGAGTTCGCGCCCCGTCAGCTTGAGGAAGACATCCTCCAAGCTCGCCGGGCGGTACATGTAATGCCCCCGCTGCCATTGCGACTGGCTTGCGAGGAGCGCATCAGCGTGTCGGGCACGTAGCAGAGCATCCGCGACGGCCCGTTCGGGCGGACTGAAAACATCAGCGACAAATATCGGCTTGGCTGGCCGCGATGCCTTTGTAATTGCGGATGGTCCCGGCGAATGATGGTTTGTTCATCTTGCTTTCCCTCCGCTTGTACGTCGTCATGGTTTCGGGGTCAGCAGCTGAGCGAGGCGAGTCTGCACCACTTCCGCGTCCGTGTTGGCCAGCAGTCCCAGCTGACCACGCACGAGCCGATGGTCGAGGGTGAATAGCTTGAAGCGCACTTTGGAGGGTGCCGGCAGCCCCGCGGCGGCCAGATCGGCCAGCGGACAGTCCAGCGGCCAAGGTGTGTTGGCTTCGGAAGTAATCATGGCCATGACCGAATGACCGGCGGGCGTGTTGAATGCGGTGGGGTCGGACAGGACTAGCGCCGGGCGGTTCTTGCTGGCATTGCGGTCCGTGAACGGAAAGGGCACGCGCACAACCGCGAAGCGTTCAAAGGTCACGGTACGCCTCCTCATCGGCAGCGCCTGCCCATTCGTTCAAGGTGCCTTCGACAGCGCGCAAGTACTCTATGTCGAGCGGCCGTACGCGGCGCACCGTCGCCGTACCGTCGGCACCGACTTCCCAGGCAATCAGGTCGCCTGGCTCAACATGCAGAGCTGTGCGCACATCCTGGGGGATAGTGGTTTGGCCTTTGGCAGTGATTTTTGCAATTGCAATCATTTATCCTAAAAACCTGAGTTGCCGGTATGCCAAAGCGAGTAAAGGTTGGCAAACTGTGGGTTTGGGATGGAATTGAGGAGTCACCCGATGGGTGAGTCGGAACTGAAGCTGGCGAAAAGCGAAGAGATGCTTGTCGTGCGCGGGGGTGCAGACGATGGCAGGCCGAGTGCAGGTACGCTGGGAGTCTGAGAGTGCGGCGACGCCGATGGGGCAATTGGCCTACTTCATCGAGTTTCTCAACCTGTCTGGACTGTGGAGTCGTTGGCTGGAAAGCGCCCCGCTGAGCTACGACGCCAGTGGTAATGCGCCTTCCAAGGCGGAAGTGCTGGGGACCTGGACGCTCTCGGTGCTGGCGGGCCACCGACGCTATTCGCACGTGACGGCAATCCGCTGCGATGGCGTCAATCCCGGATTGCTCGGCATGGACAAGGTGATCTCCGAAGACGCGCTGCGCAATGCCCTGAAACGCATCCCGGAAGCGCAAGGGTGCGCGTGGCTGGATGGGCATCTGTCCGACAGTGTCACGCCGCTGCTGAACGCCCTCGGATTCTGGACACCGATACCACCATCAAGCCGCTGTACGGCCATCAGGAAGGGGCGGTGATCGGCTACAACCCGAAGAAGCCGGGGCGCCCCCTCGCACAGCTACCACACCTACCTCATGGCTGGTCTGCGGCAGGTGCTGGGTGTGGAAGTGTGTGCCGGAAACGAACACACGGCCAAGCACGCCCAGCCCGGTCTGCTGAAGGTCCTCGATGATCTGGCGCCGGGTCACAAACCGAAGCTGGTGCGAGGCGACAACGCCTTTGGTAACGACTCGATGATGACGGCCACTGGAGGCACGGGCGCAGCCTTACCTGTTCAAACTCAAGCTCTCGAAGAACGTCAAGCGCCACATTGGCAGTTTGTTCCGCCAATCGGGCTGGACGGATGCCGGCCAGGGTTGGAGGGCAAGGATGGGGAGTTGGTGCTCAATGGCTGGGAGAAGCGTCGTCGCCGGCGTCGTGCTGCGCCGGCCATTGATGGGCGAGATCGTGGTGGCCGGTGAGGATGTCGGTCAGCAGCTACTCGCCTTCGTTGAGGTTGACCGGAAGGCAGGCCAGAGCATCACGGGATACGAGTACGCGGTGCTGGTGACCAACACGGACTATGAATTCTCGGCCTGGGCCAGCTCTACCGGGATCGGGCGGATGCCGAATGCCTTCGATGAACTGAAGAATCAGTGGGGCTGGAGTGGTCTGCCACGACCTGCACCGCTGCCAGTTGGCCGCCCGGGCAGTGGCGCTGATCTACAATTGGTGGAGCCTGTTCATCGCCTGGCCAATCCTGAAGCTCGCCGGCAAGGGGCATCACCAGCCGGCCGTGGTTGATGTCGTCGGTGGGGCGCCGAACGGAGCATGCCGGGCAACTGGCGGATCACGCTGACCGGTTTGCACGCTCATTTCGAGAAGGCGCCGGGCAGCGCTGATGCGTGTGTCTGCCATGCTTCAGGGCTGGGTAGCTCGTGCTGCGGAGCAGTTGGATCCGACAACCGTTTGGCATCTCGTGTGCGAGCATCTCAAACGCCTCCTCGCCGGGGTCGGGCCGCCTCCGCCCATCGCCTTCTCGACAATCATGCAAACGGAATCGGCTAACTGCGGTTTTTAGGTTTCTCCCTGTAATGCCGCCCTTACTTCCTTACTTTACAGCGAGGGTTCGACAGCATCAACCAAGACGCGACTCGACGTGCATACGGAGAATGCGGAATCAGACTTCGATGGGCGCACTGTTCTAGTGCTAGCTGGAGGCAGGCCGTCCCTGCGTCGGGGAATGTGACGCAGGTCCACGCATCTCAGCAGGGGTGGTGCATGGCTGGGAATTTCGATCCCGCAGCTCGCGCAGTCAGCTTGAAGACATCCTCCAGGCTCGCCGTGCGGTGCAGCTGATGCCGCCGCGGCAAGCAAGCACCGAGGACGCGAGTAGCGGGTTGGAGGCGTCAAGACACGCGGTCGTTGCAGGTGCATGCGCTGCGGCGTGATTTGCTTTCGCCCCTGCTGGACACCCGAAAGGGGCAGCCCCTTGTCTCAACGTCACAGCGCGGCCTCTCGCTCCGTGGCTCTACCCCTTGCTCACCTTGACGGAATACGAACCCGTCCCGCCAGCCGTATTGAAGTGCCGTACCTGCACGTCGTACGTGCCCGGCGTGAGCTCCGTCACGATGCGCGGGTTACGCCCGACGCCGCTGTCGTCGTCCTGCGCGACCAGTACACCGCCCGGGCCGAACAGCGTCATGACGAGATCGGTCGGTCCCTCAGTCTCGACGGTATAGCGGCCCGGCGTTCGCGCCTTGAACTGGAAACGGTCCTCTTCGCCGGGCTGGCCGATGCTCGCTTCGGTACCGCCTTCGAACACCGACAGCTCGACGGGGGCGGTGGGTTGTCCCCGCGGGTACACCCGCTCCGCGAACGCGCGGTCGACTGCCGACAGCGTTTCGTTGGGCGTCGGTATGGAAGCCGTTCAGGGTCCAGCTCGCCGGAAAGCTGTAGAGCATGACGGACTGGGGATCGAGCGCGCTGCCATTGATCTGTGTCACGTCGTACTGCGCGTACATGTTGTGGTCGATGGTGTCCTGGTCCCACGAATTGGGCGGCCCGCTCAGCGCTGCATTCACCACCGGCTTGTTCCACTGGATCGGGTTGTCGCGCGGGTTCTGGTGCTCGTGGATCATCCCGAGCATGTGTCCGAATTCGTGCAGGATCACGCCCTCGTCCAGCCAGCCGAAGTTCATGGTCGGCTGACCCGCGGGAATGCCGAGCGCATCGGTACCGATATAAGACCACGCTCCATCGTCGTTGAACGCGATCCGCACCTGAGCATTCGGCGCGTCGCCGAACTCGAACTGCAGGTTCGCGCTCTGCGTCCACTTGACCGCGTGCTGTCTTAACCTGGGTCTGTTGGGCGGGCGTTCCGCCCAGGAAGCGGATGCGGATGGTCGAGCCGTTGGGCCACAGCTTGGCGACCTGAAATGCGGCACGCGTCGGGCCGCTGGCGATCATGAATATGCGTCCCGCACGGGGGCGCCGCGTTTCGTTCGGCAGTATGCGATCGAAGCAGACCTTGTCGGTGATGGCCATGTGCGTATCTCCTCCGCAAGAGAAGCATGGTGGCGAGGACGTGCGGGCAGACGACCTGGTCAGACCCCCACGGGCGACATCATTCGCCGAAGGCGGACGCAGATCAATCTGCCGGAAGTCGTAGGTCGGGCGAACGAGGCTGCGCCGCGCGTCAATCCCGCAGTTCGCGCCCCGTTAGCTTGAGGAAGACATCCTCCAGGCTCGCTGCGCGGTGCAGGTAATGCAATTGCGGCCATTGCGCCAGGCTCGCGAGCAGCGCATCGGCGTTGCTCAGGTAGCAGAACACCGTCTCGCCGGTGCGCTCGCAGCGCCTGGCGTGGTGGCTGCCGGCGCGCGCGAGCCAGTCATCGACGCCGTCGCCATAGACTTCGACCACCTGCGGTTCTATCTGCTGCGCAATGAGCGCCTGCGGACTGCCCTCGGCGATGAGTCGTCCCGCGTCGAGTACGGCGAGCCGATGGCACAGCCGCTCGGCCTCGTCCATGAAGTGTGTCGTCAGCAGCAGCGTCTTGCCTTGCGTGGTGAGCCGCTTGAGGCGGTCCCAGATCAGATGCCGCGCCTGCGGATCGAGGCCCGTGGTCGGCTCGTCGAGCAGGATGAGATCGGGATCGTTCACCAGGGCGCGTGCCAGCGCGAGGCGTCGCTTCATGCCGCCCGAGAGCGACTGGATGGTCGCCTTTGCACGCCCGCCGAGTCCGGCGAAATCGAGCAGATCGGGGATGCGAGCCCGGGTGGTGGCGTCGCTCTGGCCGAAGTAGCGGCCGAACACCAGCAGGTTCTCGTATACGGTGAAGTCGGGGTCGAGGGTGTCGGACTGGGGCACGACGCCGATGCGCGTACGCGCTTCGCGGGCACGCGCGGGGATCGGCAGACCGAGGAGTTCGATCTCGCCGGCGTCAGGCTCGGCCAGCCCCAGGCAAAGACGCAAGGTCGTCGTCTTGCCGGCGCCGTTCGGCCCGAGCAGTCCGAAGCACTCGCCGGCATGCAGTTCGAGATCGACGCCGGCGACGACGGTCGCGCTGCCGTAGCGCTTCGTCAGGCCACGCGTGCGCAGCGGAACCACCGTCCGCGGGGTGGCTGCGGCGGTCACGCTCAGTGACCGGTCGGATCCGACCAGCCGCGCGCGGCGGCGATCACCATGTCGTGCAGGCAGTGCAACTGACCGTGGAAGAAGTGTCCGGCACCGGGCAGCACGAGCACCGGCAGATCCTGCGGCCGCGCCCACTCCAGGATTTCGGTGAGGGAAACCACGTCGTCGTGCTCGCCGTGGATGACGAGCGTGTTCTTCGGCACTTTCTCGACCTCAAAGCGGCCGACGGCAGGCGCCACCAGCACCATCCGTTGCGGCTGCAGGTACTGGGCGACGCGGCTTTGTACGAAGCCGCCGAACGAGAAGCCGGCGAGCAGGATCGGCAGATCGCCCGCACGCTGGCGCGCGTAATTGGCGAGCGCCAGCATGTCCTCGGTTTCGCCACGGCCTTCGTCGTAGAGCCCCTCGCTCTGGCCGACACTGCGGAAATTGCAGCGCAGCGAGATATTGCCGAGCTGGGTGAACGTGCGCGCAAGCGTGTTCACCACCTTGTTCTCCATGGTGCCGCCGTAGAGGGGATGCGGATGCGCGATGAGGGCGATGCCGCGACGCGGGCAGGCCGGCTCGTTGACGAGCACCTCCAGGCGCCCGGCCGGACCGTCGATGGAGGTGCGCTCGGGGTGGGGTGGTCTCAAATGCGCAGTCGATCCACGATGCGGCCGTTCTGCAGGTGCTCGGCGATGATCTCGTCGATGTCGCTCTGGTCGACGTAGGTGTACCAGACCTCCTCCGGGTAGACCACGATGACGGGCCCTTCGCTGCAGCGGTCGAGGCAGCCTGCCTGGTTGATGCGAGTCTTGGCGGAGCCGGCGAGGCCGAGCGCCTTCACCCGGTCCTTGGCGTAGGCGCGCATGGCCGACGCGCCGTGGTTGTTGCAGCAGGACTCGCCCGCGCCGCGTTGATTGCAGCAGAAGAAGACGTGGTAGCGGAAATAGCTCAAGAGGCCTCCGGGGCGGGCGGCAAATTATAGCGTGCAAGCAGGTGACTGCGGCGGTCCAGGGGTGTGCCGCGTTCCGAGCATATAATGCCGCCGCGGATCCACCTTGTTGCTCGAGCGGTCTCATAGACCGCGCAAACTGGAGATAGTTGATGACCTTCTTGCGTAGCCTCTTCTTTGCCGCGCTGGCGCTCTGCGTGCTCCCGGCGCACTCGAACAATCTCGAAGAGAACACCGCGATCATGCAGGCCGTCCAGTCGACCGACGCCAAGACCCTGGTCGCAAAGAACCTCAATCTCACCGATGCTCAGGCGAAGGCGTTCTGGCCGCTGTACGATCGCTACGACGCACAGCGCGCAAAGATCGAAGATCGCCTCGACACGGTGCTCACCGATTACAAGCTGAGCTGCGAGCAGCTCTGCGACGAGAAGGCGGGTCAGCTCATCAACGAATGGATGAAGGCGCGGCACGACCTCGATGAGCTTCGTCAGCAGTACATCGCCCAGTTCGGCGCGGTGATTCCGCCGACCAAGGTGCTGCGGCTCTACCAGATTGAAGGATTGAGGGAGGCGGTGATCCGCGTCGACCGCTTCAAGAAGGTGCCGCTGGCGAAGTGAGTACGGACGCGCCGTTGCTGCACCAGGCTCAACGATCAGCGAGCGGTTCGCGGCCGAAGGAAAGCCAGACCAGCGCGAGAAACGGCCACGCTGCGCCTACCGTGCGCGCGAGGCCGGTGAAGTTGAGCAGCTGGCCGTAGTGCCAGTTGAAGAGCCGCATGAAGTCGAGGTGATTCGCCTCGCGCGCGAAGACCTGGGTCAGGACGATCACGACAAGAAGCGCGACAGAGCATCCAATGCGGCGCCAGCGCTCCGAAGTGAGGAGGAAGAGCCCGAGGAGTGTCAGTCCATAGCCGGCGCCGATCCACACTTCCCGCGACAGCCACTGGAAGCGCGCTTCGGGTCGGAGCAGAAGAAAGCCGGCGGTGAGCTTGATGAGTCCAGCGGCAAGCGCGAGCAGCGTGGTGCCCACCAGCGCCTGCCAGCGCTTGCGCACGAGGCAGGTCAGCACCAGTCCCACTGCCAGCAGGGTGAACATCGCCGCGCTCATTTCGAGAAGGCTGAAGGGCTCCTGCACGTAGTCGGGATGCATCGCCGTAGCCGCTGGCGCGCGGAACGCGACGTTCCCGAGCAGCGGCAGCGACGGATTGAGCTGTGAGGCGAACCAGAGCGCAAGCAGAGCGAGTCCGATGTCCGCGTGCACGCCGGGGCGAAAACGGCTGCGCAGCCACATGAAGCGCCGCGAGACGAAGTCCAGGTTGCCTGTGCGCACCCCGATCATCGCGCCGAGGAATGTCCCCGTGAGGTTCATCGCGGAATCGAGGTTTGAACTTATGCGCCCCGGCAGGTAGCCCTGGGAGAACTCGAGGCCGAGACTCACCGCGCCGCCGGCGAGCGTCGCGCACAGCAGAGCCGCGTCGCGGGGCATGTAGTTGATGAGCGCCAGCGTCAGCAGCAACCCGAGCGGCAGGTAGGCGATCGCGTTGATCGTAAGATCGAAGGTCGTCCAGTAGCGCGGCCACGGCGCGGTCAGAAACGCGAGCGGGTCGCCCGCCGGCGCACGCCACCCGGTAAAGGGCGTCAGGCTGGCATAGAGGATAAGCAACAGATAAGCTACGGCGACGAACCACGCCAGGCGCGCGCCGCTCGCCTGGAGCTCGGCCGATGGCGCGGTGGTCATGCCCGTCGATCGATCATCACGCATGAAATACTACGACATCTTCAATGGGGACGCCGACGGCATCTGTGCCTTGCATCAACTGCGCCTGGTCGAGCCGCGCGATTCGGTGCTGGTGACCGGAGTGAAGCGCGATCTGCGGCTCGTCGAAAAGGTCGATGCCGGGGAGGGCGACGTGCTCACCGTGCTCGACGTTACGATGCAGGAGAATGCCGAGGCCTTGCAGCGATTGCTCGCGCGTGGCGCGCGCTGCCAGTACTTCGATCATCACTATCCCGGAAACATACCGTCGCATGCCGCCCTGGAGGCGGTGATCGACACGAGCCCGGACGTTTGCACGAGTCTTCTCGTCGATCGCCATCTGGCAGGTTGCTGGCGACCGTGGGCGGTGGCGGCCGCCTTCGGCGATAATCTCGACGAGACCGCGCGCGTCGCGGCCGCACCCCTGCAGCTGTCCGATGAACGCATCGACCGGCTGGCGGAGCTCGGCCGCTTGCTGAACTACAACGGCTACGGCGAGCGGATCGACGATCTCGTGTTCCCGCCGGCTGACCTCTACCGTATCGTGAGCTATCACCGTGACCCTTTCACGTTCATCGCGGAAGAGCCGGCGTTCGCTGCGTTACGTCAGAGTCAAACTGAAGACCAGGCACGGGCCGCGGCACTGCAGCCGTATGCAGAGACCGCGTCGGGAGCGGTGTACCTGCTCCCGAACGAGGCGTGGAGCCGACGTCTTTCCGGCACGGTCGCGAACGATCTCGCACGCGCGAGCCGCGAGCGTGCGCATGCCGTGCTGGTTGCGCGCAAAGGCGGCTTCACCGTGAGCGTGCGCGCACCGCGCGCGCGTCCGCTCGGTGCGGATGCGCTGTGCCGCCGCTTTCCCACCGGGGGCGGGCGCGCTGCTGCAGCCGGCATCAACCTGCTGGCCGAGGGCGATCTCGATCGCTTCGTGGCGGAGTTTCAGCGCGCCTTCTGAGCCCGTCTTTTCATCTGCACAGGGAGCCATTCCATGCACGCCCGTTCCTTGTTTATCTAAAGCTGTTCTTAAATCTTGCAGTAACTTAATATAGTTTTCCTTATCTGCTGCTGTTGCATTTGGTGTGCCTTCATCATTTTTATTATCAATCTAATCCGGGCTCTCGAGCATCACCTGGGTATTCCCAATCTATATCTACAAAATCCATATTAGTATATTCAACAAATTTCATAACGTTTTCAACAAGTTTAGCTCTAATTGTAGGATTAGCTGTTACTGTGGAGAAATCTCCTGATTTTGACCAACCTCCAATAGATGTACCTATTTTCATATTTGGATTTTCTGCCCTTAAATCTTGCAATGCATTTATAATACCTGCATTAGCTCCACCCCATTGAACGCTTGGCATTCCAACTGGAGCTCCAATATTTGCATCCTTGTCACAGAAAATTAAATCTCCACTTGCGTTAAAATCTAAAAATGCTAAATTTAAATGAGTTAATTGATCTGCTGGTATGTCTTTTGGATAAAAATTATTTTCTCCACCCCATATTGACCAATCTCCGTAATACATTACATTACGTTTGTTCTGTGCTGCTACTTCCATTGCACTTGCATTCATAGATGGTATAACAGTAATAGTAATTCCCATAAGCATACTTGTAACTGTCAACATTGCAACTGTCTTTTTCATTTTTTTAAAAGCTCTTCTTGCCATTTTAATATCCCCTTTTTTTTAATATTTTAAACTCCAGTACAACTTTTGTATTTATGAAGTTTAATGTAATATATTAATAATATTACTATTATATCCCAATTGCAACGTTTTATTTTAATTATTCTGATTATTTAGATTACTCAGTTTATTTCAATTTTTCTTCTAATTAATATACTACAAACTACATAATTATTTAATGTTTTATAAAAATAAGAACTATCAAAATCTCTGAAATTAGAAATCTTGATAGTTCTTTAGTTTACTTACTTACTTACTTACTTACTTACTTACTTACTTACTTACTTACTTACTTACTTACTTACTTACTTACTATTTTTAACTATATTTTTATATCCAGTGTATGTAGCATAGAAATATCCACCATATACAATAACTATTACTAAGGCAGTTATTATTGATGATATAAGTATATCTGACTTTCCAAACATTGTTATAAAATCATTTACAACGGCTATACCTACAATTGAATGTACTAATGCAAGTGTAAGAGGTAGCATAAAGTATATTAATGTTTGAGTAAATATTGTTTTATTTATCATTTTTTGTGTTGCACCAATTCTTTTAAGTGATTTATATCTATCTACACTATCACTTGCTTCTGATAATTGTTGAAGCGCAAGTACTGCTGCACTAGTTATTAAGAATATAGTTCCAAGATATATTCCCACAAATAAAATAGTTGTTGTCATTCCTTTATTATCTTCATAAAGCTGCTGTTTAGTATATCCAATCATAAATGTTTCATATTTACTATACTTTTCTGATCGATTTATAAACTCAGAAAATAATGCATAAAATTCTTTTTCAGCCTCAACTTTATTATTTCCAATATAATTTATATTAATATATGAAGTTTGAGGATCTTTATCTGCAACTAATTTATCTGGAACAATTAGAGTCATAACATTATCACCTATTCCACTAGTATAATTAGCATCAGTAATAAGTTCAGTATTTTTCACACTATAATCTTTACCATCTATATTTATTTTTTCTTTATTATTAATAAATTTAGTAAGTGTATCTTTATAACTTTGAAAATTTGATGTTATCAAAACTTCATTATTTTCTAAGGTTATAGGATCTTTTCCACTTAACTTTCTAATTCCATTATAATCACTTATTTTAATAACAGCAGTTGAACTACTATACATATTGTTAATACTTTTTTTCATTTTTTCATCTGCATGTTTTGAAAGTATATTTTTTATATTAATATTTTCCATATAATAATCATTAAAAAATACGTGATTTTGATTTTCCTTAAACTCATAACTCATAGCTTCAAATAGATCTTCAGTATTTTTAAACTTACTATCTTTATCAACAAATATTCTTCCTGATGCATCAAAAGGTGTTGTATTTACAAGCCCTTGCTCTATGGATTTTTTAAAGCTTAACCCTGTTGATAAAATGCTTATAGTTAAAAATAACATAAGACATATTAAAGTCATAGATACAAAGTTAGTATTAATTTTGCTATTTATTTGTCTTGTTACAAATATATTTAGATTTTTAAAATATATTTTTTCATTTTTTTGAACTAGGTATAATATAAAACCTGCAAGTCCAAAGAAAAAGAAGAATGTTCCTAGGACCCCAAGTATTATAGATAATAAAAATCTAGTATCTTTTATATTAAGTCCTGTTTCTGTAATAAAATAATAAGCAAGTGCTAAGGATGCTATACTTAAAATAAATACTATTATTGAAACAATAGGATTTTTAAGTTTTATATCTTCACTTTTCTTAGCTGCATTTAACATATCAATTAATTTGTATTTTGAAATTATACCACCGTTAAATACCATTACTAATATAAACATTATTCCAAAGTATAATATAGTTTTAGAAATTGCACTACCTGATATCATAAATTTATATTCACTTACAGATACATCAAAGAGCTTTATTGTAAATGCTGATAATCCTTGTGATAAAGCTATCCCAACTACTAATCCAGCTACAAGTGATATAGCTCCAATTATAAGAGTTTCTAAAAGTAATATTGTTGATATTTTATTTTTTCCCATTCCAAGTGTCATATATATTCCAAGTTCTTTTTTACGTCTTTTAATTAAAAAATTGTTAGCATATATAATTAAACATCCAAGTATTACTGATACAAAAACTGAAACACCTGATATTATTTGAGTTAACATTTGTACTGTTTGTGATTTACTACCACCAATTTCAAGCATAGCTTTTTGAGATCCTATAGAGTTAAAACTATAAAATATACAAACTGCAAATGTTAAAGTTAGAAAATATATTGTATAATCTTTAAAACTTCTTTTTACATTATTTAATGCTATTTTAAAATACATCGTTACTATCACCTCCAAGTAAAGTTACAACTTCAATTATTCTATTAAAGAATTCTTTTCTTGAATCAGTTCCTCTAATTAATTCATTAAATACTTTACCATCTTTAATAAATAATATTCTATGAGCATAACTTGCAGTAAATGCATCATGGGTTACCATTAGAATAGTTGCCTCTAAATCCTCATTTAATTTTTCAAAGCATTCAAGTAATAATCTTGATGATTTAGAATCTAGAGCCCCTGTTGGTTCATCTGCTAAAATTAATGAAGGGTTTGTAACTATAGCTCTTGCAGATGCAACTCTTTGTTTTTGACCACCAGACATTTGATATGGAAATTTACTTAAAACCTGTGTTATATCAAGGTTACTTGCTACTTTATCTATTAACCCATTTATTTCACTTGGTTTTCTTCCTTGTATAGTTAATGCTAATGCTATATTTTCTCTAGCTGTTAAAGTATCTAATAAATTAAAATCTTGAAAAATAAATCCTAGTTCATTTCTTCTAAACTTTTCTAGATTTTTAGATTTTAGCTTGTAATATTATTATCATCTATTATAATATCACCAGTAGTAACAGTATCTATTGTTGAAATACAATTAAGCAAAGTAGTTTTACCACTACCTGAAGGCCCCATTATTCCAACAAATTCTCCCTTTTCAACTTTAAAACTTATATTATCAATTGCCTTTGTTACATTTTCCTTATTTCCATAATACTTTTCTATTTTTTCTACTTTTAATATATTTTTCATTTTTTACTCTCCCTTAAATTTATTCTTATTTATTTGATTGTGCCTTAAATCTTATAAAATAAATAACCAGTCAAAGTTTTCTAATACTGACTTATTATTTATTCAGATATTCCTTAGTACATTTATTATTATAACTTTATTAAACACTTTTACATATTCATTAATCTTTCTTTAACCTTACAATTTTGAAAGATTAACATTTTTCTTATATTTTAATATGTTAACTACTTATAATTAATAATAGAAACCTCATTATATACTAGTTAACTTAAACATTTTTTCATCATAACCTAAAACTACTACTAAAAATATAACCTTTGTAATTTCAAAAATATTTTTCAATGAAATCAACCCCTTTTGTTATCTTATGAACTTATTATAATTTATTTTTATTTAATGTCATATTTATCTTCATTACATTTACCTTTCAATAATGTCATATAAAATTTCTATTATTTTTAGCATTAGACATAGTAAAATAAACAAGGTATAACCAATTTTAATTGATCACACCTTGTTTAAATATTTTTTACTTAATTTAATTTTCTAATAGGAAATATAAGTTTCACATTAGTTCCTACATTATTTAGATTCTATATTTATTCCAAGACCTAATTTTTTGCAAAATTTTTTACATAAATATAAACCTATTCCTGTAGATTTTCCAAAAATCCTTCCATTTTCACCTGTAAACCCTTTTTCAAATACTCTTTTTATATCTTTTTCATATTCCTATTCCGTTATCTTCAATATTTAACACTATATTATTCTTATTTTTAATTGTATATATTTTTATTACTGCATCTTTTACCTTAGAATATTTTATAGCATTACTAATTATTTGATTTAATATAAACTCCACCCATTTAATATCACTAAATATTATCCTCTTTAATTTCAATGTCTAACTATTTTATTATTAATAAAATCTCTAGAATTTCTTTTAACAGTACCATTACAGCATCTTTTACTTTAAATTCTTTAATAATATAATCTTTCTAACATCATTACTTCTAGAATAATAAAGAGCTTGATCTATAAATCCTTCAACTTTTTTAATCCTCTAATTTATTTTATCAGTTATAGGATTTTCATTATTTTCTATTATTAATTTGGTAGATGCTATTGGTGTTTTTATTTCATGAACCCAAGTTTCTATATATTCTCTATATTCTTACTGAATATTTTTTTACTTATTACATTTCATGCATATCTTTATTATTTCTTTTAAAACATTATATAATAATTTTCCCTTCATAAAATGTAGGTTCTTTTATAACTTCTCCAATAAATATTTTTTATCTAATTTCTAAAACACTTCTTATAATTCATTATAATATTTTTTTTTATAATTAATTCTAATAATAATATAGGTTATAATGGTAAAAACCATATAAAAAATATTAAAATTATAATTGCAAATCCAACATTTAGTAATACCATTGTAAATGCAAAACTAAAAAATAATATTAAGTTTAATTATAAAAAAAGCTATTCTATCTTTTATATATTCTTTTATATTCATGGCATTATATACCCAAGTCCTCTTCTAGTTTCTATTAGCATCTTTCATCCCTAGTTCTTCAAGTTTTTTTCTTAATCTATTAACATTAACAGTTAATGTATTATCATCTACAAAAAATTCAGAATTCCATAAATAATCCATAAGTGATCTCTTGTTACTATATTCCCTTTATTCTTCATTAAACAAGTAAGTATTTTTATTTCATTTTTAGTTATATCAAACTTATTTTCACCAAATATAGTTCCACTTGAAAGATTAAGTTTAAATCTTTATATTATTATATCTTGATCTGAAATATTTTCCATAAGTTCTTTTAATTATTGATGCTATTCTTGCTAAAAAAATTTGAGTATTATAAGGCTTTGTTATAAAATCATCTGCACCTAAATTCATACTCATAAGCTCATCCATTTCACTATCTCTACTTGTAACAATTATTATAGGTATATCTCATTTTTTTCTAATTTCTCTACATATATAATATCCATCAAAAACAGGAAGATTTATATCTAGTAATATAAGATTGGCATTTCATTTTTCAATGTCTTCAACAACATTTTCAAACCTGGATAAGCTTCAACTTCATAACCATATCTAGTTAAAAAGGTTTGTAGTTCTTCTCTTATAGCTTCTGTATCTTCTATAATAATAATTTTATCCATTTATTACACTCCTTTTCTCTTAGTCGCTTTCAATTCTACTATTAAACTATTTCATCTTCATTTTTATCAAGCTTCTTTATTGATCTCATTTCTCTTATTACTATTAAAGCTGTTATTATTGTCGCAATAATATCTGATATAGGTTGTGCTATCCAAACCCCATCTAAACCTAAAAACTTAGGTAAAATAATCATAATAGGTATAAGTACTATTATTTGTCTAAGTATGCTTAATGACATTGCAAGTTTTGCTTTACCAATAGCCAAAATATAATCTGAACCAGATATAGCTATCCCTATAATCGGTAACATAAGAAGATATATTCTAACACCTCTTGTTGATATAATCATTAGCTCTGGATCTTTATTAAA
>CAVRDD010000019.1:0-112396 GCA_963719715.1 uncultured beta proteobacterium
ATCGTGCAGACGCTGCGCCAACTGTTGCCCGCGCTGGAGCAGTGGCGGCACACGGGCGTCGAACGCTTGCTCTTATGCCATCAGCGTCCTCGACCCGGCGTGCATCCTGTGCCCCAATCGGTGGTACTGCTACCACTCGACCCGGCCACCTTCCTCAACCCCCAGCCTTGGCCGGGGCGCTCCCTGCCCGGCCATTACGGCGACCGGGAAGCCCTGCTCACCACCCTGCTCCGCGAATGGCTGTTCATCGCCTTCTTCCGCGCCTGCGGCGAGTCCCTGGCCAGCGAGCACGCGAGCCGCCTGCTGGCGATGCAGAATGCCGAGCGCAACATCGAGGAGCGGCTGACGGCATTGCATACGGTTTATTATCAACAACGCCAGGAAGCGATTACCACCGAGTTGCTGGATGTCATCGTCGGATTCGAAGCGTTGCTGGGTCTGCCTCGACAGTAGGTGACCCGGAGGAAACAGTGCAAATGCCTCACGCCAGCCGCCAGGCGCTCCAGCGCCAAGATCGATAGTTCCGATTCGCACATGCCCATCGACCGACGCGCCCCCGGCCGCAGTCCTGACCGCCCTCAACCGCGCACGAGTACCCGCTCAACCCGAGTTTGACACGCTGACACATTTCGATAATATTAGAAACGTAAACTTTGCGTAATGAACCCATCAACTCCAGGATCTCATCCCATGAAGCGATTCCATGTCCACCTCGCCGTCGCCGATCTCGACGCGAGCGTCGCGTTCTACCGCGCCCTCTTCGCGGCCGAGCCGACGGTGCTGAAACCCGACTACGCGAAGTGGATGCTGGACGATCCGCGCGTCAACTTCGCCATATCGACCCGCGGTCGCCACGCGGGCCTGGATCATCTCGGCATCCAGGTGGAGAGCGACGAAGAGCTGGGTGAGTTGCGCGAGCGCCTCGACGCCGCTGCGCTCCCCGCAGTCGCCCAGGAGCAGGCGGCGTGCTGCTATGCGCGCTCGAACAAGCACTGGACGGTCGATCCGCAGGGGCTCGCGTGGGAATCGTTCCACAGCCTGGACACGATCCCGATGTTCGGCGCAGGACGACGTGCCGTCGTCGGGCGGAGCCGAAGGCCTCGGCCTGCTGTGCGCCCGCCGTCGAGAGCGTGAAGGTCGCCTTCCCGCGCCACGCCGTCGCGCCTGAAACCCCTTCCCTACCGCCGGAGAGCAGTCCGATGACCGAGCACCGCCCCTACAACGTTCTCTTCCTTTGCACCGGCAATTCCGCGCGCAGCATCCTGGCGGAGGCCTATCTCAACGCGGCGGGCCGCGGGAAGTACCGCGCCTTCTCCGCAGGCAGCCATCCGAAGGGGACCGTCAATCCGTTCGCGCTCGAACTGCTGCAGAAGCACCGCGTCGACACCACGGGCCTGCGCAGCAAGGGCTGGGACGAGTTTGCCCAACCCGGCGCCCCGGGGCTCGACTTCGTCTTCACCGTCTGCGACAACGCCGCGGGCGAGGTCTGCCCGGTCTGGCCGGGCCAGCCGATGACCGCGCACTGGGGCGTCGAGGACCCCGCCGCGGTGGAAGGCACCGACGAAGACAAGCGCCGCGCCTTCTTCCGCGCGTATACGCACCTGCAGAACCGCATCAACATTTTCATGAACCTGCTCCCTCGACAAGCTCGATCGGCTCTCCCTGCAGCGGAAGCTCGACGACATCGGCAAGACGTCACGCTGCCTACGCGAGGCGTCCAGGCGCGAGCGTGAGCGCGCACAGTGCGAGGTGCGATGAGCGTAGCCGCAGGGATCGCGAGACCGAGTCCAGAAGCGGGCTGGGCTTCTTCGAGCGCTGGCTCACGCTCTGGGTGGGCCTTTGCATCGTCGCGGGCATCGCGCTCGGTCAGATCGCTCCCGGATTCGTTCCAGGCGATCGGCGGCATGGAAGTCGCCAAGGTGAACCTCCCGGTCGGGCGTGCTCATCTGGGTGATGATCATCCCGATGCTCGTGAAGATCGACTTCGGCGCGCTGCACGAGGTGAGGCGGCACTGGCGCGGCATCGGCGTGACGCTCTTCGTGAACTGGGCGGTGAAGCCGTTCTCGATGGCGCTGCTCGGCTGGATCTTCATCCGCCATGCTGTTCGCGCCGTACCTGCCTGCGGATCAGATCGACAGCTACATCGCGGGGCTGATCCTGCTCGCCGCGGCGCCGTGCACGGCGATGGTGTTCGTGTGGAGCAATCTCTCGCAGGGCGAGCCGCACTTCACGCTGAGCCAGGTGGCGCTGAACGACACGATCATGGTGTTCGCCTTCGCGCCCATCGTCGGGCTGCTGCTGGGCATCTCCGGCGATCACCGTGCCGTGGGACACGCTCTTCACTGTCCGTGGTGCTGTACATCGTGATCCCGGTGATCATCGCGCAGGCGCTGCGCAAGATGCTGCTCGCGCGGGCGCGAGGCGGCGTACCGAGTCGACGCTCGCGCGCATCCAGCCGCTCTCGCTCACGGCACTCCTCGCCACGCTGGTGCTGCTCTTCGGCTTCCAGGGCGAGGCGATCCTGCGCCAGCCGCTGGTGATCGCGATGCTGGCGGTCCCGATCCTGATCCAGGTGTTCTTCAACTCCGGGCTCGCCTACCTGCTCAACCGCAGGCTCGGCGTCGCCCACTGCGTGGCGGGCCCGTCGCGCACTCATCGGCGCGAGCAACTTCTTCGAGCTGGCGGTGGCCGCGGCCATCAGCCTCTTCGGCTTTAAGTCCGGCGCGGCGCTCGCGACGGTGGTCGGCGTGCTGATCGAGGTGCCGGTGATGCTGCTGGTGGTGAAAGTCGTGAACGCGAGCAAGGACTGGTACGAGGCGGGCGCGCTCGCCGCCTCGGAGCGGGAAGCGCGCGCCTGAGCACTTTGGAGGTTGAGGTAGCGAACGTGTCCAGGCACGGCTTCTGGTTGTTGCTCAGGGCAGAGGAGCTCTTCGTCCCGTTCACGGAGTTTCCATGGTTCAAGGACGCCTAATCGCAAAGCTGCTGCACGTTGAGCGACCACAAGCCCATCACCTGTATTGGCCCGTCCGGGGAAGGACACGAATCGTGGTCGGTCGGAGTGCGGGTCAGGCTACCTGGAACACTCGCAGCGCCAGCACCCGATCCGGTCCATCGCTGTGAGGGTCAGGCCGCCCAGGAACGGCTGGCCAAGATATTCTTACTGTCGCTGTGATGAACGAGGCCCCGCGCCGGGCGCCGCCGGAAGTAGGCCATTGCCAGGGCCGCGATCGCAAGATGCCGGTCGTTGCGCTCGCTCATCGCCCAGCCGACGATCGCGCGCGAGTACAGGTCGAGCACGCAGGCAAGATACAACCATCCTTCGTCGGTCCACACGTAGCTCACGTCGGCGAGCCACACCTGGTTGGGCCGCTCGGCAACGAAGTTCTGCTGGAGCCGGTTCGGCGCTACCGGCAGGCTGTGGCGCGAATCCGTGGTGGCGCGAAACGTCCGCTTGTGCCGCGCGGCGATGTCGTTTTGCTTCATCAGCCGGCGCACCCGATTGAGGCTTACCCGCTGACCCTGCGTGCCCATCTCCCGATGCACCCGCGGGCTGCCGTAGCTGCCGTGGCTCGCCACATGGATGGCCCGGATGTGCGCCAGCAGCCGCGTGTTCTCGCATTCCCGCGCCGAGGGCCCACGACCTCGCCAGGCGTGATAGCCGCTGCGTGAAACCCCGAGCTGCGCACACATTGCCGGCACCGGATACCGCGCTCGATGCGCGTCGATGAACGCGTACTTCACAGCGCATCCTTCGCGAAGTACGCCGCCGCCTTTCGGAGAATCTCACGCTCCATTTTGAGCCGTGCGCACTCGGCGCGTAGCCGGCTGTTCTCCGCTTCCAGATCCGTCACCGGCTGCACCCGGTGCTCGTCCATGCGCTTACCCGCGCGCGCTGCACCCACCCAGTTCGCCAGGCTCTTGGCCGGCAGGTCCAGACGCCGCGCCACCTCGGACAGACCCACCTTCTGTTCCAGCACCAACTTCACGGCCTCGGCCCGGAACTCAGCCGTCTACCGCCGCTTCGCAATTCTTTGCATCTGACACCTCCATTCGCCATCGTAAAAACCTCAAATGTTGGTGTCCACTTTTTCGGGTGAAGTCCAGCATGCCTGACCAACCGCTGCAGAACTCGCTGTTCGAGGACGACTACCTGCTGCGCGAACTCGGGCAGGTGGCGCACGTGGCGCAAGTCGCCTTAACGGAACTGGTCGCCAACGCCTGGGATGCCGGTGCTACGCGAGTGGACCTGATCCTGCCGAGCGAGATCGGCGGCACGCTGACCGTGACGGACGACGGGCACGGCATGGCGTCGACCCAGTTCAGGAAACGCTGGATGACCTTGCGCTACGATCGTCTGAAGCACCAAGCCCCAACGTCGAGTTTCCGACCGGGCGCTATGCACGCCCGCGCAGGGCCTATGGTCGCAACGGGGTCGGGCGGCATGGCTTGCTCTGCTTCGCCGACGAGTACGAGGTGCAGACGTGGCGCGACGGCTCGACGAGCCGCAGGTAATCGACGTGAAGAACGCCGCGCTCCCCACAGACGATTGTCCCAATCCGCTTACACGTATCGACATCCGCTTCGCGATCGACCACTGGCCGCGAAGCTCGCGCTGCACACCGGCGCCACGCGCCCCGTCGTCGTCATCGAGGGCGTGTTCATGTATCTGGAACCTGCAGCGATCGAGAGCACACTGCGCGCGGTGCGACAGGTGTTCCCGCACCACCTGCTGCTGTGTGACCTGATGAACCGCCGTTTCTTCGACAAATTCGCGTATCGCTTGCACGAGAAGATAGTCGGAGCAGGAGCGTCCTTCACGCGCCGTCCTGACCATCCCGCGGCGGTGTTCCTGGAACACGGCTACCGGTTGACAGCACGCATCCCGATGATCGCCCGCGCAGTCGAGGTCGGCGTCCTGCAGGAGCGCACGCGCATCCCCGGCTTTCTCGCGAGGCTTATGCCGCGTGTGGTGAAGGACATGAACGGCTACGCTGTCCACTGCTTCCAAGTGTGACGATGGAGAGAAAGGGTCACGCCCCCTTCTTTCAAAGTACGTCTCCACTGCGACTCTGTCGTCGGGGCAAAGCCACATGTGGTGGATTTCCACCGCAGTGAACCAGCCCAGTCCCTCACCTTCCACCTTCCCTCTTCGGAGTTGTACAGCTTGAGGTTCAAGGGCGCCGCAAAGTAGCGATGATCCAATATCACCCGGCTGGGAGCGGTCGTGGCATAGCAGTACTTGCGTTGCGATTCTGGCGTGGATTTCGGCCTCCGTCGTCACACAGCTCCCGAACGATGACTGTTGTGGGGGCCAGGACTGCCCAGATACTTGCGGAAGTGGCGTATCCTTGCCCGTCACCGTCGCCGCGTCCGTGTCAGGACTGCGAGTGATAGGGGAGGACCGGGACGATGGCAGGCAAGCAAGGACTGACCGACGAAGGCCAGCGGATTGTCGCTGATGTGGCGCAGCGCCATGGCGTCAGCGCCGAGACCGTGACAGCGCTGCTGATGGCACTGGCCGCACGCGGCGGAAACCAGGCCCAGTTCAGTATCCACGAGCTGGGAGGCATGGGCCAGTGGTCGCAGGGCGGGATGATCATGGTCGGCGACATGTTCAATCAGGGCCTCAAGGCCCGCGTCGACGCGCTCTGCGTCGAGCTGGCCGGCCTGCTGCGCGGCAGCGCGGTCTTCGTCGCGGCGCCCCTGACCTCGCAGTCGCAGAGCCAGTCGAGCGGCTCCGGCGGCGTCAGCCTGTTCGTGCCGGGTGCGTCACCCTTCGCCAGCCGCTGGCCGGCGGAGCTTGGCGCCCCGTCCTCAGCCGGGTCGCAGAACGACCTGCACTACGCGGTGTTTCCGGCCACCCGGCGCTTGGCAATCGAGCGCGGCGGCCAAGTCACCGTCTACGACATCGGCGACAACGTGATCTCCGGGTTTTCGCAGCAGCAGAGCGGCGACCAGACACTGACTTTCACCAGCCAGCACGGCACCGTCCGCGTCGCCGACCTTGCGGTGGTGCTGGCCGGGAACGCTGCCGCTGCCGCGAAAGCAGCGGCCCAGCAGCCGCCGGCGGGCGCGGCAAGCGCGGCGGAGGCCGTCCAGGCGATGCCACCGACGCCGGCACAAACCGCTGCGGCGGCGCCGGCACAGACTGCTGCCGTGGCGCCGGCGCAAACCGCTGCCGTGGCGCCTGCAGCCTCCGATGACGACATCTTCGCCAAGATCGAACGGCTCGCCGAGCTGCGCCGCAAGGACGTGATCACCGCGCAGGAATTCGAGACCAAGAAGACCGAGTTGCTCGCTCGGATCTAGATCTGACGCAGCATCCCCTCGGAACGGCCGACAAATCCCCACCGCACCTTACACATCGCCGAGTTCCTGCATGGGCGCGGCGTGTGCCCCGCGGGCGATGCCCGGCGTATGGTGGAGACGGCAGCGCTTCTCACCGAGCACGTCATCCCGCGTCTGCCGCTGCTGCATTGGGTGTTGTCGGTGCCGAAGCGGCGGTGCCATTTCCTGCAGCGCGACCCAGCCGTGCAGACCCTGGCGCTACACCTGTTCCTCTGTGCAGTGTGCAGGGTGTGTGGCCGTGCAACCCGGGGGCGGGTCAGGCTGCACGCCGCCCGCGCCCATGAGCCATGGTGGGGTTGGGTTCGTCTTTCAAGGTCGGCCTCACCAAGGAAAGCCCTATGGTAATCAGACTCGATATCCGTCACAGAACGACCTATCGCTATCGGCGGGCCGTCGCCTTCGGACAGCACCGCATGATGCTGCGACCCCGCGAAAGCCGTGAACTTCGGCTCATCGATTTCCAGATGACAATTACGCCGGGGGCATCCGTCACCTGGGCTTACGACGTCTGGGGCAACGCCGTCGCTACCGCATCCTTCACGACCATCGGTGAGTTGATGCAGATCGACAGCTTCGCTCGGATTGAACTCGATGCCGTCGCCTGGCCAGTCTTCGACATAGCCGTTTCGGCGATTGTCTATCCCT
The DNA here is from genome assembly GCA_963719715.1 of uncultured beta proteobacterium. Classification (GTDB taxonomy): domain Bacteria; phylum Pseudomonadota; class Gammaproteobacteria; order Burkholderiales; family JAEUMW01; genus JAEUMW01. The sequence goes on from CAVRDD010000019.1 coordinate 6,995, forward strand.
TCCAGTACGCGCCGGACGACTGGCAGGACCTCGGTGCTCTGACGGTGCCCCAATACCCCGATCCGGCGGGACGTCTGCGCACCTGGACCAGGGGCTTCGTGCTCGGCCCCGACCACGGACACCCTGTCGCTGCTGAAGGATCTCAGCGCCGGCGTCCACGACACGATCTTCTATCGGAGCCGTGACGCCGAAGGCACCCAGTCCCCGGTCGAGACGCTCGACCTCGCCTCGGGAACGTGTCGGGACTTCGCCGAGCTCTTCGCCGACGCCGCACGTGTGCTTGGGTTCGGCGCACGCGTCGTTTCGGGCTATCTGGCGCCAGGTCCGGGCGTCATCGGCTCGGGCGGCTTGGGCTCGACCCACGCCTGGGCGGAGGTCTATCTGCCGGGCGCAGGCTGGATCACCTTCGATCCGACCAACCGAAGTGTCGGAGGCGTGAACCTGATTCCCGTCGCGGTAGCCCGCGACATCCGCCAGATCGTTCCAGTCGTGGGCAGTTACCTCGGTGCGGGCGGAGCGCTTCTCGACATGGAGGTCGAAGTCGTCGTCGCAGCGGGACTGTAGACCTCGGTCGACCTTTGGCCGGTAACGTGACGTGGCGGGCGACCTTGTGGCTGACCAGAGCTGATCGTTGGCAATCTGGTTGAGTTGTCGTCTGGATTCGGACATCGCACAGCGGTTCCAGCGTGATCTCGGTTACGGCCGCGAAAGGGCCGGCAAGGAGGGCACTTTCATTCGGGAAAGTAGTCCGAGTCGAGCTTCTTCACTTCATATGCGGCTTCGATACCAACCCCGACGTTGTGCTTGATCATGAAGGTCGCGAGAGTGGCGCCGTCTATTAGGACGATTTTCTTCTCGATCTGCCGGACATACTGCTGCGCATCTGGCGTGAAAGACGAGGTTGTAATCATGACTCCCTTCCTCGCCCTTACACCTTCTAGGCTCCCGGCAAACGCTTGCACTACCGGGCGGCCAACGGCCTGCTCCCATCGTTTTGCTTGAATGTAAAGCACGTCCAAACCAAGGCGATCCTCATTAATTACTCCATCAATGCCGCCGTCCCCGCTCTTTCCGATGGTCCTTCCTGCGTCTTCGCGAGAACCGCCATACCCCATCGCGAGCAGCAGATCGATTACAAGTCGCTCGAAAAATGCGGGTGGCGCTTTCTTAACTCGTTCGAGGATCTCGTTAGCAAGCTGCTGTTCCAATTCGCCATGGACGCGCTCGAGTGTGTCAAGGGGGCTTTCTTGCGCGACCTCCACCGCAGGGGTACTGAGCGAGGCGGCGTCAGGCTTATATGTATGGAACTCAACGAACTCCGGATATTGCCGCAAGAACTTCACGTTTAGTTTTTCCGGGGGGGTGGCCAAGATGCTCTTGCCGCGTTCGGTTATCCGAACAACCCCCCGAGAAGGCGCCTCAATTAGGCCCGCCTTCTTCAGATAGGTACGTGCCCACCCGATGCGATTCTCAAATACCAGCTGGGCGCCACTTTTGAGGAGTTGTGCACGATCATCCGCTGACAAGGCCATGTCATCGGCTAGCGCCTGATAAAGCTCGGACATGCCATGGTCTTTCCCGTCCGAAAGGTGCTTGAGCAGCGGGAGAAACCAAGATTGGAAATCTGGTACGGCCATACGCTCGCTCTCCTTAGTCCCTCTAACGTCACGGTCAGGCGCACAGCCTCTTGTGCGTCGCCTGCAACCGCGATAACCACCGACCGATTAGGTAAACCCCGCTGGCATTCGGCCGTGTTCCATCCCCACCGCTTCTCGACAGGGACGTTTCGGCAGAGCAGCGGTCTTGGGAGGGAACATGGCGTTCGGCAGCAGCAGCCAGCCGTACTGTCGGGAGGCACCCTCGAACGCGCCAGCTTGGCGTTCCCAAGGCGGGTGCGACTGCACTCGCCGCCTCAGCCCCTCACTCTTCCGGTTTTCCGGCGTGGCCAATGCCCCTGGGATGGACGGTCGACACTCCCTCGCTCAGATCCACGAACGCGTCCATCACAAGCTGCGGGTTCTGCATGAGCCTGGCTTTCCACTCGCCGAGATGGCGCCGCGTCTGGATAAGCCCGCGCATCGCGCCGACGTGCCGGATGTTGCCGATGGTAATGGCGCCGATCAGCATATCGCCGTCGAAGCACAGGCGCGTGTAGTGGAAGTGCTCCGCATCGACGTTCTCGACCGTGTCGCCATCCTCGCGGCCTTTCCATAACCCGAAGGTGTAGGAGATCAGCCCGACCGTGTCGAGCACGTTCATGCCCAGGCTACCCTGATACGGCACGTTCCTGCCGGCCATGTTGAGCGCCGCCACACGACCGTGCTCGGTTGCCGTCGGCTGCAGCGCGTGCACGACCCACTCTCCCGTGGAGAAATCGCGTCCCTGCGCGACGTCACCGGCCGCGTAGATGCAGGGAACCGTGGTCTGCATCCGCTCGTTGACGACGATGCCCTCATCGATCTCGGCACCCGTGCCTTCGAGGAAGGCCACATTCGGATGCACGCCGGTGGCCAGGATGATGAGATCGGCATCCAGCGTCTGGTTGTCCATGACGAGCCGCAGGCCTGGTTCGATGCGCTCGCTGCGACCTTTGGTGACGACGTTCACGCCCTTGCCTTCGAGCCAGCGCTGAATCATCGTGCTGCCGACCGGTGTCATCATCGAGCGCAGAATCTGTCCCTGCCGGCCGGCAATCACCGAGAGCCGCGCCCCGCTTTCCACCAACGGCTTCATGATGACACCGGCAACGAAGCCGGCGCCCAGCATCACCACGCGCACGCCGGGCTTGAGCTTGGAAACGATCACCCGCGCATCGTCGAGCGTCCAGCAGGTGACGCAGCCGTCCAGGTCGCTGCCGGGAATCGGCGGCAAGGTCGGCGACGAACCGGTGGCAACGAGCAGACGGTCGTAATCGAGACTCGCACCGTTGTCGAGAATGACCTGGCCACCATTCGGGCCCGCATGTGTCTTGAGCGCCTTGCGGTTCAAGTAGCGCACGCGCAACCGGTCGAAATGGTCCGGGCTTCTGCGCTGGTGCGCGCCGCTCTCGTCGATGCGTCCCGTCAAGATGTACGGAATGGCCATGCGGGCATACGGCTCGCCCGGCTCACCGCTGACGAGCGTAATGTCGCTCTTCGCGTCTTCGTGCCGCAGCGTCTCTGCTGCCCTCACGCCGGCCGGGCCGGCGCCGATGATGACGTATTTCATCTGCTTGTCCTCCTCCCGAAAATCGATGCGATTCACACGGCGCCGTCTCTTCCGCGACGCACGCCCGCGAGCACGGCGGCCGCGCCCTCCGTGCCGGAGACCGTCTCCGCACGGTTCTCAGGGGTGCGCAGTGCCCCCGGAAAATACGTCGCCGTGAGACTGCTCGAATGTACCGGCGACTCAGCGCCGGAGCCGCCGTAACGGCGCCAGTCGCGGACCCAGAACACGTCGTCAGCCAGTTCCAGGAGTCCGATGGTTTCACGATCGCCGATCAATACCCCTTGCACGCGCAGCCCCAGATCCTGCTTCGCGCCACGCAGCCGATCGACCACCTCCGCCGTCGCACCGAACTCGCCATCGGAGGCGATGAGCAGATCGGCCAGTTGCCAGCGCTCGTCCTTCAGCTTGGCGATGGCACGCTCCAGCGGACCGCAGATATCGGTGCCGCCCTGGAACGACTGAGCGAGGAAACGAATGAGTCGCTCGATGCCTGCGCTGTCGACGGCGAGCTCCATTTCAACCAGTTCGGTCAACCCCCCGAATGCGAAGACGTGGCAGGGGCGTTGCTGGGCGTGGGCAACGCGCACTGCTTCGAGCACGGTCGCCTTGGCCACCACCTCGGCACCCCCGCGCATGGAACCGGATGTGTCCACGCAGATGAGGAGTGGTCCCATCTCGAGCCGCCTCTCGGGCTTGCGCTGCGATCGCGGTCGCTGGACCACGGCCTCGTGCAGGCGCACCTCCTGCAGTCGATCGTCATCCTCGTAGGTAAGCAGCGTGCGCTCCGCGCGCCGCGCGTGCCACACCAACCGCAGCCGCGGATGCCCGAGCAGCATCGCCTCCGCCGGCAGCATGCGCCCGATGCGGTCGGAGCGGCGGATACCGCGCGTCTCGCCGGGCAGGTCCGGCACGTGAAGGGTATGGCTTTGCGCGCACTGTGCAGCCGCCTCTTCCATCACCTGCACGGTCGCCAAGCCTTGCTCCTCGAACTCCTCCGTCAGGCGCGCCCGTCCGAGCGCGCGCAGGATGCGAGCGAGTTCCGGCAGGTGCTCGATCAGCCGGCGGATGCGCACGACCTCCTGCCACCCCCCGCTGCGCAGCAAGCCGCAGAGCAGATCCCAGCGCGTATGCTTGGCCGCGTCCGGCATTGCGCCGAACACGTCGACCAGTTGATCGAGCAGCCCGCAGCGTTCCTGCCACTCCTCGGCGAACGCGTCGACCGCCCGCTGCACGGCTTCGTGCTCCGCTGCTCCGCGGTCGACGTAGTCGACGACGCAATCCAGATGGAATAGCAGGCTCGCGACCACAGTGTCGACCAGCGTCTCCTGCCCGGCACAGAAGCGTCCGAAATCCAGCGCACGCATGGTCTCGGCGAAACGGCTCGCAATCCGCGGCTGCGGCCACGGCCACGCTGCGCTCGGCAGCACGCCATCGCGCAGGCAGCGCCGCAACCCCGAAAGCGCCGCCAAGCGCGGCTCGAGACTGCCTTGCGAGTTGGTCGATGCGCCGAGCCAGAGCCGTCGGGACAGCTCGTCGAGCGCCCCCAGGCGGGCCTCCTGGTCCTGGAACAGCAGCGCAAGCGGCGCCCCGGAGCTCACTCGATCCCGGCCCGTTCGTGCCGAATCGGCGCCGGCACCTCTCCCGGGTCCTGGCTCAACCGCGGCAGCGACGCAAAGCCCGTTCGTGTCGCGACGACCCGCCTGCGCAGCGCGCGCAGCGCCTCCGCCGTCGCAGCCAGGTTCGCGGCGACCGCGATGCCAAAACCGTCGTCCAGCCACAAGCCGTTCGCGCGATAGTGCGCGAGATCCGCCGTGTGGCGGGCAAGCTCGTCCGCGTAACCATCGACGCGCGCCAGCAATTCGTCGAGCTGGCGTGTGCGCGCGTGGATATGGGCTGCGCCATAACGCCGGCGGCGGGTGTGGGTGATGCGCAGCGCCTGCGACGCGCCCTTCGCATCGCCCACCGTGTCCGCCAGATCCTGTGCCGAGAAGCGCAGACGGCCCGACTCGTCGTAGTCGAGATCGCTGGCGCTGCGCTCGGCCTCGAGCTGCGCCTCGAAGGCCTCGACCACGCTCGTCAGCCGCGGCGGGGAGAAGGCTTCGCGCACACCCAGCCGCGCGCACAGCCAGTCGCGCACGCTGGACTGCCGCTCGGCGTCGGGTGCGCTGCACCAGGGCAGCACAAACAGATCCCAAAGACATACCGACGCGCGCCCTTCGCTCGCTGCCGCCACGCGCATGAGCCAGGCGATCTTCACCCAGCGCCGGTCCGAGACATAGACGCCCTGCGCCGCAAGGTGCTGGCGCAGATCGCCGAGCACCGTCGCCACGTCGAGACTCAGCTCAATCTGCGCGGCGCTTGCGCTCAGATCGACGAGATCCGTTTCGCTCAACTGGCAGTCGGCAGCAGGCCGTGTCCACGCGCCGAGACGGTCCGCCCCAAGGAGCTGCGCGAATGCCTTGGCGCTCACCGGACTGATCGGCAGGCGCACGAGGAAGCGGTCGAAGAAGGCTTCCGCCACCTCGTCCTCTGGTACCGCATTGGTCGCGCCGATGACGCTGATCAGAGGGCAGCGCTGGCGCCCGGCGCCGTTGTCGAACTCGCGCTCGTTCAAAAGCGTGAGCAGCGCATTGAGGATGGCGCTGTTTGCCTTGAACACTTCGTCGATGAAGGCAATGGAGGCATCGGGAGGAAACCCTGCGGTATGCCGCTCGTAGCGGTCCTGCTCCAGGGCCTGAATGGACAGAGGACCGAACAACTCTTCGGGCACGGTGAAGCGTGTGAGCAGGCGCTCGAAGTAGCGGGCGTCGCGGAAGGCGAGATGCAGCCTCCGGGCAAGCTCGCTCTTGGCTGTCCCTGGCGGGCCGATCACGAGGGTATGCTCGCCCGCGAGCGCCGCCAGCAGAGCGAGTCGAACCGCCTGCGTGCGCTCGACCAGTCCGTGCTCGAGGGCGTCGAGCACCTCCCGCAACCGTGGGCCCAGCCCTGCCATGTGCATTGTCGCCAAGGTCGCCATCCTCGAATTCTAGTCGAGCCAGCAACCCACAGTCCCGGTCGCGACGTTGGCGATGTCGCCGGCGTCCGCTAGCCCCCGGCGACGGGGGGCCAGATGGCGAGCACGTCGCCCTCGGTCAGGGCTTGTCCGGCACGCCCCGCGGGCGGCACGAAGTTACCATTGATGAGGACCAAGTGGACCAACTTCGGTGGCAGGTTGAAGCGCTCGATGACCTGCCCGACCGTCGTCGCGACCGGCACGTCCAGCGCCACCTCGTTGCCCTTGCGCTCCTGCGGCGGCGGCAGGTAGTCGGACAGTGTCGCAAAGAGCTTGACGCGGACGTTCATCGCGCGGTACGCAACGCCACCGCGGGCGCCTTTGCCCCGACCGCCACCGCCGCCGCCAGAGACGCTTGCATGATGCGCGTCGGGTCTTGCAGCAGCTCGTCCTTCCACGGCCCGAGCTGTCGCCGGCTCTGGATCAGCCCGCGCAGGACGCCGACGTGTTCCGTCAGCCCGATGCTGGTCGCGCCGATGAGCACGTCCTCCTTGAACTGAAGACTCAAGTAACGGAAGTTCTCCTTGTCGACGATCTCGGCCGACTGGCCGCCTATATCGCCCCACCACTTGCCGAACGAGGACGAGATCAAACCAAGAGTCTGCAGAACGTTGATCGCAAGCGCGCCGACGAAGTGCGTTTCCTTGCCGACCATGTTGAGTGCCGCCACGCGCCCCTGGTCCACCGCATTCGGCTGAATGGCGTTGATGCCGCGCTCGCCCGTGCTGAAATCCGTGCTCTCTGCCACATCGCCCGCAGCGTAGATGTCGGGCACGTTCGTGCGGAGACGATCGTCCACGAGCACCCCCTGATCGGTGGCGACATGGCTGCCGGCGAGGAACGCAATGTTGGGTTTGACCCCCGCCGCGGATATCACCAGGTCGGCAGGCAGCTCGTCGCCGCTGTCGAGCTTGACGAAGACGGAGCCAGGGCGGTCCATGTCCGGCCGGATCGACATGACGCGCGCCTTGGTGTGCACGCGCACGCCCTTCTTCTCGCACCACGCGCGGATCATCCCGCCGGCAATCGGAGTCATCATGCGCGGCACCATGCGGTCGCCCATCTCGACCACGGTCAGGTGCACACCACGGGTGGCCAATGCCTCCAGGATGATGCAGCCGATGAAGCCGGCGCCGAGCTGCAGGACGCGCGAACCAGGCTTAGCTCGCGCGGCGATGGCGCGCGCGTCGGCGAGTGTCCAGCAGGTCTGCACCGCCGGCAGATCAATGCCGACGACGGGCGGCCGCGTGGCGTGCGCGCCGCTGGCGACTAGCAGACGATCGTAGGGCAGCATGGTGCCGTCCCTGAGTCTCACCTGCTTTGCCCTGCTGTCGACGTACTCGACGTAACCGCCGAGCGTCCTGATGCGTAGACGCTCGAAGTGGCCCTCATCCTTGCGCAAATAGGTGCCGTCCTCCGCGATATCCCCTTGCAGGAGGTACGGGAGTGCCATGCGCGAATACGGTGGCTCGGGTTCATCGCCGATCATCGTGATGTCGGCGTCGGGGTCCGCCTTGCGGATCGTCTCCGATGCCACCACACCCGCAGGGCCGTTGCCGATGATGATGTGCTTCATTTGTATCGAGCACCGAAAATCGAGAGGCCGGTGTTGCTGAAGGGCGAGCTCGCCCTTCGGAACCTCGGCGCCTCGGAGTTGGCGGGTCTACAGGCCGAGCCGGGACAGCGTTTCCGGAGTCGGCACACCGTCGGGCGTCCAGCCGCGGACTTCGTAGTACTCGGGCAGCATCTTTGCGAGTCCGTTCACCAGACCCTTCGCGGGACCGGTCTTGGCAGGCTCGTTCAGCAGAGCCGCGGCGGCAGCGAGTCGTCCTTCGCGGTGAAGCCAGCGGCATTGTTGAACTGGCGCTCCATGTTCCAGATCCGCTCGCCCATCAGGTTGAGCTTGTCCATGCTCCAGTCTCCCTCGCACGCAGCCTGGAGCTGCGGCTGGATGTCGGCCAGGGTCCACGCAAAGGTGGTAAATACGCACAGGCCGGACGAGTCGACCACGCTGGTCGCGTCCTGGAACGCCTTGACGAGCGCCGGCTTGCCGTCGGTGGTGAGCGGATCCGTCTTAACGGGAATGCCCGAGCACTTCCGAGGCCACCGTGTAGCCGCGCAGATGGCACGCGCCCCGATTGGAGGTGGCGTAGGTCAAGCCCATGCCTTGGATCCCGCGCGCGTCGTAGGCCGGAAACTCCTGACCCTTGACGGACATGGAGAGCTCCGGATGTCCGTATTTCTCGCAAAGGCGCTTGGAACCGAGGCCGAGGATCTTGCCGAAGCCCTCGCCGCGCGCGGTCATTTCCGCCATCCTGGTGACGGCCGCCGCCGAGCCGAATGGCGCCTCCATGCCGATCTCCGACTCCTTCAGCACACCCATCTCGTAGAGCTCCATCGCCGCGCCGATGGTTGCGCCGAACGAGATGGGATCCATGCCGTCCTCGTTGCAAATCATGTTTGCATATTGCAGCGCTTCCAGATCGTCGACCCCGTTGGCGGAGCCCAGCGCCCACGCCGCCTCGTACTCGAGCCCGCCGGACGCGCCCCAGTATTCCGGCTTGGTGGAAACCGAGAAGTGCTTTTCGTCGATCTTCGAGATCCGCCCGCAGGCGATGGTGCACCCGAAGCATGCTTGGTTGGTCACCAGGTGTGACTTGCCGTCGCTGGGCCGCTTCTCGTGCATGGCTTCGGCGGAAATCTTCCCCGCCCCTTCGAACTGGACGTCGCGGTGGTTGCGGGTGGGCAGCGCCCCGATCTCGTTGATCACATTCATCAGGACTTGCGTCCCATACTTGGGCAGGCCCTGGCCGGTCACGGCGTTGTCCGCGAGGATCTTCTTCTTCTCGAAAGTGACCTTCATGAACTCCTTCGGGTTCGCGATACCGGCGGTGCCCCGGGTGCCGCGCACGGCGATCGCCTTGAGATTCTTCGATCCCATGACCGCACCGACGCCGGAGCGTCCCGCCGCCCGATGCAGGTCGTTCACGATCCCCGCGAACAGCACACCGTTCTCACCGGCGCGGCCGATGGACGATACCCGGATCAGCGGATCCTGGTGCTGTTTCTTGATGGCTTCCTCGGTGTGCCAGACGGTCGTACCCCAGAGGTGGGAGGCGTCGCGCAGCTCCACCTCCTCGTTCTCGATCCAGAGGTAGACCGGCTTCGGAGACTTGCCCTCGACGATGACCATGTCCCACCCCGCCATCTTGAGCTCCGCCCCGAAGTAGCCGCCGGAATTCGAGCATGCGATGGCGCCGGTGAGCGCGCCCTTGGTGATGACCGAGTAGCGCCCACCCGTGGAAGCCATGGTGCCGGTGAGCGGCCCGGTCGCCCAGATCATCGTGTTCGCGGGAGACAGCGGATCGACCTTGGGGTCGACCTCCGAAATGAAGTACTTCGTCGCCAGACCGCGCTGTCCGAGGTACTCCTGCGCCCACTGCATGTTGAGGGGCTCCGGCGTACAGGTGCCCTTGGCCAGGTCGACGCGCAAAACCTTACGTGCCCATCCCATGATGCCTCCTCCAATCGGTTAAGCGTGTGCTGGATTGCCGATCTTGTCGGCCCACTGGCGCATGCGGTCGAGCCCGGTCCAGTCGGCGTCGATGTAGGTGATGGCGCCGGTCGGACAGGCTTCGGCGCATGCCGGCTGGCCGCCGCACAGGTCGCACTTCTGCACCTTGCCGATGTCCGCGACGTAGTTCACCGTCCCGAACGGGCACGCGATCGTGCATACCTTGCAGCCCACGCAGACGTCCTCGAGCACGACCTTCGCACCGGTCGCGCCGTCGAGTTTGATCGCCTCGACCGGACAGGCGTGCAGGCACCACGCTTCGTCGCACTGTGTACAGGTGTAGGGAACCTTGCGACCGGTGTCGTGGAACTCGAAGACCTTGATGCGCGATTTCGAGTTGTTGAAGATGCCGTAGTTCTCGAAGGAACAGGCCATCTCGCATTGCAGGCAACCCGTGCACTTTTCCGGGTTGATGTGCAGCGACTTCATCATCTTGCGAATCCTCCGGTGGGCGACGCGGCTACACCCAGAAGCCAGGTGTCAAGCGGGAACGGGCGACGGCTAGCGGCAACTCCTGTGCCACATTCAGTTTAGCAGCGCATAGCCACGCGTTGCGGATCGACAATCAATTATAGTCGGAGTTTGGAATGCCCGTGCATAGGCTTATCTAAGGCCTCGCCACGGCGGACCGGGTGTTCTCGTGCAGCCCCCGGGTACCTCCGACGCACCGTCGACAGGGGTCGGTACGGCCACCGTGGCTTTTGTGCATTTGCTGAAAAACGGGGCAACTAACCAAGGCAACTGTCTCATTGCGTGTCACCGCGACGGCACCGTGCCAAACGCGCATTCGCGCTATGCTTGGAGCGAGGAGGCTCACCCAATGACCGACGAACAAAAATCCCTGCGCGCCTTGAGCTGCGCCGACGATTACGACCCCAATTCGATGTCGGTGCCGAAGGCCCGCGAGTTCATCCGCGCCTTCCTGCAGCCGGTGACGGGTGTGGAGCGCGTTGCGCTCCGGGCGGCGCTTGGCCGCGTGCTCGCGGCTGACGTGGTGTCGCCGATGCGAGTCCCGGCTCATGACAACTCGGCCATGGACGGCTACGCGGTGCGCAGCACAGACCTGAGCGCCAATGGCGAAGTGACGCTGAAGCTGATCGGCACCTCCTTCGCGGGCACCATCTTCGACGGCACGGTCGGGACCGAACGAGTGCGTGCGCATCATGACCGGCGGCAAGATTCCCGCAGGCGCCGACACGGTGGTGATGCAGGAGCACGTGCGCGCCGAGGGCGGCGAGGTGCAGATCGGATCCGGACACCGCAAGGGTCAGAACCTGCGTCGCGCGGGCGAGGATGTCGAGATCGGGCAGACCGTGCTGCGACCGGGGACGTGGATCCGGCCGGCCGATCTCGGGCTCGTCGCCTCGCTCGGTTTCGCCGAGCTGTCGGTCTACCGTCGGCTGCGGGTAGCGTTCTTCTCCACCGGCGACGAACTGCGCTCGATCGGCACGCAACTCGCCGAAGGACAGATCTACGACTCGAACCGCTACACGATCTACGGCATGCTCGTGCGCCTCGGCTGCGAGGTCATCGACATGGGGGTCGTGCGCGACGAGCCGGCGCTGCTGGAAGCTGCCTTCAAGGAGGCCGCAGCGATGGCCGACGTCATCATCACCAGCGGCGGGGTTTCAGTGGGTGAGGCCGACTTCACGAAGGATCTGCTCGACCGGCTCGGTGAAGTGTTGTTCTGGAAGATCGCGATGAAGCCCGGGCGGCCGCTCGCCTATGGCCGCGTCGGCGGCGCACAGTTCTTCGGTCTGCCGGGCAATCCGGTCTCGGTGATGGTCACCTTCTACGAGTTCGTCCGCGACGCCCTGCTCGTGCTCATGGGTCGCACCGATGTCGCGCCACCGCCGACCCTGCGGGTGCCGTGCGTGAGCGCGCTCAAGAAAGCACCGGGCAGGACCGAATTCCAGCGCGGCGTGCTGTACCAGGACGAGACCGGGGAGTGGAAGGTGCGCGTTACCGGCGAGCAGGGCTCGGGCATCCTGCGCTCCATGTCCGAGGCGAACTGCTTCATCGTCCTGCCCGAATCCCAGGGCAGTGTTGCGCCCGGGACCTTGGTGGACGTGCAGTTGATGGAAGGGCTGATCTGACGCGCGCCCCGGCGCCGAACGCACGCAGCCATCAATGACCGGATCAGGCAGATACCGGCGCGTGTGACTCATCCGAGTCGGCGCCGCTGCGGGGCCCTCTCCTGAACTCACGGCCCCGCCCAGAACTGTCCGCACCCGGCCCGGTTCAGTCGCCTGACCCGGCCTGCTGACTTGCTCCGAGGCGCACGTCCATTGCAGTCGCCGTTCGCGGAATTGGCGAACCGGGCAGCCCATCGTCGAGCGGGCTCAGTACGCCGACACCGCGGTTCAGCACGTGCGTGTAGATCATTCGTCGTGTCCACATGGCTGTGACCCAACAGTTCCTGGATCGTGCGGATGTCCTGGCCGCGCTCGAGCAGGTGGGTTGCGAAGGAGTGTCTCAGTGTATGCGTGCTGATCGGCTTGGCAATTTGCGCTCGCGCGGCTGCCCGCTTGATGGCCGAGCCGAGCGTGCCTTCATAGAGGTGGTGTCGCCGCCGGATGCCGCTGCGCGGATCGGTCGACTCGTGGTCGGATGGGAACACCCAGAACCAGGCCCAGCTCTCGGCAGCTCGAGGGTACTTCTTTGCCACTGATGGTGGCGTCTCCACCCCCGGTCGATTAAGGGCCCGATCGCCCGCCCACAACGTCTTGGCGTACGCGAGCTGCCGCTGCAGGTCCGGTATCAGCGCGCTCGGGAGCATGGTGATGCGGTCTTTGTTGCCTTTGCCCTCGCGCACCACGATCAGCCGCCGCTCGAAATCGACATCCTTCACCCGCAGTCGCAGGGCCTCCATCTTGCGCATGCCGGTGCCGTACAGCAGCCAGAGCACCAGCTGCTGCTCGCCTGTCGCGGCCGCGAGCAACCGCTGCACCTCGGCCCGGCTCATCACCACCGGCAGGCGCTGCGGCGCGCGGGGTCGGCCGATCTCCTGCAGCCACGGCAGATCCACTTCGAGCACTTGCCTGTAGAGGAAGATCAGGGCAGCCAGGGCCTGCCGATGGGTCGATGCGGAGACCCCTCGACGATTGGCGAGCCAGCTCAGAAACGCCTCGACCTCGGCCGCTCCCATGCCGCCTGGGTGCCGCAGTCCAGAGAAGCGGACATACCAGCGCACCCAGTAGACATACGATCGTTCGGTGCTCAGACTATAGTGGCCGTAGCGCAGCCGCTCCCGCACCTGGTCGAGCAGGCGGGTGGCTCGCAGCGGCGGCAGCGGAGGGGGATCGGTTTTCATGGACAGTTATCACTGTACCCGTGCACAGTATAAGACTGTCGAGCGCCGTCCGGCGGGGGACATGTGAGCACCGCCTCTGCCTTGTTAACTAGAAAGCTGGTTCCGGTTAAATTGAAGATGTATCTTGATAAAACACGTTATGAGCCGCGAGCAAACGTTCGCGCGAGGTTTCTCTCATGAACTGCTGGACCAGAGGCACATTCACTGTCACTTGCGATCCAGCCAAACTGGATCGCGCATTAATTGCGGAGTTCCTTGCCTCTTCGTACTGGGCGAAAGGTATTCCGCTGGCGACCGTCGAGAGGTCGCTCGCACATTCCCTATGTTTCGCGCTGCTGGACGGTGATCGCCAGATTGGCTTCGCACGCGTGATTTCGGATCACGCGACGATCGCCTATCTTGGAGACGTGTTCGTGTTGCCGGAGTACCGCGGGAGGGGTTCTCGAAGTGGCTAATGGAGTGCATCATCAGCCATTCGGAGCTGCAGGGTTTGCGGCGCTGGATACTCGCGACGAGTGACGCTCACGGCCTTTACGAAAAATTCGGTTTCACGCCGCTCAAAAAATCCGAGATCTTCATGGAGCGGCACAATCCGAACGCCTATGGCGCAGGCGCATAACGAATAAGGATAGATCGTGCGAAGCCACGATCTGATCCGTTTGTTGGACGAGCCCGGCCCGGAGCGCTGGGCGGCCCTCTTGGAAATATCTTTTGTGGATTTACCCCGGAAGCATGAACTGCGGAGGGCCGGAAGCAGGAAGCCCCGGTGTGCTGCTGCGCAGTCGGCAAATTTCGCGCGAACTCGTCGGTTTTTGCGTCCGGACCCGCGAATTCCGGGCGGCCGCGTCACTCAGCTTGGGGAAACTGAAGTCCCGACAGCGGCCGGACAGCGCTGTGGTCTGGGCTTACATGATCAGATGGCTGCCGCGAGGACCGGCGGGACGGCGACGACTCCGAGCGATGTCGATCGAATCCGCGTCCTGACGATCGCCATCACAGCGCCACAGCAGGAGCAAAGCATCGGTGGTCGTTGCTGGTGTGGCGGAGTAAAACGGGCGGGATCGAACCTCAGCAACAGATGCAGCAAACCAATCAGGCGCTTGCAATTGGCGTGCAGAAAGCCGTAATTGCGGGCGCGGCGAAATCCCTTGGGCAGTACGTGCTGGACGATCAACCAAAGGAAATCGGTGCCGGCGAGCGTGCGCCTTTGCAACTTGCTGGTTTCGGCATTGCGATAGCGGAAGCTCACCCGGCCGTTCTCGCAGGCGACGATGTCCTGTTCTCGGATGCCGCCGCGATACAAATAGCGGCCGAGGTAGATCAGCGCCTTCTGGCCGGTTCCGACCGATTTACAATGCGCCACCCATTCCTGCGGATAACGCGCCGGCAGGGGAATGCCGGCCGCCTCGATCGCTGCCAGCATCTTTGCCCGGAAGACCTTGGCCACCGCCTTCGCGTTGAACAGACAAGTGCCGTTCTTGCCGCGCCGCTTGCATCGCCAGCGCTGCTTCGCCGCATCGACTGCAGCCGCGGGGACGACCAGATGGACGTGCGGGTGGAAGTCGAGCCGGCGCGAGTGCGTGTGCAGCACCGCGATCGCCCCCGGCGTCCCCTGCAACTGCCGGTCGTTCTGGCTGAAGCGGTGCACGGTTTCCCAGGCGCAGCGCATCAAGGATCAAGACGACGTCGGCGTGCGCCACAGCGAGTCCGCGCCATTCGGCAGGCAGCGTAAAGGTCAGCAGAAAGTAGTCGGCCGGAACCAGGCGCTGCATCTGACGTTCCAGCCATTGCTGGCTCTCGTGGTGCTGGCAGTGCGGGCAGAGGCGATGGCCGCAGGAATGCGGAACGAGTTTTTGCTGATCGCAGCCGCGCACTGGACCTGCATCATCGGGCTGGCCGGGCTGCGGCAATGCGATCGCCGCCAGCGCACGGAGCTGGTCAAAGCTCAGTCGGTGGCGAAATTGCCTCAGGAAGTCCGCTTCAAAATCGCAGATGACCGAAGCGAGGCGGATCATCGCGGTGCCCCCTTGGCCAGGGAATAGCGGTCCATCAGCGCGTTGATCCGGTCGATCGCGTGATGCTGGATCTGATCCGTCAGATGGGTATAGCGTGCAGTGGTGAGGATCGAGTGATGGCCGAGAATCTTCTGGACCTCGATGAGATCGACGCCGGCCTCGATCAGGTGAGTGGCATAACTATGCCGAAGGCTGTGTGGCGAAATGTTTTTTTTAGACCGCAGGATTCGACTACCGCCCGCAGTGCTTTCTGAACGCCGCCGCGATCGAGCGGTGTCTTGGCGGTACGCGCTCCCGGTAAGCCGCCGTGGCGATTGGGAAACAGCAGAACGCGATTGCGGTGGCGTTTCCAGAAGCTGCGCAAGAGTTGGTAGGTGGCCGTCGGCAGCGGCACCAAGCGATCCTTGTTGCCCTTGGCATCGCGGATATGCACACGCTCGCGCGCCCCATCGATGTCGGCGACCGTCAGCCGCAGACCTTCGCCCAGGCGAAGGCCGAGACTGTAGAGGGTGAAGAAGAAGACGCGGTAACTGAGTACCTGCGTTGCCAGAAAAATCCGCTCAGCCTCGTCAACGGTAACGATGTCCGGTATGCGCTGTGACCGCGGCGGCTTGATCAGACCGGGAGCCACCCAGGGCTTCTTCAGGACGTGCTCGTGATAAAACTTGAGCCCGTAGAGATCGAGCTTGACCGAACTCCAGGAGTGCGTCTCGCGCAGGTCGGTGAAATAATCCATCAGGTCGGCCTCGGTCAGATGGTCGATCTGATGATCGAAATAATCTCCGACCCGGCGGATGGCGCGGGAGTACGCCTCAATCGTCTTTGGCTGCAAACCCTTGAGCTTCAGGTGCTTCAGATGCAACTGGTAGCTCTTGTCGAAAATCGTAGCAGCAACTGCGGACACGTCTTCCATCTTGCGGTAACCTCGCGTTTGTCATGAATATCCCTCGGATGAGGGGCGAGGCGGCATCTTGACTTCAACACATCCACAGCACCGGGGTTTCCTCCGCGTAGCGGCTTCGTCCAACAAGCAGTTGCAGCGGACCGTGATACCCAATCGTTGGCGCGCCGCAAGTGCGTCATTTCATTACGCACATGCGGCGCGCTGGGCACGTGGTCGCGCGGCCGCTGAACTGCGGCGTTGGGCACATGCCGATGTTCGAAGAATTGGGGTGTTCCAATGATTACGCTTTATCAGTTCCAGTTTTCGCATTTCTGCGAGAAGGCACGCTGGGCACTTGACTACAAAGGTCTTGCGCACGTGCGCAAGAACCTCTTGCCCGGCCTACACATGAGAGTCGCCAGGAAACTGGCACCAAGGAGCGGCCTCCCGATCCTTGTCGATAACGGAACCGTCGTTCAGGACTCCACGTCCATCATCACCTTCCTCGACGAGAGATACCCGGTTCGTCCGCTGACGCCACGCGATGCTCAGGAAGCCAAAGAAGCCCTGGCGTGGGAGGAGTATCTGGACGACGAGATTGGCGTTCCGTTGAGGCTGTGGTTCTACTACCACGCGCTTCCTGACCGCGATTGCGCTCTCAGATTCCTGCTCGACGGAGCACCGTGGTATGGGCGGCCGTTGTTCGCGCTCACCTACCCCAAGGTTCGCGCTGCCATGGCCGCGTTAATGAACATACACGCCGAATCGGCCAGGCAATCCGAGGAGCGCCTGGCGGCCGCCTTGGACAAGCTGGATGACGCCGTAAAGGAACGCCGGTTCCTGGTCGGGGATCGTTTCTCGCGGGCGGATCTGACCGCATGCGCATTGCTGAGGCGGCACTGCGCGGCCGGCAAATCAAGGGCTGAGATTGCGGCCGCTGTTCCGGCCCCCGTGTACGCGTTGCGCGATGCTCACAAGGCGAGGCCCTTCGTCAGTTGGGTGCGGGAGACTTATCGCAGCCATCGGCAACCTGAACTGGGTAGCGCATGAGGAAGCCCGTCAACTTCAAGACCAGATCAAGCTCAACCGGGCGCTCCACTCGGACGCGCCAAAAAAGCGGCGCGCCGGTGAGCTTGGTTGTTAGCTGGCTACGACACCGGAGTTGACGCGATGCCCGCTGCCCCAGCCATTGCCAAGGAGGTACCGGAGGCCCTTGAGTATGCCCGGCGACTCTACGATGATGTGCTCGGTTGGTATCACAGTGCCGACACTAAAGCACAGGTATTGTTGGGACTCGACGGCGCATTCCTGGCGTTTCTTGCGGCCGCCGCATTCCAAAAATCCGACGACTTGGGAAAGCTAATCCACGGCTTTTCGCTGTGGACTTGGATGCTGCTCGTAACGATGGGCGTTACCCTGTTGATGTCGATGGTGGCTGCGGTCTACTGCCTCTGGTCACGCATCTACTTCGCTTCGTCTCTCGACGATTGGATAAGGAACGTTACGACACCGACGAGAACAGGGACCGAGTATCCGGCCGACGTAATGTGGTTTTTTTCAGCACTTGGCAGCACTTGAGCCACAACGCTTTCGCCAGACCCTTGCCACCGTCGATAGCCTGTTCGAGCTTCAGGCGATGGCCTCGCAGATCGAAGAGCTAGCCAAAAACGTTCGGAAAAAGCACATTGCCGTGGACCTCGGATTTGTCCTTGCCATGGTGACACTGTTGCTGTTTGCCTCGGCTGCGGTATCGTACGTCGGGCGCTTTCTCAGGGCCGGCTAACAAGCGATTCGACGCGGACCATCAACAGCGGCGTTTAGGCCACCAAAGTGCACCCCTGCCGCTGAAGCGTCCTGCTGCCTACGAACCAATCAGTTCTTGGCGATGACGCCGCAGGCGATGCGCGGCCCGGAATTGCCCGCGGGCTGGCTCTTGTAGTCGTCCGGGTTGAGGTGCACGACGACGGCACGGCCGACGATGCTGTTCGGACCGTCGGTGACCGTGAAGTCCGTCTCTTCCCACGTCAGAGTCGCCGCCCCGGTGGCGTCCGCCTTCAGGTTCGGCATGTCGCCAACATGGTGCACGCCGGCTCCGGGGGTACCATGCTGCGCGCTGGCCGGGTTGAAGTGCCCGCCCGCGCTCATCGCATCCGCCGCGCTGCAATCGCCCTTCTCGTGGATGTGGAAACCGTGTTCCGTATTGGCATTGAGCCCGGCCAGGTTCGCTTTCACCAGCACCTTGTCGCCCTTCTGGGTGAACGTCACCGTGCCTCGCGCCTGATTCCCCTTGGTCGGCACGAGGTTGGCAGTGGCACTCGGCCCCTTGGACAACAGGTCGGGCGTCGTCGTGCAGCCGGCCAGCAGGCCCGCGGCGATGGCGACACCGAGCACCCGTCGCATCGTGTTGCGCGACCCCTTCATGGTTGCCGACTTTGCGAAGCCCGCGCCGGCCGAAAGATCCGTCTTGTTCCATGGTGTTTCTCCTCCAGGTGCTGCTCATTTTTCCTCGAGTGATGGTACGTCAGTTCGCCTGCACATTCCATCGACGTATCGCTCGCCGCATGGATTGCCGGGGCCGGGCGCGACACTCGAAGGCTGCCACGTCCTGTCCGCGAGGCGGGGGGCCGATGCTATACTGCTTTGCAGCAGAAATCTGTGACAAGCCCTCGGCAACGCATCGGAGCATCGGACCTTATGGAACGACTGATCGAAGGCTTCAAGCGCTTCAGTACGCAGTATTTTCAGGAGCAACGTGCACGGTTCGAGCGGCTCAAGGAGCGCGGCCAGCGCCCCCGCTATGCCGTCGTCACCTGTTCTGACAGCCGCATCGACACGACGCGGATTTTCGATACGGTCCCGGGCGAGATATTTCTAATCCGCAACATCGCGAACCTCATCCCTTCCTTTGAACCGGACGATCACCAGCACTCGACTTCGGCAGCGATCGAGTACGCGGTGCGCTTCCTCAAGGTGGGGCAGTTCGTGATCCTCGGGCACGCCGGCTGCGGCGGCATCTCCGCGCTCCTCGACCCGCCCCAGCAGCCCAGCGATTTCGTGGCGAACTGGCTGCAGATCGCGCGGCCTGCGCGCGAGCGCGTGCTTGCCGATACATCACTGTCCGCCGAAGGTCGCCAGCGTCAGTGCGAACTGGAGTCGCTCAAGGCCTCGCTCGAAAACGTGCTGCACTATCCCTGGGTGGCCTCCAGCGTCGAAGGACGGCAGTCTCGCGGTCGACGCACTGTATCTCGACCTCGAGCGTGGCGAACTGCTGCTGTACGACCGCCGCAACGACGCCTTCCGGCCTGTCTGACTCAGCGCCGGGGCGGGACGTCCGGCGATCTGCTGCGACGTCCCTCGCTCCGGCTCAGGCAACCTCACTTGAGAATTCCCTGCAACAGGAGAAAGCCGGGCAGCCAGCCGGTGAGAATGCCCTGCAGCACGGTGACTGCGCCGGTCAGTTTGGCGATGGGCTTCTTCAGCACCAGCAGCAGGAAGAACATGAACCAAAGAACTCCCCACGCGCCCCAGGACAGGCCGAACCACCAGTCCCAGATCGACTGCGCGCTCTGCAGCGCCTGAATCGTCACTGGGACTGCGGTGATCGCCACGAACAGGCAGAACCAGCCGAGTCCGCGACCATCCGCACCGTTGTAGCGGTTGATCGCCACCCAGAAATACGTGAACGTGAATAGAAGCGTCAGCGCCGCGCCCCGGATCGACGCGAGATCGGCGCCCGGCGCGAAGGCGAGATAGAGCGCAATGAGCAGCGTGATCGCACCGACGAAAGTATCGATCACCGCAATTTCGTTGTCGCCGATCTGCTCCAGGAGCCAGAGGCCGTTCAGGCACAGCACGGCACCGACATAAAACAAGGCCAGTCCCAGTAACATGGCGCGTACTCCCCACCGAGCTACCGCCCCCGGTGCATCTACGTCCCGACTCCTGAGGAGCCGGGACGCAATACAGACATCTTCCAGCCTGCGCGAACGTCCTCGCGAACCGATCGGGTCACGACGGTCAGTTCGACGACCGCGGCACCTGCACGCCCTGCTTCACCTGATGCGGCTTGCCACTCGTCGACGGGCGCACGTCGAACTCGAAGATCGCCCGCGGGATGTAGATCGTGGAGCATGCATTCGGGATGTCGACCACACCCGACAGCCGCCCCTCCACCGGCGCGGACCCCAGGATCATGTACGCCTGGATGTCGGTGTAGCCGAACTTCATCAGGTAGTCGATGGCGTGGTTGCAGGCGTTCGCGTAGGCGAGCCAGGAGTCGAGGTAGTGCTGCTTGCCGTTCCCGTCGACCGAGACCCCGGAGAATGCGAGCCACTCCGAGTATTGCGGATCGCGGATTCCGGGCATGAACAGGGCGTTCTCATGAATGCCGTACGTGGCCATGCCGCCCTTGATGAGATCGACGTGCAGGTCCATGAATCCGCCCATCTCGATCGCGCCGCAGAAAGTGATCTCGCCATCGCCCTGCGAGAAGTGCAGGTCGCCGAACGAGAGCTTCGCGCCGGGCACGAACACTGGATAGAACACGCGGGTGCCCGCGGTGAGGTTCTTGATGTCCTGATTGCCGCCGTTTTCCCGCGGCGGCGCCGTCCGCGCCGCCTCGCGCGCGACGCGCTCGAAGTCGGCACCCTTGAGGGAGCCGAGAATCGCGCTGTCCGGCAACGGCGGCAGCGCGAGCGGCGGGACGCGGTGCGGATCGGTCGCGATCAGATCGGTTTCGCGCTTCGTCCATTTTGCGAGCAGCTCTGGCGACGGCGCGGTGCCCATGAGACCCGGATGATGGATGCCGACGTAGGAGACCTCGGGGATGTGGCGCGAGGTGGCAACATCACCGCGGAAGTCCCAGATCACCTTGTACGCGTCGGGGAAGCGCTCGGTCAGGAAGCCGCCGCCGTTCTTGGTCGCGAACACGCCGGTGTAACCCCAGCCCATGCCGGAGAACGGCCCCTCGTCTTCCTGGTCGCAGGCATCGATCTCGAGGATATCGACGATCAGCAGATCGCCCGGCTCTGCCCCTTCGACGTGAAAGGGGCCGGAGAGCACGTGCACGCCGGGCAATGGCGCGTGCCGAATGTCATTGGCGGAATCGTCGTTCTTGATCGCGCCGTCGAACCACTCCCGGCAATCCGCGCGGAACACATCGCCCGGCTTGACCGTCGCCACCGCGGGAATGTCCGGGTGCCACCGGTTGTGTCCGATGAGCTTCTGCTCCGTGAACTTCTTGCTGTTGTCCAGTGGAAAGATATTCTTGGGCATGGCGAAACCTCTCGCTCGTTGGACGCGTGCATTGCGCGTCGATGTCTCGGTTTCCTCTCCCTGCGAATTCGATTGATGCTGGCTGTGCGCGTGACGGATCAACCGCAGTGGAACGTCGTGCACATCATCCGTGCGATTGCCGCGATCAGCCGGCGCAAGCGGTAATGTTTACGGCCTCGGCAGACGCGCCAGCGTGGGCGTCAACGGCAGCACCGGGGTTCGCCTGTGCACACCAGTCACTGGCAGCGAGGTCACCACCTCCGGCTCGAAGCGGCTCTTCTCCGCGCGACCAATCGCGGTGAACACGGCAGTGCGCGCGCCCCGCCTGACCATCGGCAACGAGATCACACGCCGTGCCTCGCCGCCGCACTCGGCGCAAGTCACCGACTGCGGCGCCGTGCCCATCGGCAAGTGCATCTCGAACACGCCATCCTGATCGCACTGGTATTCGTAGATAGCCACGGCACGCCTCCTGATGAGATGGCTGCGTCGTGCTTGGTGATTGCCCGCCGAGCCAAGTCGAATCGTAGGGGCCGCTCGTTGCGGCCGAATCCCTTGCGTGGGGGATTCGGCTTCACCTGACCGGATGAGATGCACTCCACCTGATCGGGTGAGTCCGACTTGACCCACCGGTTTGCGCGACGCCGGTGGAGGGGACCTGTGGGAAGCGAGAAAGATCGGCCGCGGTCAATCGCCGGGAGCGCAGGTGCGTGTGTGCAGATGCACCAGTTCGACCTGGCCGTGCGTATTAGTCTTCTGAAAGATCACTTTCAGGTGACTGCGGACGGTGTTGTCGGAAACGTGAAGTTTCCTCGCCGTCTCTGCCAGGGAATGTCCGCTGACGATCATCACGCCGACACGCGCCTGTGCGGGACTCAGTCCGAACTGCCGCACGAACGAGCACGTGCGCAGGTCGTGATCGAGGCCAGGGTTGGGCGCCGTCAGGAGAACGAGCGCGGCGACCTCGCCGGATTCCGCGTCGAGCATGCTGCTGGCCGGATGCACCGAAACCACCGACGGATGCCTGCTGCCCGGCACCGACAGCATCACGGCGTGCGTCGCTTCGGGTGCCGTCTTTGCAGCAGCACCGGCGACGTCCCGGATCGCCTGCCGCAGCGCCGGTCGATCACCCGGCAGCGCCGCCGTCACCACCCCGTCCTCTAGGCACAGGCCGACACTTTCGAGTGCTTGCGGCGCCGCGCTGCGGTTGCCGTGCACCAACCGACCCTCGCGGTCGACCAACAGGAAGGGATGCGGATAGTGATCGAAGATGCCGGTGAGTACTCGCACGAGGTCGCTCGTCTCGCGCTGGCGCCAGCGATTGCCGAGTGCGAGCGTGACGTGGGCGAGCACGGTCCGAAGATGGGCTTTCTCGCGTTCGCCGAAGGCAGGCTGGTCCTGCCCGCGCAGCAGACTGATGTAGTGGATCAGCGGGCCATGGCGGACGGCAACGCCGGCAACGCAATGGAGCAGTCCTCTGGGTTCGAGCAGGTCACGATAGAAATCGGTCTTGACGAGATCGCGGTTGCTCAGCAGTTCGTCCCCGGTCAGGACGCGCCCAGCCGTGTATTCGTCGCTCGACAGGAACCAGGGATTGCGCGGTGCGAACTGCGCGTACGCGCTGCGGAAACCGGGGCTCGCCGGCGTGTCGTAGAGCACTTCCCCGTGCCCCGATGCGAAATGGTGGCGCGAGAGCGTCGCCAGCCGGGCGTCAAGGTGATCGCGCAGCAGCGCGAGCGCTTCGGTCATCTCGCCGCCCGCGTCGGACCACGCGTGGATACGGTAAAGAAGCGGTTCCAGTTCGGACTCCGATTCGCCGTTACGATGCGCAGGCCGCGTGCCGCAACAATCTCCCTCGATCACCGAGCCGAACCTCGCGTGATCTGGAACACGCAGCGAGTCCCCGGGAACCTCCGCTTAACTCCTCCGTGGAGCGCGTTTGTCGCGAAATGCGGATGATGGCCAAGCGGACGACGAAGGCCGTAGCCAGACCGCGCAGAGCGGAGCAAGGGCCCCTCTGGGGATGCGACCGCAGAGCGGGATGCGGGTTGCCCGTGGTGCGGTCTGTCCCGGCGCCCTCTACTGCCCGATCCCCCTGCGGGGGACCCTCGGGCTGCCGTTCCGGGCGCCACTACGATGCCGAGGAGTCCAACGCCGCCAGCGCCGCATTTCGCGCAAACCCTGAAGGGACGTGGCTTTCCGGGCGCCTGGCATTCGATATCGGCCGCACCTCGCTTCGCGCCCCATGCCTCCCGGAAAGCCACCGTCGCGCCCGCGATGGAGTTAAGCGGAGGTTCCCTAGCCATTCTTAGGCTATCGCGGACTAAGTCAACCTCGCTCGCGCGTCAGAACAGCATGCGTGCGATCAGGAGTCCGGTCGTTACCGCAACGACTGTCGCGACCAGTCCGGGAATCATGAAGGAGTGGTTCAGCACGTATTTCCCGATCTTCGTGGTTCCAGACAGGTCGAAGTTAATGGCGGCGATCAGCGAGCCGTAGGTCGGGATGAAGAAATAGCCGTTGACCGACGGAAACATCGCGATCAGGAACTGGGGCGGAATGCCCAGGGCGATGCCGAGCGGCATGAGCGCCCGCGTGGTCGCGGCCTGACTGTAGAGCAGCACGGAGGCGAAGAAGAGGCCGAACGCGAACGTCCACGGTGCCACCTCGGCCCAGTGCCCGATGGCGGGGACGATCACGCTCTTGTGGGCGGCAATGAAGCTGTCGCCGAGCCAGGCGAGGCCGAAGATGCCGATCACGGCGACCACGCCGGCCCGCAGCGTCGCCGTTTTCGGCACCTCGTTCACGTCGATCCTGGTCAGCATCAGCATGATCGCCGCCACCGAGAGCATCACGACCTCGATCACGATCGGCATGGCGAGCGGATCCTTGGCGCCGGGAAGCTTGCGCAGCTCGGGGAAGAAGCCGAACAGCACGACGAGCGCGACACCGGCGAGGAACAGGAGGGCCGACTTCTTCGCCGTGGGCTTGAGCCGTGCGCCCTCCCCGGTGACTTTCGGTGCCGGGACCTGTCCGGCCTTGAGCCGCGCCTGGTACTCCGGATCGTCCTTCAGGTCCTTGCCGACGAACATCGAGACGATCGCGGCGGCGAGCACCCCGGTGAGCGTCGCCGGCACGCAGATCATGAGGATCTGCGGCAGGCCCCATTGCGTCATGCCCTTTTCGGCGAAAAGGCCGATCATCGCCGCCGTCGCAGCCGCTACGGGACTCGCCGTGATCGCCTGCTGCGAGGCGATCGTCGCCACCGCCATCGGCCGCTCGGGGCGGATGCCGCTCTGGTGAGCAGTCTCATAGATGACAGGCAGCAGCGGATACACGATATGCCCGGTGCCGGCCACGAAGCTGAAGCACCAGGTCGTGAGCGGCGCGACGATGGTGACGTACTTCGGATTCGCACGGATGATCCGCTCGGCCACGCTCACCAGAAAGTCGATGCCGCCCGCAGCGTCCATCACCGAGGCGGCCATGATCACCGCCAGGATGATCAGCATCACGTCGATCGGCGGCGAGGTGGGCGTGACGCCGAAGCCGGCAATCAGCACCAGCAGCCCCACCGCCCCCCACAGTCCGAGTCCGACACCGCTGTAGCGAGCGCCCATCCAGATGGCCGCCAGCACGACGATGAACTGCAGTGCGATCGTCAGAGTCACGATGTTCTTCTCCCTTGTTGTTCGGCTGCGGATCTCCCTACTGCTCGAAGGTGGGGTGGATCAGGTTCTCGAAGGAGAAGACCTCGTCCCATTTCTCCTGCGTGAGCAGCTTGCGCTCCTTTACCACGATGTCGTGCAGGGACTTGCCGCTCTGATAGCCCTCGCGCGCGATCTCGGCACACTGCTTGTAGCCCAGCACGGGTTTGAGCGCGGTGACGATGCCGAGCGAGTTGAGCACCATGTCGCGCGTGCGCTCGGCGTTGGCCGTGATGCCGTCGATGCAGTGGACGCGCAAGCTGTTGACCGCGTTCTCCATCGTGAAGATCGACGTGAAGAGCGCGAAGGTGATCACGGGCTCCATCACGTTCAACTGCAACTGGCCGGCTGACGCGGCGAGCGTGACGGTAAGATCGAGACCGATGACGAGGAAGCCGGTCTGATTCACCACCTCCGGCATCACCGGGTTCACCTTGCCCGGCATGATCGACGAACCGGGCTGCATCTGCGGCAGGTTGATCTCGTTAAAGCCGCAGCGCGGACCCGAGGCCAGCATGCGGATGTCGTTGCAGATCTTGGTGAGCTTGACGGAGGTGCGCTTGAGTACCCCGGAGAGCAGCACGTACGCCCCCGTGTCGGAGGTTGCCTCGACCAGGTCGCCCGCCAGGATGAACTCGATGTCGGTCAGATCGGACAGGTACCGTGTCGCGAGCTCGGGATAGCCGGTGGCGGCAGTGACCGAGGTGCCGATCGCGGTCGCGCCGAGATTGATCTCACGCAGCAGTTGCCGCACTTCGGTGATGCGCTGGACCTCCTCGCCGATGGTCGTTCCCCAGCCCCGGAATTCCTGCCCGAGGGACATCGGCACCGCGTCCTGCAGATGGGTGCGCCCCATCTTCAGCACGTTCTCGAACTCCTTGGCCTTCGCCAGAAAGGCATCCTGCAACCGCCGCAGCGCGTCCATGTAGCTGGAAAGCCTCAAGATCAGCGCGAGCCGGAACGCAGTCGGATACATGTCGTTCGTCGACTGCCCGAAGTTGACGTGGTCGTTCGGATTCACGTGCTGATACTCGCCTTTCTTGTGCCCGAGACTTTCCAGAGCGAGATTGGCGATCACCTCGTTCGCGTTCATGTTGGTCGAGGTGCCGGCACCGCCCTGGATGAAGTCGGTGACGAACTGGTCGAGCATCTCGCCCGCGATCAGACGGTCGCAGGCGCCGATGATGGCATTGGCCACCTTGGCGTCGAGCACGCCGAGATCGCGATTGGCCAGCGCCGCTGCTTTCTTGGCATAACCGAACGCCTTGACGAAGTACGGCTCCGCCGACATCGAAATGCCGGTGATGTGGAAGTTCTCCTTGCCGCGCAGCGTCTGCACGCCGTAGTAGGCGTCGTCCGGAAGCTCGCGCTCGCCGATGAAGTCCTTCTCGATTCTTGCCATGGTCATCTCCTCTTTCGTTTAGCTGCTCTTTGGTTTGACTGCTGTCACACGTACCCTCGGGCCGCGGAGATGAGATAGCCGACGATGCAGGCAGTCGACACGCCGATCAGGCCAGGAAGGATGAAGCTGTGATTGATGACGTACTTGCCGATGTGCGTCGTGCCGGAGCGGTCGAACTGGATGGCGGCGAGATCGCTCGGGTAGGTCGGCAGGATGTAGTAACCGTAGGCCGCTGAAGCGAACGCCACCACATAGCCGGGCGTGACACCGATCTGCAGCGCGACCGGAACCATGGCTGCAATCGCTGCCGCCTGCGAGTTCACGAATTTCGACACGATGAGCAGCGCCAGCGCGTAGGTCCAGGGATGCTCTTTAACGGTCACGGCGAGCAAATCCTCGATCTGTTCGATGTGGGCCTCGAACATGGTGTCGGCCATCCAGGCAATCCCGAACACCGCGACCACGGCGATCATGCCGGCGCGGAACACCTCGCTCTTGCCGATCTTGCTCGCGTCCGTCTTCGTCAGCAGGATGATAAGAGAGCCGGTGAGCAGCATGAACATCTGGATCGTCAGGACCATCGACATCGGCTTGCCGCCGAACGATGGCCGCAGGTCCGGGAACGCGCCAAGCAGTGCCACGACGGCGATGGCGGCGACGAAGATCCACATCGCGGTCCACTGGTCGCGCGAAAGCTTCTTGTCGAGCAGCGTCACGCTGTCGCCATAGACCCGCTTGCGATTCTCCGGATCAGCGATGAGTGCCTGGAACTGCTCGTCCTTGTCGAGGTCCTTGCCGCGGAACCAGCTGAAGATGCCGATCGCCAGCACGCCCACCAGCGTGGACGGAATGGTCACCGAGATGATCTGGATGAAACCCATCGGCGTGCCGGCGACCGGCGCCTTGGCAAGGAAGGCGACGAGCGAGACGACGGCAACCGACACCGGGCTCGCGAGGATACCCATCTGGCTTGCGATCGAACTCGCTGCCATCGGCCGCTCCGGGCGGATGTTGTTCTTGATGGCAATGTCGTAGATGATCGGCAGCATGGTGTAGACCACGTGGCCGGTGCCACACAGCATGGTGAGCCCGCAGGTGGTGAAGGGCGCGAGAATCGAGATGAACTTCGGATTGCGGCGCAGCACCCGCTCAGCCAGTTGCAGCAGCACGTCGAGTCCGCCGGAGGCCTGCAGCGTCGCCGACGCGGCAACCACGGCTACGATGGTCAGCATCACGTCGACCGGCGGCTTGCCGGGTTTCAGGCCAAAGATGTAGACCATCGCGACCAGGCCGATGCCACCCAACAGGCCCAGCGCGACGCCGCCTTTGCGCGCCCCGTAGAAAAGGCAGACGAGGACGATTGCGAGCTGTAGTAGAAAATCCATGCTAACGGTTCCCCTTCTTGTTAGTTGTCCGTCATCCTACCCGCAATGCGCCCGACGCGATGAAAGATCCACGCCGGGCGTTCTGTTTGTTACCTGCTACGCGACCGCCACCGGGATCTTGCCGATCTTCGCGCGCCACTCGGCCGGACCGGTCTTGTGGACCGCGTTTCCCGAGGAGTCCACGGCAACCGTCACCGGCATGTCCTTCACCTCGAACTCGTAGATCGCCTCCATGCCGAGATCGGGAAACGCCATGACCGTCGACTTTCGGATCGCCTTGGAGACGAGGTAGGCCGCGCCGCCGACGGCGATGCAGTACACCGCTTGGTGGTGCTTGATGTGCTCGATGGCCTTCGCGCCGCGTTCCGACTTGCCGACCATGCCGAGCAGGCCGGTCTTCGCCAGCATGGGCTCGACGAACTTGTCCATGCGCGAGGAAGTGGTGGGACCTGCGGGGCCGACCGCCTCGTCGCGCACCGCGTCGACCGGTCCGACGTAGTAGATGAAGCGATTGGTGAAATCGACCGGCAGCTTCTCCCCGCGCTCCATCATCTCGACCAGCCGCTTGTGTGCGGCGTCGCGGCCCGTGAGCAGCTTGCCGGAGAGCAGCAGCCGCTCACCGGACTTCCACGTCTGCACGTCCGCCCGCGTGATGTTGTCGAGATTGACGCGGCGGCTCGTGCTGAAGTCGAGGGTGAGGCGCGGCCAATCCTCCAGACTCGGCGGCTCGAGGTGCGCCGGGCCGCTGCCGTCGAGGTGGAAGTGCGCGTGGCGCGTTGCCGCACAGTTCGGCAACAGCGCGACCGGCTTCGAAGCCGCGTGCGTCGGGTAGTCGTTCACCTTGACGTCGAGCACCAGCGACAGGCCGCCCAGGCCCTGGGCGCCGATG
Organism: uncultured beta proteobacterium; assembly: GCA_963719715.1. Classification (GTDB taxonomy): domain Bacteria; phylum Pseudomonadota; class Gammaproteobacteria; order Burkholderiales; family JAEUMW01; genus JAEUMW01. Next base: position 35,696 of record CAVRDD010000019.1, read on the forward strand.
CCGAGCGCGTTTACCTTCTCGAAGAGCTCCAGGCGCAGTTGCTCGGCGCGGTTCGACGGGCCGCGCGCCTGCAGTTCGTGGATGTTGATCGGGTCCATCATGCCCCACTTGGCGACCAGCATCGCCTTCTCCGGAGATCCCCCGATACCGAGCGAGAGGATCCCCGGGGGACACCAGTCGGCGCCCATCGTGGGCACCATGGAGAGCACCCAGTCGACGATGCTGTCGTTGGGCAGCATCATCGCGAACTTCGACTTGTTCTCCGAACCGCCCCCCTTCGCCGCGACGATCACCTCCACGCTGTTGCCGGGGACGAGTTCCACGTGCACCACCGCGGGCGTGTTGTCGCCGGTGTTCTTGCGGGCGCCGTCCGGATCGGAGAGCATCGAGGCGCGCAGCTTGTTCTCCGGATACGTGTAGGCGCGCCGCACACCCTCGTCGACCATCTGCTGCAGGCTCAGTTTGGTGTCCCAGCGTACGTCCATGCCGACGCGGATGAAGGCGATCGCGATGCCCGTGTCCTGACAGATCGGACGGTGACCCTCGGCTGCCATGCGCGAGTTGATCAGGATCTGCGCCATCGCGTCCTTTGCCGCCGGCGACTGCTCGGCCTGATACGCCTCGTACAGACCCTTGATGTAGTCGACCGGATGATAATAGCTGATGAACTGGTAGGCGTCGGCGACGCTCTGGATGAAGTCTTCCTGGCGAATTGTGGTCATGTGGACCTCCCCTGTATCGTGGCGGCCGAATGAACCTGCCGCCGTGTCGAGTGATTCGTGGGTGTTCGGTTGCGGAGTGATTGTTGGCTGTTAATTCTTCTGGCGCAGCCGGCGGGCAGTCGCTGCGTTGCTAGTATGCACCGACCCGCAGGGAGGCGTCGCGCCTTCCCCCAGCCCCGAGCGAGCTGCGCCAACGAGAGCTTGAGGAAAGGGCTCACCGGCTGCTCGCCCGTCATCAACTTGATGTCGAAGCCAGGGTAGAGAACTTCGAGGCGCCGACCGTCGTCATAGAGCGTGCAGGGTGCTGCGTCACTGCCGACGATGTCGGGCACCACACCCCTGCGGCTTGCGTACGGGAGACGTTCCATTACTATTGCGACGAGGCTGGTGAGCGCCGCCCCGAGGTGGGCGGCAACGGGTCGGGTTCGGGTGCGGCGCCCTCATGCATCACGATCTCCGAAGCGTTGGAACCGACCGACGGCTTTTGCAATAATCCTGACCATACCACTAAAGTACGCCCGCACCCGTCCATCGAAGAGCACTGCAGCATGCCTCACAAGTTCTCATGACCACAGCCGATGCCAGCAGCGCCACATCTCAGCTTTTGAGCACGTGCTCAGACAAGGTGACACCCGTGGCGCGGCGCGTCAAGGATGCACTCGGGAGGTCGCTGCGCGACCTGCGCATCTCGGTCACCGATCGCTGCAATTTTCGCTGCGTCTACTGCATGCCGAAGGAAATCTTCGGCCAGGATCATCCGTTCCTGGAGCGCCGCGAGCTTCTGGCGTTCGAGGAAATCGCGCGCGTTGTCCGCATCTTCAAGTCACTCGGCGTCTCGAAGATACGTCTCACCGGTGGCGAGCCGCTGCTGCGGCGCGACATCGAGCGCCTGATAGAGATGCTGGCGCAGGTGGGTGATCTCGATCTCACGCTCACCACAAATGGTTCGTTGCTGAAGCGGAAGGCGGCCACGCTGAAGGCGGCGGGACTGACACGGGTGACGGTGAGTCTCGACTCACTGGACGACCGCGTCTTCCGCGCCATGAACGATGTCGATTTTCCGGTGGCGCGGGTGCTAGAAGGCATCGATGCGGCTGCGGCCGCGGGACTCGCGCCGGTCAAGGTGAACATGGTGGTCAAGCGTGGCGTGAACGAGGACAGCATCCTGCCGATGGCGCGGTTCTTCAAGGGGTCGGGGCACGTGTTGCGCTTCATCGAATACATGGACGTCGGACACAGCAACGGCTGGCGCATGGACGACGTCGTTCCGGCCGCCGAAATCATCGCGCGCGTGGATCGCGAGATGCCGCTTGCGCCCGTCGATCCCAACTATCGCGGCGAAGTCGCCGAGCGCTATGCCTACCTCGATGGCGGCGGTGAGGTCGGCGTGGTGGCATCGGTGACGCGCGCGTTCTGCCGCGACTGTCACCGTGCACGCCTGTCCACCGAGGGCATGCTCTACACCTGTCTTTTCGCCACACACGGTCACGATCTGCGCGCCCTGCTGCGCGGCGGTGCGGCGGACGCCGAGATTCTGCGCACGCTGGTCGATGTCTGGTCGGCGCGCGCCGATCGCTATTCGGAGATTCGCAGCGAGGCGACCGCGGGGCTGCGCAAGATCGAGATGTCGTACATCGGCGGCTGAGGTCGAGTCGGGGTATTCCCGTGCCCGTGTCGCGTTCCGGACCTACCCAGATGGGATACGAGGTGGCGAAGCGGGTCGGGCTCACGATGATCGGCCGCGCAACCGGTCGCCGCTACCGGCTCTTCACCGGGCAACACCGTTTCCGGTGCACGCCCGAGATGGTGCCTGTGAGCACATCGTGAGCGGGGTGACCGGACTCATCCTGGCCGGCGGTCAGGGATGGCGCATGGGCGGCGTCGACAAGGGTCTGTTGCTGCTGCGCGGGAAACCGATGGTGCGATGGGTGCTGGAACGCCTGTCCCCGCAGGTCGACGAGGTGCGGGTCAACGCCAATCAGAACGTCGAAGCGTACGCAGCACTGGGCCGCCCGATCGTCACCGACAGCGTCGGCGGTTTCGCCGGTCCGCTTGCCGGACTGCAGAGCGGCCTCACCCACGCCCGTTACGAGCTCGTGGTGACCGTGCCGTGTGATTCGCCGTTTCTCCCGCTCGATCTCGTTGCGCGTTTGCGCACGGCGCTCGAAGCTGCCGACGTCGAACTCGCGGTCGCCAAGACCGGAACGCAGCCGCATCCGGTTTTCTGTCTTTGCCGCCGCAGCCTGCTACCCCATCTCACCGCCTATCTCGCGGACGGCGGACGGAAGTTCGGCGCGTGGTACGCGACCTTGCGCGTCGTGGAGGTTGCCTTCGATGACGAGGCGGCGGGCTTCGCCAACATCAACACGCCCGAAGAACTTGCAGCTTTCGAGTCGGGGCCGCGGGTATGAAGGCGCCGCCTTAGGGCGACGGACCCGTCACAGTGCCGCGGCGGCGTTGAGCGCCCCGAACATGCCGACGTCGTCGTTGGTGACGAGATGCACCGGCATCTCCGCCATCAGGTTGCTGAAACGTCCCTTGGCGGTGACGCCATGCAGGAACGCACCCTCGCGCAGCTTCGATACGATGCGCGGCGCGATACCGCCCGCAATGTAGATGCCCCCGCGCGGCAGCACGGCGAGCGCCAGGTTTCCGGCAAAGCGACCATACGCCGAGACGAAGATGTCCAGCGTTTGCACCGCACAGGGGTCGCTGCCGGCAAGCGCCGCTGCGGTAATTTCGGCCCCGGTCAGGGCCCCAGGCTCATGGCCTTCGTGGCTGCGAACGAAGGCGTAGGTCGCCTCCAGCCCCAGTCCCGACACGACGCGCTCCCAGGAAGCATGCCCGTGCTGCTTGAATATGTGGTGCATGAGCGCGGCCTCGAGCTCGCCCTGCGGCGCAAAGTCGCCATGGCTGCCTTCCGATGGCAAGGTGATGTAACCCGCGGGTGTCGGCACGAGGATTGACACGCCGAGCCCGGTGCCGGCCCCGACCAGCAGCCGCGGCGAGTTCGGATGCGCTACCCCGGCCTGGAGCGTGACCAAGTCCTCTGGCGCCAGGCTGTCGACGCCGCGACCGACCGCCTCGAAATCATTCAATAGCGCGAGTGGCAGGTTGCCGAGCGCGCTCGCGAGCCTGCTTGCGTTCACCTCCCACGACACATTCGTGAGCCGCGCGCGACCTTCGATCACCGGGCCGGCGACGGCGACACCCGCCGCCAGCGGCGCAGGTCCGCTCCAGGTGTCGAGAAACTCGTGGAACATCGCCTCGGCCGATGGATAGTGCTGACTCGGATAGCGGTTGCGCGCGCGCATCTGCCAGCGTCCGTCCACGCGCTCGGCAATCGCGACGCGGCTGTTGGTGCCACCGATGTCGGCGCCAAGGTAGAGAGAAGTCATGTCAGGTCCGGATAGATGTGTGCGTTGGCCTACGAATCGCGCGTGGCCTCTTCTGCCGCGGCGTCCGGCTTCGGCACCGCGATCAAGGTCTGCCCGTCCCCTGCGATCGCCTCCGGCTTCGCAATGAAGAAACCCTGGGCAAAGTCCACTCCCATCGCCATCAGCTTTTCGAGGGTGATCTCGTCCTCGACAAATTCAGCGACAGTGCGCATGCCGAGGATGTGGGCGATGCGGTTGATCGCCTCGACGATCGCGTAATCCATCTGGTCTGCCGCCATGTCCTTCACGAAGGTGCCGTCGATCTTCAGATAGTTGACCGGCAGATACTTGAGGTAGGCGAAGGATGACATCCCGATGCCGAAGTCGTCGAGAGCGAACGTGCAGCCAAGTGCCTTGAGCTCGTGCATCAGCTCTGCCGCCTTGTTCAGGTTGGCGATTGCGGTCGTTTCCGTGACCTCGAAGCAGAGCAGGCCGCGCGGCAAGGAATGCTCGGCGAGCAGCGCGCGCAGGAAGCCCGGGAAGCTGTTGTCGCTCATGCTCGCGCCGGACAGGTTGACGGCGTAGAAGCCACCCGCCTCCACGCTCTCGAAATCGCTGGCGATGCGCCCGGCAGCGACTTCGCCGGCCAGGAATCTGACGAGCGTCGTGATCACCCAGCGATCGACCGACGTGAGCAGGTTGTAGCGCTCCGCTGCCGGCATGAATGCCATCGGCGGCAGCACTTTTCCGTCGGCGTCGAGCATCCGCACCAGCACCTCGTAATGCGGCTCCTCCGCCGGGCGGTCGCCGAGTGGAATGATCGCCTGCCGGAAGAGACGGAAGTTGCCGAGCTCGAATGCCTGATTGATCTGCGAGATCATCTGCAGCTCGCCGGTGCGCTGGCTGAACTGGCGATCCTGCGGACGATGCACCTGGACGCGATCGCGCCCCTTGTTCTTCGCTTCGTAGCACGAGGCATCGGCCGCCGCCAGCACGCGCGCGGTGGTGCCGCTGCGTGCGTCGAGCGGCACCAGACCCATGCTCACGCCGACGCTGAAGCTCTTGCCCGACCACACGAAGCGGAAGTCGCGCACCGTGTCGCGAATGCCGTTGGCAATGCGCACCGCCTGCTCCAGCGGGCACGACTCCAGAAGCGCGCCGAACTCGTCGCCGCCCAGTCGCGCCAGGGTGTCGCTTGCTCGCATGAGCGACTGCATCACTTTGGTGAGTTGCCGCAGAAACTCATCGCCCGCCGCGTGACCGCAGGTATCGTTGACCGTCTTGAAGTTGTCGAGATCGAGATAGAGCAGCGCGTGGTGCACCTGCTCGCCCTTCGCGCTTTCCAGGAGCTTGCCGAGCCTGCGCTCGAACTCGAGCCGATTGGCAAGCCCGGTCAGTACATCGTGCGTGGCCTGCCACGACAGTTGCTGCTCCATCTCGCGCAACTGGCTAACGTCGTGGAAGACGACGATCATGCCGACGACCTCACCGCCACTGTCGCGGATCGGTGAGCAGGAGTCGCGCACGGCGAACTCGTTGCCTGCGCGATGCTGCAGCAGAATCGGGCGGCCGTCGGCTTCCGCCCGCGCCGAGACATCGCCGACGCGGTAGGCAATCTGGCAGCGCGACTCGTCATCGACCACCCGATAGACGCTGGCGAGCGGCTTTCCCCTCGCATCTTCGACACGCCAGCCGGTGAGATCTTCCGCCACCGGGTTCATGTAATCGACGAGCCCGTCGCCGTCGGTCGTCACCACCCCGTCGCCGATCGAATGCAGCGTCACCTCCGCCCGCTCCTTCTCGCGGTAGAGTGCCGCCTCGGTGCGCGTGATCTTGCGGCTGACGACGTAGGCGATGAGCCCGCCGAAGAGCAGCACGCCGGCGCCGTTCGCGGCCATGAAAATGAGCGCAGCGCGCGCTTCGCGGTTGGCCATCGCCACGCCGTCGGCAGTCGCCGCGCGTTTGGCATCCAGAAGGACGGTCAGGTGTTCCTGCAGATCCTGCTGCAGCGGCAGCACGGCGCCGCGCATTGGCTTGGCATCGCCGTCGCGCAGCGCGCCGAGACTTTTCACGAGCGCTGCCTGCACGCGCTGCGCGCTCGCGACGACGCCATCGAAAGCGCTGCGCTCGTTTTCGGTCATCTCGCTGGCGCCCAGCTTGCGGGTGACGTCGAGCCATTCCAGCCCGAGCAGTTGCAGCCGCCGCTCCGCCCAGTTGGTGCGCGCCTGGCCGCCCTCGGCCGCAAGCGCGTAGACGACCTCGGTGCGCTGACGCGAGACGTTCAGCAGCGAGGCGATGAGATCCGCCTTGACCTGCTGCGCGTCGAGGCTGCGGTTGACGGCTTGAACGCGCATGAGCCCGCCGACCGTGGCGCCCAACATGAGCGAAAGCAGCAAACCGAAGCCGATCGTCAGCGCGAGCCGCGACTGGATGAAGGGCGGCATCAGCGCCGCCCCTGCGCGGATGCGCGAACGCGCTCGCGACGGGCCTCCGGATCCTGCCGGTAGAAGGCCGCAAGCTGCCGATACACCTGCGGATATTCCCACTGCAGCAGCGCTGGCAGTTCGAAGAAGACTTCCGTCACGACGGCGAAGAATTCCCCCGGATGTTCGGACGCATAGGGATCGATTCGAGTATTGTCACCACGCTCGACCCGCTCGCAGAAGTTCTCGTAGGCCGACTCGAAGGCCGCGTGCCAGGCATCGCGGCTCATGTCACGGTGTAGCGGCGGATAGCCGTTGACATCGCCGTTTCGCATGTCGAGCTTGTGCGCGAACTCGTGCAGGACGACGTTGACGCCGTCGGGCTGCGTGGCAGGCGCGGCGTCCGCCCACGAGAGAATCACCGGACCGCCAAGCCACGCCTCGCCGGCGAGTGCCTCGCGATGCGCATGCACGACCCCCGCCTCATCCACGTATTCGCGCCGCACGAGAAACTCGTCCGGATAGACGATGATCTCCGACCAGCCCCTGAAGTAATCGAAATCGAGCTCGAGAATCAAGAGGCAAGCCTGTGCCGCGATGCCGTAGCGCATGCGATCGTCCAGTTCGAGCCCGCCCGCGCCGTGCATGTGCTTCTCGTCGAGAAAAAGGGTCGCCCAGCGCTCGAGCCTGGCGCGCTCATCGCTGTCGAGGACGCGCAGGGCGGGAAAGGAATCAAGGACTGCGGCGAACATCGGCGCATCCAGCGGGCGGCCTTCGAGCACCCGCTGCCGGCGCCATTCACGCAAGCTCCAGCCCATTGCCCGCCCCCGCTCAGGCACCGCCGGCCGCACTGCGCTCCCGCTCGTCCGGCGTGAGCTCGAGCGCGGGCGCGTGACCGTCAGCGAGATCGACGCTTTCGATCTGGGCAAAGCGCTGGCTGATCTTCTGGCTCGTCACCTGCACGTTCTTCGCATCCTCGTGCGCCTGGCGGATGTGGTCCGCCAGTTTGCGCATGCGCTCGTCGAAGCGGCCGAATTCGCGTCCCAGCTTGCCGAGCTCGTCCTTGATGATGTGCACCTGGCGCCGCGTCTCGACGTCCTTGATGACGGCCCGCGCGGTGTTCAGCACCGCCATCAGCGTCGTCGGCGAAACGATCCAGACTCGCTGCCGCTGGGCGTACCCGACCAGATCGGCGTGATGGGCGTGGATCTCCGCGAACACCGCCTCCGCCGGCACGAACATCACGGCACCATCGGAGGTCACGTTGGGAATGATGTACTTCTGGCCGATGTCGTCCACGTGACGCTTCACATCCGCCTTGAAGAGACGCTGTGCCTGCGCCCGTTCGTGCTCAGAGGCATCTCCGCCAACATGCGGCGATAGTTCTCCAGCGGAAACTTCGAATCGACCGCGACGAGCCCGGTCGGCTCGGGCAGCTTGAGCACACAGTCGGCGCGGGTGCCGTTGGGCAGCGTGTACTGCATGGCGAACGCTTGCGGCGGCAGTACGTTGCGCACCAGCGCTTCGAGCTGCACTTCACCGAACGCCCCGCGCGAGCGCTTGTCGCCGAGCAGTTCCTGCAGGGTGACGACGTTCGTGGTGAGCCCGTCGATCTTCTTCTGCGCTTCGTCGATGGTGGCCAGCCGCTCCATCACGCGTGCGAACGTGTCGTTGGTGTTCTTGAATCCCTCGTCAAGGCGCTCTGCCACCCGCCCGGAGATCTGGTCGAGGCGGGTGTCGACACTGCGCGCGAGCACGGCAACGCTCTCGGAAAGCTGTTGGGAGCTGCGGTGGAGCGCGGACTGAATGGCTTCCTGGTCGGCGCGAGCCTGCGCCGCGAGCGCACTCTTGAGCCCGTCGGCCAGCGCGGCAAGAGCGCCCTGCAGCGACTCGCGTTGCCGTGCGAGTTCACCGTGCTGGGAGAGCTGTAGCGATTGCAGCGACTCGCGCGTCTCGCCGAGTTCGCGCGCGACTTCCAGTCGGACGCGCTCGGATGCGTCGGTGAGCCCGCGACCGATGCGCTCGGACTGGTCCGCCAGGCCCTTGTGCAAACCGGAGAGAAGCTCGCGATGCTTGACCTCGGCCAGCTCTTGCAGATCGCTGCGCGTTTCCCGCACCGCGCGCAAGGTCCAGACGAGAACGACGATCACGACCAGCAGGACAGCGAGGCCGACAGCGGCCAACGCCGCGAAAAAGGTCTCTACGGGAACCTCTGGCATCGGCTCAGTATAGCGCAGCACCCTGCTGCCGGGCTTTCCCGCCCAGCGAGTCAATGCTGCCGCAGGGCCGCCAGACCCGCTCTAGCCGAGCGTGCGCAGCGTGCTGAGCGGCGGCTCCGTGAGGGTGCCGCGGGTACCTAGCCAGCCGGCGAACGCGACCCCGGCCGCGCCACACACCGTCCCCACGACCCACACCCAGGGATTCAGGGTGAACGGGATGTGCAGAACATTCGCCGAGATACCATAGCTCAGCGCCGTCGCCCAGGTGGCCGCCAGCAGCCCCGCCAGCGCGCCGGTCAGTGCGAACTCCGTCACCTGCGCCGCCAGCAACTGGCTGCGGCCGGCACCGAGGGTGCGCAGAATCGCCACGTCGTGCAGGCGCTCGTCGCGCGACGCGCTGATCGCCGCGTAGAGCACCGCGAGCCCGGCTGCCAGCGTGAACAGGAAGAGGAATTCCACCGCCCGCGCGAGCTGGTCCATCATCGTGCGCACACGCTCGAGAATGGCGGCGACGTCGATCACGAGAAAGTTCGGAAAGCTCTGCACCAGGTGGTTCATGAAGTCTGCCCGCTTCGGCGGCAGAAAGAAGCTGCTCACGAACGTGACCGGCAGACCGTCGAGGAGACCCGGCGGCGCGATGACGAAGAAGTTCACGCGGAAGGAATCCCACTCGACCTTTCGCAGGCTCGTCACAAGCGCCTTGAACTCGGTTCCGGCGACGTCGTAGGTGAGCATGTCGCCGAGCCGGACACCCAGCGTGGCAGCGATCCCCGTCTCCACCGACAGTTGCTCCAGGTCGGTTTCGGCAGCACCCCACCAGCGGCCGGCGACGATGGCGTTGTCGTCCTTCGGGCGCTCTGCCCAGGACAGGTTGAACTCGCGGTCGACGAGGCGGCGGGCGCGCTCGTCCGGAAAGTCGGCTGGGCCGATCGCCTTGCCGTTGATCGCCACGAGCCGCCCGCGCACCATCGGGTACATGGTCGGTGCTGGCAGCCCGGCAGTGCGGAAGAACTCGGCAAGCGCCTCGGTCTGGTCCGGCTGAATGTTCACCAGAAAGCGGTTGGGTGCGTCAGCCGGCAGCGTCGTGCGCCAGTTGTCGAGCAGATCTCCGCGCGTGAGCGTAAGCAGCAGCAGCGCCATGATCCCGAGCCCGAGGGCGGACACCTGTGTGAGCGTCGATATGCGCCGCCGCTCCAGGTTGGCGATGCTGAAGCGCCAGGCGAAGCCCGCCTCGCGGCCACTGCGCGCCAGCAGCCGCAGCAGCAGCCAGGAGCTCGCCGCGGCGAGCACGATCAGGCCGGCCATGCCGCCCAGCACGTAGACGCCCAGCCGCGGCTCCTCGGCCTGCCACAGCAGCAGTGCTGCGACCAAGGCGACGCCGACGGCATAACCCGCGGCACCCCAACCGGTCGGCACGCCGAGGTCGCGCCGCAGCACGCGCAGCGTCGGCACGCGGCCGAGCGCGATCACCGGCGGCAGGCCAAAGCCTGCCAGCAGGACGAAGCCAGTGGCGAATCCCTGCAGCGCGGGCATGAGCCCGGGCAGCGGCAGTTCGACGCCGATCACGCTGGCGAGCAAGCGACCGAGCAGCGCCTGTCCGCCATAGCCGACGGCGCAGCCGACCACGCTCGCGGCGGCACCGAGCATCACGAACAGGAACCCGTGCAGGCGCAGGATGGCGCCCTGGCTCGCGCCGAGACAGCGCATCATGGCGCAGGCATCGAGGTGCCGCTGCAGATAGCGACGCGCCCCCAGCGCGATTGCCACGGCGGCGAGCACCACGCTGGAAAGCGCCGCCAGCCCGAGGAAGCGCTGCGCCTTCTCCAGCGCCGACTTGATCTCGGGCCGGGCGTCGCGCACGTCCTCGAGGCGCTGCCCCGTGCCAATATTGCGCTGGGCGAAATCGCGAAACGCCGCCACCGCGCGCGCATCTCCGGCCACGAGCAGGCGATAGCTCACGCGGCTGCCGGGCGCAATGAGTCCGGTCGCAGGCAGGTCGTCCAGGTTCATGACGAGCCGCGGCCCGAGGCTCAGGAAACCGATGGCGGCTTCCGGTTCCTGCACGATCACGCCGGCGATGCGAAACCGCCGCTCGCCGAGTGCGACCTCCTCTCCCGTTCTGACACCCAGGCGTGCCAGCAGGCGATCGTCGACCCAGATCGTGCCAACCGCCGGCGCCGCGCGCGTCTCGCTGCCGGTGTCCTGCGCGGTAGCGCCGATGCGAAGCTCGCCGCGCAGCGGGTAGCCGGATCCCACCGCCCTGATCTCCGCCAGCACGTTGGTGTCGCCGGCGAGCACCATGCTCGGAAACTTGAGCAGTTCGACACTGGCGAGCCCCGTCTGCCGCGCCTGCTCGGAAAAGCTCGGAGCGAGCGGGCGATCCGACGCCAGCACGAGGTCGGCGCCGAGCAGATTGTTGGCCTGGTTGCCGAGGGCGGCCTTCATCCGGTCAGCAAAGAACGCGACCGTCGTGACACTCGCCACAGCGATGACGAGCACCGCCGCCAGCAGCCGCAGTTCGCCGGCGCGCCAGTCACGCGCCAGCATGCGCGCGGCGAGCGAAAGCGATCGCAGCATCAGACCCTCTCGTCCGCGGTGAGTCGTCCGGCCGCGATGCGCAGGCGCCGCCGGCAGCGCGTGGCGAGCGCCTCGTCGTGCGTGACCAGCAGCAGCGTGGTGCGGCTCTCGCGGTTGAGCGCGAACATGAGGTCGATGATCTCCTGCCCGGTGGCCGCGTCGAGGTTGCCGGTGGGCTCGTCGGCAAGCAGCAGCGCGCGGATTGCCGGCGAAGGCACGGGCGATCGCCACCCGCTGCTGTTCGCCGCCGGAGAGCTGCTGCGGACGGTGCGCGAGGCGCTCGGCCAGACCGACACGCGCGAGCAGCGCGGTCGCCGCCTGGCGCGCGCCCCGGGACTGCCCGCGAGTTCCAGCGGCAGCATCACGTTCTCCAGCGCGGTAAGCGCCGGCAACAGCTGAAACGACTGGAACACGAACCCCACCATGCGCCCGCGCAGCGCCGCACGGCCGTCTTCGTCGAGCGCGAAGAGATCGACGCCGTCGAGCAGCGACCTGACCGCGCGTCGCGGTATCGAGCCCCGCCAACAGCCCGAGCAGGGTAGTCTTGCCGGAGCCCGACGCGCCCAGGATCGCAACTGCCTCGCCCTCTTGCACGTCGAAGGTCACGTCATCGAGAATCGTGAGGCGGCCGGAGGCCGTCCCGGCTTCTTTGGTGAGGGCGGAAACGCTCAGAATCGGTCCGCGAGGTTGGCCTGACATGTTCAAGAAGTGTTTGCTCTTTCTGCTCGGTTGGATGGCGCTTGCGGCGCACGCGCAACCCGTGCTCGTGGTCTACGGCGACAGCCTGTCGGCGGGTTACGGCCTGCCGCAGAACCAGGGCTGGGTGGCCCTGCTGGCGGACCGCCTGCGACAGGAGAAGTTCGATTACCGGGTGGTGAACGCAAGCGTCAGCGGCGAAACCACCGTGGGTGGCGCCAAGCGCATGGAGGCCGTGCTGGCGCAGCACCGGCCTGCCATCGTCGTCATCGAACTGGGTGGCAACGACGGCCTGCGCGGCCTGTCGCTCACCGCCACGCGGCAGAATCTGGAGGCGATGATACGCTCGGCAAAGAATTCGGGCGCGAAGCCGGTGGTGGTCGGAATGCAGTTGCCCCCCAACTACGGTGCTGCCTACGCCGGGAAATTCCAGGAACTCTTTGCGGACGTGGCACGACAGGAGAAAGCCGCCCTCGTGCCTTTCATGCTCGCCGGCTTCGGCGAGAAACGCGAGCTCTTCCAGGCCGATGGCATACATCCGACGGCCACCGCGCAGCCGTTGATGCTGGACAACGTCTGGCCGGTGCTGCGGCCGCTGCTCGGCAAGCCGTCGTGACGTCGCGAGAGCCGCTCAGCGACCGCGCTTGGGGTCCTTGGGGACAGAGAGCGTGACGCTCTTGCGGCGCAGACGATCGAGCTCGCCCTGCGCGAGCACCTCTTTCAGGAACGCAATGTTCCGCTCGATGCGGACGCGGTACGGGTTGGCCCCGTCGAAGTGGGTGGCGACGAGTTCGTGCAGACCGCCGAACACGCCATCGAGGCGCTTTTTCGCCACCTTTTCGTAGAAACCGGGGGTCTTCGCGAGCAGGTCGGCCGCCGAACTGTAATTCACGTCGATCGAGCCATCCGCGTTCTCGTGCCGCGCAATGCCGGCCAGCACGAACTCTTCATAGAGGAAGTCACGGCACTTTTCCAGATAGATGCGATCGGCCATCTGACCGATGAGATCCGCGCTTCCCAACATGCAGCCGAGACGCCGATCGAGCGGATCGGGCAGTTCCAGCCGGTCGATCGGGATCTCGTAGCCGGTGAAATGGACGAGGCGCGTCGCGCGCGCGACGTGGCGACCGAGTCCGACCTCGGGCAGATAGCGTGCGAGAAAGCGCGCACTGCGCGAGACGTGGATGAGCGTGTACTCGGCGCCGCTCACGCACCCCGTGTCACCGCCCTCGAGGATGTAACCGGAATCGTGAAAGAGCGCGCTGACGACGCCGATCAGCGCGCGCTCCGCGCCCATGGCGTCGGCTGCACTCGACGCGCGGTCGTGACCGTCGAGCAGGCGCGCCATGGCGAGCGCAATGTCGAGCGTATGCCGCAGGTCGTGATACTTCGTGTCGCAGGCTTGGAACCCGGGCATCTCGCCGCGGAAGAGCCGGCCGACGTCCTCGAACACCTGGTCAAGAATGGAAAAATCGTAACCCGGATAGCGTCGATCGAGGATTTCGCGGACCGCGCTGCGCACCGCAGCGACGTCTTCGAGGTTGACGGTGTCCATGACATCGTGCGGAAGGGGGCTCAAGTCCATGGGGGTTCCGGCGGGCGGGAGGCAGCGGTGGTAGTCGGCGGCCAGCAAGGCGCGCGCCACGCGCCGACGGTCGACTCTACTGCGTGGATCGGCGGTGGCAGTCACCCCAGGGCGTTCGCGGCAGCCTGTAGAATCGCGGCCTGTCGCGTCGTCTGGCGCCGAGTCGGGAAGGATTATCGTTGCGTGCCGAAGTCGAAGTGCCTGTGGCGCAGGTTGCCGAGTTCGATGAGCTGATCGACGTGCGCTCGCCCGCCGAGTTTGCCGAGGATCGCATCCCGGGCGCACGCAACCTGCCGGTGCTCGACGACGCGCAGCGCGCGCAGGTTGGCACGATGTACGTGCAGGTCTCGACCTTCGAAGCGCGCAAGCTCGGTGCCGTGCTCACCGCCCGCAACATCGCCGCTCACATCGAGCGCGAACTCGCCGACCGGCCCCGGGGCTGGCGGCCTCTGGTCTACTGCTGGCGCGGCGGCCAACGCAGCGAGAGCATGGCGCACGTGCTGCGCCAGGTCGGCTGGCCGGCGGCGCGGCTCGCCGGCGGCTATCGCGCCTATCGCCGCACGGTGCGTCGACGAACTCGAGCGTCTTCCGGTGGTGTTCGCGTTCCGCGTTGTCTGCGGGCGCACCGGCAGCGGCAAGAGCTGCCTGCTGCGCGCGCTGGCGGATGCCGGTGCCCAAGTGCTCGATCTCGAAGCACTGGCGCGCCACCGGGGCTCGGTCCTGGGCACCCTGCCGGACGAGCCGCAACCGACGCAAAAGTGGTTCGAAAGCCTGCTGCGCCAGCATCTGGGCGCGCTCGATCCGTTGCGGCCGGTGTTCGTGGAAGCGGAAAGCCGCCGCATCGGCCAGCTGACCGTGCCCGACGCGCTCATTCTGGCGATCCGCGGCGGCGAATGCCTGCAGGTCGAAGCCGACATGGCCGCGCGCATCGCGCTGCTCGAAGCCGAATACCACCATCTCGTCACCGACATCGACGCGCTTTGCGCGAAGCTCGCGCTGCTCACCCGTCTGCACGGCCATGAGCGCATTGCTACCTGGCAGTCGCTGGCGCGATCGGGCCACATCAGCGAGCTCGTCGGCGATCTGCTGGAACGTCACTACGATCCGGCCTATCTTCGCTCGACCGACCGCAACTTCGTCCGCCTGCGGGAAGCCACGCTCCTGCCGCTGGCGGGCGTGCACGACGAGGATTTCGCACGTCTCGCGACGCAACTCGCAGCGGATGCCTGACACGGCGCAGCTTGGCTATAATTCGCCCTCCGTCTGCTGCAAACCCCACGAATGGATGTCGCCCAGGAGCCGCTTGCGCGCTCCCGCCTCCTGCTGTTGTTCCTTGCGCTGGCCGTGCTCTGGTTCGGCAACCTGGACCATCGGAAGCTGTTCCACCCCGATGAAGGGCGCTACGCCGAAATTCCGCGCGAGATGGTCGCCGCGGGCGACTGGGTCACGCCGCGCCTGAACAGCATCAAGTACTTCGAGAAACCGCCACTGCAATACTGGGCAACGGCGGTCGCCTACGAGACCTTCGGCACGGCACAGTGGACCTCGCGCCTGTGGACGGCGCTGTCGGGCTTTCTCGTGGTCCTGCTCGTCTACGCCGCGGGCGTGCGGCTTTTCGGCGCGGAACCAGGGCTGCATGCCGCCCTGGTCCTGGTGAGCAGCATCGGCTTCATCTTTTCCGGGCGCTTCAACACGCTCGACATGGGGCTCACACTTTTCCTGACGCTGGCTGTTGTGGCCTTTCTATTCGCACAGCACGAGCGCGCGCGCGCCGGCGAGCGTTCGTTCTGGATGCACCTTGCCTGGGCCGCCGCGGCCGGCGCCGTGTTGAGCAAGGGGCTCGTCGGCGCGGTGCTGCCGGCGGGGGCGCTTGTCACCTACACGCTGCTCACGCGTGATTTCGCCCTCTGGCGGCGACTGCACGTGGTGACGGGGTCGCTGCTCTTCCTCGCACTGACGGCGCCGTGGTTCGTGCAGGTCTCGCTCGCGAATCCCGAGTTCCCGCACTTCTTTTTCATCCACGAGCATTTCGAACGCTTTCTGACGTCCGTTCACCACCGGGTCGAGCCTTGGTGGTTCTTTCTGCCTGTGCTGATACTGGGACTGTTGCCCTGGACCACGCTGGTGCCGGCCGCGCTGGCCGGCGGCTGGCGCGAGCACGCCGCCGCCGGCGGATTTCGCCCACGCCGTTTCCTGCTCGCGTACGCGGCTTTCATCCTGCTTTTCTTCTCCGCGTCGAGTTCCAAGCTGAGCGGGTACGTGCTGCCGATGCTTCCACCCATCGCGCTGCTCGTGGGGGAAAGGCTCGCCAGCATCCCCGCGTCCCGGCTGCGCCGGCATCTCGCCGTGCCGATGCTGTTGGGACTGTTCCTGATCGCCGCCCCGTTCGCCATCGAGGCGGGGAACATCGAGCCGATTGCAGCAGCGCTGCCAGAAGCGCTCGCCGTCTGGTTGAGCGCGGCAGGGCTGGTGCTGGTTGCCGGTGCGTGCTTCGGCATTCACCGTGCAAAACGCGGCCGCCTGCGGCCTGCCGTCGTTGGGATTGCGCTCGCCACACTGGTGGCCGGCCAGTTTATCGACAGGGGCGCGGAAAGCCTGTCTCCGGCGCGTTCCGGGTATGATCTTGCCGTGAAGATAGCGCCCCTGCTGCGGCCCGACACGCCGCTCTACAGCTTCGGCATGTACGAGCAGTCCCTCCCCTTTTACCTCGGGCGGACGGTGACCCTGGTCGGCAGCGCTGAAGAAATGGCGTTCGGCCTCTCACAGGAACCGCAGCTGTGGATTGCCAACCCGCTCGACTTCGAGCCGCGGTGGCGCTCCGAACCGGGTGCGGTCGCGGTCATGCGGACGATGTATTTCGAGATGTTCGAGAGAATGGGACTGCCGATGCAGGTGGTGACACGCGACGCCGACCGCGTCGTCGTTGTCCACCCCGGAGCGTAGCCGATGTCCGCCATAAGCTTCGCGCTCGTGATGACCGGCGTGCTTCTCAACGCCGCGGCGCAGTTGCTGCTGAAGGCCGGCACCAACAGTGTCGGCACCTTCGACTTCAGTCTCGCCAATGCCTTTCCGGTCGGCTGGAAGCTCGCAACCGAACCACACATCGTGGGCGGCCTCAGCTGCTACGTGGTGAGCGTCGTCGTCTGGATCATGGCGCTGTCGCGAGTGGAAGTCAGCATCGCCTATCCGATGCTGTCGGTCGGCTACGTCGTCAACGCGCTCGCCGCCTGGTACCTGTTCGGCGAAGCCGTCACGACGAGCCGGCTCGTCGGCATCGGCATCATCATCGTCGGCGTCTACGTCGTCGCCCGCAGCTGATGCAAACCCCCGGCGCACCCCCTCCAACTGCTGCCGACGTGCCGGCCCCGTATCTGCCGTTAACGCGCCCGTCGATCGATGAGGAGACCATTGCCGGCGTCGTCGAGGTGCTGCGTTCCGGCTGGATCACCAGCGGGCCGCAGGTAAAACGCTTCGAAGCCGAGCTCTCGGCCTACTTCAGCGGGCGCCCGGTGCGCACACTTGCCTCCGGCACGGGGGCGCTGGAGCTCGCGCTCGCCATCGCCGGCATCAGACCGTTCGACGAGGTCGTGACCACACCGCTGTCGTGGGTGGCGACCGCCAACGTCGTGGTGCGTGCCGGCGCGCGTCCGGTGTTCGTCGACATCGATCCGGTGACGCGCAACATCGATCTTGACCGCGTCGAGTACGCGCTCTCGCCGCGCACCCGCGCGCTCTGCCCGGTCGATCTCGCCGGCCTGCCGGTGGAACGCGAACGCCTCTACGACATCGCGCGCCGCTACCGCCTGCGCGTGATCGAGGATGCCGCGCAGAGCCTGGGCGCGAGCTGGAACGGCCACCGCGTCGGCAGCTTCGGCGACCTCACCTGCCTGAGCTTTCATGCGAACAAGAACCTGACGACGGCCGAGGGCGGCTGCCTCGTGCTCAACAGCGAGGAGGAAGCGCTGCGCTGCGAGCGACTGCGCCTGCAGGGCGTGATCCGCCTTCCCAACGGCGAACAGCAGGTCGAGGTCGCCGGCGCCAAGCTCAACATGACCGACATCGCGGCTCGCATCGGTATCGGTCAGCTCGCCCAACTCGAAGCGTTCACGACACGGCGCCGCGCGCTCGCACAGCATTACTTCGACTGTTTCGACCGGGACATCGGCTGCGAGCTGCCGGTGGCCGATTTCGCGAACTCGAACTGGCACATGTTCCAGGTGCTGCTGCCGCTCGAGCGCATGAAGGCAAGCCGCGGCGATTTCATTCGAGCGCTGCACGAACAGGGCATCGGGGTCGGCGTGCACTATCCGGCGATCCACCTCTTCAAGCTGTACCGCGAGCTCGGCTGGCGCCCAGGGCAATTCCCGCACGCCGAACGCGTGGGTCGCAGCATCGTCACGCTGCCGCTCTTCCCGGCGATGACGGAAGCCGACGTGGAGCGCGTGTGCGAGGCCGTGCGCAATGTCCTGCGCCGCAGCCTGCACTGAACCATGTGGCGTCCCGCACCGGAAATTTCCGTCGTCATTCCCGTCTACAACGAGGAAGCCGGGCTGCCGGCGCTCTTCGCCCGCCTCTACCCCGCGCTCGACAGCATGGGCGCGAGCTACGAGGTCGTGCTCGTCAACGACGGCAGCCGCGACCGCTCCGCGGCGCTGCTGCGCGAGCAGTATCAAGCGCGCCCCGAGGTCACGCGCGTCATCCTTTTCGCCGCAAATTTCGGCCAGCACATGGCGATCATGGCGGGGTTCGAGCACTGCCGGGGACAGATCGTCGTCACTCTGGACGCCGACCTGCAGAATCCGCCGGAAGAGATTCCGCGCCTCATCGCGAAGGTGCGCGAAGGCTACGACTACGTAGGCACGATCCGCCGCCAGCGGCGGGACAGCTTCTTCCGCCGCCACGCTTCGCGCGTGCTCAACTGGGCGCGCGAGCGCTCGACGCGGATTCACATCACCGACCAGGGCTGCATGCTGCGCGCCTACAGCCGGCCGATCGTGGACGCGATCAATAGCTGCCGCGAGGTGAGCACGTTCATCCCGGCGCTCGCCTATACGTTTGCGCAGCGCCCGGTCGAGATCGAGGTCGCGCACGAAGAACGCGCCGCGGGCGTGTCGAAGTATTCGCTCTACTCGCTGGTGCGCCTGAACTTCGACCTGATGACAGGCTTCTCGCTGTTGCCGCTGCAGCTCGTGTCGATGGGCGGCATCGCGCTGTCCTTCGTCTCGGCGCTGTTCGTGGTCTTTCTCGCCATTCGCCGCCTGGTCGTCGGGCCGGAAGCCGAGGGTCTCTTCACACTTTTCGGCATCGCCTTCTTCCTGCTCGGCATTCTGCTCTTCGCAGTCGGACTGCTCGGCGAATACGTCGGCCGCATCTACCAGCAGGTGCGGGTGCGGCCGCGCTATATCGTCGAAGCGCTGCTGGGAGTGCCGGAGGCGACCGCTGCCGCAGAGGGCGGCAGCCGCAGCAACGCCGCCCAGCCGTCGCGCGCGCCCCACGCCCGATGACCCGCGCGGTCGTCTTCGCCTATCACGACGTCGGCTGCCGCTGCCTGCAGGTACTGCTCGCGCACGGCGTGGTAGTGCCGCTCGTCCTGAGCCACGAGGACGCCAGCGACGAGCTGATCTGGTACGACAGCGTCGCGGCACTGGCCCGCGCGCACGACATCCCGGTGATCACGCCGGACGATACGAACGACCCGGCGCTGATCGAGCGCATCGGCCATCTCGCGCCGGACTTCCTGTTCTCGTTCTACTATCGGCGCATGCTGCAGCCCGCGCTCCTCGACCTGCCACGCCGCGGCGCACTCAACATGCACGGCTCGCTGCTGCCGAAGTACCGCGGGCGGGTACCCGTGAACTGGGCGGTGATCCGCGGCGAAACCGAGACCGGCGCGAGCCTGCACTACATGACGGCGAAACCCGACCAGGGCGATCTCGTCGACCAGATGGCCGTGCCGATCCTGCCGGACGACCGCGCGCTGGACGTCTTCCGCAAGGTCACGGTGGCTGCGGAACTGGTGCTGCAGCGATCCCTGCCGGACCTGATCGCGGGCAAGGCACCGCGCATCCGGCAGGACCTTGCTGCGGGCAGCTACTTCAGCGGCCGCCGCCCGGAGGATGGGCGGATCGACTGGAGCCAGCCGGCAAGATCGATCCACGATCTCGTGCGCGGCGTCGCGCCACCCTACCCCGGTGCCTTCTGCACGCACGCCGGTCACCGCCTGCGCGTGCTGCGCACTGTGCGCATCGCGCCGCCGCTCGCATCGGCAGGCCCGTCGACACTGCATCTGGCCGGCGAGCGCGTCTTCGTCGAATGCGGCGACGCTAACTGGTTGCGGCTGGTCGACCTTGAACTCGATGGCGCACCCGCCGATGCCGAGGCCTTGCGACACTTGCTTGGAGACAGGCCGATCGCACTCGCGAACAATTAGACCGAGAACCCTCCCATGAAGAAGATCTGCATCCTCGGCGTCAACGGCTTCATCGGCCACCATCTGTCCCAGCGCATCCTGGAGACGACGGACTGGTCGGTGTATGGCATGGACATGCAAAGCGACCGCGTCGCGGATCTGCTCGCGCACCCGCGCTTTCATTTCTTCGAGGGTGACATCACCATCAACCGTGAGTGGATCGAGTATCACATCCGCAAGTGCGACACGATCCTGCCGCTGGTAGCGATCGCCACGCCCGCCACCTACGTGCGCGAGCCGCTGCGCGTCTTCGAGCTCGACTTCGAGGCGAACCTGCCGATCGTCCGCTCCTGCGTGAAGTACGGCAAACGGCTGGTCTTTCCGTCGACCTCCGAGGTCTACGGCATGTGTCGCGACGACGAGTTCGATCCGGAGCGCTCCGAGCTCGTGCTCGGCCCGATCAACAAGCCGCGCTGGATCTATGCGTGCGCGAAGCAGCTCATGGACCGCGTGATCTGGGGCTACGGCATGGCGGGCCAGCTCGACTTCACGCTGTTTCGCCCGTTCAACTGGATCGGCGCCGGGCTCGACTCCATCCACACCGCGAAGGAAGGCAGCTCGCGCGTCATCACCCAGTTCTTCGGCCACATCGTGCGCGGCGAGGACATCAAGCTAGTCGACGGCGGCAGTCAGAAACGCGCGTTTACGCATATCGACGACGGCATCGCGGCGCTGATGCGGATCATCGATAACCGCGCCGGGGTGGCGAGCGGCAAGATCTACAACATCGGTAACCCGACCAACAACTACTCGGTGCGCGATCTCGCGCACATGATGCTCGATCTCGCGCTCACCTATCCGGAATACCGCGAGACCGCCGAGCGCGTTCGGCTCGTCGAGGTCCACTCGGCTGACTACTACGGCGAGGGTTACCAGGACGTGCAGAACCGCGTGCCGAAGATCGACAACACCTGCCGCGATCTCGACTGGGCGCCGACGATACCGATGGACGAGGCGCTGCGGCGGATCTTCGACTCGTACCGCACGCACGTGGCGGAAGCGCGCGGGCTCGTCGACTGAGCACCACCCTCGTCCCGCCACGCAAGATGCGGCAGCTGGCACTCAAGGTCGACGTCGACACGCTGCGCGGCACCCGCGAGGGCGTCCCGCGCCTCGTCGATCTGCTGCAGCGTCATCGTGCCGGCGCCACCTTCCTCTTCAGCCTAGGGCCCGATCACACCGGTCGCGCGATCCGGCGCGTGTTCCGCCCCGGATTTCTGAAGAAGGTCTCGCGCACATCGGTGGTCGAGCATTACGGCGTCAGGCAACTGCTCTATGGCACGCTGCTGCCCGGACCCGACATCGGGCAGCGCTGTGCGCCGATCATGCGACGCGTCGCGGAGGATGGCTTCGAGGTCGGCATCCACACCTGGGATCACATCCGCTGGCAGGACCACGTCCAGAACCAGGACGCAGCCTGGACCCAGCGCGAGATGCAGCAGGCGGTGGATCGCTTCAGCGAGGTCTTCGGCGGGCCGCCGAAGACCCACGGCGCGGCCGGCTGGCAGATGAACGCGCACGCCTACCGCCTGGAGGTGGCGCACGGTTTCGACTACTGCTCGGACACGCGGGGCGCGGCACCGTTTCTTCCAGTCGTCGACGGCGCCAAGCTCACCTGCCCGCAGCTTCCGACGACGCTGCCGACGCTGGATGAACTGATCGGCGTCGAGGGCATGGATGCCGATGCGTGTGCCGACTACCTGCTGCGGCTGACGGCCGGGGCGCGCTCGAGCCACGTCTACACGCTGCATGCGGAACTGGAGGGGATGAAGCTCGCGACCGCGTTCGAGCGCCTGCTGGAAGGCTGGCGTGCACAGGGCTACGCGCTTTCATCGGTGCGCTCCTGCTTCGAGACGCTGGATGTCACGGCCCTGCCACGCCATGCCGTTACCCTGGGCGAGGTGCCGGGACGCTCCGGCACCCTGGCGCTGCAGGGTGACGCGTTCGTGGCCGATGAGCCCCCCTTGTCCACGGCGTCGCTTTGTCCCGACAATAGATCTTCCTGAGCCCGAGAGGAGGCACACTCGCAAATGCTCGATCAGCCCGTTCCCGAGTTTTCTCTTCCCGCCACCGGCGGCAAGACTTTCAGCACTTCGGCCCAGCTCGGCCATCCCTTCGTCCTCTACTTCTACCCCAAGGACAATACGCCGGGCTGCACCACCGAAGGTCAGCAGTTCCGCGATCTGCACGGCGACTTCAGCAGGCTCGGTTGCGCCGTCTTCGGCATCTCGCGCGACAGCCTCAAGTCGCACGAGAACTTCAAGGCGAAGATGAGCTTTCCGTTCGAGCTTCTTTCGGACGAGAAGGAAGAAGCGTGCGGACTCTTCGGCGTGATCAAGATGAAGAACATGTACGGCAAGCAGGTGCGCGGCATCGAGCGCAGCACCTTCGTCGTTGATGCAGCGGGCGTCGTGCGCAGGCAATGGCGCGGGGTGAAGGTGCCCGGGCATGCGCAGGAAGTGCTCGATTTCGTCAGCACGCTCTAGCGCGGACGGGGCCATGACCAAACAGAAAACCGCGCCGGTGGTGACCCGGCTGCACCCCGGTGCCAAGCTCTTCGTGCTCGACACCAACGTGCTCATGCACGACCCGACGAGTCTCTTCCGCTTCGAGGAGCACGACATCTACGTGCCGATGGCAACGCTGGAGGAACTCGACAACAACAAGAAGGGCATGTCGGAAGTGTCGCGCAATGCGCGCCAGGCGAGCCGGTTCCTCGACGAGATCGTGACCGATGGCGAAGCCGGCATCGAGGAAGGCATTCCGCTCGAGCGCCATGGCACGAAGCAGGCGACTGGCCGACTGTTCCTGCAGACCGAAGCGATCAAGGGCGACCTGCCGGCGCGGCTCGCAAGCGGCAAGACCGACAACCAGATCCTCGGCGTGGTCAAGCATCTGCAGGAGCAGCACGAGCGGCGGCAGGTGATCCTGGTGTCGAAGGACATCAACATGCGCATCAAGGCGCGCGCGCTGGCGCTCGCCGCCGAGGACTACTTCAGCGACAAGGTGCTGGAGGACACGGATCTGCTCTACACCGGTCTGTGCGCACTGCCTGACGATTTCTGGGACAAGCACGGCAAGGAGATGGAATCGTGGCAGCAGGGAGGTCACACCTACTACCGTGTGCGCGGCCCGCTGTGCTCGCAGTTCCTGGTGAACGAGTTCGTCTACCAGGAGACCGACCAGCCCTTCTACGCGATCGTGAAGGAGGTGTCGGGCAAGACCGCGATTCTGCAGACGCTGAACGAGTTCAGCCACGCGCGCAACGCCGTCTGGGGCATCACCGCGCGCAACCGCGAGCAGAATTTCGCGCTCAATCTGCTGATGAATCCGGAGATCGATTTCGTCAGCCTGGTCGGTCAGGCCGGCACCGGCAAGACGCTGCTGACGCTCGCGGCCGGCCTCGCGCAGACGCTGGAGCAGAAGACCTATTCCGAGATCATCATGACCCGCGTGACGGTGCCGGTGGGCGAGGACATCGGCTTTCTGCCCGGCACCGAGGAAGAGAAGATGACGCCGTGGATGGGCGCGCTGGAGGACAATCTCGACGTGCTCAACAAGACCGACGACGAAGCCGGCGAGTGGGGACGCGCGGCCACCCGCGATCTGATCCGCTCGCGCATCAAGGTGAAGTCGCTCAACTTCATGCGCGGGCGCACCTTCATCAACAAGTTCCTGATCATCGACGAGTGCCAGAACCTGACGCCGAAGCAGATGAAGACGCTGATCACGCGCGCCGGTCCGGGCACCAAGGTGGTCTGCCTCGGCAACATCTCGCAGATCGACACGCCCTACCTCACCGAGGGCAGCTCCGGCCTCACCTATGTCGTCGATCGCTTCAAGGGCTGGATCCACAGCGGCCACGTCACGCTGCAGCGCGGCGAGCGCTCGCGGCTCGCGGATCACGCGGCAGAGATACTCTAGGTGCGGGTTCGCTTCTTGGCGACTCGGTTACCACCCTTTGCGCTTAGGCCCCGCCTATTGGCCATGGTCAAGCGAGCCCGGAAGGATATCGCATGCAGAAAGTACTTTGCTACGTAGGTGACTGCACGGCGGGCCACAGTCGCAGCAAGAGAACCGTGAATGGATGGGGTTTCGTACTAGCGGTCGCGGTCGCTTTGGCTGGATGCAGCTCTGGTGACTCACAGCCGCCTCCTTCAGTTGCATCGAGCAGTCAAGTACCTGCGCCGCTTGCTGCTTCCGAAGCCGAACCGAACGCTGCATCGATTAGCCCCAAGCGTGCCGCGGTGACAGGCATGCAGAAGCAACAGTTCAACGCGACGATCGTCGGGGGCGCCGGTACCGGCGTCAGTTGGGAAGTGGACGGCATTCCTGGTGGCGACGCCACTGTGGGGAGGATCGACGCCAACGGCCTGTATACGGCACCGAATACTGGCGGGACGCACACGGTGACTGCGCGGAGCGCAACGGATGGCACGGCAGGCACAACCGCGATGATCGCGGTGACCGATCTTCCTGGCGTTTTCACGGGACGCTATGACTCGCAACGAACCGGGCAAAACCGGAGGGAATACGCCCTCAGCCCTGCCACGTTACGCACAGGGACGTTCGGAAAATTGTTCTCCTGCCCCGTGGACGGCGAAATATATGCGCAACCGCTCTACGTAGCGAACCTTGCCATCGCGGGAGGCACGCACAACGTCGTATTCGTAGCGACCCAGCACAACAGTGCGTATGCCTTCGATGCCGATGAGATTCCCTGCCGCACATACTGGCACAAGAGCTTTCTGAAGAAGACGTTCCTTAATCTTCCGCCCGGCGCAGTCAGCACGACCCCAATCGAAGATACCCGTAACGTGGGCCGCAATATCCAACCGGAGGTTGGGATAACCGGCACCCCAGTCATAGATCCGTCCACGAAGACACTGTACGTAGTAGTAAGAACGAAGGAAAGAACCACTATCTACGACAGAGTTTATGATTGGTTGGTCGATGCGAAGGACAAGCGGCGCTATGTACAGCGCCTGCACGCACTGAGTCTTGTCGATGGCACTGAGAGATACTACGGACCTGCAGAGATCTCAAACGCCCTCACTGTTCCGGGTAGCGGAGATAGAGGCGATCCAAGTTGCCCGAGCCCGAACGGCGAGGTTCCTTTTTGCCCACTGCACCAGAATCAACGCCCCCCATTGCTTCTGGTGAACGGGAGGGTTTACATCGCTTGGGCATCGCACGGGGATCATGGGCCATATCACGGCTGGATAATCGGGTACAACGCTTTGAATCTCGCCGAGCCGCCCGTTCTGTTTAACGCCACACCCAGCGGTAGTGCTGGGGGTTTTTGGGGAGGAATCGCCGCCGATGCAAAGGGGAACATTTTCACGGTGAGCGGTAACGGTACGTTCGACACGACCACTCCCAGAGCGAACTATGGAAACAGCTTTATCAGATTAAGCACGGCCAGTGGATCGTTATCAGTCGAAGACTTCTTTACGCCGTTCAATCAAGAGGAGATCGACCCTCCTGACTGGGACCTCGGCTCGGGCGGACCCGTGGTGCTGCCAGACTCCCTCGGATCCAGGGCGCATCCACATCTCATCGTCGCGGGTGACAAATCGGGTCAGCTCTACCTCGTGGACAGAGACGATATGGGTGGCTACTGTGACGGTTGCTCAAGTAACAAAAATATTGTTCAGCAGATAGGTCTGCAGGGAATCGAGGAACCGTGTGTGACGTGCGGCATTTTTTCTACGCCCGCCGTCTGGGAGGGTCATCTTTACATATCTGCCGTGCGAGATGTTTTGAAATCCTATGAAGTCCGTGACGGCAAGATCGCGGAGGCTGCCGTCTCTGCATCAGACCATAAGATCGGATTCCCTGGCACCTCGCCCGCCGTTTCCTCCAGTGGGGCGACAAACGGAATAGTCTGGGTTATTGATTCGTCCTCGCATGGCACTCCGCAAGGTGGAGTCTGGATTGATGGTAAACCCACCATCCCATGGAAAGCGGGCGAGAAGGGGCCTGCAGTCCTGTATGCGTACAATGCAGTAGATCTGTCGAAAGAGCTTTGGAACAGTGGCCAAGCAGCAAACAATCGCGACCAGGCGGGCAACGCGGTGAAGTTCACCGTCCCTACAGTCGCGAACGGCAAAGTGTATGTGGGCACGCAGACCGAGCTAACAGTCTTCGGTCTACTGCCACGCTGACGCTGACCGACGCAACACCAAGCGCCCTTTCAGGTCCGCTCGCGCGGGTGATCAATCCATCGTACGTTCGTAAGCGCGTCAAGCAGTTCGAACTGCGGCAGCGTGCCCGCCAGGAATGACCGAAATGTTCAGTACGCAGGGGCCAGCGGGACGGTCGAGCCATTCTCCGCGGCTCATCTCATCAATCGGCACAGTGCCTGCAGCAGTGCCGCAACCTCACCGAGCCGACCCGAAGCGATGGCGCATGGCGAGCAGAGGCTGCTCCAGGCAGTAGTACGACAGCGCGGCGAACGCGAAGCTGAGGACGATTCGCGCCACCGCCACCTCCTCCGTGCTGGACAGCAGCCCGGCGAGAAACGGCAGCGGCACTATGTGCCACACGTAGAGCGAGTAGCTCAGTCTGCCGACCCACCTGACGACAGGCAGGTTCAGCGCCCGGTTGACCACGGTATTGCGACCCGAGAACAGTATTGCGATGAGCACAACCGCGACACTGGCAGACTGCAGCGTATAGCGGAACGTCTCGCGAAACCAGGGGTCGCGGATGGCGAAGCAGAGAACCAGCACCGCCACAGCGATGGCGGCAGGTAGCGGTCGAGCGAGCTCGCGCACGATGTCCCGCCCCCGGCTCGCTTCACAGAGCACGGCGACGAGCACGCCGAAGGCGAGAGAGTCGAGACGGAACTGGGTCTGGTAGAAGAAGAACAGCGTGTCGAGCCTTTCCGGAAAGATGGCGGCACCGATCAGCCGCAGGGCGAGAGCGCCGACGCACACCGCAATCAGCACGGCCGCCAGGCGCTTCGGGTTGCCGTGCGCGGCCACGAATACTGCGGGGAACAGGATGTAGAAGTGCTCTTCGACGGAGAGGGACCAAAAAATGGCAAACGGCATCGTCCCGCCCGTCCTGCCGTCCATCGAAAATGCGGCATAGAGGTAGTTCGCGAAATAGAACAGTGCCGACATCGGTTCCACCCAGTTGATCGGCATCGGTGTGAAGTAGAAGACGGCGACGACGACGAGGGTGTAGACAATGATGGCGGGATACAGGCGCAGAAATCTGCGGATGTAGAAGTTCTTGAGCGAGACGTGTTGCCTTGCCTTAAGCTCCGCGAACAGCAACCGGGTGATGAGGAAGCCGCTGATCACGAAGAACACCAGCACACCGAACCCACCGGGAAAGATCCTGCTCGCGAAGTGCGACAGCAGAACGATCATGATGCTGACCGCGCGCAGCCCGTCCAGGCAGGGGACGGTACCAAAGCGTGCCGACATCTCCGCGTCGGTGAGGTAGTACCTGCGCGCTGACGGCTGGCGATCCGCCGGGGAAGGGCGATCGCGCGCGGCGTCCCGGTTCAGATCATTGAAGGTGCCAAGAATCGTCTTTATCAATGCAGTGGATGCTCACAAGAACTTCGGAGGACGCAGGACGGGCGATGGATCGTCGCTTGGAGCGTGGGTTATAACAAAGATAGATCGGATAGGAAACACCCAAGGCAAGTCACCCTAGTGCACGCTCGGGGTTTCCGTCACCCGGTTTCCGTCACCCGCACCGCGTGAATGCGGCTGCGATCAGCGCGCTGGAAGGGCCTCGGGTCGATCCTGCCCGGCGCCACGCTTGATAGCGCTGAGTCCCTTTATGCCGCGCATCTCGGCGCCCGCAAAGTCGGCCCCGCCCACGTTCGCACCGGTGAAGTCAGTGTCGATCATCTTCGACTCGGCAAGGTTCGCATTCTTGAGGTTCGCGCCGTGGAAAGTGACCGCGCTCAGATTGCTCGCATAGAGATTCGCGCCCGTCAGATCCGCGCCTGACAGATCAGAGAAGCTGAAGTCGGCCTTGGAGAAGTTCGCACTGGCGAGATTCGCGCGGGTCAGATTCGCCGAGATGAAGTTGGCGCGCATAAGGCCCATCGATTGATTGCGCATGTCGGCGCCAGCGTCGGCCTCGCTGAAGTCGGCGCCCGACAGGTTGGCCGAGGTGAAGTCGCCGATGAGCCGGGCGCGCGTGAGCTTGGCGTTGCGCAGATCAGAACCCTTGAGCTGGGTGGAAAACAGGACTGCGTCGCTGAGATCGGCGCCGCGCAGGTTGCTGCGTTCAGCAAAGGCGACCGTGAGATTGCAGCGGGACAGATTGGCACCACTCAGATTACTTCCGTTAAGGACTGCCGCGGTGAGATTGGCACCCCTGAAATCGACCCCCGACAAATCGAGATCGGAGAGATCCTTCGAGTAGAAGTCCGCGCGAGTGCCGGCTGCCTTTGCGCGCTCGACTGCCTTCAGCACCTGTTCCCGCGTCAGGCGCTCGTACCCCTTCGGTGCGTCAGCGCTCGCGACTGGCGACAGAATCAGTAAGGTCAGTGCCAACAAGGTCGCCCCGATCCAACAAGGCGCCCCCGGTCGATGCTGGCCGACACGGTGAGAACCCCTCATGCACGGCTCCATGGGATATGGCGGTTTCCAGCCGGCAAAGCCTGCTCGGTTCTACGCCCCCCGCGCATCCGAAACTTCGCCCGGGACGCAGACGCCCCAGCGGCGAAGGCCGGATTCGGTGCTATATTCGCTCAGAAAAGAGTGATAGTCACGCGCCGCAGCTCTGTCCGGCGACGCGCCCCGCGACATCAGAGAGAGTTAGGATGAGCCATACCGGTGCCGAGGAGCATGCGGCGGTCCAGTACCGCCTCAATCAGCACGATGAGATCGCCTGGGTGGGCGATTCGTGGCTCGCTTTCGCCGCGGCGAACGACGCCCCCCGAACTCACGCCCGAACGGGTTCGCAATCGGTCGCTGTGGGAGTTCATCGCCGACCCGACCACCGCGCACCTGTACGGCCAGATGTGGCGCGGGTGCGCCGCGACGAGGTCGTGCGCTTCAGGTTCCGCTGCGACGGTCCCCGCCGGCAGCGCTCGCTGGAGATGACCATCCAGCTCACACTCGGCGACATGGTGGAGTTCGCCACACGCCTGCTGCGCGTCGAGGATCTGAGGTAGGCTGAAAAAAATGGAGTTCGACGATTCGTAGAATTGGACGAACGGAGGACGCAGATGGAACGGATGCCGAAGGGGGTATACACGCTGGAATTTCGGGCGGAAGCGGTAAAGCTGGTGGAGTCGGAAGGGTTATCAATTGATCAGGCAGCAAAGCGCTTGTCAGTGCCGAAGAGCAGCCTGAGCAACTGGGTCAGGGCAGCGCGGGCCGGCAAGCTTGCCGAGGTCGGGAAAGGTCAGCGGGTGCCGAGCGAATTGGAGCTTGAATTGGCGCGCACGCGGAAAGAATTGGCGGAAGTGAAGTTGGAGCGTGACCTGCTAAAAAAGTGTGCGGCGTATTTCGCGAAGGAGTCGCGGTGAAATACGGCCGGATAAATGAATTGCGGCGCCAGCATCCCGTAGCCGCGATGTGTCGCGTGCTCGACGTATCGGAAAGCGGCTATTACGCCTGGCGCAAGCGGCCGCGGTCGCCACGCGCGCAGAAGAATGCCCAGCTGGAAACGCAGATCAAGGCGGCGCACGAGAGAACGCGGCAGACCTACGGTCCGGAGCGGCTGCAAGCCGACCTGGCCGACAACGGCATTCAGGTGGGCATTCATCGCATCAGGCGGATTCGCAAAAAACTCGGGCTACGCTGCAAGCAGAAACGCAAGTTCAAGGCGACGACGGACTCGAATCATGCCCTGCCGGTCGCACCGAACCTTCTGGATCGGCAGTTTGCCGTTGCTGCGCCGAACAAAGCCTGGGTAACAGACATCACCTACATCGCCACCGACGAAGGCTGGCTCTACCTTGCGGGCATCAAGGATTTGTTCAACGGCGAGCTCGTTGGCTATGCTATGGACGCACGCATGACGCAGAAGCTGGTGATGCAGGCGCTGTTCGGGGCAGTGGCCACGAAACGTCCTGGGAAAGGGCTAATCCACCACTCGGACCGCGGCAGTCAATACTGCGCGCATGCTTACCAGAAACTGCTCCGGGAATTCGGCATGCAGGCGTCAATGAGTCGCAAAGGCAACTGCTGGGATAATGCCCCGATGGAAAGCTGCTGGGGCTGCCTGAAGACGGAACTGATACATCAACGACGCTTCGCTACCCGCGAACAGGCAAAACGCGAGATTACGGAGTACATCGAGATCTTCTACAACCGCATCCGAAAGCAGGCACGGCTTGGCCATCTGTCACCCGCCGCTTTCTGTCAGCGGTACTATGCAATTCAAATGGCCGCTTAACCCGTTGGACTCTACGATTTGCATCCGACCTCAGACCTTCTACGGGAAGCTCTTCGGTTGGCAGCTGCAGGACTTGCAATGGAAGACATGAGTCAAATACCACCGGCAGAGCCGGTGGCTTGAATTGGTAGCGCCTCAAAGGCGCCTTCAACACCGTTAGCCGCTGCGCGGCAGGTAGGTCGAGCCATGTTCAAACACTCGCCGCTCATGCAAAGAGCACTTCGAGGCCACGTCGTCACGGGCGGAACCGCCGCATTGAAGACCCCTCGACCGCCGCATAGGTCAAACCTTTCGGAGTCCTCCGGCAGAGCCGGAGGTTTACCTCTGTGAATTACTCGGTGGCGAGCGTGGGCGACGCGCCCGTCGGTGGCATCACGGCGCCTCGGAAGCAGTGCGCGACGCTGCCGCCGCAGTGGGGCGTCTACATCACCGTTGCAGACGTCGATGCCACCGCCACGCAGGCCGTCGAGCACGGCGGAACGCTGCTCTTTCCGCCGCGTGAAATCCCCGGCGTCGGCCGCTTCTGCCTGCTGCAGGATCCGCAGGGTGCGGTCTTCTACGCGATCACCTATGCCGCGCCGGCGGACGGCGCAGCCTGATCATGGCGGGATGGCTACGCGCAATCCGCGCCGTGCCCTGGACCGATATCGTGGCGGCGGCGCCGATGGTCCTGGGCAGTGCGAGAAAGGTCGTCTCCGCGCTGCAGACAAAGGTGCAGGCGACGCGCACGGTCGCCCCCGCCGATGCGGCGCCGCGCCCAGACGACCCGCAGCTTCGGGTGCTGCATGAGCGTGTTGCCGACATCGAAACGGATCTGGTCGCGGCGACGGAAATAATCCGCAATCTCGCCGACCAGCACGCCCAGGTCGTCTCGGCGCTGGAAGCATTGCGGCAGAAAACGCGCGTGCTCACCTGGACAGGCGCGCTGCTTGCTGCGGTGGTGGTCGGTCTCCTGCTGTGGCTCGCATCGCGCTGATGCGCGATCGCCGTACCCTCACTCTCTCGCCCTCCCCTCTTCGATCAGGAAATTCTCCATGAGCCTTGCGCTGCGTGCCGCTGCTGCCGCCTGCCTCGGATTGGCTGCGTGCAGCAGCCAGATGCCGATGACGGATGCGCCCTCGTCCATTCCATCGGGCAGCCGGCAATACGAATACAGGTGCGCCGACGGTACCCGCTTCGACGTGTTGACGTGGCCGACCGGCGATCGCGCCCGGCTCGAACTGGGGGTGTGCTGTACGAGTTGAAACAGGTGCGCAGCGGATCCGGTGCGCGATTTAGCGACGGCACCACCGTCTACTGGACGAAAGGCCGCGAGGCCATGATCGAGCGCAGCGGCAAAGTGATACACACCGACTGCCGCACCAACGATTGAGATCTTGCGACTGGCTTCCCCCGAGGTTAGGCTTGCAGCCGTCAATTTGCGGAGGAACTGCCGGTGAAGATGGGTGAAGGTCCGCGCAATGTTCTCGGCGGCACGCTCGAGTCCTGCTGCACGTCACCGATGACCGGCTTCTATCGCAACGGCCGCTGCGACTCCGGGTCGGAGGATGTCGGGCGTCATGTCGTTTGCGCGAAGATGACGGCGGAGTTTCTTGCATTCTCCAGCGCGAAGGGCAACGATCTCTCGAAGCCGGCACCGGCGTTCGGCTTCCCCGGCCTGCAGCCCGGCGATAAGTGGTGTCTGTGCGCCGCGCGGTGGAAGGAGGCGCTCGCGGCCGGCGTCGCCCCGCCGGTCGTGCTCGGCGCGACCCACGAAGCGGCGCTTGAGATCGTCAGCCTCGCCGATCTCAAGCGCCACGCCCTCGATCTCAACTGATTCGACGCCATCGCGGCAAACCGAGTCTGCCATGGAACGCCTCCGTTGCGGCTGGTGCACAGCCGATCCTCTCTACGTCGCCTATCACGACCAGGAATGGGGCGTGCCCGTGCGCGAAGATCGCCGCCTGTTCGAGATGCTGATCCTGGAGGGCGCGCAGGCGGGACTCTCGTGGTTCACGATCCTGAAGAAGCGCGAAGGCTATCGCCGGGCATTCTGCGGTTTCGATCTTGAGCGCATCGCCCGCTTCGATGCGCAGCAGGTGCAGGCGCTGCTCGCCGATCCGGGAATCGTCCGCAACCGGCTCAAGGTGGACGCCGCAGTCGGCAACGCGCGCGCCTGCCTGCGGCTCATCGGTGAAGGTGGGAGCCTCGATCGCTTCCTCTGGAGTTTCGTCGGCGGTGCGCCGCTGCAGACCATGCGCGGCACGCTCGCGGAGGTGCCGCCGCGCACGCCGGAGTCGGATGCCATGAGCAAGGCGCTGCTCGCGCGCGGCTTCAAGTTCGTCGGATCCACCATCTGCTACGCCTTCATGCAGGCAGTGGGCATGGTGAACGACCACACCGTCGACTGCTTTCGCCATGCAGAGCTTTCCACACCGATGGGGATCACATGAAGTTCCATTCGCGCACCCTCGCCTGGGTGCTGGCGGGATCGTTCATGGCAGCGCTCTGTGCCTGCGGCACGACTCCCGCGGACCCGGCGTTGACGGCAGCGCAGCGCGACAAGATCGCGCTCGACCTCTCGAGCCTCGACGAGCGCGGCCTGCGTGGCCCGCGCAACGGCCTGCGCTCGATGAGCTACGAGTTCTGCATTCCCGCCAACGAACGCTACGCCACCGAGGTGCAGCGCATCGATCCGAGTGTCGAACTCATGCGCGGGTCTCGCGGGCGCATCGGCTGCACGAAGAATCAGTACCTGTGCGTCGGGCAGACCGGCCAGCGACACTATCGTCAGGTCCTCGATCAGCTTGCGGCGCTTGACTACACGAGCCGGATTGTCGAAAGTACCTTCGAATAGGTCTCGCGGCACGCCGGGACCATCGACGACATGATGGGAGCTTCGATGAAAGTGATTGGCAGCACGTTCGGCGCGGCAGCGCTTGTCGCGCTTGCGGGATGCGCGAATTTTCCGCCACAGCCGGTGACGTGGTCGCCGCCGCCGCCGCGCGTGACCGGGACGGTTTTCTACCGCTACGTCGAGCCGCTGCCCGCGAATGCGGTGGTAGATGTGAAGCTCGTGCAGACAGGCACTCCCGACCAGCCGGAGACGGTGGTGAGCGAGCAGAGCATTAGCTGCATCTGCAACTTCATCGACCCGCCGTGCAACGGACCGGTGTTCTACCAGCTGTCGTACGAACCTGGGCAGATCGATGCCGCACGCGAGTACCGGGTGAGCGCGCGCATTCTCGACGGTGAGAAGACGATCTACGCATCCGACACGCCGCACCGCGTGCTCACCGGCGGCTACACCGGTAACACGCAGATCCTGGTCTCGAAGCAGCCCTGACTTTTCCGGGGAGGCAGCATGCCGTAACCGCGTGCGGCATTCGCCGCTCTGAGGGTTCCCATGAACGCGCCGACCGCTGTGCCCCTGAGTCGCCTCGACCTCGCAGATCGTTACCGCGCGGTGCGCGCGCAGACCGAGCGGCTCTGTACGCCGCTCGCCACCGACGACTACCAGGTCCAGAGCGCGCCTGAGACGAGCCCGCCGAAATGGCATCTCGCACACGTTTCGTGGTTCTTCGAGACCTTCCTGCTGAAGCCCGAGGTGCCTGACTACCGGCCCTTCCACCCGGCATTCGAGCAGATCTTCAATTCCTACTATGAAACGGTCGGTCCGTATCACCCGCGTGCGCAACGCGGCGTGCTGTCGCGTCCCACGGTGGAGGATGTCTACCGCTACCGCCAGCATGTGGACGACGCCATGCTCGCGCTTATCGATGCGCTACCGGACAGGCACTGGAGTGCGGTCGCGGCACGCGTGACGCTCGGCCTGCACCACGAGCAGCAGCATCAGGAACTGCTCCTGATGGACATCAAGCACAACTTCGCGGCAAACCCGCTGCGACCCGCGTACCAACCGACGACAAGCGTGTCCGCCGCCGCACCGACGCCTTTGCGCTGGATCGAGCGCCCCGGCGGAATCGTCGAGATCGGCCACGCGGGTGGCGGCTTTGCGTTCGACAACGAGACGCCCCGCCACGCCGTGTTGCTGCACGATCACGCGCTCGCATCGCGGCTCACCACCAATGGCGAATATCTGGAGTTCATGGCCGCGGGTGGTTACCGCGATGCGCGTCACTGGCTTGCCGACGGCTGGACAATGCGCAACGAGAACGACTGGGGGGCACCGCTCTACTGGGAGCAGCGCGACGGGCAGTGGTGGCAGATGACACTTGGCGGGATGCGCCCGGTGCAGGCGGCGGCGCCCGTGTGCCACGTGAGCTTCTACGAGGCCGACGCCTACGCGCGCTGGGCGGGCAGGCGCCTGCCACGCGAGGAGGAACTCGAAATCATGCTCGCCACCCAGCCTGTCGACGGCAACTTCGTCGGGTCGGGTCTCTTGCATCCGCGCCCCGCCGTTGAGGGCGACGAGCAATGGTATGGGGATGTGTGGGAGTGGACACGCTCGGCTTACGCGCCCTACCCCGGCTTCGCGCCGCTCAATGGTTCGCTCGGTGAGTACAACGGCAAGTTCATGGCGAACCAGATGGTGCTGCGCGGCGGCTCCTGCGCGACGCCGCGCTCTCATCTGCGCGAGAGCTACCGCAACTTCTTCTACCCGCACGACCGCTGGCCATTCACCGGAATTCGTCTCGCCGCTGACCGGTAAGGTCCGCCCCGGCTTGATCTCAGGAACATCCGCTTAAGGAACCTCACGCCGACTCAGCCATCACCGGATAGTGTGGCGGGCGTCGGTTCTGTCTTGCAAAAAGCGCCTGGCACGCGGCGTCGATCGACGACCCAAGCTGCGCTCAATAACCCAGATCCTGGCGCCTGTGCTGGGCGCTCGGCAGCGCCGTCTCGCGACTCCAGATCACCGGCAGCTCGCTCGCCCGCTCCGCGTTGATGGCGATCCAGGGCTGCTGCTCGTCGCTCAAGTCGAACTCCTCGAAAATCGCCTGCACGGGGCAGGCCGGGATGCACGCGCCGCAGTCGATGCAGGTCACGGGATCGATATATACCCTGAGCTCGTCACCGTGAAAGCACGCCACCGGGCAGGCGTGCACACAGTCGGTGAAACGGCAGCCGTCGCAGTTCTCGGTGACGACGTGCGTCATCGCCGGCCGCCCGGAGCCTGCCGCTTCGCGATCGGGCGCATCACGCCGCTGCGATGGCTTTCCCTTCCGGCGCGCCGGTTACCGTCGCTGACACGAGTTCGACCTCGACCAGATTGTCGGAGAAGCTCGGCGCCTGACCGAGATTGCAATGGCGGTCGGAACTGATGCAGTTCACTGCGGTGCCGGTACGCGAAAGCCCCGGCCAGTAGCCGAGCGATGCGGCGACCACGCCCTGCAGCGTATCTTCGGTGAGCTCTGCCCGGCCTTCGAACGCGCCACGGTCGTTATGCACACGTACCCGCTGTCCATTGCGAATGCCGCGCGCGGCCGCGTCCGCGGGGTGAATGAGGACCGTCTGCTCGCCCTGCCGCAGCTGTTGCACCGACTCGTTCGCATACTGCGAGTTGAGAAATCCGTGCGACTTGGGCGAAATGATGTTGAGCGGGTATTTCGCCGCGAGCGCCGGGTTCGATGCCGGCGACTCGTATGGCGGCAGATAGTCCGGCACCGGATCGATCGGCGTGCCGGGCTGCATGTCTTCATACATGGACCGCCACGCCGGCACCACGAAGTTACCGTTCCCGGCCTGCGTCGTTTTCAGCTCGCACTTGCCGCTCGGCGTGGGGAAGTTGCCCTCGGCATGCGGTGTGCGCTGGTCGACCGCGCCGACGTTGAGATGCGCGTAACCCTCCTCCACCAAACGATCAAAGGTGATGCCCTCCATCACCGGAGCGCTCCAGTCCACGAAATCGCGGATCATCTGCTCGTCTGTGCGCTTCCAGTAGTCGTCGTCGAAGCCCATCGTGCGGGCCAATCTCCGGAAGAGCTCGGAGTTCGGCACGCATTCCCCCGGCGGCTCGATCGCCTTCTGGTTCAGCGTGAAATAGAAGTGCCCCCAGGAGAACATGAGATCGAGCTGTTCCGCCTGCATCGCCGCCGGCAGCAGAATGTCCGCATACTTCGCGGTGTCCGTGATGAAGAGCTCGCTCACGACGGTGAAAAGATCCTCGCGCGCGAGCCCCTGCCGGATCTTGTTCTGCTCGGGCGCCTGCGACATCGGGTTGGCGTTGTAGACCATGATCGACTTGATCGGCGGATCGAGTTCCGTCAGCGCCGCGCCGAGCTCCGTGAGATTCACCACGCGCGTGCCGGGCTTGATCCAGTCCGGTCGACACACGTCGGCGAGCTTGAGCGGAAACGCCCACAGCGGCATTTCCAGTGCGCCGCCGCCGGGATGACGCCAGGAGCCCACCAGCGCGGGAAGACACGTCACCGCGCGTATCGCCTGACCGCCGTTGTGATGCCTCTCGAGTGCCACGCCGAGCCGGATGACCGAGGGCTGGGTGGTCGCGAACTCGCGCGCGAGCTGGCGGATGTCGTCCGCGGCCACTCCTGTGATCTCCGCGACCTTCTCCGGCGAATACTGTTCGGCGCGCGCCTTGAGCTCGTCGTAGCCGACGGTGTATTTCGCGACGTAGTCGTGATCGACGAGGTTCTCGCCGATGATCACGTTCATCATGCCGAGTGCGAGCGCAGCGTCGGTGCCGGGCTTCGGCCGGATGTGCCAGTCGGCCTGCTTGGCGGTGCGCGTACGCACCGGGTCGATGACCACGACTTTCGCCCCCTTGCGCTTCGCCTCGAGGATGAACGGCCAGTTATGCAGGTTGGTGGTGAGCGTGTTCACCGCCCACAGGATGATGTGCTTCGAAACCGCGAAGCTCTCCGGATCGACGCCCCCGCTGGGACCCACGGTCATGAGCCACGCCGTCGACGAGCCGGATGCGCAGAAAGTCTTCTCCGCGACCGTCGAGCCAAGGCGGTTGAAGAAAGCGTCACCGGTCGTGAGCCCGTCGATCAGCCCTTCGTGGCCGAGATAGCAGAACGGCAGGATCGCCTCACCACCATCGCGGGCGATGATGTCGGTCCAGCGGCTCCTGATCTCTCCGAGCGCCTCGTCCCACGAGATGCGGATGAACTGACCGCTGCCCTTCGGCCCCGCGCGCTTCATTGGATACAGCAGGCGGTCGGCGTTGTAGTGGTGCTCGGCGAAGTCCTTGAGCTTGATGCAAAGGCCGCCGCGCGTCATCGGATGATCGGGATTGCCGCGCACGTCGACCAGCTTGCCGTCCTCGACCGTGTACAGCATGGCACAGGTGTCGGGACAGTCCTGCGGACAGCCACCCTTGACGACCTTCTCTTCACAGTTGTGGGTAGACATGACCATCGCCTCCTGAAGGAGCGCCATTCCGACGCACCGAAGATGACCGGAAAATCGACTTGCGAGGCGCGAAGCGAAATCTCTCCGCCCGAGTGCCACATTCCGCCGTGCGATGTTCGCGCGACGCGTGTGCGCGCGATAGAAACTTTGATCGCGAGTTAACGCAATCGAAGACGAATAGTCAACCGCGCCCGGGAAGGGGTTTTACGCTAGTGTAGTGCTTCGTTTTTCTTCGAACCGAGCTGCCGATTGGCACGAATGACTTTCTGCAGGATGTCATTGGCCTTGGCGGTCCAGACGAAGGGTTTGGGATTCTGGTTATGCGTGGCGATGTATTGCGCGATGGCGGCGATCGGTTCCGGGACGCTTTTGAACACGCCACGCTGCAGGCGATCGGTGGACAGGCTTCGGAAGAAGCGCTCGACCATGTTCAGCCACGAGGCCGAGGTGGGCGTGAAGTGGACATGGAAGCGCGGATGTTTTTCCAACCACGCCTGAACGTTGGGATGCTTGTGGGTGGCGTAGTTGTCACAGATCAGATGGAGGTCTTTGTCCTTGGGCGTGTCGCGGTTGATCTGGCGCAGGAACTCCAGCCACTCGGTGTGGCGGTGGCGTTGGGCGCAACGCGAGATCACCGAGCCATCCAGCGTGCTCATGGCCGCGAACAGGGTGGTCGTGCCATGTCGCTTGTAGTCATAAGTCATCGTTTCCGCCCGGCCCTTCTTCAGCGGCAGCCCGGGCTGGGTACGATCCAGCGCCTGCACCTGGCTCTTCTCGTCGCAGCACAGCACCAGGGCATGCTCGGGCGGCGACAGGTACAGCCCGACGATATTCTCCAACTTCTCGACGAACCTCGGGTCGCGCGAGACTTTGAAGGTCTCGACCCGGTGCGGCTTCAAGCCATGGGCACGCCACACCTTCAGTACCGTGGTGTCCGAGATGCCCAGTTCCGCAGCGAGCTTGCGTGTACTCCAATGCGTCGCCCCCTGGGGCGTGGTCTGAGTCGTGCGACGCACAATCTCGGCCGCATCAATGCGCGGCTTGCGTCCACTGCGCGGCAGGTCGCCTTCAATGGCCGCCAGAGCACCCGCGGCAAACCGATCCCGCCAGCAGCCCGCCTGGATCCGACCGATGCCCAGCTCACGGCCAATCTGGCGATTGCCCAGCCCCTCGGCCGCCAGCAACACGATGCGCGCCCGCCGCACCGCCCGAACGTCCAGCGTTTGCGATCTCGTCCGACGCTCCCGTTCGGCGCGTTGCTCATCGGTCAGCCTGATCGGCGTTCCGCGATTCATCATTCGCTCCGTGGACAAGATACGAATATGACATACGCAAACATAAACGGTTCAGACAATTCGCAAGCACTACACTAGCTGCCGGCGTC
This sequence comes from uncultured beta proteobacterium, assembly GCA_963719715.1. Classification (GTDB taxonomy): domain Bacteria; phylum Pseudomonadota; class Gammaproteobacteria; order Burkholderiales; family JAEUMW01; genus JAEUMW01. Next base: position 74,845 of record CAVRDD010000019.1, read on the forward strand.
GTCGGGTGCCGGAGAGAGAGGGTTGAAGCGTGCCAGATAGCCGCTGATCTGTGGTGCCGGCAGCGGTCGGCTGAAATGAAAGCCCTGCATCACATCGCAGCCGAAATTGCGCAATGCTTCCACGTGCTCGGGCTTTTCGACGCCCTCGGCCACGAGGGAGAGCCCGAAACCACGCGCGATGCCGCTCATGGCTGACACGATGGAAGCACTCGAGCTACGTGCTCCGAGGTCGCGAACGAAGCTCTGGTCTATCTTGATTCCGCTGATCGGCAGCGACTGCAGATAGCCGAGCGTGGAATAGCGGGTGCCGAAATCGTCGATGGCGATGCGCACGCCAGAGCGCCGAAGGTGGCCTGCCCGATCCGCAACGGCGTCGATGTCCTCCACCAACGCACTCTCCGTGATTTCGAGCTCGAGCGAATCCGCCGGCACTGCGTGGCGCTTGAGGGTGTCGACGACACAGTCGACCAGATCGGCACGGTCGAACTCCCGCGCCGAAAGGTTGACCGCCATGCGCAGCTGCGGGAACCCCTGCGTGTGCCACGCGTGCAGGTCCGCACAGGCAGTGTCGAGCACGCGCTCGCCCAGAGCGTGGATGAGCCCGCTCTCTTCGGCAATGTGGACGAAGCGGCTGGGGTCCATCATTCCGTGCACCGGATGACGCCAGCGCACGAGGGCTTCGAGCGCTTCGACGTGGCCCGTGGCGACGTTGTGGATCGGCTGGTAGTGAAGCTCGAGGCCGCCCTGCTCGATCGCCGCGCGCAATTCGTTCTCGAGCTCGAGCTTGTGCGCCCAGACGGTATTCATGTCGGGCGTGAAGTAACCGATGGCGTTCTTGCCACCGCGCTTGGCGTGATACATCGCGAGATCGGCATTGCGAACCAGTTCGAGTTCGCTCGTGCCGTCGTCGGGATAGATCGCCACCCCGACGCTGACACTGGTGTGAAACTCCCCGTTGCCGAGCAGAAACGGTTCGCGCAGCTCGGCCAAGACCTTCGCCGCGGCCGCGGCGGCTCCGTCACGCGAGCCGAGCTCGGTGACGACGGCGGCGAACTCGTCGCCGCCGACCCGTGACAGGGTGTCGCTGCCACGCAGACAGCGTCGCAGGCGCGCAGCGACGTGCTGCAAGAGCAGGTCGCCCTGGACGTGACCGTATGTGTCGTTCACCGTCTTGAAGCCGTCGACGTCGATGTAGAGCACCGCGAGGTGACCCTTCTCGAGAAACATCCGGCGCGCGCGAGCGATGGCCTGGCGCAGGCGGTCCAGAAAAAGGGCGCGGTTCGGCAGCTCGGTGAGTGCATCGTGAGTCGCGTGAAAGCTCGAGATCTGCTCCGCCTGCTTGCGGTCCGTGATGTCCCGTGCGACGCCGTAGGTGCCGAGAAAACGCCGCGGTGATTCACCCTCGGCGGGCGCGTAAAGGCCGACGGCGCTCACCACGACCGTCGCGAGTGCCGTTTCGCCGACCTCGCCGCCTTCCTGCGCGCGCCGCCGCAACCTGATCTCGACGTTCGACGTCGCGCGCGGGCCGGTGCGGCGCTCGCTGCACGCCCACCGCGCCGCCCGCAGGTCGTCGTGATGAATGACGACCGAGTAATGCGCGCCGATCAACTCTTCCCTGTCGAATCCGAGCAGCGACGTGAAGCGGTCGTTCACGAACCAGAAGCGCCCGTTGGTATCGAGGGCGAAGATGAGATCCGGCGAATGGTGCACGAGGTAACGATGGAGGCGCTCGGAACGTTCCAGATGCTCCTTCGCCACTAGTTCCTCGAGCGCGAGTCGACGCGCTGCCAGTGCAGTGTCGACCGCGCGGCGCAGCGCTGCGGGGTCGAACGGCTTGCGCAGAAACTCGACCGCCCGGCAGCGCAGCGCGGTGATGGCAGAGTCCATGTTGTCGTCACCGCTCACGACGATCACCGGCAGGTCGAGGCCACGGTCCCGCATCCAGCGCACAAGTTCCAGCCCGGTGCCGTCGGGAAGGCGAATGTTGACGAGGGCGAGATCGATCGTCCTTTGCTGCAGGACCGCCATTGCCCGGCCAACCGAGCCGCACTGGTGGACTTCCCTCCCAGGACCTTTGAGCAACCTCGCAACGAGCCCGCGCAGCCGCGCATCGTCGTCGATGAGGAGTACCTGGAGGTCCTGCGGCGTCTGCGGCAGGGGCGCGGGCTGAGGAACGAATCCTTCTTGCTGGGTGACCATTCAAACTCCCAACGGCTTCTGCCGGTGTGTGGCACGGCTTTAACTGCGGCGATACGGCGCAAGCAAACGCTGCCAATTCCATAGGGGAAGACCCTCGGATCGAGGTCGAAGCGGTGAAAGTCGCAAGCCCGAACCCTTTCCCCTGGTCAACTGTGGTTCGAGCCGGCACGGGGCGCCGATCGACGATCGGTCGAGTGACCTCGTGCCACATGACCGGCACCGCGTGAAGAGCCGGCGCCTTCCGGCGAAAACCAGCCCGTGCAGGCTGCGATCGGCTGATCAGCGTCGCGCTGTCGTCGGCCGGACCGGAACGGAACTGCCCCGGAGTTCGACATTGTGCGAACCCGAGGGGTAGACGGCTGGCATGAATGACGAACGGCAGCGCGCCGTTCGCCTACAGCGGGGACCGATCGAGTTGTTGCTTCAGCCCGCCGGGGAGGCGTCTGGAAGGTCCATCGTCAGACGGATGGTTCCCTCAATTTTTTCTTCCGTCATCGGGAATCCGCTACGCGCGAATACCGACACCATCGCGCGATTCACGGGCAGCACTTCGGCCTCGAACTGCCCGATCCCACGCTCACGCGCTATGACAGCCAGATGGTGCAGGATGCGTCCGGCGATGCCGAGGCCATGATAGTCCTCCTCGACCATGAACCCGACTTCCGCGCTGCTCACGCTTGCCGACTTCGTGCACGCCGTATAGCTGCCCGCGCCGATGACGGTCTCGCCCTCGCCACTTGCGATCGTGACCAGAAGCACGACGCGCCGCTCGAAGTCAATTTCGGTGACGTGCTTGAGGTCCGCTTCGCTGAGTTCATCCTTGTAAGCAAAGAAGCGTGTGTAGATGGACTCCCGGTCAAGCTTGTGAAATGCCGTAACCAGGCGCTCCCTATCGTTCGGCCGCACTGCCCGGATCGTGACCGGCGTGCCATTGCGGAGCGTCTCGGTAACGGCGTAGCGGCATTCGTTGCTCATCGTGCGTCTCCATGCATTGGTGCGGGGGCGACGGGGTCAGAGTACGCCACGCGTCCGGCGACAAGTGTGGCCGTCACGAACCGCCGCCCCAGCGACCAAGGGTGTGATATCGCGCCGCGTCCAATATCCTCGACTCGCTTCCCGCCGGGCAGGCGTCAACGGTCAGGACCTCGGGCGCGACGGCCAGAAGCCCTGCCCGCGTTTGCGGATCCCGCGCTGCCGTCTCCAGCAACTCCGGGTCGATCCATGACAAACGTGCGGCCTCCAGGCGCGCGTAAATGCGCCCGCTATCGCGGTCGGCAAAGGTGAGCGACGCGAGGCGGCGCGCGCAATCGCGCAGAAACTGCGTATTGCACTCGTCAGCCATCACGCCGGCTCCGGGATAAACCTGCTGCGGCTGTTTCGCGTTGACGTCGATCTTGCGATAGCGATCGATGTCGAGCAGGCATTTGACATCGAGGATCACCATTTCGCCGTTCCACCCGAGAGCGACGGTGCGGGGGCGCTCGCCGTAGGGAACGTCATTGTCGAGGAACTCGTAGTGCACTGCCATGCCGGGTCGCAGTGCCCAGGTGAAGAAGAGCTCCGGCATACCGGTATACGCCTCGACATTGTGCGCTAGCAGATCGTCCACCGCCTTGAAGCGGCCGACGTCCAATCCGCGCTTCCACGAGCGCTCGACGGTTGCATGCGGCGGCGTGATCATGAAGAACAAGTAGGCGAGCTTTGCGAATCGCGTCAGCAGATTGCTGCCCGCCACTTCCGAGTCGGGCGCGAAGCTGTCGAAACGGAAGCGGTCGATGAGCAGATGCGAAATTTCGCGGCGCTCGGCCTTGCGCGCCATATGGAGGTCGAGTTTCTGGTCGACGATGGCAAGCTCGAGTCCGGTGAACGTGCCGGCGTAGCGGAAGTGCTCTCCGAGCGAGCCGTAGTCGAGCAGGTACTTGCGCCAGATGTCCGGGCTGATCAGCGCGAAATCGCTCCACGCTGCGCCGACCTCGGCGGCCAGCCGCTTCTGCAGCGGCCTCATCGTGCTCTTGCCCGAGGCCGATGCGCCCTTCGTGTTCATTACCACCGGCCGCGCCTGCGTCGGCAGCCGTCGATAGCTTTCCGCGGCAACCGCACGCGCCACGTGGGGCTCGATCAGATCGCCGATCACTTCGCTGCCGTGCTCGTTGCAGGCCATGCCGGTGGCGATCGGCGCGAGCAGGCTGGCGCCGCCCCAGACCCTGCCGTGCTTCGCCCGGATCACCGCGACGACGCGATGGAGCGCACGGAAAGCCGCCCGCTCAAGCGGATCTCCGCGCGAGTGGGCGGCGCTCGCCCACTCGCGCAACACTCGTTCCTCGCGCTCGCCGTCACGCTCGCGCGATGGCGGCGCCTGAGACGTACCAAAGCGACGCAGGAAGCCCATCAGACCGCGCCGCCGGGGCGCCACTTCCGGAACTTCCCCAGCGCGCAGCAGACCCGCTAGCTCGGCCCTGACGACGCCCGCGATCCGCTCTCGGAGCGCCTCGTAGGCAGCGGTGACCTCGGCCATGTGCGGCTCGATGTGCACGGTGAGAATCGTGTGCGTCATGCGCCGGAAATTGATGCCGAGATCCTCGACCCGGGAACCGTCCGGCACCGTGATCTCCGCCGTGACGCGAACCAGAAGCTCGTGCACCACCAGCCGCTGCGGCCGGAAGACGATGAGTTCTTCGCGAGCAAGCCCGGTCAGGTCGCGTAACTCACGCAAGGTATCCAGACTCGTGTAGACGTGCTCGGGCCGGAAGATGGTCGCGAGCGGCAGCAGATCCGGCGGCAGCTCGGACGAGATGCCCGGATTCCAGGGCCCATGTTCGGGCACGTCCGCAGAAGGCGCGAGCGACATGCCCGACAGCTGCGCGGCTTAGCGCCAGCGCTCGTCGACGCAGGGCTTCGGCTGGTCGCCGCGTTCCTGGGCGAGCGACGGATAGTCCGTGTAACCCTTGGCGCCACCGCCGTAGTACGTGGACGGATCGTCGGCCTGCAGCGGCGCCCCCGTATGCAGCCGCTCCGGCAGGTCGGGATTGGCGATGAACTTTCGGCCGAAGGCGATGAGGTCGCAGCGCTCCGCCTGCAGCCAGGCCTCGGCCGAAGTGTGATCGAAACCGCCCGCGATCATGAGGGTGCCGTGGTACTTCTCGCGTATCAGCGCAAGGATTCGCATGGCCTCAGCGCTCGGCTGCTCGGCACGGTCCATGGCGGCTGCGCCAGGGTTGACGAGATGCAGATAGGCGAGCCTGAAGTCGTTCAGCTGGCTCGCGATGTAGCCAAAGGTTGCCTCGGGATCGTCGTCGTGCATGTCGTTGAAGGTGCCGAGCGGTGACAGGCGCACCCCGACACGGTCCCTGCCCCAGATTTCGCACGCGGCCTCGACCACTTCGAGCAGCAGCCGCGCACGGTTTTCGGCAGAACCGCCGTAGGCGTCGGTGCGGTGATTCGTGCCGGAGCTGATGAACTGGTCGAGCAGATAGCCGTTGGCGCCGTGGATCTCGACGCCGTCGAGCCCGGCGCTTCGGGCCTGGCGCGCGCCGACCGCGTATTGGCGGACGATGTAGGGAATCTCTTCGATGTGCAGGGCGCGCGGCGTCACGAACGGCACCAGCGTGCCCTCGCCGCGGGCGTTCTCGATGAAGGCCTCGCCGGCCGGCCGGATCGCGGAGGGCGCCACCGGCAGCATGCCGTCTGGCTGCAGGGCCGGATGCGAGATGCGTCCGACATGCCAGAGCTGCATGAACATGAGTCCGCCCGCCTCGTGCACCGCGTCCGTCACCATGCGCCAGCCGGAGATCTGTTCGCGGCTGTGGATGCCCGGCGTCCAGGCGTAACCCTGCCCCTGCATCGAGACCTGCGTCGCCTCGCTGATGATGAGCGCGGCGGAGGCCCGTTGCGCGTAGTAGCAGGCGTTGAGCGCGGACGGAACATTGCCCGGCTGGCGCGCCCGCGAGCGCGTGAGCGGCGCCATCACCACCCGGTGCGGGAGCGTATAGGGGCCGAGCTTGATCGGCTCGAACAGCTTCTCGGCTGGCTTCTGCGCCGTCGCCGCGGCGGCGGCTGCATCGGACTGGGACATGGTCGGTCTCCGCGTTGAATGGGCTGCTGCGCTCTCGAGGCCCGCAGGGTTGATGTCTATTCTAGCCCGGATGCTGCAGCCCGGAGGCAAGACAACCCCACCCGGGACCCCGTCGGGAATGCACTGTTACAGCGCCATCCGACGCTCGTCAAACGCGCGTCAAGGCTATAAGCTGTACGTCTCACGGAAGCAAACCGATGTCAGCACGGAAGCCCTTCTGTACGTCGAGTTGGTCCAACGCGATCACGCAGCTGGTGTCGGCTTGGCGTCTCGCGGAGGGAGGCTGAAATGGGCGCGCCCGACACTACCCCACTCGTCGTCGACAAGGACCGGCTGGTTCGGCTCTTCAGAAACTTCCTGCCGTCCAGCGCCGTCCTCTGGGAAGAGGAAGATCTGCGGCCGTACGAATGCGACGGCTTGGCGGCGTATCGCCGCCTGCCGATGATCGCTGTGCTGCCGGGCGACGAGCAGGAAGTGGCAAAGGTGCTGAGCATCTGCTTCGAAGCGGGCGTGCCGGTGGTTGCGCGGGGCGCCGGCACCGGACTGTCCGGCGGCGCTCTGCCGATCGAACACGGCGTGCTGTTGTCGCTGGCCCGCTTGAAGCACATTCTCCACGTCGATCCCTTGGCACGCACTGCCCGCGTGCAGCCCGGTGTGCGCAATCTCGCCATCTCCGAAGCGGTGGCGAAGCACGGTCTCTACTACGCACCCGATCCCTCGAGCCAGATCGCGTGCTCGATCGGCGGCAACGTGGCCGAGAACTCCGGCGGCGTGCACTGCCTCAAGTATGGCCTGACGGTGCACAACATCCTCAAGCTGCGCCTGGCGACCATCGACGGTGACATCCTCGAGGTCGGCGCGGATGGGCTGGATGCAGCGGGGTACGACCTGCTCGCGCTGGTGACAGGCTCCGAAGGGCTGCTCGGCATCGTCACCGAGATCACCGTCAAGCTCACGCCCAAGCCGGAGAAGGCGACCGTGGTGATGGCGGCGTTCGACGATGTCATCCGCGCCGGCGAAGCGGTCGCGAACATCATCGCTGCCGGCATCGTGCCCGCCGGGCTGGAGATGATGGATCAGCTTGCCACGCGGGCGGTCGAGGAATTCGTCCACGCCGGATATCCCCTGGACGCCGCGGCGATATTGCTCTGCGAGGCGGACGGCGCGGCAGCGGAAGTCGAGGCCGAGGTCGCGAAGGTGGCCGAGGTGCTGCGCGCCAGCGGGTCGACGGACATCCGCGTCTCGCGCGACGAAGCCGAGCGGCTCAAGCTCTGGTCGGGCCGCAAGGCGGCGTTTCCGGCGGTGGGGCGGATCAAGCCGGACTACTACTGCATGGACGGCACTATCCCGCGCAAGAATCTCGGACGGGTGCTGCAGGGCATCGCGGACCTGTCGGAGGAGTATGGGCTCGCCTGCGCCAACGTATTTCACGCTGGCGACGGGAATCTCCACCCGCTCATCATGTTCGATGCGAACCTGCCGGGCCAGCTCGAAACGGCGGAGCATTTCGGTGCGCGCATTCTCGAGCTGTGCATCGAAGCCGGCGGCACCATCACCGGCGAGCACGGCGTCGGCATCGAGAAGATCGACCAGATGTGCCTGCAGTTTCGCGCGCCGGAGCTAGAGGCGTTCCACGCCGTGAAGCACGCATTCGACGCGCGCACCCTGCTCAATCCGGGCAAGGCCGTACCGACGCTGCACCGCTGTGCGGAGTTCGGCGCGATGCACGTGAAGGCCGGTCAGGAACGCTTTCCCGACCTGCCGCGATTCTGATTGCGCCTTCGCCACACCAACCACCACAAACATTCCAATATTCACCAAGGAGGAAAGCATGTCCACGAACATCCTGGAATCGATGATGACGTCTTTCGGCGCCGAGTTTTCGCGCCTCGCGAGCAGCTATCTCAACGCCTCGGAGACGATGACGAAGTCCGCCATGCGCACCGTCTTCCCGTCGCTGCTCGGCGCGGTGATGCAGCAGGGCTCGACCCCGGCCGGCGCATCGAGCCTGCTCAATGCCATCAACAGCCCGAGCATCGGCACCGACGTCTTCAGCAACATGACCAAGATGTTCAGCGGCGGGCCGGCTGCCGAGAACCTCATGACGCTCGGCTCGAACATGACGAAGGGACTCTTTGGTGACCGCTTCAACAGCGTCGCCGAGGCGGCGGCGAAGACCAGCGGCCTCGGCACGCCCGCGATCGAGAAGATGTTCGCGATGGGCGCCCCGCTGCTCTTCGGCGTCCTCAAGAATCAGGTGTCCGCCAGCAAGCTCGACACCAGCGGACTGACGACGCTGCTCGAAAACCAGCGCGACTTCGTCAAGTCCGGCATCGACAGCAGCCTCGCCGGCATGCTTGGGCTCGGCGGCGTCGGCGGGCTCTTCGCTGGCGTGACCGGCGCCTTGGAGAAGGCATTCGGCGCCATCGCCGAAGCCGGCACCAGCGCCATCGAGGAAGCGACCAAGATGGCGGAAAAGATGGCCGGACTGACCGGCGAGGCCGCCCGCGCCGCGGGCGAATCCGTCACCAAGGCAACGGCCGTAGTCAGTGACGCCGGTACGAGCGCGGTGTCGAGCGCGGTGAAAACGGCCGAGACCATGGCGGTCCACACGGCCGAGGCCGCCAAGTCCGCGGGTGATATCGCGAGCAAGGCGGCCCATGCCGCCACGGAGATGGGCAGCAGCGCGTTCAAGTCCGCGGGCGCCGCCGCCACCAAGGTCTCCGATGCCGCGAGATCGGCTGCGACGGCGGCAGCCGAGGCCGCGAGTTCCTCCGTGGATGCAGGTACCAACGCGGTGACCGGAGCCATCAAGGGGGCTGAGCACATGGCTGATGCCGCAGTCGATGCCACCAAGAAAGCGACGGAGGCAGCCAAAAACGCCGTGAAGAAGAAAGGCGCCTGAGGCGGGCTTGCCCGCGCATGCCCTCGCTGCCCGGGCGCCGGTGCATGTCTGACCTGACTCGCGCTGGCGCTCGCTGCCATGGATGACCTGAAGGATCGCCTCGCCCAGGAGCTGCGCGATGCTTCCAGTCGCCGCCAGTCTGTGTACGTCAGGGGCAGCGGCAGCAAGGCGTTCTACGGTGTGCCCTGTGCCGGGATCGAACTGGACACGACCGGCTACCGCGGGGTCATCCAGTACGAGCCGACCGAACTTGTGATCACCGCGCGCGCTGGGACGACGCTGGCAGAGGTCGAAGCGACGCTCGGCGAGTGTGGACAGATGCTGGCGTTCGAGCCGCCGCGCTTCGCCACCGACGCCACTCTCGGCGGCTGCGTTGCCACCGGGCTTTCCGGGCCACGGCGCGCCTATGCCGGCGCCGTACGCGATTTCGTGCTCGGCATCCGCATGCTCGATGGCCGTGGCACCGATCTCAGTTTCGGCGGTCAGGTGATGAAGAATGTGGCGGGGTTCGACCTGTCGCGGCTGTTCACCGGCTCGCTGGGTACACTCGGCCTGCTGCTGGAGGTCTCCCTCAAGGTGCTCCCGCGCCCGCCTGAGGAACTGACGCTGCGCTTCGAGATGGATGAGCCGCAGGCGATCGAAACGATGAACCGCTGGGCTGGCACCCCCTTGCCCCTGTCTGCGACGTGCCACCACGCGGGGTGCCTCACGCTGCGCCTGTCCGGCGCGCCGGCCGCGATCGCTTCCGCGCGCGCCAGACTCGGTGGCGAGGAAGTGGCCGACGGCGCCTCGTTCTGGGCCGCGGTGCGCGAGCAGACGCTCGATTTCTTCACCGGAGCGAAACCGCTGTGGCGGCTGTCGGTCAAGTCGACCACGCCTGCCTTGAATCTCATGGGCGATCAGTTTATAGAGTGGGGTGGGGCGCTGCGCTGGCTCGCGTCCGATCTGCCGGGAGAGGTCGTGCGCATCGCCGCCGCCAATGCCGGGGGGCACGCGACGCTGTTTCGCGCACGCGGCAGCAGCGCGCCGGTATTTCACCCGTTGTCCGCGCCGCTGCTCGCACTGCACCGGCGCCTCAAGCTCGCCTTCGACCCGCACGGCATCCTCAATGCCGGGCGCATGTTTCCTCTCTCCTGACAAGCCGACTGCGAACGTTGTAAACGCCACATCGCCCCATGCAGACCCGACTTGCAGACTGCTTCAAGGACACGCCGGAAGGGCGTGAAGCCGAATCGATCCTGCGCGCCTGTGTGCACTGTGGCTTCTGCACCGCCACCTGTCCCACCTATCAGATCCGGGGCGACGAGCTCGACGGGCCACGCGGGCGCATCTACCTCATGAAGCAGATGCTGGAAGGCGCTCCGGTGACAGAGCGCACCCAGCTTCACCTCGATCGCTGCCTGACCTGTCATGCCTGCGAGACGACCTGTCCGTCCGGAGTGCGTTACGGCCACCTGGTGGACATCGGCCGCAAACTCGTGTCCGAGCGGGTGGAGCGGCCGACGCCGGCGAAGCTCCAGCGCTGGGTGATGGCCACGTTCTTCCGCCACCCCGCCACTTTCCGGGCGGCGCTCAGCGCTGGAATGGCCGTGCGCAGCTTTCTGCCGCAAGCGCTGCGCGCCAAGCTGCCGCCTTCACTTCCGCGCGCGGGCGCATGGCCGCCCGCCCGTCACACGCGCCATTACATATCGCTCGCCGGTTGCGCGCAGCCGGTGCTGACGCCGGACACCAATGCCGCTGCCGCACGCGTGCTCGATCGCATCGGCATTTCCCTGATCGACAGCAAGGGTTGCTGCGGTGCGCTGCGCTTTCACCTCGACTACCAGGAGGACGGGCTCAGCGACATGCGGCGCATGATCGACACCTGGTGGCCGTTCGTGGAACAGGGCGTGGAGGGCTTTGCGATGACCGCCACCGGGTGCGGCTCGACGGTCCGCGAGTACGGGCATCACCTGCGGCACGACCGTGCCTATGCCGAGAAGGCCGAGCGCATCAGCAACATGACCCATGACCTGACGGAAGTCATCGCTGCCGAGCGCGCCCACCTCAAGCCCCTGCTCAAGGACAGGAAGATGCCACGCGTCGCCTTCCACCCGCCCTGTACCCTGCAGCACTGGCAGAAGCTGCGTGGGCTCGCGGAAGATCTGCTGCGCGGCTTCGGCTACGAGCTCACGCCGATCGCCGATGCACACCTGTGCTGCGGATCAGCCGGCACCTATGCCATCACCCAGGCGGAACTGTCCGAGCAGATCAAGCGCAACAAGGTCGAGGCGCTCGAAGCTGAGCATCCGGAGCTGATCCTCACCGCCAACATGGGCTGCGAGACGCACCTGGCGACGATCGCCAGGGTACCCGTAAAGCACTGGATCGTCGATCTCGACGAACGACTTTCCCACTGACCTGGGATCAGCCCAGTCGCGAGAGGAGCTTGGGCTCGATCGCGGCGGCCGCCAGTATTCCTCCCATCATGGCACCCTGCACGCCGGGCGTGCCGACGTCCTGGCCCGCCAGATAGAGACCGCTCAGCGGTGTCTTCGCGTGCAGCCACTTGCAGAGAAAGCGGGCCGGCGTCGGTTCGATGCCGAACATGGCGCCCTGGTGGGCGCTCGTGGTGGCCGTCATCGAAAGCGGTGTCGACACCTCGCTGTAGCGGATAAGCGGTCCGAGTGCAGGGAAATAGCGGCTGAACTGCGCGATCATCCGTTTCTGGATCAGCGCCTTGAGCTTGAGATAGGCGGCTGGCCGCTTGCCCGGCACCGAGTCTTGCCAGCGCGCGAAAATCTCCCAGTCGATGTACGCGAATGCCTCGACCGTGTGCAGCTTCCGCGGACCGGGGTCGTAGCTCGGATCCTTGAGCGAAGGAAAGGAAACGCGCAGCACAGGAGCCAGCGGCTGCTCGCGCGGTGAGGACCAGAAGGCAGCCTCGAGATCCCACGTCTCGTAGAACCAGTGATTGGAAGCACTCGCGCCCATCGCGCCGATGTCGCCTTCGAGCCCGAGATAGAGTCCGACGTGGGCGACCGTGGGGCCCAGGGCGAGGATTTCCCGCGCCCACTCTGCTCCCCGCAGACGCTCCGGCAGCAACTGCGCGACGGTGTTGCGAGCACCGACGTCGGATACCACCCGCGCCGACCGGTACACGTCGCCCGCCGCCGTCTCCACCCCAGCCACCACGTCACCGTCCATCAGCAATCCGCTCACGCGTGTGTCGACCTGGACCTTTCCACCGGCCGCCTCGATCACCTTGCTGAGCTTCTCGGCGAATATGCCCGCGCCGCCGACGGGGTAGTAGCCGCCATTGAAGAAGTTGCTCACGACAACCGAATGGATTCCGAAGCAACTGCTCGAAGGCTTGCTGCCGTAATCGCCCCACTGCGCGCCGAGCACGCAGCGCAGGCGCTCATCGGTGATGAGGTCGTCGAGCACCTCGCGCGTCGTCCGCCGGCACCAGCGGTCGATGGTGTCGGCGCGCCACAGGCGGTAGAAGGTGGCAATCGGCTCCGGCATGGCGCGCAGCGCAAACACCGCATGACCCGCGCTCTGGCCGGCATGCATCGCGTCGAACCAACTGTCTATCTGTCCCAGGCAGGAGGGAAACCTCTCCTTCAGCTCACGCTTGAGCGCCTCCTCCGGTCGCGCAAACTGGGTCACGAAACCGCCGGGGAAATGGATGATGTCGTAGACCGGCCCCATCGATGCCATCTGGATGGTGCCGTCGGAGATCCACTCGAGCAGGCCTTCGTTCTCGTCTTCCTGCCCCATGTCGCCGAGGTTCTGAACGCCGATCCCCCAGGTCCAGTCGCCGCGTGTGAATGTGTGCGTGAGGCCGCCGGCAACGTGGTTCTGCTCCAGCACGAGCACGCGATGCCTGTACTTGGCGAGCGCGGCCGCGCTCGCCAGACCGCCAATGCCTGAACCGACGACGATCACATCCCAGGCGTCACCGCTCATCGCAGCGTCTCTGCAGGCGTGTCACGGAAAGGGGGCGGGCGCGGCTCCACGCTATGCCCGGCGCTGGCAGGTGCCGCTCAGAACCGCCGCGGCAACCGTGTGTCCGTGCAGCGCACCTTGCCCACCGTCGCACGTGTGCCGTCGGGGCATGGGACCAGCGTCGGCAAAGGCTGCCGAGGAAAGGGAAAGAGCCATCGTCCGCGTCCTCCTCCAGAAGACGTCGTGCCTCGGCCCGCGCCGAGCCGAGGCACGAAACTAGCTTATTGGGGTGGCAGTTTACAGGCAGCGGAGGTCTCAGAGCATGGCGCTCATCGCCTTTTATTTGGTCGCGATCATCATACTGATCCTGCACTTCACCGGCTGGCTCGCCAAGAACAGCCTGGAGTGGATCGTTCTGGTGCTGGCCGCGGCGACCTTCCCGGCCATCTATTTTCTCTGACGCGTCACCAAGGTAACCGCTCCACTCCCCCCGCGCCCGTCACTCCCCCGGGCAGAGCGTGCCAGGCAGCGTCATAGCCAGCCCGTACGCTTCAGCCTTCGATAGACCAGCACGCAAGTCCCAATCATCACCCCCAGGGTCATGGGGTAACCGAAAGTCCAGCCCAGTTCGGGCATGTGCTCGAAATTCATGCCGTAGATGCCGCCGATCATCGTCGGGATGGCAAGTATCGCGGCCCAGCCCGCCAGGCGTTTCATCACTTCGTTGTGTCTCAGCGAGAGCAGCGTGAGGTTGACGGTGAGCGCCGTGTTCACCATCTCCCGGCCCGTGTCCACGACTTCGAGAATGCTGTGGGCGTGGTCCGAAACGTCCCGGAAATACGGCCGGATCTCGTCCGCGATCAACGACCGGTACAGAGGCAGGTCGTTGCAGATCTGCACCACCGGCAGCACGGCCCGGCGCACCGCCATCATCTTCAGCTTGAGTTCGTAAGTGTTTTCGACGTGCTCGGCGTCGCTGTGCGAGCGGAACACGCCCTCCTCGATCGCTTCGAGTTCGTCTTCCAGATCTTCCACGATCGGGAAATACTGATCCATCACGAAGTCGAGCACAGCGTAGAGGATGAACCCGGGGCCCCTTGCCAAGCAGCTCGGGCGAGTACTCGCAGCGGCTGCGGACATCGGTGTAGGCAGACGAGGCGCCGTGGCGGACCGTGACGACGTAGTGCGGCCCGACGAAGATGTGGGTTTCGCCGAACAGAGTTCGCCCTTCTCCATGCGCGCTGTGCGCAGGACGACGAAGAGGGTATCGCCGTAGGCTTCCAGCTTCGGTCGCTGGTGCGCGCGCCACGCGTCCTCGACCGCGAGATCGTGCAGCCCGAACTCCTCCTGCACCTCGCGCATGAGCGACTCGTCGGGCTCGTACAGCCCAAGCCAGACGAACGTGCCCGGCTGCGCCACGTGGTCGCTGATCTCCTCGATGGTGATGTCGTGCATCCGCTTGCCGTCGCGATATGCGACACAGTTCACCACCATCGGCGTGCTGCCTCGATCGCTCATCAATCAGAATCCGACCGCCTGCCCGTCGCGTCGCGGGTCCGAGGCGGCAAGGTAGCCATCGGCCAGCCGGTAGATGAACTGCCCGGCGCCGAAATCGAAATAGCTCGCGCCATCGCCCGGTACCGCGCGATGTCCCAAGCGCATCAGGTGGCCGATGGTCTCCCCACCCACTCCCGGCTCGAACTCCACTCCGTCGCCGTCGCGCACGCGCCAGCGCGGCGCATCGCAGGCCGTCTGCGGATTCTGCCGGTAATCGGCGAGGCGCACCATGATCTGGACATGTCCCTGCGGCTGCATCGCGCCGCCCATGACGCCGAAGCTCATCACGGGTGCACCGTCGCGGGTGACGAAGGCGGGGATGATGGTGTGGAACGGCCGTTTGCCAGGGGCAACCTCGTTCGGATGGCCGCGCTCCAGCGTGAACCCGCTGCCGCGGTTCTGCAGGCTGATGCCGGTACCCGGCACCACCACACCGGAGCCGAAGCCGCCGTAGTTCGACTGGATGTACGACACCATCATCCCGTCGGCGTCGGCGGCGGTGAGGTAGACGGTGCCACCGCCCGGCAGGCGTCCCGGCGACGGCGGTCGGGCACGATCGGGATCGATCTCGCGCGCACGTTGCGCAAGATATTCGACATCGAGCAGTGAGGGCACGTCCGCCGCCATCGCCGATGGGTCCGCCACATGACGGTAGACATCGGCGAACGCGAGCTTCATGGCCTCGATCTGCAGGTGCAGGCTCGGCGCGGAATCGACCGCGTGCGCCGCAACATCATGGCGACCGAGAATGCCGAGCGCGACAAGCGCCGCGATGCCCTGGCCGTTGGGTGGCAGCTCGTGCAGCGTGTAGCCGCGATAGTCGGCGCTGATCGGTGTCACCCACTCGACCGCTTGTGCGTCGAGATCGGCACGCGACATCGCGCCACCGTGAGCTGCCGCGTGCGCGACCAGCGCCTCCGCCAGCGCTCCCCGATAGAACGCCTCGCCTCGCGTCGCAGCGATCGCTTCCAGCGTTTGCGCGAGCGCCGGCAGCGCGAACGTCTCGCCTGGCGCCGGGGCGCGGCCATTGGGCAGGAAGGCCTCGGCAAAGCCGGGCTGATCGACAAACGAAGAGACTTGGTTGCGCCACTTCAGGGCGACCACGGGCGAAACCGGAAAGCCGTGCCGCGCATAAGCGATGGCCGGCCCGAAAAGGGTCGCGAAGGGCAGCCGCCCGAAGCGCGCGGAAAGCGCGGCCCAGGCCGATACCGCTCCTGGCACCGTCACCGTATCCCAGCCGTTCTCGGGCATCTCCCGGCGACCGGCAAAGCGCGCCGGCGTCCAGGCTTGCGGTGAGCGTCCCGACGCATTCAGGCCATGCAGCGTCGTCCCGTCCCAGACCATTGCAAAGGCGTCCGACCCGACCCCGTTCGAGACCGGCTCGACGACGGTCAGCGCGATGGCGCTCGCCAGCGCAGCGTCCACCGCGTTACCGCCGCGCAGCATCATGCTCAAACCGGCCTGGGCGGCGAGCGGCTGCGAGGTCGCCACGACGTTGCGCGCGAGCAGCGGCAGGCGCCGGGACGGGTAAGGAAACTCGCCAGTCAAAGGTGGTCACGGCAGCGAATCCCCGTCGCCTAGCTGGCGCGCCAGCGCCCAGGCGACGTGCTCGCGCACGAGGGCCGATGGATGCGCCGCGCGTGAGCGCAGGGCCGCGACCGTCGCGGGCGAGGGCACGGCGTTGCCGAGACCGACCGCGAGGTTCCGCAGCCAGCGCTCGTGGCCGATGCGGCGGATCGCGCTGCCGGCGAGCCGCACGTCGAAGTCGTCCTCGCTCCACGCGAAGAGCTCGACCAGCGTGGCATCGTCGAGGCCGTTGCGGACCGCGAAATCGGACTCGGACGCAGGCTGCGCGAAGCGATTCCAGGGACAGACGAGCTGGCAGTCGTCGCAACCATAGACGCGGTTGCCGATCAGCGGGCGCAGCGCCTCGGGAATGCTGCCCGGGTGCTCGATGGTGAGATACGAGATGCAGCGGCGCGCGTCGAGTTCGTACGGCGCGACGATCGCCCCGGTCGGGCAGGCGTCGATGCAGCGCGTGCAGGTGCCGCAGTGGTCGTCTGCAGGTGCATCGACCGGCAACGGCAGATCGGTGAAGAGTTCGCCCAGGAAGAACCACGATCCGGACTCGCGCGAGAGCAGCAGCGTGTGCTTGCCGCGCCACCCCAGCCCTGCGCGCGTGGCGAGTTCGACCTCCAGCACCGGAGCGCTGTCGCTGAAGACCCGATAGCGGTGCTCGCCCACCGTGGCGGTGATGCGGTCGGCCAGATGCTGCAGCCGGCCCCGCATGACTTTGTGGTAGTCGCGGCCGAGCGCATAGCGGGCAATGAAAGCGTGTTCGCGCTCGCCGAGCACCGCAGTGCTCTCGCGTGCCTCACCGGGCAGATAGTCCATGCGCACCGAGATCACGCGCACGGTACCGGGTACGAGTTCGTGCGGGCGGGCGCGGCGCACACCGTGACGTGCCATATAATCCATCGCGCCGTGCCGGCCCTGATCCAGCCACGCCAGCAGACGGTTCTCCGCGTCCCCGAGATCGGTGCCGGCGATGCCAACCTGCTGAAAGCCGAGGGCGCGGCCCCACGTCTTGATCTGCTGCGCCAGCAACCGCCGAATCCCGACGTCGAGGAACCGAGTGCGCATGCATACGAACGATGGTAACTCCTCCGCCTTCGTCGCTGACAGGACACCTGGAGGACGACGCGGCCACGCGCTCGCTCGGCGCCGCACTCGGCGCAGTCGCTCGAAGCCGGGCCTGGTGCTGTACCTGCACGGTGACCTGGGCGCCGGCAAGACCGCTTTAGTGCGCGGCTGTCTGCTTTCGCTCGGTTGCCGCGAAAAAGTCAAGAGTCCGAGCTATACTCTCGTTGAACTTTACCCGCTTTCTAGCTTAGACTTTTATCATTTTGATTTTTATAGATTCAAATCCCCAGAAGAATGGGATGCGACGGGCTTTTCGGAATACTTCGACGCGGCCGCGGTGTGCGCCGTCGAATGGCCGGAAAAAGTCGGCTCACGTCTGCCGCGGGCCGATCTCCGGATCCGCCTGGAATTCGCCGCCGAGCGGGCGCACATTCGAGATCGCAGCGGAGAGCGAGCGGGGTGAGCAGTGTCTGAAGCGTCTGCGCACAGCCATGGCGCAGCATCCGGCGCCGCCGGTGGCTGACCGCCCTCCTCGCGTCACCGCTGCTCGGTGCCTGCGCCCGCTTCGGGTTGCTCGCCGCTCTCTTCGCCGCCTGCCTCGATCCCGAGCCTGTCCGCCCTCGCGCAGGAGACGCGCATCATCGCGGCCCGCGTCTGGCCAGCCGCCGAGTACACGCGGATCACGATCGAGTCTGTAACGCCGATCAAGCACAGCCTGACCACGGTCAAAGACCCCGAGCGGCTCGTGCTGGACCTGGAAGGGGTGTCTGCCAGCCCCGAGGTTGAAGCGCTCGCGACGAAGATCTCGCGCGACGATCCCAACATCCAGTCGGTGCGCGTCGGCCGCTTCAAGGCCGGCACGCTGCGCGTCGTGCTCGACTTGAAGGGCGAGGCGCAACCGCAAGTCTTCAGCCTGCCGCCGGTCGGCGAACTACGGCTTCCGTCTCGTCGTCGACGTGTACCCGCTCACGCCCCCCGACGCACTGATGGCGCTGGTGAGCCAAGATCGAGCGTGAACAGCAAGTCGCGGCGCCCAAGTCCTCCGTGCCCGAACCCGCGCCAATCGCGCCGACCGTACCGAACCTCGTTCTCAAGTCGCACGAGGACGCGGTGAGCGAAGAGAAATCGCGTCGCGACAAGCAGACCGCCACACCGCCGCGCAAGGGACGCGACGCCTGCGCGCATCGCTTATCGTCGCCATCGACGCCGGGCACGGCGGCGAGGATCCAGGCGCGCGGGGCCGCAGCGGCACCATCGAAAAGGACGTGACACTCGCCATCGCGCGCCGGCTGAAGTCGAAGATCGACAGTGAACCTGGCATGCGCGGTCTGCTGATCCGCGACGGTGACTATTTCATCCCGCTGCAGACGCGCGTGGAGAAGGCCCGCAAGGTGCAGTCCGACCTCTTCGTCTCGATCCACGCGGACGCGTTCATCGAGCCGCGTGCACGTGGCTCGTCGGTGTTCGCCCTGTCCGATCGCGGTGCCACGTCGGCGGCCGCGCGCTGGCTGGCGAAGCGCGAGAACGATGCCGACCTGATCGGCGGCGTCAATATCGACGTGCGGGGATTACTACCTCAAGAAGACCTTGCTCGATCTGCAGCAGACGGCGACCAACAACGACAGCCTGCGACTCGGTCGCTCGGTGCTGTCCGAACTGGGCGAGATCAACACGCTGCACAAGGCGGAAGTCGAGCAGGCTGGCTTCGCGGTGCTGAAGGCGCCTGATATTCCCTCGATTCTGGTGGAGACCGCATTCATCACCAATCCCGAGGAGGAAGCCCGGCTCAAATCGGCTGCCTACCAGGAGAAGATCGCCGATGCCGTACTCACCGGCGTGAAGCGCTACTTCGCCCGCAATCCGGCCATCGCACGCCCGCCGCGGGTGGCCGAGGCACGCTTTGGCAGCTCGCGCAAGGATTGACAACATCGGCGTGGCGGGTCGATCCTCTGCCGTACAAGAACTAGCATCAATGCGAGGAGTGCATGATCTCCGTCACCATCAACGGCACCGCCCACCGGCTGGACGTCAGCCCGGACACGCCACTTCTGTGGGTGCTGCGCGACACCCTGGGACTCACCGGAACAAAGTACGGCTGCGGCATCGCGCAGTGCGGCGCGTGCACGGTACACGTCGATGGCGTGCCGACGCGCGCCTGCGTCACACCGATCTCCACGCTTGCGGGAAGGATCGTCCTCACCATCGAGGGGCTGTCGAAGTCGGGTGAGCATCCCGTGCAGCAGGCGTGGTTCGAACTGGACGTCGTCCAGTGCGGCTACTGCCAGTCGGGGCAGATCATGACCGCCGCGGCGCTGCTGGCAAAGACGCCGAAGCCCACCGACGCCCAGATCAACGAAGCCATGAGCGGCGTGCTCTGCCGCTGCGGAACCTATCAGCGAATCCGGGCTGCCATCAAGCGTGTCGGCGGCTTCCGGGAGCAGTGATGGGCCGCAAGCCGGATTCTGACCGCCGAGCATTTCTCAAGGCGACGGTCGCCACCGGTGGTGCGCTCGTCGTCGGTTTCTACCTGCCCGCCGGTATGCCGAAGGTGCTCGCGGCAACGCGACCGGGCGCCTCCCCCATGCCGTTCGCGCCCAACGCCTTCATACGGATCGCGCCCGATGACTCCGTGACCATCCTCTGCAACAAGTCGGAGATGGGTCAGGGCGTGTACACGGCGCTGCCGATGATCGCCGCCGACGAGATGGATGCGGACTGGATGCGGGTGCGCGTGGAAGCCGCACCGGCGGCGCCGGCATACTTTCATACGGTGTTCGGCATCCAGGTCACCGGCGGCAGCACCAGCGTCAATTCCTCGTTCGATCAGCTGCGCAAGGCGGGTGCGACGGCGCGCACCATGCTCATCGCCGCCGCCGCCGAAACCTGGGAGGTCGAGCCACGGACCTGCCGCGCCGAGAGCGGCTATGTCCTGCATGAGGCCACCGCCAGAAGGCTCTCGTTCGGGCAACTCGCGGCAAAGGCGTCAACCCTCACGCCGCCTGCCGAGGCCAGGCTCAAGAGTCCCGACCGACTTCACCCTGATCGGTCGCCCGGTGCATCGCATCGACGGGCGCGCCAAGGTCACCGGTCAGGCACGGTTCGGCATCGACGTCAAGGTGCCGGGCATGCTGACCGCGGTCATCGCACGGCCCCCGGTGTTCGGCGGCACTGTCAGGCATTTCAATGCGGACAAGGCGAAGGCGATCCCGGGCGTGAAGCAGGTGGTGCAGATCGATACCGGCATCGCCGTTCTCGCCGACGGCTTCTGGCCGGCCAGGCAGGGGCGCGACGCACTCGACATCACCTGGGACGACGGACCGCTCGCGACGTCTCGACAGCGCGACACAGCGCAAGCAGTACGAAGAGCTGGCGCGGCTCGACGGCTCGGCGGCGGCAGTGGCCGCCACACGCGGCGACATTCTCGAGGGCTTTGCCAAGGCGCAGAAGAAGCTCGAGGCCGTCTACGAAGTGCCGTACCTCGCGCACGCGGCCATGGAGCCGCTCAATTGCGTTGCGCACGTGCGGCGCGGATGGCGTCGAGATCTGGGTCGGAACGCAGATGCAGACCACCGATCAGGCAGCGGCGGCGAAGATCGCCGGCGTGAAGCCCGATCGGGTCGTCATCCACACGATGTTCCTGGGCGGCGGTTTCGGCCGTCGTGCGAGTCCGGCTTCGGATTTCGTGAAGGAGGCGGTCAAGGTCTCCAAGGCCGCGGGCGTTCCGGTGAAGGTCATATGGACGCGCGAGGACGACATGCGCGGCGGCTACTATCGGCCGCGCACCTACAACGTGATCCGCGCCGGGCTCGACGTGAACGGTATTCCCGTCGCGTGGCAGCACCGCATCGTCGGCCAGTCCATCATCCTGGGCACGCCGTTCGAGCCGATGCTGCTCAAGGCGGAACTCGACATGACGCAGGTCGAGGGCGCCGCCGAGATGAACTACCAGATCCCGAACTTTCTGGTCGAGTACAAGATGGCGCCGCCCGGCGTTCCGGTGCTGTGGTGGCGTTCGGTCGGCCATAGCTTCACCGCCTTCGTCAAGGAGTGCTTCATCGACGAATGCGCCGCGGCCACGAAGCAGGATCCGGTCGCCTATCGCCGCCTGCTCCTGGTCGACCATCCGCGGGCGCGTGGGGTCATGGATCTCGCGGCGGAAAAGCGCCGGCTGGGGTCGGCAACTGCCGCAGGGCCGTGCCATGGGCATCGCCGTCCACGAATCGTTCGGCAGCATCGTCGCGCAGGTCGCCGAGGTATCCGTGTCACCGTCGGGTGAGGTCAACGTCCATCGCGTGGTGTGCGCGGTGGACTGCGGGCCCATCGTCAATCCGGACACGGTGCGCGCGCAGATGGAGTCCGGCATCGTCTTCGGCCTCTCGGCTGCCCTGTACGGCCGCATCACGTTCAAGGACGGGCGTGTCGAGCAGAGCAACTTCCACGACTACCCGATTCTCCGCATGAGCGCGATGCCGAACGTCGAGGTGTTCCTCGTCGACAGCAGCGCACCCATGGGCGGGGTCGGCGAGCCAGGCACTCCGCCGATCGCACCCGCGGTCGTCAACGCCGTCTTCGCCGCCACCGGCAAGCGCATTCGCCGCCTGCCGATCGATCCGGACGAACTCAAGGCCAAGCATGGCGACAGGTAGGCGGGTGGCGTCCGCGCTGCGCGCTTGATCGGCGGCTTAGTTCTCGCGGCCGGGCGCGGCCAGCGCTTCGGCGGCGAGAAGCTCCTCACCCCGCTAGCCGATGGCACACCCATCGGTGTCTGCTGCGACCCGATCCTGGTCGCGACCTTGCCCGAGTGGTGGCAGTCGTGCGTCCCGCATCTGATGCGCTCGCCACGGCCTTGCGCGCTTGCGGCGCCGAGGTGATCGTGTGCCCGACGCGGACGAGGGCATGGGAACGAGCCTCGCCTGGGGCGTCGCGCAACTTTGCACTGGCAGGGCTGGCTGGTGGCGCTGGCCGACATGCCGTGCGTGGCCCCAGCCACGGTAAGCGCGCTCGTCGCCACGGTCAGCAACGGCGCCGCGCTGGCTGCGCCGCGCTACCGTGGCCGGCGCGGCCATCCGGTGTGCTTCGGCGACGGTTATCGCGATGCGCTCACAGCACTCTCGGGCGCGCACGGAGCGCGCGAGATCGTCGCCGGGGCTGGCGACGATCTCGTCCTGCTCGACTGCGACGACGCTGGTGTCCTGATCGATATCGATACGCCCACCGACTTAGGGAATCTCCGCTTACGTCCTCCGTGAAGCGCATCATCGCCGGAACCCCGCCGCCCCATCCGGATTCAAACTGAGTCTGTGCTCGAATTCGCAGGAGCTTGGCTTGAAACGTCTGCTGATCGCTGCCGCGCTGTCCATTGCCCTGCCCACCGGCGCCGCGTCGGATTTTCAGACCGGCCTGCAGGCCTATCGCGATCACGACTACGCCACCGCACTTGCGACCCTTGGCGCCTCGGCCCAGGCCGGTGACGCACGCGCGGCGCAACTGCTTGCCGACATGTATGCAAGCGGCCGCGGGATTGCGGCTGATCCCGTTCTCGCCCTGCAATGGCGTGTGCAGGCAGCTTCGCTCGGTGATGCGGGCGCACAGTACACGGTCGGCATGCAATACCTGCAAGGCAACGGGGTGTCGCGCGATCCCAACCAGGCCGCGTACTGGCTCGACCGGGCAGCGCGGCAGGACCACCCGAACGCAGCGCTCGAGCTCGGACTGCTGCAGATCGAAGGTCAGGGGGATCCAGCGAGCGGCCTCGCCTGGATCCAGCGGGCGGCCGATCAGGGTCTCTTCAAAGCGCAGCAGGTGCTCGCGGGC
This sequence comes from uncultured beta proteobacterium, assembly GCA_963719715.1. Lineage (GTDB taxonomy): Bacteria > Pseudomonadota > Gammaproteobacteria > Burkholderiales > JAEUMW01 > JAEUMW01. Next base: position 97,965 of record CAVRDD010000019.1, read on the forward strand.
ATCTACAGAAACGGCAGCGCGGGCCTGCCGAAGGACGCGCAAGCCGCCTCCCACTGGGAAGCCTTCGCGAAGCAGAACGCGGAGGCAGGCCAGCAGACCAACCAAGCCGTGATGCAGCAGCAAGACGCCATTGCCGTCGCGCGCAGCAGCTATTACTACCGCCCGGCCTATGCCTATCCGTGGGTGTATCCGACCTGGGGCTTCGGCTGGGGTCGCTACAGCGGCTGGAACTACGGGGTCGGCATGGGCGGCCGGTGGTGGTAGGCGTTTATGCCGTCCTCAAGCATCGCTCGATGTCGTTAAGCCTGCTTCCTAGGCTCGCGAAAAGGTCCGCGTTTCATCAAGTACTTCCTCTAAGATGCTCTGAATGCGGTCGATGTTTTCGTTTACCTTCTTAATCCGACTATCCCCCAAGTTGACTGAGGAATGCTGAACATGTACGTCATGCACCAAGGTTGAGAACTCTTGGCGCTTCGACTTCGGCAAGTAGAGCCGAACGACCCGACCATAGTTCTCTACAGGCAGATACAGGTCCGAAACCTTGATGTCTCTCTCAATGTGTTGCTCAGGTTTCGATAGCCGAGGGTCGTGAAGGACGTCGCTCGCCTTTAGCCAGGCATCGTCTAGTTTCCCCAAGAACTCGGCAAAGGTTTCCGAGCGGTTCTGGCGCAGCCACTTCTGATACTCGGTACGTCGCGCGAAATAGCCACCTGCGAAAGCGCCGAGAAATGAAAAGAAAGCGGCGACGACCAATTCCATAAGAGCGTAGCTCATATCGGGTTCGCGACACGCGATGATAACGTAGTGACGTTAACTTCAGTCGCCGAACGAGAGCTTCACGCCGGTTCCAAGAAAGGGAACTTGAGTCCCGGCCGGCATCCCGCGACAATCTGCGCGAGCGCCTTCGCCGATCCGCACGAGAGCGTCCAGCCGAGCGTGCCGTGCCCGGTATTGACGAAGAGGTTGGTGATCCGTGTGCGGCCGATAAGGGGCACGTTGCCTGGTGTCGCGGGACGTAGTCCGGTCCAGTACTCGACCTCATCGTAGCGACTCGCGGCGGGAAACCACAGACGTGCGCAGTTGCGGATCGCCTCACAGCGCACATGGTTGAGCGACGTGTCGTAGCCCGCCATCTCCGCGGTGCCGGCGGCGCGCAGCCGGTCGCCCAGGCGCGAGATGACGATCTTGCGTGCCTCGTCGGTGATGCTCGCGGTTGGCGCCGCCGCCGGGTCGTCGATCGGGATCGTCGCCGAGTAACCCTTGACCGGGTACACCGGGATCGCCATCCCGGCGCTGCGCAGGATCGGCGTGCTGTAACTACCCAGGCACACCACGAACGCATCGGCGCTGAACTCGTCTGCGCGCCCGGCGCGCTCTCTGACGACCACGGAGTGCACGGCATTCCCGTCGCAGCGCAGCGCCAGAATCTCGGAATCGAAGCGAAACTCGACGCCGCGCTCGCGGCAGTGGCTAGCCAGCGCGGCAGTGAACTTGCAGGCATCGCCCGATTCGTCCTCCGGCGCGTAGGTCGCGCCGACGATCTTCCCCTGCGCGTGCATGAGCGCCGGCTCCACCGCCAGGCATTGTTCGCGCGCGAGCACGTCGACGCGGCAGCCGCGCGCCGAGAGCACGCGCGCGTGGTCCGCGGCTTCGCCAAGCGCTGCCTCGTCTTCATAGAGCTGTAGGATGCCGCGCGTCTGCTGGTCGTACTCAAGCGCAAGGGCCGCCCGCAGCTCACGCAATGCCTCGCGGCTGTAGAGTCCGAGCGCGAGTGCATCGAGGGTATTGCGCCGCGTGCGGCCGGGCAGGCATTCGAGGAGGAAGCGCAGACCCCAGGCGAAGAGCGCGGGATCCGCTCGCAGGCGAAAGAGCAGCGGCGCGTCCTCGCGACCGAGCCAGCGCAGCACCTGCGCCGGTGCACCCGGATTCGCCCACGGTTCGGTCTGCGATACGGAGATCTGTCCGCCATTGGCGAAGCTCGTCTCCAGCGCAGGCGCACCGGCGCGATCGACAACGACCACGTCATGACCATCCGCCGCGAGGTACCAGGCCGTGGTGACACCCACCACGCCGGCGCCCAGCACGGCGATCTTCAACAGCAGCTCCCTGGGGTTTCTACCGACTCGTACTTGTTATCCACGGTGGCTAAGATAGCGACTTTCCGTTTCGTGTTCCGCTAAACCATGCATCTCTTCGATAACGATGAGCCGGTCAATCCAGCGGCGTCCGCGGCCGGCTGTGAAAGCCCGGTCACGCGCCGCGCAGTCCTCAAGGCAGGGCTTGCTGCTGCCGTCCTGGCGGCGTTCGGCCCGCTGCGGGTCACTGCCGCGGCGAAGGAAAGCAGCGTGCTCGGCTTCAACGCCGTGCCGGTGTCGGGCGACGACGCTGTGCACGTGCCGGCGGGCTACCGCGCCAGCGTGCTCTACCGCTGGGGCGACCCGACCGGCAGTGCGCTCGGTCAGCCAGTGTTTCGAGCGGACGCCTCGAACAGCGCGGACGAGCAACTGCTGCAGGCCGGTATGCACCACGACGGCATGCACTTCTTTGCGCTGCCGCAGGGCTCGAGCAACTCCACCCACGGCCTTCTGGTCGTCAATCACGAATACACCGACGACGGCCTCCTGCATACGAACGGCATGAAGACGTGGACGGCTGACAAGGTGCGCAAGTCGCAGGCGGCGCACGGCGTCTCGGTGATCGAGATCAGGCACGACGGCGACGCGTGGCGCATCGTCGCCCCATCGCAGTACGCGCGCCGCATCTGCGCCTTCACGCCGATGGCGCTGTCGGGTCCTGCGGCAGGTGATGATGCCCTGAAGACTGCGGCCGACCCCAGCGGACGCGAGGTGCTCGGCACGTTCAACAACTGCTCGAACGGCGTGACCCCGTGGGGCACCTACCTGGCAAGCGAGGAGAACTTCAACTTCTATTTCGCCGGCGGTCGCACGATCACACCCGAGATGGGCCGCTACGGCATCACCAAAAGACGCGGGCTGCGCTGGCATGAGCACGACGCCCGCTTCGACTGCGAGCGCGAGCCGAACGAAGCGAATCGCTTCGGCTGGATGGTCGAGATCGATCCGTGGGACGCCACATCGAAGCCCGTCAAGCGCACCGCGCTCGGCCGCTTCAAGCACGAAGGCGCGGCACTCGCCATCGCTCCGGACGGCCGCGTCGCCTATTACATGGGCGACGACGAAGTGTTCGAGTACATCTACAAGTTCGTGAGCGCGAAACCCTGGAATCCGCATGACCGCGCGGCGAACCGCACCCTGCTCGACCACGGCACGCTGCATGTCGCACGCTTCGGCGACGACGGCAAGGGCGCCTGGCTGCCGCTCGTGCACGGCGAGAACGGGCTCACCGCGGCCAACGGCTTCGCCTCCCAGGCGAACGTGCTGCGGCTGGCGCGCTCGGCGGCGGACCGCGTCGGCGCCACGCCGATGGATCGGCCGGAGTGGATTGCGGTCGATGCCGGACGCAAGAGCGTCTACTGTTCGCTCACCAACAACGCGCGCCGCGGAAACATCGGCGAGCGCGCTCCGGATGCCGCGAATCCGCGCCGGGAGAACACCTTCGGTCACATCGTGTGCTGGCGCGAAGCCGGCGATGATCCGACCGCGACCGGCTTCGAATGGGACATCTTTCTTCTCGCTGGAGACCCGGCGCATGCCGATCCCGCCAAGCGCGGCAACATCAAGGGCGATGCGTTCGGCAGCCCGGATGGGCTGTGGGTCGATCCGCGCGGCGTGCTCTGGATCGAAACCGACGTCACCACAAAGACGATCAGGCAGGGCGACTACGCCCGCCTCGGCAACAATCAGATGCTCGCCGCCGATCCCGCCAGCGGCGAGGTGCGACGCTTCCTGACCGGCCCCAACGGCTGTGAGATCACCGGCATCACGCAAACACCCGATAGCCGCACGATGTTCATCAACATCCAGCATCCGGGAGAGGCGCCGGACGAACGCGGCAATCCGGATCATCCGGACGCGGTGTCGAGCTGGCCGGACGGCGGACGCCCGCGCTCGGCCACGATCGTGATCCGGAAGAATGACGGCGGTGTGATCGGGACTTGAGCGGAGGTCGGCGGCGTTAGGGAACCTTAGCGCCGCGCCAGCTCGAGGATCTGCTCCACCGCCAGCGTGACGGTGAGGCGTCCCTCGCGCAGCTCCGACTGGATGCGCGGCAGCGCCGCCACCACTCCCGTGTGCGACTTCACGTCGCTCATCAGCCGGTCCTGCAGCATGCTCCACATGAACTGGATGCGCTGATCGCGGCGCTTCTCGTGAAACTCGCCGGATGCGGTCAGCTTCTCGCGGTATTCGGTGAGCCGCTTCCAGATCTCGTCCAGCCCGACATTGCGCAGCGCACTGCACATGGTCACGGGCGGACTCCAGTTGGGGCTGCGCGGATGCATGATGTGCAGCGCATTGCGATAGTGGATGACCGCCTGCTTGGCGCGCATCTCGTTGTCGGGATCGGCCTTGTTGACGACGATCATGTCGGCGATCTCGAGCACGCCCTTCTTGATGCCCTGCAGCTCGTCGCCGGCGCCGGGCAGCATCAGCACCAGGAAGAAGTCGGTCATGTCCGAGACCGCCACCTCCGATTGTCCGGCGCCGACCGTCTCGACCAGGATCACGTCGAAGCCGGCCGCTTCGCAGACGACGATGGTCTGGCGCGTGGTGCGCGCAACGCCCCCGAGCGTGCCGCCCGAAGGCGAGGGACGGATGAAGGCATTCGGCGCCACGCTAAGGCGTTCCATCCGCGTCTTGTCGGCGAGGATGCTGCCACCCGACACGGGGCTCGTCGGATCGACCGCGAGCACCGCGACCTTGAGCCCCTGGCGTTGGTCAGGTTGCAGCCGAATGCCTCGATGAAGGTGCTCTTGCCGACACCGGGCACACCGGTGATGCCGACGCGAAACGCCTTGCCCGAGTGCGGAAAGAGCTTGAGGCTCAGCTCCGCACCGAGCCGCTGATGGCTGTGGATTGCGGCTTTCGATCAGCGTGATCGCGCGCCCGAGCATGGCGCGGTCGCCCGCCAGCACGCCTGCCGCCAGTTCCTGGACGTCGAAGCGATTCTGGACGAACCGGGCGTCGGCGGCGTTGGTATGGCCGCCGCCGCCGGCTCTTCACTGACGGCGTCGAGCTTCAATGGCTCCACGGTTACGACTCTCCGGTGTTGCGCTTAACGGCGGATACTTGGGCAGCAGGTCTTGGCCCGCTGCGCATTACGCCGCTTCGCTGGTGTAGCCCAGGCGCTTGTTCAGTGCCCCGATGAGCGAGATCGCCGCCTGACTGATCACCGTGCCCGGCGGAAAGATCGCCTCCGCTCCCGCTGCATACAGAGCATCGTAGTCCTGCGGCGGAATCACGCCACCGACGACGATGAGGATGTCCTCGCGCCCGAGCGCCGTCAGTTCCTTCTTGAGCTCGGGCACCAGCGTCAGGTGCCCGGCGGCGAGCGAGCTCGACCCCGACCACGTGAACGTCGTTCTCCACCGCCTGCCGCGCCACTTCTCCCGGCGTCTGGAAGAGCGGCCCGATGTCGACGTCGAAGCCCGAGGTCGGCGAACGCCGATGCGATCACCTTCTGGCCGCGGTCGTGGCCGTCCTGGCCCATCTTGGCGACGAGAATGCGCGGTCGCCGTCCGTCGTTGGCTTCGAAGGTCGCGACGATGTTGTGCACGAGCTTCGACCACGTCCGATTTCTCCCCCACTTCGCTGCTGTAGACACCGGAAATCGCCTTGATCTCCGCCTTGTGACGGCCGTAGACCTTCTCCAGCGCGGAGCTGATCTCGCCCACCGTGCACTGCGCGCGCGCCGGCCTCGATGGCGAGCGCGAGCAGGTTGCCCTCGCCGCGTGTCGGCGCGACTGGGTCAGCGCGCGCAAGCTTCTCCGCCACGACCCTCTCGGGTCGCGCTCCGCGCGCAGCTGCTCGAGCTGCGCGATCTGCTGCGCGCGCACCTGGCGTTGTCGACCTTGAGGACCGGCACGTCCTCCTTCTCGTCGAGCAGGAACTTGTTGACGCCGACCACCGTCTGCCGGCCGGAGTCGATGCGCGCCTGGGTGCGCGCCGCGGCCTCCTCGATGCGCAGCTTCGGAATGCCGGCCTCGATCGCCTTGGCCATGCCGCCCGACTGCTCGACTTCCTGGATGTGGCCCCACGCCTTCTCCGCGAGTTCGCGGGTCAGCCGCTCGACGTAGTAGGAACCGCGCCCACGGGTCGATGACCTGCGTCGTGCCGCTCTCCTGCTGCAGGAAGAGCTGGGTGTTGCGCGCGATGCGGGCCGAGAAGTCGGTCGGCAGCGCCAGCGCCTCGTCGAGGGAGTTGGTGTGCAGCGACTGGGTGTGCCCTTGGGTCGCCGCCATCGCCTCGATGCAGGTGCGCACGACGTTGTTGTAGACGTCCTGCGCGGTCAGGCTCCAGCCGGAGGTCTGCGAATGCGTGCGCAGCGCCAGCGACTTCTTGTTCTTGCGGCTCGAACTGCTTGATCAGCTTCGCCCAGAGCATGCGCGCGGCCCGCATCTTGGCGATCTCCATGTAGAAGTTCATGCCGATCGCCCAGAAGAACGACAGCCGCGGCGCGAACTTGTCGATGTTGAGTCCGGCCTTCGAGCCCGGCAGCGGGCATACTCGACGCCGTCGGCCAGCGTGTAGGCCATCTCCAGGTCGGCCGTCGCACCCGCTTCCTGCATGTGATAGCCGGAGATCGAGATCGAGTTGAACTTCGGCATGTTCTGCGAGGTGAACGCGAAGATGTCGGAGATGATCCGCATCGACGGTCGCGGCGGATAGATGTAGGTGTTGCGGACCATGAACTCCTTGAGGATGTCGTTCTGGATGGTCCCCGCCAGCTGCTCGTGCTTCACCCCCTGCTCTTCGGCGGCGACGATGTAGAGCGCCAGGATCGGCAGCACCGCGCCGTTCATGGTCATCGACACGGTCATCTGGTCGAGCGGGATGCTGTCGAACAGCACGCGCATGTCCATGATCGAGTCGATCGCCACGCCCGGCCATGCCGACGTCGCCGGCGACGCGCGGATTGTCGCTGTCGTAGCCGCGGTGGGTGGCGAGGTCGAAGGCGACCGACAGGCCCTTCTGGCCCGCCGCCAGATTGCGGCGATAGAAGGCGTTGGAGTCCTTGGCGGTGGAGAAGCCGGCGTACTGGCGGATGGTCCAGGGCTGGGTCACGTACATCGTCGGATACGGGCCGCGCAGATAGGGCGGGATCGCCCGGCATCGTGTCGAGATGGTCGAGACCATCGAGGTCCGCCGCGGTGTAGAGCGGCTTCACCGGTATCCGCTTCCGGCGTCTCCCAGACGAAGTGTTCGGGCGACTTGCCGGTCTCGGCGTCGAAGCGCTCGGCCCAGTCGGCGTAGGCCATCGCCCCGCGGCGGGCTGCTTCGCCGGGCTGAGGGCGATCTGCGGTGAAATCGGGAATCGTGGTCATGGTCAGATCACTCCCAGCCGCGCGAGGGTGGCGCGCGTGGTCTGCAGCACGTCGCCGCCCATGAAGATGAAGTCGTCGATACCGGCGGCCTTGTAGGCGTCCTTCTTGTCGCCCGGGCGCACCGGCAAGGAACAGGTACTCGCAGCCCGCCGCCTTCAGCGCCGGCGCCACCGGGCGCGACCATCGTCTCGTACACCGCGATCGACGGAGCAGAGGATGGCGATCTGCGCACCGCTTTCCTTGAACGCGGCGACGCACGCCTCGGCATCGGCGAAGCCGGCGTTGCCGGGCAGCCTCGATGCCGCGCCGCCTCGAAGAAGTTCTTGGCGAAGGTCGCGCGCCCGGTGTGCTGGGCGAGCGGACCCGAGATTGGCGAGGAAGATCGTCGGCCGCGCGCCGGTCTTTGCGAAGTAGGCGTCGGAGGCATCGCGCAGCGCCTCGAAGCTGTTCGCCGTAGCGATGGCTCGGCAACGGCGCGATCGCTCGTTTCGCCGCCGCCCAGCACCGCTGGCCATCTCGCCGAGGGTGGCACCGGCGGCCGCGGCCGCGACCGTCCGCTTCGGCAACTGCCGCCGGCGCCTGCCTTGGCGAGCGCCTGCACCGCGCCGTCGCCGCGGCGTGATCAGCCCGGACGCCGCCAGCCGCTCGCTGGCCGCGGCGCACGCAGCGCCGGCAGATCCGGCCACCTCGCGCGATCGGCGTCTCCAGGATGTTGGGAAACTCGCTCACGCCGGTGACCGGGTCGCGCCGCTTGGCCAGCGCCGCCTCGCGCTGTGGCGTAGGACGTCGGCGATCTTGCCGGCGAAGCTGCCGTCCTTCAGCACCGCAAGCATGCCGCCCGCCTGCTCGATCGCCTGGAACTCTGCCCAGGCCACTCTCGGCCACTTCGTCGGTCCGGCTTTCGATGTACCAGGAACCGCCGCCCGGATCGATCACCTTGGCGAGGTTCGACTCCTCGGCGAGGATCGACGTGGGTGTTGCGCGCGACGCGCCGGCCGAGTTCGTCGGTCAGGCCCAGCGCCGCGTCGAACGGCCGCACGGTGATGGAGTCCGCGCCGCCCGACCGCCGCGGCGAAGCAGGCGACCGTGGTGCGCAGCGTGTTCACCCACGGATCGCGCTGGCTCATCATCCGCGCCGCGGTGACCGCGTGCAGGCGCATCGCCCGCGCAGGCTCCGACGCGCCGCAGGCCTCCGCGACCGCGCCCACATCTTCCGCGCCGCGCGCAGCTTGCAGATGACGAGGAACTGGTCGCACGGTGACCGAGTAGGTGAAGAGGATCTGCCGGCAGGCCGTATCGATGTCGAGACCGGCCGCCGTCATCGCCTTCAGGTAGGCCACGGCGGTCGCCATCGAGGCCGCGAGATCCTGGCGTCTCGGTCGCGCCGGCGTCGTGATAGGGCGAGGTGTCGACGCCTACGGCCGTCACGTTCGGGTAGTGCGCGGCGGTGTAGCGCGCGAGGTCGGCCATCTGCGCCATCGCGGTATCGGGCGAGACCGGCAGCTTGCCGCTGCCGGCCAAGCGCTGCCAGCGGATCGGCGTTGAACGCGCCCCTCGCCGCGTCAGGCTTGATCTGCCGACGCTGCCACAGCGACGCGAGCAACGCGGCCGCCGGCAGGAACTGCGCGCCCGCGTCTAGATGCGATACGGTGACGAGGTCGAGGTAGCACGCCGGTCAGCAGCCGGTCGAGATCATCGACGCTGTAGAGCATCAGCCCGTCCGACGCCCGCGAGCGCCGCGGCGCCCGCTGCGTCGCCGTCGAGGCCCGCGCGGGCGGCGCGTCGAAGACGACTGCGACCGACGTCACGCCGCGCTCGAGCTCCTGCAGGATGATATCGTTGCAGGCCGCCGGGATCGGGATGTGCGTAGGCTTGCGCGCACGTCCCAGTCGTCGACGCGGTTGCCGGCAGCGCGCTCGCCGCGGGTGAACGGCATCGCCCCGGAAATCCGGACGGATCACCCGCCGCCGGCCAGTCCTGGCGGGTGTAGATCGGCCGCAAGGGTGATGCCCTCGTAGCGTCTTCGTGAGCATCCGCTTGTCGAACGGCGCGCCCTTCAGCGCCTTCTCCACCTCTGCCACCCACTGCGTCGTAGGTGGGCATGGCGAAGCCTTCCGTGAAATTGATCTGCTGATCGTTCATTCCGTCCCCGCGTTCAGTTGGTTTGTCCGATGCGGCCCCGTCGCTTGGGACAGATGCCGTCTGACCAGTTTTGATTTGTTGGAACGCTTTACTGCTGCACCGGCGAAAGTACGGCGGCGCGGGCGGAGTGTCAAGAAAAGGTCGCTCGCGCACGAAAAGCCCCGCTTGCAGAGGCTTGCGTTGGCGTACGAAGAGCGGGACAGAGATCCACTCGGTCTTCGCGGGCGTCTGGCACCCGGCTGCGGTCAAACCTCCAGTGAAAAAGTCGTCGCGCCGATGATGTGGACGCGGCGTGGCGCGCATCGCAGCGACGCGAAGTGTTGCAGGTGCCCTGCTTGCTTTTAAGCTGGTTTACCATGACCGCATCACATGGAGGGTGTGAAATGATCGCTTCGAAATCGCGTGTGCTCGCCTGGACAGTTGCGCTTGCAGTTCCTTTCGCCACCCCTGCGGCTTTCGCCGGAGACCCGGTCAAGACCTGGCCGCTCAAGGTGCCCGATGAGTCGACCATTCCCTCCAGCCCGCTGGGCGACGCGATTCGCCTCGGCCGCAGCGTGGTCACCGACACTCAGAATCACGCGAAGGACTACGTCGGCAACGGCCTCAACTGTACTTCCTGCCATTTGAGCGGCGGCACCGTCGCCTGGGCGTCGCCCTGGGTCGGCATTTGGGGTGTGTTTCCAGAGTATCGGGCGCGCAACGCAGCCGTGAACCCCCTGCAGGAGCGGATCAACGACTGCTTCCGCCGCTCCCTGAACGGCAAGGCGCTGCCGCTGGACAGTCCGGAGATGGTCGCGGTCCTCGCCTATATGTGGTGGCTGTCGCAAGGCGTGCCGACCGGGATGGACGTGGAAGGACGGGGCTTCAAACGCATCACGGCGCCGGATAAACCCGATTCCGAACGAGGCAAGCTTGTCTACGCCGAGAAGTGCGCGTCGTGCCACGGCCCGGGCGGAGAGGGCATGGCGAAGCCGGACGGCGGCTACCTGTTCCCAGCCCTGTGGGGACCGAAATCCTTCAACGTCGGCGCCGGCATGGCGCGGCTCAACAATGCTGCCGGGTTCGTCAAACAGAACATGCCGCTCGGCCAGGGCGGCACGCTGTCGGATCAGCAAGCCTTCGATGTTGCGGCCTACTTCACCTCACAACCGCGGCCCGACTTCGCCGGCAGAAGCGAGGATTGGCCGAAGGGTGGCAGGCCAGTCGACGCTCGATACTGATCCTGTGTAATGGTGGTGAAGGGAGCGCTCTTGCGGGCTGGATGAGCGCGCCGTAATCGACTCCCCACACACGTGAACGATGCACCGCTCTTTGCCCGTCCGAGCATGAACCTCATTCGAGCATTGATCGTAATTGGTATCGCTGGTGGTGGCTATACCTACTGGAAGCAGCACCACGAAACCGTGGCCAAATCGAGTCCGGCCCAGCCGTCAGCGAAAACGGCTTTGCCGCTTTGCCTCCAGTTAATGGGCAGAATTCGAAAACGGTCTTCGTCGTTGCCGCTCAAAACTGTCCCCACGAAGAGGCCAAGCGAGCTGATCGTCTCGCGGACTATCTCTCACGCAAGGGAATTCCAGTGGAGCGGACCCAGAACGTTCGTTTCAGCATCACTAGCCAACCAGAGATCGAGGTCATGGAGCGTATGTCCAGAATCATGAACGGCCCCTTGCCCATCGTTTTTGTCAACGGTCGGGCGAAATCGAACCCATCGCTTGAAGAGGTTGTCGCTGAGTTCAAAGGCAACCGCAAATGAGCGCCTGGCCTCTCAAGTCACTCCTTGCAAGTAGTCGATTTAAAAGAACATTTGCAGAGTGTACTTTCGGACGATTTGCGGTCCCGGCCGATTACTTCGCTAACCAGTCTTTCAACGGGCCGCCCTGCGGGCGCCCGTTAACTCCAACGTCAGGCCTCATGAGCAACCCGGTCTCCGCCGCGAGCTACCTAGCTCGCGCACAGAAACTCCGCAAGACGGGCGACAAGACCTCGCTCTTCTATTCGGCGCTTGAGCTTCGATGTGGCATTGAGGCTCGGCTGCAGGAGCACGCTGCTGTAGCGCATGGGGTAACGAAGAACCAAGCCGATCAATGGAAGATAGCGCTGGCCGGGGGAATTTGGACGGTGGGAAAGTGAAAGAGCTGCTCTAAACTGAGGCGACTTGGAAAGGAGCAGAGGGCAATGAGCAGGAGACCGAGGAAGAACCACGGGGCGGGGTTCAAGGCGAAGGTGGCGCTGGCGGCAATCAAGGGGGAACAGACGTTGGCGGAGTTGGCGCAGCGCTTCGACGTGCATCCGAGCCAGATCAGTCAGTGGAAGCAGCAACTGCTGGAGCGGGCGGAGGACGTATTTGCCCGGGAAAGTCCGGCGCCGGCGGGTCCGACGGTGGCGGATATGCAGGCCAAGATCGGGCAGCTGGCGTTGGAGAACGATTTTTTGGGCAAAGCGCTCGGGCGCATCGCCGTACCGAGCGCCAAGCGATGATCGATCGCGGGCACGACTTGCCGCTGGCGCAGCAGTGCCGGATTCTGGAGCTGTCGCGTTCCAGCCAGTATTACCAGCCAGTGCCGGTCTCGGAACGGGATCTCGAGCTGATGCGGGCGATCGACGAGGTCCACCTCAAGCACCCGTTCTATGGCAGCCGGCGCATACGCGATGCACTGAACGACGAGGGCCACGACGTCGGCCGCGATCATGTGCGTACGCTGATGCGCAAGATGGGCATCGAGGCGCTGTACCGAAAGCCGAACCTGTCCAAGGCGAACCCGGCGCACAAGGTCTATCCGTACCTGTTGCGCGAGCTTGAGATTACGCGGGCCAATCAGGTGTGGGCCACCGACATCACGTACATTCCGATGGCCAGAGGCTTCGCGTATCTGGTCGCCATCATGGACTGGCATTCGCGGCGGGTATTGTCCTGGCGGCTGTCCAATACGCTCGACACGGGCTTCTGCATCGAGGCACTACAAGAAGCGATCGAGCGCTATGGGGTGCCGGAGATCTTCAACACCGATCAAGGCAGTCAATTCACCAGTGCCGAATTCACCGACGTGCTCAAGGCGCACCAGATCCAGATCAGCATGGACGGCAAGGGGCGGTGGATCGACAACGTCTTCGTCGAGCGGTTGTGGTGGAGCCTGAAGTACGAGGAAGTCTATCTGTGCGCCTACGACTCAATGGGCGAAGCACGACAGCATATCGGCGCCTGGATCGAGTTCTACAACACCAAGCGGCGACACCAAAGCCTGAGTCGGCAAACGCCGGATCAGGCGTACTGGGCTACACTGCCGCAGCTGGAGTCGGCGGCATGAGCATTGGGTTTCCCACCGCGCCCCTCGCCCTCCGCCATAGAGAGGGCGGGCGGCGGTGCCATGGAAAACCCGCAAGCGGCGCAGCACTTTCATTATCCCGACAGAAAACCTGTTCAACTTACCCCGACCACCGCTGGGAATCGACGGGATACACGCCCGAAACGGCGGGTCGCCCTTCGTCGAGCGCCTAGCGTCTGCCAGAGACTCACGGCTGCCATCAGCACGTCGCCCATGCCGTACAGCGCCGAACCGCTGCACGCGGCAGCGAGCGGGATCGAGATCCGGTCGCTCTCGACCGAGTTAGGGAATCGCTGAAGTATTCCGAAGGCATTGATTGGGTCGACCCGCCCTGCGACAATATTGTCCACTACACTCCGAGGAGCGATTTGCATGCAATCGAGCTTTGCCGACCTGGAGTACGCGGCCAAGAGAAGGCGCACCCGGCGCGATCGCTTCCTTGGCGAGATCGAAGCGGTGACCCCGTGGGCGGCACTGATCTCCGAGATAGCTCCGTACTACCCCAAGGGCGAAGGCCCGGGGCGCCCACCCATTCGGGCTTGAGCGGATGCTGCGCATGTACATCGCCCAGCAATGCTTTGGGCTGTCGGACGAAGGCATCGAAGACGCCCTCTACGACAGCCAGTCGATCCGCCGTTTCGTGGGCGTCGATCTGGGGCGCGAAGGCGCGCCGGATGCCACCACCCTGGTCAAGTTCCGGCGCCTGCTGGAAGAACACAAGCTGACCGAGCGCATCTTCGAAGCGATCAAGACGCACCTGGCGGACAAGGGGCTGCTGCTTCGGGAAGGCACCATCGTCGATGCCACCCTGATCGCCGCGCCGCCCTCGACCAAGAATGCCGAGAAGAAGCGCGACCCCGAGATGCACCAGACCAAGAAGGGCAATCAATGGTATTTCGGCATGAAGGCCCACATCGGGGTGGATGCCGACTGCGGGCTTACGCACACGCTGGTGACCACTGCCGCCAACGTGGGCGACGTCACCCAAGCGCATGCACTGCTGCACGGGCAGGAGCAGGAGGTCTATGCCGACGCCGGCTACCAGGGGGTAGAAAAGCGCCCGGACAACAACAAGTGCTCGGCCACCTGGCACGTAGCGATGAAGCGCGGCAAGCGCAAAGCCCTGCCGAATTCCCCCTGGGGCAAGCTGTGCGAGAAGATCGAGAAGGCCAAGGCGAGCATCCGCTCCAAGGTCGAGCACCCGTTCCACGTGGTGAAGAACCTGTTTGGGCACCGCAAGGCTCGATACCGTGGGCTGGCGAAGAACACGGCGCAGCTGTTCACGCTGTTCGGGCTGGCGAATCTCGTGCTGGCGCGAGGGCGATTGTTGGCGCCTGACGCCCGAGGTGCGCCCTGAGTTGGCAGATTGCCCCGCAATGGGACGACAAGGAGCCGCAGACGGCCCATCCAGAGACCGAAATCGGGATCCAGACATGCCATTCGTGTATCGCCAGGTAGCGTTGTCGATCATCGGTCGAAAAGTGCGATTTGTTCAGCGTTTCCTT
>CAVRDD010000020.1:0-19547 GCA_963719715.1 uncultured beta proteobacterium
GGTGCAGATTCGCTCTTCGAGCTCCGCCAGCTCGCTACCCAGCGTCGGCTGGTAGCCGACCCGCGACGGCAGCCGCCCCATCAGCCCGGATACTTCCGCCCCCGCCTGCACGAAGCGGAAGATGTTGTCGATCAGCAGCAGCACATCGCGGCGCGCGGTATCACGGAACCATTCGGCGATGGTCAGCGCGGCGTGGCCGACCCGGAACCGCGCCCCCGGCGGTTCGTCCATCTGCCCGAAAACCAGCACCGCGTCGCCCAACACGCCCGCGTCGCGCATTTCCCGGTGGAGTTCCTCGGCCTCGCGGCAACGTTCGCCGATGCCGCAGAACAGGCTGACGCCCTGATAGCGCCCGACCATGTTGTGAATCAGTTCGGTAATGATCACCGTTTTGCCCAGCCCCGCGCCGCCGAAGAGGCCAGCTTTGCCGCCGCGTTCCAGCGGGCAGAGCAGGTCGATCACCTTGATGCCGGTTTCGAACAATTCCCGTCCGCCCTGCTGGTCGCGCAACGGTGGTGGCGGTTGATGAATCGGCCGCGATTCGAGGCCGGTCAGCGGCGGTCCACCGTCGATGGTCATGCCGAAGACATTGACCATCCGCCCCAGCAACGCCGTCCCGACGGGCACCGCCAGCGGCGCTCCGCTATCGCGGACCGGTTCGCCCCGCGCCAGCCCCTGGGTGGCGGTCAGGGCGATGCTGCGCGCCGTATCGGTACTGAGATGCTCGCTGACTTCCAGCACCACTTCCGACCGCGATCCGGCCAGCAACCGTTGCCGCATTGGCGGCAGGCGACTGGGAAAACGTGCATCCACCACGCTGCCACGCACGGCGGTGACCCACCCGGTCTGCCGGGCGTCCGCAGCATGCAATGCGTACATCAGAGCGCCAGACAACTATGTCAACAGCGTCTTGATTTCGTCCACCGACAGCACCTTGCCGGTGCTCTTGACCTCGCCGTTCACCGTCAGCGCCGGCGTGCTCATCACCCCGGCGTCGATGATGGCGTTCATGTCGGTGACCTTCTCCAGCTTCATACGTCCAAGCCCGAGCGCTTGCGCCGCGGCGGCAGTGTGTTGGCCGAGCGCCATGCATTTCGCGCAACCGTTGCCGAGAATTTGAAACTTGATCATGGTCTGTCTTCACTCCTCTAGGGATAGAACGTACCGAACACCACGCCGGTGAGGGTCGCCATGACCACCACCAGCGAACAATAAACGACGGTCTTTTGCGTACCGAGAATGCCGCGAATGACCAGCATGCTCGGCAATGACAGCGCCGGACCCGCCAATAGCAGCGCCAGCGCCGGTCCCTTGCCCATGCCGGAGCCGATCAAGCCCTGCACGATCGGGACTTCGGTCAGGGTGGCGAAGTACATGAACGCCCCCGACCAGCGCCGACAGGAAGTTGGCCGCCAGCGAATTACCGCCGACCGCCGCGCTGACCCATTCGGACGGAATGATGCCCTCGTGACCGGGCCGACCCAGCAGGAATCCCGCCAGCAGCACCCCGCCCAGCAGCAGCGGCATGATCAGCTTGGCGAAACCCCAGGTCTGACTCAGCCACTCCTCGCCGTCGCCGGGTTGCATCGCAGCGGTCAGGGTCAAGCCGATCAGGCCGGCGCTGAACGCCAGTTCGGGATGCTGCGGAATCAGCCCGGCCAGGACGGCGACGACGCCGGCGGTCGCCGCCAGCGGTTGCCAGTTCCACCGCCAGCGCCAGACCAGCAGCCCGGCCAGACCGACGCCCGCCAGCGCGGTCAGCGGCCATTTCCAGGCAAAGATCGCGTGCCACACCGCGCTGTCCTCGGCGCTGGCCGGCGCCCAGTTGGCGAATACCAGCACCGCGATCATGCAGCGCGAAAAACGCCGCCGTGTCGCCCAGGGGCGACGCCCTCGTCAGCACCGAGCGCAAAACCCTTCTGATTCGCCGCCCGCGCCTGCTCTTCGCGGCGATAAATCCAGTTGCATGATCAAGCCGATCACCAGCGCGAAGCTCACCGCGCCCACCGCCCGCGCCACGCCCAGTTCCACGCCGAGAATCTTGGCGGTCAGCACGATGGCCAGCACGTTGATCGCCGGGCCGGAATAGAGAAACGCGATCGCCGGTCCCAGTCCCGCGCCGCGCCGGTAGATGCCGCCGAACAGCGGCAGCACGGTGCAGGAACAGACCGCCAGAATCGAACCGGACACCGAGGCGACGCCGTAGGCGGCGATCTTGTGCGCGGCGGGACCGAGGTATTTCATCACCGCGTCCTGGCTGATGAACACTGCAATGGCCCCGGCAATGAAGAAGGCCGGCACCAGACAGAGCATCACGTGCTCGCGGGCGTACCAGTTCAGCAGCGCCAGCCCTTCCAGGATGGCGTTGTCGAAGCGCGCCGCGCCCACCGGCATGAAGAAGACCAGCAGGAACACGGCGATGATGCCGGCCAGCCATTTGAATTCGGTCGGATTGCGTTGCACGGCCTGCTTGCCTCGAGCCAGCCACCCGCCGGCGGCCGTCGGCGTTTCGGTTGTTGCAATTGTTTGCATTTTCAGCTCCTGCGGGCAGCGCCCATATCAGCGATGCAGCTCGCTTCAGGTCGAGGGCGCCGCTCTCGAATGCATCACTTCAGAAAACCGCGGGCCTTCATGTTGTCGCAGCCATACCCACCTGGTTTGCCCATGGGCAGGGTGACACCTTTCTCCTTGGCGCGGGCTTCCATCTGCGCGTGATGCTCTTCCTGGTAGGCCTTGCATTCGTCGTAGGTCTTGAAGCTGTGCATCTTGTTCTGGTGCTCGACGCGTTCTTCTGGCGTCATCAGGGTCCAGCCCCAGGTGTTGCCCTTGTTCGCTCCCCACGGGCCTTGGGCTTGGGCAACGCCAATAGCCAGCGTGGCACCAAGGATGGCTGCGGTCAGAGTGGATAGTTTCCTTTGCATGGTGATTCTCCTTTCGTCCCAGTAACGTAACGGCGACGCAAACGCGAGGGACGATGCCGTGGTTTCGGCGGATGCGTACGGCCCGTCCTATCGGCGATATTGCCGTAGGGCGCGAGAAAGCTCTCGCCCTTAACCAGAGGAGACGAATGAAGCCGGAAAAGGATGCACCGCCAGGAGCCTTCCGCTCAAAGCGGCGGCCGCGGCGCAAAACAGCACACGTGACCGCCCTCGTCGAAGCGGACCTTGCAGGCCTCGACCAGGCGTGCGCGCAGGCGCTCACGAGCGCGTTGGACGCGGGACTTGGCGGCAGGCAGGGTCAACCCCAGCCGGTCGGCATAGGCCTGCTGTGTCAGCCCTTCCACATCGCACAGCGTGATCGCCTCGCGGTCGTCGGCGCTCAGTTCTGACAGCACACGCGGGAGACAGTAGGCGAGATCGTCAACCGCGGCCGTCTCGCCGGCCTCCGAGGCAAGGCTCTCCGGCAACTCGACCATCTGTCGCGTCAGGCGCAGCCGGTCGGTCAACGCATTGCGCGCAACCTCGTACAGCCAGGCGCGCGCGTTGTCCAGTGAGCAGAAGCGCTCGCCCTGGCGCAGCGCCTTGAGAAACAGGTCCTGCAACTGATCTTCGGCATCGGCGTTATTGCCCAGGCGCCGCCGCAGCCAGCCGCGCAGTTCGGCCTCGTGCTGCTGCCAGGCGTGCATCAGGCACTTCACGTTCTCGCTCCCGCCTCGTACCAGCCCTTGCTGGCGTTGACTACCTTCACCACGAGCAGCATCACCGGCACCTCGATCAGCACGCCTACAACGGTGGCCAGCGCCGCGCCCGAATTGAAGCCGAACAGGCTGATGGCCGCGGCTACGGCAAGTTCGAAGAAGTTCGACGCCCCGATCAGCGCCGACGGGCACGCCACGCTGTGCTTCTCGCCGACCGCGCGGTTGAGCCAGTACGCCAGTCCCGAGTTGAAGAAAACCTGAATCAGGATCGGCACGGCGAGCATCGCGATGATCAGCGGCTGCTTGAGTATCTGCTCGCCCTGGAAGGCAAACAGCAGCACCAGCGTGGCGAGTAGCGCGGTGATCGACCAGGGGCCGATGCGCGCCAGCAGCGCGTCGAGCGCCGGCTGTCCGCCGCGTGCCAGCACGCGTGAGCGGATTACTTGCGCCAGGATCACCGGTACCACGATGTACAGCGCCACCGACGTGAGCAGCGTGTCCCAAGGTACGCTGATCGAGGAGATGCCCAATAGCAGCGCCACGATCGGCGCGAAGGCGAAGATCATGATGGTGTCGTTCAGCGCCACCTGCGACAGCGTGAAGTACGGATCGCCGCCGGTGAGCCGGCTCCAGACAAACACCATTGCAGTGCAGGGCGCGGCGGCCAGCAGGATCAACCCGGCGACATAGCTGTCGAGCTGATCGGCAGGCAGGTAAGGCGCGAAGACTTGACGGATGAAAATCCAGGCCAGCAGCGCCATCGAGAACGGCTTCACCGCCCAGTTGATGAAGAGCGTCACGCCGATGCCGCGCACATGCTGACGGACCTGGCCGAGAGCGCCGAAGTCGATCTTCAGCAGCATCGGGATGATCATCACCCAGATCAGGATTCCGACCGGCAGGTTGACCTTGGCGAACTCCATGCCGCCGATCGCCTGCACCGGCCCCGGGAGAATCTGTCCGAGCACGATCCCGACGACGATGCAGATCGCGACCCATAGGGTCAGGTAGCGCTCGAAGAAACTCAGCGGAGCAGCGGCAGGGCGCTTGGGCGATGACTTCGGATCGATGCGGACATGGCGGGGACTTCGCAGAAGTGAATCAGAGGTCGTGGCTGCGAGCGCCGACTCAGGTTGAACCAGCTGCAGCAGGCGCTCCGCGCCCACCGGTTCCTCGGCCAGCAGAGGGATGACCGCGAACCTCGAGGCGTGCTGCTGCACGGCCTCGATCTGCACCAACTCGCCCTGCGCACGTCGGCACAGCAGCGGCGCCGACGGCCGCGCCATCGCAAGGCTCGCGTTGATCACCCATGCCCACGGCTCGACGCCGGCGCGCCGCAGGTCGGTCTCCAGCCCGGCGGCCTCCAGAACGGGCGTTGCCTCCGCAAGCGTGGCGATCAGGACCTTGGTCTGCCTGGGATCCTGCAACTGCATCATCGGCGTTTTGAAGTGCCGTCCCGACGCACTGAACTGCCGGGCGACGTCACGGTGGTAGGCGCCGGTCGCGTCGATCAGCAGCAGTGTGTGCCCGGTCGGCGCCGTGTCCATGACGACGAACGACCTGTCGGCCTCGCGGATGATGCGCGAGAACGCCTGGAATACCGCGATCTCTTCGGTGCATGGCGACCGCAGGTCTTCCTCCAGCAGCGCCCGCCCTTGTGCATCGAGGTCCTTGCCCTTGCTTGCCATCACTTGCGCGCGGTAGCGCTCGGTTTCGGCCGCTGGATCGATGCGAGTGAGCTTCAGCCCCTCGACGGCGCCGTCCAGCGTCTGCGCGAGATGCGCCGCGGGGTCGGTCGTGGTCAGGTGCACGAGGTGGCCGCGCTGCGCCAGGTCGACCGCGATCGCAGCCGCCAGCGTGGTCTTGCCTACACCGCCCTTGCCCATCACCATCACCAGGCCATGTCCGTCGCATTCGATTTCAGCGACCAGTCCAGCCAGCGGCGGAAGATCGAGCTCAGGTAGCGGCTGCACAGCTTCCAACGCAGGCCCAGACGGCGCGAGCAGCTCGCGCAGGGCTTGCAGCCCGACGAGGTTGAACGGCATCAACGGCACGGTGTCGAGCGGCAGATTGCGCAGGTCCGCCGGCAGGTCACGCAAATGCCGCCTGTTCCCGCGCGACGATCGCCCCGGCCAGCGGATCGCCTTTCGCTTCGGTTGCGGGCACTGCGCCGTTGATCACCAGGTGCTGGCGTGTCAGGCCGATCGCGGCGAGTTCCTGCTGGGTCCGCGCAACTTCCTGCAGGGCTGCGCCTTGCGCTCGCGCCACGAGCACGAGCCGGGTGCGGGCCGGATCGGCCAGGGCATCGACGGCGGCCTTGTACTGCGCGCGCTGCTTCTCCAGTCCGGCGAGCGGACCAAGACACGAGGCATCACCCTGGCCGCTGTCGAGGAAGCCGCTCCACGCTCCCGGCAGCTGCAGCAGTCGAATCGTGTGGCCGGTCGGCGCAGTGTCGAACACGATGTGATCGAAACCATCGGTCAAGCTGCTGTCGGTCAGCAGAGCAGTGAACTCATCGAAAGCGGCAATTTCGGTCGTGCAGGCGCCGGACAGTTGTTCCTCGATGCCTTTGACCACATCATCCGGCAGCACGCCGCGCACGGGGCCGACGATGCGGTCGCGATAGGCCTGTGCGGCTGCGGGCGGATCGATCTCCAGCGCCGAGAGGCCTGGAACTGCGGTGATGGCCGTGATGCGGTTACCGATCGCAACGCCGAAGACCTGTCCGACGTTGGAAGCCGGGTCGGTGCTCACCAACAGGACGCGCCTGCCCTCGTCCGCGAGGCGGACGGCCGTGGCGCAGGCGAGCGAGGTCTTGCCGACGCCGCCTTTTCCGGTGAAGAACAGGTAGCGGGGCGAATTCGCGATGGATTTCAAAGGACATCCTTGCGTTGTCTGGCAACACTCAGCAGCAGTTCGCGGCGCCCGCCGCTTCCGGTGTCGGGGCGCAGCAGGAGTCTTGATTCCGCGGTGTACCGGCCGGTACTACGCTGACGGCGCTCAGCGTATCCTTCTTGTCGAAGCACCGATGGGCTAGGTTCAACACCGCGCGGGCCGGCGCTTCCTTGACCTGCTGGGCAAGGTCAACGGCGCGGCGCACATCGGCGTCGGCGACGCCGAGCTTACGTGCCTTGTCGTAGTGGATTCGGAAGCACTGCTCGCAGTTCGACGCGATCGCAGCGCCGATGGCCACCAACGTCGCCACCCGTTCGGTAAAGAGCGAAGTCGCCGACAGGAGGCCCGTCCACTGCGCGAGTTCGTCGCGCGACGGGTAGCGGCCGCTCGACTTCAGGTCGCCGTCGACCAGGATCACGGGCAGCGCTTGCTCTCCCTGCGCCTGCAGCAATTGACAGATCGCCGCGTGCTCGGCGAACGCCTGAGGTTGCTGGGCGAGATTGACGCGCTCGACCGTCGCCCCCTGCGACTTGAGCCAGTCGACGTCGGCGGCGAAGGTGACCAGCGCCTGGTCCACCTCTACGCCGCAGACCCCGGAGCTACAGCACAAGGCGGGATCAAAAACATGCATCTTTGACATTCGGATTTCTCCATCAGGATAGAAGAATCAATCAAGCCGACAGACTACCGATGCGGTCGAGCTCGACCTTCAGGCGGTTGCGATCCCGCTTCAGCTCATCCAGCGGCAAGGCAAGAAAAGCCTCGATCCTGCGCGCGCAGAACGCGGTAGGTGTGCTCGAATGCGGCGTCGATTTCCTTGTCGGTGCCGGTCGCATGGGCCGGATCTTCCACGCCCCAGTGGGCGCGAACCGCAGGCCCCAAGTACGCCGGGCACGTTTCGCCGGCGGCGCTGGCGCAGACCGTGATCACGATGTCAGGCGTAACGGGAAGCGCATCCCAGGACTTGCTGTGAAGGCCTTCCGTGGGGATACCTTCACGTGCGAGCAAGGCCAATGATCGCGGATGGATCTTCCCCGTGGGCTGGCTGCCCGCGCTCAACGCTTGCCACTCGGTTGGGGCGAGATAGTTGAACGTCGCCTCAGCCAGGACCGAGCGGCAGGAGTTGCCCGTGCATAGGAACAGAATATTGATTGGCATATTTGTGCTCATTCATATTATCTCGTTGAGAACAGGTTCAGAGTGGGCGCCGCGGCGGTTTTCGGCAATGAGGCGGACGAGTCTTACAGCATTCTACTATTTTATGTTTCTAACAATACGGAAAGGTTACCAGACCGCCAAGCAATCGGGCATAGCATGGCGTAGGCCGTGCTCGAAATGGCTTTTGCAGCCGTTCTCCCCACGAGGTTCCCCATTGCTATTCAATCGGTCCACTTCGGGCGAGAGCCTGGAAAGTCGATATCGGGCCCAACGACGTTTTGCCACGTGGCTTTAGGGAGGCGTTCAATGCTTCCACAGTGCTCGAAATGGCCTATAGTTTGAGTCGTCCCGATCGAACCCGGCCTGCCTTGCCCCCGACCCTTCGATGGACAGGGGTGCCAAGCTCAAGGGGGCGACGCTCTGCGCGGCGTGAGACTTGGCGAAAAGAACAAGCGACGTCAGAGCGTTGTCGATGCTGGGGGATCAGGCTTCACCAACGGAGAGGAGGATGGGACCCATGAGCGGTCGCATCACTCGCAGGCAGTTCTTCAAGGTGGGCGGCGGCATCGCTGCCGGGGCCGGGCTCGCGGTCAGCCCTGCTTCATCGGCGCCGGCGACGGCCGACGCCGGCAGGACCGTCTTGCCGTATCCGCGCACGCCCGTCGGCGCCGCGGCGAAGATGCAGGACAACACGCCCGTGAACTTCGCGTTCCCGGATGCGTCGTCACCCTGCGTCGCCATCAAGATGGGCCGGCCGGTCGCGGGCGGCGTCGGACCCAACCGGGACATCGTGGCCTACAGCATCCTGTGCACGCACATGGGCTGTCCGGTCAGCTACGACACCAAGTCGCGCTGCTTCAAATGCCCGTGTCACTTCAGCACCTTCGACGCGGAGCTCGGCGGACAAATGATCTGCGGGCAGGCCACGGAGAATCTGCCGCAGATCGTGCTCGAGTACGCGGGTCGATTGTGGATGCGCACCATCGGCGTCTGCAGCGCGGTGAACATCAGCTTGCCGCTGCCCCGGGTGTTCTCGAAACCGCCGCCTGCACCACCGTGGTCGAAGCAGTTGAACACGAGGCCGCTCGGCCCATCCTGATGGGCAACAACGGCGTGCAACTGCCGATCAAGGAATACAAGGATGGCAAGCTGATGGGCACCGAAATGCTTTACATGGATGGCAAGTTCGACACGCCTGACGGCAAGGCCAAGTTTCTGCCCTCGCCCTGGCCCGGCCTGCCGAAGCCGGTGGCCGAGCAGAAGGCGAAGTACCGCTTCTGGATCAACAACGGTCGGATCAACGAGGTGTGGCAGACCGGCTACCACGATCGCTACAACTCGTACGTGCGCGGGCGCTATCCCATGTCGATCATCGAGCTGAACCCGCAGGACGCCGCCGGGCTGGGGGTGAAGGCGGGCGACGTGGTTGAGGTCTTCAACGACTACGGCTCGACCTTCGCGCTCGCGTATCCGGAGCCGGACATCAAGACCGGCCATACCTTCATGCAATTCGGGTACGGCAACGGCGTGCAGGGCGACGTGACCACGAACTGGGTGGACCGCAACATCATTCCCTACTACAAGGGGACGTGGGCGAACGTGCGGCGCGTTGGCAGCCAGGAGGACTTCGTGCGCTCGATCAGCTTCAAGAGCCGCCGCTACGATCGGGTGTGATCCGGCGGTCCCGAGCGACGTGCAGCGAAGCGCCCCGCGGGGCGCTTCGTTCTTTGTATCGCTGGCCTTACCGTTTCGCCTTGGGTCTTGGTTTGGGCACCGGCACCGATACGGCAGCCGGCATGCAGAGCTCTGGATGACCGCCGCAGCAGTCGTGTGTGAGGAAATCGAGCAGCTCCGCCATCTGGTCGAAGCGCGCCGCATACAAGATGAAGCGGCCTTCCGGGGAGGAAGAGATCAGCCCGGCGTTGGCGAGCTCCTTCAGGTGAAAAGACAGCGTTGCCGGAGGAATGCCCGTGCGCTCGCCAATGACGCCGGGGGTCATGCCTTCCGGCCCGGCCTCTACCAGCATGCGGAATATCGTGAGCCGAGAGTCCTGAGCGAGCGCACCGAGCGCCTTGACCGCATTCTTCATCTCCATGCGTGAACGCTAGCAAGATGAACGCACGGGTGCAATGGCAACGCCGCCCGCGTTGCGCACAAATGGCTGCCCTCTGAATCGCTTCCGTCCGTACGCCGAGGGTTGCATCCCTGATACCGGCCGAGGATCGCTGCCCCGAATCCGGTCCACCGCGGTTTTGCCCGTACCCCCGAGAACCTATATCCTTACGCACGGAGGGTGATTGCGATTGGGCTGGAGCGGGTTCCTGGCGGTCGGATTGGGGGCCGTGCTGGGTGCCTGGCTGCGCTGGGGGCTCGGTGCTGCACTGAATCCAGTTTTTCCGACGTTCCCGTTGGGCACGCTGGTGGCGAACATCGTCGGCGGTTTCATCATCGGCGTGGCCATCGAATATTTCGCGCGCCACGCGTCGATCCCGACCGAGGCGCGCCTTTTCGTCATCACCGGCTTTCTCGGCGCGCTCACCACCTTTTCCACGTTCTCCGCGGAAGCGGTCACGCTGCTCGCCCGCGGCCAGTACGGCTGGGGGCTTACCCACATCGGCGTGCATCTGCTGGGCTCACTGGCGGCGACCGTGGCCGGCATCTGGATGGTCCGGTGGTTTCAAGCATAGAGAGGCTGCATGAGGGGAGCTTGTTTTCGCGTCTATGTCGCCGAGCGGGAGAAACACCGCGGTGAGCTGCTGTACGAATGGCTCCTGGAGCAGGCGCGCGGCCTCGGCATCCGCGGCGGTTCGGCATTTCGCGCAATTGCCGGTTATGGGCGCCATGGCGATCTCAAGGAACAAGGATTCTTCGAGCTTGCTGGCGAAGTGCCCGTGATGGTCGAGTTCATTGCGACCGAAGTGCAGGTCGAGCGTCTGCTGGCGCTGCTCAAGACCGAGAAGCTCTCGCTATTTCACGTCAAGTCGAGCGTTACTTTCGACACCACGTGAAGTCGCAGTCCGCGCGCGGTTGAAAAGCATCCGCGCTGCGTCCGTCACCTCCGAGGCGGTAAGGCCGGCCGGGCCGGTGCCCTGGGCGACGCAGGCGTCGGCCGCGGCGCCGTGCAGATAGACGCCGCACAGTGTGGCGGAGCGCGCGTCGGCACCCTGCGCGAGCAGGCCGCCGATGAGCCCCGACAGCACGTCTCCCATGCCGGCCGCGGCCATGCCCGGATTGCCGCTCGGATTGATGTACCACGTGCCATCAGAAAACGCGCAGACGGAGCCGGCACCCTTGAGCACGGCTGCCACTTGAAAGCGTGTGGAGAGCGCGTTGGCGGCGGCGACCCGGTCTGCCTGAATCTCGTCCGTGCCCTTGCCGAGCAGCCGCGCGGCTTCGGCCGGATGCGGCGTGATCACGCTGGGCGCTTCACGCGCTGGCGAGCGCGCTCTGCAGCGCGGCGTCGTGCGCAATGATGTTCAGCGCATCGGCATCGAGCAGCAGCGGCAGAGTTGAATCCAGCGCGCGCCGCACGAGATCCACAGCGCTGGGCGAGGTGCCGAGGCCGGGCCCGCAGACGAGCACACTCGCGTGGCCGGGCTCCAGGGGGAAGGGCGCGTCGCGCAGCATGAGCTCTGGTTGCGCGAAGTCGACGCGCGGCCGGTCAGTCGCCAGTAGACCGCAGTAGACACGGCCCGCGCCGATGCGCAGCGCGGCACGGCCCGCCAGCAGGGCGGCCCCCACCATGCCCTCTGCGCCGCCGATTATGCCGACTTCGCCGAAGCTACCCTTATGGCTGTTGCGCAGACGCGGCGGCAGTGTCGACGGCAGGATCGTCTCGTTCACCAGCCACGCGCACGGCGGCCGCATTGCGACCGTGTCGAGATCGAGTGTGTGTATGTGCAAGGTGCCGCAGCAATCGGGGCCGTCGCGGGTGAGAAGGCCCGGCTTGAGGCCGATGAAGGTGACGGTGTGGGCCGCCCGAACCGCTTCGCCGAGGATGCGACCGGTATCCGACTCGAGGCCGCTCGGGATGTCGACCGCGAGCACCGGCGCCGACTGCGCGTTCACCAGGCGCACCGCATCCAGGTAGGCACCGCCGAGATCGCGCTGCAGTCCTATGCCGAAGAGCCCATCGATAACCAAGTCCCAGCGCCTGCGCCCCGGAATCACCGTCTCGGTCGCGCCACCGGTCTCGCGCCATGCGTCGAATGCGCGGTTTGCGTCGGCGGAGAGCTTCGCCTGCGTCGCCCTGAAAGACGACGGTAACGTCGAACCACCAGCCGCGCAGTTGACGTGCGATGACGAACGCATCACCGCCGTTGTTGCCCGGCCCGGCGAGCACGAGCACCGAGTAGCCGCCAGCGGGGAGGAGGTCGCGCGCGATCTCGGCCGCAGCGAGCCCGGCGCGCTCCATCAGCTCCGGCGGCCCGGGCAGCGTCAGCGCCGCCTGCTCGATCTCGCGGATCTCGCGGGTGAGGTAAATCGGCGTGAAATCGTCTGTGGACAGGGTCATCTTCGCGTCGAAGTGTATACGGAAATAGGGACGCCCCACTCGCAGGTATAATTGCGCTTCGCCCGGATAAGCTGTCTGCCATGCCCCAGCTCCTCCAGTTGCCCGGCCGCCGGGCGCTTTCCGACTTTCGCCTCGCCAAACTGCTCGCCGCCGTGTGCTCCGCGGTGCCGACGGTGACGCACATCGACGCGCGCTTCCGGCATTTCGTGAAGGTGACGCGGGCGCTCTCCAGCCACGAGAAGCACGTCCTCGCACGCATCCTTACCTACGGTCCGCACACCGACGACAGTGCGCACGAGGGAGATCTGCTCCTCGTCGTGCCACGGCTCGGCACACTCTCACCCTGGTCGTCGAAGGCGACCGACATCGCTCGCCACTGTGGTCTGGATGCGATCCGGCGCATCGAGCGCGGCATCGCCTACACCATCGTCACCGCGCGTGCGCAGCCTCTGGATGCCGCGCAGCGCGGCGCCGTCGCAACTGCTCTCTGCGATCGCATGACGGAGACAGTTCTCGACCGCTTCGAGGACGCGGCGCAGATATTTCACGAGGTTGCACCGGCGCCGCTCGCGACGGTCGACGTGCTGGGGGGAGGGCGTGCCGCGCTGGTTCGCGCGAATCAGGAGATGGGGCTCGCGCTGTCGGCGGATGAGATCGAGTATCTGCTGGAGAATTTCAGCCGCATCGGGCGCAATCCGACCGATGCCGAGCTCATGATGTTCGCGCAGGCGAATTCCGAGCACTGCCGGCACAAGATCTTCAATGCCGACTGGATCATCGACGGCGTGCCACAGACGATCTCACTCTTCGGCATGATCCGCGAGCACGCACCGCCGGCATCCCGCAGGGCACGGTGGTGGCCTATTCCGACAACGCGGCGGTGATGGAGGGGGCGACGATCGAGCGTTTCTATCCGCGCGCCGATGGCCGTTACGGCTACGCGGGGGAGCGGACCCACATTCTCATGAAGGTGGAGACGCACAACCATCCGACCGGCGATTTCACCGTTCCCCGGTGCCGCGACGGGTGCAGGCGGCGAGATCCGCGACGAAGGTGCGACCGGGCGCGGTGCCAAACCGAAAGCGGGGCTCACCGGCTTCTCGGTCTCCAATCTGCGCATCCCAGGCTTCGTCCAGCCGTGGGAGGGGAGCGAGGCGCAGGGTTACGGACGTCCCGATCGCATCTCCTCGGCGCTGCAGATCATGCTTGACGGCCCTCTGGGCGGCGCGGCGTTCAACAACGAGTTCGGCCGCCCGAATCTCGCCGGGTTACTTCCGCACCTTCGAGGAGGACGTGGCGGGCGAGGTGCGCGGCTATCACAAGCCGATCATGCTCGCCGGCGGACTTGGCAACATCGCCGGCATCCATTCCCACAAGTGCGACATTCCGGCCGGTGCATTGCTGGTCCAGCTCGGCGGTCCGGGCCTGCTGATCGGCATGGGCGGCGGCGCGGCATCGAGCATGGACGCGGGATCGAACAAGGAGGATCTCGATTTCGACTCGGTGCAGCGGGGCAATGCGGAGATCCAGCGGCGCGCTCAGGAGGTGATCGACCGTTGCTGGGCGCTGGGCGAAGCCAATCCCATCCTGTCGATTCACGATGTCGGCGCCGGCGGCCTGTCGAATGCGCTGCCCGAACTGGCTCATGGCGCCGGCCGCGGTGCGCACATCGATCTGCGCAAGGTGCCCTCCGAAGAGCCGGGCATGAGCCCGGTGCAGATCTGGTGCAACGAGGCGCAGGAGCGCTACGTGCTGGCGATTGCGCCGGAGACGCTGGCCGCCTTCGACGCGCTGTGCGCGCGCGAGCGCTGCCCTTATGCAGTCGTCGGAGAGGCGAGCGACGACGGGCTGCTGGTGGTGCCGATCCCCTCTTCGGCAATCGTCCGGTCGACATGACGCTCGAAGTGCTGCTGGGCAAGCCACCGCGGATGACGCGCGACGTGCGTCGCGGGCACACCGCGCTGACGCCGTTCCGGTGGGCGGAACTCAACGTGAAGGATGCCGCGCATCGGGTGCTGCGGCTGCCCGGCGTCGCGGACAAGACATTCCTCATCAGCATCGGCGATCGCACCGTCGGCGGCCTCACGGCGCGCGACCAGATGGTCGGTCCGTGGCAGGTGCCGGTGGCGGATGTCGCGGTCACGCTGATGGGCTATCACACCCATCGCGGCGAGGCGATGGCGCATCGGCGAGCGCACGCCGCTCGCGCTCGTCGACGCACCGGCGTCGGGGCGCATGGCGGTCGGCGAGGCGATCACCAACATCGCGGCGGCGGCCATTCGCGACATCGGCGACGTCAAGCTCTCGGCGAACTGGATGGCGGCAGCCGGGTACGGCGGCGAGGACGCGGCGCTGTTCGACACCGTCGCGCGCGGTGGCGCTCGACCTGTGCCCGAAGCTCGGCCTCAGCATCCCGGTCGGCAAGGATTCGATGTCGATGCGCACGGCATGGCGCGACGGCGATCTCGAAAAGGCCGTGACCTCGCCGCTGTCGTTGGTCGTCTCGGCCTTCGCGCCGGTTGAGGATGCGCGCTTCACGCTCACGCCACGTCTGCGCCTCGACCGGGGTGCGACGCGTCTGCTGCTGGTCGATCTCGGCTTCGGCCGCAATCGCCTCGGCGGGTCGGCGCTCGCGCAGGTCTACCGGCAGGTCGGCGATGCGACGCCCGACGTCGACGAACCCGACGCCCTGCGCGCGTTCTTCGCGGTGATCCAGCAATTGCACCGCGGCGGCCGCATCCTCGCCTACCATGATCGCTCCGACGGCGGGCTCTTCGTCACCCTGTGCGAGATGGTATTCGCCGGGCACTGCGGCGCGACGATCGATCTCGAATCGGTCGCGCGCTCACGCAAGGAAGCGATCGCAGCGCTCTTCGCCGAAGAACTCGGCGCCGTCATCCAGGTGCAGGAGGACGACGCGCCCGCGGTGCGCGAGGTCTTCGCCAAAGCCGGGCTGGACAAGGCGGTGCACGATCTCGGCTCGGCGAATGCCGAAGGAATGCTGGAGATCCGGCTTGCGGACAAGCCGTTCCTCGCGGAGCGGCGGCGCGACCTGCAGCGCATCTGGTCCGCCACCACCTATCACATGCAGCGGCTACGCGATCATCCTGCCTGCGCACAGGAGGAGCACGACCGCATCCTCGACGAGACTGATCCCGGTATCCAGGACCGCCTCACCTTCGACCCGCAGGAGAACGTTGCCGCCTTCTACCTTGCTTCCGGCGCGCGGCCGCGGGTGGCGATCCTGCGCGAGCAGGGTGTGAACGGTCAGGTAGAGATGGCAGCGGCATTCGATCGCGCCGGCTTCGCCACTGTTGACGTGCACATGAGCGACATCATCGCCGGTCGCCTGTCGCTGGAGGATTTCGTCGGCATCGCGGCGTGCGGCGGTTTCTCCTACGGCGACGTGCTCGGCGCAGGGGAAGGCTGGGCCAAGTCGATCCTGTTCAATCCGCGCGCACGAGACGAGTTCGAGGGCTTCTTCACGCGCGAGGACACGTTCGCGCTCGGCGTCTGCAACGGCTGCCAGATGATGAGCAACCTGCACGAGATCATTCCCGGAACCTCGGCGTGGCCGCACTTCGTGCGCAATCGGTCCGAGCAGTTCGAGGCGCGCTTCGTCACCGTCGAAGTGCAGGATTCGCCATCGCTCTTCTTCGCCGGCATGGCCGGCAGCCGCCTGCCGATACCGGTCGCGCACGGCGAGGGCTACGCCGAGTTCGCCAGCGCCGACAAGATGTCGCAGGCGCTGGTTGCCCTGCGCTACGTCGACAATCGCGGCGCGCCGACCGAGACCTATCCGCTGAATCCGAACGGTTCGCCGAAGGGGATTACGGGTCTCACCACGGCCGATGGACGCTTCACGATCCTCATGCCGCATCCCGAGCGCGTGTTCCTTACGGTGCAGAACTCATGGCATCCCGAGGACTGGGGCGAGGGCGGACCCTGGCTCAGGATGTTCCGCAACGCGCGGCACTGGGTGGGGTGACGTGAGGCGCGTCGAGCTTTTTCAAGCTCTCGACACCAGGACGCGCCTCGCTGCCAAACTCAATGATCAGTCGCTCGACCTCACGGGGCCGGTCGAGCGAAAGAAAGTGCTTTCCGCCGGCAACCGTCTCGACCCTGGAGCCGGGAATGTGCTCCCGTGTTGCCTTGCGTTCTCCGGGCGTTGACCAGTCGCTCTCTCCATACACGAGCAATACGGGCATCTGGATGTCCTGGTAGTGCGCATGCGCGTCTTCCCATTTGTGGGCGTTGCGCAGCAGGCTCAGGAACGCTCTGTAGTGACCAGGCCTCAAGCCCGCGAGGAAAAGCTCTTCCATGAGATGCGGCGGAATTGCGGAAGGCTTCGCGACACCGCCGTTGAAGATTGCCCTTTCGACCAGTCGATTGCGCAAGCGCATGACGGTTTCACCCACGACCGGGACGAGCGCGAGTCCACACACGACGTTGGCGACCAACGACGCCCGCCGCACCCCACGTCCTTTGGCGTAGTCGTAGGGATTGATCGAGACGACCTTCTTTACGCGCGGGTTGTGCTGGGCCGCGAGCAGCAGGGGAATCGTGCCGCCGATGGAGACTCCCACGACCATGGCATCGCGAATATCCAACGCATCGAGAAAGCCGGCAACCGCATCGACGAACAGCTTGGGCTCGTAGTCCGCCTTGGGGATATCGGAATAACCGTGTCCGGGATAGTCCAGGGCGTAGACCGTGAAGCGTGTGGCGAGCCCAGGGATGATCTTCTGAAAGATGTCGAGCTGCGTGCGCAGGGTGTGCAACAGCAAAAGCGGTGGACCCTCGCCGGTCCTGATGTACCGCAGTCGGTAACCGTGGACCTTCTGGTACCGAATGGGAATGTCGGGGGCCCAGAGCGAGGCTCTCAGGAGCAGGCACGGCTGGCCGCATCGCTTCCACGATCAGGGAGATGAGAACCGGTCCCACCGCGAGAGCCAGAAGCAGCACTAGGATGCTGGTGATGTTCATGACGTGCGCTCCATAGTCGTGAGAAAGCTACCTGCGCCGTTCATGTCGAACGCCCCGGTAGGACAGGGGGCGCCTTGCGGCACCCCCTTTCATGCATGACGGCCGATGCGCCTTCCGACCGTGTCACGAACCGGAGCGAGCACGTTCGGTCGTCGCCACTACCGGCTGCGCGAGCAGCAGGCGGCGCGCCTGCTCTTGTGCACCGACGCGCGGGCCGTCAGTCGTGCTCGCCACCCGTTCCGCGCTCCGGGACTTCGGTGCGCCGAGGATTGTGATTCGGCCACGTTCATGCGCATCCGTCTTCCCTTCGGTGGGTGAGGCGACCGCGGTGGGCGTCCAGGTATTGCGGATCGAGTCGCGGACGAACTCGTGCCCATCCTGCTCCGCGGCCACAGCCGGCAGAGCGGAGAGAGCCAGCGCCAGCGCACTTAAGGCTACCGTTCCTTTCAGTTCGAGAATGTTGCGAGGTTTCATGATCGATCTCCGTTCGTTGTAGTGGGTGGATTTACAAGTGCTGCACTTTCGCAAGGCCGGGCATCTTTAGTCTTCGGTTGGCCAGTACTATGTAGGCAGCGATCACATTGAAGCACCGACCGAGAGTTGATGTCAACACTATTCACATTATTCTTTCGAAGTGAACTAGAATTCGATTCATGGAACGGAAATCGACCCTGAAGTCGCGCGGCGCGTATCACCACGGCGACCTGCGCAATGCGTTGGTCGAGCACGCGCTCGCCGCATTGCGTACGGTGGGCCCGGAGAGCCTGAGCGTGCGCGCGCTGGCCGAAGAGATCGGCGTGTCGCCGTCGGCCGCGTATCGCCACTTCGCCGACCGCGAGGCGCTCCTCGCGCAACTGGCGCGGATCGGCTTCGATCGTCTGCGCGAAAGCATGGCAGGAGCCGCGGCTGCGGCAGCGCGGCGCCAGCCGAAAACGGCGGTGCGGGCGATCGGCAGCGCCTACGTGCGCTTCGCGGTCGCCGAACCGGAGCTCTACCGGCTCATGTTCGGAGCGCAGCGAGTGGACAAGTCAAAGTATCCGGAACTCGGGGCGGCGGCTGGCGCGACGTACGACACGCTGCGCACCGCGGTCATGCGCATGGCGCCCCACGCTCCGAAGGGCTCAGAGGAGCTCGAGCGTCTGACGCTGCGCTGCTGGGCGATGGTGCACGGGCTCGCGTCGCTGCGGATAGACCGGCTGATCGAGACCGGCAGCGATGGGGAATTCGTGGAACTGGCGGACGATCTGCTCGATCGAGTGACGCGGGATTATCCGGCCGTTGGAACTGGACGGTGAAGGGCGCAAGCAGGGAATAGGCAGCGAGGCTCTTGTTTCCGATAGCAATGTGGCGTCCAAACTGTGAAAGGTGGGAAAAGTGGCAAAGGAGCCAGGCTCAATTGTTCGGAGAAATGCAGCCTCGTTTGCCCCGGTAGCGCGGCCTCACCCCGTTTCGACTCCACACGCGGCCTGCCGCGCGGCCGCGCCTCGGTGCACGACGAGCTCGTGCTGGAAGTGCCCGAGGGCGAGGTGGAGGCCGTGAAGACGGAACTGCCCGCGCTCATGAGCGGCGTCGCCGAGCTTGCGGTGCCGATTCCGGCCGAGGTGGGGGTCGGCCCGAACTGGGAGCGGGCGCATTGAGGGAGATGCGTTGATCTCATCCGAGAACGACTGGGGAAGTGCCATATTGCCGTATGGCTTTTCTTATGGCCAGGTGCTAGTCTTGCGCGGTGGCGACCACTCGCTTCGATTGGGACCCCGAAAAGGATGCGGCGAATCAGCGGAAGCACGGGATTTCGTTCTCCCGTGCCCAATACGCGTTTGCCGACCCGCATCGCGTGATTGCCAGGGACCTCACCCACAGCGAAGTCGAAGAACGGTTCTACTGCTTCGGCGAGGTGGACGGTGGTGTGCTAACGGTGCGGTTTACCTACCGTGGCTCTGTCATTCGAATCATCGGCGCCGGCTATTGGCGCAGAGGGAAGACCATCTATGAGCACGAGAATCAAGTACACCGATGAACCACTTGGCAAGGCTCAGGTAATCCCGGACTTTCTGCCCTCACCGGCGGAACTGGCCTTTCGTGAAGAAGGCGTGAAAGTGACCTTGGCTTTGAGCAGGAAGACCATCGAGTTCTTCAAGTCCGAGGCCGCGAAGCATCGCACGCAGTACCAGCGCATGATTCGCCGCCTGCTCGATGCGTATGTTGACTCCCAAACGCTTTCACCGGCACGGACCGTGGGCGTAGAGCGGCCGAAGGGCGTTGGGCGAAAGGCGAAGGCTGCCGAAAAGAGCCTTCTTTCAGAGTAACCAGCGCCCATCGAGATCAGTCGATGCACAAATAATCGTGTCTGACCCCTTT